>JAWKRB010000087.1:0-1173 GCA_041389885.1 Polyangiales bacterium | reverse complement strand
GTCGGCGCCGTCGGCCTCGCGATCAACCTCGGCAGCGCCTGGTTCCTCTGGCGCAGCGCGTCCGACGACCTCAACGTGCGCGGCGCGCTCGCCCACATGATGGCCGACGCGCTCGGCTCGGTCGGCGCGATGGTCGCGGCGGGGTTGATCCTCGGCTTCGGATGGCAGTGGGCCGACCCGGTCGTCAGCCTCGTCGTCGCCGCGCTGGTGCTCTGGGGGGCGTGGGGCGTGGTGCGCTCGTCGGCGCGGGTGCTGCTCGACTTCGCGCCCCACGCGCTCGACGCCGACCGCGTCCACGAGGCGCTGCTCGCGCTCGACGGCGTCGAGGCGGTTCACGACGTGCACGTCTGGGGGCCCGGTGACGCCCGCGCCCTCGTCACCGCGCACATCGAGACCGCGCCCGACGCCGACCCGTTCGCGGTCCTACGAGCCGCCGACACGACGCTGCGCGAACGCCTGGGCGTGGCCCACTCGACGCTGCAAGTCGAGCCGCTCGACGCCTGCCCTCAGCCCCCGTGCAGCTACGAGGGCAGCGAGCGCGGGCGGGGCGGCGAGACGGGCATTGACGATCGGAGCGCGGGCGCGTAACAGGATCGAGAGGCGCCCACACTGTCCATGGGCCCCTCGAGAGGCTCGGAGTGGTCGATTGACGATCTGCCCCGCCCGCGCGCGGGCCGCCATGCCCCCCACCGACGAGCGCCCATGACGCTCGACCGACCCTCGGGCTCGCCGACCCCTCGCGCCGCGCTGGTGCTCTTCGCCCGCGTCGGCGGTGACCCCAAGCCGCTCGGCCTCGACCCCGCCAGCCACCGCCGCCTCGACCGTCGCCTGCTCTGCGCGACCCTGCGCACGCTCGCCCGCTTCCGCGACCGGGCCGGGCTCGTACTCGCGCTCGACGCGCGCCCCGACCCCGAGCTGACCGCCCAGCTCGGCGCCGATGCCACCGTGCTCGTGCAGCGCGGCCGTGGCTTCGGCCCCCGCCTCCTCGACGCGCTCGAGCGCACCCGCCGCCTCGGCTTCGACCGCCTCGTGGTCGTCGGCTCCGACGCGCCCGCGCTCTCGTCGTACGACGTCGAGGCCGCCCTCTCGGCCCGCGGCGAGGTGGTGCTCGGCCCCGCGGTCGACGGCGGGGTCTACCTGCTCGGCCTCGACGCCACCGACCTGCCCCTGCTC
>JAWKRB010000086.1:0-1022 GCA_041389885.1 Polyangiales bacterium | reverse complement strand
CGGCGGCGCACGCCGAGGGCGTGATCCATCGCGATCTCAAGCCCTCGAACCTCTTCCTCGAGTGCACCGCGGATGGGCGCACGGTGCTCAAGATCCTCGACTTCGGCGTGGCGAAGCTCCGCGGCGAGGAGGAGATGACCCGCACCGGCGCGGTGGTCGGGACCCCCGCCTACATGGCCCCGGAGCAGGCCCGCGGGAGCGCGAAGGTCGACGAGCGCGCCGACGTCTACGCAGTGGGGGCCGTGCTCTACCGGATGCTCACCGGACGCGCGCCCTACACCGGCGACGAGCCGGCCCAGCTCCTGTCGAGCCTGCTGCACGAGGCCCCGCCACGACCGCGCGCGCTCGACCGTGAGATCCCCCCGGGGCTGGAGGCGCTCATCCAGAGCGCGATGGCTCGGGATCCCGAGCGGCGCATCGCCACGGCCCTCGAGCTCGAGCGCGAGCTGGCGGCGTTCGACCCTGGCGGGGAGCGCGGCGCGACCTGGGAGCCGGGCGCCGAGCGGCCGGAGGTGTCGACGCTCGTGCTTCCGCGCGGATCGGTCGATCGCGCCCAGTCGCTGGCGAAGAGCGCGCGGCGCGCTCGCCCCCTGGCCGTCGGCCTCGCGGTTCTCGCCGCCGGCGCCGCGGCCGGCGTGACGGCGCTCTTCGTGGTCGGCCTCCAGGGCCTCGACGGCGGCGCGCGGTCGGCGGTGGAGACCAGCGCGGCGTGGCTCCTCGCGGGGGCCGCCGCCATCGGCGCCGCGAGCGGGCTGCTCCGCTGGCTCGGCCGCGCGTGGGTGAGCGTGCCCGAGGTGCTCCGCGTCGATCGCACGCTCGGCGCCGGGCTCCTGTGGGGCACGGGCGTTCTCGGCGCGATCGAGCTCCTCGCTCGCGCACGCGGCGCCCTCGAGGGGACCCACGTCGCCCTCGACGGGACCGACCTCCTGCTGCGCGCCGCGCTCCCTCTCGCGGTCGGTCTCGCCGCCGGCGTGCTCGCGCACCGCCGCCCCGCTTGATCGGTGCTCGGCGAGTGGCGAGCC
>JAWKRB010000085.1:0-1482 GCA_041389885.1 Polyangiales bacterium | reverse complement strand
CAGATCCCGCGCCGCGAGCTGCACGAGCGCCACCCGCACGCGCACCACACCGAGCCCGGTGCGACGGACGATCTCGTGGACCGGCATGGGCACGGGGCCGAGCGCCTCGAGGACCGCGCGCTGCTCGGGATCGAGCAGCACCGCCGGGCGCGGCGCGGGCGCCTCCGCGATCACCCCGCCGAGGACTCGGGTGACGTCCTCGGCGCCGAGGCACGGGGTCGCGCCGTCCGAGAGGAGCCCCATGTTGCCGGCGGCGCGCGGATCCCAGGGGCTGGCGGGCACCGCGAAGAGCGGCCGCGCGAGCGCGCGTGCCGCCCGCGCGGTGCTGAGCGCGCCGGAGCGCACGGGGGCCTGCACCACGATGGTCGCGTCGCCGAGGGCCGCGATGATCCGGTTGCGCGAGAGGAAGTGCCAGGTGCGGGAGGCCTCGCCCGGCGGGCGCTCGCTGATCCAGGCGCCGCCCGCGGCGAGCAGATCGTCGAAGAACGGTCGGCGGTGCGCGGGATACGGACGCGCGATCGGCGTCGGGAGCACCACCACCGTCCGGCCGCCGGCCGCCAGCGCGCCCTCGTGGGCCGCGACGTCGATTCCGTCCGCGCCCCCCGAGACGATCGTGAAGCCGGCGCCGGCGAGATCGCGGGCGAGCGACCTCGCGAAGGCCTGCGCGCCGAGATCCGCGCGGCGCGTGCCGACGATCGCGACGGAGGGGCCGGGGACGAGCGCGCCCCGCAGCCAGAGCCGCGGCGGTGGGTCCTCGAGCTCGGCGAGGGCGGGCGGATAGGCGGACGGCAGGAGCTCCTGGACGTCGGACATGCGAGGTCATCGTCCCGACCGCGGTCGGGTTTCTTGCCGCGTCGGCCCCGAGGGGCTCCGATGCCGTCGTGGAGCTCGACGCGCGCGGGATCGGGATGCTGGCGCTCGGCGCGATCGCGCTGATCCAGACCGCGCGCCTGGTGTTCCGCGCGACCGCCCGCCGGTGGGCGCTGATCCGCAGGGTGCGGCGGGCCCGTCGGGGCGAGCTCGAGGCCGAGTCGCTCCTCGCGGCCGAGGGCTTCCGGATCGTCGATCGCCAAGTCCGCGCGCGGGTCCAGTACGTAGTCGACGGAACCGCGCGCGAGGCCGAGGTCGTCGCCGACCTGCTGGTCGAGCGGCGCGGCCGAAGGTTCGTCGCCGAGGTGAAGACCGGCGAGCGCGCGCCCGACCCCCTCGCTCGGCCGACCCGGCGGCAGCTCCTCGAGTACGCCCACGCGTTCGACGGCGCGGGCGTGCTCCTCGTCGACGCCGAGGCAGGGGTGGTCCGCACGATCGAGGTCCCCGGGAGGCGCCCGGCGGCGACCCCGTGGCCGTGGCTCGCGCTCGGGGTGGCCGTCGGCTGGGCCGTCGCGACGCTCCTGAGCTGAGTCCCGAGGGCGCGCCGCGACCGAGGGATCTCACGGGCGAGCGAGGGGCTCGCCCCTCGCCGGAGAGAAATCGCACAGCGTT
>JAWKRB010000084.1:0-2117 GCA_041389885.1 Polyangiales bacterium | reverse complement strand
TCGAACTCGGTGGTGAGCTGGCCGATCTCGTCGTCGCGCGCGGGGGCGATCTTGTCGTCGAGCTCGCCGCGCTCGACGGCGGCGACGCGACGCATGAGCGCGGGCAGCGGGGTGAGGAGGCGGTTCGTCCACCAGAGGACGATGAGGCCGACGAGGAGCGCGACGAGGGCCATCGCGCTGACGACCCAGACGAACTGCCGCTCCTGGTCGGACGCCTCGCGGCCCATCGCGTCCATGAGCTGTTGGATCTGCGTGGAGAGGCCGTTCAGCCGGCGGCCGGCGCGCAGCTCGCCCTGGCTGAGCTCGAGCCCCACCTGGTGCGCCTGGCCCGCGTCCTCGCGCTCGAGCGCGTCGTAGAGGCTGTCGAAGCGCGCCTCGCTCTCGGTGTAGCCGGCGCGCACCTCGACGAGGGTGGCCTCGATCTCGCCGAGCGCGACGGCGTCCTCGTCGGGCGGGTGCAGGTTGCGGGCGCGGCGGAGGTAGCCCCGCACGCGATCGAGCTCGGCGCGGCGGATGCGACGCTGGCCATCGATCTGCCAGCGCGCGTTGGCGACGCCGCGGCCCTCGACGAGCCGCTCGAGGGCGGCCTCGAACACCTGCTGCTGCGCGACGGCGCGCGCGAGGGTGGTCGCGATGGGGAGGTAACCCTCCTGCAGGAGCCGCAGCCGCGCCGCAGTGCGCCGGTGCTGGAGGAGGCTCGCCCCGCTCACGCCGCCGAAGAACACCAACACGAGCACGATGCTCAGGAAGATGCGCGTCGGGATCGTCAGGCGCGGGCGGCGCGAAGCCATCGGCGAGATCGTAGAACGCGCCTCCTGCGTGGGCATCTTCCTCACCCCATCGGCCCCGACCCCGGCCCTCCCCGCGAGCGCGGGAGAGGGAAAGCGCCTCAGCGGAGGAGGGCGCGGGCGGTCTCGGCGACGGAGGGGTCGGCGGCGATGGCGGCGTCGACGGCCTGCTGGGCGTCGCGGCGGCGGCGGAGGGCGATCAACGCCCGCGCGCGGGTGAGGTGGACCTGGGCGGGGTGCTCGGGCTCGGCCGCCATGGCGAGGTCGGCCTGCGCGAGCGCTTCGCGGGCATCGGCGGGGTCGTGGAGGAGCGCCTCGGCGTAGAGGCGGCGAGCCTCGGCGCGGAGCGGGTCGACGTAGACGGCGCGGAGGCCGAGCTCGCGGGCGCGCGCCCAGTCACCGGCCTCGGCGGCGCGGCGGAGGAGCTCGAAGTTGGACGCGGCGTCGTGCTGGTCGATGTCGACGAGCCGCTCGAGCGCGGCGCGCTGGAGCGCCTCGTCGTGGGTCTGCTGCGAGACCTCGAGCAGGCCCTGCCAGGCCTCGGGGCGATCCCTGTCGATGCGGCTGGCCGCCTCGAGCGCGGCGCGGGCCGCCGGGAGGTCCTCGCTCGCGAGCGCGACGCGCGCCTCGAGGAGGCGCGGCTCGTAGCCGTCGTGGCCGCTCGCGAAGAAGAGACGCAGGTCGGCCCGCGCGGTGCGGAGGTCGCGGCGACCGACGGCGAGGCGCGCGGCGACGAACCGCGCGACGGGCTGCGCCGCGTCCTGACGAAGCGCCGCGCGCACGGCGGTCATCGCCTCGGTGGCGTCCGCGCCGTGGGCGAGCAGCGCGGCGGCGAGCGCGGCCTGGGCGTCGGCGTCGATCGGCGACTGCTCGGCCCGGGCGCGGAAGGCGTCGAGGTCCTGGTAGGCGGGGAAGTCGACGGCGAAGTCGTCCGCGTACCCCGCGAGGCGCTGGCGCGTGTGCTCGCGGAAGGCCCGGTCGAGGTCCTCGATGGTCACTCCGAGGACGCGCTGCACGACCTCCTCGCTCGAGCGGTCCTCGCCCCAGGCGCGGAGCATCCGCGGGATGCGCTCGAACCCCCAGGTCTCGACGATGTACTTCACGAGCATCGAGCTGCCGTAGTAGGCGACGGTGATCGCGTCCTCGGTGCGCGCGTGCGTGAAGGCGTGGTTGAGCTGCGCGACCGGCGGGAGGCGGCCGGCGACGAGCGCGCGGTAGAGGCGGTGGTCCTCCTCGCGGTGCCACTCGGGCCGCGCGATCATCGTCTCGTACTCGGCGAGGCCCTCGGTGAACCAGCGCGGGACGCGGTTGCGCGAGAGCTGGATGTGG
>JAWKRB010000083.1:0-1009 GCA_041389885.1 Polyangiales bacterium | reverse complement strand
GGCGCAGCGCGTGGAGCAGCACCTCGGTGTCGCCGTGCGAGCGGAAGACCTCTCCCTTCGACTCGAGCTCGTCGCGCAGCGCGGCGAAGTCGTAGACCTCGCCGTTGAAGGTGAGCATCGCCGACGCGCCCTGCGCCACCATGGGCTGCGCGGCGGCCTCGCTCAGGTCGACGATGGAGAGACGTCGGTGGCCGAAGGCGCAGCCGGGCCACGCGGTCACGCCGCTGCCGTCGGGGCCGCGGTGCGTGAGCCGGTCGGTCATCGCGCGCACCACCGCGGGGTCGGGCACCGCACCGCCGGGGAGCACCACGCCTGCGACGCCGCACACGGTGACGGTCTCTCCCTCAGCGCGACGCGGCGGGCGCGTCGATGTGGATGGTCTCGCCCACGAGGTAGGTCTTCTTGCCCTGGCTCTCGTGGTAGGTGCGGATGAGGATCTCGCCCAGCAGGCCCATCAACAGGAACTGCACGCCGAGCGAGAAGAGGAACACCGCGAGGAGCAGCAGCGTCACGGGCTGCACCCACTCGCCGGGGCGGCCGAGGATGTGCTCCTTGATGAACTGCGCGAGCCAGATGGCCGCCGAGGCGAGGCCGCCGATGCAGAGGGCCATCGCGGGGCGCCCGAAGAAATAGATCGGCTTGGTGGAGTAGCCCCCGAGGAAGGTCACCGTGAGCAGGTCGAGGAGGACCTTGTACACGCGGCCGAGGCCGTACTTGCTCACGCCCGCGCGGCGGGGGTGGTGCGTGACCTCCATCTCGGTGACGCGCGCGCCGGCCCAGCTCGCGTAGATCGGGATGAAGCGGTGCATCTCGCCGTAGAGCCCGTCGGGCTCGAGCACCCAGCGCCGGTACGCCTTCAGGGTGCAGCCGTAGTCGTGGATGCGGACGCCCGACACGCGGCCGATGAGCCAGTTGGCGACCATGCTCGGCGCGCGGCGGGTGACGGCCTTGTCCTTTCGGTCGCGGCGCCAGCCCGAGACGACGTCGAAGCCGTCGTCGAGGCGCGAGA
>JAWKRB010000082.1:0-1502 GCA_041389885.1 Polyangiales bacterium | reverse complement strand
TCTTCGAGCACCAGCTCGCAGGTCGACGACGCGCGGATGCCCAGCTTGTCTTCCTTCTTGCCGACCGAGAAGCCCTCGAAGCCCCGCTCCACGAGGAAGGCCGTGATGCCCTTGTAGCCCTTCGACGGGTCGACGTTGGCGAACACGATGAACAGCGTCGACTCGTTGGCGTTGGTGATCCAGAGCTTGCGCCCGTTGAGCACCCACTTGTCTCCGCGCTTCTCGGCGCGGCACTGCAGCGCGAAGGCGTCGGAGCCCGACGCGGGCTCGCTGAGCGCGTAGCTGCCCACCCACTCGCCCGTGAGCTTCGGGAGGTACTTCGCCTTCTGCGCGTCGGAGCACCAGCGCAGGAGCGCGTTCGCCACCAGGGTGTTCTGCACGTCGACGAGCACCGAGACGCTCGGGTCGACCACGGCGAGGCCCTCGACCGCGAGGATCGCGCTGAAGAAGCTCGCCCCCGCGCCGCCGTGCTCCTCGGGCACCTCGACGCCCATCAGCCCCATCTCGAAGAGCGACGGGATGAGGGACTTCTCCATCGCGCCGGCCTCGTCCATCTTCGAGACCAGCGGGGCCACGCGGGCGCGGGCGAAATCGAGCACGGAGTCGCGGAACATCCGCTCCTCCTGGGAGAGCATCGTCAGCGCAGGGCTCGTCATCGGGGCACTCACTCCTCCACCGCGGGGCCCGTCTTGAAGGGTCGACCGTCACGGTCGGGCGCGGGCGCGGGCGGGCGCGACCATGAGTGCAGCCCCGCCCCCGGGTCAATCCCCGCGGGCGCCCGACGCGCCCTCGACGCCGACGGCTGCCACGATTGGACCCAACGGGTGACAAGCCGCGTCACCAGGAACGAAAGAAATTCACACCTCCGACGCGCACGCCCTTGCACGCGCCATCAGTTTTCGCCGTGGCCCGCTTCGTGCTGGCTGCGAAGCGCAAGGGGTTTCCTGCTTTCGGGCAAGGTCAGGCCCCTCGAAAGGACGGCCGCTCTCCATGCTCCCCCATTGGCGTCGCACGACCGCGCGAGGCTTCACCCTCGTCGAGCTGATGATCGTGGTGCTCGTCATGGGCATCCTGGCCGCGGTCGCGCTCCCCGCGTTCACCCGGTACATCAAGCGCTCGCGCGCCTCTGAGGCCTCGACGATGCTGAGCGCGATCTACCGCCTGCAGGTCGTCTATTACGAGAACCAGCACGAGCGCAGCGCCACGGGCGCGGGCAGCGCGTTCTGCAACGCCCCCCCGCTCCCCGCCACGGCCCCGACGGACCACAAGTACCAGGCCAACCCGCACCCCTGGACCGACAACTCCGCGTGGGCGGCCATCGGCTTCAGCCTCGACCAGCCGCACTGGTACCAGTACTCCTCGCCCGCGAGCGCGACGAGCTTCGCCGCGACGGCCAACGGAGACCTCGACGGCGACGGCGTGCAGTCGACCTTCACCCGCGCGGCGACCATCGTCAGCGGAGAGATCCAGGCCGCCAACATCGCCATCACCAGCGAGCTCGA
>JAWKRB010000081.1:0-6239 GCA_041389885.1 Polyangiales bacterium | reverse complement strand
CGTCGGCGTGTCGACGGGACGCCCGCGTCGACGGCCTCACCCCCATCGCCCGCGCGGCCCCTCGCGATGGAGGCGCGCCGAGCTACACCGACCGCGAGCTGCGCGCCCGCGTGCCGGGCGGCGAGGCGCTCGACGAGGTCCTCCGGGTGGCGCTGCTCGCGCCGATGGATGTCGTCGTCCTTCGCGCGCGGCGCGGGCGCGCCTGGGAGTCGTGGGCCGTCGACGCGCGGGGCGCGCAGACGGGGCTCGCGGGCGCCGCGCGCGTGCTCCAGGGCTGGTCGGCGATGTCGTACGAGCCCTTCACCGAGGACCTCGCGCGGGTCGTGGGGCTCTTCGCGCTCCCCGACGCGCAGGTGTTCACCGCGCGCGAGGTGGTCGAGACCGACGGGGGGCCGCGGTGGGCGCGACCTGCCTCTCTGAGCCGCCGAGACGCCTCGGGCTCGCGGGTCTTGAGCTTCTCGTACCGCGACCCTCGAGGCGCGCTGCGGGTCGCGAGCTACCGCCTCGAAGCCACCGGGGCGGTGCGCGTGCTGCTTCCCGAGCCCGGGAGCGAAGGTCGTCGTTGACCCGCCGCACGGGAGCGACAGAGAATCCCCGCGATGATCGAGCGACTCCGGGTCGAGTACGCGGCGCTGACCGACGTGGGTCGCAAGCGCAGCCACAACGAGGACGCCTTCCTCTGCGCAGAGGACGACGGCCTCTTTCTCGTCGCGGACGGGATGGGCGGGCACAGCGCGGGCGAGGTGGCGAGCGCGATGGCCGTGGAGCTGGTCACGCAGTTCTACGCCGCCGCGTGCCGCGACCCCGTGGCGCACTGGCCCTTCAAGCAGAGTCGCGACGAGCAGTTTCAGGCCGACACGCTCAACATCGCGATCCAGTACGCGAACCTGAGGATCTTCGAGTCGGCGCGGGAGAACTCCGAGCGGCGGGGCATGGGCACGACCCTGGTGGGCGCGCTCTTCGCGCACAACGCCGCGTGGGTGGCGCACGTCGGCGACTCGCGGGCCTACATCGTGCGCGCGGCGGGGAGCATCGAGCCGATCACCATCGACCACTCGCTCCTTGAGGAGTACCGCCGCACGCGGCCCGACCTCACCGAAGAGCAGCTCAAGAAGTTCCCCTACAAGAACGTGATCACCCGCGCGCTGGGGATGAAGGCCGACGTCTCGGTCGAGATGCACCGCCACGAGATGCACGCGGGCGACGTGCTGGTGATCTGCTGCGACGGGCTCACGGGGATGGTCCGCGACGAGGAGATCGCCTCGATCGTGCGGGAGTACCCCGACCTCAACGACGCCTGCCGGGAGCTGGTGCACGCCGCGAACGGCAACGGCGGCATCGACAACATCACCGTCGTGCTCGTGCGCACGTACTGAGGCTCAGCGCACGAAGACCGACGATCCCCGCGCGGTGAAGGGCACGTCGACGCGCCCGCCGCGCACGGTGACCGTCGCGGTCGACAGCGCGTCGCGGAGCACGGTGCCGTCGGGGGCGTCGAGGCTCCCCGGCACCGCGACGCTGACGGTGCGGTCGGTGGTCCCGCGGTTGATCGCGATGAGCGCGAGGTCGGCGCCCGAGCCGCGGGCGAAGGCGTACCCGTCGCCGTCGGCGTGGAGGAAGGTGCGGGCGCCCCGCTGCAGCCCGAGGTGCCGCGCGCGGAGCGAGCCGAGGGCGCGCACGTGGTCGAGCACCGACTGCTCCCGCGCGTTCACGTCGGCGCCGAAGCGCATGGGGCGGCGGTTGTCGGGGTCGGCGGCGCCGGGCAGGCCGATCTCGTCGCCGTAGTAGATCAGCGGCACGCCGCGCTGGGTGAGGGTGAAGGTCCACGCGAGGCGGAGCTTCGCGTAGGGCGTGTCGTCGTCGGGGGGCGGCGGGGGGTTGTTGTACCCGAGGTCCTGGGGGTTGCCGACGATCTGCCCGGCCGCCTCGGAGAGAAAGCGCGTGACGTCGTGGTTGCCCAGAAAGGGCGACATGGGGAACGCGCCGTACACCGACTCGTTGGCGCGCACGGTGTTCTCGAGGTCCATCATCCCGCCGCCGCTGCGCGCGAAGGCCTCGAGGATCGCCCAGTACACCGGGAAGTCGAACTGCGCGTGCAGCGCGCCGCGGCCGACGTATTGCCGGATGAGGTCGCGGCCCTCGGCGCCGGTGAAGGTCTCGCCCACCTGATGTACATCGCCGCGTTGCCGTTCTCCCAGCGGTTGAGCCGGTCGCGGAGGTTGGTGGTCGCGAAAGTCCGCTGTGCTTCGCGGCGTCGACGCGAGAAAGCCGTCGGCGTCGGTCTCGACCAGCCACCACCACGCGTCGGACACCATCTGGTCGGCCATGGGCATGTGGGTCAGTTGACGTCGGGGAGGTACGACGTGAACCAGCAGTCGAGGCGCCGCTCGTCCCACCCGCAGCCGGGGCGCCGCACGCAGCTCCGTCGCCGTTGAACCAGCCCTCGCGGGCGTGCTCCATGGGCTCTACGGGTGCTCGCGGTGGAGCTGGTTGTTCGCAGTCATAGAGCACGCGGATGCCGTGCTGGTGCGCAGCATTGAGCGCGCGGCCTCGTCGAGGGTGCCCCAGTGCGAGTCGGTCTCGCGCGGGCGGTTCACCCAGTACGGCCGGTAGCCGGTGTACTGCCGACCTCGGCGCCGCGCCCGGGCGCGTGCGTGGCGCTGTTCACGGGGAGAGCCACAGGGCGCGCACGCCCATTCGATCGAAGTACCCCTCGTTGATCTCGCGGCGGTGACGCCGGCGAAGTCTCCGCCAGATGATCCGCGATCGCCGCAGTGCCACCGGTGCGCGCCCGTCGTTGAGCGCGTTGCCGTTGCGAAAGCGGTCGGTGAGGCCAATGCAACGCCCCGTCGCCCCACTGGTACGGCGTGGGCTCGACCCACATCAGCACGATCAGCTCCTCGGCGCTGCGCCCCGCGCGCGACCGCGCGTTGACCCGAGCGTGGCGGTCTCGCGCAGGCCCCGTGAGCGAACCGGGCGCGTCGCGGGTCGGACGTGACGGTCGGGGGAAGGCGATGCCCCGGGTGAGGCGACGCGGAGCATCGAGGGGTCCATCCCGCTGCGGTCGGCGCCGTCGACGTACTCGAGGTCGAGCTCGATCGATCCCTCGGGCGTGGCCCGCTGCGCGCACGCGGAGCTCGGGAGGTTGTTGCAGTCGGGCACGACCACGCGGCTGTTCGACGGAGCCGCGTACTTGCGCGCGATGCGGTTGGGGTCGAGGTCCCACTGCGTGCCGTCGACGACGGAAACTTGTAGCCGTAGTCGCCCGGGCGGGAGCTTCGAGCTCGAGCCGGTAACTCCCCGCGCCGTTGGTGTCGGCCATCCGGGTGGGCGGTGGGGGAGAACTGGTTCCACTCGCCGGCCACCGCGACGGCGCGCGGTGCGGTAGGGTTGAGCGAACGTCGTCCGGCAGCTGCGGGTGGGCGGGCGGCGTCGCCCGCGGGCTCCGCGTCTCCCGTGGAGGCGTCGACGGCGTCTCCCGGCGTCGCCGGCGCGTCGAGGGCGCGATGACCACGTCGACGCCTCCGCCGTCACCGCCGATGGGAGCGTCACCCCGCGGACGATCGGAAGACCGCGGGTTCGCTCGTGCAGGCCGACGGCGAGGCGAGGAGCATCAGGTGGCGCATGAGACGCACTCTTCAGACCGACGCCCCGGCGAATCCAAGGCCCGCGGCGCGCGGATCGGGCAGCAGCCCCATGTCTCGCCGCACCGCGCGAAGAGAGTCGTCGGTCCACTGGTCGCGCGCGTCGCGCACCACGAGGTCGAGGGTCTCGAGAGCGCCCCCGGCGCGTCGACGATCACCGCGACGCGAGGCGAGCCGTCGGCCTTGGGGAGCACGCGCCGGAAACCCGGGGCGAGGCCCGCGGCGCGCCTCACGCCCGCGAGGGCGCGGTCGATCTCCAGCCGCCCACCACCATGGCCAGCGCCCGTCCTCCCGCGAAGGGCCGCCGCCGCCAGCTCGCGTGAGCCTCGACCCCGCCCGGTGCTCGAAGCGGCGGGGCCCCGTCTGCACCCGCGTCGACTCGGGGCCGGTGCTAACGGAAATACGGCGGCGTGCCCGTGACGAGGTCGAAGGGGCACGGTCTGCGAAGCGCTCCGTGTCGCGCAGGTCGCCCCCGCGCACGGTGACCCGAGACGAGGCGCGCCGTTGTAACAGATCGACCTGCGCGCCAGCAAGATCGACACCTCCTGGGCCTCGACCCGAGGCAGGTCGCGGCAGGCAGTCGCCACGCGACCGCCAGGCAGCACCGAGCCGTGCCGCAGCCCATGTCGAGGGCCGCGCGGGGCGCGTCGGGGTCGAGCCGCGGGTGGCGACCCAGGCGGTCACGAGGTCGTCGAGCGACCAGCGGTTGCCGCGGAGCTTCTGAAAGATTCGCCAGTCGCCCGAGAGCAGGCAGAGGTCCTCGTCGGGCTCGGGGAGCAGCGCGGGGTCGCCGCCGTCTCCGAGGGGCGCGGGGCCAGGCGGGGTCCACCCCTCGGGGCGGCGCGGCGTGCGAATGAGTCCTCCGGGCATCGCGGGGATTCATACCGCGACGCGAGGGTCACGAGAGGCTGGGATAGCTCTCGACGATCGCCCTCGAGGGCCGGTCGATGCGAACGAGCCTCGACGTGATGAGGTCGCGGTCGCCGTTGCGGAAGTAGATCGCGTCGCCGGGCGAGGGGCGCTCGCTGTGCGGCATGAGCCCGTCGCGCAGCCACCGCAGCGCCCCCGCGAGGCTCCGGCCCACCGCGGGGTGCTCAGACTCCCAGCGCCCGTCGTCGCGCTGCCGCACGGCGACGCAGAGCGATCCGCGCACGTGGTACTCGGTGTTGCGGGTCACGAAGACGGTGTGAACCCGCCGCTCGACAGCTTGGCTTCGCATGAGCGCATCGGAGCACGCTCAGGGCAGTGCGCAGCTAGTTTCCTGCACCTCCTGCGTCCCCTCGGGGCCCTCGTTGAGCACGCCGCGCAGCCAGAGCGCGGTCTGATCCGCGGCCTGGCGGTGGAGCTCCGCCCGCACCGGCACGCTGCGGAGCCAGCGCTGCGCGGCGGCGTATTCGTCGCGGAGCGCAGGTGCGCCGCCGGTCGCCCCGCGCTCGGCCTGCGCGGTGAGCGCCTCGGCCTCCGCCGCCAGGGCCTCCGCCGCGAGGGACTGCGCGAGCACGAGGCGCGACACCGCCGCGGCCTCGAGGATCGCCGGCGGCGGGTGCTCGCACCGCCCCGCGTTCAGCCGCACCCGCGTGCGCGCCATGAGGGCCTCGAAGGCCGCGCGCCGCCTCTCGTCGTCGGGCAGCGCCTCGGACCACGCCTGCAGCGCGTCGGCGTGGCGCTCCGCCGAGAGCCTGGCGCGAAAGCCCGTCGAGGGCACGCCCCCGTCGGGGGCGAGGCTCGCGACGAGGGCGCGGGCGATGAGGTCGCTGGTGGCGTCGGCGCGGAGCTCCATCACCCGCGCGAGGCGCGCCGAGGCGCGGGCGCGCGCGAGCTCCATCTCGGCGAAGGCGCGCTGCGCGCCGTAGATGCGCGCGAAGAAGCGCCGGGCGGCCTCGTCGCCGGCGGTCACCCGCTCCTCGCGGTCGACGCGGGTTCGGAGCAGCGGGGGCGCGGATCGGGAGCAGGCCGTGAGCGCGAGGAGCAGCGCGGCGAGGCGGAGTTGCATCGGGTTTCGTCAAGCTTTCAGCAGGCGCGACAAGCGCGGACAAGAAAATACAAGCTCGCGACAACTGCCGCGCGCGGGTTGGTTATCACTCCCCGGTCCGAGGCGCCGCGCCTGACAGGAGCCTGTCGCGCGCGCCCTCCCTCGGAGGCGGCGCGCCGCGAGGCGCCCGCCGCAAGGAGCTGTAGAACCGCATGACGACCTTTCTCATCGCCGCGCCCTACCTGACCGTGCTGCTGCTCCTGGTGGCCTATGGCCTGCACCGCAGCCACCTGGTCTGGATGCTCTGGAAGCACCGCGCGAAGCTCCCGCCCGCGGCGCCGCGTGACATCCCCGAGGCGGAGCTCCCGCGGGTCACGATCCAGCTGCCGTTCTTCAACGAGCCCGACGTGCTCGAGCGCGTGATCGACTGCGTGGCGCGCATGGACTACCCCCGCGATCGCTTCGAGATCCAGGTGCTCGACGACAGCACCGACGAGTCTCGTCAGCTCGCGAAGACCAAGGTCCTCGCGCTGCTGCGGCAGGGCATCGACGCGGTGTACATCCACCGCACGAACCGGGTGGGCTACAAGGCCGGCGCGCTCGACGAGGGGCTGAAGATCGCC
>JAWKRB010000080.1:0-1337 GCA_041389885.1 Polyangiales bacterium | reverse complement strand
CGATCAGCGTGCTCTTCCCGACCCCAGGTACGCCGCTGATCCCGACGCGATGCGCCGGCGCTGGCGCGCCGTTCCCGGCGGCAACGCGCAGCGCTGCGACGGCGGCCAGGAGGTCGCGCGCGCGCGCGGCGTCGGCGGGGCGGACGCTCTCGACCAAGGTGATCGCGCGCGCCAACGACGCGCGCTCGCCGCCGACGACGCCGCGCGCGAGCGCTGCGATGTCGCTCGGGTCCGAAGGTGCCTGCCCCATGGCCGAGAGCGTACGGGACGGAGGCGGCGGAGCCCAACCTGCGACGTCCGCCTCAGTCATGGGCAGCACGCGCGCGCCCTCAGGTGTCGGGACGAACGCACGCGCGCGGCCCCCCGCGACGATCAGGAGCGCGTGCCCCGGCCAAGCCGCCGCGAGGTCCTCTGCAGACGGCGAGGCTTGGCCCGCGGGATGGGAGTGCCACGCGCCGATGACTGCGAGGCCGCGCGCCGCCGCGACGCCGTGCAGCGCGACGACCTCGCCTGGGTCCATCTCGAACGCTCGGGCCGGGTTGGCAGCGACGTTCCCCGTCTCAGGGGCCGCTACGACGACCGCGGCCTCGCCCTCGCGCCCGCCGAGCAACAACCCGCATGCCTCACGCGGCGCAGCCGCTGAGGCCGCGGTCAGGATGGCCTGGAGCGCCGCGACGTCGATGCGCACGGACGCCGCATTCGCGCTCGGCCCTGCGGCGTGCAACTCCTCTTGGCGTGGGGGCCGCGCAGACGTCATGGGGTGCTGCGCCTATCCTCGCTCGAGCTCGATGAACACCGCCGAGAGCGGCGCGAGGGCCGGCAGCGGGAGCCCCCGCTCCAGCAAGTCCGCGTGTGAGATGTGCTCCGTGGCGCCGCGCGTGTCGGCGAGGCGCTCCGTGGCGCGCCAAGCCAAGGACGCCCCCGCGCCCTGCAAGCGCGCTTGGACCTCATCGCCCAGCAGCACACGCGCCCCGCGCAGCGTCTCGGCGGGGTGGAAGTTGGCGGCGACGACATACACGCGGCCCTCGAACGTGCGCGCGAACGCATACAACCAGTGCCCGCTCGCACCCTCGCCGCCGAGGCGCCCGAACGCGATGTTGTCGAGGTTGCGGGCGTTCAACGGCCACGTGTCGCCGTGTTGGAAGACCGGGTCACGCGTCAGCGCTAGGAGGCGTTGGTACCAGGCCCGCAGCGCGCGCTGCGCGGGCGCCAGGCCGCCCCCATCACACGCGCCCTCGTTGAACCACTTCGCGAGCTCCGGGCAACGCCCGTAGTCGAAGATCGACGTGCGCGCGTTGTCGCCGCCGAAGCCTTGGTCGCCCAGCGCCGCCTCGCCG
>JAWKRB010000079.1:0-1107 GCA_041389885.1 Polyangiales bacterium | reverse complement strand
GTGGGAGATCTCCGACGATCTGCTCATCGCCGCCCGCCCCACCGCGGTGCAGCTCCACACCTGGGAGCCGCGGGGCATCGCCCCGCTCGTGCAGCGCGCGCTCCCCGGCGTGCGCCTGGTCGTGGGCGTGGGCGTCGACGGCATCGCGCGCGACGTCGCGAAGGGCACCCGCTCGGTGTCGTGGGGCGTCGCGAGGATGCGCGAGCTCGCGGGGCGCGCCGCCAGCATCGGCGCCGTGGCGATCGTCTGGAACGCGGAGGCGGGATGGAAGACCCCGCCCTCGACGACCCAGCGCGTGCGCATCGAGCAGCTCGTGCGCGAAGGCCTCGCCGCGGTCGCGCAGACCTTCCCTGCCCTCGCGCAGTGGCACACGGCCTACGACCACCCGTCGCTGCACAGCACCTACCCCTGGCGCGCGTGGCTCGGCGCGGGCTCGCCCATCACGACCTCGCTGCCGCAGGTCTACGCAGCGCCCGGCGGTGACCTCGCGGCGCACCGTGGCGCGCTCCCCCGTCGCGAGGCGAAGGCGCTCGCGTCGTGGGCCGCGGCCGTGCGCTCGGGGTGGATCCGCCCTGACGACACCGAGGACGCCGCGGACGATCCGCGCGACGTCGACTGGAGGCCGTACTACCAGCTGCACCACGTCGCCCTCGCCGACACCGTGTCGAGCGCCGTGCGGCACCCCCTCGCGGCGCAGTGGGCGCTCCCGACGCGCTCAGACCGCGACGGGCGGCGCGCCCTGCTCGCCCTCTGCGCCCTCGACCGCCTGGGCTTCTGGGGCGAGGACGCGGTCACCCGCTACCAGCGCGATGCCGGGCTCACCCCCGACGGCGTGTACGGCCCGCGCACCGAGGCGCACCTGCTCTCGCGCGTGGGCATCTCGGCGGTGGCGGCGCTGTGACCCGCCTGCGCCGCCTCGCGCTCTGCCTCGCGCTGCTCTGGCACCGCCCCGCGCCGAGCGTGGGCGTGCTCTCGCGGCTCTCCCGCTGACCCGCGGGCTAGATCCGTGAGCCCCGCGCATAGCTAGTCCACCGAACCGCCAACAGCCCTGAAGCACAGCACAATGGCGGTGGACTAGATTCGCCGCCTCCCGCCCGATGTAGTCCA
>JAWKRB010000078.1:0-1185 GCA_041389885.1 Polyangiales bacterium | reverse complement strand
CTCCAAGTACGCGCCGCGGATCACCACCTTCAAGGTGGCCCCGTCGCAGATCCGCGTGGTCATCGGCCCCGGCGGCAAGACCATCAAGGGCATCGTCGACCAGACCGGCGTCGCCATCGACATCGCCGACGACGGCACCGTGAGCATCGCCAGCGCCGACGGCGCGGCGGTGCAGCGCGCCATCGACATCATCAAGGGGCTCACGGCCGAGGCCGAGATCGGCGCCACGTACAAGGGCACCGTCAAGCGCCTCACCGACTACGGCGCCTTCATCGAGATCTTCCCCGGCACCGAGGGCCTGCTGCACGTGAGCGAGCTCGACCACAAGCGGGTCGAGAACGTCGCCGACGAGCTCAAGGAGGGCCAGGAGATCGAGGTCAAGGTCCTCGCGATCGAGGAGGGCTCGGGCAAGGTGCGGCTCTCTCGCCGCGCGCTCAGGCCGCTCCCCGAGGGCGAGGAGGGCGAGCGCGCCAAGGAGCGCATGGAGCGCGCCCACGCCGAGGGGCCCCCCCGTCGCTCGGACGACCGCGGCGGCCGCGGCGGCGACCGTGACCGCGGCCCCCGCGGCCCGCGTCGCTGAACCCTCTCCCCCGGCGCCGCCTCCGGGCGGCGTCACCCCCCCTCTGGCGCATTGTTTCGCGCCTCTTTGTCCGGTAGAACGCGCCACCATGACGCAAGCGATCAACGTGGTCGTCGTAGGCGCGACCGGCGCCGTCGGTCACGCGATGCTGTCGATCCTCGCCGAGCGGAGCTTTCCCCTCGGAGACCTCCGCCTCGTCGCGTCCCCCGCCTCCGCGGGCCGCGTGGTGCGCTTCGCCGGGCGAGAGATCACGCTCCAGGCGGCGTCGCCCGAGGCCTTCGACGGGATGCAGGTCGCGCTCTTCTCCGCGGGCGCCTCCACCTCCCGCGAGTGGGCCCCCGTCGCCGCCTCTCGGGGCTGCCTCGTCATCGACAACAGCAGCGCGTTTCGCATGGACGACGACGTCCCTCTGGTGATCCCCGAGGTCAACGCCCGGCGCATCGCCGCGCCGCCCCGGGGCATCATCGCGAACCCGAATTGCTCCACCATCCAGATGCTCGTGGCCCTCGAGCCCCTGCACCGCGCGGCGGGCCTCGAGCACGTCGTGGTGTCGACCTACCAGGCCATCAGCGGCAAGGGCGCGCGCGCCCTCGAGGAGTTCGCCG
>JAWKRB010000077.1:0-1195 GCA_041389885.1 Polyangiales bacterium | reverse complement strand
GCCGGTGTGTCCGAGCCCGCGGCCTGAGACCATGGGGACCGCGACGCCGCAGGCCGCGACGAGGGGCGCGAGGCAGATCGAGACCTTGTCGCCGACGCCGCCGGTGGAGTGCGTGTCGACCTGGCGCTGCGCGATGTGCGCGAGGTCGACGACGGTGCCCGAGTCGCGCATCGCGAGGGTGAGCGCGACGGTCTCTTCGCGGGACATCCCGCGAAAGAACACGGCCATGGCGAAGGCCGACATCTGGTAGTCGGCGACGTCGCCGCGTACGAAGCCGTCGATAAGGCTACGAATCTCGTCGGGGAGCAGCGCGTGCCCGTCGCGCTTGGCGGCGAGCAGCTCGGGGGTGTTCCTTCGCATGGGAGGGCGACGCTACACCATTGCCGCGCGGTCGGAGAGCGAGTAGCGTGCGCGACCCCTTCCGGGATCGTCTAAGGGCAGGACGCGGGATTTTGGTTCCCGCTATGGGGGTTCGAATCCCTCTCCCGGAACTACGCCAAACGCTTGCAGTACAAGCGTTTATGCGCGTGTCGCCTCAGCGCGCTCACCCGTCAGTCGCTCCATGAACGGATGGCTGGGGGGTGAACTTTGACGCATGGCCGGATTGACCGTCTGCGCGCCGCGGGGCGAGCCTCGGGCAATGCGGGTGGCGCTGCTGTTCGTTCTCTTCGCGCTGGCGTGCACCTCCGGAATCAACGGGACGACGGGGGTCTTCGACGCTGGGTCCGACGCGCTCCCTGGGGATACCCCACGCTTGTCCCTCGACGCGCCCTGCGCGGATCCACCCGCCGTGGAGCTCCCCCGCGAGGGGACGCGCTACGGGAGCATCGTCGTCGCGCGCTATGATACCCGCGATGCGCCCTCCGCCCCGCCGCCCTTCGCGCACACAGCGTGCGCCTTGCGCCGTGACCGCGCCGCCGTCTTTCGATACACGCCCGACGAGGACGGCTGGGTGCGCGTCTCGGGAAGCGCCGTCATCGAGGTCTTCGCTGGATGCAAACTCGGATATGCGCCCCTCGGCTGCGCCCGCGGCGCGATCTTCGCCGGATCCACCTCGACGGTCTGGGTAGAGCTTCTAGCGGGGCGCGCGGTGTACATCGTCGTGACGCACCCCGACACCTCGGCGAGCGAGGCGTCCTACGGGTCGCGGGGTGAGGTCGAGGTGCGACGCCTCGACCCGCTCCCTGAGGGCGCG
>JAWKRB010000076.1:0-1199 GCA_041389885.1 Polyangiales bacterium | reverse complement strand
GGCCGCGGCCTTCGACGCGCCGTAGGCGCCCCACTCGGGGTACGCCTCCACCGCCGCGTCGGAGCTGATGAAGAGCATGAACCCGTTGCCTCGCAACGACATCGATCCCGCGACGACCCGGGTCAGGCGCTGCGGACCGACGACGTTCACCGCGAGGGCGCGCTCGAGGTCCTCGCAGTCGGTGTCGAGCAGGGGGCGCAGGGGCACCGGCCCGAGGTCGCTGGCGTTGTGCACCAGCAGGTCGATCGGTCCGAGCAGCGCGGCGGCGGCGCCCGCGATGCGCGGCGCGTCGTCCTTCGCGCCCACGTCGCCGGGGACGGCGTAGGCGACGGCGCCGGTCTGACGGAGCGCGGCCGCGGCGCGATCGAGCTCGACGGCGCCGCGGGCGACGAGGGCGACGCGGGCGCCCGCGCGGGCGAGCTCGGCGGCGAGGGCGAGCCCGAGCCCGCGAGAGGCGCCGGTGACCAGCGCGTTGAGGTTCTGAAGCTTCATGGCAGTGGGCCTTTCGCGCGGAGGGTGTCTGGGCTCCGCGTGACGCAGCTCTACGGCCGCACCGCCACGAGAATGGCGCGCGCTCCAATACGCTGGCAGGCTGCCCTGTCATGAGCACGAACGAGGGCGACATCGCCGCGAGGCTGGCGACGAACGTGCGGGGGTTGCGCCTCGCGCGGGGGCTCACGCAGTCGCAGCTCGCGTCGCGGGCGGGGGTGCCCCGGCAGACCTGGGCGAACCTGGAGTCGGGGGCGTCGAACCCGACCCTCGCGGTGCTCCACCGGGTCTCGGTGGCGCTGCAGGTGAGCCTCGAGGAGCTCATCGCGTCGCCGCGCACCGGCACGAGGCACTACCCCCGCGAGAGCCTCCCCACGCGGCGCCGGGGCGACGCGACGGTGCGCAAGCTCCTGCCCGAGCCCATCCCCGGCGCGGAGATCGACCGCATCGAGCTCCCCCCCGGCGGTCGCATGGTGGGCGTGCCGCACACGCCGGGCACCCGCGAGTTTCTCGCGTGCGAGCGCGGCTCCCTGGTGCTCACCGCCTCGGGCGAGACCCACGCGCTCGAGGCGGGCGACCTGGTGGTGTTCCGCGGCGACCAGCGGCACGCCTACGCGAACCCCGGCCGCTCGGTGGCGGTGGGCTGGTCGGTGGTCCTGCTGGAGCCGGTGGTGTGAGGGTCAGGCTGGGTCGACGCGGGGGCGCAGCAG
>JAWKRB010000075.1:0-1337 GCA_041389885.1 Polyangiales bacterium | reverse complement strand
CGGCGAACGGATCGCCGCGTCCTTCGGGCAGAGCCCCTCCTCCCGAGTCGGGAGGAGGGGTGCGCGGCAGCGCGGGAGGAGGGGCCCTTCCATGTAGGTGCGTGTAGTGATAGGTGCGGCCCTCATGAAGCACATGGCGCTGTGGGCGGGCCTCGCGATCGCCTCGCTCTCGGGATGTCTCGGCACCACGCAGGCCGACGTCGAGGGCGGCGAAGACCTCTCGGTGGAGGAGCTCTCGGCCTCGGGCCGGCGCCTCGTCGGCGCGTGGACCGGGCAGAGCGGTCCCTTCTCGGGGCTGGTGTTCACCGAGACCCGCGAGGGCCGCGGCAACCACTTCTTCATGGACGTGGACAACGGCGTCCGCTGCGTTCGCGCGCCGTGCCCCTCGACCTCGCGGGTGGAGGGGTACTTCACCGCGGGCGCGATCACCGTGACCCTCACCGCGGTGCCCGCGGTGACCGGCGCCCGCCCCGACTACCTCGGGCGCTTCTACTACACCCTCCAGGGAGACACCCTCACGCTCTCGAAGAGCGGCCGGGTCTTCGCGCGCCTCGCGCGGCAGACCTCGTACTGCGCCGACGCCGACGACTGCGCCGAGCAGCGCCTCGTCGCGCCGCGCTGCCTGGGCGCCTGGACCTGCGAGTCGAACGCCTGCGCCTACCGCTGCGGCCGCCCCACCTGCGCGAGCGTGCGCTGCGCCGCCGGGACCTTCTGCAGCGAGACCGACGAGGGCCCGCGCTGCATCACCCGCTGCGCGACCGTGCGCTGCGCGTCGGGCACCACCTGCGTCGCCGACGCCCAGGGCGTGCGCTGCGAGCCCGTCGGAACCCCCTGCGGCGCAACGACCTGCGCCGACGGCCTGGTGTGCTGCAACCCCCTCCGGGGCCTCTGCGTGCGCCCGGGGATGTTCTGCATCCAGTGATCCGGTCGCCCCGCGGGGCGGCGATCAGATCCCGCCGTCGAGGCAGACGCTCACCGACGGGTTGCGCGAGCAGCCGAAGTCGTTGCAGTCGGTGAAGCCGTTGCAGTCGTCGTCGATCCCGTTGCGGCACAGCGAGCTCGACGTCTCCTGGCCGCGGCACACGCACCCCAGCACCGCGGCGGCGCAGGCGCCCACGCAGGAGCAATTGCGGTCGTCGCAGTCGAGGTACCCGTCACAGTCGTTGTCGATCCCGTCGGTGCACGCGGTGACGGTGTTCTCGTCGCCCGCGCGCACGCAGCCGACCGCGTCGTAGCGGATCGTGTCGCGGTAGACCACGTCGCGGGCGGGGGCGCCGGCGTCGCGGGGGCACACCGAGACCGCGCTCGAGAGCGTGCAGTCGAAGTCGTTGCAGTCG
>JAWKRB010000074.1:0-1448 GCA_041389885.1 Polyangiales bacterium | reverse complement strand
GGGCGCGAGGCGCTCGTGGCCCTCGGCGACGCGTGACGAACCCGACGCGCCGCCCCGCCCCTGCCGCTATGATGCCGCCGTGACTGCGCCCGCCCCCTCCGCGCACCTGCGCGGCCTCGACGGACTCCGCGCCATCGCCGTGCTCGCGGTGATCCTCTGGCACGCGGCGCTCGCGTCTCGCGTGCCGGTCGCGTCGCTCGGCGCGCTGCGCCCGGTGGCCTACTTCGGCTGGGCCGGGGTCGACCTCTTCTTCGCGCTCTCGGGCTTTCTCATCACCAGCCTGCTCCTGCGCGAAGAGGCCAGGAACCTCCGCCTCCGCGGCGCGCCGTCGATCTCGCTCAAGCGCTTCTACCTCCGCCGCGCGCTGAGAATTCTCCCGGTGTTCTACGTGGTCTTCGCGCTGCTCACCTGGGGCCTGCGCGGCGTCGACGCGCTGCGCTCGGTGCGCCCCGAGCGCGTGCTCGCGGAGCCCTTCCCCTACGGCCTGTGGCCCTACGCGACGTTCTGGAGCAACTACCTCCACGCCTGGGCCCCCTCGCACCAGCACCACGCCGTCACCCCCGGCGGCGCGTACATGGTCTTCTGGTCGCTCTGCGTCGAGGAGCACTTCTACCTCCTCTGGCCCCCGGTGCTCGCGGTGCTGCGCGCTCGCCGCGCTCGGGTGGGCGTGTGCCTCGCGGTGTGCCTCGCCCTCCCGGCGGTGCGCTACGCGGTGGTGCGCCTCGGCGTCGACACGCTGCGCTCGGTGCACATGATCTCGCACTACCGCTTCGACGCGCTGCTCTGGGGCGCCCTCGCGGCGCTCACCCTCGACCTCACCGCGGGCCGTGACCTTCCGCGACGGATCCTCCTCTCCTGCAGCGTGATCGCCGCGCTGGGGGCCTACGCGAGCGGTGCGCTGTCGGTGGTCCCCGTGGGGAGCGCGGCGGGCTTCGGCTTTGGCCTGGGCGCGCTGGGGCTCGCCTGCGCGATGCTGGTGCTGGAGCTGGTGCTGCGCCCTGACTCGTCGGTCGTGCGCGCGCTCGAGCTCTCGCCGGTGCGCTACGTGGGGCGGCTCTCGTACGCGATGTACCTCACGCACCTGCCCATGCTCGACCTCGCGCGGGCCGTGCTCTTCGAGGACGACACGCGCCGCGGCGCGGGAGACCTCGTCGAGCTCTTCGTGCTCACGGCGGCGCTCACGCTGGCGGCCTCCGCGGCGCTCCACGCGCTGGTGGAGAAGCCCTTTCTCAAGCTCAAGGACCGCTTCGCGGCGTAGGCGCCCGTTGCGCCTCTGCGGGTGTCGGGTGCGACCCCTCGGCCGCGCGGGGCGCGACGAGACCCCCGAGGCTCGGGTAGCTTGTCGCGAGCGACATGCGCCCCGCGGAGCTCGCAGAGATCATCGCCGCCCTCCCGCTCGACGAGGCCCGTGCGCTCGTCGAGGCCCTCCGCCAGCGCCTCGCGGTGAC
>JAWKRB010000073.1:0-1566 GCA_041389885.1 Polyangiales bacterium | reverse complement strand
CCCCCGCGCCCCGCGCCGAGAGCTGCGCCGCGCAGCCGAAGTAGCGCAGCGAGCCCGCGCCGTCGACGCGCACACCGTAGGTGTCGCCGCGGGGCATGAGCACCGTGCGCGCCACGACGTTGCCCTCGACCGAGGTGCTCCCGTCGAGCACCGGCAGCGGCGCGCCGTCGGGCCCCACCGCCACGGGCTCGAGGCCCTGGATCTCGCGCTCGGCCAGGGGGGTGCCCATCAGGGCGTCGACGTACTCAAACTCGTGCTCCACCGCGTTCGCGGGGCGCACCTCGGCGCTCGGCGGCGGGTCATGGGTCGCGATGAGCTCGATGGCGCAGCGGAGCTGGGCGATGGGCACGAACACGGCGGAGGCGCACTGTATCAGTTTCGCCGCAGGTGGTATCAGCGCGCACGTTGTCTCCCGCGGAGCTCTTCACCCCCTGGCGCGCGCGCTGGATCCTCCACGAGGACCCGCTGCTGCTCGTGGTGAACAAGCCCGCGGGGATCGCAACCCACGCCGCCGACGCCTCCCGCCGCGACGACGTCGTCTCGCGCCTGCAAGACTGGATCGCCCGCCGCGACGGCGTCTCCCCCGACGCGGTGTACCTCGGCGTGCACCAGCGCCTCGACAAAGAGACCTCGGGCGCGCTGGTCTTCGCGCGAGACCCCTCCGCCAACCCGCGCCTCGCCGCGGCCTTCGAGACCCGCGCGGCCGAGAAGCGCTACCTCGCCGTCGTCGAGCCCGCCCCCCGCGGCGCCCCCTCGGGCACCCTGAGCCACCTCGTCGAGCGCGGCAAAGACGGGCTCATGCGCGCCCGCCCCTGCCTCCCCCGCGACCGCGTCGCCGACGACGACCCGCGCCTCGCCGTGACCGGGTACAGGCTCCTCGAGCGCGCGGGCCGCCGCGCCCTCGTCGAGTTCACCCCGCGCACCGGGCGCACGCACCAGATCCGCGTGCAGGCCGCCGCCGCGGGCTTTCCCCTGCTGGGCGACGCGGCCTACGGCGGCGCCCCCGCGTCGAGGATGATGCTCCACGCGGCCTCCCTGAGCCTCCCCGGCGCGAAGGGGAGGGCCGCGCGCTACGAGGCCCCCACGCCCGACGAGCTCCGCGCCGCCCTCGAGGGCCGCGACGCGTCGATCTCGCTGCGAGACAAGCTTTTACGCGCCGCCGACCTGCGCTGGGAGCTCGCGCGCCGAGGCGACACGACGGCCTTTCGCCTGGCCCACGACGGCGACGGCTTCGCGCACTGCCCAGTGGACGTGTACGGCGAGCACGCGGTGATCCACGCGATGGGGGCGACCCACGACCCGGCGATCCCCCGGGCGCTGGTGGAGCTCGGGCTGCGCGGGGTGTACGCCAAGCACCGCCCCAAGCAGGCCAACACGCTGGTCTCGTCGCGGCGCGGCGACGTGGCGCCGCCGAACGCGGTGGCGGGCGAGAGCGCGCCCGACCCGATGGTGATCACCGAGTCGGGGGTGCGCTACCGGGTGCGCCTGGGCGACGGGCTGAGCACGGGGATCTTTCTCGACCAGCGCGAGAACCGCCGGCGCGTGCGCGAGCTCTCGAAGGGCGCG
>JAWKRB010000072.1:0-1587 GCA_041389885.1 Polyangiales bacterium | reverse complement strand
ACCGCAAGCTCAAGCCCTACGCCGACGCCGCGCCCATCGACCTCGACGCGCTGTCACCGAACGCGCGCGGCGGGCTCGTGCGGCACCCGGTGTTTCTCACCGGCGTCGTGCAGCACGTGAGCGAGACGCGGCAGGCGGGCGTCACGACCCTGGTGGCGACGGTGCTCTTTCAGCGCGGCCCGCGGCAGTTCGTCTTCGCGGGCGACCGGTGGACCCAGCGCGTGTGGGCGCTGGTCTGAGCGCGCTCGCCGCCCCCGTCGGGCTTGACAGCCTCTCGGCGCGGGAACTCTCATCGCCGCGCCGCCGAGCGCCTCCCGCGCCGCGCGCGCCCCGAGAGAGACGGTCCCTTGGTCCATGTGATTGGCGTCTGGCAGAGCGATTTCGCGCGGCATCTCTCCCGCGACGGGGGCACCCTCGTCGACCTCACCCGCGAGGCCGTCGAGGGCTGCCTCGGCGACGCGGAGCTCGATGTCGCGCGCGTGGGCGTGGTGCACGTGGGCAACGCCTTCGGCGAGCTCTTCGCGTCGCAGGCCCAACTCGGCGCCATGCCCGCGACGGCGGTCGAGGGCCTCTGGGGCGTCCCCGCGACGCGCCACGAAGCCGCCTGCGCGTCGGGGAGCGCCGCGGTGCTCGCGGCCATGGCCGACCTCGAGTCGGGTCGCTACGACTGCGCCCTGGTGCTGGGCGTCGAGCAGGAGCGCAACGTGCCTGGCGAGGTCGCCGCGCAGCACCTGGGCACCGCCGCGCTGCACGGGCGAGACGCCCAGGGCGCGCGCTACCCGTGGCCGGCGATGTTCTCGCAGGTGGCCGAGGCCTACGAGTCCCGCGGCGGCCTCGAGGCGAGGCACCTGCGCAAGATCGCGCAGAAGAACCTCGCCAACGGGCGGCGCAACCCCCTCGCGCAGACGCGCCGCTGGAGCTACTCCCCCGACGCCTTCGACGACGCGCAGAACCCCGTGGTCGAAGGGCGAATTCGCCGGCACGACTGCGCGCAGGTCACCGACGGCGCCGCGGCGCTGATCCTCGCGTCGCCTCGCCTCGCGCGGGAGCTCGACCGCGCGGGCGCGCCGCGCAGCGCGGGATGGGGGCACGCCACCGCGGGGCTCTCCCTCGACGAGAAGCTGCGCCGCGCGGCGCCCGACGGGCTGCTGTTCCCGCACGTGCGCAAGGCCTTCGACGACGCCTGCCGCCGCGCGAAGATCTCGGGCGCGCGGGACCTCGACGCCCTCGAGCTCCACGACTGCTTCACGGTCACCGAGTACGCCCTCCTCGACCACCTCGGCCTCGCGGCGCCGGGCGCCCTCGGCGCGCTCATCGACCGCGACGAGTTCGCCTTCGAGGGACCGCTCCCGGTGAACCCCAGCGGCGGCCTCATCGGCGGCGGGCACCCCGTGGGCGCCACGGGCGTGCGCATGGTGGTCGACGCCGCGAAGCAGCTCACCGGCCGCGCCGGGCACACGCAGGTGAAGGGCGCGCGGCGCGTGGCCACGCTCAACGTCGGCGGGAGCTTCACCACCGTCATCAGCTTCATCCTCGCCACGGAGACCGCATGAACGCACGCATCGCGGGCCGCTTCGAGCACGCCCT
>JAWKRB010000071.1:0-1810 GCA_041389885.1 Polyangiales bacterium | reverse complement strand
CAACCTGGGACAATCAGCCCCGGTCGCGCCGCGGCCGTCGAGCGCGTCCGAATTCACTCGTCGGAGATCAGCGGATCGAGGTACACCGAAGCGGCAAAACAGTGCGATGGGAGGGTTGCGATGACTCGATGGAACGGTTGTGTCGGCGCGGTGCTGTGGATCGCCGCGGCGGTGGGCTGCTCGGGTGACGGCGGGACCGCCTCCGTGACCGACGCGGGCGCCTCGGCGGACCTCTCCACGGCGATGGACATCGCGGTCGCTCCGGCCGACGCGCCGACGGTCGACGGCGGCGTGACGAGGGACGACGGCCCGAGCGACGCCGGGTGCGCGGGCGGCGCGACCCGGTGCGGCGACCGCTGCGTCTCGCTCGACTCTGACAACGCGAACTGCGGCGCGTGCGGCGCGGCCTGCGCGGGCGGAGAGCGCTGCGAGGGCGGTCGCTGCGCGCTGACGTGCCCCGCCGGGAGCGCGATGTGCGCGTCGGACGGAGGCCCCGCCCGCTGCGCCGACCTCCAGCGCGACGGCGAGCACTGCGGCGCGTGCGGCGCGGCGTGCCCCGCCGGCACCGTGTGCGCCGCGGGGGCGTGCGCGGCGAGCTGCGGCGCGGGGCTGAGGGCCTGCGGCGCGAGCTGCCGAGACCTCCGCAGCGACCCGATGAACTGCGGCGCGTGCGGCACCGCGTGCGAGGCGGGGCAGACGTGCAACGCGGGCACCTGCGCGTGCCCGGGGTCGCTGCAGCGCTGCGAGGCGGGCGGGGCCTCGCGCTGCGTCGACACCCAGAGCGACTCGGCCTCCTGCGGATCGTGCGGAAACGCTTGCGCCGCAGGCACTCGCTGCGTGTCGGGCCGCTGCGAGGCCACCTGCCCCGCGGGGCAGCTCGCGTGCACGACCGGCTGCGCCGACGTGATGAGCTCCATCGAGAACTGCGGCGGCTGCGGCAGGACCTGCCCCCCGACGCCGAACCGCCCCGTGGTGTGCCGCGAGGGCGCCTGCGGCCAGGGCGCGTGCAACAACGGGTACGCCGACTGCGACACGGACTACGCGAACGGCTGCGAGGTGAACCTCGGCTCGAACCCGGAGCACTGCGGGCGCTGCGGGTGGTCCTGCGGGTCGCCTCGCTTCGCGCGGGCGGAGTGCACCAACGGGACCTGCGTGCCCGCGTGCGAGTCGGGGCACGGCAACTGCGACGGCGACCCCACCAACGGCTGCGAGTCAGACCTGCAGTACGACCCCCGGCACTGCGGCGGCTGCGGCCGCGCGTGCCCCGCCGGCCAGGGCTGCCGCCGCGGGACCTGCGTGAGCACCGTCGGAGCGCTGCTGTGCTCGACGCAGGCCGCGCTCACCTGCCTCAGCCTCGGCGGGCGCACCCCCACCAACGCGCAGGACGGCAAGATCGTCTGCGTGTTCGGCAACACCTCGACGACCGACTTCTGCGGTCAGAGCTGCGGGAGCTACCGCCTCTTCGTCTGGCGCGAGGGCGCGGGGCTCCCGGCGTGCGCCACGCAGCCCGCGATCACGCGCCGCGGCACGACCTACACCGCGCCCGCGAACTGCGGGTGCGACCAGCCCCTGCGCTCCTGCGGCGCCTTCGACCTCGGCGAGTGCGTGGGCGACTGAGTCAGCGCGACGACCGCCAGCGCCACACCGCGATCTGCATCGGACCGGCGTGGAGCAGCGAGGTGTCGTCGAGGCCCCGGGCGCCCATGTGCCGCAGGGTGTCGCCGCCGTCGAGGACGCCGTCGCGGTTGCGGTCTTCGACCAGGGCGCCGATGTGGTCCCAGGCGCGGGGCAGGGCGTTCTCAGGGTCGTC
>JAWKRB010000070.1:0-1850 GCA_041389885.1 Polyangiales bacterium | reverse complement strand
GCGGGCTCCGCCGAGGGGGTGAGCGCGACGCAGCGCGCCCTCGCGCAGCACGCCGCGGGCGCGATCACCCCCGACCAGGCGGTCGCGCGGCTCACCGAGGCGGCCGTCGCGAGCAGCGGGGCCACCGGCGCCGCCCGCGCGGCGGTCGAGGGCAAGGTGAGGGCGTTGCTCCAGCGCGACCCGAGCGTCGCGGCGCTGCTCTCGCGCATGGGCGCGACGACGCCCGACGAGTGAGTCAGCGCGGGCGCTTGCGCTTCTGCGGCTTGAGCAGCGCGAGGAACAGGTGGCTCAGCCGAAAGCAGTCGAAGAACATGTCGGTCGCGTGCACGACGGCGAGCCGCGGCCCGTCCTCTTCGGGCGACGTGACCACCGCGTCGCCGAGCGATTGCGTGTCGTCGGCCACCACCAGCATCGCGACGCCTACGCCGAGCACGGCGAGCCCGTGCTCGACCCAGGAGCCCGTCAGGCTCGCGGCGAGGCCGATGGCGACCATCTCGACCACGTCCCGCACGAGCACGGCAGCGCGCCGCACCTTGTGCAGGTCACGCCGGGTGCGCTGGCCGATGAGCGACGCGATGGCGAAGGCCATCACCGTCAGCCCCACGACCTGCAGCAGCGTCGCGTGGCGAATCGCCATGGACATCATCGCGAAGATCGTGCCCACGAGGGACGACAGCAGCAGCAGCACCGCGAGCCCGCTGCGGTACCCGACGACGCCGCGCACCGCGGGCCAGCCGAAGAGGAGCGCCGCGCCCACGGCGGCGAGGCCCCAGCGCGCGTCGGTGAACATCAGCCAGGGCAGCAGCCGCCCGGCGTTCTTGAGGAGCGTCAGCGTCGCGATCGCCCACGCGAACCCGAGGCCCAGGTAGAGGTAGGCGCGCAGCAGGGCCGTCGCCGGCACCTGAGTGTTTCGAGCGCGAGGCGCTTCGGGAGCGGTCGGCATAGGGCCGACAACATACCTCGTCTCTCTCAGAGTTCACGCCGCGCACGGCGCTTCGGATTCTTGCCCGAGAGGTACTACCCTTGGGCCCCATGGCCGTCCCCCTGCGCCGCCGGCTCCAATTCGCGATGCCCGTCTGCGCGGCGCTCATCGCCTGCGCTCACGCGGATGACCTCCGCGCCGTCGGCGCCGCGGCCCCCTCACCCGCCCCCGCGAGCGAGCGCCCCGCCGCGCCCGTCGAGCTCGACGCCGCGGCCGCGCGGGCCGAAGCCGCAGACGCCTCGGCGCCGATCGCGCCCCCGGCGCCCGCGCCCCTGCTCACGACCCGCCCCCCGGTCCCTGACGAGCGCTGCCCGGTGCCCGTCCCGCAGCCCGATCTGGTCGTCGCGCGGGTGGGGCGCACGAGGGTCACCGTCTGCGACCTCGCCCTGGAGTGGCGGCGGCGCACCCAGGCGGGCCTGCGCGTCGAGAGCCCCGCGCGGCTCGCGGAGGCGCTCGTGCGCGACGTCCTGTTGAGCACGCGCGCCCCGATGCCCCTGCCCACCGACAGCGACCTGGCGGGCACCCTCGCCGAGGCGCTCTTTCGCCGCGAGGCCGTGGCGTCGATGCCCCGCGTCGACCTCTCGGACGAGGCCCTCGCGCGCTACGCCGAGGCCCACCGCGGGCAGTTCGTTCGCGACGCGCGGCTCCACGCGCGCGCCCTCGCGCTGCCCAGCCGCGAGGCCGCCGCCGCGGCGATACAGGCGCTGCGCGAGGGCACTCCGCTGTCGGCTCTCGCGGCGAGCTCTCCGGTGTCGGAGCTGCGGCGCGACCAGGGAGACCTCGGGTTGATGCGAGACGACGACGCGGCGGGCGCGCCCGCCGCGGTGGCCGACGCGGCGCGCTCGCTGACGCGCGACGGGGAGGTGTA
>JAWKRB010000069.1:0-1943 GCA_041389885.1 Polyangiales bacterium | reverse complement strand
GCGACCACGAGTACTCCGCGTGGATCTGGCACCTCTCCCTCGCCAACGCGTTCTACGGCGGCGCCCCCCTCGCGGTGATGGCGCAGGACCTCGAGCGCGAGTGCCGCGAGATGCGCCGCCTCGGGCAGCGCGCGCCCCTCGACTGCACGGAGCCCTTTCGACGCCACGTCCGCGCCCTCCAGGGGCTCACGCCCTCGCTGGGCTCGATGAACGAAGACGGCTTCGACGAGGACGCCGAGTTCGACGCCCTCGTCGCCTCGGGCTCGCGGGGCGCGGTCTTCGTGCTCCAGACCCAGCGCATGCTCCTGCGCTACCTCGCGGGCGATCACGCCGGCGCGCTGGCCGCCGAGGCCGCCGGCGCGCCCTTCGCCGACGGCGCGTCGTGCACCTACCACATCGTGCTCACGCACCAGACCGCCGCCCTCGCCCGCGCGGCCCTCGCCGCGGGCGCTGAGGGAGACGCGAGGGAGCAGCACCTCGAGCGCGCGGCCTGGCACCGCGCGCAGCTCGAGGGCGCGGCCGCCTACGCGCCGCACAACCACGGGCACCGCCTCGCGCTCATCGACGCCGAGCTCGCGCGCGCCCGCGGCGACGCCCTCGCCGCCATGGACGGCTACGACGCGGCCGCGGCGGCGGCGCAGAGGCACGGCTTCGTCTACGAAGAGGCGCTGGCCTTCGAGCTCGCCGGGCGGCACCACCTCGCGCGCTCGAAGGTGACCTCGGCGCGGGCGTACCTCGCCGAGGCCGCGGTGGCCTGGGCGCGCTGGGGCGCGACCGCCAAGGTGCGCGCGCTCGAGGAGGCCTTTCCGCAGCTCGTCGAGCGTCGCGGCGCCTCGCCGACGACCGATCGCCTCGAGAGCGCCGAGTTCGACCTGTCGACCCTCTCCAAGTCCTCCCTCGCGATCACCGGCGAGCTGCGCACCGACCGGCTCATCGAGCGCGTGCTGGAGGTGAGCATGGAGAACGCCGGCGCCACGCGGGCCGTGCTGCTGCTGCTCGACGGCGAGGTCCCGCGGGTGGCCGCCGCGCGCGGCGCTGACGCCCCGGAGAAGGGCGCCGCCCTCGACGAGCTCTCCGGCGTGGCGGCGCGGGTCGCGCGCTACGCGCTGCGCTCGGGAGCCCCCCTGGTGCTCTCCAACGCGCTGCGAGACAAGCGATTCTCTGACGCCCCGGGGGCCGCCTCGGTCGATGACCTCTCGGTCCTCGCGCTGCCGCTGACGCTGAAGGGCCGCACCGCGGGGCTGCTCTACCTCGAGAACGACCTCATCGCCGACGCCTTCACCGAGGGGCGAACGCGGCTCCTGCAGCTCCTCGGCGCGCAGGCCGCGATCGCGCTCGAGAACGCGCGGCTCTACGACGACGCCGAGAGGCTGGGACGCGCCGCCGCGCGCTTCGTGCCGACCGACTTCTTGAAGAACCTGGGCCGCCCCCGGCTGGTCGACGTGCTCCCGGGCGAGGCTCGGGAGATGGAGATGGCGGTGCTCTTCGCCGACCTCCGGGGCTTCACGGGGCTGACCGAGAGCCTCGGCCCGGCGGCGACCTTCGGGCTGCTCAACGCCTGGCTCGAGCGGGTGACCGCCGCGGTCGCGCGCAACGGCGGCTTCATTCAAGACATCGTCGGCGACGCCACGCTCGCGCTCTTTCCCGGCGAGGCCGACAGCGCGATGCGCGCGGCGGTGGAGATCGCCGAGATCCCTCCGACCCTCGTCGCCGACGGCATCACCGACGTGACCCTCCGCGTGGGCATCGGGCTCAACCAGGGCCCCGTGACCCTGGGCACCCTGGGCAGCGCCGAGCGCCTGGCCATCGCCGTCGTCGGCGACGCGGTGAACAGCGCCGCGCGCCTCGAGACCGCGACCAAGGGCCTCGCGACGCAGGCCCTCGCGTCGCACCGCCTCGTGTCGCGCCTGCGGGCGCCGGAGTCGTTCACGCTGCGCCCGCTG
>JAWKRB010000068.1:0-2323 GCA_041389885.1 Polyangiales bacterium | reverse complement strand
CGAGGGCGATGACCCGCGCGCCGCGGGGGTTCAGGTGCTCCATGAAGCGCTTGATGGTCCCCCCCTTGCCGGCGGCGTCGCGCCCCTCGAAGAGGATCACCACCTTCTGCCCGGTCTCCTTCACCCACGCCTGGAGCTTCAGCAGCTCGACCTGAAGGCGGTACTTCTCCTTCTCGTAGGTCTTGCGGAGCATGAGGTTGCGGTAGGGGTATCCCCCGCGCCGCCAGGTCGACGAGAGCGCCTCGTCGGGGTGCTCGGTGGGCTCCTCCTCGCGGCGCAGCAGCGCCTCCCGAAGCGCCCGCACGTCGTCGGGCGAGGCGCCCTGGAACATCGCCTCGAGCGCCCGCGCCAGACGGGGACCGCTCTCGGCCGGGGCGATCGCGATGATGTCCCGCAGCGCGGCCTCCTTCGAGGCGCGGGCCGCCGAGAGGCGCTCCTTGACCTTCAGCCGCTCCATCCCTCGCTCGGTCGTCGCCGGGAGCACGTCTCCCTCGGCGGGGTGTCGCGGCTGCGGGGCGTTCGCGGTCGGCTCCGGGGGCGAAGGGGGCGCCTTCGGGGGAGGGTCGTCGGGCATGGAATCTCTCCTTTCTTGGGAACGGAGGCCCGCGAGCGGGCGAGGGACGAATCGCGGGCGGCTCCCTCGCCGCAAACGCGTGACGAGAGGGGAATATACCGCCCGAGGGCCCGAAGGCCGTCGGAGGGAGCTCAGCAAGACAGAGGCCGAAGGGCGCGGCGGGCGCCCTCGGGGGCGCTTGTCGGGTCAGAGCCGCAGCGTGATCACGCAGCCGCGGCCCCACCGGACCGTGTAGACCGGCGGCTCCGAGGTGCCCTCACGGGTGAGGGCGCCGGTGAACGCGCCGCCGCAGTCGCCGGAGGCCGTGAGCGAGCCCCGCACCCCGTACACCGGCGCCGCGCCGAAGGCGTCGAAGGTGAAGTCCTCGGTGGGGTTCTGCCCCGTGCCCCGGGCGACCACGCGATAGCCGCCGTTGCCGGTGTCGGTGACCACGCACTGGCGGTCGTGGTCGCGGCCCCCTTCGGTGAACGAACAGCGGAGCGAGCCCCCCGCGAGTCCGGGGGGAGGCTGCACCAGGGCGGCGTCGGACTCGCCCGCCTGGGCCGTCGGCCCCGGCTCGGTGGGCGTGGGCTGGGGCGCCGTCGGCGTCGTCGGGGCGGGGACCACCGGGATCGGGGTAGGCGCCGCCGGAGCGCGGGGCGCGCAGCTCCCGCGCAGGCACGAGCGACCGCTGGGGCAGTCGCGGTCCGAGGTGCACGCGCCCTCGCGCGAGCGCCGCGAGCACGCGGCGACGACGAGGCACGCCACGGCGAGCTGTCGGAGAGAGATCACGTCCATCGTCCTTCTGCGCCATCGGGTCGCAGCGCGGCCGTCATACAAGCCGAAGGTCGCGCCGCGGGCAACCGCCCCCCGCGCGGACCGTGGCTCACCCCGCGCGGCGCGCGCGCATCTCGGCCACCGCCGCGCGGCGCTCGTCGTCGGTCAACAGCGCGTCCGCCGCGGGGAACACCTCGCGCTCCTCGCGCTCCAGGTGCGGCTCGAAGGCCGCGCGCAGGTGACGCGCGGCGCGGGCGAGCTCCGCGCGTCGCGCGAAGACCCCCGGCGACGCCCGCAGCGCCTCGCATCGATCGAGCAGATCTCTCAGCGCTGCAACGTGATCGGCGTGCTCCCGCCGCATCCGCAGGAGCGCGTCGTCGAGGGCGGGGTCGCGGCCGGCGAGGCGGGGCAGCAGGCTCTCCTCTTCGTCTCGGGCGTGCAGGGGCAGCGCGTCACCGAAGTACCGCGCCACGGCGTCGCAGGCCGCTACGACCTGCCCGTCGTCGGGGGCGGGGTCGCCGAGCCGCTCCGCCATCGACGCGAACGAGCGGATGCGCGCGTGGCAGGCCAGCAGCAGGTCGACGAGGCCCTCGCGTCGAGGTGTGCGTCCGAGGGAGACGAGCATCGGTGGGGAGACAGGGTCCTCCGAGGGAGGCCCGTGGGCAAGGGCGCCGGTCGCGCGAACGAGGGTGCGACGTGCGCGCACCTCATGCGCGCCGCGCAAGCTCCGCGCGATGTGCCCGCGGGCTCGGCGCCCGACGCGGGCGCGTCGGGCGCGTCTTGCCCGGCGGGGTGTGACGTCGCGACCGCGGCGCGCGGCCGCGTCGATCGGTTCGGATGCCTTGACGCAGGAGGATCGATGCAGTCCCTTGAAGACCATTCATGGAGTATTCGACCCGATGAGAGACTCTTCGAAGCTTCGCACGGCGTGGATGATCCTCGCGCTGGTCACGTCGGTGGGCTGCGGCACTGAGCGTCCCGCGGTGCTGGGCA
>JAWKRB010000067.1:0-2588 GCA_041389885.1 Polyangiales bacterium | reverse complement strand
CGCGCGGACCCATCGCCCGCGACATGCCGTACTGCTCCACCATCGCGCGGGCGATGGCGTTGGCGTGCTGCAGGTCGGTGTACGCCCCGCCGCTCACCTCGCGAAACACCATGCGCTCGGCGACCTGTCCGCCGAGGCCCACGCAGATGTCGGCGCGCAGCTCGTCCTCGGTGGTGACGTAGGGGCGCGCGCGCGCGGCGCGGAGCACGTAGCCCAGGGCGCCGTCTTGGTCCTGCGCGATGCAGATGCGCTCGGGGGCGGTGGCCCTGGGGAGCAGCATGGCCGCGAGCGCGTGCCCCGCCTCGTGCACGGCGATGACCTTCTCCTCGTCGGGCGAGAGCACGACGCGCCGGCGCGATTTGCGCTGCAGCGCGCGGTCGATGTCGTCGGGGGTGAACGCACCGCCGCCCTCGCGGAGCTGCTGTCGCTTGAGCGCGCGGCACAGCGCGTGGAGGTGATCGCCCGTGAAGGGGAGGGATTTCTCCGCGTCGGCGAGGCCCTCGGTGCGCCGCACGAGGTGCTCGACGAGCTCGGGGGTGAGGCCGAGGGCGAGGCGCTCGCTGTAGATCTTCGCGATCGCGCGGCGGTCGTCGGGGTCGGGCGCGGGGATCTCGATGAGGAACTCGAACCTCCCCGGCCGCAGCAGCGCGCCGTCGAGGGACGACACGAAGTTCGTCGTGCCCACCACGAAGACCATCTCGTTCTTGCGAAAGCCGTCCATCTCCGTGAGGAGCTGGTTGACCATCGAGTGCTCCACCCCAGAGCCCTGGTAGCTCCCGCGCTGGTGCGCGAAGGCGTCGATCTCGTCGAAGACGATCACCGAGGGCGCGCTCTGACGGGCCTGGCGAAAGATCCGCCGGAGGTTCTCTTCCGACTCGCCCACCCACTTCGACTTGAGCTCCGGCCCCGAGACCACGATCACCGTCGCGTCCATCGCCGCCGCGACGGCCTTGGCGAAGTAGGTCTTTCCCGTGCCCGGCGGGCCGTGAAAGATCACGCCGCGGGGGAGCAACGACTCGAGCGCGCGAATGTCGCCCTCGACGGTGAGGGCGTCTTTGCGGCGCACCAGATCGAGGAGCTCGTCGCGCAGCCGGGCCTTCACCTCGCCGTAGCCGCCGATGTCGCGGTCGAGGTCGACGCTCGGGAGCTCGACGCCGTCGGTGACCGTGTGTCGCCGGAGCTCGGCGTAGACCTCGGCCGAGAGGTCCTCGTCGGCGCCGGCCTCGCGGCGCAGGGCGAGGTCGGCGAAGAGCCTGCGCGCGCGCACGGGGTTGAGCCCCGAGGCGTACCGGTAGAGCCCGACGGGATCGAAGTCCCTGGCGTGCAGCGACTTCGCCTCGCGCTGGGTGATGATCTTCGCGAGGGCGCCGCGGGGGATGCCCGTGATCTCCCGGCGCGCGGCGAACACGTCGCGGATCACCTTGGGCACCTCGAAGCTCGGGTCTCGAAAGCCCAGGACCACCGCCTCGGGGTTCTCGTAGAGCAGCGGGATGCACTCCCTCGCCTCGAGGGTGAGACCGGTGTGCGTGGTGGTGAGCACGTCGAGGTGCGGCAGCACGATCACCGCGCGCTCGACGGCGCCGCGAATGGCGTCGCCGAGCTGCTCGATCATGCGCGAGAGCGTGGCGCGGGGCGGCGCGTCGGCCGCGGGGCGCCCGTCGATCAGCACGATGCGCGGCGGCTGGGCCGCGCGGCGGAGGCGCTGGCGCACGGCGAGGTAGAGGTAGACCGTGAGCTCCTTGTCGCACTCCACCAGCACCGACTGCCCGCGGCGCAGGCGCTCTTCGATGAACGCGATGTCGGCGGCGCAGGCGGCCTCCACCGCGTCTTCGACCCGAAGCGACACCGGCAGCGAGTCGATCGATACGGCGCGGCTCATGCGCGACGGTGTACCACGCGGCGCTTGACCGGAGCGCCGCGCGGGCGCTTCGATGCGAGGGGTGCGAAGTCCCCTTCGAGGATGCGCGCTCGCGGCGCTCGCCTCGGGATGCGCCCTGACCGTGCAGAGCGCCCCCGACGCGGGCGCTTCTGACGCGCCTCCCGCAAGCGCTCCCTGCGGGCGCACGCCTCCCGCCCTGCGGCTGCTGCGTCCCTTGAGCGGCGAGCGCGTGCGCGGCGCGCGGCCCACCTTTCGGTGGATCGCGCCCGCGAACGAGCCCGCGCGCGTGACGCTCTGCGCCGACCGCGCGTGCGCCCGCGTGCTCGTCGAGGGCGAAGGGCGCGACGGCGCGTGGATCCCTCCGAGCGCGCTGCGCCCGGGAACGCTGTTCTGGCGCGTGAGCACGCGGGACGGCGCGCGCTCGGCGACCCGCGCGCTGGAGGTCCCGACGACCGAGATGCCCGCGGGGTGCCTGCGCGCGGTGGTCGATTTCGACGGCGACGGCGTCGAGGACGCGGTGAACGCCGCGCCCCCGCCCCGCCTCGAGGTGCGGGTGCGCTACAGCGCCGCGGGGCTCGCGGAGCGGGTGTTCACCGCCGCGCCCGAGGTCCCTGCGACGCGATCTCCTTGCGCGCCAGGGCGTCGCGTCGAGGCGCTCTCGCTGGTCGCGGCGGGCGACGTCGACGGCGACGGCTTCACCGACGCGCTG
>JAWKRB010000066.1:0-3286 GCA_041389885.1 Polyangiales bacterium | reverse complement strand
GTCGTACCAGGCGTCGATGGAGCAGGCGCTGATGAACGCCGGCAAGATGATGAAGGAGGGCGGCTTCGAGTCGGTCAAGCTCGAGGGCGGCAAGGAGATCGCCGAGGTGATCCACCGCCTCGTGCGCATGGGCATCCCCGTGATGGCGCACGTGGGGCTGATGCCCCAGCGCATGCACACCATGGGCGGCTTCAAGGTCCAGGGCCGCAACGCGATGGACGCCGAGTCGGTGCTCGAAGACGCCATCGCCGTGGTCGACGCCGGGGCCTTCGCGGTGGTCATCGAGGGCGTGCCCGCGCCCCTCGCTGAGCGCATCACCCGCGCCGTCGACGTGCCCACCATCGGCATCGGCGCCGGGGCCGAGTGCGACGGGCAGATCCTGGTGTCGTACGACCTCCTGGGGCTCAACGACACGCTCAAGCCCCGCTTCGTGAAGCGCTACGAGCAGTTCTTTCGCCGCGGCGTCGACGCGGTGAAGACCTACGTCGAAGAGGTGCGCGACGGCGCCTTCCCCGACGTGGAGCACAGCTTCGGCCTCGGCGAGGGACGCACCCCGCGGATGTTCTCGCACTACCCCACCCTCGAGGCGATGACCCTCGAGTCGCCGCAGGACATCACCGACACGAGCGACACCCACGTCGCCATCGAGCTCTCGCGGGTCTACGGTCCCACGCAGTGAGCGTCGAGGTCCTTCGCGCCGTCGCGGCCCTCCGCGCGCGCTGCGACGAGGCCCGCGCGCGAGGCGCGAGGGTGGGCTTCGTGCCCACCATGGGCGCCCTGCACGACGGGCACATCGCCCTCGCCCGCGAGGCCCGCGCGCGCGTGGGGCCCTCGGGGCTGGTGGCGACCTCGATCTTCGTGAACCCCACGCAGTTCGCCCCCAGCGAGGACCTCTCGAAGTACCCCCGCACCCTCGACGCCGACCTCGCGCGCTGCGCCGAGGCGGGCGTCGACGTGGTCTTCGCCCCCGCCGTCGACGAGATGTACCCCGACGGGGACCAGACGCGCGTGCGCGTCGCCGAGGTCTCGGCGCCGCTGGAGGGCGAGTTTCGCCCCACGCACTTCGAGGGCGTCGCCACGGTGGTCACCCGGCTCTTCAACGCCGCGGGCCCCTGCGTCGCCGTCTTCGGCCGCAAGGACTACCAGCAGCTCCGGGTGATCACCCGGATGGTTCGAGACCTGATGATCCCCGTCGAGGTCGTGGGGCATCGAACGATCCGCGAGGCCGACGGCCTGGCGATGAGCTCGCCGCAACCGCTACCTGAGCGAGGGGACCGCGCGCGCGCGGCGCAGATCCGCGGCGCTGCGCGAAGGCCCTCGCGCGTGGGAGGCGTGGGCGAGCGCGGCGTGCGCGCCCTCCGCGGGCGGGAGACGCGTTGCGCGGCGCGGTCGACGCGGTGGACTACGTCGCCGTGCGCGGCGCGGAGGATTTGTCTGCGCTGCCCGAGGAGGTGCCCGAGGGGGCGCCGCGCAGTGCTCGCGCTGGCGGTGCGCGTGGGCGCGACGCGGCTCATCGACAACGCGGTGCTGGGCGAAGACCGGGTGTGGACCCACATCCTGCCGCGCATCCTTCTCCCCGAGGCGCTGCGTTCGACACACCGTCAGGAATCCGCTTGAGAACAAGCGTGATGCGCCTCTGGTCGGTCCGCGCCGCCCTCGTCCCTTCGACCCAGCGCGGGGCCCTGCACCGCCCCCTCCTCATGGGCTTCGCCGATGGAGGAGGGCTGGTGTGAGGATGGCAGGCACATCCGCGCGGTCTCAGGCCATGTGACGCATCCCAAAGGGCAGTTCGACGCAGGGCATCCACCCGAAGGACGCAGCCCCTCCTCCATCGGCGAAGCCATGGAGGAGGGCGAAGGAGGGGACCCGCGCTGGGTCGAAGGGACGAGGGGCGGCGCGGACGAACCAGAGGCGCATCGCGCTTGTTTTCAAGCGGATTCCTGACTTGTGTGTCGAACGCAGCCCGAGGCGGGAGAAGGGACGCGCGGCAGCGCGGGATGTGGGCCCGCGCCCCCTCATCCCTCCGCGCGGCGGTACATCACGTCGGAGCGCACCGCGTACTTCACCCCGGCGGTGACCTCGGCGCCCTCGTGCAGCAGGTGGTGGTTGAAGATCAGCGCGGCGCCCGCGCGGGGCGCCACGCGAAGGTCCTGGTCGAGGAATCCCGTGTGCCCGCCGCCCTCGCAGGCGTTGAGGTACACCATGAGCGTCAGCAGGCTCCGCTCGTCTCGGCTGCGCACGAAGGCGCCGTCGAAGTGCGGCGCGAAGTACTGCCCCGGCTCGTAGCGGTAGCAGCGCAGGCGCTCGTTGACGCCGCAGATGTGCCAATCCCGCTCCAGCCGCTCGGGGAGGCGCGCGCGCACCCGCGACAGCACCGTCGACGCGAGCTCGACGTCGTCGAACATCACCCGCGTGTTGTTGCGAATGTCAGGGCGCATCACGAAGCCGCGGTCGGTGGTGATCGGGGCCGCCGTGGGCCCGAGGGCCTCGATGCGCGCGATGAGCGCCGCGCACTCGTCGAGGCTGAGCACGCCGTCGACCGACACGATCAGGGGGTTGCGGTGATCGAGGGGGCGGTCGGGGTCGGGCAGCAGCGAGACGCTCACGACGCCACCGCGCGGCGGGGGGTGAGCAGCGCGTGGGGGTAGGGCTCCTGCGCGTGCAGCGCGACCGCGTAGCCGCACGACTCCGCGAGGGCCACGAGCTCGTCGGGGCGCGTGCGACGAAAGAACCCCGCGCCCGGCACGAAGCCCTCGCCCTCGCCCGCGGCCTCGCGCCCGAAGACGCGCGAGAGCCCCGCGCGCACGGGCGCGCGCAGCGCCTCGACGCGCCCGTTGAGGCGGCCGTCGTCGTCGGGGCCGAGGTAGCTCAGGAGCACCGGCGCCCGCGGCGCGAGCGACGCGATCGCGAGCAGCAGCGACTCGCGCCCCTCGTCGGAGCTCACGTGCGAGAAGCTCGCCCAGCCCAGGAGCACCGCGTCGAAGCCGCGCCCCCGCAGGCACGCCAGGGGCCCGCCCTCTCCCCGCGCGGCGCGCACGAGCTCGGCGTATCCGCCGTGGAGGGCGCGGCTGTCGGCGCAGCGCGCGGCCTGCTCCGCGAGCGCGTGCGCGAGGGTCGGCGCGGGCTCGAAGGCGTCGACGGCGTAGCCCATCTCGGTGAGGGCGAGCAGCTCGCGGCCCCCCCCCGCGCCCCCGATCAGCACCCTGCCCGCGCGCGGAAACGCCGGGTGCGCGAGGGCCTCTCGCTCCCACTCGAAGAGCCCGCGCTCGAAGGCCGGGCCGCCCGG
>JAWKRB010000065.1:0-3565 GCA_041389885.1 Polyangiales bacterium | reverse complement strand
CGGACCGACCAGAGGCGCATCACACTTGTTTTCAAGCGGATTCCTGACTTGTGTGTCGAACGCAGCGCCTCGGGAGAAGGGGTGCTTCGGTCGGGCATAGGTCATGGTGGGCACCGGGGACGTCCGCGAATTCTACCCATGCTTACCCCTTGAAGAGCGTCTCTCCCGAGGCGGGAGAGGGCGCGCGGTAGCGCGGTGTGGGCCCGCAGCGTGGGTTCGCCTCAACCCTTCAGGTCCCCTGTGGAAAGGTACCAGGATCACACGCCGTAGCGGCCGGGCGAGAGCGCGCCCGCGGGGTCGAGCGCCGCGCGAAGCCGCGCGAGCACGCCGTCGGTGTCGTCGACGCTCGGCGGGATCGCGTCGAGGACCCCTGCGCGGCAAGGGTATAGCCCCATCTCGCGAAACGCTTCGGCGAGCTCGCGGCGGCACGCCTCGGCGCGCGCGCCCTGCGCGGCGTCGTCGCGGTCGAACACGATCAGCGGCACGAGCTGCGCGACGCGGGGCGTGGGGACGGTCAACGCGATCAAGGGGTCGAAGCCGTGCGCGCGGAGCGCCGCCTCGGCCCGCGTCGCGGCGCGGAGCACGGCGTCGCCGGAGAAGGGCACGGCGGTGACGGTCCAGATGAGCCCGCAGCCGTCGCGCTCGGGGTCGAGGTCTTCGAGGGGCGCGGCGCCCCTGCGCCAGTACGCCGAGCGCAGGCTCTCTTCGCTGGGAACGCCTTGAAATTGCGCCATCGCGGGGTCTGCGTCGGTGAGCAGCTCGCGACCGGCGCGCGACTCGCCCACGCGCTCTTCGCAGCGCCACGCGTCGACCACGGGGGCGAGCACCTCCACCGCGCGCTCGCGGTCGGCGCGCCCCTGCGCCTCGCTCGCGGCGTACATCGGCGCGACGCCGGACCACCGCGCGATCCCCCGGTCGTCGCACATCGCGCGGAGCTCGCGCTCGTCGAGGGCCCGCACGTCAGACTCGCCCGCGCGGGGGTGCGCGGTGAGCGCCGAGAGCACGCGCGCGTCGCGCCAGAGCGCGGTCGATCCGCGGAGGGTGCCCTCGAGGCGCAGGGCGCGCAGCGCGTCGACCAGGGCGGGGAGGCGCGCGTCGTCGTCGACGGAGAAGCGCAGCGACTGCACCGAGCGCGGCAGCGGCGAGAGCCACACCGTCGCCGAGGTCACCACGCCGAAGGGCGACTGCAGAAAGAGCCCGTCGAGGGAGGGCCCGAGGCCCCATCGGTGCAGCGGCGCGAGGGGATTCTCTCCGAAGCGCCCGAAGCCGGTGTGAACGAGCGAGCCGTCGCCCAGCACGATTTCCATCGCGCAGGCGTGGGCGGCGCGGTCGGTGTTCGGCCCCACGCCGTCGCCGCGGTCGAGGAGGTTGCCCAGCACGCTCGAGCGGGGAGACGAGCCCGTGACGGCGACGAAGTGGGGTGACGACCTCGCCGCGAGGGCCGCGTGGAGCTGCGCGAAGGTCACGCCGGGCTCCACGGTGGCGTAGCCCATCGCGTCGTCGATCTCGCGAATGCGGTCCATGCGCGAGAGGTCGAGCACGGCGACGCCGTCGCGGTGCGGGAGCCGCGAGCCCAGGCCCCAGTTCATCCCGCGCGACACGGCGTGCAGCGGGACGCCGTAGCGAGCCGCGGCGCGCACGCAGGCGCGCACCTCGTCGACGCTCGCCGGGCGAACCACCGCGGGGACGTCTCGGGTGTGCGCGAAGGTCGCGCGGAGCGTCGCCGCCGACGCGTCGCCCGTCTGCACGTGGTCGTCACCCAGCGCGTCGCGCCAGGCGCGGAGACACTCCTCGACGGCGCTCATCGCAGCCGCGGAGGGTACACGCTACTCGCGGCCGTAGGCGAGGTCGGCGAGGAGCTCGGTCTCGTCGGGCGCCTCGATCCAGCCGGGGGGAGAGACGCTCGGGAGCTCGCTGCGGCGCCCCGCGAGGGCGTCGTCGATGAAGCCCAACGCCTCGGTCCAGAGCGTGTCGCGGTGCTGCGGGCGAAAGAAGCCGAAGTGCCCCACGGCGGTGTGGTTGAGGTCCTCGGGGCGGAGGCGTCGGTGGGTGACCCGCGCGCGGGTGAGCGTCGCGAGGTACTGCCGCACGGCGCGCCCCGGCGCGTAGCGGTCGTCGGTGAAGCTGTAGAACAGAACAGGCGCGCGGAGCGCCGCGAAGCGGCCGAGGGCCTCGGGCACGGCGTCGGTGAGGTACCCGGGGCTCATGCACCACCCCGACCACTCCCGCGCGACGCCGGCGGGGAGGTCCTCGCCCATCCCCGCCCACCCCGGCACGTAGCCGAAGACCGCGAGGGCGGCGGGGAACACTCCTCGCCAGAGCGCGCCCATCCACGCCCTGCCCAGGAGCGGCCAGTTGCCCTCGTAGCCGAACTGCACGCCCACCATCACCGCGGCGTCGACCTCGCGGAGCGCGTCGCTGAGCCCGAGGAGCTGCCCCCCGAAGCTGTGGCCGACCATCACGAGCTTCGCGTCGGGATCGCACTCGCGGAGGTGCCGCACCGCGGCCACGGCGTCGCGCTCGGCCCAGTCGCGCATGGTCCCCTCGAAGCCGCGGAGGGAGACGGGGCGCGAGGCGCCGACGCCCCGGTAGTCGTAGGCGAGCACGCGCAGCCCTTCGCCCGCGAGGTAGCGCGCGAAGCGGTCGTAGTAGCGCCGCGGCGTGGCCGTCGCGCCGTGAATCACCACGGAGCCCCGCGCGCGCCCCGCGGGCTCGAAGCGCCGCGCGACGATGGGGTAGCCGTCGTCGGGGTGGAGGGTGACCTCGGTCTCGGTGATCTCCATGGCGTAGCGCTCCTCGCGTCGCGGCGCGGTGACGTCCGCGCGACGGGAGGGATCATGGGCCCCGAGGTCTCTCCCGGGTAGCTGCACGGATGCAGGGACTCGCTGCACGAATGCAGGGTCGCGGAGAGGCGACGTCAGTCGCCGAAGACGTCGTGGAGTGTGGTGGCGGTGACGGCGCGGTCGATCCACGACTCGAGGACCGCGGTGTCGGTGCAGGCGGTGACACGCGCCTCGGTGATCGCATCGACGGCGATGCCGCGACGCGCGAGCACGCGCAGCAGGGCCCTGGACTCACCTTCGGCGCGCCCCTGGGAGAGACCCTGGGAGAGACCCTGGGAGAGACCTTTGTCCTCCCATCGCTGGATGAGCTCTTCGAGCCAGGGCTCCAACTTCGGTAGACGCTCGGGGGAGATCATGATCTTGAGGGCCTCCTTGAGAGGGTCCGAGAGCACCCCAAGGATGCTCCGGGCGAGCGCGTTCTTCAACGTCGCGTCGGTGAGTTCATCGGTGCGTCGCAGCGCCGCGAGCGCGATCTCGCGGGCTGCGGGTCCGTGCCGGGTCTGAATCGCCCAGGCTGCGAAGAACGCGGTCTCGGGTGCAGGGGCCCGCAGCAGCGCGCGGGCTTCGGCGAGCCCGAGGTGGAGCACGCTGGGCGCGAATGCCTGCGTGGATCCCATCGGCCCTTCGATGCGCCATCCCTTGCGAGCCCACCCGGCAACGCTGGCGCTCGGGGTGATCACCAGCACGTCGCCCAAGGCGCCGAACCTTCGCGTGAGATAGGC
>JAWKRB010000064.1:0-3773 GCA_041389885.1 Polyangiales bacterium | reverse complement strand
CCTCTCCGCCCGCGACAAATCCATTGAATCCATTGAGGAATTGATGCGCTCGCCCTGACCGGACGGGTCGGTGCCGTTCGCCGACTGCGGACTCTGAGCTCACTGCCTACCGGCTTGGACGCCTGCGCGTCGAATCGAGCTCCGAGCGCGATCCCGGCCCTAGCCGTTCGTGGAGGGATTACTCAGTCGTGTTAGCAGGCCGAGGCAGGTCCTCGGCGATCTGGGTACGAACCTTCTCGGCGCCGTACTCAGCGCGGGGTGCCCAGGCGGGTCGACAGGGTCGCCCGCCCGCCCGTGGCGCGCTCGAAGGAGAGCAGCGCGCTGTGTGGGGTGTCGTTGCCGAAGATCGACGCCCAGCGCTCCAGGAGGTCCATGCGCGCGGCGCTCACGGGCGCGGCGGAGAACACCACGAAGGCGCCGCGAAACGCGCGCTGCTCGGCGGGGGCCGGGGCGCGCTCGCCGTGCACGGCGACGATCTCGTCGATCGACACCGTGTGCGTGCCGGTGATCTCGAAGGTCATGCGCCGGGTGGCCGAGTCGGTGGAGACGTAGTGCGCGCCCTCGAGCACCGTGAAGGGACCTCCGACCTCGGCGCGGGGGATCAGCCCCATGAGGTACAACTCAAGGGGCGCGTAGGGCTTCGAGTCGCCGCCGTTGGCGTTGGGGCCGAAGGTGCCGACCGTGACCCGCGTGACGCCGTCGCCGTCGGGCATGCAGCCGGGGGGCGAGGCGTCGGCCGGGGTGCTGCAGCGCAGGGTCGCCGGGTCGAAGCCGCCGTGCTGACCCTGAATCCCCGCGACGCCCCAGTGGGCGCCGAAGCTCTGGTCCCGGTCGCGGCCGAAGCCGAAGCGCGCGTCGAGGAACATCGACCAGTAGTGCAGGGTCTCGTGCAGCGTGGGGCCGTTGCCCCCGGCGGCGAGGTTCACCCCGATGGCGCCCTTGAGCCTCTGCGCCGCAGCGGGATAGCGGGTGTTGTTCGTGGTGCGGGTGATCCCCGTGCCCTGCATGGGCATGCGCCGCACCGGGGTGAAGCGCGCGGCGGCGGTGGCGCCCATCACGGGACCGTCGGAGAAGATGTAGACGAAGTCGTAGTCGTCGCCGAAGTGCTCATAGAAGCGCGCGGCGGCGGTGTAGAGCTCGGGAGACTCCCCGCGCACGTAGCGCTCGACCTCCGTCGCGGCCTCGCCGTCGACGATGTTCACCGCGTGCGTACGTAGCTGAAGCCCCTGCGGCACAGCGACATCGTTCGACTCGACGACATCGCTCGGGGCCGCGGCGTCGGTCGCGACGGCGCCGTCGGCGGCCGTGGTCCCGCCCGCGGGAGACTCGCCGCAGGCAGTGAGGAGGAGCGTGAGTGCGACGAGGGAGCGCATGGCGAAGGTGTATCAGCGCGGGCCCAGGGAGGTCATCCCCGCGTCGCCCTCTTGACGACAGGGCCCTCGGGGGTGGAGCCATGAGACATGCGCTTTGTTCCTGCTTTGCTCCTGGTGGGCGCGTGCTCGCAGTCGCCCTCGGTCGCGCCGGTCGATGCTTCGACGCCCAACGACCTCGTCGCGGTCGACGCGGTCGAGGCCCCGGACGTCGTGGTCGAAGACGTCGCGCCGGTCGACGTGCGGCCCGCGCGGGACGTGGCCTCGCCGTTTCGCGCCGGTCCCTACGGCGTGCGCCCGAGAGACACCGCGGGGCCCTTCACCCTCGAGACACAAGACGGTCCGTGGTCCTTCGAGGACGCGTGGACCGGCGACGAGAGCTTCGTGTTCTTCGTGTGGAACCGCGGGGCCTTCAGCATCGGCGGGCGGGACTACTCGTCGAGCCTCTTCGAGCGCGGGATCCTCGACCTCCTCGACCGCGCGCCGCGCAACGTGCACTGGGTGTTCCTCTGGGCGCGGGACGAGCCGGGCTTCATGGAGCTCCGCGACAACGCCCTCGCCGACATCGACTCCCTCGACAAGGCCGACCGGGACCACTGGCGCGCGCGGGTGCACTTCGTCACGCCCAGGGTCGACATGACCGACACCTGGATCACCGAGCTGTATCGAGCGCGCTACCGCACGACCAACCAGGTCCCGCGCTACGAGGCCGTGCAGTGGGCCGTCGATCGCGATCAGCGCATTCGCGAGGTGGGGCAGCTCGGGCGCCTCGCGCAGGGAGGGCTCGCGCTGGACGTGTCCTTCGCCGCGGACGAGCCGCGGTATTACAACTTCGAGCACGACCGCGAGGCGAGGCTTCGCGCAGACGGCGCGACGGTGGTCGAGGTGCTCCGCGACGAGGTCGTGACCGAGACCACGTTCCCCGAGGTGAGCCTCCCCGACGCCACGGCGATGGCGGGCTTCGACACGCTCGAAGTCGACCTCAGCACCCACTGCGTGAACCACCGCGACGGCGACTGCGGCGCCTGGGACTACATCTCCGACCTGCGCCTCTGCGAGCTCCCCGACGCCGACGCGGGCGCCGACGCGGGCGCGCCCCGCTGCGACGCCGAGATCGCCCGCTGGATCACCACCTACTGGCGCGAGGGACGCTGGGTCACCGACATCTCCCCGATGCTCCCCCTGCTGCGCGAGGGCGGCCGCCGGCGCTTTCGCTGGTACGCCTCGCGGCAGTTCGATCCGCGCCCGGCGAACTACGTCGTCTCGCTGAGCCTGCGCTTCTCGAACCGCAGCCGCCCCCTGCGCCCCTTCGCCGTCGAGCGCGTCGCCTGGCCCGGCGGACGGCTGAACACCACCTACGGCGAGCGCAACCCCGCGTTTCGCTTCACGCCCCCCGCGGGCACGCGCAAGGTCGAGCTCTACACCCTGATCACCGGCCACGGCGCGGCGACCGGGCAGTGCGCGGAGTTCTGCAACCACCAGCACCACTTCGCCGTCGGCGCGGGCATGGAGCGCTCGCTGCGCTTCCCTGAGGCGCAGACCCTCGACGGCTGCCGCGACCGCGTCGACGAGGGCGTCGTGCCCAACCAACACGGCACCTGGTACTTCGGCCGCGGCGGCTGGTGCCCCGGACTCGACGTGCGCCCCTTCATCGCCGACCTCACCGCCGACGCGAGGGTGGGCGAAGAGAACGAGCTGCGCTACCGCGCGTCCATCGGCAGCGCCGCGCCCGTCGCCACGCGCGACTACGGGAACATCAACCTCTCGGCCTACCTGGTCTACTCGCGCTGAGCGACGGTCACTCGGGCTCCACCGGGCGCTGCTGCGACGGCGCGGCGGGCTGCGGCGGGGGCTGTTCGCGGTCGGGCTGCGTCGTCGTCGGTCGGCGGTAGGGCTGCGGGTGGGGAGGGCCGCCGTAGCACGCCGCCAGGCTGGTCCCCGAGGCCACGAGCAGCGCGGCGGCGAAGGCGACCCGCGTGGCGCTCGCGGGCCGCGTCGGGGACGGCGCGGGCTCAACGCGGGCATCACAGAAGGGACACGCCGTCTCGACGCGGCGCACATGGCGGTGACACCCGCCGCACATCACCAGAGAGTCTTCCATCAGGGCCTCCGAGCCAGGGATCTTCGGGCGTGGCGAACGGCGACGCAAACCCTCTCAGAGCGTGCAGGTCGATTCGACGAACTCGCGGGTCTCTCCCGCGGGGAGCGTGATCGCGAGGCTGAAGGGCATGGGCATCGGTCGGGGGTCGTCGGGGCGAGGCCGTCGCATCTTCGCGACGACGTGCACCCGCCGCCCGTCGTCGTAGACCGCGAAGCCCGCGCCCGCGGGGGAGAGCGAGCGCGACGAGAGCCACACGGTCTCGCGGGCGAAATCGACGCCCGAGGCGCCCGCGTCGGCGCAGC
>JAWKRB010000063.1:0-4236 GCA_041389885.1 Polyangiales bacterium | reverse complement strand
GCTGGCGCTCCTCGCGACGCCGCCCGAGGAGCCCGAAGCCCCGCCAGCGCCGCCGCCCCCGCCGGAGGTGCCCGTGACGCCCGAGCCGCCCGCCCCGGCCCCGGCGCCGCCGCCCCCGCCGGTCGTCGCGCAGCCCACGCCCGAGCCCGCGCTTCGGCTTCGGGTCGCCGGGGCCCTGGGCGCGGCGTGGAACGCCGGGCGCGCGTTCTTCGTGCAGCGCGCCGAGCTCGACCTGCGGGTCCGACGGCTGGTGATCGGCCTCCGCGGCGACTGGGGCGCGCGCGACGACGGCGGCGAGGAGCTCAGGGCGCACTCGTATGGCCTCGCCGCGCGCTGGCTGACTCCCGTGGGACGCTGGGAGCTCGAGCTCGGCGCCGTCTTCGCCGCGGCGGGGCTGCGCACCGAGATCGAGCGGGGCAACACCGACCGACGCACGGCGTGGTCCCTCCGCGCGGGGGTAGACCTGGGCGCGGCGCTGCGGCTCACCCGCGCGCTCTCGGCCTTCGTGCGCGTCGAGGGCCTCGCGCGCCTCGCGCGGTTGAGCGACGGTCCGGCGCCGAGCGGGTCCTCGCCCCTCAGCGTGTCGGCGTCCCTGGGCCTGCGCCTCGAGGTCGCGCCGTGAGCGCCCGCGCGCTGCGCGCGGCGATGCTCGCCGTCGACGAGGAGGCCCTGCTCGCCCGCGTCGCGCAGGGAGACGCCGCCGCCCTCGGCGCGGCCTTCGAGCGCTGGCACCGGGACGTCTACCGCGTGCTCGCGCGGCTCCGGGGCACGCGCCTCGACCTCGACGACCTGGTGCAGACCACCTTCCTCGCCCTCCCCGACGCCGCGAAGAACCACCAGCCGGGCGGATCGCCGCGGGGCTTCGTGCTCGGCGTGGCCCTGCAGTGCGCCCGGCGCGAGCGCCGGAGGGTGTTTCGGCGGCTCCAGCTCTGGCGCGCCCGCGAAGACGAGATGGCGCTCCTCGACGGGCCCAGCCAGCCCCCAGACCCCGAGCGCAGCGCCCTCGGGCGAGAGCACCTCGCGCGCTTCGCCCGCGCCCTGGCGGCGCTCCCCGTGGCGCAGCGAGAGACCCTGCTCCTGGTCGAGATGGAGGGGCTCCGCGGCGAAGAGGCCGCGGCGGCCCTGGGCGTGCCCGTGAACACCGTGTGGACGCGCCTCCACCACGCCCGCGCCGCCCTCCGCGCGGCCACCAGGGAGGACGCGCGATGAGCGCCCCCGGCTGCGCCCGCGGCGACGAGCTCGACGCCGCCCTCGACGGACGCCTCGGCGACGACGACGTCCGTGACATCCTCGCGCACGCCGCGCGCTGCGCCGGCTGCGAGGCCCGACGCCGGGAGCGCGCCCAGCGACGCGAGGCCCTCGACGCGCTCCCCGACGCCGCCCCCGACGAGCTCGCGTCCCGCAGGCTCCGCGCGAGGCTGGTCTCGAGCGCGCTGCGGCGCGAGGCGCCCCGACGCACACCCTGGCGCGCGGCCCTCGCGGCGGCCGGCGCCGTCGTCGCGGTCGCGCTCGGGGCGACGGTCGTTCGAACTCCAACGACCGACGCGCTCGCGGCGGGCGAGACCCGGCTGGGCGAGGCCGGCGCGCTTCGTCCCGCGGCGGGCGCGCGGTGGAGCGTGCGCGACGAGGGCGGCGACACCCGGGTGCGCCTCGAAGAGGGCGCGATCACCCTGCGCGTTCGCCGCCGTCGCCCCGGCGAGCGCTTTCGCGTGCTGCTCCGCGACGCCGAGGTCGAGGTGCGGGGCACGCGCTTCGAGGTGGTCGCCCGCGGCGGGCTCCTGCGCGCGGTGCGCGTCGACGAGGGCCTGGTGGCCGTGCGCCGCCGGGGCGACGCCGAGCAGCTCCTCGCGGCGGGCTCGCGCTACGCGGCCCCCGAGGCGCCCCTCCCCGCGCCCGCGCCTCGCCCTCCCCCGGTCGTCGTCGCGCCGCCCCCGCCTGCGCCCCAGGCCCTCCCCCCCGACGCCCTCCCGCCGGCGCCCCGCAGGCCCGCGGCGTCGCGTCACTCCGTCGACCCCGCCCGTGACTTTCGCGCGGGCGCCCTCGCGCACGCGCGGGGAGACCACGGCACCGCGGCCGAGTCCCTCGCGCGCTTTCTCGACGCGGCGCCCGCGGAGGATCCCCGCCGCGAAGACGCGCGCTACCTCCGGGTGCTCGCGCTCCGAGGAGCACGGCGCGAGGGCGAGGCGTTGAGCGAGGCGAGGCGGTACCTCCGGGAGTTCCCGAGCGGGCTGCGCCGGGCCGAGGTCGCGTCGTGGGCGGCGCGCGCGCTCGCGGCGCGGGGTGACTGCGCGGGCGCGTCGCAGGCCGCCGAGCAGCTCCCCGCGGGCGCGACCGCCGCGATGCGCGAGGGCGTTCGCGCGAGCGTCGCGCGCTGCCCGCGCTGAGCGTGCGAGACTCCGGGGCCATGGACGGCCCGCGCATCGACCTGCGAAGCCCCCTCTCGCTGGGCAACAGCCTGCGCTTTCCGCTCCAGTCTCGGGCCTCGCGGCGCGACCTCGCGATCGGCGCGCTCTGGCTCCTCGTGCCGGTCGTCGGGTGGCTGCTGAACATGGGCCACCGCGTGCGGGTCGTGCACCGGCTCCAGCGCGGCGAGACCCCGTGGCCCGCGTGGGACGAGCCCCGCGAATTGCTGCGCCACGGCGCGATCACCTTCGCGGGCATGGTCTGGTACGGCTGGCCGGGGGTCACGCTCGCGGCCCTCGGGGTGTGGCTCCGCGCGCCTGCGTGCATGGCCGCGGGGGCGGCGCTGTGGGCGCTGGCGGTGGTGGCGATCCCCGGGTTCATGTCGCACTACTGCCGTCGCTACGACCCGCGGGAGATCTTCGACCCGCGCCGCGCGCTGCGGAGGGTCTTCGAGGGCGGGGTGCCGTACCTCAAGGCGTGGTCGGTGGCGCTGACGGCGATGGCGCTGTCGTTCCTCGGGCTCCTCGCGCTGGGCGTGGGCTTTCTCTTCACCAGCGTGTGGTTCTGGCAGGCCGCGGCGTTCTCGTTCGGCACGGTCTTCACCCGGCGCTTCGACCTCGACGCGCCTACCCCCGAGACAGCAGCAGCGCCGACGCCGCCAGAAGCGCCGCGGTGACGCCCCCGGCGGCGCGGAGGTCCCCTGGCGAGACCCCCGGCCGCCAGCGCAGCAGCGCGAGGGCCAGCGAGAGCATCGACGCGCTCAGCAGCAGCGTGGCGCCGCGGTCGAGGGACTCTCCCCGCGCGACCGACGCGAGGTACACCGGGCGCCGCAGGTCGAGCTCCCAGGCGACGCGCCCGCGCAGGTGCAGCGCCACCACCGTGGCCGTCGCCAGCGCCTGCCACGCCGCGACGACGCGGGTGATCCTTCGGGCGGGCGCCGCGCCGATCCACGCCGCGCCCACCGCGAGCGCCGCGGCCGCGTCTCGGAGCATCATCGCACCACCGCCGCGCCCAGCGCCGCCGACGCCGCTCCGACGGCGAAGCACACCCGCGCCACCCGCTCGCTGCGCCAGCCCCTGCGCCGCGCGAGCGCCGTCGTCGCCGTCGCGAGGAGCGCGACGCCGAAGAGCGCCACGAGGTAGTGCCCCGGCGCGGGGGAGCGCTCGAGGTTCAGCATCACCCGGGGGTCAGGCTCGCGCACCATCGCCCGCGACGCCAGGCGCACCGCGAGGAACACCGCGGGACCCAGGCCCATGGCGGCCACGGCGCCGTCCCAGCGCGCGGCGCTCACGCGAGGCCCCGGTGGCGGCGCACGCGCGGGCACTCGGGGTCGGGGCCCACCGCGCCGTCGAGGTGCATCGAGACCACCTTGCAGCCGCCCCGGCAGACCTCGCGCAGGGGGCACTCCCGGCACGGCGACGGGGGATCGTTCGCATACGCACGAAATTCCTCCGCGCCCCCAGGGGACCACGTGTCGAAGCTGCACCCCACCCTCGCGCCGTCTCTCCGCCAGGCGCCGAGGTGCCGCCCCGCCTCGCAGCCGAAGACCCCGAAGCGCGCGAGCACCGCGGGGTCTCCCAGGACGTCCCCGAGCAGCGGCACCAGGGCGCAGTCGACGCGCACGGAGAAGTCGTCGCCGCTGGCCTCGGCGAGGCGCCTCACCGCGTCGCCGAGCGCCGCGAGGTCGCCCGGCGCGAGCCTTCGGGACAGGTAGTCGAGCGACGCCGCGCGGCCCGCGGGCTTGTAGCGCAGGAGCTGGATCTCCCTGGCGCCCAGCTCCTTCGCGCGGCGCACGGTGGCCTCGAGGGCCGGGAGGCTCTGCCGGGTGAGCAC
>JAWKRB010000062.1:0-6240 GCA_041389885.1 Polyangiales bacterium | reverse complement strand
GCGGCGACGGCACGCAGCTCCTTCTGCACGCCCTCGTGCACGCTCTGCTTGGTGATGCCGAGCTTGGTGCCGATCTGCTCGAAGGTGAACCCCTCGCAGCGCAGGGCGAGGGCGGTCTTGCGCCTCACCTTCGCGACGGTCTTCGTGACACCGCGCGGGGGCATCACGCCGCCTCTGCGACGGCCGCAGGGCAGAGCCAGCGCTCGAACGACGCGGGGTCGACGACGTAGCGAGGGCGCCCGCGCCGGCCGGTGCGCAGGGAGCGCACACGCGGGACGCGCGGGTCATGCTGGCGCTCAGACCACGCCGCGACGTAGCGGCGGGCAGTCCGGACGGACCACTCCATGCGCGACGCGATGTGGTCGACCGTCAGCATGGGGCCCTCCAACGAGATGGCGCCCGTGCAGCCTGGGGGAGCCGCTGGGCGCCGAGGGTTGGCGCACGCAAGACGCACCTCGCCCTCTGAGATCGAGAGCTTTTCTGACCGAAAATCGGGGGTCAAGACTCCTCCGACATTTTCTCGGTGCGCGAGGCGCGCGCCGGCCCGTAGGTGAGCTCGTAGCCCGTCTCGGTCATCTCGACGCGCAGTCCGCCCGACATCGCGGCGTCGAACAGAACACCACGCAACTCCTCCTCGGCAGCGCGGCGGCGACGTGCCTCCTCGGCGAGCGATCGTCGCGCTCGACACCGCGCGACACTCGCGGCGATGAGCGCGATGAGCGCGAGCGCGAGGTAGACGCACTCGGTGAAGGTCCACGTCGACCGCGATCCGGCGTAGGAGCAGACCACGATCCACGCGAAGCGCAGCGTGGCGAAGACATAGTCGCGGCTCATTCGCTCTCCCTTTCGCCGCAGAGCCGCGCCAGCGCGTCAGCCTCGGTGGGCGCCTCGAACACGACCGCGCGCAGACCTCGCGCACTGCGCACGAGCGCCGTCAGCCGCACGCACGATCGGCCCGGCGCGGGGCACGGGTCCCACGCGGGGAGCGTCACGAGGTGGTAGCCCACCTGTCCCGGTGCGCACCCGAGGGCGCGGGCGATCACGTTGGGGTTCACGTCGCGGTAGACGCGGGCGGTCAAGGCGTGCCTCGCATCCGCTGGCGCTGCGAGCGCCTCGCTCTCGACGCGGCCCACACGATCACGGCGTAGAACGTCATATCGCGCGCCGCAGCCCGGTCCAGCGACCGCGAGCACGGTCGGCACAGCAAGCCCTGCTTAGGCACGCGCCCGAGGCACACCACGCAAGGGCTCACGGCTCACCCCCGGGCACGGGCGCGACGGCGCGCTCGCGTCGGATCACATCGGCCATGCGCCGAGGGCACACGAGCTCGTGGTCATTCTCCCGCCACTCCTCGCCGCAGAACATGCAGTCGCGCAGGCCCTCGTCGTAGTCAGCGCCATCGGCCATCAGCACCGCGCGCTCCATCACGCCGAGGCGTCCGCGCAGCTCTTCGACCTCCGCCCTCAGCGCCGCAACCTCCGCGTCGCGCCGAGCCTCGTGGCACGCGCACCCGAGGTGGTGCGTCTCGCGTCCCTCGCAGGGCTCAGCCACGGGGCACCTCCGTGGTAGGCCACGAGCAGGGGCGACCGTAGCGCACGGGCACCCACCATGCGCCCTCGCTCCACCACAGCCGCGATACCTCTACCGGGTCGCTGGTGTAGCGAGTCTCCGGCATCATCCGTACCTGCGCCCGCGGCGGCAACGTCACAAGCCATGCACCACCGCGCTCCGCGTGTTCGCGAATCTCCGCGTCGGTCGGCGGCGTCGTGCGGCCCGCGATGATCGCGCGCAGTTCCCGCACCTCAGCGACGAGGGCGAGTGCGCCGAGCTCGAGGGTTTCGATCGGGTGTGCCTTGCGACGGTTCGAGACGTGGGCGTCGCAGACCCAATCGTCGGGGGACTCACCCTCGCGCCACAGTGCCGGGTCCCGCCACGTCGCCGGAGCGTCGCAGTCGTTGTTCGCGCTGCACCGCAGCACCGTCTCGTGCGCCATCGCTTCGATGTCCGCCAGCCTCTTGTCCGTCATGTCCATCACCCACACTCCCCGCCCGCACCAGGCGTCTTGCAGTCCGGACACAGGTCGCCGTCGCCCATGTCGAGCTCCCACCCCAGGTCCTCCGCGAGCCTCCCCTCGGCGCCGCCATCCTCGCCGGGGTCCCCCGTCACGGCCGACACGGTCTGGCAGCGGTCGCAGCACAGCCAGATCAGCAGGCAGTCCACGGTCACGTCGCCGCAGGGGAGCTGCGCCGAGACCGACGTGTGCTCCGTCCCGGTCATCGCCCCTCCGCCCACGCCAGCACCGCCCCAGTGAGCCGCGCCTCGCCCCACGCGATGCGCTCTGCGTCCACCGGCGGCGCGCCCACCTCCCGCCGCGGCCTGCCGACCAGCCCCCGCTCCTCGGCCGTGCGCGCCCCCCACGCGGCACGCAGCGCGTCCGGCGCCGTCTCCGCCGTCAGCGCCGCCGCCGACCGCCAGCTCGCGCCCGCGGCGAGCTCGCCGCCGAGCATCGCCAACAGCCGCGCGGTGGGGCCGTCCAGGCGCGTGAGCCGCTCGGCGGCCCGCCGCGCCCGCCCCCAGTCCGTCTCGGCCCGCGGCGTGGTCTCCTCGAGCCAGCGCTCGAGCTGCTCGACGAACCCTCCGCGCACACGGTGGGCGTCGTCGCGCCGCACCAGGTGCCACAGGGTCGCCACCTGCGACCCGCTGGCGTCGCGCTGGGCGCCCCTGCGGCGCCCTGGAAGGCGCCCGAGCGAGCAGGTGCGGGCTCGGGGCGCCCCGGACGAGCAGGACCGGCCTGCGCGGCCCGGTAGCGACGCGCGAGGTGCAAGTCGACGAGAAGCGCAGGCCACTCGGCGCGCGCGCGGAGGGTCAGGGCCGAAGGGTCAGGCATCAGGCGCTTCTCCAGGGTCGTGGGCGTAGAGCAACGCGACTTCGCGGACCGTCACCGCGTAGCCACGGCGCACCAGCCCCGTGACGAGGCGGCCGAGCGCGAGCGCGAGGGTGTTCTCGGTCGGGGCAGCGCCCTCGAGGTCCAGGCGCGGCGCGTCGTCGCGGTCGATCACTGCACCGTCGGGCCTGGCGGCGAGCATCGCGGCGATCACGTCGGACCGCACGGTGCCCTCGGGCTCCTGGCCGTCCGCCAGGACGACCTCGAGGCTGGGGTACTCGCTGCCGACGAGGACATGGATCGCGACGGAATTGGGCGTGTTCATGGGGCGTTCTCCGTGTGAGGTGGAACCGAAACCCCTAGTAGCGGGGTGGAACCGAAACCCCTTGTAGCAACGCGGGTGGAACCGAAACCCCTAGTAAGGGTCATATCTCTAGGGGTTTCGGTTCCACTCAGGGCGAGAGCACGAAGACCTCTCGCCACGTCTTCGGGCACCGCACGCTGGCCATCCTCGTAGCGGGCGACAGCGGTGTGGGTGATGCGCAGGTCGCGGGCGCACTCGCGGGCGCTAAGCCCGAGCGCGGTTCGGTGCTCGCGAAACTCCTCGGGGCTCATCGCCGCGATCGTCTTGGGGCGGCCGACCGAGAGCCGCTCGACGCTGACCTCGAGGCCTGCCCAGCCCGCGGGGATCAAGGCGCCGACGTGTAGCTGCCGACCGGGCCGGGTGCGGTGGATCGTGCGCAGACGCCCGTGGGCCTGTTGCAGCTCGGCGGCGGCCAGGTCGTCGACGCGGCCCGCGGGGTCCAGGCCCAGGAACTCCGCCCGGAGCGTCTCGGTGCCGAGGTTGGGGCGTGGGTCCATGAAGGTCACCGTGGCGTCGCAGTCGGCCATGTGGTCGAGGCCCTCGAGGGCGCCGTAGTGCCCGACGATGACCTCGACGCCGGCGAGGGGAGCGAGGATCGGATCGAGCGCTTCGCGGGCCCTGCTGAGCGCCCTCCGCGAGTGTCCCCAGCGGGTAACAGGGCCGGGCGCGTCAGGGTGCAGCGTGTGCTCGAGGGCGGCGGCAACCACCTTGGGCGCCATGAAGCCGACCGACCGGGTGGCGCGCTCGCGCAGGATCCACCCGACCGCCGCGCGCAGCGCCGAGAGGATGCCCGAAGACCAGTCCGGGGCGCCGCGAGGGAGCCAGGAGGAGCGGGTGGCGCCGCCGCAGGCCAGGAGCGTGCGCGCGATGGGCGCGCCGTCGGCGACGGCCAGGCGCACCAGCTTGGGCGCGAAGCCCAGCACCTTCTCGACGGCCGCGGCGTGCAGCCCGGCGTTGGCGTCGAGCACGACGACGTTGTCGTGCGAGAGCCCGCAGAGGTAGTCGGCGTTGATCCCGACGATGGAGGCGGTGCGCTCGCCTCGGCGCTCATCGATGCGCGCAGCCGGGGCGACCCGGTCGGTCACCGCGCGCCAGAGCAGGTCCAGCACGCGCGAGGCATCGCCGATCTCCGAGGCCCGGGCGGGGTTCGCCCGCGCCCGCACGATCGAGAGCCAGCGCAGCGCCGGGGCCTTGCGCTTGGCGTCCTCAGGGATCGCGCCGAGGGCCGCCAGGAGGATCGCGGTCCCCAGGTCCTCCGAGGGGTCGATCCCTGCGGCCTCGAGGTCCGAACCCGGCACCGCGTGGGCCGCGGCGCGCACGGCGTCCTGAACCGTCACCAGCGCTCCTTCGACGGGCCCGACCTCGCGCACCCACGCGGTGAACGCCGCGAGCATCGGCGCCATCGCGCTCGCGTAGCGATCGGTGAAGGCATCGAGGTAGCGACGGGCCGTGTCGAGGTTGTCGAGGGTGAGCTCGGTGAGCTCGGTGATCTCCTCGGGCTCGTCGATGAACAGCGTGCCCGCGGCTCCGGCGTAGGCGCGGAGCTGGCGCACCAGGCCGTGGACGCCCACGACCATGTTGCCCTTCGGGTTGCCCTGCATGCCCTCCTTGGCGGGGCAGGTGTCGACCATCTCGCAGGCCTGCGCAGGCTTGCCTCGCCCCTCGCAGAGCTCGAAGCGAACGCTCTGTCGACCCTTGGCCAACGCGCGCGCGGAGTCGGCGTAGAGGCACACCGGCTTGCCGTCGTCGCCCAGGAGCGATGGGGGCGAGAAGAGGTGCAGCGTGCGCCCGGGGAGCTTCGCGGCGGTCTGCTCGGCGAGGTCATGGCGCGGGGCGGCGATCGCGATGCGCGCGCCGGCGGCAGCCCGGCTGGTGATGATCGGCAGGCGCCTGGCTCGATCCGCCACGGCGTGGGTCTTTCCCGTGCCCGGCGGCGCCTCGATGAGCACTACGCCGAACGGGGCTTCGATCTCCTGGGCGATGATCGCGACCGCCTCGGCGACAGGGATCGGCGCAGCGCAGGGCACCGCGAGCTCGCGGCGCACGCGTGCCTCGGTCGGCGAGACCGTAACGGTGTCGATCGCCTCGGCGACGGCGGGGAACTCCTTGCGCAGCACCGCGTCGCCGATCACCGCGAGGCCCGAGATCCACCGCAGCGCCGTCGACCGCGCGATCTCCATTCGGCCCTCGAGCAGATCGACCCAGGCGGGGTCCACCAGGTGGGCGCGGGCGATGACACCTGGGACTGCGCCCGGCGGACAGCCGCGGTCCAGCAGCGCGCCGGCGAGGGCGAGGTAACAGCGCCGCCAGTCGCGCGTGACGTGCAGCATGATCGCCTCGCCCGCGGCATCCGCCGCCCCCTGCCACGCGGGAGGGCAGGTCTCGACGAAGGCCGGGAGGTCGACGACGGCGCCGCGAGCGGGCTGACGGGTCGAACGCGCGGCGCGCGCCCTCGGCGCCATCGCGCCCGCGAAGGGCGGCGGCGCCTCAACGCACGCAGCTCGCTCCATCGAGACCCAGTCCGAGAGGTACGGCGCGCCCGCCTTGCGGGGGTTCGGGACGCGCATCAGGTGCGTCCAGTCCTTGCACTCCAACGCGCTCGGCCAGACCCCCTGCGCGATGAGCTCGTGCAGCCACGCGAGCTGGCGCGCCTCGGCCTCTTCGACCGGCAGCCAGGTCGCCAGCGGCTGCATCAGGCGGTAGCCGCGGGCCGAGGTGTACATCGCCACCGTGCGCAGCGCCGGAGCGGTCTCCCAGAGGCGCGCGAACTCCTCGCGCTGCTCCGGCGCCCACGGAAGATGGCCGGGGGTGTCCACGTCGGCGATGAAGCACGTCGTCATCACCTCGAGGCCTTCGCTGTGCAGCCACTCGACCGAGTCCTTCGCGACCCGCGGGCTGTGCGAGAGCGCTTCGCCGTCGCGCGTGACGACGTAGCCCATGCACAGCGCCTCGGTCGGGAACTTCCGCAGGAGCACCTCGCGAAGCGAGAGCA
>JAWKRB010000061.1:0-7612 GCA_041389885.1 Polyangiales bacterium | reverse complement strand
AGCCGCAGGGGCACGCCGGACCACCCGGGATACGTCGTGTCGCGGCAGTCTCCCTCGAGGTAGCGCCCGCCGCGGCGCGCCTCGAAGTACGCCGTGACCCGCGCGAGGTCCGCCGCGGGGAGCGCGGTCGACGGCGCGTTGCGCACGCGCACGTCGATGTCGTGCGAGGCCTGGCGCCCCGCCGCGTCGAAGGCCGTCGCGCGGAGCCGCTGCGCGCCGTCGGGCACGAAGCCCGCGGTGTACCAGTCGATCGCGAAGGGGGGGCTGCGGTCTTCGCCGATGCGGTACGCGCCCCCCGCGCTGAAGAACGCCACGCGCACGACCCCCGCGCTCGCCGTCGCGGCGAGGCGGACCGCGCCCGTCACCGTGTCGCCATCCCGCGGCGAGGTGAAGCGCACCGAGGGCGCAGCCGTCGCGTCTGGAGACGAGGCGTCTCGGAGGGAGGCGTCTTGGGCGGCGACGTCGATCGCAGCGGGCTGGTCGGGAGGGACGTCGTCAGGGGGCGGAGAGTCTGACGACTCGATCCGATCTTCGAGGCGGGGGGCGTCGACGGGGGCGAGATGATCCATCGCGGGCGCGTCGACGGCGGGCGCCGCGGCGTCGGCGGGGTCGTCGCCGAGGCTCACCTGCGCGCCGCACGACGACGCCCCGACGAGGCACAACGCCATCACGAAGGGACGGCGCGCCAGGCCCATCGGCTCGAGCGAGGTCATCGAAGGGATAGTATCGCCCCTCGCGCCGTGGTGCGAGGGGGAGGTGCCGCGCTCAGCGGTTGAGGATGTGCACGGCCTCGCCGATGGCGGCCTTCGCGGCCTCCATCACGGCCTCGCCCAGGGTGGGGTGGGGGTGAATCGTAAGGCCGATGTCCTCGACGAAGGCGTCCATCTCCATCGCGAGGGCGCCCTCGGAGATGAGGTCGCTGGCCTCGGGGCCGACGATGTGCACGCCGATGACCTTGGCGTCCTTCTTGTCGGGGCCGGTCTTCTCGGCGATGACCTTCACGAAGCCGTCGGTCTCCATCACCGCCATCGCGCGGCCGCTCGCCGCGAAGGGGAACTTCCCGACGATGTAGTCGAGCCCCCTGGCCTTGGCCTCGTGCTCGAAGAGCCCCACGGAGGCGATCTCGGGGTGGGTGAAGGTCGCCGCGGCGATGGCGCGCCAGTCGCGGGCGCTGCGGTGCCCGGCGATGACCTCCGCGGCCACCTCGCCCTCGCGGCTGGCCTTGTGCGCGAGGTACGGGCCGCCGGCGACGTCGCCGATGGCGTAGATCCCCTTCACGTTGGTCTCGAAGCGGTCGTCGGTGAGCAGGTGCCCGCGCTTGTCGAGGGTCACGCCGACCTTCTCGAGGCCGATGCCGTCGGAGTTGGGCTTGAAGCCCACCGCGAGGAGGATCACGTCGGTCTCGACGCTCGACGCCGCGCCCTTCACGTCGAGGGCGAGCGTGAGCGAGCCGTCGGGGTTCTCGGTGTAGCCCGTGGCCTTGGCCTCGGTGATGAACTTCACCCCGGCCTTCTGCATGTGCTTCACCGCGGGCGCGGCGAGGTCGGCGTCCATCGCCGCGAGCACGCTGGGCATGAACTCGACCACGGTCACCTCGACGCCGAGCTTCGAGTACACCCCGCCGAGCTCCATGCCGATGATCCCGCCGCCGATGATCGCCATGCGCTTCGGCAGGGGGTCGAGGCTCACGCCCTCCTTGGCCGAGATCACCTTCTTGCCGTCGATCTTGATCGTCGGCAGCTCGATGACCTTCGCGCCGGTGGAGACGATGATCCCCTTGGTGGCGGTGACGCGCTGCACGCCCTCGGCGGTCTCGACCTCGAGGGTCTTCGCGTCGACGAAGCGCGCGGTGCCCTTGAGCATCTCCGCCCCGTTGGCCTTGAGCAGCCCCTGCACGCCGGTCGTGAGCTTCTTCACGATGCCGTTCTTCCAGCTCTGCATCGCGGTCGGGTCGACGGTGACCTCGCCCACGTTCACGCCCATGGTGGCCGACTGGTGCCGCGCGCGGTCGGCGAAGTTCGCCGCGGCGATGAGCGCCTTCGAGGGGATGCAGCCCCAGTTGAGGCACACGCCTCCCCAGGACTCCTTCTCGATCACGAGGGTCTTCTGCTTGAGCTGCCCGAGGCGAATCCCCGCGACGTAGCCGCCGGGTCCTCCGCCGATCACGATGGCGTCGTAGGTCTTGGTGGTCATTGGGATCCTTGATCCTTTCAGTGCCCGGCGCCGTGTCCTGCGGCGGGCTCGTGGGCGAGCATGTCTGCGCGTTGCTCTTCGATGTGCCAGGGGCGCGCGGCGTAGACGTCGTCGAAGAGGGCCTCGCGGGCGACGGGCGGCGCGGCCTCGGCGACGGCGATGGCCTCGGCGATCTCGGCGACGATCTGCTCCACCGCCGCGCGCTCGTCGTCGTCGGACCACAACCCACGCTTCACGAGGTGCCGCTTCATCCGCTCCACGGGGTCCTTCGCGATCCACGCGTCGACCTCGCTCTGCTTGCGGTACAGGGAAGGGTCGTCGCTGCTGCTGTGCGCGCCGATGCGGTAGGTCACGCTCTCGATGAAGGTGGCGCCCTCGCCGCGTCGAGCCCGCGCCGCGGCGTCTCGCACCGCGACGTAGACCGCGAGGGGGTCGTTGCCGTCGACGCGCACGCCGGGGAGGCCGTACGCGATCGCCTTGCTGGCGAAGGTAGGGGCCGCGGTCTGCGCCGACGAGGGCACGCTGATCGCCCAGTGGTTGTTCTGGCAGATCAGCAGCGCGGGGACCTTCCACACGCCGGCGAAGTTCATCGCGTTGTGAAAGTCGGGCTGCGAGGTGGCGCCGTCGCCGAAGAAGCCCACGGCGACGTTGCGCGCGCCCGAGGCCTTCATCGCGAAGGCGCAGCCCACGGCCTGCGGGATCTGCGGGCCGATGCACGACGACCAGCTCACCTGGTTCACGGCGCGGCCGGAGTAGTGGCTCGGCATCTGCCGGCCCTTCTGCACGTCGGCGCTGTTGCCCCAGCACTGCGCGACGTAGGTGCTCAGCGGAAAGCCCCGCACGAGCATCGCCGCGCCCTCGCGCAGGCCGGGGAAGATCCAGTCGGCGGGCTCGAGGGCGAAGGCCGTGGCGATGGGCGTCGCCTCTTGCCCCTTCACCTCGCCGTAGAAGCCGATGCGGCCCTGGCGCTGCACGATGAGCATCTTCTCGTCGAGGAGGCGCAGCCGTCGGAGCTCTCGGTACATCCGCCGGAGCGTGTCGTCAGGGAGCCCGGGATCGGTCTCGGGGTCGGCGCCGTCGTCGTCCCGAAGGACGCGAAGAATGCCGAACATTGGATCATCGCTGCGCGCGAGCACCTCGGTCATGGCGGCGCGGGACGCTAGCAGAGCCCGGGGCGGGGCGGTACCCGTCGCGCGTGCACGTTTGTCGCGCCCGCCGAAGCGCGGCGGCTACGGTGAATTTCATGAACGACGACGCGCACGACCGGGAGGCGGCAGGGGTTCAAGACGCGAGCGCGAGGGCGCCCCTGGCGCGGGTGGCTCTGGTGCGAAAGCGCGTCGACATGGCCGCCCCCGTGCGGGTCATCGAGGTCGAGGCCCGCGACCTGCGCCCGCGGCGCCCCAGGGCGGCGGTGGCCGGGGGCTCGGTGTGGGTGATGCGCCCCGAGCACGCCGTCGAAGAGATCTGCCTCGACGACTGACCCCATTGCCACCAGGGACGCGAGGGACGATGTTCCGCCCATGACCAGGCGCGCAGAGCCGAAGCGGCTGAACGGTCGAGCGGTGATCATCGGGGTGCTGAGCGCCGCGGTGCTGCTCGCCTCCACGGTGGTGCTCACGGCCTACTTCTCCGAGCGCACGGGCATGCGAAACCCCACGCCGGTCACCTCCGGCCCCGCCGCGCGCTAGGAGCGCCGCAGCAGCGCCTCGCGCACCGCGTCGGGCACGGGCACCGGGCGGTGGGCCCTCGGGTCGACGCACACGTGCACGGTCTGGAGGTACGCGTGGTGCCGCGCGGGGTCGGCCTCGGCGCGCACGCGCAGTCCCAGCGAGAAGCTCGTCGATCCCAGCTCGACGGCGACCAGCTCTACGCGCACGGCGTCGCCGAAGAAGAGCGGCGCGGAGTAGCTCGCCTCGACGTGGCGCAGCGGGATGGCGAGCTCGCGGCGCGCGACCATCCCCGGCACGTCGACGCCGCCCCGGCGGAGGTGCGCGATGTACACCTCGCTCGCCCAGTCGAAGTAGCGCGCGTAGAACATGGTCGTCGCGGCGTCGACGTCTTGAAAGCGCACCTCGCGCGGGTCTGAGCAGAAGGGATCTTCGGCGTCGCGCAGGCGCTCGAGGGTGAAGGGCGCGGTCATGTCGCGGGCGACGCTAGTACGCCGCGGGGCGTGGTACCAATCGGGCCGTGCGCGACCGATCCGCGGAGGATGCAGCGGGGCACGAACGGGGCCCCTCCCCCGTGTCTCTGGCCCTCGGGCTGGGCGTCGCCATCACGGCGATCTCGTCGGCCGCGCTGCTCATTCGCAGCAGCGGCGCCGACGCGGTGACCATCGCGCTGTGGCGGCTGGGCTACGCGACGGCGATCCTCGCGCCGAGCTCCCTGGGGCCCGCGCGCCGCGAGCTCCGCGCGCTGCCCACGCGTGAGCGGTGGATGCTGGCCGCGTCGGGGCTCGTGCTCGCGGTGCACTTCGCGGCGTGGATCGCGAGCTTCGCGCGCTCGTCCCGCTGGGCCACGAGCGTCGCGGCGAGCTCGACGCTCGTGGTGCTGCACCCCGCGCTGGTGGCGCTGGCGACGCCGTGGCTCTTCGGCGAGGCGGTGCCGCGGCGCGCGCGCTGGGGCATCGGGCTCTCGCTCCTCGGCGCGGCGGTGATCGCCCTGGGCGACGCGGCGTCGCAGGGGCGCAACGCGCTCGTGGGCGACCTCCTCGCGCTCCTCGGCGCGGCGGGGGGCGCGGGGTACTTTCTCCTGGGATCGCGGCTGCGCGCGACGCTCTCGCTGCGGGCGTACCTGCTGCCGGTGTACGCCGCGGCGACGCTCTGTCTCGCGGGGATCGGCGCGCTCTCGGGCAGCGCGCTCTGGGTCCCTTCGGCGCGGGAGCACGCGCTCTTCGTCGCCCTGGCGGTCGGCCCGATGGTGATCGGCCACGGGCTGCTCAACTGGTCGCTGAGGTATGTGCCCGCGTGGGCGGTGAGCGCGTCGATTCTGGCCGAGCCCCTCGCGGCGTCGGCGCTGGTGCTCGCGGTGCGGGGCGAGGCGCCGCCGTGGAGCGCGGTCGCGGGCGCGCTGCCGGTGCTCGCCGGCCTGTTCCTCATCGCCGGGGCGGCCAGGAGAGAGGATACGGAGCCATGAGCGTGCGGGTCGAGCGGGACGGGGCGGTGACGACGGTGATCCTCGACCGGGTCGGGGTGAAGAACGCGGTGGACCGCGCGACGGCCGCGGCGCTCGCGGGGGCGTTTCGCGAATTCGACGCCGACCCCGAGGCGCGCGTCGCGGTGCTCCACGGCGACCACGGGACCTTCTGCGCCGGCGCCGACCTCAAGGCCATCGCCCGCGGTGAGGGCAACGTCGTCTCCCCCGACGGAGACGGACCCATGGGCCCGACGCGGCTGGAGCTCTCCAAGCCCGTCATCGCGTCCATCGCGGGACACGCCGTCGCCGGGGGCCTCGAGCTCGCGCTCTGGTGCGACCTTCGGGTGGTCGAGCGCGACGCGGTGCTGGGGGTGTTCTGCCGGCGATGGGGGGTTCCGCTCATCGACGGCGGCACCGTGCGACTGCCGCGCGTGGTCGGGCTGGGCCGGGCCCTCGACCTGATCCTCACAGGGAGGGCCGTCGGCGCGGAGGAGGCCCTGGCCATGGGCCTCGCCAACCGCGTGGTGGAGAAGGGAGCGGGTCGCGCCGCGGCCGAGTCCCTCGCGCGCGAGCTCTCGCGGCTGCCGCAGGCGTGCATGCGGGCCGACCGCGCGAGCGCCTACGGCGCCCTCGACCTGCCCCTCGCCGAGGCGCTGCGGCGGGAGCTCCTCGGCGGCGTCGAGGCGCTCGCGGAGGGCGTCGAGGGCGCCGCTCGGTTCGCGCGAGGCGCCGGTCGACACGGCGCGCCCGACGAGGGCTGAGCCCACGCCGCGCTTGACAGCGCACCGCCGACGCGGGACTCGATCGCCGATGGACACCCTCGCGCGTCTGCTCGGAGAGACGTCCCGCACCTTCGCGATGGCGATCCCGCTGCTGGAGCCTCCGCTGCGCGCGCGCGTCGAGGTCGCGTACCTGCTGTTTCGCATCGCCGACACCTTCGAAGACGCCGAGCGCTGGCCCCGCGAGAAGCGACGCCGCGCGCTGATGGATTTCTCCGCGATGGTGCTGCGCCCCGCGGAGCTCACCGCGAACGACCGCACGACGATCGCGCGGTGGGTCGCCGACCAGCCCTGCGACAACGCGTCGTACCTGGAGCTGGTGTCAGAGACGCCCCGGGTGCTCGCCGCCCTCGCGGCCTTCTCGCCCCTCGAGCGCAGCGCGGTGGCGCTCCACACGGTGCGAACGTGCGACGGCATGGCGCGGGTCGTCGCGGGCGGCGGCGAGGGCGGTCGCATCGAGCTCGAGTCGCTCCGCGAGCTGAAGGAGTACTGCTACATCGTCGCGGGGATCGTCGGAGAGCTGCTCACCGACCTCTTTCTCCTCGACGCGCCGCAGCTCGCCTCGGCGCGTGAGGCGCTGGAGCGCGAGGCGGCGCGCTTCGGCGAGGCCCTCCAGCTCGTGAACATCTTGAAGGACCAGCGGGACGACGCCCGCGACGGCCGCCGCTACCTCCCCCGCGACGTGCCGGTGGAGCAGGTGTTCGCGCTCGCCCGCGCCGACCTCGCGCACGCGGGGCGGTACCTCGCCGCGCTGCAGGGCGCGTCGGCGCCGCGCGGGGTGCTGGCCTTCTGCGCGCTGCCGGTGCTGCTGGCCGCCGAGGCCCTCGACGCGGTGGAGCGCGAGGGGCCGGGGAGCAAGGTCCCCCGCGGGCGGGTGTTCGAGATCGCGCAGGCGCTCGAGCGGCGGCTCGACGCGGGCGAACCCGCGCTGGGATAGCCGCCGGTCGATTCGAGCCAAGAATTCGCGCGGCGCCCGGAACCCGCGCCGAGAGGCGCTGTCTCTCCCCCAAGCGCGACGACGGATCGCGCGCCGGCGTGACGCGGCGGGAGCGCGTCTCGAGGCGCGCGCGTGCGTCCGCTTGAGGGAGACCGCCATGACCATCGCACACGACCACGCCCTGCCCGCCGACCGAGCCCTCCCGACGCCCGACGAGGGCGCGCTCTACCAGCTCATCAAGCGCGCGGACATCAACGCCGCCGAGGTCGAAGACCTCACGTCCACCGCGGTGGAGGTGTCCGTGCTGTGGAAGAGCTCGATCCTCCACGTCGCGCACCTCGCGCCGGGGCAGTCGTTCACCCTCACGTCGATCACCCCGGCGACCCCCTCGGTGACGCGGCGCATGGCCCCGGGCCTCGTCGTGAGCGCCGCGGCCCTGGCGGCGGGCGCGGCGGGCGCGGGCTACGCAGCGGGCCTCGGCGCGGCGATCACGGCGGCCACGCTGGGCGTCGGGATGCACGCGCACCTCCAGGGCGAGCGCGCGCTCAACGACCCCACGCGCTTCGTCGTC
>JAWKRB010000060.1:0-8539 GCA_041389885.1 Polyangiales bacterium | reverse complement strand
CATGGATTTCGCTCGCGGTCGAAGCGATATCCCGCAGGCACTGTTTAAAAGCAACGCCTGATACCCCTTGAAAATAGCGCTCGCCGTGCGCATCAGTGGTTGTTGCGAAACAAACCCATGACCCCCACGACGAGCACCCAGAAGGTGCGCCGGACTGCCCTCGGTGGCAAGCGCGCGCAAGGACGAAATCTTCAACTTCGGAAGAAGGTCCATCGACCGGACCCGACCCGCATTCACGTCGAAGCCACCGACCCGACCCTGACGAGCTCCGCCGGGCTCATCGGTTGGGCGTGCTTCGTGCGGCGCGCCGGCGTGGATGAGCACCTTACGCGGCTCTTCAAGCGTCTCAAGAGCGGACCGCTCGTGGTCTACTCCATGGCCGCCCAGCTCCGACTTCTGATGGACCTCGCCGCCCTCGGCCACAACCGCATCTTCGATCTGGAGGCGCTCGCCGCCGATCCCCTCCTGCTGCACCTGGCGGGCGGCTACGTGCCCTCCATCGACACGCTCTACGACGACCTCCGCCGCTTCGACGAGAGGGCCCTGCGCGACCTCGACGCGATGGTCAGCGAGCACGGTCTCGCGCCGTTGCGGGCGCTCAAGCCCAAGACGGTTCACCTCGACATCGACACCTCCGTCGAGGTCGTGTTCGGCACCCAGATCGAGGGCGCCGTGCCGGGACCCAACCCCCGATATCACGGGCGACCGAGCTACCATCCCATCCTCGCCACCGTCGCCGAGACGGGCACCCTCGCCGGCGTCGAGCTTCGCCCCGGAAACACCGCCTTCGGCGACGACGACGTGAAGATCGTGACACGCTGGGTGCAGCGTGTCCGGCAGGCGGTGGGCTCCGAGTGCGTGATCGTGGTCCGTTTGGACGCCGCGGGAGACTGCACCGAGCTGCTCAAGGCCCTGCAGGAGCTCGGGGTTCACTACGTGATCAAGGCCCGAATGGACGCGCGGGTCGCCTCGGCCGTCCAGGCGCATCGAGACTGGAGCAGTGTCGACTTCGACGCCGACGGACGCGCGATCCGGCAGGTCGCGGAGATCGACGTACAGCGCGGGGTGTGGAGGGACGCGGGCATCGCGCCGCGCGTGCTGGCGGCACGCGAGTGGGACCGCGAGAGCGGCGGCACCAAGGCGCTCTGGCCCGAGCTGGACTGGAGCGCGTGGGCGGTGCTGACCAACGCGCAGGGCGACGAGTTGGACACGCTGATCCGCGAGTACAACGGCCGCGCCGAGGTCGAGCCGATGATCGCGGATCTCAAGGGCGCCTGGGGGATCGGGAAGATCCCGACGAGCGACTTCAGGGCGAACCACGCGATGCTGCTGCTCAAGGCGCTGACGTTCAACCTGCTGGCGCGGTATGTCGCCGCGAAGTTCCCTGCCGCGCAGCGCTGGCGCACACCCTGGGTCCGGCATGCGGTGATGAGGGTGGCAGGGCGTCTGATCCGCTCGGGGCGTTCGCGAACGCTGCGGGTGCCGCCGCACGCCCGATACCTCATCTGAGCTGTTGACCAGTGCTGTGGCGGTCATGGGGGTAAGGGGGCCCTATTGTCTTTCGCTCACCAAACTCGGCATCAAGTCGACAGAAACTCGTGATCAACTCATGAAAGTCGGCCGAGGAGCACCGGCGGCCGTGAAGGGCACGAGGAGTGCCGGGCTTGAGCGAAATCCATGCTGAGTCCCGCATTCGTCAAATCCAGACTGATGGCTTTCGAGCACAGCGTATTCGCTTCTCGGTTCAGTTCCTGGGCGAGGAAATTCAGCATCCGGCCTGCCGGAGAGCCTGCCTTCAGGAGGTCGCGGCCCGATTTCACATGCGCGGTGAGCCGGTCGAGTTCCTCGCGCACATCGGCGCGCGCGGCCGATAGCGCAGCCTCTGCCGCGAACCGTTCGACATCGACCCGGCCTTCGGGGTCAAGCTCTTCCAGCTGTTTGACCAGCTTTGCCTTGATCAGGCCCGGCTGGGTTGCCGCCAACTCTGCCGCCTGTGTGGACACCAGTTCGATCTCGTCGAGGTGGCCCAAGAGCAGCGCCATCAAGTCGGCGCCTTCCCTTCGGCGCGCCTCGACCAGCTGGTCGAGCGCCAGGCGCACACCCGCTCCGAGCACCTGCATGACCGACTCATCGCCCGCCAGTTCGCGCGTGGACGAGTTCCCGGCCTCGACAACGCCTTTGAAGCCCATCAGCGCCACCACGGCGTCGGCACTCAATTCGCCGCCAATCGCCTTGCGGACAGCCCCCATCAGCATGTCCAACAGCGCATGGTCGACGACGACGCCGGTCCCGCCGGTGGCCACGTCGATCCGCAGGCTGACCTGCAGTGAGCCGCGATTGAACCGCTCGCCCGCCATCGCCTTCACGTCGCGCTCGAATGTGTCGAAGCCGGGCGGATAGTTCACGTGCACATCCAGCGAACGCCCGTTCACGCTTCTCGCTTCCCACGCCCAGGCGCCCCAGCTTTCTTCTCCGGCCACCCGGGCGAAGCCGGTCATCCCCGATAGCATTCCCATCAATTCGCCCGCTTTCGTTCAATCTCGCTGCGCTTCGACGACATCACCGCGGGCGGCGCGCTCTCCCTCCCGGGTGACCTGCGCGTGACCACGGCCCTGCTGAACCACCCCGACGGCGCCACGGCCTACCGCGTCGAGCACCGCGGCCTCGCGGCCTGCTACGTGACCGACGTGGAGCACACCCCGGGCGCGCTCGACCCCGCCGAGATCGCGCTGATCCACCGCGCCGACCTGGTGATCTACCGCTGCACCTACGAGCACCGCGAGCTCGACGCGCATCGCGGCTGGGGGCACTCCACCTGGCAGCAGGGCGTGCGCCCCGGCCGCGCCGCGGGGGCACGCCGCCTCGCGATCTCTCACCACGACCCCGACCGACGATACGACTGGCTCGACGACCTCGCCCGCCGCGCCCGCGCGATCTGGCGCGACGCCATCGTCGCGCGAGGGGCGACGTCTCACCCTGCGCTCGTCGCGCGGCGGTGGAGGGCACGGCCGCGCCTGACTGCGCGGGGACGTAACGCCTCTACGCCGCGCCGCGGCGAGGCCCCTGCGCGATGCGGAGCATGAGCCGGAGGCTGGCGAGGTTCGTGGGACGGGGGATCACCCGCGCGCCGCCCTTGCGACGCAGCCGTGCGGCGCGCTCGCTCTGCAGGTCGTCGACGAGGATGAAGGTGCGGCTCCGCTGCATCGCGGCGAGGTAGAGCAGCAGGTCCACCGCGCTGTCTTTGTCTTCGCCGTCGGCGATGACGGTAGGCCCCGATGGCGGCATCGTCGCGAGGAACTCCGCGGCCTCCTGCGCTGACGAGACGACCTGTAGTTTGTCGATGTCTTGGAGCTCGTTTGCGACGGCCTGCAGGAGCGCGCGATCCCCTGAGAAACTCTGTACAATTAACATGTTCATGGCTCAGGCTCCAAAGGGCAGTTGGAGGGAGACGACGAGCCCCTGGTCGTCGTCGCGATCGATTTGCAGCGAGCCGCCCATGCGCGCGAGGCAGCGCTCCGCGCGCAGCAGGATCAACTCCATGAGCGCGCGCTGCTCACCCGTGGCGGGCGGCGCGGTGTCGTCGGTCCACACGATGCGAAGCCCGTCGAGGGCCTCTTCGCCGCGCACCGCGACGGCGGCGCGGCCTCCCTGGGCGCGGCACCGCAGCGCCTGAAAGAGCGCGGCCGCGGCGCGGCGCAGGAGCTCGTCGTTGCCCACCGTGGCGGGCAGCTCGATGAGGTGCACCTCGAGGTTCATCTCGGGCCGCTCCGCGCGGGCGCGGAGCTCGGCGTCGCGAAAGCAGTCCGCCGCGGCAAACGCGCGGTGCGCGTGGGCGATCTCCTCCGGCGCGCCGAGCGCCACCAGCGCGTCGATCTGCGTCGCGAGCAGATGGAGCTGCTCCGCCATGGCGTCGAGCGTCGCGTCGGTGCCCCGCCCGTCGTCGCCGCGCTCCTCGCGGTAGAGCAGCGAGAAACCTCGCGCGGCGCGCACGGCCGCGCGGATCGGCCCGCTCAGGTGCGCGTGGTAGGCCTCGTTGACGCGACGCGTGCGGCGCGCCTCCGCGCGGGCATCGATGAACGCGTCCTGCGCCTGGCGCGCCTCGAGGGCGAAGCCCACCAGGGAGGCGAGCAGGCGCAGCGGGGTGAGAACCTCGTCGCCCCAGCCCTCGTGGCGTTGGAGCCACACCGTGGCCACGAGTTCGCGCCGCACGAGCACGGGCAGCAGGAGCGTGCGACGATCTGAGAGCAGGGCCCACGTCGGAGGATGCGCCGCCTGCGGGTGCCACGCCGTGACCACCTCCGCGGGGAGGTGGCGGCAGTGCCGCGGGAGCGCCGTGCCCCTCAGCCGCGATGGCATGGGCTCCAGCAGCGGCGTGTCGGCCATCCAGGTCACGGCGTAGAGGGTGCCCTGGGTGCACCCCAGGTGGCGCGCGGCGAGGTCGGCGACGGCGCCTGGGAGGTCGCACTCTGCCGGCGTTCGCAGCAGCTCTTCTTCGAGCACTGCGAGCTCCGCGAGGAGCGCGGCGTGCGGGGACGGGATTGAGCTTAGCAACACGAGATATCCGCAGGTTGTCGGCCGTTTCGACGAGCGCAACAACCTGGGAAATGATCGCGTCGCGTCAGGGAGAACCCGCAGCGCGCCTGGCCTCCTGCGCGGCGACGAGGGCCTCGGCCTCGTGGCGCACCCGGGCGATTTCGCGGAGCACGGTCGGCGCCTGCGCGACCGCCGCGACGCGCTCTCCGCGCTGCGCGGCCGACTCGAGGGCGCGGCACAGCGCCGAGAGCTGGGTTGCGCCGACCATCGCCGACGAGCTCTTGAGGCGGTGGGCCACCGCGGCGAGGGCAGTGAGGTCTCCGCGCTCGGCGCTGCCGGTGAGCTCCTCGGTGGCGGCGCGGAGGGTGTGCAGGTAGCGCAGCGCGAAGCGCGCGACGCCGGCCTCGTCGAGGCCGAGCTGCTCCGCGAGGTAGCGCGGGTCGAGGGCGGGCGCGGGCGGAGCGCTCTCGCGCAGGAGCAGGCGCGCGAGCCGGGCGTGGAGCACCCTCGGCTCCACGGGCTTGGGGAGAAAGTCGTTCATGCCCGCGTCGTGGGCGGAGGCGCGGTCCTCGTCGAAGGCGTTGGCCGAGAGCCCGAGCACCGGCGGCTGCGGGAGCGTCGCGTCGGCGCGGAGCCTGCGCGTGGTCTCGAGGCCATCCATCGCGGGCATCTGCACGTCCATCACGACGACGTCGACGGGCCACGCGCGGATCGACCGCAGCGCCTCGGCACCGTCTGAGGCGGCGCGCACGGTCGCCCCGAAGCCGCGCACCATCTCGGTGATCACCATCTGGTTGAAGGGGTCGTCCTCGACGACGAGCACGAGCGCGCCCTCGAGGGAGGGGGGCGCCGAGGCAATCGGCGCGTCGACCTCCTCGTCGTCCTCGTCGAACCGTCCGAAGCGCGTGGTGAAGGAGAACACGCTGCCCCGCCCGGGTTCGCTGCGCACCGCGAGGCTGCCGCCCATGAGGCGCACCAGCCGGTCGCAGATCGCGAGGCCCAGCCCGGTGCCGCCGAAGCGCCGCGCGGTGGAGTCTTCGGCCTGACGAAAGGGCTCCAGGAGGTGCTGCCGCTGCGCCTCGGTGATGCCGATGCCGGTGTCGGAGACGGAGAATTCCAGCGTCGCCTCGTCGTCGACGCGCACCGCCCGGACCGCGATGCGAACCCCGCCGTGTTCGGTGAACTTCACCGCGTTGCCCACGAGGTTCAGCAGCACCTGGTACAGGCGCATGGCGTCACCGACGAGGCGACGCGGCACCTCTGACGGCAAAGTGACCCAGACGCCGATGCCCTTGGCGTGCGCCGTGGGGGTCACCGCAGCGCGGACTTCGGCGATCACGGCCGATAGCTCGAAGGGCGCGCGCTCCAGGGTCATGGCGTTGGCCTCGACCTTCGAGAAATCGAGGATGTCGTTGATGATCCCGAGGAGCCGCCGGGCGGCGCGCTCGGCGTCGCGGAGCAGCGCCTGCTGTCGCGGGTTGGGGCCGGTGCCCTCGAGCAGGTGGAAGAAGCCCAGGAGCGCGCTCAGGGGCGTGCGGATCTCGTGGCTCATCATGGCCAGGAAGGCCGACTTCGAGCGCGTCGCCGCCTCGGCGCGGTCGAGGGCGGCGGCGAGCTCCTGGGTGCGACGCTGCACCGCAGCCTCCAGAGAGTCGGCGTGGTCGCGCAGGACCCGCTCGGCCTCGCGCTGCGGGGTGAGGTCGCGGGCCACCACGAGGGTGCGCGGCGGCCCCTCCCACGAGAGCGGCACCGCGCGGACCTCGGCCTCGTAGTCGGTCCCGTCGGCGCGTCGCAGCTTCGCCACAATCGGCGCGGCGTTCGTCGGCGCGTGCCGCGGGTCCTCTCCCGAGGCCCACATGCGACGGGTCTGCGCCGCGTCGCGGCCCTGCATCGCCGGGCGCACGGCCGCGGCGATGTCCTCCAGCTTCAGGTCGGGGTAGAGGTCCGCGAGGTTGTGCCCCACGGCGCCCGCGGCGTGGCGCGGGAGGTCGCGCAGCGCCGCGTGGTTCGCGTCGAGGATGTCGCCGTGAGGGTCGATGACGAGCACCGGGTCGGCGAGGTGCTCCACCACCGCGCGGAACCGCTGCTCGCTCTCGGCGCGCAGTGCCTCAGCCTTCAGCCGCGCGCCGATGTCGCCGAGGCGCGCGTCGAGCAGCGACTCGAGCTGGTCGAGCTCCCGTCGCGCCAGCGCGCCCACCCCTTGCGTCTGCGGCGTCGCCGAGGCGAGGGCCAAGACCGCGCCGCGCACGGTGTCGAGCGGACGCTTGAGCTCGCGCAGGACCTCACCCAGCACCTCCTCGGCGGCGTCGACGTTGCGCTCCTGGGAGAGGTCGCGCAGCACGCACACCGACAGCCCGGGCCCCTGCGGCAGCGGCGCGACGCTGGTGCCCGCGGAGACCAGCTCGCCCTTCGGCCGTCGAAAGCGCAGCTCTCGCCGCGGGGGTCGTCGCCCTTCGCGCACGGCGTCGTGGAGCATCTCGCGCAGCATCCAACGATCTATGGGGTGCATGGGGTCTTCGAGGCGACGCCCCAGGAGCGTGGCCAGGGGTCGACCGCAGAGCTCGCCGAAGGCGCGGTTGGCGAGCAGCAGGCGGCCGTCGTCGTCGGTGACGGTCGCCGCGAGGGGCGCGGCGTCCCACGCGGCCTCGACGCGCAGCAGGCGAAGCAGGGCCTCGACGTGCTCGGCGAAGCCCGTGAGGCGCTGCGCGTCTTCGTCGGAGAACGATCGAGGGCGGCGGTCGAACAGGCACAGGGTGCCCACGCCCGCGCGACCCACGCCCCCGAGCAGCGGCACGCCCGCGTAGAAGCGCACGCAGGGATCGCCGGTGACGAGGGGGTTGTCGTGAAAGCGCGGGTCCGCCGCGGCGTCTTCGACCACGAACGCGCCCTGCGCCAGGATCGCGTGGCCGCAGAAGCTCACCTCCCGCGAGGTCTCTGCGATGTCGAGGCCCGAGCGCCCGCGGAACCACTGCCGGTCGTGGTCCACAAGGCTTACCAACGCGATGGGGATGTCAAAGACCCCGCGGATCACCCGGAGCAGCTGGTCGACGCGCGCGTCTGGCGGCGCGTCGAGCTGCGCGAGCTGCCGCAGGCGCGCGACGCGCTCCGCCTCGTCGGGGGGCAGGGCGGGGACCAGCACCGGGGACTCAGGGGGCGCCGCGCACCGCGCGGAGCAGCACGTCGGCGGGGAAGGGCTTGCGCACGAACTCGACCGACAGCGCGGCGGCCTCGGTGGGCGGCGCGTCGCAACCCGTCGACAGCACCGCGCGCAGCGTCGGGCGGAGCGCGCGCGCGGCCTGGATCAGCGCCGTGCCGGTCATCCCTGGCATGTTCTGGTCGGTGACGAGCACCTCGAAGGCGTCGGGGTCCTCGCGCATCGCGCGCAGCGCGTCGGTGGCGTCTTCGAAGATCCGCACGTGGTGCCCCTCGCGCGACAGAATTCTGGCGGTGATCCGCGCGACGAGGTCGTCGTCGTCCACCACGGCGACGCGCCGGTGGAGCACCGGGTAGGCCCCCGACACGGAGCGCGAGTTGCGGCCCCTGAGGGGGGACGGCGTCGCAGACGGCTCTGACCAGGGCTGCGCGAGCGAGAGCGGCATGCTTCGGAGTGTGCCCGCGCGCGCCGCGGCTTCGTAGTCGGTGCGATCACCCCGTGCGACTGGGGAACACCCTGACGCGAGCAGGGCTCAGCGCATCGGCGCACGGTCGTCGGCGCTGAGCAGCGGCGCGTAGCCCGCGACGAGGGCGGCGATGCTGCCCACCTCAAGCTTCTCCATCATGCGCTTGCGGTGGATCTCCACGGTCTTCACGCTGATGCTCATCGCCGCGGCGACCTCCTTGTTGGTCTTGCCCTCCACCACCAGCAGCAGCACCTCTCGCTCGCGGGGGCTGAGGCGCCGGAGCCGCGCCTCGACCTCGGCGCGGGACTTGAGCGCCTCGAGGCGCTGCGCGTCGACCCGCAGCAGCCGCTGCACCGTGTCGATCACCGCCTGCGGCGCGAAGGGCT
>JAWKRB010000059.1:0-8587 GCA_041389885.1 Polyangiales bacterium | reverse complement strand
AAGCAGGGCATGCAGCAGGGCATGCAACAGGGCATGCAGCAGGGCATGCAACAGGGCATGCAGCAGGGCCTCGCGCCGCTCCTGCGCCAGTTCTCTCGTCGGCTGGACCGCGCGCTCCGTGACGACGAGCGCGCCGCGATCACGGCACGCCTCGCCGCCCTCGGCGCGGACCGCCTCGGGGACGTCGTCCTCGACCTCTCCGCCTCAGAACTCGCTGCCTGGCTCGCTGATCCCGCCGCCCGCTAAGGGCCTGTTTCAGAACAATATCCGCGATCTGCGGCGTCGAGGTGCGAGCGCGGCAAGGAGTGATCGCGACGGCATCCTCGATGGATTCCGAGCGATCACGACGCAGCAGCGCGATGCGCATCGGCGGCGCAGGCGTGCAGATTGTTTTGAAACAGGCCCTTACCGCCCGAGCCAGCGCTGGGCGATGCTGGCGATCTCGCCGCTCTGGTGCATCGAGAGCAGGGCCACGTCGATGGGCTGGCGCAGCGGGCTGCGGAGGCGCACGGCGAAGCCGTAGCCCTGGGGCTCGAAGGACGACTCCGACAGCCGCAGCGGGAGGTCGGTGCGCGTGTGGGTGATGTACTGGAGCACGGGCCGGTCGAAGATCACGGCGTCGACGCGGCGCTGCGAGAGCGCGTCGACGGCGCGGTCGATGCGGTTGAACAGCACCGACTGCGCGCCCTGACGGGCGATGAAGGGCACCGAGGTGGTCCCCCGCACGGTGCCGACGCGGCGGCCGCGGAGCTCGCTCGCGCGGGAGAGAGGATCGTCGTCGAGCTGCGAGAGCGTGAGCGCGGTGGTGATCGACGCGGTGAGCGACGAGGTGAGCACCAACGCGGCGACCATCCAGACGCCGGTGATCACGCGACCCAGCGGGGTGACCGGCGCGCGGTCGCCGTAGCCCACGGTGGTCATCGTGACCAGCGCGAGCCACACGCCGTTGCCCACGCCCGCGACCACGCCCCTCGGGAACTGCTGCTCGTTCTTCTTGCGCTCGGCCAGCCAGATGCTCGCGCCGACCGCCGTGAGCAAGAGCAGAAAGCCCCCGAGGATGGCCATGAACGAGCGCGACAGAAAGGGCTTCACGCGATCGAGGTAGCCGCGGTTCGGGTGCGAGAGAATCGACAGGCTCGCGTCCTGGTAGGGCTGGCTGAAGGCGACGCGAATCGCGCGCTCGGCGGTGATGCTCGTGGGGCCCACGGCGACATCGAGGTCGCCCGACTCGACCCGCGAGAGCATCTCCGCGGTGCTCTCGACGCGGAGGTAGGTGCAGCGCCACGAGTTGCGCGAGGCGATTTCGCGCCACACGTCGAGGCTCAACCCGCGGGGGACGGCCTCGCCCGGCTCCTCGGGGAGCACGAAGGGCACGGCGCCCGCGACGCCGACCCGGAGGGTTCCGTCGGGTTGTTGCGCCAGGGCCCCTCCCCCGAAGAGGCAGAGCCCGAGGGCGAGGGGTCCCAGGGCCCTGCGCGCCGCGTCTCGTGTGAACATGCCGTCAGGGTGAACCCAAGGCGGGCGCGCGCGTCAACCCTCTTGAAACGCGCTCACCGCGGCCACCGGGCGGCGTCGTGGAGGTAGTTCTCGAGGTTGGTGTACCCGTCGCCGTCGACGTCGCCGTTGTGGTCGGCGCGGGCGGGGTCGGTGCCGTGAGCGCTCTCCCACGCGTCGGGCATGCCGTCGCGGTCGCGGTCGGTGACGGCGCCCCCGGCGAGGGTCCCCCAGCCGCCGACGTCGCGCTGCGAGTCGATGATGCGCCCTCTCCCCGAGCGCACCTCGCCCACGACGCGCTGGTCGACGGAGTCGCGGCTCCAGGGGCGCGCGCCGGCGCTCGTGAGCACGGTCTCGAGGGCCGCCTCGGGCCGCTGTGTGGTCACCGCGGGGAGCGCGAAGGGGGCGCTCGCGCGGGCGTACTCGCCCGTGATGGCGCTCCAGCCGTCGTCGCTGCCGTCGAAGCGCCCGTTGCGGTTGGCGTCGCGGCGGTTGTCGGATTGAAAGATCCGAACATGATTCGCCGCGGCCCCGTCAAAGAGCGCCGTGCTCGATGAAGACGGGCCGAGAATCCCGTAGTTGCCCACGTAGTTGATCAGCACCGCGCGGCTGTCGCCCGAGGTGTATCCCATGTTGCGGCAGTCGTAGATCACGTTGTTGCGAATGTCGGCGATCACCGTCTGCGTCGCGCTGTAGCTCCCCACCGCGGGGTTGCGGTTGCCGTTGTGCGCGAAGAGGTTGTGGTGAACGCTCACGGTGCTGTCACCCTCCCGGGGCTTGAACAAACTGCCCATGCTGTGGCCGGGGTGCGAGGGGTCGAGCTCTCCGTGAAAGAGCCCGGTGTGATAGAGCCCCTCGGTGATGAAGGAGTGCTGCACCGTGAGACGGTCCCAGCGCTCGGAGAAGGTGCTGAGGTTCTCGTCGATGCCCCACGACGCGGAGACGTGATCGACGATCACGTCGGTGCCGCCGACGGTGAGGCTGTCTTCGGTGAACCCCGTCGGGCGGCTGCTCGTGAGCCGTCGCAGGTCGCCCGCGCGAAAGCGCATGTGCTGCACGATGATGTGCGTGCCGCGGAGCTCGACCTGAAAGCCCTGGGTGGTGACCCCGTCTCCCGGCGCGGTCTGCCCCGCGAGGGTGAGTCGGTTGACCGTCGCGCGCAGGGGTGATCGAAGGTCGATGAGCCCGGCGACGTCGAAGACCACGGTGCGGGGGCCGCGGGCGGAGGTGAGGGCGTCGCGGAGGCTCCCCGCGCCGGAGTCGTTGAGGTGGGTGACGTGGTACACGTCGCCGCCGCGTCCGCCCCGCGCGTTGCGCCCCGCACCCTCGGCGCCGGGGAAGGCCGGGCAGTCGGTCGACGAGCAGGCCACCGCGGCGCGCGGGCGACAGGCGCCCGAGACGCAGGTGGTCCCGCTCGCGCAGCTCCCGCACGAGCCGCCGCAGCCGTCGTCGCCGCAGACGCGCCCGCTGCACGCCGGCACGCAGGCGCCCGTCGTCGGCGCGCACACGCAGTAGTCGGACTGGTGCCCCGTGGCGGCGCAGTTCAGCGCAGGGCGCGAGGTGTCTGCGGCGCAGGCGTTGCTGACGTCTTCGTGCGAGGCGAGGCAGCGCATCCCCGCCGCCGCGCACACCGCGGGGCAGCCCTGCGAGGCCGAGAACACCACGCCGCAGCCGCCCGCCGCGGGCCCGCACGCGCGCACGTTCGCCATCGTCGCGAAGCGCGCGCAGTCGACCGTCGCGGTTGGCACATCCGAAGGTGTCTGCACGTCGCTCGCGGTGACGACGTCACCCGCGGTGACCACGTCGCTCGCGACCGGCACATCACTCACGGTCACCGCGTCACTCGCGGGGGTGTCGTCGATCGTCACGACGTCGACGGTCGTGTCGCCCGCGTCGGGCTCCGTCGTCGACGCGCCGCAGCCGACGGCGAGCAGCACGAGGGACCATGAAGGAGAGACGCTCCGCATGGCGCCACGTTGTGCGAGCGCGCGGAGGGCCGTCAACTGGGGCTCCGCTGACCAGACGAACTACCCCGACGCGAGGAGCCGCTCGATCTCGCGGAGGGTCTCGACCTCGTCGCCCACCATCGACTTCATCGACTGGATGCGCCTGCACACCACCGCCGCGATGCGCGCCTCGATGGTGTCGTCGGCGTAGGTCCAGTAGACCTGCGCGAAGCGCCCGTCGCGGTGGCAGCGGCCCTCGATCTGCGCCATCTGAATCGCCGACCAGCGCAGGTCGTGAATCACCTCGGAGCGCGGCGCCTCGTCGTGCTCCCCCTGGTGCAGCGAGATGCCCTCTTCGACGGTGAAGAGCACCACCCGCACCTCTCCGCGCTGAAAGCGCAGGCGGTCGGCCTCGCGGCTCGCGGCGTCCATGCGCCCGTGAATCGACGCCGACGCGAATCCCTCGCGGGCGAAGCCGTCGCGCAGCGCTTCTAGGGTCTCGAGGAACGACACCGACACTGCCACCTGGTGCCCGTTCTCGAGGAGCTCGAGGGCGAGGGCGAGCGTCCCCTCCGCGCGAATGAGCGAGGCTTTTTGACGGAGCCTGAGGGTGGCCGCGAGGGCGCCGCGGGGGTTCTTGCCGGCGGGCGCGAGGTCCATTTCGGCGCGAAACTCCTGCCAGGCGAGCTCGAATTTCTCTCGCGCCGCGGGGTCGAGCTCGATGGGCGTGAGCATGCGGTTGATCTCGGGCCACCCCGCGATGTCCTCCGGACGCCGCCGCAGCCCCGAGGGCGTCGCTCCGTCGAAGAGCATCGCGCGCACGCGCTCGCAGTCGGCGGGGTCGCCCCGCCACTCCCACTTGCCGTAGTTCCCGCGCTTCACGCCGAGGCCCTGGTCGAGGCACCAATTCTCGAAGTCCTTGAGGTCGGCGGCGCGGCTCCCCGTGCGCTGGGCGAGGAGGGGCGCAAGGTACGAGAGTTCCAGGGGATTCTGCCCGGCGGTGGCCGAGAGCCAGAGCGAGAAGCCCGCCGCGGCGTTGAGCTTCGCGGCGAACTTCGAGCGGGCGGCCGTGGGGTTCTTGCAGCGGTGCGACTCGTCCCAGATGACGACATCGAACTCGGGCGCGCTGCCGGCCCGCGCGAGGCCCTTCTTCGAGCGCACCTTGGCGCGGGCGGCGGGGGAGACCTCGAAGAGCTTGCCGAGGCGCTCGTAGTTGATCACCACCACCGAGCGCCCGTCGTCGCCCAGGGCCTCGATGCTGCGGCGCCAGTGGGCGATCACCGCCAGCGGGCTCACCACCAGCACGCGTTGGAGGGAGGGGTTGGCGCGCACGGCCTCCCAGGCGCTGAGGGTCTTTCCGAGCCCCACGTCGTCGGCGAGGAGAAAGCCCGCGGCGCGTGACTTCATCGCGCGGGTGATGGCCTTCACCGCCTCGCGCTGGTGCGGCCGCAGGGTGATCTCAGCATTCGGAACCGACGGCGCCGCAGGGGGATCGCCGTTGAGCGAGCGCTCCACGCTCCGCTCCCAGGAGTACGCCTGCGCGCGAAAGGGACGCAGCGCTTCGGGGAGCGCGGCGCCGCGGTAGACGAAGACGCCGTGGGCCTCGTCCCATTTCGCGCCCGCGGAGGCCGCGACGGAGCGCATCGCGAAGGGCACGTCGAGGGCGTGCGCGCGGACCCTGGAGGCGGGTGTAGGGGCGCGCGGCTTGGGCGCAGACACGGTGCGCTTCGCGAGGAGCGTGGCCATCGCGAGGGGCGATAGCAGCGACGGGGCGCGTCCGCGAGATTCGCGCAGCCCGCTCAGCGCGGGGCGCGCCAGCGAAGGCGGGCGATCACGGGGAGATGATCCGACGCGCCCGCGGGGGAGACCCGCGCGTGCAGGCACTCGAAGCGCGCGGGGTCGTACACCACGTGGTCAAACCGCTGCCGCACGGTGAACGGACCCACCAGCCATCGCCAGGTCATCGCCCCCGGCGCGAACTCCGCGAGGGCCGAGCGCATCCCCGCCTCGGTGAGCGATCGAACGGCGTCTCCGCGTTCGTCTTCGTTGAAGTCGCCCGCGACGATCGTAGGGAGCTCTCCCGCCAGCGTCGCGCGGTGGCGGGTGAGCTCGCGCAGGCGGTTCGGACCGGTGGTGAAGCGCCCGACCAGCAGGCTCCCCCCGTCGCTCACCTGCGGGCGCAGGTGCAGGTTGAGCGCCTGCACGTCCCCCCGCGGGGTGTGGAGCACCACGCGCCACGCGTAGAAGAATCCGCCGTCGCTGGGCGAGACGTGGGTGAGCTCGAAGGGCCAGCGCGAGAGCACCGCGAGGCCCCCCGCGGGCATCGACTCGGGCGCGCCGAAGCGCATGTGGGGATACATCCCTCCGAGCCGCGCGCGCATCGCACGCTCCCACGCGGTGTGGGTCTCTTGCAGCAGCACCACGTCGGCGTCTCCCGCGGCGATGGCCTCGAGGGTCGAGGCGTCTCCCGCGACGCCGAAGTTCACGTTGTAGGTCATCACCGTGAGCTCGGCCGCGCCCTCCCGCGCGGGGCGCGCGCGGTCCCAGGTGACGACGCCCGTGTAGCTCGCCGCCCAGAGCGAGGCGCAGGCCATCGCCGCGCGTATCGTATTGCGGTGCAAGGACTTCAGATCAACCGCAGCGCGCATGGGCGACCTCGCAGGCGGTGAGGGTGGCGTAGTAGGGCGCGCAGTCGACGCGCACGCCGCAGAGGCAGGGCGCGTCGTCGACGGCGGCGCAGGAGGTGCCGTTCCAGGCGAACTCTCCGTGGTGCAGCCCGCAGAACGAGCTCACGCCGGGGGCGAAGCGGAGCGGGCGCGGGGCCTCGCACGAGACCGCGGGGGCGGCGACGCGATCGGTCACGCAGGACGCGAGGCACAGAGAGAGGAGCGCGGCGCTCCAGGCGTGGTGGTTCATGCCTCGGAGCGTGCGGGCCGCGTGTGAGCGCGGCGTGGGCGGCGTCTCAACCCGGCGTGGAGCCTGTGTGAATCGTGTGTGAACCCGCGAGGGGAAGCGCGAGGGTGAAGCGCGCGCCTCCCTCGGCGCGGTTCTCGACGCGCAGCGAGCCCCCGTGCGCCTCGGCCACGGCGCGGGCGTGAGCGAGGCCCAGACCGGTGCCTCCGCGGTCGCGGCGCGCGCTCACGAAGCGCTCAAAGAGCCGCGGGAGCAGCGCGGGGTCGACGCCCGGTCCGTCGTCGTCGACGGCGAGGAGGGCGCGCTGTGCGTCGCGCGAGACGCGCAGGGTGACCTCGGCGCGGGCGAAGGAGACCGCGTTCTCGACGAGGCATCGCAGCGCCCGCTCCAACGGTTCGGGCGCCGCCATGACCTGCGCGTCGTCGCCCTCCACCCGCAGCGAGACGCCCTCAGGCGGCGACGAGGTCTCGGCGACGCCTTCGGCGAAGGTCCGCAGGGGGACAGACTCGCGCGGCGCGTCGGGGAGCCCGGCCTCGGCGCGGGAGAGCTCGAGCAGCAGGCCCACCGTGCGGTCGATGCGGCGCGCGGCGTCGAGGGCGCCCGCGGCCTGCGGGGCGTGGGGCTCCAGCGCCATGCGGATCGCGGCCAGGGGGCCCTTGATCTCGTGCACGAGGAACGACGCGAGGGACTCCTTCGCGCGACGCTCCGACTCCAGCGCGGCGAGCACCTGGTTGTGCGCGCGCACCACGTCCTGCACCTCGGGAGGCGCGTCGAGGGTCACGGGCTGCGTCGCCAGCCGCGGCCGCTCGGCGCGCGTCGCGAGGGCCGCACGCAGCGCGTCGAGAGGACGCACGATGCGCGCGAGGAGCCACGCCGCGAGGGCGACCCCCGTGAGCGCCACGAAGGCCGTGAGCCACGCGAGGGGACGGGGATAGGCCGAGAGCCGCCGCGCCTCGCTCGCCGACGACCGCAGCGCGTGCGCGGTGACCCCGCCGCGGGTGATCGACGCCTCGCAGGCCCACAGCGCGCCGCCCTCCCTCGCGCCGCAGCGTATTCGAAGCCCTTGCGCCGCAGGGGATTGTGCGAGGGCGCCGGGCTCCTGCAGAAACGCGTCGAGGGCGCGCGGGTCGGGCGACGACGAGGCGACGGCGGCGTAGCGCGCGACGCGGGGGTCGTGGTCCGCGTCGGCGAGGGGGGCGCCGTGGGGGTCGAGCACGCGCAGGCGCACGCGGTGTCGACGCGCGAGCCGCGGCGCGAGCGCGCCGGGGCGCTCACCGCGCGAGAGGGCCTCGTCGGCCTCGCGCACCGCGTCTCCCACCGCGCGCTGCACGGCCGCCTCGCGCGACTCGCCCAGCGCGCCCAGCAACGCGACGGTGGGCACGGGCAGCAGCGCCACGCCGAGCACCACCGCGGTGACCAGCGCGCGGAGCGAGACCCGCTCGCTCACGCGCCGTCTCGAAAGCGGTAGCCCGCGCCGATCACGGTCTCGATGGGGTCGCTGCCGGGTCGTACGCCTTCGAACTTCTTGCGCAGCCGCGCGACGTAGGTGTCGACGATGCGCGGCGCGACGAAGGAGTCGTCCTCGCGGGCGAGCTCCAGCAGCCGGTCGCGGCTCAGCACCCGCCCCGCGCGCGTCGCGAGGGCCTCCACCAGCCGCAGCTCGGTGACCGTCGCGGGGATGAGCGCGCCGTGCCAGCGAAGCTCCAGCCGCGCGCGGTCGATGCGCAGGGGTCCATGTTCGAGGGCGGCGGGGTCTTCGTCGGCGGGGGGGCTCGCGCGGCGCAAGAGGGCCGCGACGCGCGCGAGGAGCACGCGGGTCGAGAAGGGCTTGGTCACATAGTCATCGGCGCCGAGCTCGAGGCCCAGGGCCTCGTCGATCTCCGAGTCTCGCGAGGTGAGCAGGATCACCGGCGTCGTCGCCCCCGACGCCCGAAGCCGTCGGCAGAGCGTGAAGCCGTCGGCCCCCGGGAGGTTCACGTCACTGAGCACCAGGTCGAAGCGCGCGCGGGACGTGAGGTCGAGGGCGCGCGCGCCGTCCGACTCCTGGGTGACGGTGTAGCCCGCCGATTGCAGCGACTGCGCGAGGGCTGCGAGGGTGGCGGGGTCGTCTTCGACCACGAGGAGGCTCGGGCGCGCCATGGGCCCACGACTCTACGGGCGCCGCGGCCGGGCGGTCCACCGCGCTGGAATCAGAGCGCGACGCGCTGCCAGGGCGAGGGCACGACCACCCCGCC
>JAWKRB010000058.1:0-10225 GCA_041389885.1 Polyangiales bacterium | reverse complement strand
TCGACGGGGGGCGTGTCGGCCGAGACCGACACCGACGAGTGAGGCAGGGAGGTCACCGCCGCAGGACGCGGCAGCGGTGCGCCAGGGCGGCGCGAGAAGCTGTCAGACGTGGATCGGGGTACGGCATCCGTTGATCATGCGGATGACGATTGGGCGGCCACAGCGGCAGCCCTTGGCGGTGCATTTCATGGTGCGCCTCCTACGGTTGAGGTCTCGGGGATGCTTGACCCGGACCGTCGCCGCGTGGAGTATTGGGACTGCCGGAGAACGTCAGTCGAAGCTCTACGCGCCTTTGGTTGCCGAGCTCAGCGCCTGATGTTGGCGGGCGGGAGTACATGGTGGTGGAACACCAGGTGCTCTCGCTTGCCCTTCGCGCACTGCGCGGCTCTCGCTAGGACATGCTCAGCTGTCTCCCTCGTCGAGCGCCGGGGAGGTCGAGTCCTCCCCGGCATCAACATCTTCGGCATGCTCCGAGATCCGCAGCAACTGCTGCTCGCCGACTCGGGGGAATGCCTTCCGGAACAACGACTCAAACTCGTGGTTGTCGCGCGACACACGCATCAGCGTCGTCACCACGGTGATCTGCTTGTCCAGATGGGGATCGCCCGTGTGATCGGTGAGGAACTGCCGGTGCCGGTGCCTGCGGCGCCCCGTCTCGGTCACGGGATTGAGCTCCCGCAGCCGGTCAAGCACGCCCGATGGTAGCTGCTCGTAGATGTACCGATTGATCAGCTTGCCGATGTAGCGAGGACCCTTGGTGTTGCCTGGCCGGTATTCCCACCCGCGGAGCCGGTAAATCTCCCTGAAAAAGTCATCAGGAAACGCGGGCACCCACTGTCGGAACTCTTCGGCGACGTAGGCAGCGAGGATGCGGTTGAGCTCGTCGCGCGCCCTCTCTGCCTGATATCCGGTTGCCTCGTCGACGAGCGCAACGATCCCGACGACCGCCATTCCGCGCATGAGGATGTCGGCGTTGTGGGCCAGGGCCTCCTGCTTGTAGTGGAGGACGCCGGCGTCGCGCGCCTTGAGGTACACGTCGCAGATCTCAGGGAGCAGCCGGGCCTCCAGTCCGTGGCCCGTGTAGCCGAGGACGTTGCCGCCCTTTCCCTCGGCGCCTGCGCGATAGACGATCGGATTCCGCAGCTTCTCCCGCAACTCCTCAGAGATGAAGGCTTGAAGGTTCTTTGCTGGGAGCAACGAAGAGACGTCTCCCTGCTCCTCCTTGCGACCGGGGTTTCCCGTGCCGATCACGCGCTGAAAGCCGGTATAGGAGACAACGCGCTGACCAGTGTCGAGAACGGCGCACGGCAAGACGAGGCTTCCGATCGTCAGCTCCCCGACATGCGTTGCCTTACGACCGCCCCACCGCGCTGCAGCAGCCTTGGAGGCGATCGAGCTGCGCTCGCTCGCCGTGAGGGCGCTCGCTCGCGCCCTACCGCCTGCAGAGGAGTCGACTGGTGTGTTCTTGGGTGCCACCGACCGAGGATGAAACCACGAGCTAGCAAGCATGTCAACCATGCATGGATGCTTGCCGCGCATCCTTTGCTTGCAGTCCGCGAGGCTTGCGGGGGGCAAGGCCAATGTGGCGATCATTGGTGGCGGCGTCGCAGTCCCCGAAAACGACGCCCCACGCGGCGTCGGTTCGCAGGAGCAGTGCGGTGGAGGCAGAAGCCCGTGATTGCTTGACCTCGCGTGCTTCGAGGGGGCGCTTCACCTCGGCGCATGGCGCATTGGTTGGGGATTTGTGGCCACCGCGAGGACCGCAGTGCGCCGACGGCGAGGATCTCCGCGGGAGGCGGAGGGCCGTCGAGGGTGGGGATACCTACGCAGCGTGTTGCGGCGCAGGCGGATCGAGGGCGCTGGTAATCGCGCCCTCCGGGGGTTACCGGCCGGGCTCGTCGGCGAGCCATGGCGCCGGTGACGGGACGTCACGCAGCACGATCCCGGTGCGCTCAACGCGCCAGGCGTCGAGCCCCACGGGGACCAGGACCGGGTCGACGAGCACCACGCTCGGGAGCTCGGGCGAGAGCAGCGCGAGCCCGCCTTCGTGCCCGATGATCGCGGCGTGGCCGGGCGCGGGCGCCTCGCCCGAGTACTCCGCGACGTACGCGAGCTCCTGGCGCGTCGCGGGCTTGCGGCGGTGCCAGAGCACGTCGGCGGGCACCTCGAGGCCGAGGGCGCCGCAGGTCGCAGGCCCCACGACGCCGTCGACGGAGAGCCCCGCGGCGAGCTGGAACGCGACGACGGCCATGACGCTGCGGTACCCGAGCAACTCGAGCGCGTGCACGACGCGCAGCGCCAGGCGCGCCGAGGAGTCCATCTCGGGCCAGTTCCAGAGCCAGACGCTCCCCGTGGTGCTCTCGGCCAGGAGCAGCGCCACGTGGTCGTTCACCGAGGCGCGGTAGAGCTGGCGGCTCATCCGCACGAGCTCGCGGGGGGAGCCGCCGGCGACGGGGTAGTCGCGCCGGGCCCACGCGAGCCTCGAGGCGACCCAGCCGTCCCACGGGCCACCGGTGCTTCCGCCTCCGCCCTTGGCCCAGTAGCACTGCGGCGCGCGGAGCTTGCAGAGATTCGCCCACGCCTTCGCGATCCGGTGCCAGCCGGTGTTGCGCTTCGTCTCCGGGTCCTTGGTGAGACACGGGTAGTGGCAGTCCATGGTGAGCTCGGGCGCGTCGGGCCGGGCCTTCAACACCTCTTTCACGACGGCGATCGAGTCCGCAGAGGACTTCCAGTCCTCCTGGTTGACCATGCACCCCATCGAGCGCGGCACCGCGAGGGCGTCGAGGATGTGCTTCGCGCTGATCTTGCCGAGGCCGATCACCATGTCGAGGCCCGCGGCGGCGAGGGTCGCGCCGTGGCGACGGCCCCACCCGATGGCCTGCGCGCTCTGCTGCGGCACGAGCCCGGTGATCCCGTGCGCTTGGAGCTCCATCGAGAGGTGCCCCACCCGCGAGGCCTCCGGGAGCGGGTAGTGCCACACCCTGCGCGCGCCCACGGCGTCGAGGGCGTGTCGAGGCGTCGAGGGCGCGCTGGAGCTCTTGACGGGCGAGCTCGGCGCCGAGGGGGCGCTGCAGGGGGCGACGGGCGGCATCAGCCCACCCAGCCCGCGGCGCGCAGCGAGGCGCGGGTGTCGGCGACGACGTCGCCGGGGTCTGCGCCGCGGCGCACCGACTCGGCGTTCGAGAGCACGATGCCCCGCGCGAGGCGCATCGCGGGCTCGTCGAGGCCGTAGTTCTCGAGCGCGCCGATCACGGCCTGCGCGGCCTTGTCGACGTCGGAGCCCGCGAGGTGCACGGCGTGTGCGATGTCGGCGCCGTAGCAGGGGCTTCGCCACCGGCGCGCACCTCGGGCACGACGCCGTAGGCGACGCACCAGAGCAGCCCGCCGCGCTTGATCGCGCCGACGTGCCGGCCTCGTGACATCCAGGTCGCCATCAGCGTCACGCCGTCGCGCATCGCAGCGGGCGAGAGGCTGACGGTGGTGCGCTTGAAGGCCGCGGCGAGGCCCGCGAGGATCGGCCCCGCGACGGGGATCAGCGCCAGCCCTGCGATGGCCGCAGCGCCACGCGCCGGGTAGCGTGGTCGAGACGTGATCGCGCGTAGGCGAGGTCCCAGCCGTCGCCCGAGATCGCGTGCACGAGCGCGAGACCGAGGAGGATGGCCTCGCGACCTCCGGAGCCGGGCATGAGCAGCTCGACGTCGGCGGCGGCGGCTTCGGCCTGGACGGCACGCAGGGCGACGTCGACGGGGATGCTGGGGAGCTTCGTGGTGTTCATCGGGTGCCTCCATCGGCGGCGGCGAAGGGGTTGTCGGGGAGAGAGGCGGCGGGCGTCACTGGGTCGCAGCCCGCGATGCCCGCGTCGGAGACCGAGCAGCCGCCGGCGCACACGCGCTGCGTCCCGTCGGCGCGCAGAAAGCGACGGCCACCACCGGGTGTGGCCCATGCTGCTCTGCGAGCAGACCTCGGGCACCGCGCCCTCGCATCGCTGGGTGTCGGGCACGCACGGCGAAGGCGAGGGGACGCCCGGCGTGATCCGCATGACGCCCTCACGGATCGGCTCGCAGCCCGTGAGCACCGCGCCGAGCGCAGGCGCCGAGGCCGAGCGCCAGGAGCACCGCGACGGCGCCGAAGCGCACCGTGTTGCTGAAGCTCAGCGAGGCGCGGCAGCGGCGCGTATAACGGCGATGGTCGAGGCGCGCAGCGGTAGGGCGCCATCGTCGGCAAGGGCTCCTCGAGGTCGGTAGAGAGCAGCGGGGTCGGGCTCGAGCTCGGGTCGAGTCGGCGCAGGCGTTCGACCTGGGCTTCGACCATCATCTCCAGGAGCTTCGAGATGCCCGCGGCGTCGAAGCCGAGGGCACGCAGCTGCGCGAGCGCATCGGCGCCGAGGTTGCTCACCTCCGTGATGACGCGGCTGGCGACGCGCGGTGCGCGACGGACGCGTTTAGCTCCCGGGCTTGGTGGGGTCCTTCAGCGTGCGGACCTCATCGGCGGCGGCGGCGACGGCCGTCCCGGCGATCACCGTCAGCGCGTCGAGAGCGCCCTTGGCAGCCCGAGTGCGAGCGCGCGCCCGCACGGCGCGCAGGATCCGGTAGCCCTCGCGCACGACGGAGGCCGCGAGGGCGAGAGCCGCAGCGAGGAACAGCGGGAACAGGTAAGGCCCGAAGGCGTGAATGAAATTCGACATGGGGGTGACCTCTTCGGCGCGGGTGCCGGTTGAAGCGGGTTGAAGCGGGTGTGGCAGCGAGCGGCAGACCCAGGCGGTCTGCGCGGGATGCGCCGGGCGGCGCGGGGAGGGCGCTCAGCAGCTCGAGGCGGCGGCGCCGACGACGAGAGCGATGACGACGATGAGCGCGAGCTGCATCGCCGCGTGGGCGACGCGCGCGGAATCGAGCACGGGGTGACCGACGCCCATCACGGCGCGCCGGGCGGCGCCGGGGGCGGCGACGAGCGACGAGAGAGCCGCCCCGCGAGGCGCTCCCCGAGACGGCGGAGCGCGGGATCGAGCACGCGCAGGAGCACGCCCACGAGCAGCGCGGAGAGCCCGCCGCCGACCCAGGGCGGGATCGCCGCGACGAGGTGCGCGGCGTGGCCGAAGGCCATGAAGATCAGCGCCTCAGCGGGGAGCCAGCCCCAGCGGTGATCGCCGTGCATCACAGCCAGCCCTTCGCGACCGCGAGCGCGTACACCGCGCCTGCGTCGGTGTCGTCGAGGCGCGCCCGCCAGGCCGCGGCCGCCACGATGGAGCACGCCGACGCGGCCGAAGGTGCGTTCGTGGCGCCGGCGCCGAGCATGATGGGGAGCTGCTCGTCGGTGTTCAGGGTGACGGTGCGGGTGCCGACACTGGCGAGAGATCCGTCCGCGGCGGTGCCTTCCAGAAGCTCCAGCGTCGTACCGTTGTACCGGGCGACGAGGAGCGTGCGGTCGGTCGTCGCGGGGTGCCCTCCGCTGTCGGTGATGGCGTAGGCCGCGTCGGTCGGGGCGCTGTAGAGCGCCGTCGTCAGCGACCACGCGCTTGTGGAGTTGAAGCGGCTGAGAAGGCTGACGTTGCGGTCGTTGGCGTTGCCACCGAAGCCCGCGACCGCCGCTGTCGCGCCGCTCAGCTGTGCGTTGCGCACGACGAGCGCCAGCGTGAACGCCCCTGCGCCCTTCGCCGGGAGGGAGAACGTCCCCATCCGCTGGCTGGCGCTGAACACGACCTCGCGCACGCCGCCCGACGTGCCGTACAGCGGGAAGCCCGCCGACGACGTGACCCACCACTGCGGCGTGCCGTTGAGGACCTGGGACGCCCCGACGCCTCGTCCGCGTACGCCCGGCCACTCGGCGACGAACGCGCCGTCGGGCCCCGTCAGCTCTTCAGGGCGCAGATAGAGCACCGCGCTGGCGGACTGCGGCAGTTCGGCGATCGGGTCGCCGACCCCCAGCAGCGTGCGCACCGCGGGGGCGTGGTCGCTGCCGACGCCGACCTCCGAGCCGCCTGACCCGCAGAGCACCTCGCCCTCGGGCAGCTCTGCGAAGAGTGCGTCGAGCTCCGCGACGACGTTGACCGTAGCGCCGCCGCCTCCCGGTTTGATCGCGCCCACGTCACGCCCCCTTTCGGACGATGTGCAGCGTCGTCGTGCCGGTGAGGACCTGGCCGTGCAGCGCCGCCGCCTCGAGGTAGATCGTGAGCACGCCCCCCGCGGGGATCGGGGCCTGCCCGGCCGTTCCCTCGGCCTTGTCTGCGGGGATGCTGACCGCAGCGCCGACAGCGCTTTGAACGCCAGCTCGCTTCCCACGTTGAGCACCTCGTAGGTGCCCGTGAGGAAGCGTGATGGAGTCGGGAGCTCATGTCGGAAACTCGAACCTGGTGCATGCAGTCGGCGGACAGCAGCGCCGATGAAGGCGCGGTAGGCGTCGGCAGGGGTGGACATGAGGGGCGCTCCTGCGCAGGCCCGTGTCCGCTGCGAAGTCGGTGGTCTGTGATGTCAGGCGAGGAGGTCAGGCAGGGTCGTCGAAGACGGTGCGGGCGCAGATCTCGAGAGCACGTCCCCGCGTCGACGCGGCCCTTCCAAGTGATCTGCTGCTCCGGCGTCGTCGCGTCGAGCGTGGCGGTGCCCTCGGCCTCGGCCCACGAGCCCGAGATGTCCGTGAGAGCGAGGGACGCGGAGCCGGTCGGCCATGAGAGCGTCACCTCGCCTTCGTCACTCCCGCTCGCCCCGATGATCCGGTAGCGCACGCGGAATGCGATCTGCGGGTCGGTGGCGCCGCGCATCGTGCGGGCGCGACACGCGTACTTCCGGCCGACGCCCGAGCTCTCCTCGTCGCCCGGCCACGGCGCGATCGAGGTCGACACGATGGACCACGGATCCGCCTCGTCGCGCACGAGCTGGTGATAGGTCCGCCAGCCGTGCGTGATGCCGTACTCCACAGTGTCGCCGAGGCGCTGCACCGTCGCGCTGTCGGCGATGGTCCCGCGCTGCAGGTAGAGCTCGGGAAGCGCGCCGTAGTCGTCGGCGTCGTCGATCACGAAGCGGGGCAGCTCTTCGACGGTCAGGCTCTCGCAGTAGACGTTCGAGCCGCTGCGGGTGACGTCGAAGCTCAGCGTCCAGCGGTTGCCCGAGAGCGACGTGCCGCCCGTCTCGAAGGCCGCGAGGTCGATCACCCACGCGCGCGTCGCCAGCACGTCGAGGCGCCCCGTGGCGACCACGACGGGCGGCGCCATGTCGGTGTCGGCCTTGAGCCCGTCGGAACTCGGCTGTCGGCGCTGGTGATCGTGGTGGTCCCCATCGCTGGGCGTGACTCGGTTCACCCGGTCGGTGCCCGTGTAGGTGCCGTCGTGGGCGACCGCGAGGCGCACGAGGATCCAGCGCGCCACGCCCCGGGCGAGCATGACGTGGAAGGTGCCGCCCGTGGTGCGGTCGACCACTGCGCGCTGGCGGGGGTGTCCGCCGGCGGCGTCGCTCACCAGGAGGGCCAGGGCCTGCGCGTGCGAGGCGCGCGCGGTGAGGGTGTTCGCGAAGGTCGCCAGGTCGACGTAGGGGGTGCGTAGCTCGATCGCGCGCTCGGTCATGCCGGTGGCCCCAGGAAGATGGTGATGCCCGAGAGCGAGCCCTTCGCCATGCCGCTCCCCGAGGTGCACCAGGCGCCGACGTATATGTGCACGATCGGCAGCTCGCCGGTCTCGACGGGGATGTCGGTGTCCCCTGGCGAGCGGCAGACGATGGCCTCGCTCCCGAGCGTCCCGTCGCGCGGGGTGATCGAGAGGGAGGCGTCGACGAGGCTCGTCGAGGTGGTGGTCGTGAAGTCGTACTGGTCGGCCGAGGTGGGGCGCCCGCGCTCGCGGCGCGCGACCAGGATCAGCCCGGTCTCGTAGGTGCTCGGCGCGGCGATGCGGGCGCGGAGCTCGATCGTAGGCCACTGGATCGTCTCGCCCCAGCGGCGCAGGCGCCAGGCGCCCGCGTAGCGCGCGAGGATCCCGGCCGAGTCGATGCCGTACCACGCGAGGTCGTCGGCCGGGGAGCCGCCGCCGGCGTCGAGGTCGGTCCACACGTCGCCGCCCGGATGCTCCCAGAGCGTCGCGAGCTCGTTCTGCCGCGCCGCGTGGCAGGCGTTGGAGGCGATCGTCTGGAGCACGTCGGCGCCCAGGGGCGCGTCGAGCTCGAGCCGGTCGTCGGCGCCAAGGGCGGTCGGCAGGTGGCGCCAGAAGCCGAGGGTCGTGGTCATGCTGCGAACCTCTTGGCGGCGGCGGCGTCGGAGAAGGCCTGCGTCGCGTCGTCGGCCACGAAGGCCATGCGGTCGCGCTGGGCGGCGACGTCGCCCACCGGCGCCGCGGTGGCCTGGGTCCACGCCGCGGTGCGGACCACCACCCCGTACTGCGCGGCGGCCTGCGTCACCATCCCCGCCGAGGGCGCGCTGTCGATGGTGAGGCGGTGCAGCGCGCGGTCGACGGCGGTGACGGTGCGCTGGATCTCGGTCACGGTGATGGTGCGCGCGTCGTACTGCGAGAGCACCACGACGTCGCCGACCTCGAAGCCGTAGGCCGGGCTCTCCCCCGCGGGGGCGAAGCAGCTCGCGCCGAAGCCCGAGCTCGCGTCGAGCTGCACCGTCGTCGAGCCGCCAGAGAGCCCGCCAGCGGCGACGAGGGCCGCGGGCGCGTAGCCGCCGATGCCCGTCTCCCCGAGGCGTAGGCTCGCGGTGACCCTCGCCTTGCCGCCGAAGAAACGCGGCTCACTTCGTCGACCTGGCGGGCCGCGCCAGAACGCACGCGGGTGCCGTCCCATGCGGGGATCTCGTCGTGCGTGAGCACGATGTCTCCGGGCTCAGCGAGGCCGGAAGGGCTGGCCGAGGGTGAACGCTGGTCGCTGCGGCTCGGCCAAGCCGAGGACCTGCTGCGACGCGCCGCCGGCAAGAGCAGGTGTCGGGAGCCCGAGGCGGAAGGCGTCAGAGGGCATCCAGCGCAGCGCGCGGCACTCGATCACGGTCGACGAGCCGAACTCTGCGGCGTAGGTGTCGTCGGTGAAGCGCAGCACCGTGCCGTCACGCAGCTCGAAGCTGATGCTCGTCGCGGGGGGCTCTGGCTGGTCGATCACCTCGAAGGGGATCGGGACTCCACCGTCGGTGAGCACGTCGGCGGAGGTGATCTCGGTGACGCCCACCGCCTCGCTCGCGGCGAAGCTCGCGGCGCGCACCACGGAGATGCGTCCCGCGCGCATCGTAAGCGTCGCGCCGCGCAGCCGCGCCTCGTCGGCGAGCAGGGTGAGCACGGTGTCGTCGCCGGAGCCGATCTCGTACTCGCGCGCCTCGGGGAGCCCGACGGAGGGGACCGTGCGGAACACCGCGGCGATGCGGTCCCAGTCGACGGCGCCGGCGAAGTCGTCGACGCCGCCGAGATGGCCGAGGGCGACCGCCAGCGCCTTGAGCGGACCGACGCAGTTCGACCCCGAGGCGATGACCCCGATCTTCGCGGTGGTGCGCTGGGTGATGCGCGCGTCGCGGAGCCGCTCGGTGAAGCGGGCCGTAGAACGCGCGGAGAGCTGGATGGTGTTCGCGCTCGCGTCGCGCGTCGCGATGTAGGCCGCGAAGTGCTCGGTCTCGTCGGTGTCCGCGATCAACGCGAAATTCGCCGAGCCGGGGGCGGGGCTGGTCACCGAGTAGGAAAGCGTCGAGGGGACGCGCGCGAAGTCGTTGCCCTGGAGCTTGATCCACCCTTCGAGCACGAGGCAGGTGTCGGGGGCGCTCTCGAACTCCGCGGTCCCGTTGGGGGGCACCCAAATCACGCCCGGATCAATCAAGGATCCGACGCGACTGTGCTGCGTGCCGCCTGCGAGGTTCGAGACGCGGAGACGACCGTCGGGGGCGGCGAGTTCGATGGACGTGTTAAGCCGGTGCGCGGTGTTCCACACCGCCACCACGTCGCTGATGCTCGGCGACCACCCGTTGTTATCGTTCGGTCCGAGTTGCCCGCCAGACGCCGCGAGGGGCGACGGGGAGTCGGCGAGGTGGTGCCAGCCGGAGAGCTGCACGGGGAGATCGGGCGCGCGCGCCAGCGCCTCCGTCAGCGGGTCGAGGGTGATCTGCCAGCGCGTGCCGCTGCGCACCATCGTCACGCCCGCGCCCACGATGCCGGTGAAGATCAGCGTCGGGTCGCTGAGAGTGGTGCCGTCGACCGAGCAGAGCCAGACGGTCGCGCGGCGGCCTTGCAGGTAGCGCGGGAGCGTGCCCGCGGTGACCAGCGGGGTGCTCGATC
>JAWKRB010000057.1:0-11491 GCA_041389885.1 Polyangiales bacterium | reverse complement strand
GCCTCGGTGACCGATTCCTCGATCGCCCTGGAGACCTCGCGCTCGCTGTTGCGTAAACCCCCGGGCATCGACGGGGTGACGGCTTCGCGTTGCGTTCGCAGGATCCGCCGCGGAGGTACCCTGTGTCGCGATCCCCTTCTCCGACGCCGTTCGTGGGCCACGGCCCCAACGGCACCCTCACCGCCGCGGACGCCCGCTCGCTCCTGACGGAGTGTGAGCGTCTGGGCATGGACCTGGCTCCCTTCGCCCGCAGCAAGGGCCTGCACCCGCAGCGTCTGTCCTGGTGGAAGACGAAGTTCGCGCGGCAGACTCCGCCGCCACAGCCGCCCTCATCCCCTGCCGCGCGCACCTCGCCCTTCCTGCCTGTGCGCGTCGAGGCCACCGCGGCGCACCCCGTCGCCGACGCGCCCTTCGAGCTCCTGCTTGGCGCACGCACGCTCCGCGTCCCGCAGCACTTCTCCGCGGCCGCGCTCGCCCAGCTCCTCTCCGTGCTCGAGGGCGCGCGATGATCACGCTCCCGCCCTCGGTCCGCATCTACCTCTGCGCCACCCTCATCGACGGGCGGCGCGGCATCGATTCACTCTCGGCGATGGTCCGTTCGACGCTCGATGTGGACCCCTTCAGCGGGCACCTCTTCGTCTTCCTCGCCAGTCGCGGCCGGGGTGTCCGGATCCTCTTCTGGGACCGCAACGGCTTCGCCCTCTACCTCAAGCGCCTGGAGAAGGGTCGCTTCCATCTCCCGCGCGAGATCCCCGGGGGGACCGCTTCGGTCACGCTCGACCCGGCCGACCTCGCGATGCTCCTGGAGGGCATCGATCTGCGCGGCGCGACGCGCCGGCCACGCTGGGAGCCGACCTCCGAGGCGCTCGCCGTGGCCTGACCGCGCATCGACCGATCGCGTTGCGCTGCAACGCTTTTTGTCGCATCAACCCCTTGCGCTTCGTGGCGCGCGGACGCATCTCTCTGCGCGTCCCATGACGCCCTCCGGCATCTCGCTCCGCCACGACACCCGCGACCTCGACGCGCTCCGTGCGTTGCTCCGCGCGCTGATCGAGAAGGGCCAACACGAGGAGCTCGTCGCGCTCGTCATCGGACTCCTGTCGGACATGCGCGACAGCCACGACGCTCTCCAGGTGCGGCTGCAGACCGCGCTGCGGCAGCTCTATGGCCGGCGCTCCGAGAAGATCCCCGCCGAGCAGCTCGCGCTCTTCGAGCAGATCCTCGGCAGCGCCCTCGCCTCACCGCCCGAGGTCGAAGCCGCCACGGAGCCCTCCGCGCCCGCGCCCGACAAGGACCCTCGCAACAAGCCCCCGAAGGGCACGCCCAACGGCACGCCGCACGGTCGCTCGGACAAGCCCACGACCTTGCCCGAGGACGTCGAGACGCTGTACCTGGGCGACGAGCACCGGAGCTGCGCGCAGTGCCACAAGCCGATGGCGTCGCTGCCCTTCGGCGAGACCTGGCAGGTGGAGTACATCCCCTCGCAGTTTCGCGTGCAGACCACGCTCACCGAGCGGCTCGCCTGCAACGGCTGCAAGCGCATCGTCGCGGTGCCCGCGCCGGGCAAGGTCATCCCCGGCGGGCAACCCGGTCCGGGCCTGCTCGCGAAGGTGCTCGTCGACAAGGCCGAGGACCACCTGCCCCTCGAGCGCCAGCAGCGCCGCCTCGCCCGCGAAGGCTTCACGGTGCCCATCACGACGCTGGCCGGGTGGTGGGCCACGGCGGCCGATCTGCTCAAGCCGCTGCACGCCGCGATCCTCGCGGAGGCGATGGGGGTGTTCCTCCCGCAGATCGACGCCACGGGTCTGGACGTGCTCGACCGCGATCACCCCAAGGGCCTGCGCCAGGGACACCTCTGGACCGTCGCGGGCGGCCGCGCGGTGGCCTTCGTCTACGCCGCGGTGAAGTCCAACGGCCTGGAGACGCTGCTCGAGATGCGCCCTCGGGTGGCGGGCTCGGAGAGCTGCCGGCAGCCGGTGCAGTGCGACGGCGAGAAGCTCTTCAACACGGTGCAGACCCGCGCCGGCACGCTCGTCCCGCTGGTGCACGACTGGATGCACGCGCGGCGCTACTTCGAGCGCGCCATGAAGGGCGGCGACATGCGCGCGGCGGTGGCGATGAAGCTCATCGGCGAGCTCTACGAGGTCGAGCGCGCGGCCACCGCCGCGCAGGTCTCGGCCGAAGAGCGCGCTCGACGGCGACGTGAGGCGTCGTGGCCGATCCTGGAGCGGCTGCGCGCGTGGATCGGAGAGATCCGCGGCGGGGTCAACCCGACGAGCCCGCTCGGGAAGGCGATCGGGTACGTCGAACGTCGTTGGATCTCGCTGATCGTGTTCGTCGGCGACGGTCGAATCGCGATCGACACGGGCTGGGTGGAGCGGAGCATCCGGCGCGTGGCCCTCGGGAGAAACAACTGGATGTTCACGGGCGGGGACGAGGCCGCCGAGCGGCTGGCGACGGTGGCGACGCTGTGCGCGACGTGCCGGCACCTCGGGATCGACCCGTGGCGCTACCTGCGAAGCGTCTTCAGCGCCATCGCGGAGGGCGTCTCGAACGTCACCCTCGCGAGGGACTTCACGCCCTGGGCGTGGGCCCAGAACGAATCCCAGAAGACGAACGCTGAGAAGGTCGCCGCGGTCGGCTGACGAGGTCTCCACGACCGCGAACATGCGGCGTCTGTCGCGCGCGCACCATCACGTCGTTGCCCGGGGGTTTACGGTGCTCGCGTGGACCTTGCGCGCCACGGCCATGAGCGTCTGGAGCTGTTCGTTCGAGAGCATCGTCAGTCCCTTCCCTTCGCGGTCTTTCGGTGCAGCGCCGCGATCTGCCTGTCGGTCCACCCGGTGATGGAGCGCCGGAACACATCCAGAGCCCGATCGGCCCGATCCAAAGCCCGCCACGAGGGGCGTTCGCGGAGCTCGCGCGACGCCTCGAGCGCCGCGTCGTGCGCGGCGAGCGCGCGCAGCCATGCGCCCCGCGTCACGCGCGCACCCGCACGAGCCCCGCCGTCAGCCGCGTGCGGGTCATCAGCAGCGCGTGCCGCAGCACGGCGCCCGCGAAGGGCGCGGCGTCTCCCGTCGCCCACAGCGTCGCGAGCGTGCGCGTGCGGTCCACGGGGAGCATCGCGCGCAGCTGGTGGCACACGAGGAGCGCGCCCTCGACGCGCTGCTCGTCGAGGAGCATCGGGCCGATGGCCGTGAGCTTGTAGATCCTCGCGCGACCGTGGGCGCCGAGCGCGGGAGTCACCTCGGGCGCAGTGAGCGGCCAGCGCTCGCGCAGCACCGGGCGATGACACCCGCACGAGCACTCGCCATCGACGCGCGGCAGTCCGCCGCCGGAGCAGTCGAGGGCGCTGCGGTCGGAGCAGAGACAGAGGCTCACGGGGTCACCGCCTCAGACACCGGGCGAACCTTGGTCCTCACGACCGTCGGCGAGCCGATCCAGGTGAGCCGCACCATGTGCCTGCGCGCCTTCTCGGTCTGCGCTTCCGAACGCGCGAACCCCATCACGCAGAGGTCGTGGATCGACGCGGCATTCTCCGCGCGGATCTCGATCGTCACGGTCGGGCGCGCGTGACCGTCAGACAGCTCGCGAAGCTCAAAGCGCGGGAGCCCCGCTGCGTCGAGCTTCGGCACGAGCGTCAAGAGGCTGCGCAGTACGCCCTCCGGCACGAACTGCGCCGCGGTCTGGGTCTCCCACTCGCGCGCCGCCGTCGCGTCGCCGAAGCCGTAGCAGCGCGCACAGGCGACGACGCCATCGCCGCGACACTCCATGCACGCACGGGTGCCCCCGGCACACGAGAGGCACGGTCGGCTGGGCGCACCGCAGCTCTCGCACGCTCGGGTACCCTCGCCGTCGCAGTCGGAGCAGGTCACCCGTCCGCGACCGCTGCAGTCAAAGCAGGTGCCCCCGCCATCGCCGCAGCAGTCGGGGCATACGTCGCTCACGACTCGATCTCCCGCGCGCCGAAGCGGCACAGCCCGCACACCGCGCCAGGGCGGCACACACGCCGCGAGACCGGCCAGCCGTCGCCGGTGACGAACGGGAGCTCGATCGTGGTGCTGGCGGGCGCGCCGCAGGCGACGCAGGCCGTGCCCAACGGCGCCGAGGTGAGCATCTCGGAGAGCTCGGAGACGGCCTCGTCGGGCGTGTCAGCGCCCGCGTAGGCGATCGCCGCCGCCTCGTCCGCGGGACGCCACGGGTGGCGCAGCCGCATCTCTGCCCAGACGCTCACCGCGCCGAGGCGCACCGACACCTCGGCGCCGAGCTGCGACGCGAGGAGCGCCAGCGGGCTGCGCGGATCGAGGGCGATCACGCCGCCACCTCGGCCACCGCCACGCCCTGCTCTTCGCAGGTCGCCTCGATCCACGCGTCGGGCTCCAGCCCGCAGAACTCCGCGAGCTCGTCGACCGCGAGGCGCGGCCCGCCGTCGGCGAGGTAGCCCGCCGCCGCGCCAGCCACGCGAGCCTCGCGGGTGACGGCGTTGCGGAGATCGTCGGCGACCGCCTTGGCCGCGGCGGCGTCGTCGGAGAAGCGCCGCAGCAACATCGCCGCCGCAGGACGGCTGGCCCGCTCCGCGGTGCGGGCGATGTCCTCGACGACGATGGCCCGAAGGCTCACGACCCGCGCGCTCACGACCGCGCCGCCGATCCGCCGCTGCGGCGCGCAGGCATCCAGGTCAGCTCGCCCGGGAGCGCGGGCGCGTCGGGCTCCGCCTCCCACTCGAGCGCCACGATGCGCGCCTCACGCGCCGCGTCGGCCCGCGCGTTGAGCTCGGCCACGTCGACGACGGTGAGCAGCACGCCCGCGGCGGCGAGGGCCGCGAGGCGGGGCAGGCGCAGGCAGGGCGCGACCGTCGCGGGGTGGGCCTTGGCGTTGCGGAGGTAGACGACCTTCAGCCCGGTGTTCTGGGCGAAGTACCGCGCGCAGCCCCAGCAAATGCAGGCCGGGGGGTGCTCGCCGACGGCGTCGCGCTCGGCGTGGTGGTCCTCGCAGAGCGAGGAGTGGTCGAGGGCGTCGGCGGGGCAGTGGGTGCAGGTGCGGGGCATCGGGGTCCTCCTTCGCGCTCGGTGGCGCGGCGGCAAACAAGATTGCCCGTGCAACCTAGTTTGTCAACAGACCCACAATCTTTTTGTCGCCCTCCCCCTCACCAGCCCTCGTTGTCGGCCTCCGGGAAGATCACCAGCACGCCGGCGGAGCCGACGGCGCCGATGGGGTACGCCTCGCCGCCGAAGGCCCGCTGGTGCTGCATCGTCACCCGGACCAGGCGCACCAGGCGCAGTTCCCAGTGCGGGGCGACGTCGGATACCTCATAGCCTTCCGGGGCCCAGACGCGCCGCTGGCGGTCGACGTGCACCGCGACCGCCCGGCCGCGCACCCAGCCGGCGCGCAGGAGCACCCACTCGCGGGGCACCATAGGGAACGCCGCGGCAAGGGCAGACGGCTCCGTGAGGTCGTTCGCGGCGAGCTGGGCGCGCAGTGCGCCGCGCGGGAGCAGAAGCGCCACCGCGGTCCAATCGACGCGCGCTTCGTCGTGTGGGCGCTCGACGTCCTCGAGCTCGGAGCCCGCGTGGCAGAGCTCGTGCGCGATGCCGAAGTTTTGAGTCCAGGGGTAGCCGCGGCAGTGCAGGTGGATCTGACCGTCTTCGATCGTCACCGAAGCGGTGCACGCCTTCGGCGCGCGGAGGGTGCATCTCAGTCCGAGCGCCGCGGCGATGGCGCGCGCCGGGACGTCGGCATCAGGCGCGATGCCAGCATGTGCCCGTAGCGACGCCGCGGTGTCCTCGCACTGCCTGAAGGTCCAGTCCACGACGCGAGGATAAGGGCTGCTTCGTGGGGGCGCTCAGAAGGCCAGAAAACGGCGGACGTAGGCTGTCAAAAGCGGCTTGACGGCAGCGGACACGGGTGCTGATAGGCCAGGAGCTCTGGCTATGCCGCGATGCGCTGAGCAGCATCAACGACGGCGGTCGACACGTCTCGACCCGTCACACGCGGAACGACTGCAATCCTCGACCGCCATCTATCAACGCGCACGACCTCGTCGACGGCCTTCTGAGGTGCAACGACGACGAGGGGGACATCGGTGTCTGCGAACCACCCCGCAACGTGGTCGAGCACGTTGCTGGGCGAGTCAGATGTGAACTCCACGGCGGCGCGCCGATGCGTCGCCGCGGCCGCATCGTGCAGCATCAGCGACGACACGCGCTCCACACCGCTGCGCTGTCCCTCGACCCGCTCCTTTTTCCGAGAGTACCAGCCTCGCGTCTGGGCTACCCTAGTGACCGACTCCGACAGCCGCGCCTCGGAGAGCGCCCTTGGTCCGACGGGCGGGTACCAGGCGCGCCATCCATCGAGCGCCAGTGCCGCCGAGATGACTCTGCGGGCGGCATCTGCAACTTCCTCAAGCCGCGCCACTTGGTAGATCTCCCCGGTCTCGACCGCCCAGTTCACGCCGAAAAGACGGCACAGATCGGCAAGTTTGCGGGCATCAGCCTTTGACGGGCGGCTGTCAGTGAAACCGTCCGACACCATCCCCATCCATGCCTCACCCGCGTCCGAAAGGCGCACGCGAGAAGGATCCCGGTCGGGCGACAGCACAAGCGGGATCTCGACGCCGTTGGAGATGCGAAAGCCCGACCCGAGCGCGAAGGTTGACCTCTCGACGCGCGCAGAGAAGTCGCGCTGGATGCGTTCCTGAACTTCGGCGACAACGTCCGTCTTCATCAGAGCTCCAGCGAGTTCTGCCACAAGATCTTCGCCCGGGTCATCAACATCGTCACCGCCTCGACAGCATTAGCCGGTTGGTGCGCTGGGATCTCCCGCGTCTTCGAGTCCGATAGGGGGCGGTGCAAATCCCAATGGTACCCCGCTGGGATCAAGGTGCCATCGTCGTTGCGAACGGACCGTAGATGATGCTCAAGCCCGAGGACCGGCTGGTCACGCACAAAGAGCTTCACGCAGCTGCGCTCGAATGGCCCTGCCATCGTCGCGATTACCTGGACCGTCACGGTGATGCTCCACGGGGGCATCGGCCCTCGCTTGCGACCGCCGCCGCCGCAATACCCACCCAAACGAGCCTGCCGGGCAATTTCAGACGGCGACTCAGGCAGCCATTTCTTCGGTGTCGAGAACGTGCATGACCTCGTCGCGCTCCGGCTCCTCCCGGCGCTTCGGCATCGACTACCCCACCCTATGACGCACTACTTCACCCCCGTCGCCCCTTCTTCGCCCGAATTGCCTCGAGCGCCGCCCTCCCCTGCCCCGGCTCGATGCCGTGCTCGCGCGCGATCTCGTCGCTCTCGGCGTTGAACGCCTCGTCGGCCGCCGCTTCGCGCTCGGTCCGCGCTCCCAGGGCCCGCGCCATCACGTTCGGCACCGTTGCGGGCACCCCGAGCTGGCGCAGGGACCGCGCGGCGTCGAGCAGCTGCGCAGCGTGCGCGTCGTGGTCGCCGTCGGGCAGGGCCTTGCGGTCCACGCCGCGAATCGCTCCGCGCGCCGCGTCGAAGTCCCCCGTGGTGTACCGCCCCTTCGGCGCGGTCACGTACACCCGGAAGAGCGCGGTCTCCTGGGGGACCTCGTCGTCGGCGGGGATGTGCTCGGGCTCGTGTTCGAGTGTGAGGTCGGTCGAAATGTGTCCCTCGATACCGTGCTCGAGCCAAACGACCGAGACGCCCAAGGGCTTCGCGATGCTCTCCAGCGTCGTACGTCGCGGAGTGTAGTTCGGGTCCTTGTCGGCCGACCGAAGGATGTTCGTGATGGTCTGACCGGGGATACCCGCGCGCCGCCCGAGCTCGCTGGCAGACTCGACGTCGAGCTTCTTCATCACCTCGCGAATCCGGTCTCCCACTGACGCCATGGCGGGATCGTATCCGCTGGCAACGAATGTTGGCGGCAGCAAAGTTGCGCGAGGCTTGACAAACAAGTTTGCGTCGGCATTATTGTTTGCCATGAACTCCTCCAACGTCAGCACCAGGCTGCGCGCGGCCAGGGAGCTCGCAGAGCTGTCCGGGCGCGCGCTGGACAGGCTTGCGGCGCGCCCCGAAGGCACCGCCGCGATCATCGAAGGCCGCAGCGCGGAAGGTATCCGCCGCCACGTCGCCGAGTCCTACTGCGGCGCCCTCGGCGTCGAGCTCGCGTGGCTGATGCTCGGCATCGGCCCCTGCGTCGCCGCCGCGCCGCACCTCGATCCAACCAGCCCCGAGCACCACGACGCGCTCGCCGCGCACATCCGCGCCGCCGTCGAGCGCGCCCGCTCCGCGCCCTCCGCCGAGGCAGCATGACGCGCGCCGATCTCCGCGCCCTCGCGCAGCACACCGATCCGACGCTCGCGCGCCTGGCCGACGAAGCCCTCGTGGCCCTCGATCGCATCGACGTGCGCCGCGCCGCGCTCGCAGGCGCCCCGTCGCACCTGCGCTCGGTGGACGGTGGTCTCGTGCATGTGCTCGGCCCCGCGCCGCAGCCCCCGACCTCGCCCGAGGCGGCCTGAGATGCGCGCGATCTCCGGCATTCTCGGCCTCGCGCTGATGGTCCTGGGCGTCGGCGCCGCGCTGCTGCTGCACGACGCCGGGTGCGACGACGCCGGCGGGTGGATGCTCGCCGCGGCGGGCGTCGGTCTCTCTGCGGTCGCGTTGTGGCCGGGGCATAGCCCCACCATCGGCGCCAACACCGCCGTCAGGAAGTCCGCGCGATGAAGAAGCTGCGGACCTACCTCCCCGACGAGCAGGCCGCCCAGGCCGCCGCGCGCGCCTTCGCCGACGGCCTCGACGCCGCGGGCGTCTCCGGCCGCACCCTCGCCGACGAGATCGGCAAGGACGAGAAGACCGTGCGCAACCTGCGCGCGGGGCTCGCGCACCCGCGCCTGCACCACCTGGTGCAGCTGCAGTCCCCGACGGCCTTCGAGGAGATCGTCGACGCGATCCGCCGCGAGCGTACGACGGTCTACGGCGCCGGGCTCACGCCGCCCCGCGAGGCCGCGGCGGCGTGCATCGGCGGCGCGTGCAACCGCGCGGTGCAGGTGGTGCTCGAAGCGCTGCGCGACGGTTACGTCTCGGACGAAGAGGTCAAAGAGATCGAGCGCGCCCTGGTCGACGTGAAGCGGCACGCACGAATCCTCGCGACGGCGACGCGAGGTGAGGCGTGAGCTGCACCGTCTGGCAGCTCGCCCGCGGCGGCATCGAGCGGGTTGGGCGCTTCGAGCACCCCGGCGACGCGAAGCGTGTGCTGCGCACGACGATCCAGCGCGGCGCGGCGTTCGACGCCGACGGCGAGGTGCTCGACTCGCGCGGGCTGGAGCGCGGCGAGCTCGCGGCGCTGGAGCGTCACGTCGGCGCGTGGCTCTCCGCGCCAGCGCCTGCCCCGACTCTGCCCGCCCCCTCCCCCGAGGCCCCGCTCCCGGTGGCCTTCGAGCCGCCCGTAGTCGACGACGCGCCGATGCAGAGCCTCTTCGACGGGGCGCCAGAGATCGCCCAGGACCTGCGCACGCAGTGCTGCGCCGAAGCCGCAGAGACGGGTGCCGAGGCCGCAGAGCTGCGGCGCGAGCGCAACGAGTCCCGCGCGCTGCTGACGGCCGCTGAGGCCCGCATCGACGAACTCGAGGGGCAGCTCCTCGCCGAGGCGATGCATCCGCCGACGCAGCGCCTCGCCGCCGATCTCGCTGAAGCCAACCGGCGCGCCATCGCCGCCGAAGAGTCCGCCCGCAAGGCCGTCGAAGAGCTCGCACGCGCGGTCGCTCGCGCCGACCAGCTCGAGGCCGATCTCGCGCGCCGCGGCAACAGCCCGCGCGTGGTGCGCATCATCGCCCCCGCCCATCCCATCGCGGCGCTCCAGGAGCACCTGCAGCGGAGGGCGCGCCGGTGATCGTGATTCACGGACAGCGCGACGAGGAGCTGCGCGCTCTGCGCGAGCGCGTCGCCGAGCTCGAGGCACGGGTCGCCGAGCTTGAGCCCCTCCTCGCCGAGGCGCAGCACTACGCCGATGCCGCGGGCGTGCGCGCCGAACGGGCCGAGCTCCGCGCCGCCGTCGCCGAGGAAGCCGCCGACGCCGCCCTGCGCTCGCTGGGGAGGGCCACCGCGTGAGCGTCGACGTCGCCCTCCCGCTCCCCGCCCCCGCGGAGTGCTCCTACTGCGCCCGGCCCGGGCGCTCGCTCATCGACGACGGCGACGGCGGGATGATGCACGCGGATCCCGCCGACTGCCGCATCGAGGAGCCTCTGCGCATCGCCGGAGAACCCGTCACCGCTGCGGCCCTCGCGGCGGCGCCGTCGAAGCGCGACCGCCACTGGAGCGCGCTGGCCGACGCGGAGCTGCTCGCCGCGGGCGAGGCGCACATCACCCCCGCCGACGTGCCGCTGCTGCATCGCCGCGCGGTCTGCCGGGCGCTGCGTGAGCTCGTGAGCCGCCGGCTGCGAGTCGCCGCGTGGACCGCCGAGCACTCGCGCCGCCCGGCCGAGATCGAGGCCACCGCCGTCGACGCAGGCGTGGCCGCCGCGACGCTCGCGCGATGGATGCGGGAGGCGGCGCAGTGCTGACGCTGAGCCTGGAACAGCCCTTCCTCCTCGCGGCCGAGGCCCCTCCCCCGCCGCCCTCGGCGGGGATCACGCCCAGGCCCTACCAGATCGAGGGCATCGCCGCGGCGCGCGCGATCCTCGCCGAGGGCGTGCGCCGCGTGCTCCTGGTGCTCGCCACGGGTGGCGGAAAGACGGTCGTCGCTGCACTTGTCGCACTCGGCGCCGTCGCCAAGGGCAAGCGCGTGCTCTTCATCGGGCCGAGGCGCGAGATCGTCGGGCAGGCGTTTTGGAAGCTCATCGAGGCGGGCATCCCCGAGGCCTCGTGCGGCGTCGTGATGGCCGACGGGGTGATCCCCCACGTGCACACCCGCGAGCCCTACAACGCGCGGCGCCCCAACGCCCCGGTGCAGGTGGCGAGCATCCAGACCCTCACGCACCGACGCCTTCCGCCGGCCGACGTGGTCTTCGTCGACGAGGCCCACCACGCGACCTCGAGCACCTGGTCGAAGGTCATCGGGCACTACACCGAGGCGGGCGCCGTCGTCGTCGGCCTGACCGCCACGCCGTGTCGCGCCGATGGCGCGGGGCTGGGCCGGTGGTTCGACCGGCTGCACGTCATCGCGGGCTTCGCCGAGCTCTCCAAGCAGGGCTTTCTCGTGACACCGCGCGTCTTCACCACGCCGCGCGGACCGGACCTCTCGAAGGTGAAGGTCAACCGCGCGGGCGAGTACGACGCCGAGCAGCTCGCCACCACGATGCGCGACCGCGCGCTCGTCGGCGACGTCGTCGCGCACTGGCAGCGCCACGCCGAGGGGCGCACCACGGCGGTGTTCGCCGCGTCGGTGGAGCACTCGCGCGAGCTCTGCGAGGCGTTTCGCGCCGCAGGCATCACCGCGGGACACATCGACGGCACCATGGACACCGACGCGCGCGACGCGGTGCTCGGCGACCTGCACGCGGGGCGCATCACCGTCGTCTGCAACTACG
>JAWKRB010000056.1:0-14013 GCA_041389885.1 Polyangiales bacterium | reverse complement strand
GTTGCGCGCGTCGGTCAGCGGGGTCACGCAGGCGCCCGCGCAGAACGCCGCGCCGCTGGGGCACGAGTTGACGCACACCCCCGCGGAGCAGGCCTGCCCCACGCCGCAGCGTCGGTTGCACGCGCCGCAGTTGAGCGTGTCGCTGAGCAGCGAGCGCTCGCATCCGTTGGCGGTGTTGTTGTCGCAGTTGCCCCAGCCGGTGGCGCAGGCCGTGAGCCGGCACGTGCTCCCTGAGCACGCCGAGGTGGCGTGGTCGAGGGCGCAGGTCCGCCCGCAGGCGCCGCAGTTGGCGAGGTCGTTCGTGACGTTCGTCTCGCAGCCGTTGCCGGGGCTGCGGTCACAGTCGGCGAAGCCCGAGCTGCACGAGGAGATCACGCACGCGCCCACGCGGCAGGCCGGGACCCCGTTCGCGACGGTGCACGGGGTGCCGCAGGCGCCGCAGCGCGCGGTCGTCGCGAGCAGGTTCACCTCGCAGCCGTTGGAGAGCGCGCCGTCGCAGTCGCCGAACCCGCGGTTGCACGCGATGGCGCAGGCGCCGGCGGTGCAGGTCGTGGGCTGCGCGTTCGCCGTCTGACGGGTGCAGGACACGCCGCAGCCGCCGCAGTTGGCGAGGTCGGTCTGAGGGTCGACGCACGCGTTGCTGCACACCGCCAGGGGCGCGGTGCAGACCTCGCGGCACGAGCCGGCGAAGCAGATCGCGTTCGGGGCGCAGGCGCGGCCGCACGCGCCGCAGTGGTTGCGGTCGGTGTTGGTGTTGATCTCGCAGCCGTCCGCGTCGTTGCCGTTGCAGTTCGCGAAGCCCGCGTTGCAGGCGTTGAGCGCGCAGGCGCCCGCCGCGCACCGCGCCGACGCGTTGCGATACGAGCACACGCGCCCGCAGGCGCCGCAGTGGCGGATGTCAGTCTGGGTGTTGACCTCGCAGCCGTTGGCCGCGTTGGCGTCGCAGTTGCCGAAGCCCATGGTGCACGCGACGCCGCAGGCGCCCGAGGCGCAGGTCGGCGACGAGTTCGCGCGCGTCGGGCAGGTGGTGCCGCAGGCGCCGCAGTCGGTCGCGCTGGTGTTGGTGTTGACCTCACAGCCGTTGGCGGGGTTGTTGTCGCAGTTCGCCGTGCCCGCTGGGCAGACCACCGCGCAGGCGCCCATCTGGCACCGCGCCGTGGCGCCGCCGCCGGCGGTGCAGGCGTTGCCGCAGGACATGCAGTTGGCGGTGTCGCTGGCGAGGTTGGCCTCGCAGCCGTTGGCGGCGTCGCCGTCGCAGTCGCCGAAGCCCACGTCGCACGAGGCCACGCCGCAGGCGCCCATCGCGCAGCTCGCGGTGCCGTTCGCCGCGGCGCAGCGACGACCGCAGGCGCCGCAGTTGTTCGCGTCTCCCTGCGGGTCGACGCAGGCGCCGCCGCAGCACGACTGGCCCGCTCCGCAGCGGTTGCCGCAAGCGCCGCAGTTGTTCGCGTCGTCGCTGGTGTTGGCGCACGCCGAGCCGCAGCACGTCTGCCCAGCGCCGCACGGGCGGGTCATCGAGCAGCCGGGGACGCAGGAGTTCATCGAACAGATCTGGCCCGGCCCGCAGTCGTCGTCGCCCCGGCAGTTGACGCAGGCGCGCGTCATGGTGTCGCAGCGCGCGCCGCCGGTGCAGTCCATGTCGGTGCGGCACCCCGGCGCGCACTGGTTGACGTTGCAGTAGTTTCCGACGGGGCACACGTCCTCGGTCGGGGTGCAGGTCACGCAGCGGTTGGTCGCGGCGTCGCAGACGGGGCCGTTCATCGACGTCGCGCAGTCCATCGACGTGGTGCACTCGACGCCGCCGCCGTCCGCCGCGTCCTCGGTGGCGCCGTCGCTGGCGTCCGCGCTGACCACGTCCTCGACGATCTGCGCGTCGTCGGGCGGGGGCGCGTCGTCCCCCGCCGCGTCGACCTTCACGACGACGTCGTCGGCGCCGCCGTCCGCGCTCGCGTCGTCCGCCTGGGGCGCGTCCACGGCGGGGCGGTCGTCGGGGACCGCTCCGTCCTTGGGGGCGCCCTGGTCGTCGGGCGTCGCGACGTCGGTCGCGCCGGTGTCGGAGCCGACCGCGGCGTCTACGGGCGGCGCGGTGGTGGGCGCGGGCTCGCAGCCGGCGCCAAGGATCTGCAAGGCTCCCGCGGCGGCCAGCGCGCGGGCAAGACTCCAAGCTCTCATGATTTCAACGAGACCCTTTCGCGGTGAAGGGACGCGCCGCCTCTACGCTCTCAGCGGGCCGCGCGACGCCGCCCCTGACGCTATCACGGCCGAAAATCAGCGACGGCGGGAGGACGCCGCCCCAAGAGGGGAATTGGTCTTCTGGGGGCGGGTCGACTAGCTTCCCGCGACCGTCACGATGCGAGTCCTCGTCACCGGCGCGGCCGGGTTCATCGGCAGCCACACCACGGATCACCTCCTTGCCCGGGGCGACGAGGTGGTGGGCTACGACAATTTCAACGATTTCTACGACCCCGCGATCAAGCGCCGCAACGCCGCGGCCCTCGCGAGGTCGCCCCGGTTCTCCCTGGTGGAGGCCGACCTCTGCGACGAGCGCGCCCTCGACGACCTCTTCGCGGCGGGGGGCTTCGACGCGATCGTGCACCTCGCCGCGTGGGCCGGCGTGCGCCCGTCGATTCAGCGTCCGGACATCTACATCGACGCCAACGTGCGGGGCACCACCAACCTGCTGGAGCGCGCGCGCCGGCACGGCGCGGGCCGCTTCGTCTTCGCGTCGTCGTCGTCGGTCTACGGCGGTCGAGACACGGTGCCCTTTCGTGAGACCGACGAGGTCGACCACCCGATCTCACCCTACGCCGCGACGAAGAAGGCCGGCGAGGTGCTCTGCTACACGTGGCACCACCTGTACGGGCTCCCGGTCTCCGCCCTGCGGTATTTCACGGTGTACGGCCCCAGGCAGCGGCCCGAGATGGCCATCCACCGCTTCGCCACGCTGCTCTCCCGGGGAGAGCCCGTGCCCATGTTCGGCGACGGGTCGACGGCCCGGGACTACACCTACGTCGGAGACATCGTGCAGGGCACCGTGGCCGCCCTCGACCGCTGCGAGGTCTACGAGGTCTACAACCTCGGCGAGTCGCAGACGACGCGCCTCGACGCGCTCATCGACACGCTCGCCGCGAAGCTCGGCGTCGAGGCCAGGGTGAAGCGTCAGCCGGAGCAGCCGGGGGACGTGCCTATCACCTTCGCCGACATCTCCAAGGCTCGCGCGCGTCTGGGCTACGCGCCCTCGGTGGGCATCGAAGAGGGCGTCGAGCGCTTCGTCGAGTGGTTCCGCCGCGAAGGCGTCCGCTGAGGCGCGCGCCTCAGGGGTCTCCGCAGAAGAACGCGTCGCAGGTCCATCTCCCGCCGGCGCAGAGGCACTCGGCCCCCGCGCATCCCGCGCCGTAGGAGCAGCTCTGCCCCGACGCGCCGCAGGGATCTCCCGAGGCGGGCCGGCCCGACGGGCAGGCGCCGGAGTCGACGCACACGCGCGAGCCGCAGACCCACGTGCCCGCGGTGCAGAAGCAGTCGTTGCACCGGTCGTCACCGAGGCACGGGCGCGTGCCGGGGGCGCACGCGAGGCCCGGCGCGACCCTCGAAGGACAGCCGCCGAGCCCCGCGTCGAGCGCGGTCGGCGCCGCGTCCAGGCGGTCGCCGGAGGCGTCGCCGCCGCCGTCTGTCGGCGTGCGGAGCTTGCCCCCGCAGGCGGAGAGGAGCAGGAGCGCGACGAGTTGAGCGGTTCGCAAGGGGCTCCGAGCATGGACGAAGAGCGTCCGGGCCGAAAGCGGCGCGAATGTCGCGACGCGCGATGGGGTGTCCAGAATCCCCGAGGTCGGCGGTAGTATGCCTGGGTGACGTTGCGAAACCTCCGAGAAGTCCCGCGTGAAGCGGGGGTCTTCGTCGCGGTCGGGGCGCTGATCCTTCTGCTCGTGCTGCCTCTACCCGGCTGGGCCCTCGATGGGCTGCTCGCGCTGAACCTGGGCGCCGCCGTGCTCACCCTGCTCGTCGCGGCCCGCGCCACGTCGAACGCCATGCTCGGGGCGCTCCCGTCGGTGTTGCTCCTGGCGACGGTCGCGCGCCTCGCGATCGAGGTGGCCGCGACGCGGGCGATCCTGACGCGCGGCGACGCGGGCGCGTTGATCCCGGCCGTGGGGAGGGTCGCGCTGGGCGGAGACTGGGTGGTCGGCGCGGCGGTCTTCGCCGTGCTGGTCGGCGTCCAGTACCTGGTGGTGACGCGAGGCGCCGAGCGCGTCGCCGAGGTCGCGGCGCGCTTCGCCCTCGACGCCCTGCCGGGGCGGCAGATGTCTCTCGAGGCGGCGGTGCGCGCGGGGCTGATCGACGGCGTCGCGGCGTCTCGTGAGCGAGCGGCCCTCGCCGACGAGAGCGCGTTTCACGCCTCGATGGACGGCGCGATGAAGTTCGTGCGCGGCGACGCCCTGGCGGGCGCGCTGATCGCCGCGGTGAACCTCCTGGGCGGCGCGGCGGTGGGCACGCTCCGCGATGGCTCGGGGGCGATCGAGTCTCTGCGTCGCTACGGCGTGCTCGCGGTCGGCGAGGGCCTGCTCGCGCAGGTCCCCTCCCTGCTCTGCGCGCTCGCGGCGGCGCTGGCGGTCACCCGCGCGCAGTCTCCGCACGACGTTCCCCGCGCCCTCTCCGAGACCCTGCTGAGCGACCCACGCGCGGCGCGCGGCGCGGCGGCGGTGCTCGCCCTCCTGGGGCTGCTGCCGGGCATCCCCCTCGCGCCCTTCGCCGTCGCGGCGGCGGCGCTGGCGTGGCTCTCGACTCGCGCGCCGCCCCCGCTCTCGCACGCGCGGCTCGAGGTGCACGCGCCGGCCCGCGCCCGCTCCGCCGCGGCGACCCTGCTGCGCGAGCTCTCCCGAGAAGCGCGCGAGGCGCTCGGCTGCGCGGCGCCCGCGGCTCGCGTCGTCTCCGCGGAGCGCTGGGCGATCGCCCTCGACGGAGTTCGCGTGGCGACCTGCACAGACGCCGACGAGGCGAGGCGGGCGCTCCGCTCGCTGCTGCTTACGCGCCCGTCGCGGTGGTTCGGCGTGGACGACGCCGCCCGCTGGATCGACGAGCTCACCGCCGCCGCGCCCGCGCTCGTCGGGGCGGCGGTCCCTCGCCGGTGCAGCCCGGTTGAGCTGACCGCGGCGCTCCGGGTGCTCCTCGACTCAGGGGTCCCGATCTCTCAGGGCCGGGCGATGCTTCAGCGCCTGGTCGAGACCCCGCGGGGCCCGTCGACCGACGCGCTCGCCGAGATCCTCCGCGGCGACCTCGCCGCCTCGATCTCGCTCCGCTGGGCCCCCGCAGGCGAGCTCCGGGCGATCGAGGTCGCGCCGCTCCTCGCCGACGCGGTGATCGACGCGGCGAGGGGCGCGGGAGAGCTCGCTCCGGGCCCGGCGCTGCGGCGCGATCTGCGCGAGGCCCTCGACGCGCTCCCGGCCGACGCGCCGAGCGTGGTCGTCACGAGCGACGCAGCCCGGCGTCCGCTGGAGCGGGCGCTGCGGGCGGTGGGCTCTGAGCTGACGGTGCTCTCGCTGAGCGAGCTGGAGGGCGCCGGGGTCGAGCGCGTCGCGACGCTGGGGCCGCGCCTCTAGTCCCTTTCCACAGGGGATTTGAAGGGTTGAGGTGAACCCGCAGCGCGGGATGTGGGTACGTCGGTCGCGCTGAACCCGTCGCTTCCCCTGCGACGAGGCCCTAGTACCCCCGGCGCATCACGACGGGGGCGCCGATCTCGATCTCGGACGAGGTGAGGGTCACGAGGCCCACGCAGGTGCGCGGGTGCGACGCCACGACGATGACCTCGCCGCGCACCTCCAGGGGCAGATCCTCGGGCGCGCGCTCCGCCGCGTGCGGCGTGTCGACCCGCCCGTCGCCGTCGCGATCGATCTCCTGAAGGCGCATGACCCGCCCCATGTTCGACATGGTGCTGCGCCAGGGGTCGCCGCGCTGCGTGAGAAAGAAGCGATTGCCGAGGCGAACGCCGTCCTGGCTCCCGCGGTCGATGATCACCACGTACTGGCTGCCGACGATGGTGCGGGGCTGCGGCATCGCGACGATGTGCGCCGTGAGGTCGCGCTCGTTGGGAACCGGCGGCACGGGGTTGAACTGCCGCTGCACGATGGCGACGCGCTCGCCGCGCTCGATGGGCTCGAGCGACTCGGTGATGCGGGCCGTCGCGATCTTGCGCTGCCCGTCCCACGAGTCGATCACCACGGTGCCGAGCACGCGCACGACGGTGCCCGCGTCGCGATCAGAGCCCCGGGTCTCCATGCCGCTCGTGTACACGGTGTAGGTCTCGCCGATGTTCGGCGCGCGGCGGCGAAACTCGACGTACACCTGATCGCCGTCCGAGAGCAGCATGTTGTCCTCGGGCGCGCCGACGACCGTCCCTGACTCGGCGATCTCCTCGGGCGAGGCCCACGCCTCCTCGCGAAGGAACACGGTCCCTCGCGGAACGCGCGCGGAGCGGATGCGGCCCCCGAGGGTCGTCGGAGGCGGCGTCCCCGACGGGGCGGCGGTCGCGACCGCGGCGGCGGCGGAGACCGAGAGCAGCCGCACCTGATCGCCTGGACAGATCCAGTGGGGGTTGGTGATCTGCGGGTTCATCGCCCAGAGCGCGGGCCACTGCCACGGCGAGGTGAAGTACTGCCCCGAGATCCCCCACAGGGTGTCGCCGCGGACGACGGTGTGAAACTCAGGCACGAAGCCCGAGACCGAGCGGGTCCCGTTCGAAGAGAGCACGATCGTCTCTCGCGAGCGCCCCGTGAGGCTCGGCCCCGTGGCGTTGTCGCTCACGGTCACCTGCGCCGAGCCGAGCGCGGGCGCGAGCAGCGCCGCCGTCAACCAGGGGAGTGCGTTCAAGATCTTCATCGCGTCTGCCTCTCTGCGTGAGCCCGGCGCGCCGCGTCGGTCCCAGGGAATTCGTGGAGCAACCTGAGCGCGGCCTCGGAAGCCCGCGCCTCGTCACCCAGCCTTCGCCACGTCAGAAACAGCTTCAGGAGCGCGTCGGGGACCTTGTTCCCAGAGGGGTAACGCCGGAGGAGGGCATTGAACTCGTCAATGCCCGCCTGGGTCTCACCGAGTCGAAGAAGACACTCGCCGCGCCAGTACATCGCGTTGTCCGCGTGAGGGTGGTCAGGCCATCGCGACACGAACGCCGCGAAGGCCATCAACGCATCATGGCAGCGATCGGCCCTGACAAGCGAGAGCGCGTCGCCGTAAGCCTGCACCGCCGCCTGGTCGAGCACGCCCGTAGACGCCTGCGGCACAACGACTTGCGCGAGGTGCGTGCGAGCGGAGTCGAGAGCTCCGGGGGCGACCCCCGACGACGTCGCCGCCGACGCGTTGGGGAGGGGCACGACGGTCAGCCGCTCGGGCACCACGAGCGGCGTCGGCGACGACAGCAGCCTGCGCGGCGCCCGACGTCGGGGGATCCTCGCGACCGGCCCGGGCGAGGGGGGCGGCTCTTCTGTCGCCGTCTCCTCGACCGCGACCGGCGCTGGGGGAGGGCTCCCGATGCGCACCACCTCGCGCGGAACAGGGCGCGACGGCGACGTCTGGAGACGCCACGACCGCTCCGGGAGCTCCAGCGCGAGGTCGACCGAGCGCGCCGGCGCGGCGCAGCCGAGGGTCAGGGTGAGTGCGAAGGTCCAGCGCCGCATAGCGATACGAAGCGTAGGGGGAAGCGCGGCGAGGGCGCAAGCAACCTCCCCGCGCCGGCTCGCGAGAACGCGGCCCATGAAGACCATCCCCCGCCTCGACGTGCGCGACGGCCCCCTCGCCAGCCGCGTCGACACCGCGCGCTGGCGCGAGCTCTGGATCGACGGAGACCCCGCCGCCCTCGTCCCTCCCCTCGTCGCGGTCATCGGCACGCGCGACCCAGACCCCCTCGGCGTCGCCCTCGCCTCGCGCCTCTGCGCCGACCTCGCGGAGCAGGGCGTCTCCATCGTCTCCGGCGGCGCGCTCGGGATCGACGCGAGCGCGCACCGCGGCGCGCTCCTCGGCGACGGGCGCACCGTGGTGGTGATGCCCGCGGGGCTCGAGCACTGGTACCCCCGTCGGCACGGCGCGCTGTTCCGCGAGGTCATCCAGCGAGGCGGCGCGCTGGTCTCCCCCTTTCACCCGCGCACCCCGCCCACCGGCTGGACCTTCCCGCGACGGAACGAGCTGCTCGCCGCGCTGGCCGACGTCGTCGTGGTGGTGCAGGCCCCGGCGGCGTCAGGCGCGCTGGTGTGCGCCGAGGCCGCGCTGCGGCTCGGTCGTCGAGTGCTCGCGGTGCCGGGCTCGACCGCCGACCGGAGGGCCCAGGGGTGCAACCGCCTCTTGAGGGGCGGGGCGGGCGTGTGCGTCGACGCCGCCGACGTCATGGCGGCGCTCCAGAGCCCCGACGGCGCCCTCTTCGCGCCCCCCCGCGAGCGCCCCGCGCGGCGCGCCCGCACAGGTGACGCCCCGCGCGTGCGCACGCGCACGAGACCGGAGCTCCCAGCGGTCGAAGCCGGTCTCCCAGCCGCCGCGAGAGAGACCTCGGTGACGCTGGACGGCCCCGAACGGGTCGTGTACGAATCCGTCGCGTTCGCACCGCGGCACCTGGACGAGGTGACCCAGGCGACGGGGCTCCAACCCGACGAGGTACGGCGTTGCGCCTTGACGCTGGTGCTCGCGGGGCTCATCGAGGACCGCGGCGGCGGGATGTTCTCCCGTTCGTAACGCTCTGAAGCAACCTACACGTCGAAGGCAGCACACATGTCCGGGTCGCTCATCATCGTGGAGTCGCCTGCGAAGGCGAAGACGATTCAGAAGTACCTCGGCAAGGGCTACACAGTCCTCGCGAGCAAGGGACACATCCGCGACCTCCCGAAGTCGGGACTCCAAGTCGACGTAGAGAAGGGCTACACGCCGAGCTACGCGGTCCTCGAGGATCACAAGCCGGTCGTCACCGAGATTCGCAAGGCGGCCAAGGAGGCCGACGAGATCTTTCTCGCCCCCGACCCCGACCGCGAGGGCGAGGCCATCGCGTGGCACATCGCGCACGAGCTGCGCAACGCCAAGAAGCCGATGATCCGCGTGGAGTTCCACGAGATCACCAAGAAGGGCGTGCAGAAGGGCCTCGCCGCGCCTCGCGAGATCGACGAGAACCGCTTCAAGGCCCAGCAGGCCCGTCGCATCCTCGACCGGCTCATCGGCTACGAGCTCTCCCCCGTGCTCTGGAAGCGGCTCTGTCGCCAGGTGAACGGGCACTACCTCTCCGCGGGCCGCGTGCAGAGCGCCGCGCTGCGGCTCATCGTCGACCGCGAAGACGAGATCCTCGCGTTCAAGCCGCAGGAGTTCTGGCCGGTCACCGTCGAGCTCCTGGGCGCGCAGCGGCCCTCGTTCCGCGCGGCGCTCATCGAGACGGGCGGGCAGAAGGTGATCACGCCGACCCGCGACCGCGCGCCGAAGGCCGGCGAGCGCGTGATCTCGAGCGGCGACGAGGCGCGGGCGATCGTGACCGACCTCGACGGCGCGAGGTTCACCGTGGCCTCGGTCGAGAAGAAGGAGCGCCGCCGCCGCGCGCCGCCGCCGTACATCACCTCCTCGCTCCAGCGCGACGCGTCGAGCCGCCTGGGCTTCAGCGCCTCGCGCACGATGCAGGTGGCGCAGCGGCTCTACGAGGGCATCGAGCTCGGCGCCGAGGGGCCCGTGGGTCTCATCACCTACATGCGTACCGACTCGACGCGCCTCAGCGCCGACGCGCTGGAGGGCGTGCGGGCGTACATCACCGAGCGCTTCGGCAAGGAGTACGTCCCCGAGAAGCCCAACCACTTCAAGACCAAGAGCAGCGCGCAGGACGCGCACGAGGCCGTGCGTCCGACGGCGATGGACCACCACCCCGACGCGATCAAGAAGGCGCTCAAGCCCGACGAGTACAAGGTCTACAAGCTCATCTGGGAGCGCTTCGTGGCGTGCCAGATGTCCGACGCGATGTACGACCAGACGACGGTGCTGATCGAGGCCGAGGGCAAGAACAAGCACGTGCTCCGCGCGAGCGGGCAGGTGCTGAAGTTCGGCGGCTGGCTCGAGGCGCAGGGCGCCGGCGCGGTGGCCGAGGTCGCGGGCGAGGAGTCAGTGCGCGAGGAGGGCGAGAAGGCCGCGGAGGCCGACGACACCGCGCGCATGCTCCCGGCCCTCGCGAAGGGCGAGGGGCTGAACACCGTGGTTCCGCCGGGCGTGAGCACCGAGCAGAAGTTCACGCAGCCCGCCGCGCGCTACAACGAGGGCTCGCTCGTGAAGGCGCTCGAAGACCTGGGCATCGGCCGCCCGAGCACCTACGCCGAGATCGTCTCCAAGGTGCTCAGCCGCGACTACGTCGAGAAGAAGGACAAGCAGCTCATCCCGACGCGCCTCGGCACGACCAAGACGCACGGGCTGATGCAGCGATTCCCCGCCGTCGTCGACTACGAGTTCACCGCGAACATCGAGCGCGACCTCGACGAGGTCGAGGGCGGCCGCGCCGATTGGGTCAAGCTCGTCGACCGGATCTACAAGCCGTTCAAGAAGCTCGTGGACGAGGAGCTCAAGGCCAAGGAGCCGGGCGAGGGGTGGCCTCGCTCTACGCCCAGCGACCGCGTGTGCGACAAGTGCGGCAGCCCGATGGTGCGACGCTGGGGGCCCAACAGCGACTACTTCGCCTGCACCGCGTACCCCAAGTGCAAGAACATCGTCGACGAGAACCCCGCGCCCGCGCCTGAGGTCTTCAAGGACCGTCCGTGCCCCACCTGCGGTCGCGACCTGCTCATTCGCAAGCGCCGCGGCACCGACGAGCAGTTCCTCTCGTGCTCGGGGTGGCGGCGCAAGGAGCCGCTCTGCGACTACACCGCGCCGATGCCGAGCGGCATCAAGTGCCCCAAGTGCGGCGCGGGCGACCTCACGAAGATCGGCGCGATGAAGGGGCGCCGCCCGTTCTGGGGCTGCTCGAACTACGCCACCACGCAGTGCGACTTCAGGCTCTACACCGCGCCCATCAAGGAGCCCTGCCCCACCTGCGGGGCGGAGTTCCTCGTGCTCGGTGGCTCGAAGTCCGAGAAGCTGATCAAGTGCGTGAAGGAGGGCTGTGATTACAGCCGTCCCCTCGAGCTCTCCGAAGAGTCTGACGCGTCGTAGCGACGCGGCGTCACGGCGCGCTCGCCGCGCGAGGCACATCCCTCCCATGACCCTCCCCGTCGTCACCGTCATCGGCGCCGGCCTCGCGGGCACCGAAGCCGCCTGGCAGCTCGCCAGCCGCGGCGTTCCGGTGCGCCTCATCGAGCAGAAGCCCCTGCGCCGCACGCCCGCGCAGACCGGCGACGCGCTCGCCGAGCTGGTGTGCTCCAACTCGCTGCGAGGCGCGGCGACCTTCAACGCCGTGGGCCTGCTCAAGGAGGAGATGCGCCGCTCGGGCTCGCTCATCCTCGCGGCGGCCGACCTCACCGCCGTGCCGGCAGGGGGCGCGCTCGCGGTCGACCGCGACCGCTTCAGCGCCACGGTGACCCGCGCCATCGACACGCACCCGCGCATCGAGCGCGTCTGCGCGGAGGTGACCGCGCTCCCTGAAGATCGCCCGCTGATCCTCGCGACCGGGCCGCTCACGGGCGACGCGCTCGCGGCTGACCTCGCGGCGCGACTCGGCGCCGAGCACCTCGCGTACTACGACGCGATCTCCCCCATCGTGTCGGCCGAGAGCATCGACTGGGACCGGGTGTTTCGTCAGTCGCGCTACGACAAGGGGGGCGACGACGCGTACGTCAACTGCCCCATGGACGAGGAGACCTACCGGGCCTTTCTCGCCCGCCTCCTCGCCGCCGAGAAGGTCCGGCCCAGGGACTTCGAGCAGACGCGGTACTTCGAGGGCTGCCTCCCCATCGAGGTCATGGCCGAGCGCGGCCCGGAGACCCTGCTCTACGGCCCCATGAAGCCCGTCGGGCTCCGCGATCCGCGCACGGGGCGGCGTCCCTTCGCGGTCGTTCAGCTCCGTCAAGAAGACGCCGCGGCGAGCGCCTACAACCTCGTGGGCTTTCAGACCCGCATGACCTACGGCGCGCAGGCCGAGGTGCTGCGCCTGATCCCCGGCCTCGAGTCGGCGGAGTTCATGCGCTACGGCTCGGTGCACCGGAACACCTTCGTGAACGCGCCCTCGATGCTCTCTCCAACGCTGGAGCTCCAGGGGTTTCAGGGCGTCTACCTCGCCGGGCAGATCACCGGCGTGGAGGGCTACGTCGAGAGCGCGGCCTGCGGGATGCTCTGCGCGATTCACCTCGCGCGCTCGCTGCGCGGCGACGCCGCGATCCCGCCGCCGCCCACCTCGGCGCTCGCGGGGCTGATGACCCACCTGCGGGGCAACGGGCTCCCGTTTCAGCCGAGCAACATCACCTGGGCGCACGTGCCGCCGCTGCCGAACGACGGGCGCAAGAAGATCCCGAAGCGCGAGCGGTACGAGCGCCTCGCCGAGCGCGCCCTCGCCGACATCACCCCGTGGATCGCGGCGGCGCGAGCGGGCGCGTCCTTCGAGCGGGTCGAGGTCGCCGAGCCCTCGGTCGCGCAGGCGCCGGCGGCCGCGGAGTGCCCTGAGGGCCGCGCTCACCCCGCCAGCGCTTGAACCAGCGGCGCGCATGCCGAGATGATCGCGACGCCCAGGGGCACGGTCACCGCGACGCTCCCCGCGGCGAGGCGGGCGTCGCACCCCGACTGCTCGGCGATGACCGCGGCGACGAGGGCGGTGGGCATCGCGCTCTGAAGCGCGCCGACCGCCACGGCGGGCCCGGGGAGCCCCGCCGCGCGCGCCACCGCCACCGCCGCCAGCGGCATCGCGACCAGCTTGAGGGCGGCCACGGCGGCGATGGGTCCACGCGAGCGCCAGGCGCCGCGCAGGTCGATGCGCATCCCGAGGAACAGAAACGCCAGCGGCGTGGTCGCCGCGCCCACGGGCTCGAGCGCGCTGAGGGCCCACGAGGGCAACGAGACGCCCGCGGCGCCGAGGCACAAGCCGAGCAGCACCGAGAGGGTCGCGGGGCGGAGCAGCACGCTCGACGGGGTCAGGGGCGCGCTCCCGCCGCCGAAGCGCTGGGCGACCGCGACGCCGACGGTCCAGAGTCCGAGCGTCGTCGCGAGGGTGTCGATGAGCAGCGCGGCGGCGAGGTTGTCAGCCCCCGGCAAGATCGCCTGGGTCATCGGCAGCCCCACGAAGGCCGTGTTGCTGAAGCTGGCCGCGAGCATCATCGCGCCCGTCGAGGGGCGGTCGAGGCGGAGCGCTCGCGCGGTCAGCCACGCGAGCCCGAGGGTGATCCCCAGCGCCGCGAGGGCCGGCAGCACCGAGAGCGCCGCGGACCACGGGAGCGGCCGCCGCGCGAGCACCGCCAACGACAGCGCCGGGAGGGTCACCTCGGTCACGAGGGTGGCGAGGAGCCTGGGCGCGCGCACCGGGTCGAAGGTGTCGGGCTTGAGCCGAGGCAGAAGCGCGCCGACGAGAGCCGGCAGCGCGAGGCCCGCGAGCGCGTCGGCGAGGGTGGACATGGCCTCAGCGCTGCCCGCGGACCTCGAGGTAATACATGAACGCCACGCAGCAGCAGGACATCATCGCCACGATCCCGAGGGTGATCGCCGCGAGGCCGCCGTACACCTTCGCGGTGCTCATCGGCACGTGTCGGGGCGGCGGCGCGTCGGAGGGATTCGGGGTGTCCACGATCGAGAGCGCCATAGCAGACTCTCCCCGCGGGGCACAGCGCCCGCGAAGGGAGCTTGACAACGGCTCTCAGGGCGCGGCGTGATTCCGCCCCCAATCAAGTCGCGGAGGGTGTGACGTGGAGCTGGAAGCGGAGATCGAGCGGGCGGTACGGTTGATCGAGGGCGCGATCGCGGGGCTCGGCGTCGAGCCCGAGAAGGTGCGCGTCGAGGCGCCCCCCGGCAACCTCAGGGCGTGGTCGCTCCGTCGAGGCAGCGCGGGCGTGGCGGTGTTCGTGCGCGAGCCGCACGACGGAGACGCCGCGCCCTGGCTCCGGCTGGCCGCGC
>JAWKRB010000055.1:0-21092 GCA_041389885.1 Polyangiales bacterium | reverse complement strand
CGACAGCCGCCGCCCGTCGACGGTCTCTCCGGTCGCGATCGCGCGGAAGTTCGCGTAGATCCCTCCGAGCATCGCCATCGCCGCTGCGCCGACGCCAGAGCCCCCTCCGAGCAGGGCTCCCGCGGCCTTCGAGCCCACCGCGAGCCCACCCCCCACCGCGTACTTCGTCAGGGGGTTCTGCGCGTCGTAGGCCGCGAACGCGTTCGAGAGATTCGTGAGCTCTTTCGTGTTGTCCAGGAGTGCTGCCGCGCGCATTTCCTCGTTCGTGGTGATCGCGGTGGACGCATCGACGTTGCGCGCTGCGCGCCCTCGGTCCACGTCAGCCTCGGTGAACGACGCCCCCGCGATGAAGCGCCTGATCCGTGCGTCCATCCCCTCGCCGCCTTCCGTCTGCGACTGCATCGCACCGACGAGACGCCGAGTCTGCGCGTCGATCACCATCGGCGTGCCATGCCCGCCGCCCTGCAGAAGGTTCAGCGTCGAGGCGACGTCACCGCCCATCAGCCCCATCACCGACGCCATGGTCGAGAGGCCGTCTCGACTGCGAAAGCGGCGCACGGTCTGGCCGTTTTCCTGGCGGCTTTCGATGACAGTGCTGATCTGCTCCTCGCTGAGCCCGCGGCCTCGCATCCCTGCGTAGAGGTTCGCTGCGATGCGAGGGTTATCCATCGCGCGAGTGAGCTTCGAATTCGCGTTGAGCGCGTCGCGAGCACTCAAGCCCGCCGCTGCCCCGACCTCTGCAACGGCCATGCTCTGCACCGTCGCCCGCCGAACCGCGTCGGCTCGATCCGACGCGCTGGCGCGCGGGCCGAGCGACCCCGTCGCGTTGGCGATGTTCTGCATGAGCGGGCCGAGGGCCTCTGAGGTGAGGTTGCCGAGTTCGATGGCGCCCGCGTTGGCGAGTCCCGTGAGCTGCATCAGCACCTGGCGCTGGTCGTTTCCCCGGATGCCCTGTTGCCCGAGGGCACCCGCGAGGCGGAGCACCTGGCCAGGGTCCTGGAACGTGTCGCGCGCGTAGCTGAGGAGCTCGATCTGCCGCCCGAGCGCCTGCGCGCGCGTCTCGCCGCTCTCCGGAGAGAGCACCGAAAACTGCCCTTGCGCTCCTGCGATCGCACCGCTCACGTCGGCCAGCGAAAGCCCCCGCAGCCGGCCGTTGGTGACCTCAGCCGAAAGCGCCTGCTGCGCGACGATCACGTCGGCCTGCGACCCGCCGCTCTGCACCACGGCACCGGCGAGGCTCGTGAGTGAGGCTGCTCGTCGAGCTCGGGTGCTCTGGATGTCGCCGTGGAGGGCCTGCGCGAGGCTGGCTCCGCCTGTCAGCGCTTCGCCTGCAGCCTGCCCGGCGTTCCGGGCCCGTCGATCCACGGCGCGGTTGTTCTCAATGCGACGGCGCTCCGCTTCTCGTCGCGTCGTTGCGGTGCGCTCGCGCTCCGCCCGCTCGTGCGCCGACACCATCGCCAGCGCGACGGTCTCGACCTGGCGCTTCTCGCGGTCCGAGAGCTGGCCGCGCTTGCCGACCTCGAGCTCGAACGCCGCCGTCGCCCGCTTGTGGGCCTCGGTGTAGAGCGCGACGAAGCGCTTCTGCGCGTCGCCCTGCAGCGCGAGCTCGCGGAGCTTCGCCCGGGTGACGAGCTTCTCCTGGCGCTCGACGGTGACGGCTGCGGTGCGGTAGCTGCCGACGACGCCGCTGGCGGTCGCCTGCGCTTCCTGCACGACGGTCTGGCGCTCCTGGCGGGCGCCGCGTGCGCGCCTGGTGCGCGACGCCTCCGCGAGCTTGTCGACGCGCCCTTGCGCCGCCGCGAGGGCCTGCTCGAGCTCGCGGATCTCCGCACGCGCCTCCGCACCCCCGGAGGTCGTGATCTTGAGCGACGCCTCGGGCATGGGTGGGGTCCTTCAGTCCTGCTCGGGTGGCGCCGCCGGCGGAGGGGGCAACACGCCCCTGCGGGTCAGGTGGTGGTCTGCCCAGGCGAGGGCGAGGTATCCGAGGAGCTGGGCACCGTCTGCTTCGCACACGCTTCGACCAGTGCGTGCACGATGGAGAGCTGCGAATCGGGATCGCAGGACATCCAGTAGGTCGACAGCGCCCCAACGACTTTTAGGTCGCGCACCAGCTCCACGATCCTCTCGGATTCCTCGGGGGTGCGCGCCTCGTAGCGCTCGCGACGGAAGTCCTCCATCGCCGCCATGAGGCCCTTGCGCTGGGGCTCCTCGAGGTCTTCGCGGAGCTCGTCGACGCTCTCGACGAACGCGCTGTCGGGGTCGTCTGCGTCGCGCAGGATCAGCGCGAGCAGCTGCAGCTCCCGCTCGCGCCGGGAGAGCTCGGTCTCCTGGGCGAGCGAGAGCTCGAGGGCGTTGAGGCCGAGCCCCTTGGTGAGGTGCTTGCGCGCCTCGACGTCGGCGGTTGTGAGCTCGCCCTCGGTGGGGCACATGATCGCGACACGGACCCCCTCGAGGCCCGGCATGGGGATCACGCGGTGAGGGCGACGACCGCGCTCCTGCATCACCCGAGCGAAGGCGGAGACCGCCTCGTCGTCATCGTCTCGGCGACGTCCCATCTCAGACCTCCTGCTCGTCGCCCATGAACGACGTGGCGAAGGTCGCCTTGCCCTGCTCGGTGGTGATCTCGAGCGGGCCGATCTTGCCCCGGCCCGTGTAGGTCTCGGAGCCGACCTTGACCTTCACCGTGCATTCCGCTCCCGAGCGTCGCAGGCGCCGCAGCACGGTGACCGCGGAGCCGGAGCGCAACGGCGAGCCGTCGATCTTGAGGCTCCAGTGAGGGTCGGGTCCTCGGTCGTCTCGCCGGTGTACCCGAGCGTGACGACGCGGTTGATCCGCCGCCGATGGTGCCGCTGATGCGCGCAGCCTCGGAAATCAGGGTGCCGTTGAGCCAGAACTTGCCGGTCCCGGCGAAACCGCCGGGCGCGCGCACGTTGGACATGGGGTGCCTCGTTCAGAAAGCGTTGGGAGGGAGGGAGACGGGGATCAGCCGACCTGGCGCACGTCGCCGACGAAGCTGTGCAGGTGGTCGACGACAGCGGTGGGGATCGACGCGACGGCGTAGGTCGTGCCGTCGACGGTTTCGGAGGTGACGGTGACCGCGGAGGCCAGGGCCGTCACGTTGCGCACCAGGCCCTCCTCCTCCATCTGCCGAAGGATCGAGAGCGCATCGTCTCGGATGGCGCTCGGCCAGATCAGGTAGGGGTTGGTCGGTGCCTCTTCGGTCGAGGGCGGATCGGGGATGAGGTTCTTGTCCCCGTAGTTCGCGTCGGCCCACGCCTCGAGACGGTCGGCGAGCGCATCGGGCACGGCGACCTTCGAGGTGTCGTGCGTCGAGGTCGGTGCCGCCCTGCGCGTTGCGCGTGCGGGTGGTCACGGGACGCACGACCGAGGCGAAGCCGGGGTGCGCGCCGTCGGCGCCGATCACCGTCACGCCGTCGGCGAGGAGGCTGTTCACCGCGGATGAGGCGAGGCGCTCCTCCTCGTCAGTCGCGAGCACCGCCGGGTAGAGCGAGAGCCCGTTGGCCTTCGCGGCGCGGTAGGTCTGCTCGCCCGGCAGCGCGCCGTCCAGGGGCCCGTAGACCTTGGTTGCGAGGTAGGCACCGAGGATCTCGTTGCCGGGCTGGTGGGGGCGCTTCTGGCAGAGCAGCACGATGCGGGGGTCGTTGATCGCCACCGCATCGGCCTGGACCGTGGCGGGGGTGTCGTTGAGCCCGAGGGAGGCGATCATCCGGCGCTTGCCGACGTTGATGCCGCTCTGGGTAGTGGCGTGCAGCGAGATCGCGGTGCGGTTGGTGTCGTCGTCGACGTCGACGCCCACGCGGTCGTACTGCGCACCCTCGATCGCGGCGAGCGCCGAGGTGAGCGTCGCGGTGCCAGAGCCCGCGGTCGCCGGCGAACCCGAGCCGAAGTAGGCCTTGCCGCGCGTCGCCGCCGAGGCGGCGTTGAGGGCGATGGTGACGCCCGTGGCGGTGATCTCGAACTGCACCCGGAGCTGGTTGCCCTGCGCGCCGGTGTTCGACGCGGTGAGCGTGAGCACCTCATTGTCGCTGCCGGAGAGCGCGCCGGTGCAGGGCAACTCGCTCATCGTGTCGAGCTCGGCCTTCACCGCCGCCGCGGCCTGCGTGAGCGTCGTGCCTGAAGGGATCTGGACCTCGCGCACGAGCTGCCCTGCGACGCGCATCCGGATCACACCCGCAGCGGTTGCGGGACCGGCGAAGGTCAGGACGGCGGTCGCGGCGGTGCCGCCGGGGTCCGCGACGGGGCAGGCGAAGAGCCGCGCCAGCGGGGCGATCCGACGGAAGGCGCGACACGCCCCCGCGAGCCGCGAGCGCGCACCGAACTTCTCGTTCGCGTCCGTCGCGTCACCGACCTCGACCGGAACGGCCGCGGTCGCCGTGCCCGCGCTGACCATGCACGCCACGAGCATGACTTTCAGCCCGCTCGGTCGTGAGGCGCCGGCGCCGACGGCGAGGCGCACCGCGAAGGAGTTGGTGGGGATGTGCGAAGCGGTGAATCCGTTGGGCAGCATGGTGATCCTCAGTCCCGCGGCGCGCGCGCGGTGGAAGTCGTGACGGTCTCGTCGGGGTCTTGGATGTCGCCGTCGAAGACGAACGGCGTGCCAGGCGTGGGCTCTGCGGCGGGCACACCGAGTTCGGCGCGCGCCGAGAAGCGCAGGACATGGGTGATGTGCGAGCCGCGGTCGATCGACCAGGGCACGTGGTCGACCAGGCGCACGCCTTCGCGGCCGAGCAGCCCGTCGATGTCGAGGCCGGTCAGGCGCTCCTTCACGAGCCGCGTGCACAGCAGGATGCCCTGCTGGCCGACCGTGCCCCGCGTGGCCGCTTTCACCCCGCGGGTGTCGACCACGGTGACGTAGACGCGGAAGAGGTGCCGCTCGACGACCTCGACGAGCGATCCCGCCGTCTCGACGAAGGCCCCCTCGCGCCCGTCCGGCGTGCTTCGCTCGAAGGCGAGCAGAGCGCTGGGGCTGCGGCCCAGGGTCGCCTCGTCGACACCGTCGGCGGAGACCTCTCCGGCCCAGCGGTCGACCATGCGGAACGGCGCCGTGTCGGTGGGCGGGGTGCCTCTGAGCAGCGACAGCTCGGCGAACAGCGCCGCTTCGATGTCCTCGAGGCGCGCCGTCACCGCAGCAGCCCCGTGGCCCGCAGCGCCGCTTCCAGCGCGTCGTGCGCGTGGTGCTCGATGCGGTCGGTGTTGCGCTCGGCGGCGGGGCCGAGGAAGGCATAGGCCCGCGAGCGGGTGGTGCCTCGCTCGACGTAGGAGGCGTAGTCGGTGGCGGCGACGACCTCGACCGCGAGGGTGTCACGGGAGAAGCGGCCGCGCGGCGCGTAGGCGCGGATCGAGCGCGTCAGGCGCCCCGTGCGGTCGGTGTAGGCGTGCTCGGCCTTGGCGCTGTGCGCCACCGCGGCGGCGCTCTGGCGCAGCGCGCCCTCGAGCGCGTCGTCGAGAGCGCTCGGCAGCCCGGCGAGGGACTCCCGCAGCGAGCGCGTGTCGAACTCGAAACCCAGGCTGATCATCAGAAGCCGCTCCAGGTCGACGGGTCGTTGCCCGTGCCCCAGAACGGCGCCACGACCTCCGCCGCCGCGTCGGTCGGCGTCGTCGCGGGGGGCCCGGTCTCGGGGATGCGGGCTCGGTTGTCGGAGGCGAGGCGCGTCAGGCGCGCGTCGGTGTCCTTGTAGAGCAGCCGGTAGGGCGCCTTCGCCTCGTCCTTCATCGTGGCGCGCAGCCGAACGGCGCACCAGAGGCAGCGCAGCGCGACGATCTCACGCACCGAGTCAGGGACGGTCCCGACGAAGGGCGCGCCGTGCGAGGCCGCGAGCGCCTCATCGACCTCGGTCTCGGCCGCGCAGACCGCTCGCACGAAGGCGCGCTCGTCTGCGGAGTCCTCGGCCACTTCACCGTCGCCGTCGCGATCGAAGACGCGCAGGAAGTCGTCCTCGTCGAGCGTCTCGCTGACGTAGGCCACAGCCTCAGCAGCGGTGGTCCCGACGTATCGCGGTGAGGTGGCCATCGGGATCAGGCGTCCGGCTGGAGCATGAAGAACGCGAGGTCGGCGTGCGACGCGCCAGGGTCGCCCGAGAGCACCACGTCGAAGCTCCCCGCGCCGGGCACCACCCGGAGCACCGAGACCGCGTTGGTCGTGGTGTTGCGGATCTGCGCGAACACCTTCGAGTCCACCGTGCAGAGGGTGTTGGTGACCGTCACGGTGGTGTTGCCGTTCTGCACCCGCACGACGCCGCTGTTGCGGCTGACGGTGGGCGTGGCGCCCGTGTCGGTCGCCGAGTCGACGCGGATCCCGCCGGTGGTGACCCCGAAGGCGTTGTCGCCGCTCCCCGCGAGCAGCATCGCGCCGCCGGCGCCCTTGGGCACCAGCGCGATGGTGATGTCGGTGTCGGCGCCGCGCGCGCCGAGCTGCACGGGCTCCCCGGTGGCGCTGCCGGTGACCGAGAGGCCGTTGACCGCGCTGGCGACCGTGGCCAGGCGCGCGACCTCGAGGAGCGAGCCCGCGATGCCCGCGGAGAGCACCAGCGCGCTCACCTCGGCGCCGTCGGTCACGTCGGTGTGGATCGCGTCCACGCCGCCCGCGGAGCGGAGGGTGCCCGCGCCCGACTCGGCGCGCAGGAGGACCCCGGCGCCGATCCCCGCCGCGGCGGCGCCGCTGGTGGTGTGCGAGAGCGTGATCCGCGCGTCACCGCGTTGGTCACCGCGTCGTTGGTCGTGACCGCCGGCGACGTCGGAGAGAGGGCCGGAGAGGGCGACAGGCTTGAAGACCTTGCCGACCTTCGCCAGCACGGTCCCCTCAGCGCCGCCCTCGGCGAGGATGAAGGGTTCACGGTTGCTCATCGGAAGCTCCCAGGGGGCGGGGGTGGCGAGGTCGGTGCCCTCGGGGATCAGGTCCCCGGGCATGAGCTTCGGTGCGCTTGCCGCGCAGGGTGATGACGAGCTGCGCGTCGGCGATGGGCGCTCGCTTCGTCGAGGTCTCTCGACGCCGGGGGTCGCGCTCCAGGAGCGCTTGCACCTGGCGCTCGCGCTCATCAGGCCTGCTGGAAGCGCTCGCGGGTCTCGGTGAGTTCGGCGCGCACCGAGGCGCTGCGGGCGCGCTCGAGGCCGAGGCTCGTCGTCGAGCCGCGCCGCGCAGGCGTTGGCCTTGTCAGGCTCGGTGTTGAGCTGAGCACGACGCGCGGACCACTCCGCCGGGTCGGGCGCGAGGGCCGACACCGTCGCCGTTCCGTCGCCGTGGTCGATCTCCTCGGCGTCGGGCAGGAAGGTGACAGGCGCGAGGCCGTCCCCGCGCTGTTCTTCACAGGCCACGGTCAGGCCCGCATCCCGGGCCGGTCGCGCCGTAGGTGTTGTCCACCACGACGAGGTCGTTCTCGTAGGTGACCTTCACCCGGTCGGTGCCGTGCGAGCCGTCGGGGGTGAACCACGTGAGGGTCACGAAGCCGCCGGCGCCCTGGCGGAACATGTAGTTCCGAAGGAAGGTCCGGGCGTCGGGGCGCGCGCTCACGGAGAGCAGCGCGATCTTGTCGCTGTCGTAGAGCCTCGAGAGCGACGACGCGCCGATGGGGGTGTAGCGCTGCTTGTCGACGTGGACGTTCTCGATGCCGAAGAACATCGCGTAGTCGATCACGCGGATGACGCCCTGGTTGCCCTGGTAGCCCGACAGGATGCCCTGCAGGAACTCGTTGAGCTGCACCGCGTACCACGCCTCTTCGCTCATCTGAGCGTGCGTGACGGGACCGAACATCGCGCCGAGCGCGGCCTGCATGTCGGCGAGGGGGTCGGCCGACGCGCCGCCGTTCCACTCGAAGCCGCTCGTGAGCGTGCGCCGGTTGGCCGAGGCGTAGTTGGCCACGGTCATGAGCGCCGTCTTCACGCGGATCTCGTGCTGGAGCTTGGCCTTGCGGCTGGTCTTGTCGACCACGCGGGCGAAGTTCGCGAGCATCGGGGCGATGGCCGCGTCGCGCCGGGGCTGCGAGCCCTCGAGCGAGTGCGGCTGCAGGTCGACGTTCACCGAGGAGAGGTTCTCGTTGACCTCGGTGGCCTTGCCGCGCGTGGAGATCGAGTCGTCGACCTGGCGGCGGTCCTCGACCTGGTCGTCGAGGTAGATCACGCCCTGCTTGATCGAGATGAGCTGCGACGGGGCGAGCTCCTCGGCCATGAACTCGGCGTCGACGGCCTCGAGCGCGGTCTGCTGGAGCACCTCGCGCTGGATCACGTCGCTGTGGTCGATCGCGAGCTCCTGCACGCCATCGTGCGCCGGGGACTGCGGGATCATGCGGCGACCGACGACGGTCGAGCGCGCGGCGAAGCTGGAGCGGATCCGCTCGGCGTGGTCGCGCGGGTCGATGCCGTGCTGCTGCAGGATCTCGGCGGCGCCGCCCCACATGCCGTGCCCCTCAGGGCGGTTCGCGCGGATCTTCTGGTTGCTGTCCTTGATGAGCATCTTCGTGGTCTCCTCAGAGCGCGTGGCTCACTGGCCCTGCATGAGGAGGGGAGACCAGTCGACGACCAGCTCCGCTCCCGCGGTGGCGGCCGCGCCGGTGATGGCCCGACCCGCGATGTAGTAGTTGGTGCCCTGGGTGGGCGAGCTGGGGAGCTTCGCGACGCGGCCACCCGCGCTGAGCGAGCCGCCCGCGACCATGATGACCTCGTCACCGGCGGCGATGACGCCGGTGCCGTCGCTCTCCACGACGAGCTGGCCCTCGGTGTAGACGTCGACCTCGCCGTCGTCGGCGACGGCGTGCTGGATGACGCCGACGAACTTGCGCACGCCGGTCGTGTGCAGCGAGTCGATGGCGAACTCCCCGGTGTTGTCGGGGGTGCCGAAGCCGACGATGCAGTTCTTGCGCAGCGTCGATCCGGAGCGGTTGATCCCGGCGCGGATCTTCTGGGGCGCCGGGCTGCGGACGGGTCCAATCATGGTCGTGTCCTTGGTGGGTGGGGTGGATCAGCCGAGCGTCTTGAACTGCGCGCGGAGCGAGTCGGGGGTGGCGCCGCGCTGGATCATCTCCAGGGCGTCGAGGGTGCTGAGCGTCTGGCCGTACTCCTGCGCGACGGCGCGGAGGGACTGAGCGCGGGCGCTCACGTCGTCGCGCTTCACCGGGTCGGCGGCCTTGGCGTTCGCGCCGTTGGCGCCGCCCTGGCCGGTGATGTTCTCGGCGCGGGCGGGGTCCTGCGCGCGCTGCGCGAGCTCCTGCACCGAGGGGGCGGGGTAGTCCTTGTCGAAGCCCGCGCGGTCGGTGCGCGCGTAGGCGAGCAGCGCGCGCTGGCGCTTCTCGTCGCCCACGGCGCCCTCGGCGACGAGGACCTCTTCGACGCGGCGCGAGAGCTCGGCCTCGGCGCGCTTCTCGGAGTCGGCCCGCAGGGTGGTGACCTCGACGCGGAGCTTGCCGAGCTCGGCGCGCTCGGCGGTGATGGCCGCGAGCTCGGCGGCGACGGAGACCTCGGGCTTGAGCCCGAGGACCTCGCGCACGGTGGCGCCGTCCTGGGCGAGAGACGTGATGGCCGACTCCGCGGCCTCCTCGGTGGCGACCGCGGTGAGCTTCAGCTTCGCGGCCATCTCGATGAACTTCGACATGATGGTGCCCTCCTTCGGGGCGGGGTTCACCGCGGCCGCGCCGCGGGACATCTCGGCCGGGGCAGAACCCTCGGCAGCGGGGAGCGCGGTGAGCGCCTGGCGCACGCCCGCGACGACCTCCGCAGAGGTCTTGAGCGCGTCGAGGCGCAGGGCGCGGCGCAGCGAGTGAACGATGTCGTCCCCGTCGACCCCGCTCTGATCCTCGGGCGTGCCGAGGAGCCCTTCGAGGCGCGTGAGCGCGGCGAGCACCTCTGCCTCACCGCTCACGACCGGGAGGTCGAAGATCTCTCGCAGCATCGACACGACGTCGCCGCGGGTCTTGAGCTCGCCGTACCAGTAGCCATGCTCCTGCATCCCGCGGGGGTCCTGGGAGGCCGCGAGCCGCGGGAGGTCGACGAGGCGCGGGTGCGCCGTCAGCGAGACGCTGTAGAGCACGGTGCCGAGATCGGCGCCGGTCTCCTCGTCGACGCCGCGCGCCGTCGTGATCGAACAGAAGGCCCACTTCGCCGGAGTCTGCGTGGCCGGATCGCCGGTGATCGAAAGCCGGACCTCGGGGCTCACGTCGAGGCGCGCCTCGAGGGAGGCGACCACCTTCGTCGTGCCGTCCGAGAGCGTGCGGGAGAAGGTCCCGCGCCGCAGGGCGACGATGTGCCCACGCGGCTCGGCCCACTCGGCAGGCATCCCCTCGCGGGTGTCGGCGTGCTCGACGACGAGGGGCGCGCGGGGGACGCGCGAGAAGTTCGCGACCATCGAGTCGATGTCCGCCGCGGTGATCCGCGCGTGCTGGCCGTTCGCGAGGCGGTAACCCTTGAGCTCTGCCTCGTAGGCGAGCACGCACCAGGGCCCGCCCTCGGCGTCCGTGGGGGGCACGCTGAGCGCGACGCAGAGACCGAAGGCGAGGTGGCGGAACTTCATGCGGCAGGGTCCTTCGTGGGCTCGGCAGCGTCGCCGCGGCCGTCGTCAGGGAGCTGCGCGGGCCGCTCGGTGGCGTCGCCCGCGGGGAGCTGTGCAGGGCGGCAGGCGAGGGCGCTTGAGCACCTCTTCGTCCGCGGTGGGCTCGGGGATCTCGCAGCTCGCGGTGCGCCCACGCACGAGGCACCCGAACGCCCCTTGCGGGCAGAGACCGATGCCGCGCGCCACGCGCCGCGGTCGATCGCGCCCTCGACCTTGGCCCGCACCGTGGGAGCGGACACCCGGCGCCGAACACGTCGGTTCGCCCGCACGAAGCGCCTGAACACCTCGGTGAGCACCTGCGCGGCGCGGCGGCAGTCGGCGCGCCAGTGGGTATGTCGCGCGCTTCGCCACCTCCATCGCCGCGCGCGAGCCTGGGACGACGTCGGTCGCCGAGGCCGTGCCGTTGATGGCCTTCGACATGAGCTTGTCGACCTGGTCCTGCGTGAGGATCTGGGTCGGCGTCGTGGGGATGTCGTACCGCAGCGCCTCGAGGCGCACCGTGTCGGGGAGCACCGTGCGCAGCGCGCTCGACATCCCCAGCACCGCCGCGCGCGCCGCGGCGATCTCCTTGTCCGTGGCGTTGCGCTCGCCGTTCATCTTCGTGAGCGCACCGTCGGCCTTCGCGCCCCCGGCGCTGTAGTACCCGACAATCGGGGGGCGCCCGACCATCTCGAGCAAGCGCATCAGGTCGCGCCACGACCACACGCCGAACAGCCAGTACCAGCCGACGACGCTGAAGAGTCCCTCGGCGGCGCGGTGCTGCCCTGCGACACGGGGCTCGTGGATCAGGAACTTGTCGGGGTGGAACCTGCTCAGCTTCTCGCCGTAGAGCCCGCCGAACGGGCTCGTCGGATCGCCTTCGTCGTAGATCCGCACGGCCCAGGGGTCCGGGTCGTAGCGGTCGCACGCGTAGCTGAGACGCCGCTCGGCGACACGCGACCAACGCACCGGCGCGAAGAGCCGGCCGTCGCGCTCCCAGGAGAGCTCGTGAGCGCCCGCGGGGTAGTAGGCCGCGCCGACGACCTCTGCGAGCCACGTCTCCAGGCCCTCGCGCTCCCAAGCCTTGTGCAGCTCGGCGCAGGCGTCGCGGGCGCGGCGGGCCTTCGTAGGCGCGCCCTCTTCGCCCGCGACGATCTCAAACTCGGTCTCGACGACGCTGAGTTCACGCACCGTGAGCTGGGTGTGCAGGTGGGGGTAGGTGCGGCGCGCGTGGTCAGCGAGGTCGACCCAGTCGCGCAGGTACCCTTCGTTGCGGCGCGTGATGATCTGCGTCATCCGCTCGGGCGTGACGCTGTTGCCGAGCACCCCGGCGTCACGGTCCTGCCACGGCGCGGGAATCGCCACGTCCTCCCGCACCGAGCGCGATGGCATCTCGGGCGTGCGCAGCCAACCCGCGGCGGCCTCGAAGCCGGCGGCCACTGCGTCTCGGATCAGGCCCATGCGTGCGTGCTCTCAGCAGAAGCCGGCCGTCGGGTCGCCGGTGTCGATGTGGGGAGGGGGGTCGGGGACCTGGCCGCGATTGATCTTCGGCTCGTAGACCGACAGCATCGCGGCGTCCGCGCGGTCAGGGCTGCGGCGCAGGCGCTTGCGGATCTCGTCCTTGGACTCGACCTTGATGCGGTTGCCGGTGGCGATCGCGTACTTCGGCGCAACGAGCTCGCTCTGCAGCCGGTCGTCGTCAGGCAGCGCGCCGGTCTTGAGCCACTCGCGGAACTCGAAGTGCAGCTCCGCGCGCAGGTTCAGGTAGTCGTCAGGCCTCGCCGCGGCGACCGACGTGTTCACCGCCACCGCCTCGCAGTCGACGCGGCGGACGAGTGCGTCAAAGACGCTCGCGCCCACGCCGTTCGCGTCGACCACCAGGCGCGGCAGCTCGCCGGGCTCGAGGAGCCCCGCATCGAGCAGCGCGACCATCGCGCGCGCCGCGGTGTCGGGCCCGTCGCCGGCGGCGATGGGGATGAGCGGGTAGATCCGACGCCCGCGCCGCGGTGCGAGGACCGTCTCGTCGTCGCCGAAGCGCGCGACGTCGAAGCCCACCGTGAGGCGCTCGTCGCCCACGTCGACCAGACCCCGACCGCGCTCGACCGCATCGAGCACGAGGCCCAGGCCGATCACCGCGTCGGTGGCCTGGGGGGCGAAGCGGCCCTTCACGCGCACGAGGTAGAGCGGCGAGTCCTCGCCCCACTCCTCGCGCTTCTCCGCGATCCACGCTTTTGAGGCCAGCCCAGGGATCGGCGGCTCGACCGCGGCCGCCTCCTCGGAGCTGATCTCCAGCGCCCGGTAGAACCTGCGCTTGGCGTGGTGGCTCTCAAAGAACTCGCCCGACTGCTGCGTGGGGTTCGACGCGAGCACCACCTTGGCGCCGCCCGCGCGGTTGCCCTCGATCGCCTCGAAGATCTCCTCGGGGATGCCCGAGGCCTCGTCGAGGATGAACAGCAGCCACGCGCCCGAGGTGCCCGCGGCCTTCTCGGGGTCGCGCGCGGTGAAGCCGAAGATCTCCCGGCCGTCGTCCCACTGCACGCCCGTCTCGGGGTCGAGGGCAGGCTCGGGGCCGAGCTGGTAGCCGCGCTTCGCGGCGCGCCGCCACAGGGCGCGGATCTCGCGCCAGAGGATCTTCTTGACCTGGCGCGCGCTGGCGGAGGTCATCGGGACGCGCGCGCCTGGGCGCTCGTCGGGGTCGCAGGTGAACCACCACGCGAGGACCGCGAAGCTGGTGCTCTTGCCGGTCTTGTGACCGCTGGTGACCGTCACGCGGTCGTGGTCGCGAACCGCCTCAAGGAAGTCGCGCTGGCGCTTCCAGAGCCTCAGCCCGCAGACCTCGGTGGCGAAGACGACCGGGTCGCGCTTCTGCTCCGCGGTGAGCGGTCTACCCGCCGCGGCCTGCTGACTCTGCGCCCGCCGCTGGCGCTCCTGCATCAGCGCCGCGAGGCGCTCCCGCTTCTGCCGCGAGTCGAGCGATCTCGGCGTCGAGCTCAGCATCGGAGAGCTTTCGGACATCGACCAGGTGCTCGTGCTTCTCGGGCGCGTCGAGCCCCAACAACCGCGCGCGCCGCTCCATCGCCTTGAGGATCACCATCCCCGCCCGGGCATCGCCCTTCGCGGCCGCCGGGGACATGCCGCGGATCACGGTGTCGATCTGCGAGAGCTCGAAGTCGATCTGGTGCTCGGCGAGCTCCTTGCGCTCGGCGGCGACGGCGCGCAGTTCCTTCTGTACGCCCTCGTGCGCCGACTGCTTCGTGATGCCGAGCTTGGAGCCGATCTGCTCGAAGGTGTGCCCCTCGCACCGCAGGGCGAGGGCGGTCTTTCGCCTCACCTTCGCGACGGTCTTCGTGACACCGCGCGGGGGCATCACGCCGCCTCGGCGAGCGGCGGCGCCGGGCAGAGCCAGCGCTCGAAGCTCTCCGGCTCGACGACGTAGCGAGGGCGCCCGCGCCGCCCGGTGCGCTGCATCGAGACGCGCGGGACGCGGGAGTCGTGCTGCCGGCAGAGCCAGCCGAGCACGTAGCGGCCGCGAGCCCAGCGCGGCGAGCACCCGAGGCGCTCGGCGATGTCTTCGACGGTCAGCATGGTGTGCTCCGAAGAGGTGACGCCGCGCGGTGATGTTCGAGACACCGCGCGGCGCCGGTGCAGGATGGCGCGCGCAGGGCGCACCTCACCCGCTGCAGGTCACAGGGTTTCGTTCCGAAAATCCCAGGTCAAGGATGGCGCGCCGATTGATCTGGCAAGCTGAGGTAGCTCGCCGACGGGCTGCCCGAAGATCTCCCAGGACTCTCGCCCCCGCCAGACAGCAGCGAGGCGCCGAAGGCGGAACAAAATCGCACCTGCGACCTTGCGCGGCCCATAGAGAGCCCATAACATGGGCCCCATCGAAGCAGGCGGGCCCGCGATCATCGGACTCGCTTACAGAGAAATCAAACGCCAATCAAACGCCAATCAAACGCTAAATTCAAGCACTATTCAAACGCTATTCAAGCACTATTCAAACGCCGAATTCAAGCCAATGCGCAACACTACACGCCTTTCGCCTCTCCACTGGGCAGTCGGTTTTCGCAACCCAACCCCGTGAGTGCTGGGCGGCCGACTGCCCGCCCCTTCTCACAAAAGGCTGACATGAGATCCAGCACACGCGGGGCAGTTTCGAGGCTCCGCAGATGCAAGACATTAATGAGTTGGTTCGTGCCAAGAGCGACTTCTACAGCGAAGTCAGCCTCTTGGAGTGCGGTCGGTTTCCGGGCCTGTGTATCCGGACGGCTGCGGCACTCGGCCGAAGCACGTTCCTAACGACTGTCGGTGTCACCGCGGTCGTGATCCTGTCGATTGTCAGGCCGACAATCGACCCAGCATCGGTGGGAGCGATCGTGGGCATGGTCTCCCTCGGTGTCCTTTCACCCCATCTTGCTAAGGTGATCAATGCCTCGACCCGCCCGCCCAGAAAATCGCGCCCGCCTCCATCTGGAACTACCTGAGCGAGTACGAGTTCGCCTCGAAGAGCTACGGCAGTTGACTGGAGCTTCTACTACGTCTGAGGTGCTTCGTCGGGCACTCTCCTTCTACGATGTAATCGTATCTGCTAGTTTGACCGACGAGGCCGATGTGATTATTCGAAGTAAGAACGGTGCTGAGCAGAAGCTAATCCTCCCCTAGGATCTTTCGGAGCGACGGTTCTGTGATTGCTGCCCAGCCCGTCATCACCCCTCCATCCACGCCAGCACCGCCCCGGTGAGCCGCGCCTCGCCCCATGCGATGCGCTCTGCGCCCACCGGCGGCGCGCCCACCTCCCGCCGCGGCCTGCCGACCAGTCCCCGCTCCTCCGCCGTGCGCGCCCCCCACGCCGCGCGCAGCGCGTCCGGCGCCGTCTCCGCCGTCAGCGCCGCCGCCGACCGCCAGCTCGCGCCCGCGGCGAGCTCGGCGCCGAGCATCGCGAGCAGCCGCGCCGTGGGACCGTCCAGGCGCGTGAGCCGCTCGGCAGCCCGCCGCGCCCGCCCCCAGTCCGTCTCAGCCCGCGGTGTGGTCTCCTCGAGCCAGCGCTCGAGCTGCTCGACGAAGCCCGCCCGCACCCGGTGGGCGCTCGGCGCCTGTACCACCGCCCAGAGCGATGCGACCTGCGACCCCGAGGCGTCGCGCTGGGCGCCCCCTGCGGCCCCCTGCAGCCGCCCGAGCGAGCAGGCGGGCTCTCGGGGCGCGCCCGCCGAGGGAGCGCACTGCGAGGCCCGGTAGCGGCGCGCGAGGTGCAGGTCGACGAGGAGCGCAGGCCATTCGGCGCGCGCGTAAGCGGTCAGGGCCGAAGGGTCAGGCATCGGTATCTCCAGCAGCTCGGGCATGAGGAGCGGTCGTCGAGGCGTGCTCCCCGAGGAGCACCTTCAGGTCGAGGCGACGGGCCCGTCGGCGCGGCTTGCCCCCACCGGAGCCGTCGTCGTCGGGCTCAGGTGTTCCCGAAACCCCCTGTAGCGGGGCGTGCTTCGGAGTGTTCCCGAAACCCCCTGTAGCAACGGGCGCCGGGGTACTGAACATCTGAAGTTCCCGAAACCCCCTGTTAGGGGTATCTCTTACAGGGGTTTCGGGAACACCCAGGCCGAGCGCGAGCACAGCCGTGGCGACGGCTTCGGGGATCCCCCGGGTGCCATCCTCGTAGCGCAGCACCGTCGCCGGGCTCACGCCGAGGGCCCTGGCGAGCTCCCGCACGCCCATCCCGCTCGACTCCCGCGCGGTCTTCAGCTCGGCCCCGCTGAGGGCCGTCCCGGCGGTCCTGGGGCGCCCCACGGGCATCCTGCGCACCTCGACCTCGAGGCCGGGCCAGCCCGCGGGCACGACGGCGCCGACGTGGAGCTGTCGGCCGGGGCGCGTGCGATGGATCGTCCGGAGCCGCCCATGCGCCTGCTGCAGCTCGGCGGCGGCCAGGTCGTCGAGGCGCCCGTCGACCTCGAGCTCGAGGTAGTCGGCGCGCAGCTGCTCGTCGCCGAGGTTGGGCCGCGGGTCGAGCAGGGTGATCGTCGCATCGCAGTCGGCCATGTGATCGAGGCCTTCGAGGGCGCCGTAGTGCCCGGTGACGATCGAGCCCCGCCAGGCCGCGAGCACCGGGGCCACCACGCGCCGCACCTCGTCGAGGGCGCGCCGGGTCAGCCGCGAGCTGCGCACCAGCGTCGCGGTCGCCGGCGCATCGGGCGCGAGGCACAGGGCGAAGGCGACGTGGAGCTCCTTGGGGGCGATCAGGCCCACCCGCTCGGTCGCGGGGTCCTCGGCGGCCCAGGCCAGGGCGGCGCGCACCGCGGGGAGGATCGCGCGCCAGTCGGGCACGCCGCGGGGCATCCAGGCCTTGCGCGTGGCGTTCGCGGTGGCGAGCACGGTGCGGGCGATGGGCGCGCCGTCGGCGACGGCGAGGTTGAGGAACGCGGGCTCGGCGCCGAAGACCTTGGCGATGGCGGCGCGGTGCAGGCCTGCGTTGGCGTCGAGAATCACCACGGGGCCCTCGTGCTCGAGCGCCAGGGCGAGCTCGTCGGACACCGTGACGATCGACGCGGCGCGGTCGCCGTCGCGCTCGTCCAGGCGCACGCCGAAGGGCACCCGGCCCAGCAGCGCGCGCCGCAAGAGGTCGAGCACCCGCGAGGCTCGCCCGAGCTCGGCGGCACGGCCTGCGTTGGCCCGGGCCAGGGCCACCGAGCGCCAGAGCAGTGGCGGGGCCTTGGAGCGCGCCTCGGGGGAGATGGCGTCGCGCGCCGCGCCGATCACCTGCCACCCCAGGCTCTGCCCCTCGGCCAGCGAGGCCTCCTCGAGCAGCGCCTCGGGCACCAGGTCCGCCGAGGCGAAGACCGCGTGCTCGACGCTGGGGAGCTCGCCGTCCAGAGCCCCGCGCTCGCGCACCCACGCGGTGAACGCGGCCAGCGCCGGGGCGATCTGCGCGGCGTAGCCCGAGACGAGAACGCGTCGAGGTAGCGCCGGGCCGTGTCGAGATCGTCGAGGGTGACCCGCTCGGTGAGGGTGATCTCGCCGGGCTCGTCGACCACCAGCACGCCCGAGGGCCGGCGTAGGCGCTCGCAGCTCGCGCACAGGCCATGCACCCCGGCCACGAGGTTCGCCGTCGGCGAGCCCTCGACGCCCTCGCGCGCACGGCAGCCGTCGGCGAGCTCGCAGGGGTTCTGCCCGCGCCCGTCGCAGAACTCCCTGCGCACGCTCTGTCGGCCCGCGGCCAGCAGCCGGGCGCTCTCGGCGTAGGGACACACCGGGCGCCCGGTCGCCTCGTCGACGAGCGAGGGCGGCGAGAAGATGTGCAGGCTACGGCCAGGGAGCTTCGCCGCGGTCTGCCGCGCGAGTCGGTGGGTGGGTGAGCTCACCGCGACGCGCGCGCCAGGACGCGCCCGGTCGGTGATGGGCGCCAGGCGCGAGGCGAAGGCGGCCACCGCGTGCGTCTTGCCGGTGCCCGGCGGCGCGGCGATGAGCGTCACGCCGACGGCGCCGGCGAGGGTGCGCTCGATCGCTGCGACGGCGTCGGCCACGGGCATGGGCCTGGGTGAGGGCGCGGCGAGCTGGCGCAGCACACGCGCCTCGGCGCCGTCGGTGGTGGTCGTGTCCAGGGCGTCGGCGACGGCGGGGAACTCCGACCGCAGGCAGGCGTAGCCGAGCAGCTCCTGGCCGTTGGCCCAGCGGGTGACCGTGGTGCGAGCGATCTGCAGGCGGTCGGCGGTGAGGCTCTCCCACGCGGGGTCGACGCGGTGTGCGCGCGCGATCACCGAGGGGATGCCCTCGAGGGGACACCCGCGGGAGGCGAGGGCAGCGGCGAGGGCGAGGTAGCACCGGCGCCACTGCGCCGTCACGGTGTCGCGGATCGCCGCGCCCAGGGCGTCGGCGGCGTGCTCCCAGCCCGCGGGGACCTCTTCGACGAAGGCCACCCCGAGCTCGGCGCCTGCGGCTCCAACGCGGGGCTGCGCCGCGCGGCGGCGGGGGACGCGCGCCAGGTCCGCGGCGGGAGGCGGAGGGTCGATCGCCACCATGCGCGAGAGGTCCACCCGCGGCGCGCGCACGGCGCCCGTGGGACGGCGGTGGTGCGGCGTGCGCATCAGGCGGGTCCAGTCGTGCACGTCCTCCACGCGCGGATCGACGCCGGCGGCGACGAGCTCGCGCAGCCAGGTGCGCAGCGAGGCCTCGCCCTCCTCGGCCCGGAGCCAGCGGGTGATGGGCTGCACGAGGCGGTAGCCCTTGGGCGAGAGGTACAGCCCCGCGGTCGCCAGGGGGCCGCGCGCCGAGGCCCACAGCGCGTCGAAGGCCTCGAGCAGCTCCGGGGTCCACGGGATGTGCCCGGGCGTGTCGGCGTCGGCCATGAAGCCGGTGACCACCACCTCGAAGCCCTGTGCGCGCAGCCAGGGGAGCGAGTCCTTGGTGACGCGGGGTTGGGCGGGCAGGGGCGCTCCATCGGCGCCGAGCACGAGGTACATCGTGAGGTGCGCCTCGGTCGCGTGGTGGGCGCTGAGGGCCTCTCGCAGCGTCGTGCGGGTGAGGGCGGCGCGGATGCCGTGGGTGTTCTCGGCGGAGCCCGCGGGAGCGCGCCAGTCGAAGGTGTGCGTCGTGCAGCCGCGCGCCGCGCAGCTCGAGGTCACCACGCCGGGCTGGTGGATGCCGGGCACGCGGTTGTGGCGCACCACGCAGACGGGCGTGTCGAGGGCGTCACCCACGGCGGCGCTCCTCGATGGCGGCGCGGATCTCGCCGACGGCGCGACTGAGGTTCTCCTCGAGGAGCAGCCGGCCGTCGTAGCGCACGAGCAACGCGATCGCCCCCGCGGCGCGCATCGCCTCGCGCCAGTGCACCTGCTCGGTGGTGACGGGCGTGCGCGGACCCTTGATCTCGATCTCGATGCGCCACCCCTCGGGCGACACGATGCCGGTGAGGTCCGCGGCGCCCACGGGCGCGCCCTCGACCCTGCCGCCGCGCGCGAGCTCCATGCGCCCCGCGGGCTGCCGCCAGAGGCGCACCGGGATCCGCGCTCGCGTGATCGCCAGGCGGAGCTGCTGCTGGAACTCCTGCTCCCTCATGCGCCGCCTCCGAGCCGCCGCGTGCTCATCACCGAGATGCGGCGCAGTTCGCAGGGCCCGCACTCGAGCTCCGGGTCGGCGTTGCCGCGCAGCTCGCGCCCGCACACCCCGCAGGTCCAGGTCGCGACGACGGTGGGCGGCGCGCTGCGCCGGGGCAGCCCCGCGACGAGCTCCGCGCGCCATGCAGCCTCGGTCTGCCGCTCGGGCACCGCGCTCGGTGCGGGCTGCGGCAGCAGGCCTTCGGCGCGCAGCGCGGCCACGCGGGCGGCGTTGCACAGGGCGCAGTCGCCGGTCTCGTGCGGCACCGGGTCACCGCAGGAGTCGCACAGGCCCGGCGCGGGACGCTGGGCGCGGAGCTTCACGAAGACCTTGCGGCCGTAGCTCTCGCGCCACCCGGCCCAGGTCACCTCCGGGAGCATCGGGAGCACGAGCCCGGGGCGCGCGCGCAGCGTGGCGCCGGGGCGCCGCAGTGGCTCGCGCAGCTGCGCCCGCATCGCCTCGACGCGCCAGGAGAGCGCGGCGCGCAGCGCGTCGGCGACGTCGCGCGGGGCGCTGACCTCGACGCGCGAGGCCGTCAGCCCCGCGACGACGATCCGCACGGAGGCGCCCCGCGCGGCGGCCTCGGCGTAGCTCACCGGCTCGGGCATCGCTACAGCGCCCACGACACGACCTCCGCGGGCTCGGGCGGCATCGCGGCGACGAGCGCGGCGAGGTCGATGCGTCGCGCACGGCGCGGGGGCGCGACAGGCGGCGGCGCCGGCGCCTCGGCGAGCACATCGGCGTCGAGGTCGATCGCGGGCACGTCGGCGAGCTCGGCCAGCGTGGGGCGGGGGTAGTGGGTGCGCTCGAGAGCGACCAGGCGAGGACCCGCAGGCCAGATCCCGAAGCGCTCACGGTAGCGGTGGCGGGCCCAGCCGACCTGGCGGCCGCGCGCGACGCCGTCGCGCAGGGTGTGCTCGTAGAACGCGACGCGCTCGTCCATCGAGACCTTCGGCGCGCGCTTGGAGGCGTCGGCCTCGACGAGCTCGCCCTCGACATGCGCCGGGCCCTCACGCTCCTCGGCGGTGAAGACGTGCCCGCACTCGGTGCAGACCCCGGTGCCCGCGGGGAGCGCGGCGTAGCACTCGGGACAGGTGCGGATCGAGACCGCGCCCTTGCGCTTGACCTTGCCGTCGAGGCTCCACTCTCGCGCGTCGCCCGGGAAGCCGTGCTCGTGCACCGCGCCCGCGTGGTCGAGGAGCAGCGCGCTCTGGTCCTGCCAGGGACGCAGGCCTCGACCGCACATCTGCAGGAAGAGCGAGAGGCTCTTCGTGGGCCTCGCGAGCACGATGCACTTCACGCGCGGCTCGTCCCAGCCCTCGGTGAGCACGCCGTAGTTGCACACCACGGTGATCCGCCCCGCGCGCAGGTCCGAGAGCACCGCGTCGCGCGCGTCGGTGTCCATGGTGCCGTCGATGTGCCCCGCGGCGACGCCGGCGGCGCGGAAGGCCTCGCAGAGCTCGCGCGAATGCTCGACGCT
>JAWKRB010000054.1:0-21784 GCA_041389885.1 Polyangiales bacterium | reverse complement strand
AACGCGGAGGAGCCCAGGTTCGCGAAGGCCCGCGACCCCTACGACGCGTGGGAGTGAGGGCAGCGGTCAGCGCACGGCGTGCGGGGCGTGCGGGAGGGTGACGTCTGCCCGCAGCGCGCGGAGGAGGGATGGATTCGGTCAGCGCGGCAGTGGTAGCGTCTCGACGTGGTGCGGATGAGTCGCGAGTGTGCGTACGGGGAGGGAGAGCTCGCTTCGCACAAGGGGAATTTCGTCGCCTTCAGAGACGCGAAGAGCATGGCTACGAAGGTGCTCGCCGGGCGTAACCGGTTGGACTTCTTATCCTCCACTGATGGCCTCTACGACGCCTGCACCGCAGGGCCTCGGGGGATATGGTGAACCCCGCCCTGACCGTCATCGAGGAGGCTCGCCTCGAGGATCGACAGGCGATCGATGCGTTGCGCCACCGCGTCTACGCCTCCGAGCTCGGCCAGTACTCCGTGTCGGAGGACGGGCTCCTCCCCGACCCTCACCCGCACGCCACGATTCTCTGCGCGAAGCGTGGCGGCGAGCTCCTTGGCTACGTCGCGGTCACGCCGCCCGGTAGCCCGCGCCTGCGAATCGACCACTACCTCGACCGCGATGCGCTCCCGTTCGTCGTTGGCCCCCGTACCGCCGAGGTGCGCCAGCTCACGGTGTGCCCCGAGGCGCGTGCCACGACGGTGGCGGTCCGCCTGCTCCTGGCGAGCGCCGCTTGGCTCGACGCGCATGATGTTGAGGACGTCGTGAGCATCGGACATGACGGCGTGGTGCCGACGTACCAGCGCTACGGCGCGTCGAAGGTCGGCGTGCGCTTCCGCGCCGGTGCCATGGAGTACGAAGTCCTCCACTCTCCGATGAGCGAGGTCCGCGCCGCTGTCGCGCGGCTCAGCGGACTCCGCCGCATCCTTGAGCGTGAGGGCGCGCAGTCGGAACACGACGCGCTGACGTGCGTGCACGGGGGCCGCGCCCTCGCGGTCGCCGGAGCCGAGCTCCGCGCGGTCGGCGCGCTTGACTCCGTCGTCGACGCCGACGTCCTCGACGCCTGGTTTCCGCCGTCACCCCTCGCGCTCAAGGCGCTCGCGCTCGACGCTCCCCGTCTCGTCCGTACGTCGCCGCCGCCCTCCGGGGAGCCGCTGGTCGCGCGCATCGCGCTCCGCTGGGATGTCGACCCGGCGCAGGTCGTGCTGGGCGCAGGCTCGTCCGATCTCGTGTACCGCGCCCTCACGCTGTGGCTCAACGGTCGCTCCCGGGTGCTCGTCCTCGATCCGTCGTACGGCGAGTATGCGCACGTCGCACAGTCCGTCGTGGGTGCGTCGGTGACTCGGCTCGCGCTCAACCGCCACGAGGGCTACGCGCTCTCCCTCGCGCGGCTCCGCGCTGAGCTCGCGCGGGGCTACGACCTCGTCGTGATCGTCAACCCGAACAACCCGACCGGCACGGTCGTCGCGCGCGAGGCGCTGCGCGACGTCCTCCGCGAGGCGCCGGACAAGACACGCATCTGGGTCGACGAGGCGTACCTGCACTATGTGGGCGAGGGTCACTCGCTCGTCGCTGACGCCGCCGCGAGCTCGAACCTCTTTGTGTGCCGCACCCTCTCGAAGTCGCACGCGCTCAGCGGGCTGCGGGCCGCCTTCCTCGTCGGTCCGAGCTCGGAGGTCGCCGTCCTCCGGCGGCGCACGCCGCCCTGGATCGTCGGCTTTGCGGCACAGGTCGCAGCGCTCCGAGCGCTCGAAGACGACACCTACTACCAGGCGATGTACGGCGAGACGCATGCGCTGCGGCGCAAGCTGGCAGTGCGGCTCGAGCGTGACTTGGGCCTGGACGTCTTTGAAGGTAAGATCGCCTCCGTGCTCGTCCACCTCCCGGAGGGCGCCCCTTCCGCCGAGGAGGTGTGCCGCCGGACCGCGGCCCGGGGCGTGTTCCTCCGAGACGCGCGAGACTTCGGCGACGTGCTTGGTGCGAGTGTCCTCCGGATCTCGGTGAAGGATGGCGCATCGAACCTGCGCACCCTTGAGGCGCTGGCCGCGGCGCTGCGTGTGGACCCGACCTCGTGAGGGTCGCGCTCTTCTCCGATGCCGTGCCTCCCCGGCTCGACGGCGTCGCGGTCACCGTCGCGCGGCTCGTCGGCGAGCTCACGGCACGAGGTCACGAGGTCGCCCTCATCGGCCCCGGCCCCTTCGACGAGACGGCTGGGGCCTCGCTCCACGTGCGCCTGCCTGGCTTCCCGCTGCCATCTCTACCGGGCCTCTACGGCGCCGCGCCCCGGCTTGGAGCCGCAGCGAAGCGGGCGCTCGACCAGTTCCGCCCTGAAGTCGTCCACGCCCTCACCGAGATGCCGGTCGGTCTCGCCGGGCGCCAGTATGCGATGTCCCGCGACCTGCTGTTCGTCACCTCGGCGCACACAGACTACCCGGCCTACCTCCGTCACTGGGGCGCCGGGGCCGCCGCGCCCGCGATGAGCGCGTGGATGAACTGGTTTCACCGCGCCGCGCGCGTCACGCTTTGCCCAAGCCGGAGCTACCTGGAGCGCCTCCGCGCGCGCGGTCACCGCGGCCCGCTCCGCATCTGGAGCCGCGGCGTGGACGCTGAGCGGTTCTCTCCCGCACATCGGTCGACCGCCTTTCGAGAGCGCCTCGGCGCGTCGGGGCGGAAGATCGTCCTGAGCGTCGGCCGCGTCGTGCCAGAGAAGCGCTTCGACCGCCTCATCGGGGCCTTTGCGGAGGCGACGCGGCGCTCGCATGACGCCGTCCTGGTGATCGTGGGCGTCGGCGCGTCGCGTCGCGCCCTGGAGGCTCGGGCGCCGCCGGGCGTGGTCTTCCTCGGCGCCCTGAGGGGCCACGCGCTCGCGGAGGCGTACGCGTCGAGCGACCTCTTCGCGCTCGCGTCCGAGGAGGAGACCTTCGGTAACGTAGTGCTTGAGGCCATGGCCAGCGGCCTCCCGCCAGTGGTTCCGCGGGCCGGCGCGCTCTCGGAGCTGGTTAACGAGCGAACGGGCGCGCTCGTTGATGTAAGCGATTCGGGTGCCATGGCGCGCGCGCTGGGTGCGCTGATCCGCGACGACGGGGAGCGGGCGGCGCGCGGCCGCGCAGCGAGGCTCGACGCCCTCGATCGGAGCTGGGCAAAGGCGACCGACGAGGTCCTCTCCGGGTATCGCTTCGCCCTCGGTTCGTAAACCCTTCGGGGGGTGCTCGACGGGACGCCAGTGCCGTCTTCAACGGCTACGGTGCTCGCGAAGACGCCGCCCCACGCGCACTCCGGGCACTCCCTACGGTCGCTGGCTCGCTTGAGTGGGAGCCTATCGCGGCGGGTAGACGTTCGCGGACGGGCTTGCGATGGAGCTCCAAGCAATCATGGCAGCGTACAGCTATGACCTTCGGGCGCGTGTGATCGAGGCGATTGAGGAGGATGGCTACTCCCTCCGGCACGTTGCGGAGCGATTCAAGGGTACGCGGTGCAGCATCCCCATGGCTGAAGCGGTTGCAGCGCGCTGAGACGCTCTGGGGCTATGCGATCCCCGAAGCCTTCTCCGCCGTCCCCTGAGATCGACTGGCCCGCGCATCTCGCCGCGCTCGCGAAGAGCGGGCAGAGCGTGCTGGAGTACGCCCGCGAGCACGGGCTCAAGGCCGACACGCTCTACAAGAAGCGCTACCGCGCTCAGAAGCGACCCGCGCGCAGCCCGCGTCTGCTGCCCATCACCGTCGAGGCCACCGCGCACTGCGAGCTCGCCTTCCCCGACGGACGTGTCCTCCGCTTCCCAGCTTCGCTCGCGCCCGACGCGCTGCGTGCCTTCGTCCTCGCGGTGTCGTCGCGATGATCCTCGTGCCCACCTCGCGGCCCCTGTATGCCGCCGTCGACCCGGTCGACTTCCGACGCTCCTTCGACGTGCTCATCGCCGTCGCCCGCGAGCAGCTCGGACTTGACGCCCTGCGCAGCGCCGTCGTCCTCTTCTTCAATCGAGACCGCACCCGCTGCAAGATCCTCTTTCATGACGGATCCGGCGTCGTCATTCTCTACAAGCGACTGGACCGCGCCCACTTCCGCATCCCCTCCATCGTGCGTGCGGGGGACCGCTCGGTGCACATCGAAGCGCGTGAGCTCGGGGTCCTCCTGGCGGGCGTCGAGCGCCGCTGAAGAAAATCGTCTCCCGCGGGAATTCCCTGCGACTCCCCGTTGTTCTTACAACGTGGATCTCACCGAGGCACTGCGCACCATCGACCTGCTGCGAGGGCACATCGACGCCCTCGAGGTGCAGCTCGCGGCGCGCGACGCCACGATCCAGCAGCAGACCAACGAGCTCATCCTGCTCCGCTTCGAGCTCGATCGACACGTGCGCGCTCGCTTCGGTGACAGCAGCGAGGGCGTCGCGCCGTTGGAGCTCGTGCTCCCCGGCGTCGACCTCACGGTGCCCAACGACAACGCCGTCGCAGAGGCCGCGGAGCCGACCCCCGACGAGCAGAAGAAGAAGGGCTCCCGGCGCAAGCGTCGTCCGCGGCTCCAGGTCGACCCCTCGTGCGTCACGACGAAGCACGTCACGCTCACACCCGAGTCCATCGCGTGTCGCTGCTGCGGCGAGGACATGGTGGTCATCGGCGAGGAGACCTCCTCGACCACCGAGCGCATCCCCTCGCGCTACGAGGAGACCATCACGCATCGACCGAAGTACGCCTGCAACGGCTGCCGTCAGGGCGGCGTGGTCATCGCCCCAGCCCCCGAGCCGCTCGTCACCGGCGCGGGCGGCGTGGGGCTCTCGCTCGCCGTCGACATCGCGGTGATGCACTACGCCGATCACCTCCCCTTTCACCGTCTCGCGGGCATCTTTCTGCGCGAGGGGCTGCGCGTCGATCGCAGCACCCTCGGACGCGTCGCGCAGCGCGTGGCCCTCGCGCTCAAGCGGATCGTCGACGCGATGCGCAAGGAGCTGCTGCGCGGCGACGGCGTCGTCGGCATCGACGGCACGCACCTGAAGATCTTCGCCAAGAAGCGCTGTCAGCGCCGCACTGTGTACGTGCTCCACGGCGGCGGGCACGTGGTGTTCATCGCGCTCAAGTCGGCCAACGCCGTCGCCATCTTCGAAGGCTTCGAGAGCTTCGGCGGCGTGGTGGAGTGCGACGCGGCGACGGTGCACCTCGGCGAGCACAGCCAGAAGCTCGGACTGCTCGTCGCGCTCTGCAACGCGCACGGCCGCAGGAACTTCTTCGACGCCCGCGGCACCGACACTCCGCGCGCCAACCACGCGCTGGCCTTCTTTCAGGGGGTCGCGCAGGCCGAGCGGGAGTGGCTTGAGCTCGACGACGACGAGCGGCAGCGTCGACGCGAAGAGGTGCTCACGCCGCGCTTCAAGGAGTTCCATGCGTGGCTGATGGCGGAGCGCCCCTCGCTGGTGCCACGAAGCCCGATGGCGCAGGCCTTCGACTACGCGCTCTCGCACTGGGCGGGTCTCACCCACTTCCTGCGCGATGGCCGCGTGCCCTGGACGAACAACACCAGCGAGCGGCTGCTGAGACACATTGTCGTGGGGCGCAAGGCGTGGGTGTACCGCGGCTCCTTCGAGGGCGCCGAGCTCGGGTGCGTGCTGTGGAGCCTGATGATGAGCTGTCGCTTGCACGGGATCGATCCGCGGCAGTACCTGCTCGACACGCTCGAGGCGCTCTCGCACACGCCCACGAGCCGCGTGCTGGAGCTCACGCCGAAGGCCTACGTGGAGCGCCTGCGCGCGGCGCGAGAAGCCACCGTGCGCGACGGCGCGACCGAGGACGCGGCGTAGCAGCCGTCGCCGCGGTCCGCGCCGAGGGAGCCGTTGTTGACGACACGCCGCGGGGCCTCTGCGCCCGGCGCGATGGTGCGAACCACGTCGTGGGTGATGGCGTCGAAGCGGTCCATGAGGAGGTTGGTGATCTTCTCGAACTCAGGCCAGAGCACCCCGGAGAAGAAGGACCGCGGTGCGCAGACCGTGAGGGTCTGTTTCGACTGCCCAGCGCGACGGTGCAGGTGAAGTCCGTAGCGCCGCCCGAGGGCGAGGAAGATGGCGGCACGCCACGGATCCGGGAGCGTCACCGTCAGGGAAACGTCGGCCTCCCTGGCGCGCGCCTCGACGAGCCTGGCGCAGAGCGCGGCGGCGGCGTCGGTGAGGCCGCTGTCGGGGGTGAGCATCGCGAGGCGCGTCTCTGCCACGCGCACCTGTTCAAGAAGAGTCGCGTCGTCCATCGACCGCGACGATCGTGCTCGTCGGGCGGCGCGATCAAGTTCCCGACGCGGCGCGGACAATCACGGCCGCGCCGAGCTGACAAGAGCGCGGCCTACCTCAACGAGATGGGGAAGCACCACCGCGTACGCCGAGATCGCCCCGCGAAGGAGGGCGTCTTGAAGTCGCCCGCGTCGCAGGAGAGCAGGCGCGCCTGGGCGTGACCCCGAGCGCACCGGATCAACGCGCCGCCAGCTAACGGAGCTGGCTGTCTTTGCTCCCGCGGCGATTGTAGAGCTGGGTGCGTCGCGCGTCGCGGTCGGCCTCCTCCTGGCAGCGCACGCAGCGGCTCACGCCGGGCACCGCGAGGCGCCGCGCGAGGGGAATGGCTCCGTCGCAGTCCTCGCAGACCTCGCGGCTGACGCCCTGGGCCAGGCGCATGCGGGCGCGCTCGACCTCCGCCGCGACGGTGGCATCGATCTGTTCCTGCACGGCGCCATCTTGCGCCCACCCGACGGCCATGACCGTAGCTCCGCGGCGACAGGGGGCCCGCCGCGGGCCTCGTCGTCGCCGTAACCCCCTCTATGAACGGAGCGCGCCGATGTGTCCAGCGGGGCCCCGAACGGGCGCGAGGGCCGCGGAGGGAGCGCGGCAGCGAAGGCGCTCGCCCGCGCGACCCGGGCGTACCCTACCGCTTGCTCCGCTGCGCCTCGATGATCCTCGCAGCGACCTCATCCCCGCCGATCGTGCGCATGATCCAGCTCACGAGCCCCGGCGCGAGCCCGAAGGCATAGCCGCCGAACACCTGCTCGAACGCGGCCACGTCGATCTCCGCGGGGTTCTCGCGCACCGCCCGCAACACCGCGTCGGCGACATCGCGAGGGCTGCGCGTGCCCGTCCCCCGCGGGAGCGCCACCTGGGTGTTCGCGAACATCCCCGCGTCGCGAATGAAGCCGGGGAACACCGTGGTCACGCCCACGCCGTGCGGCGCGAGGTCCTCTCGCAGCGCGTAGGAGAACCCCCGTAGGCCGAACTTCGTGCAGTTGTACATGGCCTGTCCGCCCGACGCGACCTTGCCCGAGATCGACGAGATGAAGACGATGTGACCGCGCTGGCGTCGCATCATCCCCTCGCCGAGCACGCGCGCGGAGTGCACCGCCGCGCGGAGGTTCACGTCGAGGAAGCGATCGACCTGCTCGAGCGAGAGCTCCATCATCGCGCCCGTCGCGGGCAGCGCCGCGTTGAGCACCGCCACGTCGATGTCGCCCGCCGACGCGTGGAGCCGGTCGAGCTCTTCGCGCCGCGAGAGGTCCGCGAGGAGCACCTCGGCCCCGAGCTCTCGGGCGAGCGGCTCGATCGCCTCCATGCGCCGCGCGGAGAGGGTGACCTTCGCGCCCGCGCGGTGGAGCGCGCGCGCGATGGCCTCACCCAGACCGCCGTTGGCGCCGGTGACGAGGGCCCTGGTGTCGGGAGTGATCTTCATGCGCCGCGAGGTAGCCCCATCGCACCCGTCGCGCAACGTGCGCAGGCGAACGGACAAGTCGGGCGACGCGGAGGTCGCGGGCTTGGGAGGCCAGCATGAAGTCGCGCGCCTCCCTGAAGCGAGGGCCCCGCGGGCGCTGGAGCGTCGCGAGGTCGCCGCCCCCGGAGGAGGCCGCGCCGTCGTGGCTACTGCGCGGCGTCCCCTCCGAGGGCGCGCGGGTCGAGGAGTCCCCGCCGAGCCAGGAGGTAGCAGAGCGCGCCGTGGGCGCAGCCGTACCCGAGGTCGAGCGCGAGCGAGGGCGCGCCAGCGGAGGAGAAGACGCGCTCGAGCAGCGACGCGGAGACGGCGGCGAGGGGCGACGCGAGCAGGAGGGTCCACGCGCCCGGGGCGGGGCCGGGCGGGTGCTGCGGGACGAGCGTGCCCTGGCGGATCATCCGCCCCGCGCCGACGACGAGCGCGAGGACGGCCCAGGCCAGCAGGCCGAGCACGAGACCGACGGGCAGCGCGAAGATCGCGAGCGCGCTGCGGCCGTGCCCGAGGTAGAGCGAGGTGGCGGGGCCGAGGAGCGCGCCGCTCAGCAGCGCCAGCGCCAGCGAGCCGACGCGCGCGAAGAAGGGGCGATCTGTCGTGGGGCTCACCCGTCGAGGAGAAACGGGGCGGGTGAGGGATGCAAGGCCCGCGGGCTACGGATCGGGCGCGACGTGGGCGGGGAGCAGCCGCAGCCGCAGGTCGTCGCGCGGCGTCGCGGGCGCGCGGCGCCCATCGGCCGGCGCCTGGCGTGATCGCGGGGAGGGGACGGGAGACTGAAGGGAGCTTCGCGCGAGACCCCGGCGCTCAGCCGAGCGCCGGGTCTGCGCGAGGGCGCGTCAGGGCGTGCCGACCGCGATGGTCAGGGTGTAGGCGGGGATCGCCGCGGGCATCATCCCGAAGGCCGAGACGCAGTCGGTGTCGTTGCGCGCCACGAGGTTGCGCGCCCCCGCGGCGACCGCGGGGTCGATGAGCGGGCAGAGGGTGCCGCCAGAAGCCACCGTAGGGTAGGGACTCGCCCAAGTTGTTCTTCGGCGAGTCCTAACTGGCGCTGTCATGCTAACCGTGGGCCCCGGGTGTCGATCGCGGGCGCTCTGCGGTGCTCGGGGCACGCGAGCTGGACGCGGCCCACGCGTGTCCGAGGAAGGCGTGGGAGAAGCCGAGCGCGACAGTGACCGACGCGAGCGCGAGGCTCGGGTGCGCCGACCCCACCACGACGGCGACGAGGTAGCCGACCCCGCTGGCGAGGAACGAGCGGAGGCTCATCACGCCGATCACGCACTGCACGAGCCCGACCCCCATCGCGACGAAGAGCGCCGCGCCTTGCGGCGTGAGACCGAGCGACTGCGCGCAGCGGGTGGCCACGAAAACTCCCGCCACGGCCACGGGAAAGGTCGCGATCAGGGTCCGGTTGAAGCGCGTGGCGAGCATCGCGTCGCGGAGCACGACGTACAGCGCGCAGGCCGCCAGCGAGAGCCCCGCCAGGGTGAGGTACACCGTCGTGTAGTCGAGGGTGATTCGGCCCGTGAGATCGAGCCACGCGAGCGTCCCCATCGCGCCCGTGTTGACCACGCCGGTCAGGACCGTCCCGATCACCCGCTGCGGGCGCGAGACGGCCTCATCCATCTCGTGTTCGAGCTCGCTGAGGCGCGCGAGGCGCGCGCGCTCGTCGTCGAGCTCTCGGCGAAGGACCTCGCAGCGCGCCGCGAGCTCCGCGGGCGGCTCGTGGAGCTCGGCGAGCAGCGCTTCGGCGCCCACGAGGTTTCGCTGGTCGAGCTCGAGCCCGCAGGCGATCGCGGTGGCGTCGCGCAGATTCGAAGCGGCCTCGGGGTTCTCGGGCCAGGTGCGCAGCGCCTCGCGCAATCCGAAGCGGCACTCGGCGAACACCTGCCGCGCGAGCGCCGCGTCGACCGGCCCCGCGCTCGGCCGCAGCAGCGCTCGCAGGGCCTCGACGCGCAACGCCGCCCGCTCTGCGAGCTGCCGCGAGCTGCGGTGCTGGAGGAACTCCTCGATCGCCCCTCGAAACTCCAGCGCCGACGCGTAGCGCGCCTCGGGCTCGCGCGCGCAGGCCCGATCGCACACCGCGGCCAGCTCGCGCGGCGCCGTCGGCGGGTACCGCCCGGGCTCGCTCACCGCAGCGTGCGAGAGCACCGCGAGGAGGCTCGCGCCCTCGTGCCGGGGGGCGCCCGTGAGCACCCGGTGCAGCGCGGCCCCGAGCAGGTAGACGTCGGTCCGCGCCGTCACGTGTGGACCGCCGCCGAGCAGCATTTCGGGCGCGAGGTTCGCCGGCGTGCCCACCAGCTCCGGTGCCTTGGGGTGTGGGTCGTCCATCCGCCAGGCGATGCCCCAGTCGAGGAGGTACACCTCGCCGAACTCGCCGATCATCACGTTCTCGGCCTTGAGGTCGCGGTGCACGACGCCGCGCGAGTGCGCGAAGTGCAGCGCGTTCGAGAGCTGCACCAGCACGTTGAGATGAAACGCGAGGCGGTCGGCGGGCAGCCGCTGCCACGCGGGGTGCGACGCGTCGAGGAGCAGCCGCGCCCACGACACCCCCGCCACCCGCTTCATCACGAGCACGGGCCGCCCCGCGGCGTCGCGGCCGAGGGCGTGCACGGGGACGATGTTCGGGTGCTCGAGCCCGCCCGCGAACATGGCCTCTTCGGTGAGGGCGCTCGCCGCGGCGCCGTCGATGGACCCGGCGTGCGTGGTCTTGATCGCCACCTCGCGTCGAAGCGCGGGCTGCCACGCGAGGTACACGACGCCCATCCCGCCCGAGCCCAGGACGTCGACGACCTCGAAGTCGGCCTCATTGGCTTCTGCGCTCCCCGTGCCGAGGCGGATGGTGCGCAGCTGCGGGCTCTCGGCGCCCGGTGTGGCGGCGAGGACGCTCCTGGCCGTCGACCTGACGGTCTCTCCCGGGTCGGACGACTCGGTGAGGTGCGCGGCGAGGCGCGTGACGGTGCCTTCGAGCTCGCCCTGACTCGGGAGCGGCGGCGTCGGCGAGGGGGGCGCCGCGATCGTGTCGTCGTGTGGGTCGCTGTGTCCCGGGAGGTACAACCTTCGCTCGCCGCGCCGACGGTACCATCGAGTGATCTCCGCGTCAGGGCGGCTGCTGAGGCGCCAGCTCGCTCCTCTGCGACCGGGCGCTTCACCCAGACGATGTGTCTCGGTCGCGTCGCGGACGACACTCCAGCGCCGTCGGGGAGGGCGGCGCGGTTGAGGTCGAGCCGAATGCGTGGTCCTCGGGGATCGCGGCGGTGCGGCGGGGAGGGCTGACGACGTGGGACCAGGCGACACGGCTGCCGCGCGTGTGAGGTGTCGACGCGCTGAAGTGCGAGGGCTGCGGCGGGCGCATGCAGTTGATCGCCGTGATCTTTGGACCGCGCGGTGAGCGAGCTCATCTTGAGGCACGTCGGCGAGGAGAGCGAGGAGCCGAGCTTCGCGAGGGCGCGCGACCCCTGCGACGCGTGGGACTGAGGGCGGGGTGAGCGCGGGGCGTGCGGGGCGTGCGGGAGGGTGACGTCTGCGCGCGGCGCGCACCGTGCCCCGCGCCCCCAGGCGCTGTGATAGGACCCGCCGATGCGCTCCTGCTCCCCTCTGTTGCGCGTCGTCCTACGGTCCACGCGGGGCGCGGCCCTCGCCGTGCTCGCGACCGGTTGCAGCGCCGTCGTGACCCCGTCCAGCCCCCTCGCCGACGCGGGGAGCGCGCAAGACACCCTGATCGCCGTCGACGTGCCGACCACGATCGACGTCGCGCTCCCGCGCATGGACATCGGCGCGGTGCGGACGTGCTCCGTCGCGTCCGACTGCCTGTCCGGCGAGGCGTGCATCGGCCCCGAGGGCTGCGGCGTGCCCTGGACCTGCCAGCCCGCGGCGGGGCGCGCGTGCACCGAAGACCTCGCGCCGTTCTGCGGCTGTGACGGCACGACGTTCCGCGGGAGCAGTTCGTGCCCCGAGCGCCCCTTCGCGCATCGCGGCCCCTGCGCGGAGCCCGAGGTCGACGCGGGGCTGTTCTGTCGGCTCGCCAACGGACGTCCCTGTCCGGTCGGGGAGCGTTGCCTGGAGAGCCGTTGCATCGCCTGTCGGTGTGATCCCGACGGGTTGCTCACCTGTCAGGACATCTGCCAGGCCGACGCGGGCGCCTGGCGCACCTGCCGGAGCAACGCGGACTGCCCCAGCGGCAGGTGCCGGGTGCGGGCAGAAGGGTGCGGCGAGACGGGCTCCTGCACCACCGACCTGGAGCGATGCGACCCCACGCCCACGCCCTTCTGCGGCTGCGACGGGCGCACCTTCACCAGCAGCCTGAACTGCCCCGACCGGATCTTCGCCCACCGCGGTCCCTGCATCGTCGTCGATGGCGGAGCGGTCCCGCCGGGCCCCGAGTGCGCTCCCCAGCGCGTGTTCGGCATGGACTTCTGCCCTTCGCGAATGGACTTCTTCTGGGACGGTCTCCGCTGCGCCCCCTTCAATCGGTGCGGGTGCGAAGGCCCCGACTGCGGCGGGCTCTTCCCCGACCTCGACGCCTGCCTCGCCGCGCACACCCGCTGCCCGCGCGTCCCCTGACGAGAGCACCGTCGCGTTCGGCTCGGGAACCGGTCGGATTGGCATCGAGTCGGCAAAGCTCCGCCCCGCCTACGACGACGACCTCTACTTCTTCGCCCAGTGGTCCGAGACCAGCGACGACGTGCAGACCGTCGGCGCGAGCACGGCGCGACGGCAGTCCCGCTACGACGGCATGGCCTGGCGCCGCAGCGGGGACGAGGACCGCGCGCTCTTCATCTCTCCCATCAACGACACGCGCTCCCCGACCGGGGGCTGCGTCTCGGGCTGCCACGCGACGACCTCGACGGCACGGTTGCGGAGGTGCTCGCCGGGCGCGACGCGTTCGACTTCTTATCCTCGAGTATCTCCTTGCGGCGCAGAGACATCGGCGCAACCGTCGCCGGGCGCGCACACGCCGCCCGATCGATGGCATACCGGGGGACCGATGCCCGACCCCAAAGACGAGACGCGCACGCTCTGGCGCCCCGTAGGTCCCGCGGAGCTCGCGCTCGTCGAGGCGAGCGCGTGGACGAGGTTCCCTCCGCGGCTCCCTGATCAGCCGATCTTCTATCCCGTGCGCAACGAGCGCTACGCGCGCGAGATCGCCGAGAAATGGAACGACCCGCGCGGCGGCGGCGTCGTGCTGCGCTTTCGCGTGAAGACGGCCTTTCTCGATGCCTTTCCGCCGCAGGTCGTGGGGCGCGCCTACCACGACGAGCACTGGATCCCCGCGGAGCGCATGGACGAGCTCAACGACGCCATCGTGGGTCCCATCGAGGTCGTCTCGGCCCGCGACGACCACGGCACCCGCGCGTCCTACGCCACGGTGGCCTCGCGCTACGCAGAGGAGATGCTCGACGAGCTCCAGCGCAAGCCCCTCGACCGCGCGTTGCTCGATGTCTTCGCAGATCGGGTGCGCGACCATGGACGCGTCTTGGACCTCGGCACCGGCCCCGGCCAGGTGGCGCGCTACCTCCACGAGCGCGGCGTCGAGGTCGAGGGCGTGGACCTCTCCCCTGCCATGCTCGACACCGCCCGCGCCGCGCACCCGATGCTGCGCTTCACCGAGGGCGACCTGCGCGCGCTCCCCTACGCAGAGGGCTCCTGCGCGGGCGCGACGGCCTTCTACGCCATCGTTCACCTGGGCGCAGAAGAGCTCGCAGACACCTTCTCCGAGCTCGCGCGTGTGCTCGCCCCCGGCGCGCCGTTGCTGCTCTCGTTCCACCTCGGAGACGAGCGCGTTCACCTCGACGCGTGGTGGGAGCAGGCGGTGCGGGTGGACTTCTTCTTTCACCCTCGCCTACGCGTCGAAGAGGCCCTGCAGCGCGCGGGCTTCACCGTCGAGGCGACCCTCGAACGCGCGCCGAACCCCACGGTGGAACACCCCTCCCGGCGCTGCTACCTCCTCGCGCGCGCGCCGGAGCGTCCCTGACGGCGCCGCCCGCTCACGTCGGATACACTCGGCGCATGTGCAGCCTCGCCCCTCGCTCGTTCGCGCTCCTCGGCGCCAGGTGCCTCTCCTCAAGCGGCGCGGTCTGCTGAGCGCGATGGGCGTCTTCGAGCGCGCGCGCAATTGGGTGCCCTTCGGAGAGGTCCCCGAGGTCGACCCCGAGGCGCTGCACTCCACCCTCGACGGCGTCGACGCCCCGATCGTGCTCGATGTCCGCACCGAGACCGAGTGGCGGGCGGGTCACGTGCGCGGCGCGCTGAGCGCCCCCATCACGGACTTCGAGAGCGCCCTCGACGCGCTCTCGCTGGACCCCGCGCGCTCCGTGGTCGCGATCTGCCTCTCGGCGCACCGGAGCATCCCCGCGGTGCGAATCCTCCGCGCACGGGGCTTCACGCGCGCCGCGCAGCTTCGCGGAGGAATGCTCGCGTGGTGGGTGCGAGGGCTCCCGACGACGCGTGAGTGACCGCACCGGCGCCCGCGCGCCGCGTCAAGAGACGGCGGCACCCCGGTCGGGCGCGTGACCCGTCACTTCAAGAGAGGGAGCACCTCCACTCCGGCGCCGTCGGGGAGGACGGCGCGGCGGGTAGGGCTGACGACGTGGGACCAGGCAACCCTGCTGCGGCGGGTGTGGGGTGTCGATGCGCTGAAGTGCGAGGGCTGCGGCGGGCGCATGAAGTTCATCGCCGTGATCTTTGGACCGCGCCGTGGTCAAGCGCATCTTGAGGCACGTCGGCGGGCGAAGAGAGCGCGAGTCGATCGAGCGCGGAGGGAGGGGTGAATCACGTCCGATCATGAGTGCTTCGTCAGCTTCACCGCGATCTCCGGGACGGGGATGCAGAAGCTGCGGGCGTGCGTCACGGCCGCAGTGCGTTGGAGGGCATATCCCGCCGCTACGGCGCGCAGGCCCCGGAGCGACAGCTCTGCCCCGTCGGGCACACGTTGCCGCACCGACCGCAGTTGCGTGGGTCTTCTTGCAGGGACACGCAGGTCCCACCGCCCTCGCAGTTCGGGGAGATCGGGGGCACGTCACACACCGACCAACCGGGCGCGCACCCCACGTTGCACCGCCCGCCCATACAATGGGCGCTCGCGCAGCACGGCAGCCCACACGAGGTACACGCGTTCGCGTGCGGACCCACGTCGACGCAGCGTCCGTCGCAGAAGCGCTGCCCCGCGGGGCAGCCCGAGTCCGTGGGCGGAGCATCGGGCTGGAAGGCGTCGGGCTGGGAGACGTCGGGCGACGTCGACGCATCGGACACGTCTGCGAGCACAAAGAAGCCCGAATCAAGCGGGAACGGAGGGTTCTCGGAGATCATCGACACGTCGAGGCGGTCGACCGGAGCCGTCGCAGCGTCGGCCACGTCCATCACGGGCGCGTCGGGGATCGTCGCGCCGCGATCCTCGGCCACGGCGTCGACGGGCGCGGCCGCGTCACTCGAAGGGGTCATCCCGCCGCACGCGGGGAGCACGATCACCAGCGCCGGGCGAAGTCGAAGAAGAAGGTTCATCCACGGAGGGTCCGCCGAAGTGCCGGTCCTTGTCGAATCCCACACGGCGCGGTTCGCGCTCCTCGCGCTCAGCCTGTCGCCGTCCCCGCAGGGATCACCCGCCGCACGAGGCCGTCGAGGTCTCCCCGGGGGTCTCTCAACGCCGCCGCGAAGCACGCGTGCGTCGCGGCGTCCTCCCTCGCGAGCAGTTCCAGCGCCGCGCGCGGCCCGAGGTACCAGCGCGCTCGCAGCACGAAGTAGCTCTCCAGCGCCTCATTGAGCAGCGCCGCGCGGCGCAGCAGCGCCTCGAGGTCGTCGGGCGACGCCTCGCGCACGCGCGCCGCGGTCTTCTCCAGCCACGTCGCGCACAGCGCGCGCTTCTCGAGCGTGAGCGGGGGCGGCCCCGCGTCGCGCATCGCCTCGACCCGCGCGAGGAGCGCGTCGCCAAGCCCGTCGCGCTGCCGCAGCACCTTCCCCCCGCAGAGGCGCAGGAGCCCCTCCTCGGGGTGCTCGGCGTCGCGCAGGGGGTGGATCCACGCATCGAGCCAGAGCCCCTCCCAGCGGCGGTGGTCGCTGGTCGCCGGACCGTCGTCGCACAGCACGAAGAGGTCGACGTCGCTGGCCGGCCGCGGGTTCCCGCGCGCCCGAGAACCGTAGAGGATCACCGTGTGCGCGTGGTGCTTCGCGCAGAGCTCGTCGGCGAGTCGGTCGAGGTCGGGGTGCATCGGTGTTGGGTGTTCTCACGGCGTACGTCGCGCCGCCACTCGGACGCCACTCCGGCACCGTGGCGGCGGGCAGCCACGAGGTCGAGCCGAGCGCGTGGTCCTCGGGGAACGCGGCGGTGCGGCGGGCAAGGCTGACGACGCGAGACTGGCCAACCCTGCTGCAGCGGGCGTGGGGTGTCGACACGCTGAAGTGCGGGTCGTGCGGGAGGATGACGTCTGCGCGCGGCGCGCGGCGGGGGGCAGAGCTGACGTAGCTTCGCGAAATGGTCAGGGTGTGGCGCGAGTGTGCGTACGGGGAGGGCGAGCTCGCTTCGCACAAAGGGGCATTTCGTCGCCTTCAGGGGCGCCAGCGGAGTGGCCGCGGAGGTGCTCGCCGGGCGTAACCCGTTGGGGTACTGATCCCCTCTGTCGTCGTCGTGTCGTCGCTCCTCGCGCATCGCTCGCTGGCTGCCCTCGTGCTGCTCCACGGCCTCGCGGCCTGCGGTGCCCGCAGCTCCCTCGCGTCCGCCAGCGACGCGGGGACGCCGATCGACACGCCCACCGCCGCGACCGATGGCGGCACCCAGGCGCTCGACCGCGGCGTTGCCCCGCCCGACGTGCCCCTGCCCGACGTGCCCGTGCCGCCCGACGTGCCCGTGCCGCCCGACGTGCCTGCGCCCTCACGCGACGTCCCAGCGCCGGACGGCGGGTGCGGGGCGGTGTTTCGCAACGCCGCGACGGCCTCGAACGAGGACGTGTTTGCGTGCGGGCTGCGCAACGAGCTGGAGGGCTGCTGGGTGTTTGACGGCGCCCTCTGTCCGCGCTGCGCGTGCGACTACTACGTCAAGATCGAGGGCCGCTGCGACCCCGTGACGGGCGTGTGCGGCCCGCCCCTCGACGGCAACGGCTGCGTCCGGGAGGGCTCCTTCGCGGGCACCGCCCCCAACGGCTTCGCGTGGAACTGCGAGGGCCCCGATCGCGCCGTCGCGGCCTGCGCGCTGCGCCGGCTCATCGCGACCGGCAACTGCGTCCGTTGAGCGCTCACCCCGGACGGTCGGAGGCCGTCGCGCCAGCCGCCGACCTCGAGGCGTCTGCGCTGCGATCGATCGCAGCCAGCAGCCCGGCGCGGTCGCGCGCCCAGCGGTCGGCGCGGTCGGCGGAGTATCCCAGCAGGCACCACGGCGCGCGGTCGGCGAGGCCCGCGAACAGCCGGGGGCGGTCGTCGGCGCTGCACGGGAGCGCGAGCGCGACCGCGTCGTAGGGCGCCGACCGGGTGTGCACCGCGACCCCCCGCGTGGCCGCGACCTTGATGCCATTGACGCGATGGTCGGTGTCGCGGGCGTACACCCACGCGATCTCCTCGACCCGCACGAGGTCGACGCCGAGGGGCCGCTCGTGGAGGAGCCAGTGCGCCGTGAGCGTCACGTCGCCAAAGGTCTCCGACGCCGCGGCGACCTCGCGCTCCACCTCCCGGGCCACGTGGACAGGGTCACCGTGACGCGCGAGCGCACGATCGACTGCGGGTGATGCGTTGCGCCGCGCCCTCGCCACAGCGCGTACGAGGAAGGCCACGGACAACGGCAAGAGGAGCCACACGAGCGCGGTGCCCCACACCTCGGGGCGGAGGGCGAAGGAGCGCCGCGCCCACGCGCGCGTCACGAAGCCGTAGTGGTCGAAGAGGAGCCACGCCGCCGCGGAGAGGTTCAGCGCCATGAGCAACGCGGCCGCGATGACGGTGCCCCGCGCCACCCGCCCCCGCACGGCGTCGAAGGTGAAGCAGGGGGTCGGTGGGTCGGGCGCGCGATACGTCATGCCGACGGCAGACTACCCATGGCCTCGACCCCGTCAACGAACGGCGCAGGCGCCGCGCCGGGTCACGACGCTCCGGTCGCGAGGCGGTCGTAGGCCGCTCACTCCGGCGCGGTTGAGGTCGAGGCGAGCGCGTGGTCCTCGGGGATCGCGGCGGTGCAGCGGGCAAGGCTGACGACGTGGGACCAGGCGACGCTGCTGCAGCGCGTGTGAGACGTCGACGCGCCCCGCGCGCCCCGCGCCCCTCCCGGCCGCGACACACGCGCTCTTCTCCCAGGTCGCTCCTGCGCACGCATCGCGCAGCCGCGTGATCAAGGCAGAGCGTGCCGCAACCGCCTGGGCCGCAGAGGATTGGGCGACAGCACGGGCCGCGCGGGCCGCGTCCGAGCGGACCGCGTGGCGAGACGGCAGGGCGGGACGCGCGGGCCGTGGCCGCGCGCATTTCAGAGAGACTCGCCGTGGCGGGACGCGTGGATCTCATCCGCGGAGGACGCGAAGGGCACGGTTGCGGAGGTGCTCGCCGGGTGCAACCCGCTGGGTTACTTGTCCTCTCATGACGCAGCTACACAAACCGTTCCTTGCGTTCGTCATCTCAGGCCTGGCGGCCTGCGGCAGCTCCACCCCCACGGTCGAAGGAGACTCTGGCGTTGGGCAGGACGTCGTCACGCCTGAAGACATCGTCACGCCGATGGAGGACGTGGTCACGCCGATGGAGGACGTGGTCACGCCGATGGAGGACGTCGTCACGCCTCCCAAGGACGTGCCCCCGACCTGTCAGAGCGGCGAGATCCTTTGTGGCGGCGGCTGCGTCGACCCGCAGACCAGCAACACCCACTGCGGCGCGTGCGACCGCGCGTGCGGCGGCGCCGAGACCTGCCGCGCCGGCGTCTGCACCCCGACGGTCACCTGCATGTCGGGCGAGACCTCCTGCGGCGGCGGCTGCGTCAACACCATGACCGACGTGAGCCACTGCGGCGGCTGCGTCAACGTCTGCGGCGCGGGCCAGGTCTGCAACAGCGGCACTTGCGCCGACCCGCGCATGTGCCGCGCCGGTCAGACCGACTGCACCCCGACGGCGCCGAAGCCGACCTGCGTCGACACCCAGACCAGCACCGCGAACTGCGGCGCCTGCGGCACGGCCTGCGCTGCCGGTGACACCTGCGGCATGGGCGTGTGCCAGCCGCCGGCGTGCCCCTCGGGGCAGACCCGCTGCACGACCATGGGCGTCTCGACCTGCGTCGACGCCACGGTCGACCATTCGAACTGCGGCGCCTGCGGCACGGTGTGCGGCGTCGGCGAGGCCTGCATGGGCGGCATGTGCCGCTCGACCTGCGTGGCCCCCCGGCTGACCTGCATGGTCAACGGCATGCCGACCTGCCTCGACGTGCAGACCGACAACGCCAACTGCGGCGCCTGCGGCACCACCTGCGCGAACGGCCAGACCTGTCAGGCCGGCCGCTGCGCCTGTCCGACGGGCCGCACCGCCTGCGGCGGCGCGTGCGTCGACACCCGCACCGACGAGGCCAACTGCGGCATGTGTGGCACTCGCTGCCCCTCGGCGCAGACCTGCACCGCCGGCGTGTGCGCCTGCCCCCGGGGCCAGACGCTCTGCGGCAGCGCCTGCGTGAACACCAGCACCGACATCGCGAACTGCGGCCGCTGCGGCACCCGCTGCACCGCGCCCGCCACCTGCAGCGCGGGCGTCTGCAACTCGCTCTGCGGCGCGGGCACCACGAGCTGCGGCGGCCGCTGCGTCGCGCTCACGACCTTCCAGACCGACAACGCGAACTGCGGCTCCTGCGGCAACGCCTGCGGCACCGGCACGCGTTGCACCGCGGGCGTCTGCCGCCCCACCAACGACAACCGCACGAGCGCCATCGTGATCACGCCGAACACCGCGCGTGAGGTCACGGTCACCGGCAACACCACCAACGCGACGAACGACGGCCCCACCGTGCCGTGCGGCTGCACCTCGGGCGGCAACGTCTGGTACCGCTTCACGACCCCCGCCGCGGGCCTCGTGTACCTCGACACCGCGGGCTCCGCGTACGACACCTCGCTCTACCTCACGAACTCCTCGGGCACCGCGCTCCCTGGGCAGGCGGGCACCGGCTTCGCCTCGGCGGGCCTCTGCAATGACGACGCGGGCTGCGGCACCGGCGGCGGCTTCACCAGCGGCCTGCAGTCGCGCACCGCGGGCGTCCTCGCGGCGGGCACCTACTACGTGGCCGTCGGCGGCTGCGGCGCCGGCGCGTTCACCCTGCGGCTGCAGTACGTCCGCTCGGACATCGGCCGCTCCTTCACCAACGCGCGCCTCAGCGGCACGGGCAACACCGGCACCGTGACCCTCCCCACGGGCGCGAGCGCCGCGGCGGGCACCTGCGGCGGCTCCTCCAGCACCGAGAACGTCTCGTGGTTCCTCACCTGCGGCGCGACGGGGCAGACCCAGCTCTTCAGCACCTGCCGCAGCGACCCCGGCGCGTTCTTCATCCGTCGCCTGACCTCGAGCAGCACCGCCAACTTCGACCCGGTGATGTACGTCCGCAGCGCGCAGACCGGCGCTCAGGTCGGCTGCAACGACGACGGCTCGGGCGCCGGCGTCGACTGCCGCGGCGTGATCCCGATCATCGCTGGCGCCAACATCGGCGCCCTCGACACCCTGCAGCGCGGCTCGCGGCTGTCCGGCCTCGCGACCCCGCGCGGCGTCGGCCTGGTGTTCTCCGACGGGCTCGTTCAGAGCGCCGGCATGCGTTACAACATGCGCTTCCAGATCCCCTGATCCCCTCCGATCTCCGCCCGACGACGCCCTCGCGCGCGTCGGGCGGAGACGAGCCCCGTCTGTCCGTCTCTCCCTCGGCCTCCCCGCGCGATCGTGCAGCGCACCTCGGCGAGCGAGCGCCCCGCGGAGCACCACTCAGACCCGCGCCGATCCCCCTCCACGCCCTCTCACCCCGGTCGGAATTCCCCGCCGCGGAGCGCGCGTGACCTCCGGAAATCGCCCCCGCGCGCGGGGGTGGACAGCCAACGTCCCCGATGGCGCGTCGGGAGATTGACCGTCGGGGGGCGCAGGCGCTACGCCCCTGGGTAATCACCCCTATGCTGCTGTCCCTGCAGGTACGAGATCTCGCGATCATCCACGAGGTCGAGGTCGCGTTTGGCCCGGGTCTCAACGTCGTCACCGGGGAGACGGGGGCGGGGAAGTCGATCCTCGTCGACGCGCTCACCATGGTGCTGGGCGCGCGCACATCCGCCACCGACGTGGTGCGCACCGGCGCCCGCGAGGCCGAGGTCACCGCGGTGTTCTCGGCCCGCGGCGACGACCCGCGCAGGCTCCGCTTCGAAGACGCCGGCATCGCCTGGGAGGATGAGCTCGTGGTGCGGCGCATCGTGGGCAACGAGCGCACCGGCGGCCGCTCTCGCGCGTACCTCAACGGGCGCATGGTCTCCCTCGCGCAGCTCGCGTCGCTCACCGCGGGCCTCGCCGACGTGACCTCGCAGCACGACCAGCAGACCCTCACCGACCCCGCGCATCACCTCGCGCTCCTCGACGCCTCGGCGCGCCTCGAGCCCCAGCGCGCGGCGATGACCGCGGCGCACGCGGCCTTCGCCGACGCCACCGCGGCCCTCGAGCGCGTGCTGCAAGACATCCGGCAGCGCGCCGACCGCGAAGACCTGCTGCGCTACCAGCTCAAAGAGATCGACGAGCTCCCCCTCGCGCCCGGCGTCGAGGAGCAGTGGGGCATCACCCGCGACCGGCTCCGCCACGCCGCGCGCCTCGCCGAGGGCAGCGCCGCGGCCGAAGACGCGCTCTACGCCCGCGACGGGGCGGTGCTCGATGAGCTGTCGGTGGCGCGCGACTCGCTGCAGCGCCTCGTGGCCTTCGACCCCGCGCTGCAGGGGCCCCTCGACCTCGTGGCGCAGGCGCACACGCTCGTGCAAGAGGCCGCGCGCGAGCTCGGTCGCTACGCCCGCGGCGTGCGCGCCGACCCCGAGGCCCTCGCCGAGGTCGAAGACCAGCTCCAGAGGCTCAACCGGCTCAAGCGCAAGTACGGCTCCACCGTCGAAGAGATCCTCGCGTTTCGCGCTCGTGCGAAGGAGCAG
>JAWKRB010000053.1:0-22445 GCA_041389885.1 Polyangiales bacterium | reverse complement strand
AGCGCGATGACGGTCGCCCAGCTCGCCCGGCTGCGCGCGAGGCTCCGCCCCTTCTCCGAGGGGTCCGTCGAGGCGCGCACCCGCGCGAGGGACTTCGCGGAGATCTCCCTGGCCACGCGGCCTGAGCCCCGGATCGACCCGCGCGACGCGCTCGCGGGGCTGGCGGCGCTCGTCGCGGTCTGCGCGACCGCGGCGGCGCTGCTGAGCGGGGGCGACACCTCACGCCTCGCCCTGATGCAGCTCTGGCACACCCCTCGACTTGAAGCGGGTCTCCCGTGATAGGAATGCGCCCAGGATGCACGCCCCCGTCGAAGTCCTCGTCAAGGGTACCCTCTGCGCCCTACTCTGCCTGGGCGGGTCTGCCTGCGAGCCGCGCCGCCGCGACCGGCCCCCGCGAGACACGAGCGGCCGAGACGTGAGCGCGCTCAGCCAGCGGGTCACGCCCCTCGAGCAGCGCGTCGCGACGCTGCAGGGCAACGTGCTCTTCTTGTCCCAGCAAGACGAGCAGCAGCGCGCGCAGCTCGCGCAGACCCAGCAGCAGCTCGCGCAGACCCAGCAGCAGCTCGCGCAGACCCAGCAGCAGCTCGCGCAGACCCAGCAGCAGCTCGCGCAGACCCAGCAGCAGGTGGCGGGCATGCAGAACCAGGCACGGAGCGCCCGCCGTCAGGTGCAGGGGATGCTCCAGCAGCAGCAGCAGTAGACCGATCCCTTTGATCGTCGAGGTGAAGTGATGGCATTCAGCGTGAAGGGCGCCTTCGAGCAGGCGCGTTGGGACGAGAGCGACGAGGAGCAGCCCTGGGCCGTCGCGGAGCTCGCGCTGTGGGCCGCGACCTCCGACGACGAGATCGAAGACCACGAGGTGCGGACCATCGTGCAGACCCTCCGCTCGGTGCCCGGCCTCACCGACTTCACCGAGGAGGACGCGCAGGAGATCGTCGACGAGATGGAGAGCTTCGCCACCGAGGAGGCCGTGCAGGCCCGCATCGCCGAGCTCGCCGGGGCGATCACCGACGCCACGCTGCGCCGGGTGACCTGGCAGCTCGCGGCGTACTGCGCGGCGTCTGACGGCGAGCTCTCCGCCGAAGAAGAGGACTTTCTCGAGTACCTTCAAGACGCCTTCGACATCGACGACGAGGAGGCCGAGGCGCTCTTCCACGAGGCCACGGGCTGAGCCCGCGTGGCCCGCGTCGCGCTCGTCACCGGGGCCGCGGGCGGCATCGGCGCGTCCCTCGCCCGCGAGCTCGCGCGGGCCGGCTGGCGCGTGGTCGGCTGCTACCGGAGCCGCGACGACCGCGCCGAGGCCCTGCTCGACGTCGCCCGACGCGAGTCGTGGATCGACCGTATCTCGCTGCGCCGCTGTGACATCGGCGACGCCGACGCGCGCCGGGCGTGGTGCCGCGGGGCCCTCGACGCCGAGGGCCGCTGCGACGCGCTGGTGCACGCCGCGGGCCCCTTCCTGCGCGCGCCGCTCCTCGAGCAGACCGACGCCGACCTCGCGTCGCTGTATGAGACCAACGTCGTCGCGCTGCACGCCCTGACCCGAGAGGTCGCGCCGGCGATGCGGTCGCGGGGGTGGGGGCGCGTGCTCGCGTTCGGCCTCGCGTCGACGCACCGGGGCGCCGCGCCGCCGAGCCTCGCGGCGTACTACTGCGCGAAGCAGGCCGCGACCTCGATGACCCGCGCCCTCGCCCGCGAGCTCGCGCCCTTCGGGGTCACCGCGAACGTGCTCTCGCCCGGCGTGATCGACAGCGGCGGGCTCCCGCCTGGGGAGCTCGAGCGGCTGCGCCCCTCGATCCCCGCGGGGTACGTCGGCGAGGCCCGCGACGCGGTGGCGGCGGCGATGTGGTTGCTCTCGGACGAGGCGCGATACGTCTCCGGCACCGAGGTGCTGGTCTCGGGAGCGTGGGGCCTGTGAGCCGACGCCGATTGACGCTCCGTCCCCCGGGTCTGTACGGTCGCGGCATGCGCTCGACCGCGCTCGTCGCCTTGTCTGCGCTCCTGGCCGCGGGGGGCGCGAGCGCGCAGCGCGCCCCGGGTAGCCCGTCGGAGCGCTCGGGCGTCCGGCGATCCGCGCGGGCGGCAGAAGAGGCCTTCGAGCAGGGCGACTTCGAGGGCGCGCTGCAGCTCTTTCAGACCGCGTTTCGCACCGACCCGCAGCCCCGGCTCCGGCGGAGCCTCGCGGAGTGCTACGAGGCGCTGCGCCGCCCGCAGGAGGCGATCTACCACCTGGAGCGCTACCTCGAGGAGGCGCGGGGGCTGAGCGACGCCGACGAGTCCGACATCCGCGCCCGCATCGCCGCGCACCGCGCGAGGCTCTCGACGGTGCGCGTGCGGGTCACGCCCAACGACGCGCTGGACCTCACCGTCACCGTCGACGGGCTCACCATTCCGCCCGAGGGGGTGACCCGCGTGGGCGCCGGGGTCCACTCGGTGCAGGCCGCGGCGGAGGGCTTCCGCGCGGCGAGCGCGTCGCTCCAGACCGCCGAAGGCGGCCTCTACGAGGTCCAGCTCACCCTGCGCCCCATGGACCTGGGTCCCTTGCAGGTCGTCACGGCGCCTCGGCCCTCGCCCCCGACGCGCCCACCACGCAGCCCGGGGCCCTTCTTCGCGACCCTCGGCGGCACCGTCGCCTGCGTCACTGCCTGGGCCGCCGCGGGCGCCCTGGCCCTCGACGCGCGCCGGGAGTACGACGAGGCGCAGCGCGATCTGCTGGCGCGATCAGACCCCAACGCGCTGGCCCGGCGCAGCGCGTCCCTCGCCCGCGCGGAGCGCCTCGCGCTGATCTCCGACGTCGCCCTCGGCGCGGCGGTCGCGGGGGCCGTGGTCACCGCCGTGCTGGGCGTGCGCGCCGACTTTCGCGCCCCGAGCGTCGAGCTCGACGCCGCGGCGCTCCCCGGGGGCGCCGCGTTGACCCTAAGCGGGCGCTTCTAGCGCTGCGTGCGAGTGAGGCGGGAGGGCGCGACGCTCAGAACGACGCGTCGGAGAGGTCCATGAGGTCGATGCTCGAGCGCTCGACCAGGGCGCGGGCGTGCGAGACGTTGGGGAGCACCTCGCGGGCGAACCATCGGGCGCTCATCACCTTGCCGTCGTAGAAGGCCGCGTCGGCCTCGCTGGCGCCTGGTCGGCGCGCGAGGGCGAGCGCGGCGTGACGCACCAGGAGCCAGCCCACGACGAGCTCGGCGAGCGCGATCAGCACCCGGTTGCCTTGCATGCCGACGTGGTGCACCGACTCCTGGGCCTTGCCGAGCATGGTCATGAAGATCGCCTCGACCTCGCCGAGGGCGACGCCCAGCGACGCGCGCTCGGCCGCGAGGGCGTCTCCCCCCTCGTCCCCGGTCGCGGTCTCGCGAACCCTCGCGAGGAGCCCCTGGAGCGTCGCCCCGCCGTCGCGCGCGACCTTGCGAAAGAAGAGGTCGAGCGCCTGGATGTGCGTGGTCCCCTCGTAGAGCGTGTCGATCTTCTGATCGCGCACGTACTGCTCGATGGGAAAGTCCTGCACATACCCGCTGCCGCCGTAGGTCTGCAGCGAGAGCGCGAGCATCTCGTAAGCCTTCTCGCTGAAGTACCCCTTCACCAGCGGCAGGAGCATGTCGTTGAGCCGGTCGAGCTCGCGCGCCTCGGCGGCGCCGTGCCCGCCCTGAATCTCCACCTGATCTTGGAGCGACGCGGTCCACAGCGCGAGGGCGCGCATGCCCTCGGCGTGGGACTTCTGCTGCATGAGCATCCGGCGCACGTCGGCGTGGCGGATGATCGGCACCCGCGGGGAGCTCTTGTCCGCGGCGCGGGGGAGGTCGGCGCCCTGCACGCGCTCCTGCGCGTACGCGAGGGCGTTGAGGTACGCCGTCGAGAGCGTCGCCATCGATTTCACGCCGACGCCCATGCGCGCCTGCTCGATCACGTGGAACATCTGCCGGATACCGTCGTGGACCTCTCCGACGAGGAGCCCGCGGCAGGGCACGTCGCCGTCGCCGTAGGTGACCTCGCAGGTGGCCGACGCCGTGATGCCCATCTTGGCCTCGAGCTTGGTGACCCGCAGCCCGTTGCGCGGCCCGAGGCTGCCGTCGGGCTCGACCCAGATCTTCGGGACGATGAACATCGAGAGGCCCTTGGTGCCCCCGGCGGCGCCCTCGGGGCGCGCGAGCACGAGGTGCACGACGTTGCTCACCGAGTCGAAGTCCCCGTTGGTGATGAAGCGCTTGGCGCCCTCGATCTCCCACACGTCGCCCTCGATGTGCCGCGCGCGGGTGCGCGCGTTGCCGACGTCGCTCCCGGCCTCGGCCTCGGTGAGCACCATCGCGCCGCCCCAGCGCTTCTCGATCATCTGCGGCAGGTAGCGCGCGCGCTGCGCGGGCGTCGAGAGGCGGTCGATGATCTTCGCGAGGAAGGTGCCGAAGAGATAGAAGCCCGCGGTGGCGTTGGCGCCGGAGACGAACTCGAACGCGCCCCAGATCAGCGACGGCGGCGCGCCCGCGCCCCCGAGGTGCGCGGGGAGCTCCATGAGGTGCCAGCCCTCCTCCCAGAACGCGTGGAGCGAGCGGGTCAGCGACTCGGGGAGGTGAACCGTGCCGTCGGGGAGCAGCGTCGCCCCTTCGCGGTCCGCCGAGGCGAAGCTCTCGGCCAGAGAGGTGCTCGCGTGCCGCTCGATGCCGCGCAGGGTCTCCCGCGCCGTGGCCTCATCGAGCCCCGTGAAGGGCCCGCGTCCGAGCGTCGTGCGCCCGATGTCGAGGAACTCGAACAGGTTGAAGCAGGTGTCTCGAAAATTGCTCTTGTAGTGGTGGGTCGTGCTCACGGCGCGGGAGCGTACAACGCCCCAGGCGTTTCAGGGCGCGACCACCATCACGTCGAGCGTGTAGTCGCCGCTCTGATCGGCGCCGCAGCCGGCGGCGTAGATCCAGTGGGTGCCCGCGTCGACCGTCACGTCGATCTGGCTGTCGGTGCCGCGCCAGTCGTCGTTGCAGGCGCCCTGCCCGGCCGTCCCCGGGCAGGGTCCGTTGCTCTGGAGCGCGAGCAGCGTGTCGAAGCCTGACGCGCGCATCAGCGCCACGACCCGGCGGCGCTGCGAGAGCTCGAGGCGGTACATCACCCCGCGCCCGCCCGCGCAGCCCGAGCGCCCCGACGCGCACGACGGCATCGCGATGGCGGTGGAGCCGTCGGTGCTGCCTCGAAAGACGCCCCCGGTCTCGGGCACGGTGAAGGCGCTCTCGCAGCGGTCGTTGCCGACGACGTCCCGCGGGTCGGCGTGGGGCACCACCCGGTACGCCACGCCGAGGCTTCGGTCGACGGTGCTGGTCACCCCCTGCACCCAGTAGCGCTGGCCCGGCGTCAGGCCCTGAAACCTCTGCCAGATCGAGTTCCCTCGGCGGGTCTCGGGCCCCGCGCACTCGCCCAGGGGCTCGCCGCCGCAGGTCGCGCGGAGCTGCAGCGCGGCGTCGGCGCGCTCGTCGTCGGTCTGCGCGTGAATCACCACGTCACCCTGCGCGGGCGCCTCGAAGCTGAAGTTTCCGCTCACGAGCTGCGAGCGCACGCAGGGGAGCACCGGTCCCTCCCCGAGGGCCTCGACGCGGTGCGCGCTGTACAGCCCCTCGGTGAGCATGACCCCTGGGCAGACCGCCGCGGGTCCCGGCGGCGTCGGGTCGAGGGTCTCGATCGAGACGCGAAACACCCGGTTGGGCCGGCCCTCGGCCCGGTAGTTCAGCACGCCGTAGTACGTGCCCGGGCGCAGGCTCCGCAGGCGGCGCGCGGTGGGGAAGGTCAGGCTGCACCCTGGGATCGCCTGGGCCCGCGACCCGCAGGTCGACGACACGTCGAGCGCGAGGGCCGCGCTCCCCTCGCCCTCGATGTGAACGATGACGTCGCGAGGCTCGTCGAGCACCCACCGAAAGACCGCGTCGACGCCGCTGGAGCCGCCCGTGATCGCGCTGCCGCAGGTCGTGCCGTGGTCGGCCGTGGCGACGTAGCCCGTGGTGTCGATGGTAACCTCGGGGCCGTCGGCCTCCACCTCGACGCCCGGGCACACGTCGGCCTGCGCGCGCGGTCGCGCGGGGCGCAGGCTCGCGTTGACCCGCGCGGCCACGCCTCGGGTGGTGGCGAGGATCACCACGTAATCCCCCGGCGGCACGCGCGACGCGCGAAAGGTCGCGATGCCGCCGATGCTCGATCCCCCGTTGACGCACTCGAGCTCCCAGGCGGGGTTGTCGCACTGGTCCGCGGGGCGAAGAGCGACGGCGATGGAGTCGTTGGTGCCGGGCTGCGCGCTGATGTCGACGTCGCTGGTCTCGGTCAGGGTGAGCGGCACCACCGCGTCGGGCCCGGCTGAGATGTCGCGGCCGCCGCACGAGAGCGCATGGTCGGGCGAGAAGCCTGGGAAGGTGATGATGTGCTCCCGCCCGTCGTTGAGGTCAGCGCAGGGGCCGGGCACGCTCGTCGGGCAGCGATCGAGCGCGCCCGCGGGGCACGTGGGGTCGACATCGCCCGCGCTCGCGTCTCGCAGCACCGAGAACGCGTCGGGCACGCCAGGCGGAGGTCGGTCGCGAACGACGTCCCTCCGCGCGTCGACGGGCGCGTCGGCCGCGACATCGGCCGCGACGTCGAGCCCCAGGCTCGCGTCACGAGGTGTCTCTGAAACCCGCGACGCGCAGCCCAGCACGCTCACCAGACCCACGATGCCAAGCGATCTCCACATGGGCGGCGCTATACCCGATTCCAACGCCCGGTGACACCGCGGGGTCGACGCTCAAGGCCGCGCGTCGAGGCCGCAGGGGCCTCGATCAATCAGCGCGGTCGAGGTCGACGGCCGAGCGCGGGATCAGCTTGGGCCCGTAGAAGTAGTACGCGATGCCCGTGACCCGGCGCAGCCGGAGGCCGGCGCCGAAGCCCTCCGAAGGGAACATCTGAAACGCGAGCTTCACCCCGGCGCCGATGGCCACCTCGTTGTAGCGATCGGGGTCGGTCTCGATCACCACGTCGGTGACCGTGACGAGGTTGCCCACGAGCGCGTCGTTGTGCTCGACGAGCTCCGCGAGGGTCACGGGGATCGCGAGCGGCGCCGGCGCCACGCCCGCCGAGGTCACGCTGGGCTGCGCGATCTGGGGGATGAAGCGGCCGCCCTCGAACTCGCGACCGCACGGCGCGCAGGTGAACTCGGTGTAGGCCCCTCCCCCGAGCTCGACCACGTCCCCCGTCGCGGGGCGATAGCCGGCGGGGCTGAAGCGCGGCGCGAAGAGGGGCAGCGCGCACACCCGCACGCCGAGCGAGGGGAGCAGCGGGCACGGCGCCCAGCGGTCCGTGGCGCCCGGCTCGGCGGCGACGGCCTGCTGCACGAAGAGGTTGCCCACGCGGCCGGTGCCATCCTCGTCGAAGGTGTCGTAGGCGCTCACGCTCACCCCGCGCAGGCTCACCGGCGCCCCCTCGGCGTGCCGCGGCGACCGCGCGCGAATCGCGCGGAGCGAGTCTCCCTGGTCGGCGGCGAGCGCGCCGCAGCGGCCGTCGAGCTCGTCACAGGCCACCTTCGGCGCGCCGCAGGCGGCCATCGCGGAGAAGAAGACCGCTGCGCGGCAAGGGGTTAGAACGTTCATCGGGGCGTCGCTCTGCCGGCTCGGCGGGCGCGGGGTCGCGCCGCGCGGCGCGTCAGAAGCGGAGGTAGTTGTAGGTCCGCACGAGGCTGTTGTACCGGTCGAGGACGTTCTCCGGCGTGCCCTGCACGTAGCGACCGAAGGTGCCCCCGAAGATCCTGAAGCGCTCCGAGCTCGTGAAGGCCTCCTGGTCCCTGAGGCGACGCGCCATGTTCTTCACCGAGAGCAGGTACGAGTTACCCTCTCGGAGGTACGACGAGATCATGTGCGTGCGCGTCGTGGCCTCGGGGTGCAGGCTCACGTACGACTGCAGGGCGTCGATGTTCTGCTCGTACTCGGTCGCGAGCTGAATGAACGCCGCGTCTTGCCCCGCGGCCATCGTGATGGTGCCCGTGCGCTCGACGCGCCCCTCGCGACCGATGCGCATGAGCCGCTTGCCCGTACGGAGCGAGAGCTTCACGAGGTACTCGAGGCGCCGCGTCGGGTCGTTCTGGATGCGCGCGAGGAGCAGGTCGTTGTTGCGGTCCTGCACCTCGTTGACCGAGTCTGAGAGCCCGCGGTGCGCCGCCGTGAACTGTCGCAGCGCGACGATGAGCGGGCCGTGGAGCTGCCGCCCCTGCGCGAAGTCGTCGTCGCGGTAGTTCTGCCGCGAGTAGTACGTGTACGTCTGGTTGATCAGCGGCACGACGTTGTTCAGCGCCACGACGTACGCGTTGCCCGCCGACTCGATCGCCGGGAACGACGGACTCATCGTCGCGGCCCGCTGCACCGCCTGCGCGCAGCGCGAGGTCTCGCCCGTGACCTGATAGATCCCGTACACGTTCCGCTCGCGCCCGGTCGGACCGACGTTCTCGTTGCACCACTGGCGGTAGCGGTCCTGCGCGCTGAAGACCTGCCGCGAGAAGCGGTTGAGGCACTGCTCGATGTACGGGTCGAGCTTCGAGGCCGTCTGCTCGATGGGGTCGTTGATGGCGTTGAGGCGGCTCGGCGTCGTCACCAGCGGGTTGGTGTTGTTTCGCGCGACGACGGTGCTCACCGCCCGCCGCGCGCCGCGCTTCACCACCGCGCCCACGACGCCGAGACCGACGAGGGCCGCGATCGCGACCCCCGCGCCGACCATCGCCCCAGAGCCGCTCGACGTGGGCGGCCGGTAGCCCGGCGAGTATCCCATCTGCTGCGGGGGCATGCCGAAGCCCTGCGGCCCGCCCTGAAAGCCGCCCTGCGGAGGAAAGCCCTGCGGCCCGCCCTGAAAGCTGCCCTGCGGAGGAAAGCCCTGCGGCCCGCCCTGAAAGCTGCCCTGCGGAGGAAAGCCCGGCTGCGACCCGGGAAAGCCGCCCTGCTGCGAGGCGAAGGGCGGCTGCGCCCCCGAGGGCATCGATCCGAAGGGCGCGGTCGACCCACCCGGCTGCGAGCCGAAGCCGCCCGATGCGCCGCCCGGCTGCGAGCCGAAGCCGCCCGGCGCGCCGCCCGGCTGCGAGCCGAAGGGCGCGACCCCGGGAGGCATGGCCATGGCGGGCACCGCCATGGTCGGCGCGACCCCAGACGGCGAGGCCCCGTACTGCCCCGCGGGGCCCGTCGCGACCGTCGCGCCGTAGGGATCGTTCGGATTGTTGGGTCCCTGCGGACCAGGGGCGCCAGGCCAGTTCGGATTCTCAGGCATGGGCCGCACGTTCCACCATTCGCGCGCCGGGAGGCAATTCGCGGCGGTCGTAGTTCGACCTCGCGGCGCCCGGCGCTCAGGGGGCGCGCCGGCCGGCCGCTGGGGCTTGTTCGCGGCGACACCCGCGGGCGAGCTCCAGGTCGTAGGGATCCATCTCGACCGGGATCATACCCAGCGCCTCCGATCCCCTCGTCGGTCGGACGCGTTCGCAGCGCGAGGAAGCGCGCCAGCGTCGCGGGCGCGCCTCGCGGCGCGGCCGAACTCAGGGTCATGCGCGTCGCTCGAGCGCAGCGGAGCAGACGTCCCTCGCTGCACCACGAAGAGCACGCTGCACGCATTGCCCGCGCCGCCTCTTCCCCTCCTCGAGGGCGCGCAGTGCCTTATCGCCGAGCGCTCACGGTCGAGGGGAGAGTACCCGCGCCGGTCGAGACCAGGTGGCATTCGCACCTCGTCGTGAGGGCCGAGCGCGGTGTGCAGGCGAAAGTCCACCCTCGATCCAGGGGCGTGCGCGAACTCCGCGGTCACCCCCTCGTAGCCCCAGCTCAGGCGGGAGGCCGAGGCGAGGAGCATCGCGGACCAGCGCGTTCGGTCGGATCGTGTGAGCCCCACCCGCACCCCGAGGTGGTCGACCGCCACCCACGTAGCCAGGAACAACGCCTTCGCCCCCGCCGCGGGCTCCAGCCACACCGCCGCGCCGGGCCGAAGCAGCCCCTCCATCGCACCGGGTTCGCGGTGTGCGCCGTGACCTCGACCGTCAGGCCGTTACGTCGACCAGAAAGCGCACCGGCGCCGAAGGAGGTCCCCCGCACGAGCGGCGCCCTCCAGGGCAGCAGCCATCGACGCGGAGGCGCAGCGCTCGATTCGGAGAAAGACAAAGGGCGGTGAACCTTTCGATGCCGCGCAACATTTCTGGCGACCCCAACCGGAACCGTGATCCTGGTTGCCGGGCGACCCGAACTTCCGGATCGTGACTTCACCGGAGGGCAGCCTGATGAAGCGCCCCTCCTGGCCCGCGCAGGACGCCTCCGGCAGGCCCTCGAGGCCTCCGCCTCCGTACGCGACGGGAGTTCACCTGCCCGGCCTGCGACAACTCGGTGGTCCTGCGGGGCGCGAGCGTGCAGCGGGTGATCCCGCCGCACCGGTGCAGTTCGCCCGGGTCCGCACCCCCTGCTCGCAGAGCATGACTCCCTCGCGCCGCTTCGCGTCTGCCGAAGCCGCCCCAGCAGCGCCGCCGCCCTCGGACGATGGAGGTGCCGCGTGAGCCGTCCCCGAAGGAGCTGCCGATCTTTGAGCCGGTAGGCGCCGAGGACATCTGCCGTGACTGCGGTGGGGACCTGCGCGCGGAGCCGTGGCCGAAGAGCAAGGCGGGGTGCGGGTGCGACGCGCGAGCCGTGATCGAGCAGCGCGCCCGTCGCAGCCGTCGCCGCGAAGGCGCGCTGAGCGACCTGGAGTACGCGGCCTACCTCGCGGCCGGGAGCTACCCAGGCCCGGAAGGCGCCCGATGATCCTCCGCCCCTACCAGGCCCGCGCGATCGATCTCGTGCGCGACGCGTACCGGCGCCACCGTAAGGCCGTGCTGCTCGTGCTCCCCACGGGCGCGGGCAAGACGGCCACCGCGAGCCAGCTCATCGCGTGGGCGGTCGCGCGAGGGCGCCGCTGCCTTCGTGGTTCCTGTCGCCGGGAGATCGTGCTCGACGCACCGGCGCCTCATCGCCGCGGGTGTGCCCTGCGGCGTCGTGATGGCGGGGGAGAGCTCGACGGACGCCCCGGTGCAGGTGTGCTCGGTGCAGACGCTCGTCGCCCGCGAGCAGCACCCCCCCGCCGAGCTGATCATCTGGGACGAGGCCCACCACTGCGCCGCCGAGACCTACCGCGAGATCCGCGCGCAGTACCCCAGCGCGTGGCACCTCGGCCTCACCGCGACACCCGAGCGGTCCGACGGCGCACCGCTCGGCGACGCCTTCGAGGAGCTCATCGCGCCCATCACCGTCGCCCAGCTCGTCGACCTCGGGCACCTCGCGCCCATCGACGTGATCGCGCCGCCGCAGAGGTTGCATGGCGCGATCGGGGCGACACCCGCCGACGCCTGGCGCGAGCACGGCGCGGGGCGGCCCGCGGTGGTCTTCACCGGGACCATCGCGGAGTCGCGCGAGTGCGTCGCGGCCATCGGGGAGCGTGCCGCGCACATCGACGGGTCGACGCCGAGGCGCGAGCGCGACGAGGTCCTTCGCCGCTTCGAGGCGGGCGGTCTCGACGTAGTGAGCAACTGCTCGGTGCTGACCGAGGGATGGGACAGCGCCCGCGCCGAGGTCTGCGTGCTCGCGCGAGGGTGCGGGTCGCTGCCGGTCTACCTGCAAACCATCGGGCGCGTGCGCCGCACGGGAGGCCGCACCGACAAGCGCTGCCTGCTGATCGACCTCGCCGGCGCGGCGCACGAGCACGGGATGCCCGACGAGGAACGAGCCTGGCGGCTCGACGAGGGGCAGCCCAAGAAGAAGAGCAACCGCGAGGCCCTGTCGACGTGCCTCTCGTGCGGCGCCGTCGTGCGCTACGCCTCGCGCGGGGCGAAGTGCGCTCGATGCGGAGCGCCGTGGCCTCCGGCTGAGCGCGTCGAAGTGCGAGCGGTGAAGCTCGTGGCGGCGGTGCCTACGTCGACGCCGCAAGAGCGGGCCGAAGAGCTCGCGCGGCTTGAAGAGATCGCGCTGGCGCGCGGCTACAAGCCCGCCTGGGTGGGCTTCAGGTTCAGGGAGAAGTTCGGCTTCTGGCCGAGGAGGACGGCAGCATGACCGAGGGGCAGATTCAGGACGCGATCCGGCTGGCGCTGGGTACGGAGCCGGGGCTCGTGCTCTGGCGCAACAACGTCGGGCTCGCAGAGCACTGGGACGGGCGCGGCGTGCAGCGCGTGCGCTACGGCCTCGCGCCTGGGAGCGCGGACCTCGTGGGGCTCTGCGATGGGCGCTTCGTCGCGCTCGAGGTGAAGGCGGGACGCGGGCGCACCACGCCCGATCAAGAGCGGTGGATCGAGCTCGTGCGGCGCATGGGTGGCTTTGCCGCAGTCGTTCGCAGCGTCGAGGAGGCGCGGGCCGCGGTCGCGCGGTGCAGGGCCGGGGGCGTGTCGTGAGCGCGGTGGATGTGACGACGCCCACGAGGGCGCGAGGAGATGTGTGATGAAGACGTTGGTGTTGTTCCCCGCGGCGGTGCTGGCGGCGGCCTCCGCGGTCGTGCTCGGCGCGCTCCTGCTGGTGGCCCTGGTCACCGCGGCCGTGCTCGTCGTCGCGGCGATCCTGCCGCTCGGCGCGTTCGACTTCGCGGTGGGCGCGATGGGGCCGGGCAAGGAGGGAGGCGAGTGATGGATGCGACGGGATTGGACGGGCTCACGCCCGAGACGCTGACCGAAGAGAACGCGACGCGAGCGTGGGAGGCGCTGCGGGACAGGGCAAAGGCGCGGCACAACTCGGAAGAGGTGCGCGGTCGCCTGTCGCTTCAAGGCTTCTGCATCTGCGGGCACAGCAGCATGGGCAACGGCGGGGCACTCTGCCGCCAACTCCGCGAACTCGCTAAGGGCGGCGACGAGGGCGAGTGGCTGAAGAAGGCGCGGGCGCTGCGTGATGCGCTCGCGGGGAGGACGGGTGCGTGATGGTGGACGAGAACGACAACAATCAAGAGGACGGGCGCGACCTTCGCGAGAGGCTCTGCCCCGAGGAGCTTGTAGAGATGCGCGCTCGGTGCCGCATCAAGGCAGAGGTGGCGATCCTCGAAGAGATCGAGTTCCTGGCTGAGTGCGGAACCGACGACTTTTCTCAGGATGCCTCGGGGTCCTACCACGCCGCCGCGGCGGAATGGCTCCAGAGCCTCGCGGCTGCGCTCCAGGCCATCGCCGAAACGCGGAAGGGAGGCGAGTGATGGGCTACTACGAAGACAAGCTGCTGACCCTGCTCCGTCCCGCGGTCGAGCGGGTGGAGTCCTCGGGCGAGGGCGAGACGGTCAACGTGATGCCCGTCGTCCGAATATCGAGATCGCGCACGGGTTCGACGGCGATGCGCTCCGCGACCAGGCGGCGACGAGCTACTGGCGCGTGCTCGCCGAGCTCGACGCTCGCGCGGCGCGGGCGGCGTGGCCCGGGTGGTCCTCCGCCGCATGGAGGATGCGGAGGTGTTGCGGCGGGAGCGCGACGAAGCACGCGTCGAACTCGAGCGGCTGCGCACGCATCTCGCCAGGCACCAGCGCGCGGCCGACGCGACAACGCTGGACCGGTGGAGGGCGATTGCGACCGCTGGTGCTGTCTCCAGGGAGAACGAGCGCGAGGCGCGCGGCGCAGGTGCTCGAGGAGGAGGCGGCGGCTGGGTACGAGTAATGGAGCAGGCAGGGCGACGTCGACGGAGAGACGTACCTGAAGCCGCTGGCGAAGGCCGGAGACTTCTACGAGGTCAGTTGATCCGCGCGAGGAGGAACGCGTGACGCTCCCCAACGAGGAGAAGCCGTCGCTCTGGCGCGAGGCGAAGAGCCCGGGGGCTGCGCTCCCGGCGAAGGGAGATGCGTGATGGACGACGCGAAGCTCGAAGAGATCAGGGTGTGGTGGAGCACACCGCAGCCCAACGTCTGGGAGGAAGACGCCGCATCTGGGCCGAAGAGGACGTGCTCGCGCTGCTGGCCGAGGTCGACCGGCTGCGCGCCGAACTCGAGCGGACGCAGGCGAAGTTCTGTGCCCTCGGCGATGAGGCGGCGAGGCATGGCCTCGCTGCCTTCGAGGCGCGCACCTACCACTTGTGCCTTCACACAGTCGTTCATGCATCTCGTGGCACAGCGAGGCCGAGGCGTCGAGACCTTGTGCGCGAGATGCGACCTCGTCGTGTGTGGCAGGCCTTGCGCGGCCACCTCACCGAGCAGAGCAAGTTCGCGTTCGAGGCAGACGAGACGAACGCGGCGCGCAGCCGGACGCCCTCTCTCCCTACGCCGCCCAGGCCGTCTCGGAGATGGCGGCACGCGCGAGAGCAGCGAGGTGGACGATGCACCGCTCCCTGCAAACATCGACTTCGACGTGACCTTCACTGACGGCACCGTCGAGCGCGTCACGGTGACCGCGCAGGGAGTTCAAGCTGGCGAGGCGCCGGTCTACAGGGTTTGACGGTCGGCATCGGGCTCTCACCCGAGCGCGCCGTGATCTCGTGGGTGTGGCACCGGCTGATGGACCGCAGCATCGACGGCGACCACACCTCGGGTGTCGCCTCGATCGTGAGGGTTCCATGACCGCTCGTGTCTACCGCGACGACCCCGGCGATGTCGCCTCGCTCCGTGTTCACCCGGTGGTGCGCGTCGAGGAGCAGGCCGAGATCGTCGCCGTGCGCGGGCTGCTCTGCGAGCTGCGTCCCGCGAGCGCCGCGACACCACGGGGTTGCTCGCCTGGTCGCCGCTGACCCACCCGCCGAAGCACGAGGAGCCGCGGTGGATAGCTCGCGCGCATCCGGTGCAGACCAGCACCGGGCCGAGCGACGGGCCGAAGGATGCCCTTCGCGTCGGACGCCTCGGTGTCGCCGGCGTCGAGGCCGACGCCGCCATTCGGACCGCTGTCGCCACCGAGGAGCGAGGAGCCCGCGCGCACGCTGACCTGGTTGCAGGGTCGGGCACCGTTGTCGACGGCCTCGAGTCGCTCTGCGCGGGGCTGGTGGAGGCTCTCGCCCCCGAGGAGCTGCGCGCGCGCTGGGACGTGCGAAGGCGCCGCGGTCGCGAGGAGCGCCGGCGGCAGTGGCCTGCCGCCATCCTCCACGCGCTGCGGTGGTGGCGCGGCAGCGCTGGTGTGCTGCGCGCTGGCGCTGGAGTGCGGCGGTGCCTCGGGCGGAGCGGAGTGCGCGGAGGTCGCGGCGCGGTGCCATCGGCCTGGAGAAGGTGCGGCGAAGGCCTGCGGTGCAGGAGGTTGAGCGATGAGCGAGACGGAAATGTGGGACTTGACTGGGAGGCGGCGCTCGATGCGTGGGGCGAGGTCCCGTCCAACATCATCATCGAGGTGGATGCTGAGTGAGCGCGGCAGGATCCGGCCGAGGCGAGCCAACGTAACGCTGTTCGAGAAGGTCGCGCCCGACGAGCCAGGGTGCAGGCTCAATGCGGATCCGCGCTGCGACGGTATCGCGCGCGGAAGCCCTGCAGAGCGCGCGGAGAAGCTCGCCGTCGAGGTCACGCGGTCACGGCGCAGCGGACAGCTGGGGAGGCGCAGTTCGCGCGGACCGCGAGCGCGCGGGGAAGCTCGACCGAACTACCACGAGGTGTAGGAGCTTGGCGCCGATGGCGAGCCCAAAGGCGCCGTGGTCCTGCGACGGCGGGATGGTGCGGCGGATGGACGAGCCACGAAGGGCCTCCCTGCGGTCGGCGCTGATCAATATCGGGCTTGGGCTGATCCTCGTCTTGGGGCCCAGCCAGGACGAAACTGCCGCGGCGTGCCGCGCGGAGGGTGGTAGCCCGGTGTGGGTGTGGCCTGCCCGCGGAGGTACCAGGGCTGCGCCGAGGGCCCGCGGTGGACCCTCCCTTGACACCGCTAGAGCCCAGAGGTAGGTCGGCGCAACGAACGTGCAAAGAGCGCTTTCGCCAACGGCAAGAGCTGCGCCCGCGCTTCACCCTGCACGCGGATGACACCGGGACGACGGCCTGCACGAGCTCGCTGCAGCCCGCGGCAGCACCTACGACGCCGCGCGCATGTGGATCGCGCCGCCGCTTCGCGAGGGCTTCGAGACGCGCGAGGTTCGCCCGCGCCGCGCTTCGCCCTGAACGCCAGATCCACCGCGACGTGCTCTCTTCGACTGACCCGACCTCCCCGCGCTGCGCCTGGGGCACCGTCTCTCCCACCACGGCCCCGGACGCAGCGCAGGGCGGTCGACTGCGACGACCAGCCCGTTATGTCTGCCCACCGCACCGGCTCAAAGATCCCCCGAGCCTCCCGCCGAGCTTCGACCTCCTCGCGAAGCCTGCACCCCGCCACGAAGCGCACCTGGAACGACCACCAGCCTGCCGCGTGGCTCAAGACCGCGCACGGATCGAGTGCTCCACGACGCCGTGCGCAGCGCGCCTCGCCCTGCGGTGACGGCGCGCGCGGCCATCGCCGACGCGGTGCGGTCGAAGATCCTCGAGCGGATCCTCGACCAGATCGAGGCGCTCGATGGCCGATGGACAAAGTGCGGGCCTTGGTGGCGCCGAAGCCTGGGAAGAAGCCCCGAGCGCGGCGACGGTGCTCGCCGCCCTCGACGAGTTCCGCAAGGGCCTCGACACGAAGCTCAAGTTCAGCGAACATCGGCGAGAAGCTCAACGTCGACGCCGATCTCAAGAGCGACGGAGCCGCGCTGACCTTCTACGTGCCGAAGAAGTGACCTCGACGACGGAGACGACTGAGCGGCGCTGGCACCGAACAGCGAGCCGCAGGAGACCTTCCGTCGTTCAACGGCTTCGAGGCCCTTACGGCAGTGCCGCCGGCGGTGGGAAGTCCGAGGCGCTCCTCGTCGACGCGCTCTACGGCATCGCCGACCCCAGCTACCGCGCGGTGCTCTTTCGCCGCACCTTCCCTGGAGCCTGGCGAAGAGCCTGATCGACCGCGCGCGGGACTTACCCGCACGTCGTGAGCAGATGAGCACAAGACTGACCACCTCTGGACCTTCCCGAGCGGCGCGCAGATCGCGTTCGACTCCGATGAAGGACCCTGTCGAGCGGAAGTTCGACAGCGCCGAGTCTTGGTTCGTTGCCTTCGACGAGCTCACCCTCAAGCCCGTGCGGCAGTACATCTCCTGCCTCGCGCCTGCGCTCCTCGAAGGGGCCTGCCGAGGGTGCGCGCCGCGACCAACCCCGGCGGGATCGGGCACGAGTGGGTGTTCGAGCGGTGGCGGGCCTGGTTTGACCTCGCGAGGAGTACACCGGGCCGCGCGCCCGGAGTGGCGAGGTGCTCTACTTCGCCCCTGACGAGGCGCACCCGGACGCGGACGGCATGGCGGTCCCCGCGGCGCACCCGGGCAGCGGACGCTCTCTCCCGCGTTCGTCCGCGCCCTCGCGACGACAACCCGGCCATCGACGCGCAGTACATCACGCAGCTCAAGACCCTCGACCGGGTGACGCGGGCGCAGAAGCTGGGCGGCGACTGGCTGGTGAAGCCCGCAAGGGCATGTACTTCCAGCGCGGGTGGTGGCGCTACCTCGAGTCGGCGCCGCCTCGCAGCTCGTGGCGCAGGGCGGTTCGCCCTGGGACCTCGCGGCTTCGAGCGACGGTGACTGGACCGTCGGTAATTCCTCTGCGCCCACGTCCCTACGGCCATCGAGCCCTACGTGATCATCGACGTGATCCGCTTTCGCGCACGCCGGGGGTGGTGGAGAAGCGTGACCGCGAGACCGCCGAGGCCGACGGCCCCGAGGTCGACGTGATCCTCCCTCAAGACCCAGGGCAGGCCGGGAAGTCGCAGGCCGACGCCTCGTGTGCGGCTCCTCGCGGGCTGTCGAAGACCCGGCCCCAGCGCGAGACAAAGAGACCTGAGCGAAGCCGCACTCCGCGCAGGCAGAACACGGACAGGTCGCGCCTGCCCGCGCCGCGTGGAACCACGTCTTCGTCGAGGAACACCAGGATCTCCTCGAGGGCGAATGGGACGACCAGGTCGACTCCGCCGCCGAGGGCTTCAACGATCTCGCGGGCGTAGCCCCGCCGCATCCTTCTCTCGATGCCGCCGCCGCCCTCGGACGGTTGCCCGCCGCGACACTACTGCAGCGCGCCTCCCTCTGGGACGGACCCGGAAGACGACGACTGACCCGTGGCCGGCATCCTCGACACATCTTCCGCCGCGTCGTCGGCGAGCCCGTGCCCGGCAGCGGTGCCTCGCGGCGACGCTGACGGACCACGAGCCGCTGACCGCCACGACGGTCGCGGCCCTGCGTGCGATGCTCGACGAGCACGACCGCGGCATCTTCGCCGCAGCGCGCTCCTCGCCGACCTCCTGCGCCGCGACGCCGACGCCTTCGGTGGCGCCCAGCAGCGCCTGACCCTGATGGCCTGCACCCCGTGTGCGTGGACCCATCGACGACCTGAAGCCGCTCAGGCCGACGCCGCCGAACTGGCCGCCGAGTGGCCCTCGATCTGCACGCCCGGCGCGGCCTACGACCTCGGACCGACGAGGTCCTCTTGGGCTTCGGCCTGGCGCAGGTGCTCTGGGTCAAGCCCTCGCGCGGCGGCCCGCTGGTGCAGCGCGCCTCGAGCCTGGCACGGCGCCGCGGTGGAGCACGACCGCGCCCTCGGGCAGTGGTTCGTCGAGACGGTCGACCAGGGGCGCAGTTGCGACGCCGGGCGACGGCCATGGGTGCCTTCGCAATCGCGCTCGCACCGGGCACCCTGGCTCTGGGGCGCGATCAGGCCGACCGCCGAGTGGTACCTGAGTTAACTTCAACGTCGCGAACGACGCGCCTGACGGCGCAGCGAGACCACTGGCAGGGCATCTGGAAGGCCAAGCTCCCAGGCGGCGCGTGAGGGTGTCGACGGGAAGAAGTTCTCTCGGCGCTCCGCAACACCTACCGCGCCGCAGTCGTGCCGGTGCCGCAGGGCACCGACCCCGCGAGCAGCTACGACCTCGAGCTGATCGAGGCGAAGGCCGACGCCTACAAGATCTTCGAGTGCGGCCTGACGCGCCGGTGGCGGCGCGATCCGCCCGCGATCCTCGGCCAGGACCTCACCTCGCAGAACAACCAGGTGGGCACCAACGCCAGCTCGGAGACGGCGCCGATGTGCTCCGCAGCCTCGTGGGAGTCGACCGCGCGGGGTTGGGGCGAGTGCGTCACCGCGCAGGTGAGCGGGCCGCGAGCCCGCTACTCCTACCGCCCGGTCAGCCGCATTCGCATCGACGCAGAGCCCGAGGCCGACCGCAAGGCCGACGCCGAGGCGCATCGCCGCAGCCGCAGCTGTGACCGCGTGGCGCACCTCGGATCGACGTGGACGCCGAGGCCGCCGCCGACGCAGCGCGCGTGCCGCGCAGGACCACCGCACCATGACCACCCCCGCCGACACCACCCTGGAGGGCCTTTCCGCTCGAGGGAGATGCTCGCCCTGGCCGAGGAGCACCCTGCGCACGTCTTACGACATCGCGCCCAAGGCGTTCCTCGACCTCGCCCTCGCGGACCTCGCGCCGCGCGCCTACCGCGTGCAGGACGGCGTGGCCGTGGTCGACGTGATGGGTCCACTCGACCAGCGCGGGGGCTTCTGGTGGGACGGCTACGACAGCGTGAGCGAGCGATGTGGGCGCGGCCCTGGCCGACCAGGACGTGCACGCCGTGGTGCTCGCCATCGACTCCCCTGGTGGCGTGGTCGCGGGCAACCTCGACGTGGCCCGCGGGCTCCGCGCCGCCGCTGACCGGGCGCGCAAGCCGCCGATGGTCGCGCACGCCGGGACCTTCGCGACGAGCGCCGCCTACGCCCTCGCCGTCGCCGCGGATCGCGTGATGGTCACCGCCGACGGCGCCGTGGGCTCGGTGGGCGTGATCGCCACCGTCTACGACCGCACGAAGATGACCGCCGACGCGGGCCTCGACGTGCGCGTCGTGCGCAGCGGCGCGCTCAAGTGCCGACCTCCTCACCCCGACGTGTGGCGCTGACCGACGCGAGCGTGAGCCGCGTACGCGCCCGCGTGATGGACCTCGCGCAGAGCTTCGCCGCCTGGGTGGCCGAGCGCCGCGGGCAGACCCCCGAGCAGGTCCTCGCCCACCAGGGCGCAACCATGTACGCGACGCGCGCCCTCGAGGCGGGCCTCGCCGACGGCATCGACCTCGCCGAGGCCATCTCCACCGCCGCGGAGCCTGCGGCCCAGCAGAGGCACACCATGCAGACTGAGCAGCAGCTCGCGGCCATCGCCGCGGCCCTCGGCGCGGGCTCCCACGAAGAGGCCCTCGCCACCATCGCCACCCTGAAGAAGCGCCGAGGCGCCGCTGGACACCGCCGAGCGCGAACTCGCCGCCGTGCGGGAGCAGCTCGCCCAAGCGCGACGCCGCCGCCGCCGCCCAGGCCCGCGAGGCCGTGCTGGTGCGCCACCGCGAGCGCGGCGCCCTGACCCCCGCGATGGAGGCCGACGCGGCGTACTGCGCCGACCTCGCGCCCCTCTCCGCGGAGTCCCTCGACCGCGTGCTCGGCAAGCCCCCGGCGCGCCCAAGGCCGTCGCCGTGAAGAACCCTCGGGCGCGCAGCCCGCCGCAGCCGACGACGAGCTCACGGAGGAGGAGATCGCCAGCGCCAAGAAGCTCGGCGCTCGCTGAGGAGCGTGCGCGCCGCGAAGAAGATCGACCGCGAGCGCGCTGAGGCGCGTGGTCTCGCGGACACCGAGGATCCGCAACAACACCTGACCGGAGACCACACATGACCGCATCAAGCAAGAGCAGCCTGACTCGCCGCTCGATGGGCCTCAACGCCATCCTGACCCTGGGCTTCGCCATCGGCCTCGCCGCCGACGCCGTCGTCTACAAGGGCAGCGCCGTCGCCATCAACCGCAGCGGCTACCTCGTGCCCGCGTTTACCGACCCCACCCTGCACGTGTGGTGGGCGTGAGCGACGACGAGAAGGACAACACGGCGGCAGCGCCGGTGACCTGTCCCTCGCGCCGAAGCGTGGGCCGCACTACTTCACCAACAGCAGCTCGACCGCCGCGGTGACCGACCTCGACATCTACCGCCCCTGCTACGTCGTCGACGACAACACCGTCGCGCGACACGACGCCCTGGGCACCCGCCCGGTGATGGGCATCGTCGAGGGCGTCGACGACTTCGGCGTGCTGGTGTCCGTCGGCCTGTTGGGTCCTACTCGCCGATGGCTCCATCGACGATCGGCATCGCGGGGGCCGACTCGGCGCGGCTTCACCCGCCGGTGAAGCTCAACGGGCTCGGGCGCGGTGGTGAGCGCGGTGACCGCGGGCGAGTTCGCCTGGGGCATCCAGCAGAACGCCCCCGCCTCAGGCGCCGCCGTCGTGGTCCGCGTCTTCGGGCGCTCGCGCGTGATCCTCGGCGCGACCCTGGCCGAGATGGCCCGCGTCGCGGTGCAGGCCACCACGGGCCGGATGAAGGCCGCCGTCGCAGGCACCGTCGCAGGCGGCGGCGCCGACCCCTCCAACGACCCGCTGGTCGCGTCCAACTGCCTGGGCTTCCTGCTCGTGGGCGGCGACGACGGCGACACCGGCGTCATGTTCATCACCCAGATGGGCGCCCTGCCCACCACCGCGGCGTGATCCGCGGAACCACCCTTCACGCCACGGAGTACTGAATCATGGCACTCGTCAAGAACAGCGACCTGCAGGTCATCGACCGCACCCTCAAGGCGGGATTCCTCGACGCCTACAACGGCAAGAACTACGAGCCGCGCTGGCCGATGATCGCCGCGCGCCACACCTCGACCTCGCGCGAGAACATCTACCCGAGCGTCATCGACGCCGCGCAGGTGCGCGAGTGGTCCGAGGGCGAGCGCGTCAAGAACGGCCTCGTGCTGGAGAGCGCGCGCGTCACCAACCAGAAGTGGGAGCTCACCTACGCGCTCAAGCGCGAGGACATCGACGACGACGCCTCGGGCGTGGTCGCGATGGCGCTGTCGCGCATCCGCAGCGGCACGATGAAGTTCAAGCGCCACATGGACAAGCTCGTGTTCAACGTGGTGAAGAACAACGGCACCTGCCTCGACGGCCTGGCGCTGTTCCACGCGTCGCACCCCGTGAACCCGCGCGACTCGGCCGCGGGGACCTTCAGTAACACCGACTCGGGCGCCCTCACCGCGAACAACTACGACGCGGCGCGCGTCGCGATGATGGAGCTCAAGGGCCCCGACGGCGACCCCATCAACGAGAACCCGAACGTGCTCCTCGTGTCCCCCGCGAAGGAGTCCACCGCGCGCAAGATCCTCGAGGCCGACGAGATCATCTACTCGGCGACCGCGAGCGACACGCGGGAGTTCAACGTGTTCCGCGGTCGCGGGATCGTCGTGGTGGTCCCCCACCTCGGCACCGCGCACGGCGGCAACGACGCGTACTGGCACGTCGTCGACGCCACCGACACCGAGGACCGGGCCCTCATCGCGCAGATCCGCGAAGAGGTGGAGTTCGTGTCCCTCACGAACCTCACCGACCCGAACGTCTTCAACCTCGACGAGTACGTCTGGGGCATGCGCGCCCGGCACACCGCGGCGGGCGGCAACCCGAAGAAGATCTTCCGCCGCACAGGCTGATCCGATGGCCTACGC
>JAWKRB010000052.1:0-32249 GCA_041389885.1 Polyangiales bacterium | reverse complement strand
GCGGCTCGGCGGCGACGATGCCGGGGAGCGAGGGCTGGTCGCTCACTTCGCACCGCTCTCCGCGGTGACCTCGCGCTCGATGGCCTTCAGGTCGATGCCGTAGAGCTCGCAGGCCTTCACGAGCCGATGCGAATGCCCGGAGCTGTACATGTTCGGCGGGCTCCCGCAGAGGACCTCAACCACCAGGCCGCGCAGCTCGCTCTCGGACATCTCCCCGGCGATCTCCGTCAGCGCCTCTCCAGTGGCGTGCCTCGACCCGACCTCGACGCCGCGCCGCTTCGCGACCACTGCGCACTCGTCGGACCACCCGCGCTCGACGATGCAGCCCGCGACGAACCGCCACACAGCGAGCGTCGCCTCGTCGCCCTCGACCGCGGTCACAATCTGCCCGAGGGCCCGCTCCATCGCCACACGCTGCACCGCGAGGCGCTCGCGGATCTTCTTCTGCTCGTCGCCGCTCGGCCCCAGGGCCCGAGTCCCATCCGAGATACCCGCGGCCTTCAGCGCCTTCTTCAGGTCGTCGGCCTTCACGAGCTCGTGCACGCCGCCCTGCGGGTCGCGCGCCAGCATGGTCGGCGGGAGGTTGCCCTTGCCCAACAGCGCCTTCGGCGTCTTGTAGTCGAAGGCGTAGCTCTTCTCGGCCACGTCGACGTAGCCGCAGTTGTGGGCGACGTGGGTCCCGTAGGGGAACACCTTCTTCGTCTCGGCGGCGCCGAGCACCGCCTGACCCTTGGCCTTCGCCTTCTTCGTCACGGCCTGCCAGCTCACCTCCCGCTTCTCGACGAAGCACACCGGGTCGGTGCAGGTGTCGGCCGACTCGACGTCGGCGAAGAGCTCGGGCTGCGCGCCAGTGCGCTTCGGACACGTCGTGCACGCGCCCGCCGACGTGAGCGTCGCGTCCCCGCGGTCAAAGGGCGCGTCGGCGAGCTTCAGCATGAAGTGCCCGCGGATGAGGTCCCCCGCTTCGCGCACGGTCGGCGTCTCGCCTCTCCAGTCCACGGCGGTGACCTTCGCGACGGCCTCGACCTGGAGTGACGCCACCGGGATGCGCGCGACCAGGAGAGCGGTCGCGGGCGAGAGCCTGCCGTCGAAGAAGGCCTCGCGGGCCTCGGGGCAAAGCGCGCAGTACTGCAGCCGGTGCCGGACGTAGCTCACGCTCTTGCCGGTGCGCGCCGCGAGCTCCTCGAGCGCGGCGCCCTGCGCGCGGAGGTGCTCGTAGCCGTCGGCCTCTTCGAGCGGGTGCACGTCGTCGCGCTGGCCGTTCTCGGTGAGCTGCACCTCGCAGACCTCGCGGTCGGAGTAGTCCCGCACGCGGGCGAGGATCGTGGTGCTCCCCGCGAGCGCCGACGCGCGGAAGCGACGCGCGCCCACCACGAGCTCGTAGCGGTCGCCCTGCGGCCGCACGATCACGGGCTGGATGAGGCCGTGGGCCTTGATGTCATCGGCGAGCTCGCTGAGCTTCGCGGCGTCGAAGCGCTTGCGGGGGTTGGTCGCGCTCTCGTCGATGAGCCCCAGCGCGATGCGCGCGAGCTGCTCGGCGGCGGTGTCGTCGGTCGGGGCCACGGTGGTGATGTCGGTGTCGGCGGTGTCCATCGTCGTTCTCACGCGACCTTGCGCGGCCGCTGCACGTAGCCGTTCTTCTCGCCGATCTCCTGCAGCCAGCTTCCGGGCTCCTCGACGCCGCGGGCGTGCAGCGCGTCGACGACCAGGCCCATCGCCTCGGCGTGCGTGCCCTCCGCGACGAACCCCATGCGGCGCTTCCAGAACGCTCCCGCGATGCGCGCCGCGCCACGATCACTCCCCCGGTCGGGGATCTCGCCGAGGTGCGCGCCGAACTTCTCGACGGCGCTGCGGGCTTGCGCGGCATCACCCTGAGACGCGACGCCCTGTGCGGCGCCCTGCGCGTTGGCCGCGCCTCCGTGCGAGGGTGATCCGCCGCCACCACTCGGCGGGGGCTTCATCGTGACCGCGGACTCCAGCGCCGTGGTCGCGCGCTTCACGTCCGCCGCAGCGGTGGCCCCGCTGTACCGCCGCGCGAGCGCGTACCAGGGCACTCCGCGGTGGGCGTGCTCGAGCGTCTTCGCGCGGGCGCCGTTCACGCGCCACCACTCGGCGGCGCTCTCCAGCGCGCGCGGTCCCGGCTCGATCCCGGTCTGATCGTCGAGGATCTCCGCCAGCGCGCGAGAGAGCAGCACCTGCATCGCCTCGGCCTTGGTGATCCGGTGCCCGAGGGCGAGGATCCTCTTGCGCGCCTGCGCTGCCGCACCGTCGTCACCGCCGATGAACTCCTCGGGGCTGTTCTCCTCGTCGCGAAGCCCCGCGAGCAGCGCGGCGTACAGGTCGAAGACGAGCACGAGCCTCTGCGCGCCGGAGAGCTTGTCGAGAAACGTGGCGTAAGCCCGGCTCGCAGGTGCCTCCTCTTCGGACTCGACGTCGTCGTCGGTGTCGTCGCTGCGCGGGGTCTCCGCACGGGTGTCACCCGCGCCCTCTAAGGCAGCCTGCGGGTCGCTCCCGCCTGCGCCGCGGCGCGCGTCCTCCTCGGCGATGGCCTTCTTCAGCCACACCTTCGCGTTCTTCATCTTGCCGACCTCTTCGGTGCGGGCGCACAGGGCCTTCCACGCCTTCTCGCGGTCGGAGGCGGGCAGCGGCGCGAGGTTGGCGCGGTGCCTCATCCACACGGCCACGGCCTCACCAGGCAGCTCGATGTCGGCGATGCGCTCGTAGAGATCGGTGAGCTGCGCGGGGATCTCGGCGGGCGTCTCGGCGTCGTCGGCCACGGGCTCGTGCGCGAGCGAGAGGTCGACACCGCCGCCAGGCGACTGCACGTTGGCGGGGATCGTCTCGAGCTCCATCTCGTCGAGGAGCCCCAGGCCGAGGATCGAGAGCGTCGCCCGGCGCTTGCTCTTCGTCTCGGCCTTCATGAGCACATTCATCGGATCGGCGAGGGGCACCGTCGCCACGGCGGTCTCGATGCGACCGTTGGGGTGCGTCGCCCGGCAGACCGCGTAGACGAGCTTGGTGCCCGCGAGGTCGATCACCTTCGGACCCTCGATGATCTCGCGGTTGATCCGGTGGATCGCCGCGAGCTGATCCGTGGCGCCGCGGGTGGCGTAGAGAATTTCCTTCCCATTGAGCCGCAGGTACGCGAAGGGCTGCGACCGCGGATTGAGCCCGAGGCTCTCGCACATCTGCACGTAGTGACGGGCGCGCTCGAGCGGCGCGAGGCCCGAGAGGTCTCCGCGGAGCACGAGGGACTCGATGACCCTGGCGGAGGTCCCGTCGCTCGGGGGCGGCTGCGTGGCGAGGCTTCTGTTGCTGTTCGACGGCGGCATGGTGTTTCTCCAGTCGAGGCGGTTCCGGCGCCTCTGTGGCGGCTGGGGACGCTCGGGGGGAGAGCGTGTCCAGCGGCCGCAGGGAGGCCGGAGCCCCTCGGGTCACGCCTGCGCGCGCGTTCGACGCCGGGGCCGATCCACCGCGCCGGCGGCTTCGAGGCGCTCCAGCATCAGCACCAGGTCGGCGAGCGGCGACTCCACGGCGCGACGCCACGCCTCGCGCGCATCGGCTGGCGACATGGGCCGCAGCGTGCGCTCGACGATCCGCAGCGCGAGACGCAGCGCGCCGACGTAGCCGTGCTGCGTCACGATGTCCTCGGCCATCGCGCGTTCCGCGATGAGCTGCCGGTGCTCGTCGGCGCTCATCGCGACCTCCGAGGGGCCAGGAGTGCCGCGAGGAGCAGCGCGAAGGGGGAGCGCAGGTCGGTGGGCATCACGCGCTCACCTCGGCCACCGCCACGCCCTGCTCTCGACAGGTCTCCTCGATCCACTCCGCGTCGGTCAGCCCGGTGTAGTCGACGAGCTCGCGGAGCGCCGCAGGGTCGCTCCCGTCGGCGAGGTAGCCCGCTGCGCATCCGGCGACGCGGGCGCGCGGCGTGGCGGCGACACGCAGCTCGTCAGCGATGGCTTTCACGGCCTCGGGGTCCTCGGGAAATCGGCGCAGGAGCAGCGCGGCGGCGGGGCGGTTGGCCCAGTCCGCGGTGCGGGCGATGTCCTCGACGACGAGGGCCCGGAGGCTCACGACCCGCGCGCTCACGACCGCGCCACCGATCCGCCGCTGCGGCGCGCAGGCATCCAGGTCAGTTCGCCCGGGAGCGCGGGCGCGTCGGGCTCCGCCTCCCACTCGAGCGCCACGATGCGCGCCTCACGCGCCGCGTCGGCCCGCGCGTTGAGCTCGGCCACGTCGACGACGGTGAGCAGCACGCCCGCGGCGGCGAGGGCCGCGAGGCGGGGCAGGCGCAGGCAGAGCGCGACCGTCGCGGGGTGGGCCTTGGCGTTGCGGATGTAGACGGCCTTCAGCCCGGTGTTCTGGGCGAAGTACCGCGCGCAGCCCCAGCAAATGCAGGCCGGGGGGTGCTCGCCGACGGCGTCGCGCTCGGCGTGGTGGTCCTCGCAGAGCGTGGAGTGGTCGAGGGCGTCGGCGGGGCAGTGGGTGCAGGTGCGGGGCATCGGGGTCCTCCTTCGCCGCGGGGTGAATCGCGGGGACGGATGAACCTTAGCTAATCAGAATGGCGGAGGCAAGAGGGTGGCGACGATTTTTAGCTAACGTCACATTTCTACGCCGCGAGGTGAAACGCGACCACCCGCCGAACGTCGGTGAGGATGTGCCGAGAAAGGGGGCGCGGCACCCTGGGCACGCGCGAGAGCAGGTAGAGCATTTCGTCGTCAGGGAGCTGCTCGAGCGCGTCGCGCCGGTGAACGCGGGAGGCCGTCACGAGCACAACGGGCTCGTCGGTGACCTCGCCGATGCGAAGAGCGGCGGCGCCTTGGGGGGCGCAGAACTCCCCCGCAAGGGTGGCGAGGTCGAAGCCGTGCGCGGCGTAGGCGGCGCTGAACTCCTCGCGAGGCATCAAGAGGGCCGCGGCGAGGCCGTTGGCGACTTGTTCGACGTTGACCTCGCGGTAGCCCGCGCGCTCAAGGATGAGCTCCCCGAGCTCGTGCGCAACGCCCCACGCGACCCGCCAGGGCTGCGCGCCGAGCTTCGGTCGCACGAGAATCTTCGGAGAGCCGTACTCCCACACCAGCGCGGCGTCGTTCACGACAAGGCCGCTGTGCATCGCAGGCGACACGCCCGACGGACCCAGCGCGCGGCGCGCGAGGGCGACGATGCTGCCCCCCGGCTGCGCCCCGTGTTCGCGTCGAAACTCCTCGGCCCGACCCTCGATCTCTGCGGTGTCCCACGGCATCGTGCGAAGGTGCGCGCGTCGAAGAATCGTCGCAAGGGCACCTCCGCCAGGATATGTCCGTCGAGTCCATCCGGAACTTGACAAGCGCAGAGGCGCTCGGTCGGAACCGCTGGAGCTCCCGGCCTACGCCTTCGGCCTGGCCTTGCGCTTGGGCGTGGTCGCGGCCTCGAGGTCGTCGCCCGTGGCCTCGGCGCGAGCCTCGCGCTCGGTGACTCTCTCGGGCCTGCGGATGTCGAGGCTGAGGCGCTTGTGCGCCGCCTCGATGTGATCCGCCCACGCCTTCGGTTCGAGGTCGGTGTCGCTCTGGAGCCTGGTAGGACAGCACTTCTGCAATCGCAGGCTCGGCCACCCACCCGCGCATGAACGCGACGGCGATCGCCCGGTTCGGATATCGGTCGTCGTGCACCACGCGCACCGCGCCGTCGGTGGGCTCCTGCCACGCCTCGTTGGCCCGGCGGCGCAGCTCTTCGACGCCGATACCCAAGAGCGCAGCGACGTCTTCTTCGAGAGACGCGCCCGCCCCTCGCCCGTGCTTGAGCACGTTTGTCATGTGCGCCGCGCTGATGTTGAGCCGCTGCGCGAGAGCGGCGCGCGTACGGCCTGGGTCTTCCTCGAGCCACGCGAGGAGCTGCTGCCTGATCCACTCGTTGACCGCTGGGGGTAGGGCCTTGCCGTGCCGCATGTCGGGGACGCTCGCACGCCCTGATTTTCGGGTGGCTAACCCGAATCGACGCGAAGGTGTTGACGGCGACATTTCCATTAGCTAACCTGTAGCCTTATGAGCGACCTCAATCGGGGGCCTGTGCTGCTCCGAACCTTCCTCGCGATGACGCGGCAACCGCAGGCCGCTGCCGCCCGCGCGGCAAACGTTTCCGACGTGACCGCCCACCACTGGCTGAAAGGGCGGATCTCCCCGACCGCCCCGCACCGCGCTGCGCTCGCAGAGTGGACCAACGGCGCGGTGCCCGCTGAGGCATGGGACATCCCGGCGCTCAGCTCTGACGTGGCGATGATGGAAGCCGCCGTCGAGCGCGCCCGCGCCTCGCAGCCCTCCGCCGAGGCAGCATGACGCGCGCCGATCTCCGCGCCCTCGCGCAGCACGACGACCCCACCCTCGCGCGCCTGGCCGACGAGGCCCTGCATGCGCTCGATCGCATCGATGTGCGCCGCGCCGCGCTCGCGGGAGCCCCGACGCACCTGCGCGTCGTCGAGGGCGGCAGGGTGCATGTGCTCGGCCCCGCGCCGCAGCCCCCGACCTCACCCGAGGCGGGCTGAGATGCGCGCGCTCCCGCGAGGATGGGTCACGAACATCTCGGTCGGCCTGGCGGCGCTGGTGCTGTTCGCCGGCGAGCCGTCGCTGCGGGGATGGAGCACCGCCCTCGGTCTGACGGTCCTGTTGGTCTTGCGGTTGTGGGCGGAGGGCTGAGCCGTGGCAGATGGATCGCATCCAGCGAAGCCTGCGGCGTCGCGCGTCGGCGCGGCAGGTGCCACGAAGTCGAAGCTGACACCGGCCCGCGTCGCACAGCGCGCGCAGAGCGCGGAGACGCTCGCGACGGTGCTGCGTGCGCTCGTGGCGTCCGGCGAGAAGGGCGCGACGAAGCGCGCGGCGGCGAGGCGTGCGGGGATCTCGCATGAGCAGATGAACCGCCTCTGCGACCCGCTCTCGGGCCGCGGGCTGCTGCTGGATCTGCTGCACGCGCTCGGCCCGAAGGTCGCGGCGGCGATGCTGCGGGCTGAGCTCGCGCGCATCGAGGTCCGAGGCGGCGGCGATCTGCGCGACGCAGCGCTCGACGTGCAGACGGCCGCGGGGCGCCTCGCGGATCGGGTGCGCGGCGCGCACGCCGACGGCGTCGTGACCCTCGACGAGATCGACCAGATCGAAGGCGCCGCGCATGGTGCACAAGCGGCTGCGGCTGCGACGCTCGCGACGTGCGCGGCGGCCCGGAGGGCGCTGCGATGAGCGACGGCGCCGAGACGCCCGTGGAGTCCGCCGAGGAGCTCGAGGAGCTCGTGCGGCTGCGCGCGTCGCTGACGTGGACGCGCTGGAAGGAGCACCCGCGGTTCAAGCGAGACCGCGTGATGCGCGACGCGCAGCGCCGCTGGGGAGCAACGCGATGAACGCCCCTCATCTGCCGGTGCTGACCGACGAGCGCGTGCGACCCGTCACGCGCGGGGACTGCGTGGACGGCGAGCGGCCGTGTCCGTGGGTGTCGTGCGTCCACCACGCGATCCACGGGCGGGTGCTCGTCGACGACGACGCCGTGATCCAGACCATCGAGGCGATGAGCTCGAGCTGCACGCTCGACGTCGCCGACGAGGGGGGCGCGACGCTCGAAGAGGTCGGCGAGCTCTTCGACGTCACGCGCGAGCGCATCCGGCAGATCGAGGCGAAGGCGCTCGCGAAGCTCCCTCGGCGCTCCGAGACGATGCGCGAGCATCTTGAAGAGGAGCCTTCGCCCGAGCTGCGGCCCGCGCGCGCTGGCGCGGCCCGGCTCATCGAGGATCGGCGGCCCATCGAGCCGCCCGCGCAGCACGCGACGCTCCCGCGTCCTGGCGATGTGTCGGTCGCGGCGCAGGCGATGTGGTGCCCGTGGATGGGCGCTGCCATGACGGGGACGCTCTGCGCCCGGCGGCACACCGCGCGGCGCGAGAAGAGTGCGAACGCGGGTGCGGGGCCTCTGTACCCGAGCTGCGCGTCGTGCGCCGACGGGGCGGCGCTGACCGCGCGCGTGGGGCGCCTCGGCGAGCTCGTGCCGCTACGCGTGGCCGTGCCCGCGGCGCGCATCGACTGGATGGGCGACGGCGAGACTGAGACCGAAGAGCCGCCCGCGGCGGCAGAGGAGCCCGAGGTGAAGAAGGTCACGAAGAGGGCGCCGAGGGCGCCGAGGGTATCGGCCTCGAACGGCGCGAGCGTCACGGCTCCCGCCGCAGATGCGCGGTGCATCGCCAACGGCTGCGTGGACCCTCCGCAGGGGTATCGGGAGGGGCTTGATCCGCTGCTGCGTCCGCTGTGCAAGCGGCACCGTTTGCTCGCGCAGGGCGAGCGCACCAAGCGCCAGTGCTCGACGCAGGAGGCTGTGGCGATCATCCTGCGGCGCGCGGCTGCGTCCAACGGCTGCGAGACCGCGCCGCAGGGTGCTCGGGTGATCGCCGAGGCCCCGCTCCCGGTGGCCTTCGACGCGCCGGTGGTCGAGGCGCCCTCGGTCCTCGATGCGCTGGTCCCTGATCTGAACCGTGGCCTACGCACGCCGACTGCCGCAGAGATGGCTCTGCGTGATGAGCGTGACTGGCTGCTCTCCCAGCGCGACGCGGCGAGGGCCGAGGCCGCGGAGCTGCGTCGGGACCGAGATGCGGTCGCGGCCGAGCTGGCGCAGGTGCGCGAGACTGCCGCAGCCGAGTCCCGCGGGCTGGCGCAGCACCTCGATGCCCGCGACGCGCGGATCGCGGAGCTCGAGGGGCAGTTCCTCGCCGACGCAACGTCGCGCGAGCCCTCGCCCCGTCCGCTCGCGCGCCTCGCGGCTCTGGCGGCGGTGCTCGTGCCGAGCGCCGAGCGCATCGCCTGGACCGTGGGCGGCACCAGCGCCGAGGACGGCCGGTGGTGTGCGTCCGCGCTCGGCCACGACGACGAGGGCGTCAGCGGCTGGGAGGCCGTCGCCGACACCCCCGACGAGGCGCTCGCAGGCCTGGTGCGGCACGTCGAGGGCGAGGCTCACGCGCGGATCGAGGCCCTCACCGCGGCGCTGAGAGGTGCACGGTGACCCGCGGCACGGCCTGGACGGCTGAAGAGGATGCTGTTCTGCGGCGGATCTACGCCCGCTCGTCGACACGTCGGGGTCGCGCGCTCCAGCGATGCTGCGACGCGCTCCGCTGCGCTCGCGCTCGGCCATCTCGTCGAGGGCGACCGCTCTTGGCGCCGCGGTCCACGGGCGGGCGTGGACCCGCGACGAGGTCGTCATCCTGCAACGCGAGTGGGGCGAGCTCACCGAGCGCACCCTTCGCTCGAAGCTGCCGGGACGCACCCTGATCGCGATCTGGGGCAAGGCCCGAGAGCTGGGGCTGCCGCCGCAGTCGGACGGGCGCGGGAGCGTCCGCGAAGCCGAGCGTCGGCTGGGGATCGACGGCACCGCCGTCAGGACTCTCGTCTCCGAGGCAGGATTCACCCTCGGGCTCGCCGCGCCGATCACCCCGCGTTATCGGCGCTACGGCCGCCGCGAGATCGACGTCGACGCGCTCGAGGTGATCCTGCGCCAGCGCGACCTGCGCTGCTCCACCTCGAGCGCGTGGGACACCCAGCACGGGCTGTCGCGCTCGGTCACCGCGTCACGCTCACGCCGGGCCGGCGTGCCACTGCGCGGAGCGCCGGGGGGGCGCGTCTACGTGCCGACGGAGGTCTTCGCGGAGGTGACCGCGGGCGAGATCGGCGCGTCGTGCGCGCTCTGGGGCAGGGCCGTCGAGGCGGCGCGGCGCGAGCGCTGCGCGGCGTGGGTGCTGCACATCGCGGCGACCGATCTGGTGGCCGGAGGCGAGGCCGCGGCGTGGGTCGTGGACGTGCTCCCGCAGCGCGTAGCGATCGCGGCGCGCGTGCTCGCAGGGCTAAGGCCCGAGGCATCCGAGGAGCGTGCGGCGTGAGCGACGAGAGCCTCTTCGTGGGCGAGTCGCCCGGCTTCGCTGCCCGCGCGGCGCTGCACCTGGCGCGCGTCCGTCTTCTGCAGGAGTGCGACGGCATCCCCGGCGGACAGGTCACATGGGCGCACCCGAGGGCGATCGACGTGCAACTCGCGGCGATGGCCTGGAACGCGCTCAGCGAGGCCGAGCGCGACGAGGGCGAGGAGGCGTTTGCAGCGGCCCATCGCTGCGACCTGCTGCGGTGCGACCTCCCCCGGCGCCTCGGCGCTCGATCGCGGAGGACAGCGTGACCCGTCGACGCTCAGCCTTCGCCGCAGCCGTGATGGCGCGGCACGCAGGGCATCCCGACGACGCCGCGGCGATCCTCGCCACCGTGCGAGGTCCGCGGGCACGGTCGGGTGGCGAGCTCGCGGCGCGCCACGGTGACGAGCTCGAGCGCTGGCTCGACGCGCAGCACCAGCGCGCCATCGCCCGCGGCATGCTCTGCCGCATGCGCCACGTCGGCCCGCCCACGAAGCGGACCGGGCCGGGCGGGACGGAGCTCGTGGTGGTGGGGACGGGCCCTGCCGATTTCCAGGGCCAGCTCCCCGGAGGCCGCAGCGTCGCGCTCGAGGCGAAGAGCCGCGAGGGGCGCCTCGGTCTGCACGAGCTGCCCGAGCACCAGCGCGAAGACCTCGACGCGTGCGCCGCCGGCGGAGGGCTCGCAGTCCTCGTCGCGCGCCTCGGCGGGGTGATCCACGCGATCCCCTGGCGTGCCGTGCCGTGGGCATCGCCTCGAGGCGGGCGGCCGAGCATCGGCGCCGCCGACGTGAGCGCATGGCGCGTGGACTCGCGGTGCGAGCTGCACCCGCTCGACTCGCACTGGAGCTTCTACCTCGCGCGACTGATCGGGGGCGCGTGATGCAGCCCTCGCACAACCGCGGGCGCTGCCCGCAGAAGGACCGCACCGATGGGGACCGAACGGCTGACCTGCAAGCTCACGAACGAAGAGCGCGATGCCCGCGCGCACGAGAGCACCGTGCTGGTGAAGGACTACAAGGCCATCGAGGACCGGAAGTCCCTCACGGCCAAGACCCTCGGCGCCGAGCTGAAGGAGCTGCGCGCGAAGATGGAGGAGGCCTCCCGCGCGGCACGCGACGGGCACGAGGAGCGAGAGGTGGAGGTCGAGACGAGGGTCAACGTCATGGACTACACGATCGAGACCTGGCGCCTCGACACGGGGGAGTTGGTGCGGGTGCGGGCGATGACCGACGAGGAGCGCACGAGGCACCGCCAGCAACGGCTCCGGGGCCTGGACTGACACCGCGCCTCGTCGCTGCAAGTGCTCGATGCGCGTAGCGGCAGGCACGTGCACACGGGGCGCGTCTCGGCGGTGCTTGAGCTTGCAGTCGTTGTCGATAGTCTCGCGCACGGCACTTCAGCCGCGGGGCGGCCAATAGCCCGGCGCCGTCGCAGACCTCCGCCTCCAGGAGGGCGCATGGCGATGACCTTCGACAACAGCGCCCCGACGCCCACGCCTCTCACCGCGGCGCTGAGCTACGCCGCACGCGGGTGGCCGGTGTCTCTGTGCACTCGATCCGGATATCGTAGTGCACCTGCGGCAACCGCGCGTGCGGGAGCCCCGGCAAGCACCCCCGCACCGAGAACGGCCTCAAGGACGCGTCGACGGACCTCGCGACGATTCGCGCGTGGTGGCGTCGCTGGCCGGACGCCGGTGTGGCGATCGCCACCGGCGGCGCTCTCGCGGTCATCGACGTGGACTCCGTCCAAGGGCGGCGACGATTCTCTGGTGGACAGCCGCCGCGTGCTCGGTGACCTCCCCGACACGGTCGAGGTGATCACCGGGTCTGGCGGGAGGCACATCTACCTCTCGGTGCCCGAGGGTGCGACCGTCCGCTGTTCCGCGGGGCAGCTCGGGCCCGGCCTCGACGTGCGCGGAGAGGGCGGGTACGTCGTCGCCCCGCCGTCGCTGCACGTCAGCGGGCGCCGCTACGTGTGGGAGGCCTCGTCCGACCCCGCGGACATCGCCGTGGCGCCCATGCCCGAGGGCTGGCTCTCACGGCTCACGTCCCGGCCGCGCTCTCTTGCCCGGGCAGCACAGCCGCTGCCGAGACGTTCCCCGAGGGGCAGCGCACGGGCTCTTCTCCATGGCGCGCAGCCTCCGGGCTAAGGGCCTGGATCTTCGACGAGCTCGAGGCCGCGCTGCAGGTCGCGAACCTCCGCCGCTGCGCGCCGCCCCTCGACACCCGCGAGGTCGAGGGGGATCGCGCGCAGCGCGTGCTCGGTCCCGCGGGGCTCTCGCCCGAGGTCGCGCGGGAGGTGGCCTCGCGAGGCTGAGCGAGAGCAGGCGGCAGCCCGCTTTCGGGCGCGCGGTGTCGAGGAGGCCTTCGCCGACCAGGCGGCGGAGGCGGACGCGGAGCGCGAGGCGATCCAGGATGAACCGCTCGACCGCAGGGTCTTCTCCCGCGGCGACAGCGTCGAGCTCGCGCAGGCCCTGGTCGAAGACATCTCTGAGGGCACGGGGCATGGCGTCGTCTTCGACCGCGGGCAGTTCTGGCGGTACCACCCGCCGCGAGGTGTTTCGTCGAGCTGCCGCGCGCGGAGGTCTACCAGCGCGTGGCCGGATTCGCAGGGTGCATGATCGGCGGGCGAAGCCGCGGACGCTTTCGCTCAGCGACTCCGCGATCAAGGCGTACTCAGCGCCGCGGCGTGCGCGGCGGCTCCGGGGGTTCTTTGACTCGGCGCCGAGGGGCGTGTGCTTCGCTGACTGCTGGGCGACCGCGCGCGACGGGGAGGTCGTGACCGAGCCGCACGCCCCGTCACACCGCGCGACCCACGCGCTCGACGTGGCCTTCACGGCGGGCGCTGGCATCGAGCGATGGACCAGGATGCTTCGCGAGGTCTTTCGACGCGAGCGCCAGGACGACACCCGGAGCCTCGTGCTCCCCGACGAAGAAGAGACCGCGGGCGCCATCGGGCTCCTGCAAGAGTTTGCCGGCGCCGCGCTCGTCGGCATGGCGGCGACGTACGCCGTCGCGCTCGTGCTCGTCGGACCCGGCAACGACGGCAAATCCCGCGTCCTCAACGTGCTCCGCGCGCTCTTTCCCGTGACGGCGGTGTGCTCGATCCCGCCGAACGCGTGGGGGCGGGGCTTCCTCCTCGCCGAGCTCGCGGGCAAACGCCTCAACGTCGTGTCCGAGCTGCCGGGCGCAGACGTGCAGGACGGCGACCGCTTCAAGCAGGTCATCGCCGGCGACGCCATGACGGCAGAGCGAAAGTACGAGACCCCGTTCACCCTGATCCCCGAGGCCGGACACGTCTTCGCCTGCAACGAGTTGCCCGGTACCCGCGACCAGTCGAGGGGCTTCTGGCGGCGCTTCGCCGTGATCCCCTGCACCAGGTCGTTTCAGGCGCACGAAGAGATCAAGGACATCGACCGCCAGGTGATCCGCGCCGAGATCGCGGGCATCGCCGCGTGGGCCCTCGAGGGGGCGGCGCGGCTTCAGCGAGAGGGGCGCTACTCGACACCCAAGGCCAGCGAGGAGGCCAAGGCCGAGTGGCAGCAGGACTCCGATCAGGTGCGCCAGTGGGTCGCCGCTCGCTGCGAGATCCTTCCCGCTGGCACATCCCCGTGGCGCGAGAACGGCGTGGACAAGCTCTACCCCGACTACCGCACGTGGGCGACGGCCAACGGGCATACCCCGGTCGCCAGCGGTAAGCTGGCCTCGCGACTCAAGGCTCTCGGTCACGAGCACAGGACCAAGATCGCCCGGCTGTACCGCCTTGAACTCAAGGTGCGCGACGATGGGTGACGGGGTGACAGGTATGGTGACACCCTGGGTGTCACCCCTAAAGCGCTGCGCTGCAAAGCTTTGGCGCCAAGGTGACGGGGTGACGGGTCGGGAGCTTGCTCTATACGTGTGCGCGTGTGCGCCAGCGGGCGCGGGCGCGCGCGCCGCGCACTATTCACATGTACCTGTCACCTGTCACCGCGTAGAGAAAGAGACTGCGGCAGAGGCGTTTAGGGGTGACAGGTACGGTGACACCCAGGGTGTCACCCCGTCACCCTACGAGCGTCACCCCGCGTCTCACCGCGTGCCCCAGCGGGACTCGACGGGCCGCATGCCCTCTGCCGGGCCTGTGGTGGCCCCTCCGTGCCCTCCCGCCGGTTGCGCCGAGGTTGTGGCCGTCCTGCTCTCCGGCGGCGCTGTGAGGCTCTACAGGGCCCGTCCTGGCTGCGCGACCCGAGAAGAGGTCGAGACGGCCTGCTGGGCGCTGGCGTGGCGGGACGGGTCCGGGCGGTGGCACTCCCTGGTCGCCGGCGTCGAACTGCGCGCCGAGCAGACCGCCTGGTGGGACTGGTCGCTGTCCGTGCAGGGGATGCGGGTCGCATCCCCTGCATCCCCTCGGCCCGTCGCATCGCCAGGGCGGGTCGCGGTGGACGTCGTCGGGTGGTGCCAGCTCGCCGAGGGCGTGCGGCGATGGCTGCGGGCGTGGGGCTTCGCGCGGGAGCCGGGGCTCGTCGTGCTCGGCGGCGAAGGCCTCGAGGCGGGTGACCGGGTGCGGATCGCGGAGCAGCTCGGGAGCGCGGGGCTCAGCGAACGCGACGGCGTGTGGGAGTCGTGATGGAACACCCTAACGAGAGCTACGAGTACCCCACGTTCCTGACGCTGGTCTGCGGGTCGCGGTCCCTCGTGCAGCGGCCTGGGGGCGAGGCGTGGGCGCGGCACATCATCGAGTGCATCACCGACCACGCGAACCTGGTGGTCACCGGCGACGCGCCCGGCCCCGACACATGGGTGCAGGAGCGGATTGCCCGCACCTCCATCCGGTGCGTGGTGTTCTCCCTCGACGGCACCGTGCGCGAGGGGGCCGACGGGCGGGAGATCGGGCGGTGGTGCCCGGCTGAGCGCGTGTCGTCGGGCTCGCGCTGGCCGCTCGTGCGCAACACCGCGATGGTCCGCGCCGTCGCGCGTCGGGCGCGCATGGGGCGGCTGGCGGCGGTGTACGCGCTGAAGGACCCGCTCTCCCGGACCGACGGCACGGGGCAGACCGTGCGGGAGGCGCGCCGGGCGGGGTTGCAGACGTGGGTGGAGACCTGGAGCGCGGCGCAGGCCGCAGAGGGGATGCGTGCGGGATGACGTGGAACGAGTTCAAGGGAGCCGCGCGCGAGATGGCGCCGCGGATGTTCCGGCACTTCGGCGTGATGCCGACGGCACTGATCGTGTGCGGCTTCGTCGAGAGGGGCATGGGCGCGACGGAGGACCTGGCGTGGACGGCCTTCATCCTCGCGGTCTACGCCCTCGGGCGCGTCGCCTACGACCACATGCTGCGGGAGAGGCAGGACGAGATCGACCGCGAGTTCGCCGCGAGCATCGTGCGCGAGATGTCGGAGGGCGTCGCGCCGACGCGGGAGGAGTTCGACGCGTGGTATCGCGCCGTGCGCATCGTGAACCTCGCGCGGGTGGAGGTGCCCCGTGGCTGAGCCCTGCGCAGGGCGCAAGTCGCACCACGCCGGGTGCCCGTGTCACGAGGCGCGGCGGGACGCCGAGGTCGCGGCGCTGAGGGGAGAGGTCGAGCGGCTGCGTCGGGAGCTGTCGCAGATCGTGGCAGACCAGCAGATCCGCGGCATGGTCGGGTACATCTGCCTCGCGTGCGAGAGGCCGTGGAAGGCTCATCGCGTTGGGTGCTGGGTGGCCCGCGCGAAGGCCATCCTCGACGCAGGGGGCGAGTCGTGAGCCCCGAGAGGATCGCCCACGTGCTCGGGGTGCGCGTCGAAGAGGTGCCGCACCACCTCGTGACGCTCCCCGCGTGGGATCCGCGCCCCGCGCCGGGCCGATCGTGCGTGCGGCTGACGGCGTTCGTGCGCAGTGCGCGAGGTCTGCGCGCGGTCGTGTTCGAGGCGCCCACCGAGACCGACGCCCTGGCGCGGCTCTGTGCAGAGGGCATCGCGTGAGCGACATCGCCGTCACCGACCTGCACTCCGCGATGGAGGCCCTCGCGCCCCTCGCCCGCCTCGCTGCGGCCGGTGGACTGCGGGCCCTCCCCGCCGAGCCTCGCGACGGGCAGACCTCCGGCGGCGACCCCCAGGCGTGGGTGGATCGGATGCACCAGAGCGGTGACGCGGCTCGGGCACGGGTGGCGTGGGAGCGGCTGCAGCGCGTGCCTCTCGCAGACCGCCGGGTGCTGGAGTGGCTCGCCGACCGCGGCGACGCCCGCCCCACCGTGCGCGAGGTGTGCGGCTTGCTCGCCCGCGAGGTGGGCCCCGTCGCCCTGCGCGACGCCGTCGACCGCGCGACGGCGCAGCGAGAGGAGGCCGAGCGCGCGCACACCACCGCGATGAACACATCGGGCCGGGTGCTCACCGAGAGCACCGCGAATCTCCGCGACCTGCTCACCCTGCGCCGGGTGATGGAAGAGCGGCGCGTATCGCAGCTCGTGGAGTGGGGGCGGCCCATGCTGGCCTCGGCGCTCGTGGCGTGGCGATCGACGGGGACGCAAAGCACCACACCAAAGCCGCGCGTCGGAAGGCCCGCGTGCGCGGGCGATCGTGTGCGCCGAGTGCCCATCTGCCGTCGGCGCCGTCGGGTGCAGCCGACGCGCTTCCCGTACTTCTCCGTCATGGGCTCACCCTTCGGCGAAAATTCTTTGAGGGTCCCTTGACCCCCGACCATTGCGACATCCAGGGTCGGTTGTGGGTGGCAGAGTTGCGTCAACCGCTCGCCGACGTGGCGCAGGGGTACGAGGCGCTCGGCGCGCGTGCGCTGGCCGCCCGCCTCGGAGTCTGCCGACGGCAGGCCGAGCGCGTGATCGACCGACTCCGAGGCGCGCAGCACCGCCCCGACGCCCTGCGTGTGGTGAAGCTGCCGGTCCCCATCGGCAGCGGTGCGACGCGCGAGGCGTGGCACGTGCTCTGGCCCCGACCCACCGACGACATGATCGCCGCTGCCTGACCGACCATCCTGCGCTGCACCTGGGGAGGCCCCTCCCCCATCACCCCAGGTGCAGCGCAGGGCAGTCGTCTGCGCGACCCGCCCGACTACGATGCGCCTCTCTCGCACCATCCCCGCCGAGCTCCACGCGGCCATCGTCGCGCGCTCTCGCGAGACCGACCCGGTCACCGGCAAGCCGTTCACCTACGTCGGCATCGCCGCGTGGCTGAACACCGAGCACGGCGTGCATGCCTCGCGAATGGCCGTGTGCCGCGTGCTCGCCGGGGCGCACGAGCGCGGCGAAGAGCTGATCGTTGCAGCTCTGCGCGAAGAGCTGCGCGACGCCGTCGCTCCCGCGAAGCGCGCGCTCCTGCGCGCGGTGAAGCGCCTCGACGACCAGCTGCTTACCGAGACAAGGACCGATCGGCTCGCCTCGGGTGTGCGGGCGCTGAGCACCGCGCTCGGAGCCTTCGCGAAGCTCGGCGGGGTCGCGGCGCCCGTCACCGTGGACCTCACCAGCGGTGGACAACCTCTCCCTGACGCACACGCAGCCCTCGCCGCGGCAGTTGCGCGCCTTGCTCAAGAGCCTGGCGCCGACGGACCGGGCGAGGCTGATCCAGAGCCTCCCGCCTGAGACCGCCCTCGCGCTGGTCTACGACTGGCGGATCTGGGCGCGCGACGCGCAGCTCCCCCCCGAGGGCGACTGGCTCTGGTGGCTCGTGCTCGCGGGTCGCGGCTTCGGCAAGACCCGCACCGGCGCCGAGTTCGTCCGGCAGCGCGTCGCCGAGGGCGCGCGCGCCATCGCGCTGATCGGCCCCACCACCGCCGACGTGCGCGACGTGATGGTCGAGACCGGGCCCGGCTCGATCCTGAAGAACTCCCCGCCGTGGGACATGCCGGAGTACGAGCCCTCGAAGCGGCGGCTCACCTGGAAAAACGGCGCCGTCGCCACGACGTTCAGCGCCGACGAGCCCGAGCGCCTTCGAGGGCCCCAGCACGACACGATCTGGTGCGACGAGCTCGCGGCGTGGAAGTACCTCCGCGACACCTGGGACATGGCGCAGTTCGGGTTCCGCCTTGGCGAGCCCCGCGGGATCATCACGACTACGCCCCGGCCCACGCCGGTGCTGAAGGAACTGCTGAAGGACCCCACGGTACGCATCACCGGGGGCTCGACCTACGACAACGCCGCGAACCTCGCCAAGCCCTTCCTCGCGCGGCTGCTCAAGCGCTACGAGGGCACCCGTCTCGGGCGGCAAGAGCTGTACGCGCAGCTCCTCGAAGACACCCCAGGCGCGCTCTGGACCCTCAAGCTCTTCGAGACCACGCGCGTCACCGAGGCGCCGGACCTCGCGCGGGTCGCCGTCGCGATCGACCCCCAGGCCGCGGACCCTGACGCCGACCCCGACGCGGACGACGCGGCCGAGACCGGCATCGTCGCCGGCGGCGTCGGCGAGAACCGCGAGGGCTACATCCTCCGCGACGCCTCGGGGCGCTTCTCCCCCGGCGAGTGGGGCGAGCGCGCGGTGCTCTTGCACGACGAGCTCGAGGCCGACTGCATCGTCGGCGAGGTGAACAACGGCGGCGCGATGGTGGGCCACGTGGTCACCACCGCCGCCGAGAAGCTCTTTCGCGAGAAGCGGCGGGCCTCGCCTCGCGTGGTGTTCCGCGCGGTGTCTGCGAGCCGCGGTAAGCACACCCGCGCCGAGCCCATCGCCGCGCTCTTCGAGCAGTCGCGCGCTCACCACGTGGGCGTGCACGCGAGGCTCGAAGACCAGGCCTCGACCTGGGTGCCGGGAGAGAAGAGCCCCGACCGCATGGACGCGATGGTGTGGCTCCTGACGCACCTGATGCTCGACGCACCCGCTCCTGGGCGGACCGCGCGGGTCCCCTCGACACGACGCTGATGCGCCACCCTCCCACCATCGACCACCGCGCACCGAGCGCCCGGGCCTTCCCCTCCGACGGCTGGACGCTCGACCTCATCCGCCAGGCCGAGGTCACCGCCGACGGCGGCAACCTGCGCTGGGCGGCCGAGCTCTGCGACGCGATCCAGGCCGACGACCGCGTGAAGGCCGCGCGGCTGCAACTCGGCGGGCTCTTCGGCCTCCCGCTCACCTTCGAAGACGGCGTCGGGCGGCTGCGTCGTCGCGCGCGTCGCGCCATCGAGGTCGAAGAGGACTGGTGGAGCGCGTTCTCCGACGAGACCCTCCTGGACCCAGGTTTCGGCGTGGGCGCGGTCCTCGGCGTGGGCTCGCGCGGATCTCGTGGGTGGAGGAGCGAGGCCGCGTGGTCCCGCGCCTCGACGGTCTGGCACCCCCGCGCGCTGCGCTGGGATCCGTACGCCGGCACGTGGAAGGTGCGGCTCTTCGATGGCAGCGAGATCCCCATCACGCCCGGCGACGGGACCTGGGTGCTCTTCACGCCGCAGGCCGAGAACGAGCCGTGGAAGCACGGCGCGTGGAAGTCCATCGCCCGGTGGTGGCGCGCGAAGCGCTACGCCCTGGGCGATCGGGGCAAGACTCCGAGCAGGCTCCGGGCCTCGGGTCGCGACGACCGAAGACGGCACCGACGCGGACCGTCGGCAGATCGCCAACGACCTCATGGGCGTGGGCGGCGATGCGGCGCTTGCGCTCCCGCCCGGCTGGGACCTCGAACAGCTCTCCGTCGCCTCGTCCACGGTCGACGTCTTCGATCGGCTGATCGACGCTGCCGACGACGCCACGACCGTCTCGATGCTGGGGCAGAACCTCACCACCGAGGTGAAGGGCGGGAGCTACAGCGCGACCTCGGTGCACGAGACCGTGTCGCGCTCGGTGCTGCGGGCGCTGGCCTCTTCGCTCGCGGGCACCCTGCGCGCGCAGGTGCTGGTCCCGTGGGCGGTGTTCAACTTCGGCAACGCCGAGGTCGCTCCGTGGCCCGCGTGGGACCTCTCCCCGCCGACCGACAAGAAGCAAGACTCGGAGGTGCTCGAGGCACGCACCCGCGTCGCCGTGGCCGTCGCAGACCAGGGCGCGCCGGTGGACTGGAGAAAGTTCGCCGAGGCCGCAGAGATCCCGCTGCTCGCGACGACGACGGCACCCGCCGCGCTCTCTGCCGCGACGCCCACGCTCCCTGCCGAGCGTCGCGCGCTCGCGGGGCAGGCGTGGGTCGACAAGCTGCACACCGCCGCATGCGAAGCCGCGCCCGAGGCGCTCGCGCAGGGCATCGTCGGGCAGGTACGCCAGGCGGTGGGCGAGGCGAAGACCACCGCGGATCTGCGTGCGCGGCTGGAGAAGCTGCGCGGGGCGAAGAGCCCGGCGTTTCGCAGGCTCGTGCAGCAGACCGTGTTGAGCGCTGCGGCCGCGGGCGCGCACAGCGCGAGGCCGGGCGATGGCCGCTGACGGCGGCCTCGCCGCGCCGCCCGCCCCCTCTGGTGTCCGTGACGCGTGGGACGAGGCCTCGCGGGACCCGGCAGCAGCGGCGCTGAGAGAGAAGGCCGAGCGCGACGCTGCGGAGCAGGCCGCGCGTGCTGAAGAACTCGCCGTCGGCGGGGTCATCGACGACGTGCTCGATGTGATCCTCCAGGCCGAGGCTGACGGGATCCCCTACGGCGAGATCCAGGCGTTCCTTGACGACTACCTGCAGGGGCGGTGGGGCGACGCCGCGAGCCCACTGCTGCAGACCATCTTCCGCACCAACGTGCAGAGTTCGTTCAACTCACTGCGCTACCAGCGCATGGCCGCGGACACCGAGGCGCGCCCGTACTGGCGGTTCACGGCGGTGCTCGACAACCGTACCTCGGCGCCGTGCGTCTCGTGCCATGGGACCACGTTGGAGGCGTCCGATCTCTGGTGGGTGACGCACTGGCCACCGCTACACCACCGCTGCCGAAGCACGGTGCTCCCGCTCACCGCCGACGAGCTCGCCGCGGTGGGCGGGCGCTCGGTGAGGCCGCCCGTCACCGCCGCCGTGGCCGACGAAGGCTTCGGCCTTGCACCCGTGGCCGACGGTGTCACCGAGATATCCGTCGAGGACTGAGCCATGCCCATTGCCGTTGTCCTTCCGCTCACCGCCGCCCTCGCCTTGCGCGTGGCCCTGCCGTCGTCCGTGCCCGGCGCGCTCCCCGCGAGCGAGCTGCACGTCACGCTCTGCGTGCTCACGTCCGCGCCGCCAGACCTCCTCGGCACGCTCGCCAGCCTCGCCGCGCGTAGCGCGCCCGTCGACGCCCAACTCTCCGGCGTCGGCCGCTTCGCAGGCCGCTCCGGTGAGCCCGATGCGTTCCACCTGACGGTCGACGCGCCCGCGCTCGGGGAGCTGCGCAACTGCATCGAGGCCGAGCACTACCGCTTCGTCGACCGCACGCACGGCCTCGACCCGCACCTGACGCTGGCCTACCTCGCGCCCGACCTCGCGTCGCCCCTCGGTCGCATCGACGCCATGCCCGTGCGCTTCGAGGCGCTGGCGGTCTGGGACGGCGAGACCCGCACGAACTTCCCCTTCGGCACCGCCATGGACCACTCCGCCACCCTCGACGCGATCGTTCTGCCCGATGAGCCGCCGACCGAGCTGCGGCTCTTTCGCGACGGCTGGAACGACACCACCAAGGGCCGCTTCATGCTCGACGCAGAGGGCGCCGCCGAGGCCGTGCGTCGCTTCGCCGCCCATGGCGTGGAGCTGGCGATGGACTTCGACCACGGCACCTTCGGCGAGGCCGGGCAGAAGCGCGACGTGCCCGGCTACATCGGCGCGCTCGAGCACCGCGTGGGCGACGGGCTCTACGCCACGGGCATCCGCTGGACCGAGGTGGGGCTGCGCGCGATCACGCCCGGCCGCGCCCCCGACGGCAGGCCCACGGTGCCCGAGTACCGCTACGTCTCCCCCGCGGTGGACTACGACCCCGACACCCGCCGGGTGCTCGGGATCAAGCCCGTCGCCCTCGTCTCGTACCCCGCCACCCACGGCCAGCGCCCGCTCGTGATGAGCGCCGCGAGGGCCACCGCCCCCACCACGGAGCCACGCACCATGAAGTCTGTCCTCGCCCTCCTCGGGCTCGCCGACAACGCCGACGAGTCCACCGTCCTCCACGCCGTGCAGACCGCCCGCCGCGAGCGTGACGCCCTGCTCACCGCCCTCGGCGCGTCCGACCTCCCGAGCGCCCTCGGCAAGCTCAACGCGCCTACCACGGCGCGCCGAGCTCGACGCCGCCCAGAAGCGCGCGGCCGAGGCCGAGGGGCGCATCGAAGACGCCGAGCGCCGCGAGCTGCTCTCCGCGGGCAAGCGCGAGGGCAAGCTCACCCCGGCCCTGGAGAAGCTCTACGGCGACAAGCCCGTCGCCGAGCTCCGGGCGTTCCTCGACGCCGCGCCGGTGATCCCCCGCGCTCGCTTCCGAAGGGCGCGCAGCAGCCCTCCGGGCAAGCTCCCGACGGGGGTCTCGGGCGTGCCCGAGAAGCCCCACGCCGAGCTCAGCGCCATGGAGAAGGACCGGCTCCTGCGCACCAACCCCCTCGCCTTCGAGCAGCTCCTGGCGGCTCACGAGGCGTAGGGCTTCGACGGCACCTGCGCACTTCGCGCCGCGCTCGCCCGTTTCACCGCCTGAACCGCCCCGAACCCTCACCCCGCCCCCACACGTCTCTCGCCTGCGGTGATCGCGCGCTGTCCGCTCACCGCACCGCACACGGAGATCTCCATGCCCATCGGCAACACCACCTCGTCCAACCTCATCGTCCCCGAGCTCTGGCTCGAAGCCGTCGCCGGCGCGCTGCCCGGCATGTCCGTGCTCGGCGCCACCGGCGCCATGCGCGTCGAGACCGGCCTGCCCGGCGGCGCGCGCCCCGGCAGCCCCGTGAACGTGCCGTACTTCGGCACGCTCGGGGAGATGCGCGACTACGCCGATGGCGACGCCATCGACGTGCAACAGCTCTCGATGACCGAGGAGCAGGCGTCGGTCGTTCGCTCCGGCATCGCGTTCAACATCACCGACATGGCGCGCCGTCTCGCGGGCTACGCCGACCCCTACGGCGAGTCCGCGCGGCAGTTCACCGCCCTGGTCGCGCGACGCGCCGACAAGGCCGGGATGGACGCGCTCAACGCCAGCGGCCTGCCGACGCAGATGGTGCTCGACGTGCACTCCTCCTCGTCGCCCGTGTACCTCGACCGCGACCTGGTCACCGAGGCGCGCCTGCGCTGGGGCGACGAGCAGGACGGCGTCGCGGCGATCGTCGGGCACTCGGTCACGCTCAAGAACCTCCTCAAGCTCAAGGACGGCAACGGCCAGCCGCTCCTGCGCGTGATGAAGCAGAACAACGACACCGGCGTCGTGGAGTTCGACGGGCTCCCCCCGTTCTACGTGTCGGACCGCTCGCCCGTGGCGTTCGCGATCACCTCCGCGGGCACCGCGCCGCCCACGATCACGGTGAGCGGCTACGCCTACGGCGACATCAACCTGCGCATCGAGATCACCACCACGGGCGTCCGCGGCGTCGCGGACTTCCGCTGGTCGATCAACGGCGGCACCACCTGGGAGGCCACCGCGGTGCTCACCGCCGCCGAGGTCGAGCTCGGCACCTCCGGGCTCACCGTGGCCTTCGCCTCGGGCACCTACACCAACGACAACGTGTACACCTGCGTTTCGCCGGAGTACACGACGGCGCTGGTGAAGACCGGGGCGTGCGTCTTCTGGACCGACCCCCCGAACGCGGAGGATTTCAGGGACCCCCTGAGAAAGGCGACCATCAGCGCGACGGAGATCCTCCACGTGTCGCACCGCTACAACCGGATGCCGGGGCGCACGCGTCCTGGTGTCGTGCGCATCCTGCACAACAACAGGATCGCCACCTGATCCCGATCCCCCGCGTGAGCGGGGATGGACCCTACTGGATCCTCGCGGCAGCGGCGGACCTCGAAGCTCCCCCGCGCCAGCGGGGATCGACCACGACATGCACCTGCGCCGCTACTACGTCACCCTGGCCGCGCCCGCGGACCTCGAAGGGTCTCTACCGCGGCGAGCGTCGCCCTGGGGATGCGCAACGCCATCGCGGGCACCTCGCTCGCGACGAATGTTCCCGCACCGCGCGGACTTCATCGCCGCGGGCTACCTTTGCCTCGAAGACCTTCCGACCTCGCGTTTCGACCTCCCCGACCCCGAGACCGCCCACCGCCCTCCTCGAAGAGCCTACCCGCCACGGCCTCACCACCAGCGCCGCCGCCGACGTGGTCGCCGCGCCTGACCCCGGAGACCACCATGCAGATCCCCACCGGCTACCAGACCACCGACGGCCAGCACGTCGACTCTGGCGCGACGTCGCTCCACCTCAGCGCCGCACGCACGGCCACCGCGAACGGCACCGTCGTGGAGGAGACCGGGCGCCGGCGCACCCTCGCCCTGGTGCTCGCGATCACCGCGGCGAGCGGGACCTCGCCCACCCTGGACGTGGTGGTGCAGACCTCGCGCGACGGGGTCACCTGGTACACGGCCGGGTCGTTCACCCAGGCCACCACCACGGGCACGCAGCGCAAGACCTTCGCGCTCGATCGCTACGTGCGGCTCCAGTGGACCATCGGCGGCTCCGACACGCCCACGTTCACCTTCAGCGCCTCGGGTGAGCTGGTCTGATGGAGCGCATCACCATTCGCGACGTCACGGCAGCGTGTGCCGTCGCGGGCACTTCGGGCACCCCCGCCCTGCGCGACTCGGCCCTGGCCATCGCTCCCCGCGTGGCCCCGCCCGGAAGCTCCCGCGCCCGCGTGGTCGAGATCGCGGCCGCGCTGATCCTCCTGGGCGTCGGCCTCGACCCCACCGACCACGGGCTCAGCCTCGACGCCGAGACCGTGGCACGCGCCGCGGCCGAGCACGAGGAGCTGCTCCGCGCGGGGGAGCCCGTCGAGACCCGCATCGCGCGGCTGCGGCACGAGCGCGACGCAGCGGTCGAGAAGGCCGCCGTGGTCCTCAACGCCGCCGCGGAGCGGACCCAGGCGCGCCTCGACGCCGAGGACCGCGCCGACAAGCTCGGCGCCGACCTCGACGCCGAGCACCGGCTTCGGCTCTCGGTGGAGGCGCGCAACGCGACGCTCGCCAAGGAGCTCGAGGAGGCGCACACCGCCCTGGACTCGCTGCGCGCGGAGATCGCCGCGCTGCGGGCGTCCCCTGCCGAAGCCGAAGTGCGGGCGGTCGACGACGGCGAGACGCCCGCCGAGCCCGCGCGGGGCAGGCGCCGGAGCTGACGCGTGGCCATCATCGACGCCGCCTACCTCGACACCATTGCGACGAGCGCCCGCATCGTCGACCTCGCCGACGATGACGCCGACGGCGAGGCCGACACCACGGTGCTCACCACGGTGCTCACCGCGGCCATCGGCCGCTTCGAGGGGGCGGCGCGGCGCGGCGGGCTCTCGCTCCCGATCGACGAGACCGACCTGGTGGCGTCGGCGAAGACGTACGTCGGCTGGTACGCTCTCGGGCTGCTCGGCCGACGGCGCCCCGAGTACCGCGACACCGCGGGCCGCTACCCCTACCACCTGGAGTTCACCTGAGGCCGAGCAGTACCGGTCGCCTCGCGACCGGGGGCGAAACTCTACCCAGCGGAGGATGCCGAGGTTGAGGCGGGTCTGACTCGCGTGGTGGTGGCGAGCCGCCCGCGGCGCGGGTGGTGACATGGCCACCCTGGACTCAGCCGCTGCGCACCTGCTTGACGCGATCCTGGCGGGCACCTACCCGAGCGGGGACGCCCTACATCCCCGCGGGGACCTTCAACGCGCGGCAGATCGCACTTCCGCAGGGCAACCCCGCCTTCCCAGCGGGCGCAGAGCGTAGCAGATCAACCGTGCCTTCGACCGCCAGTGGCTCCAGGGGGCGCTTCGAGGGCAACCCGATCGAGAACGGCCTGCAGGGCTCGTGGATCCGCAGCGTGCTCTACCCTGCGGTGCAGTACGCGGTGCAGCTCCCAAAGGCGCATGCGCCAATTTCGACCGAGCTTTCCTCGGTGCCCTCGACGTCGCCACTGCGTTGTGGTGCGCAGGACGACGCAGCCGTGACCGAGTGGCGCTGCGCCCCGGCGCGTGGGACGGCGTCGGCAAGATCGGGTCGAATGGAACTCTGCCGCGACGACAGTGGCCCAGGCAGACCGCCTCCGCGCGCTCGCCACCATCCTGTGCGCTTCAGCGTCGAGATTACGCGCCACGCGCCCAGGGATCGCGAGCCTCACATGATCCGCATGGGGAAAAATTTTTGGGGCCGCAGCTCGACGCGTTTATCGCGCGGGCAAGGCACGGTGGATACCGCCGGGCGCGCGACGTCGATCGAGCCGGTGCCTGACGTGCGTCCTGACGGAACCACCAACACCGTTGTGCTCGCCAGGCTCTCGCGTCACAGCCCCGCCCTCGTCGCCCCGGCCGCAGACATGGACCGAGAGGCGCGCTCTCTCGCGCGGCAGTACTGGAAGCCCTGGGAGACCTCCCTCGCCGAGATCGCCGTCATCGCCGGAATCGGCGCGGCGCGCGCTCTGGCGACGCGGCTGCGGAGCGGCGACGTCGTCACCAACACCGACGCGACGCTCGCACGCAAGGCCCGCCTCGGCCGCGGGCAGACGCCCGGCATCGACACCGGAAACCTCGCGGCGTCCCTCGACGCTGCCACCGCACGGATCGTGGAGTAAGAAATGGCACAGGCGAACGTTCTCGACCGCGAGCGAGTCACCTACGTCGGCATCGAAGAGTCCGCCGTCGGCACTCGCTCGGCCGCGATGAAGCGCATCCATCTGGTGCAGGGGCAGGGCGACATCGGCGCCGCTCTCAGCTCGGAGATGATCGCGGTCGAAGACGACCGGGTGATCCGCTTCGACAACCCCCAGCGCGCCCAGGGACTCAAGCTCCCCGCGTGGGGAGCGCTCACTGCGCACCTGAAGGGCGTCAAGAGCGCCGACCGTCTCATCTCTGGCGCGACGCCCGCGGTGCTCTCGCAGCACCTCTTGCTCCAGCACGGCCTCGGTCGGCTGAGCACGGGGGTCGGGTGCACGGTGGGCACGGGCTCGACGGCGACCGAGCTCGTCGTCGACGACAACAGCGGCCTCGAGGTCGGGCAGGTCGTCTTCGTCGAGCTCGACGACGGCAGCTACGAGGCGGCGACGATCACCGCGCTGACCTCGACGACGGGCATCACGCTCCGCGAGGGGCTGTCGAGCGCGCCCGGCGACACGAACGTCGTCCGCGGCGCCTACAACTTTGTCCCGGCCGAGTCGCGCACCGCCACCCTTTCGGTCGAGCAGAAGCTCACCGGCACGAGCGGGCTGGAGTACCGGGTCCTCGGGGCCTTCGGGAGCCTCGCCTTCGCGTTCCCCGACGCCTTCGGCAAGCCCATCACCTTCACCCTCACCGGCGTGGGGTGCTCGACGCACCGGGGGCCTGAGACGCTCTCGGGCCCGAGCTTCGGCACCTCAACGCCGGCTGACGACGACATGGGGACGCTCGTCCTCCATCTCCCGAAGCTCTACCTCGACACCGCGATCACCCGCGCGAGCGACTCGCCGTATCGCATCGAGAAGATCGCCCTCGAGATGATGTCCGCGCCGGACCCCCTCCCGGACCCGACGCAGGAGACCGCGCAGAACGGCTTCGTCGACACGGCGGGGCGCGACAACGGCGTGTTCGCGCAGCTCACCCTCACCGTGCGCATGGACACCGCCGAGGAGGCGATCTTCGAGGCGGGCACGCTGCGCGCCGGGCTCATCACCTGGGACTGCAACGACGGGTCGATCGTGGCGCTGTCGTTCGCCCGCGCCGAGCTCGTCGCCAAGCCGCAGAAGGTCACCCTCGGCGCGGGCCGCACGGGCATGACGATGGTGCTCAACCTCCTGCGCGACACGATGACCGCGGGCGGCTCCAGCGCGGAGCAGCTCGACCTCGCGCGCGCCCCCCTCCGCCTGGCGGTGGGCTGATGGCGACGGTGCTCTCGACGATCCTGCAGGTGGCGCAGATGGGCGCGCCGCGCACCGACCGCGCCTTCGACCGCAAGGCCGACGGGTGGGCGAAGCTCGCCACACGCTACGTCACCACCCGCCACCCCTCCGACCTCGCGGCGCTGCCGCTGCGCGAGGGCAAGACCCCGAGGCTCTACAGCCTCGCGATGCTCACGCCCGAGGGCTACACCGCGATGCAGGCGCGCCGCGGCGCCGAGCGTGTGTACTTCCTCGTGCGCCTGGCCGTGCTCGACACCCAGCACGAAGGGAAGACCGAGACGCCCGCGAAGGGCGAGCGGGAGGGCGACCTGACCCTCGCCCCGATGTCCTGGGTGGCGCGCCTGCAGCAGCTCGGCGGGCTCGGTCTCGTCGAAGAGCTCGCGACGATCATCGAGCGCCGCGCGGTGATCGGTGACCTCGAGCCCGATGAGGACGAGAGCGAGGTGACCGACCCTTTGGACCGCTACGGGCTGCCGCCTGGAGTCACGCTCGGGGCCTGAAGGCCCTGCGCGAGGGCTGCGGCTGCGCCGTGCTCGACGAGCTCGACGCAGATCCCGGCATCGACCGGCAGGAGCGCGAGGCGCGGGTCGAGCACGCGAAGGGGTTGCAGCGCGCGTGGGGATGCCCCGCAGCGAAGCAGAAGCCCATCACGAAGCTCACCCGCGGTCAGCGCGAGGACATCGAGGACTTCGAGCGCGTCACGCGCTCGAAGGCGAAGGGCAACACCTGCCCGCTCGCAGCGACGCGCCGCCCCGCTCCGTGGCTCTCGGAGGTGACCGCCGCGGTGCGGGTGATGGAGCGGACCAAGGGCTCCATCACCTTCCGGCAGATCGTGGGCGCGAGCCGCACATCTGGGACGCAGCGCAGCGGCTGCGCCATCGCGGTGAACGACGCGCGTGGCAGCTACCGACGACAAGGCGCGTGAGCGAGAGCGCGAGATCGAGGCGCGAAAGCGCGCAGAGGCACGATGAGCGAAGACGCACTCAAGCCCCGGATCGAGTTCCCGGACGCGGATCGGACGCAGCTTCAGCTCCAGGAGGTGCTCAAGAGCCTCCGGGCTCCAGCGCCAGATCCTTGAGACGGCGGCGATGAGGCGAACGCGGAAGCGCATCCTCGCGCTCACCACCGCGTCTCCTTCGAGACAAGACGAGCGCGGGAGAGCTGCGCGCGCAGCTCGTCGCGCTCGCGGGCGAGGTCCCGAAGACCGCGGACGCGCTGCGCAAGGATGCGGCGGAGGCCTCGAAGAAGTTCGCCGATGAGGCCAAACGCGCTGCCGACGCCGCCGAGGCTCTGGCAAAGAAGCAGGAGCTGATCGACCAGCGCGCCCGCACGATGGGTTCGTCGGTCGAGGGCGCGGCATCGCGCATGTCTCGCTTCGGCGAGATGGGCGTCAACGTGGGCCGTGGGCTCGGCGTCGCCGCCGCAGGGGCGGCCGCGCTCGCCGTCGGGGGCGTGCGGCTGCTGCGCACCATCAGCTGAACTGTTGCCGAACTGCACGCGGACTCGCTCCGTGGGCTCGGCGGGGCCTACGCGGGGATCGAGCGAGCGACCGCGGGAACGCTGAACGCGACCGAAGCCTATCGGATGCGCATGACGCTGTTCAGCGCGCAGGTGCGCGTCACGGACCGATCTCGCGACGATCGCGCGCCACGCCCGCGACCACGGCGACATCACCAAGAGCGTCGCCGACGCGTCCAAGAGCTCACCGAGGCGCTGCGAGGCGGCGAGGCGTGAGGGTCTGCGGGAAGTACGGCATCAGCGCTGTGCACCACCGCGAGCCGCACGCACAACCTCCGCTCGGCGCTCGAGCAGATGACCCGCGCGGCGGGCAACACCGCTCCCGCGGCGCGCACCGCAGGCGAGGAGCTCGAGCGCTTCAACCGCTCCATGGACATGGGGGCGCAGGCCCTCGGCGCCCTCGCGGATCACGCCCTCGGCGCGCGCGGCGCGATGGCCTCGCTCGGCGAGTCGATCCGCAGCGCCGCGAACGACATTCAGGAGCTCATCGAGCGCGAGAACCAGCTCCCGCAGAACCGCCGGGAAATGGAGCGCCGCGTCCAGGCGAACCGAGACTACGCCACGGCGCAACGCGGGCTCGCCGCATCGCTTCAGAGTGCGGGCTTCACCGAGGCTCAAGCGCGCGGGATGATCCCGACGACTGCGCTCGGGAGGCTCACGCCCGATCAGGTCTCGGCGCAGGCTCGACGACTAGCGCAGGTTCGCGCGCAGCTCGGGGATCTCACGGCCCCGCTTACGGGGGGCGCCGAGTTCGTCGGCGGTGCCGACCCCACGGCGACGATGGATCTCGCGGGTGTGAGCGCACTCGGAGGGCGAAGCGTCGGCACCATCGGCCGCACGGACACGTCGGCGATGCTGGCGGGCATCCGCGCAGCCCGGCGTGGCGGTGGTCAAGCCGCCGTGACCCAGGCGCAGGTGCGCTCGCTGCTCGAGGGCGTCGCACGCGAGATGGCGGCGGACGCAGTGGCGAACGACACCGCTCGGAGGCCCGCGCCGGTGTCGCGCGCGACCGCACCCAACGCCCCCGGCTCTCCACGCACGGTGCAGCGCGAGACGGTGTGGTCGCGCGCGATGGACACCGCCTTCGGGCAGATCGAGCAGACCCTTGGTGACCGTCGCGTCCCGACCTTCGGGCGCTCCCGCGCCGCGCAGATGGACGCCGAGGACAGCCTCCGGCAGCGCGAGCTCACCGAGACGCCGCAGGCGATGGCGCGCCTCGCGCAGCTTCGGGACCGTGAGACGCGCGACCGCGAGGCGCGCCTCGACGACCAGCGGCTGAGCGTGCAGCAGGCCGAGCAGCTCGTGTCGCTGCGTCGCGACGAGGCTCGTTCGCGGCGCCCCCTCGAGGTCGCGCGCCAGACCGCGGTGCTCAACGCGCAGGCCGACGTCGAACACCAGCGCCGCATGGTCAGCCTCGCGGCGGACCTCGCACGCACGTCCAGCGAACAGGGCGCGGCCAACCAGGTCGCCGAGGATCGGCTCTCGGGACGATCCTCTCGGGCTCGAGGGCGCAACTCCCGCGAGGCCGAACGGCAGGACCTTCGAGACCCCGCGGTCGAGCGCGAGCGCCTGGCCGACGCGCGCGAGGAGCGCTCGCTCGGCAAGGAGCGCGACCGGCTGCAGTACCGGATCGACGCGCAGGTCTCCTTCACCGACCGGATGGAGGAACTCGCGGGACGCCGGCGCTCGGCCGCGCAGATGGAGGCCGAGGGCGTCACCAGCGCCTTCGGCGCGATGGGCGAGGCGTTCGCGTCGCACCTGCAGGCCGTCATCGCGGGGCGGGAGGATCTCGGCACCGCCCTTCAGGGGATGCTCTCGGACACCCTGATGGCGATCTCGAAGGAGAGCGCGATCAAGGCCGGGCTCTACCTCGCCGAGGGATTCGCGAGCCTCGTCGGCTACCAATACGACCGCGCCGCGGCGGCGTTCACTGCGTCGGCGATCTTCACCGGCGTCGCGGTGGCCTCGGGCCTCGGCGGCGCCGCGCTCGCTCCCGCGGCTCCCGCGACCAGCGCGGCCTCTGGCGCCGCCGACCGCGGGCGCCAGATCGACACCGGTCGCAAGCCGTCGAACGACAACGGCCGCGGCGGCGCGACCATCATCGAGATGCACTACTACAGCCCGGTCATCGGCGGGCGCGACGCGACCGAGGCCGAGGTCGGACGAGGGATGCAGCGCTACCAGAGCGCCGCCGACCGCAGGCGCCTCGGGCGCACGGGGACCGACGGATGAGCACGATGCGCGCCGCGATGCTGGGCTACACGAAGCGGCGGATCGACGCCCTCGGCCCCCTGGTCGCCACCACCTTCGTGGACACGTTCGTCGCGCTCGCGGACGGGCGCAGCGACGACGCTCTGCGGCACTACGCAGAGTATTCGCTGCGGATCTCAGAGCTGAGCGCCATTTGCCTCGCCCACTCGTTGCTCGCAGGTGATCCGTGAGCTTCACCACCACCACAGCGATCGCCGCCACCTTCGCGTGGGAAGCCGCCGCGGACTGCTGGCGCATCACCATCGCGGCGACGCCCTACGACGTCACCGTGGGTGCGCTCGCCGCGGCGAGGATGTGCCTCGGGGTCGACGCGGGCGGCACGCCTGGGACCAACGGCGCGGTGGACTTCATCCGGCACGTCCTGACCGCGATCAACACGGCCGTCACCGCCTCGGGGCGGACCTTCACCCTCACCCTCGGCGCCGACGACAAGCTCACGCTGGCGATCGACAGCGGGACCTTCACCCTCGCGCACCTCACCGCGGCGGGGCTGCTCCTCTCACGCACCCTGGGCTTCATCCCCACCGGCACCGCGGCATCGCTGACCGCGGACGACCAGCCCTGGTACCTCGCGACGACCATCGCCGTGCAGGCCGAGGTGCTCCGGGCGCGTCGCAGCGGCGCCGCGGAGCGCGACAGCGCCGGGAGGGTCTACGGCTTCGGCGCGGGCGCGGTGAGCTACGGGCGCCGCCTGGTGCTCCCGCGCATCCCGCGCAACCCCGACTCGGCGGC
>JAWKRB010000051.1:0-32479 GCA_041389885.1 Polyangiales bacterium | reverse complement strand
TCTCTCCGCCCTCGAGGCTGCTCCAGGTCTGGGGCCCGGCGTCGCGCGGTGCGCTCCGCCTGGGTTCCTCGCTGGAGGGAGGGCGCTTTTAGCACCCTCTGAATCGCCGTCAACTTTTTTCTGCGCTGCCCGATTCTTTTTCTCGGGCCCCCTTCGCCGTGAGGCGCCGGGGTTTCGTCGACGGGGGGCGGTTGATAGTCGGACCCGTTTCAGGGGTCAAGCATCTCTCGCACTTTTTCTTCAGACGCGCGTCGCTTCTCGTGAATCTGCCTGTGTTTCCGCGGTCGTCACCGCCTTGCGGGCGGGGTGGGGCGTGGGTCCCGGCAGGGTGCTCCGGGGGGGATTGGCTGAGTCTGGCGGTGGATCGTGGCCCCGCCGCGGGCGCGGCGAGGCGGTGGAGGCCGAGGGGCTGGGTTCAGCCTTCGGAGCCGGCGGCGACGGGCAGGCGCAGGGCGTCGACCTCGCGGGCGAACTTCTCGCGCATCAGCCGGTCGAGGTTGAACAGCCCGTAGCAGGTGGCGAGCGTGGGCACGCCGGGGTCTGCGGGGCCGTCGCCGCCGAAGGTCTCGACCGCGCGCTTGAGCAGCTCCGCGGTGGAGTCGAGGCGCGACTGCACCAGCTGGTGGCGCATCGAGCTGCTGATCCCCCAGAACGCGCACGCGTCCGAGAAGGCCAGCGGCGACCCGCGGAGGAACTTTCGCAGCGCGTCGCCCCGCGCGATCATCATCAGCGCGTACTTCTCGGAGTCGGTGAGCGGCGACACCGGTCCCCTGGGCGCGGCCCGCTCGGAGCGCGCGCGGCTCGGGCGCTCGACCCTCGCCGCGGGCGCCTTCGCCGGCTTCTCGACCGCCGGCGCGACGACCTTCACCGCGGGGCGCTCGACCGCCCGAGTCGGGCGCTCGGGCGTGACCTCGGCCGCCTCCTCGCGCGCCGTGCCGGCCTGGATCGCGCTGAGCTGCTTGGCGACCAGGCGACCCTTGCGGGTGATCCGGTACATGCGCTGGTCGGTGTGCTCGAGCCACCCCAGGCCGCAGAGCCCGTCGGTGCCCGAGAGCTTCGCGAGCACGCGGTTCGAGTCGGGGTGCCGCGCGTGGTAGCCCCGCAGCGCAAACGATTCAGGAAACTGCTCCCACGCTCGGACGATCAGGTCCTCCACGGTAAAGGCCTCGGCGTCGTCGACCAGCGTGACCGCCGCCAACAGAATCTTCTGACGAACTGTGAGCTCCGCACCCATTGTTGGTTCCCTCTCGACGAAGGCCATCGTAGGCAGGCCTTGACGCGGGGTTGCAACTTCGGCGCGCAGAACGCCGTTTCGTCAACTCTCTCTGGGACCGCTGGTTTTACAGAGAATTTGCGCTGAAGCGCGCGATCGCCGGAGGCGCGCCCCCCTCGCTCGAGACCCCGTGATCGGGGTTCGCGGCGGCGTGCCGCAGGGCCTTGTACACGGCCTCGACGTCGTCGGTGCCGGCCCGCGCGGCGACCTCCTCGGCGGTGAGCGAGAGCCCCGACTCGCGCAGCGCGGCGAGCGCGAGTCGCTGCACCGCAAGCACTTCAGACGCGGCGCGCTTGCCCGCCTCGACGCCGGGCTGGTGGTACGCGTTGACGTTCACCAGGCTCGCGTAGAGGCCCACCGCGCGCTCCGAGAGCGCGATGATCGCGCCCACGCTCCGCGCGTCGGCCGCGGGGATCGTGAGGGTGATGGAGCGCCGCCCGCGCTCGGCCAGCGCGCGCCGCGTGCCCTCGAGAAAGCCCGACAGGTAGTCGCCCGCGGTGACGTCGGGCTCCACCGCGAGGGAGGCGCCGGCCCGGTCGCGGAGCACCTCGACGAAGAGCGCGAAGAAGTTGTCGACCCCGTCGCGGAGCTGCTGCACGTACGCGTGCTGGTCGGTGCTGCCCTTGTTGCCGTACACCGTAAGCCCCTGGGAGACAGGGGCTCCGTCGCGGTCACGGTCCTTGCCGAGGGACTCCATCACGAGCTGCTGGAGGTAGCGCGAGAGCAGCAGCAGACGGTCTTTGTACGGGAGCACCACCATGTCGCGCGCGCCGCGGCCGTCGCAGCCGCGGTGCCACGCGAGGGCCATCGCCGCCGCGAGGTTGCGCCGCGGGTCGGGCTCGCGCGTCGCCTCGTCCATCTCCCGCGCGCCGAGGATCATCCCGTCGATGTCGATGCCCTGCAGCGCCGCCGGGAGCATCCCCACCGCGCTGAACTCCGACGTGCGCCCGCCGACCCAGTCCCACATGGGGAAGCGCGCGATCCATTTGCGCTCCGCGGCGTAGCGGTCGAGCTCGCTGCCCGCGCCCGTGACGGCCACCGCGTGCGCCGCGAAATCGAGCCCCGCGCGCTCGTAGGCGGCCTGCACCTCGAGCATCCCGTTGCGGGTCTCCTTCGTGCCGCCGCTCTTCGAGATCACCACCGTGAGCGCCTCGCGGAGCGGGCCCGTCGCCGCGATCGCCCGGTCGATCCCGTCGGGGTCGGTGTTGTCGATGAAGCGCACGCGCATCGCGTCGCCCGCCTCGCCCAGGGCGTCGGACACGAACTGCGGTCCCAGGGCCGAGCCGCCGATGCCCACCACCAGCGCCGCGGTGAAGCGCTCCGCCCCAGGGGGACGCACCTCGCCCGCGTGCACCCTCGCGACGAAATCGCGCACGGCGGCCATCGCCGAGGTGATCGCCTCGCGGGTCTCGACGTCGGGCGCCAGCTCGGGCGCGCGGAGCCAGTAGTGACCCACGCGCCGCCCCTCGTCGGCGTTCGCGATGGCCCCGCGCTCCAGCTCGCGCATCTCGTCGAGGGCCCGGCGCAGCGGCGCCTCCATCGCCTCGCGGTACGGCTCGTCGAGGTCCATCCGCGCGAGGTCGAGGGCGAACCCCGTCCTCGGCTCCTGCAAGAGCTCCTGGCTGTATCGCGCCCAACCCGTCGCCTTCGACATGAGTCCTCCTCCTTCGACGCGCGGGACGGTACCACCGGATGGAGCTTCGAGGCCCCGACGCGGTATCCTCCGCGGGGTGAGAGCTTGTCTTCGCATGGTCCTCGCGCTGGCGCTGCTCGGCGCGTGCGGCGAGTCGCCGCGCCCGCCGGGGCTCGTCGACTCGGGCGCCGCCGACGCGGGCCTCGACGCCGCGCGGGCCGACGGCGCCGCCGAGTGCGTCACCAACCTCCAGTGCGATGACGGCGTCGACTGCACCGTCGACGTGTGCTCCGCCGGGCGCTGCGAGCGAACGCCCCGCGCCGACCGCTGCCCCAGCGGCTCGGCCTGCGACGCCCGCCGGGGGTGCCTCCCGCGGAGGTCGTGCTCCGTCGACGCCGACTGCGGCGACACCGACCCCTGCACCACCAGCGAGCGCTGCGACGTCGCCGCGAGGTTCTGCGTGTTCGACACCCAGCCCGACGGCGTGCGCTGCGACGCCACGGGGCGGGTCTGTCGGGGGGGCGTCTGCTCGTGCCCCAGCGACCGCGCCTCGGCCTGCGGCGACGCCTGCGTCGACCTCCAGGGCGACCCGGACCACTGTGGCGCGTGCGGAAACTCCTGCGGCGCAGGCTCATGGTGCGACCAGGGGCAGTGCTCGTGCTCGCAGCCGCAGTCGTGGTGCGCGCGCCTCGGCTGCGTCGACCTCGCCCGCGACCCCGCGAGCTGCGGCGCCTGCGGCAACGCCTGCGCGGGCGCCGCCCGCTGCGAGATGGGCCGCTGCGTCACCCCCTGCGCCGAGGGCACCCACCGCTGCGGCGAGCGCTGCCTCCCCGACGACGACGTCGCGAGCTGCGGCGACCGCTGCGACCCCTGCCCCACGCCCGAGAACGCCACCTCGTCGTGCCAGATGGGCGCCGACGCGCGCCTCTGCGGCTTCGTCTGCTCGCTGGGCTTTCACCGCTGCGACACGCGCTGCGCGCGCAACGACGAGGTCGCCACCTGCGGCGACCGCTGCCTCCCCTGCCCCACGCCCCCCAACGGCTCGCCCCGCTGCGTGATGCAGCGCTGCGACATCGCCTGCAACGCGGGCTATCACGCCTGCGGCGACCGCTGCGCCGACGACGCCTCCCCGGCCTCGTGCGGCGACCGCTGCGCCCCCTGCCCCACCCCCGAGAACGCGGTCGCGACCTGCGCCGCGGGGCAGTGCGGGTTCACCTGCGCCGCGGGCTTTCGCATGTGCAACGGCGCCTGCTCCGACGGCACCTCGCCCCTCGGATGCGGACCCTCGTGCCTGCGCTGCCCCGCGCCCGCGAACGGCCGCGCGCTGTGCACCAACCAGGCCTGCGCCTTCGCCTGCAACGCGGGCACGCACGCCTGCGGCGACCGCTGCCTGAGCGATGTCTCGCCCGAGAGCTGCGGCGGGCGCTGCGACCCGTGCCCCGCGCCCGCGAACGCGCGAGCGACCTGCGACGACGCGCGCTGCGGCTTCGAGTGCCTCCCCGGCTTCGTGCAGAGCGGCTCAGAGTGCCTGGAGCTCCCGAGGCTCTTGTGGCCCCCCGGGGGCTCGTGGGTCACCTCGCGGCGGCCGAGGCTCCGCTGGCGGCTCCCCGCGGGGGTGAGCGCGACCGACCCGAACACCGACGTGCAGGTGTGCCGCGACCGCGCGTGCGCCTCCGTCGTCGCGACGCTCTCGGCCGAGGGCGGCGAGGCCACGGTCACCGCCGACCTCCCGCGGGGGACGCTGTTCTGGCGCGTTCGCGCCCGCGGCGTCGCGGCGGCTCCCTGGACGATCTCGGTGAGCGGCCCCGGCGGCGACGGCGCCCCCGAGGGCGTCGCCTGGGGCACCCTCGGCGATTTCGACGGCGACGGCTTCAGCGAGCTCACCGCGGCGGCGCCCTTTCTCTCGAACCCCGGCAACCGGGTGTACGTCTACCGCGGCTCGCCCGGCGGCGTGCTCGCCGACAGCCGCCGCACCCTCGACGCGCCCGACCGCGACAGCCAGTTCGGCTTCTCGATCGCCGCCGCGGGCGACCTCAACGGCGACGGCTTCGCCGACCTCGCCGTGGGCGGCCCCGGCTTTCTGAGCAACACCGGGCGGGTGTACGTCTACTTCGGCAGCGCCACGGGCTTTCGCGAGCTCCCCGACCTCAACCTCGACGGCCCCGACGGGCCCGACAGCTTCTTCGGCGTCGCCGTCACCGGCGGCGGCGATTTCAACCGCGACGGCTACGCCGACCTCGCCGTGGGCGCGAACCGCGCGGGCATGGGCGGCAGGGTGCACGTGTACTACGGCTCGGCCAACGGTCCGCCCACGCTACCGTCGCTCACGCTCCAGGGGCCGAGCGAGATGGGCGCGCGCTTCGGCAACGCCCTCGCGCACGTCGGCGATTTCGACGGCGACGGCGACTCCGACCTCGCCGTGGGCGCCGACGGCTTCGGCTCCTTCGCCGGGCGCGTGTTCGTCTACCAGGGCGCGTCGACGGGGCTCGGCACCACCGCGCAGACCCTCGACCGTCCCCAGGGGGGACAGTTCGGCATCGCCGTCGCCGGCGTGGGCGACGTGAACGGCGACGGGCTCCCCGACCTCGGCGCGGGGGCCACCACCATCGACGCCGGGCGCGGCCAGCTGCTCGTGTACCACGGCGGCCGCATGGGCTTTCCCGCCGTCGCGAGCACCGAGGTTCAGGGACCCGACGCGCAGATGGCCGACTTCGGCGGCGCGATCTCCGCCGCCGGCGACCTCGACGGCGACGGCTACGGCGACCTGCTCACGAGCGCCGCGCGCTTCGATGATTTCACCGGGAGGGCCTATGTGTACCGCGGCGGTCCCATGGGCGTGGTGGTCTCCGCGCCGCAGCGCCTCGACCTGATGAACGCCCTGCGCGGGTACTTCGGCGGCGCCCTCGTCGGCGGGCGTGACTACGACAACGACGGCCTCGGCGACCTCGCCGTCTCCGCCGAGCGCACCACGACCTTCACGGGCACCGTGGTCACCTACCGCGGCGGCCCCATGGGCGTCACCGCGTGGACCACCCTCGTCGGCCCCGACGGCGTCGTGAGCCGCTTCGGGTTCTCCGTCGCGAGCGTCGCTCACTCCGCGGCGGGCTCGTCTCCCAGGCTGTAGCCCCGGATCGTCGAGCGCACCTCGATCGCCGTGCCGAGGGAGCTCTCGGTGCGCGCGCGAATCTCCACCACCCCCACCCGCGCCGCGAACCACGTGGTCGTGGTGATGCGCGTGCGAGGCGAGCTCCGCACCACCGACACGACGTCGCGAAACGCTTGCCCCCCAACGGTCCTCGACGCCTCGCGGGCGCCGGTGGTGTAGGTCGCGCCGTCGGTGCCCGTCCAGGTGGTGCCCTCGCGCACGGGGTCTTTGAGGATGTAGTCGCGCTCCCGCACCACCCCGTCGGGGCGGTACTCGTAGGTCTCGGTGCGGTTGCCGCCGCGCACGAGGAAGCGGTCGCGGTCGGCGCGCACCACCGCGAGGGTCGAGAGCACCATGTCTCCGCCGATGCCGGTCTGCACGTCGTAGCTCCACGCCGCGTTGACGCGCAGGGGCATCCAGTCGCGGGCGAGCGTCGCGGGCGGCGGCCCCGCGGGGCGCTGGGCGCCGGCGCACCCGAGGAGCAGCGCGCAGAGAAAGACCCGGCGCCTCATCGGTGGCCGAACCAGTGCAGCGTGATCGCCGCGAGGATCGCCGCGGACGCCAGCAGCACCCCCACGATCACCGGGTCGTGCCGAAGCCGCGCGAGGGTCGCGGCGCTGGCCTCGCGCTTCGCCTCGTCGTCGCTCGACGCCAGGGCGCGGGCGAGCTCGGCGGCGAGGCGGTGGTCTCCGCGCTCGAGGGCCTGGTCCATGCGGAGGATGTCGGCGTCGGGGGCCGGGGCGGTGTCTTCGCTCATGCGTGCGGTCAGGATACCCCGCGGGGGAGCGCGCCGCGACGCGCGAGGAGCTCGGCGTTCTGCGCCTGCAGCGCGTCGGCCTCGGGGTCGCCCACGCGCAGCACCCGCACCGCGGCGTCGCCGCACTCGAGCACGCAGACCTCGCAGGCCGTGCAGCGCGCGGGGTTCACCGCGACGAAGGTGAGCGCCTCGGCGCCCTCGACCGGCGCCGACACCACCCGGAGCGCGTCGAAGACGCAGGTGTCGACGCACCACCCGCAGCCCACGCAGCGGGAGAGGTCGACGAAGGCCCTGCGCCCCCGCGGCGCCTCGAAGAGCGAGAAGGTCTCGCCCCGCGCGTCGCGCACCGCCTCCTCGCGGCACACCACCCCGCACGCGCCGCAGTCGACGCAGCGCGCGGGGTCGATCTCGTACAGCGTCCAGGGATCGCCCTGAATGGCCCCCGCCGGACACATCTGCACGCACGCCGCGCAGCCGCTGCACTTGTCGGTGATCTGGAACGACATGAGGGGTGTAAGCGTGCGTAAGACCCCAGCGGCCGAGGGGTCAAGCCCCCCGTCGTGACATCGCGCCCGCCGCGTCGCGGGTGTACGGATCGTCGGGTGAGCGTCGGACCCCAGCGCATCGTCTGCCTGACCGAGGAGCCCACCGAGGTGCTCTACGCCCTCGGCGAGTCGCGCAGGATCGTGGGCGTCAGCGTGTTCACCGTGCGCCCCCCGCGGGCCCGGCGAGAGAAGCCGCGGGTGAGCGCGTTCACCCACGCGAAGATCGACGAGGTCCTCGCCCTGAGGCCGGATTTCGTCATCGGGTTCTCAGACATCCAGGCCGACATCGCCGCGGAGCTCATTCGCCGGGGCGTCGAGGTGTGGATCAGCAACCACCGCAGCGTCGAGGGCATTCTCGACTACGTGCGGAGGCTCGGCGCGATGGTGGGCGCGGCAGACCGCGCGGGCGCCTGGGCCGACGAGCTGCGCCGGGGCCTCGACGCCATCGCGGCGCAGGCGGCGGAGCTGCCCCGGCGGCCCCGGGTGTACTTCGAGGAGTGGGACGAGCCGCTGATCACCGGGATCCGCTGGGTCGCGGAGCTGGTGCGCGTCGCGGGCGGCGACGACGTCTTTCCCGAGCGCGCCGCCGAGCCGCTGGCGCGCGCGCGGATCCTCGAAGACCCCGACGAGGTCGTGCGCCGGGCGCCGGAGATCATCCTCGGGTCGTGGTGCGGCAAGCGGTTTCGCCCCGAGCGCGTGGCCGCGCGCCCGGGGTGGAGCGCGGTCCCCGCGGTGCGCGACGGGGAGCTGCACGAGGTGAAATCGCCGATCATCCTGCAGCCCGGCCCCGCGGCGCTCACCGACGGGGTGCGCGAGATCGCGCGCGTCGTGCGCGAGTGGTCCGCGCGAGAGGGCCTCAGGGCGAGTCAGGCTCCGCGAGGGCCCGCGGGAGCGTGATCGACACCCGCGCGCCGCCGTCGGCGAGGTTCTCGGCCTTCGCGGTTCCGCCGTGCACCTCGGCGATGCGCTTCACCAGCGCGAGGCCCAGGCCCACGCCGGGACGCTGCCCCTTGCGGGCGTCGTCGCCGCGGTAGAAGGGCTCGAAGACCCGGGTGAGCTCCTCGGGGGCGAAGCCCGCGCCGGCGTCGTCCACCGCGAAGGTCACCGCCCGCGCGTCGCCCGTGACCCGCAGCGCGCGCGCCGCGCCGCCGTGCTTCTTGGCGTTCGCGAGGAGGTTGTCGAGGGCGCAGGCGACCAGCGCGGGGTCGCACGAGACGCTCCCCTCGACCTCGCAGCGCAGCGCGTCGGGGGAGAGCTCCGCGCGCTCCAGCGCCCGGGTCGAGAGCTCGCAGACGTCGGCGGCGACCTTGCGGAGCGCGCCGAAGTCCATGCGCGAGCTCGCGAGCAGGTCGCCCACGAGGGCGTCGATGCCCTGCATCTCGCGCTCCAGCTCGTCGACCGCCTGCGGGTCGGCGGGGCCCTCGTCGCGCAGCGTCTCGAGCAGGAACCTCATGCGCGCCAGCGGCGAGCGGATCTCGTGCGAGACCACCGCGAGCAGCTCGCGCTGCTGCTCCACCTGGCGCTCGATGCGCTCGGCCATGGTGTTCACGCTGCGCGCGAGGGCGCCGAGCTCGCCCGCGTGGTGGGGGTGGAGCTGCGCGCGGCGGTCGAGCTTGCCCTCCCCGATCGCGTCGACCACGTCGACGAGCGCGGTGATGGGCCGGGTCATGGTGCGCGCGAGCTTGCCCGCGAGGAGCCAGAGCACCAGCGCCGCGGCGCCCAGGGGGATGAAGAAGCTCCGCAGCCCGTTGCGCGGCGGCGTGGCGCACACCACCACCACCCCCGGCTCGCCCTCGGCGGTGGGCACCGACGCGCGGTAGAGCGGGCGGCGGCACAGCGAGGCCGGGCGCCTCCCCTCGGGGGTGAAGGTCACGTCGCGCGCCACGCCGAGGAGGGTCACCTCGAGGCGAAGATCGCGGGCCATGTCCTGCGCGAGGGCGTCGCGGCGGGGCGGGTCGCGCCACACCTCGGCGAAGCGCCGCTGGGTGAACGCCGCCGCCCGCGTGGTCTGGTCGCGCCAGGAGAGGTTCGTGTCGTGGAGCGCGCCGACGACCAGCGCGGCGACGGTCATCGAGAGCGCGATGGCGCCCGCGAAGGCCGCGAAGAGCCTGCGGTGCATCCGCGCCTTCATGTACCGCTTCACGGGGTGCTCGGGCTCGCACCCCGGGTGCGCGAAGGGGCGAGGGCGGGGGTGGCGGTGGCGCCACACGGCTCAGCCCTCCTGCTCGTCGCGCACGAGCACGTAGCCCACGCCGCGCACGGTGCGAATGCGCCGGGGCGCGCGGGCGTCGTCGCCGATCTTCTTGCGCAGGTGAGAGATGTGCGCGTCGACGGCGCGCTCGTCGACGTTGGCGTCGTCGCGGCCGGCCTGCGCGAGGAGCGCGTCGCGGGAGATCACCCGCCCCGCGCGCCGGGCGAGGGTCACGAGCAGGTCGAACTCGACCCCGGTGAGCTCCAGGCGCTGGTCGCCGCGGCGGGCCTCGCGGGCGCTGGTGTCGATGGAGAGGTCGCCCACGGCGAGCTGCGCGCTCACCGCGTCGGGCTGCGCCCGGCGGAGCACCGCGCGCAGCCGCGCGAGGAGCTCCCTGGGAGAGAAGGGCTTGGCGAGGTAGTCGTCGGCGCCGAGCTCGAGGCCCACCACCCGGTCGGTCTCGTCGCCCTTCGCGGTGAGCATGAGCACCGGCACGTTGCTCTTGGCGCGAATGCGGCGGACGACTTCGAGGCCGTCGAGGCCGGGCATCATCACGTCGAGGAGCACGGCGTCGACGGTGCCGTCGAGGAGCGCGAGGCCGCGCCCTCCGTCCTCCGCGCGCAGCACCTGAATGCCGTTCTGCGCGAGGTATTTCGCGACGAGCTCGGCGAAGCGCGCGTCGTCGTCGATGTGGAGGACTCGGAGGGTCACGGCGTCACGGAGTGTAGTTCAGCGGGGCCCGCGGCGGGCGTGGTCGGCGGCGTCGATGCAGACCCGGGCGACGTGGCGCTCGAAGGCCGCGCGGCGCTCGGCGCGGTGGTGGTGGCAGGCGAGGCTGGCGAAGCCCGAGGCGAAGCCCGCGACGGTGCCGAAGGCGAGGAGGGCGATGCGAAGTCGGTAGCGCATGGTGGGTGTCTCCTTCGTTCGTGGTTCAGACGTGGCGGGTGCGGCCGAAGAGGTCGAGGCCGTGGTCGAGCATGTCGGCGAGCACCCGGCGCTGGCGCTCGTCGAGGGCCTCGTGGACCTTGTGCAGCGCCTCGACGACGGCCTTCTGCGCGCTCTCGACGGCCTCGCTCTGCTTCGCGAAGGAGTCACCGAGGACCTCCACGTCGAAGCTGTCCGCGCGAAACGCCTTCGACGCCGCCGCGCCGGTGCCCTCGGCCGCGCCGCGGAGCGCGCCGCCCTGGCTGCGGAGGGCGCTCACCGCCTCGAGGATCACCCGCTCCTGACCGGGCGTGGTGGCGAGGCGCTCGAAGAGCCCGCGGAGCCAGAAGCGCGAGGGGTCCACGTCCTGCGGCGCGTCGTAGGCGCCGAACTGACCGTGGCGTCCCCAGGGTCCGCGGGGGCGACCGCCGCCCCAGGGGTCGCGGTAGGGGTCGTGGTGGTGGCCCCAGGGTCCCATGGCGGGGCCGCAGGCCGAGGGGCCGCACCCGCGGCCGTAGTAGCCGTAGCGGGCGCGGCGGACAGTCTTGGCGAGGCCGAGAAGGCAGAGGGTTCCGATGAGAAATCCGATCATGGTCACTGCTCCTTGCAGGTCGCGTGGGCCGCGGTGTCGCGGTGCAAGGGAGATTGGTGACGCTCCGTGAACGGTCTTCGGGGTCTTGTGTGAAGTAGTGTGAAGGCGCGCGGAAGGGACCCCGATCAGGTCGCGGGGCGGAGGGTCACCGACCAGGTGATCTTCGCGACGGGCTGGAGCATCGTCGCGACGGAGCAGTATTTCTCCATCGAGAGCTTCACCGCGCGCTCGAGCTTCTGCGGGTTCACCGCGCCCGAGGCCACGAAGCGCACGTCGATGTCGGTGTACACCGCGGGGATCGCGTCGGCGCGCTGGCCCTTCACGGTGACGTCGAGGTCCTCGAGGGGCTCGCGCTGCTGCTTCTCCAGGATGTGAATCACGTCCATCGCGCTGCACCCCGCGAGGGCCATGAGCAGCGCCTCCATGGGGCGCACGCCCTCGCCCTGCCCCCCGAGGTCGGGCGGGCCGTCGATCAGGGCCTTCTGCCCCCCCGCGTTGGTCGCCTCGAAGAGGGCGCCGCGCACCCGGCGGAGCCCGATTTCTACCGTCTTTCCTGCGCTCATTGCGTGGCTCCGAACACGCCCGAGGAGAGGTACCGGTCGCCGCGGTCGCAGAGGATGCAGACCACCACGCCCTCGTCGATCTCGCTCGCGATCTTCAGCGCGGCCCAGGTCGATCCGCCAGAGCTCACGCCCACGAACACGCCGGCGTCGAGGGCGATGCGGCGCATGGTGTCCTCCGCGTCCTTCTGGGCGACGTCGACCACGCGGTCGACGCGGGAGGGCTCGAAGATCTTCGGGAGGTACGCCTGCGGCCAGCGGCGAATGCCGGGGATCTTCGACCCGTCGGTGGGTTGGCACCCCACGATGGTCACCGCGGGGTTCTGCTCCTTGAGGTAGCGCGAGCAGCCCATGATGGTCCCCGTGGTGCCCATGGACGACACGAAGTGGGTGACCGCGCCCTGGGTGTCGCGCCAGATCTCCGGGCCGGTGGACTCGTAGTGCGCGGTCCAGTTGTCGGGGTTGGAGAACTGGTCGAGCATCTTGTACCCGCCCTCGGCGACCTTCGCGCGGGCGTAATCAATCGCCTCCTCCATCCCGCCCTTCGCCGACACGAGGACCACCTTGGCCCCATAGGCCTCCATGGTCTGCACGCGCTCGACCGTGGAGTTCTCGGGCATGATCAGCTCGATCTCGACGCCGTAGGCGCGGGCCATCATCGCGAGGGCGATGCCGGTGTTTCCGCTCGTGGGCTCGATGAGCCGCGTGCCCTTGGGGAGCTCGCCGCGGGCGACGGCGTTCTTGATCATCCATTTCGCCGGGCGGTCTTTCACCGAGCCCGCGGGGTTGTTGCCTTCGAGCTTTCCGTAGAGACGCACGCCGGGCTTGCTGGCCATGGCGGAGAGGTCGACGAGGGGGGTGTTCCCGATGAGGTCTGCGATGTTCATGAGTTGGGCGCTTCGTTGGAGGCCTCGGGGCGCGCGCGGGTGCCGACGAGCTCGTAGTCGTCGGCGTACTCGGGCTTCACCTCGCCCGCGTCGTCGAGCATCCACGCCGGCGCCTGCCGCCGCGGAACCTTCACCCGCTGCAGGGGCACCGCGGTGCCGAAGACGTAGTCGAAGAGCGGAGAGGTGACCCCGTGGTTGTCCTTCGGCGAGCGGTGGTGGTGCTGCAGGTGGTGCCGCCGGCGCCAGCGCCCGTAGGCGCTCGTGGGCGGGTGCGTGTGCACCCGGCGGTGCAGCACCTCGTAGCCCAGGTACATCACGGTGAACCCCAGCGCGTACGACCACCCCCGGCGGCGCCCGGCGAGGGACGACGCCGCGGGGCCGAGCATCGAGATCACCGCGACGGCGGCGAGGGCCTTGTGCGACGAGGGCGCGAAGTAGCTCGGGTCGGCGTGGTGCGCGAGGTGCTCGGTGCTGAACTCCCCCGCGAGGCCCGAGGGCGTCGCCCGGCCCGGCAGCGTGCTCGCGCGCTTGCGCTTGGGGCCGTGGCCCACCCAGCGGTGAATCGCGTACTCCGCGGCGTTCCAGGTGAGGCCGCCGAGGGCGAAGGGGAGGAGCGAGGGGGTCACGCCTCGTCGTCCCTCCGCTGCGCGCGCAGCGCCGCGGGCTCCATGCCGTGCTTCTTGAAGAGCTCGCGGAGGTAGCGCCGGTCGACCCCCGAGCGGCGCGCGGCCTCGGAGAGGTTGTACCCGGACTCTTCAAAGAGCCTCATCAGGTAGTCCTTCTCGAAGTTCTCGACGGCGTACTGCTTGGCGTCTTGAAAGGACATGTCGAGCAGCCGCTTGCCGTCGACCACGCGCATCGAGGGCGCGGCCTCGGGCCCGGGGAGCGTGGCCCTGGGGTCGACGTCGCGGTCGTCGTCTTCGATGAGATCCACGGTCACGGGCGCAGACCCCGCGAGCATCACCGCGCGCTCGATCACGTTGCGCAGCTCGCGCACGTTGCCCGGCCAGCGGCGGAGCTGGAGCCGCAGCACCACCTCGTCCGAGAGCGAGGCGCCGAGGCCCCGCGCGAAGTGCCGCGCGAGCACGGGGATGTCCTCGGGGCGCTGCCGGAGCGGCGGGAGCTTGAGGATCCCGACCTTGAGTCGAAAGAGCAGGTCCTGGCGAAAGCGCCCGGCGGCGACCTCGGCCTCGAGGGAGCGGTTGGTCGCCGCGAGCACGCGCACGTTGACGTGCTTGTACGTGTTGTCGCCCACGGGGCGCACCTCGCGCGCCTCGAGGGCGCGGAGCAGCGCGGGCTGGAGCTCGAGGGGGAGCTCGCCGATCTCGTCGAGAAAGATCGTGCCGCCGTCGGCCCGGCGAAACGCGCCGTCGTTGTCGCCCACGGCGCCGGTGAACGCGCCCTTGCGGTGCCCGAACAGCTCCGACGCGATGAGGCTCGGAGACACCGCGGCGCAGTCGAAGACCACGAAGGGCTTGGCGCTCCGCGTCGACTGCGCGTGCAGCGCCCGCGCGAGGACCTCCTTGCCCGTGCCCGTCTCGCCCTCGATGAGCACGGTGAGCGGAGACGGCGCGATGCGCGCGACGGCGGCGCGGAGGCGCTCCATCGAGGGGGAGGCCCCCACGAGGTCGGCGCTGTCTCGCCGGTGCCGCGGCGCGACGGGCGCGGGGGCCGCGGGCCTCGTCGCGTCGTCGCCCACGCGCACGGTGATGTCGACCTGCTTGCCGAGGCGCAGCGACACCTCGCCGGTGATCGGCAGCTCGCGGATGCGCGCGCCCTGGTGGTGCGTGCCGTTCTTGGTGTCGAGGTCGACGGCGGTGACGCCGCTCGGAAAGATCCGAATCTCCAGGTGAACCCGCGAGACGAAGGGGTCTTCGATGACCACCTCGTTGCCCGCGTCACGGCCCAGGCGAACGATCCCCTCGCGGGCGCGAAAGGGGGACGGGTTCCCTGGAGAGATCACCTCCACGAAGCGGGTGGGAGGCCCCTGCGGGCGCAGGCCCGGCACGGTCATCGTGCGCTCGTCGTCGTGCATCCGTGGACGCGGAGACTACACCAGCTCTCAGGGTCCGACGATGTCGTCGATGCGCCACTGGCCGTCTTCGCGCACGAGCACCACGGCGCGGCCGTCGCCGAGGGGCACGCGCACCGGCGCCGCCCCAGGGATCTGCAGCACGTCGAGGGCGTCGGGGTCTTCGAGGGCCGCGAGCACCGCCGCGAGCTCGGCCTCGATGGCGCCGCGGAGCCGCGACGAGAGCGAGGCCATCACCGCGGGCATGTCGCGCCGGCGCAGCGCGAGCCGCAGCCCGCGCAGGGCCGCCCGCGCGCCGCTGCGCCCCTCCACCCGCGCGCCCGCCGCGGGACCCATCAGGGGGTCGCCCACGCGCCACCCCTCGGGGTCCTCGACGAGGGTGAGGTCGTGGTCGGGCGCGGGCACCGTCGCCACGGGGGCGGCGGTGCGGAGCAGGGTGCGCGCGGCCGAGGCGGCACGCTGGCGCTCCTCGCGGCTCGCGGTCCAGCGCTCGGTGAACTCGCGCAGGGTCATCGCCGCGCGCTCGGCGGCCGGGAGCATCGCGTAGACCTCCGCCGCCCCGTCGTCTCGCCCGAGGGCCTCGGAGAGCGCCTCGAACGCGCCTCGCGACGAGGGCAAGGGCCTCGCCGCGCCGCACCCCGCGCCTGCCAACGCGCACACCGTCATCGCCGCGAGCACCCGCTTCACGCCGGGGACGCTATCATGCGTCGGTGTGAAGGTCGGTTCACGCGTGGATGTGACCCGCGCGCCCCGCCGGGTCACACTCCGCGCTGGAGAAACCGCAGGTCGAGGCGTGGCACGGTTCTGCCATACAACGCCCCCGGACCCACCGATTGAAGAGAGAGACTGCCATGCGCACCCCTTCCCTGATCACGACGATGAAGGCCCTGGCGATCGCGGGCTCGGCACTGCTCTCCGCGGTGGTGACCGGCTGCTCCAGCGACGAGTACTACTGCGACGCCAACGGCTGCTTCTACTGCGACAGCGTGGGCTGCCGGGCGGTGACCCCGCCCGCCCGCGCGACCTGCCTGGGCGACTACCAGTGCCCCGCCAACCGCTCCTGCACCAGCCTCGGGTGCACCTCGACCTGCGCGGCGAACACCGACTGCGAGCAGGGCTGGGTGTGCCGCGGGGCCACGGCCACCGCGCGCGGGTACTGCGTGGCGCCGAGCGAGCCCGCGCCCACGCCGAACCCCGGCGCGTGCCGGGTGAACACCGACTGCCAGGGCGGCGCGCTCTGCGTCAACGGCGCCTGCGCGCGGCCGACGTGTGACGGCGCGACGACCTCGTGCGGGTGCTCCACCGACGCGCAGTGCGCGACGGGCAACACCTGCGTGGCGGGTCGCTGCCAGGCGCCGAGCGACACCTGCCGCTTCAACTCGCAGTGCGGCGCGGGCCGCGTGTGCCTGAACCAGCAGTGCCGCCCGGCGTGCACCGACGGCTCGTGCCCCACGGGCCAGGCCTGCGCCGACGGCGTGTGCGTCGACCGCCCGGCGGGTCAGTGCGCGCGCGACTCGGAGTGCGCGGCGAACCAGCGCTGCGTGAACTCCACGTGCTTCACCCGCTGCGCGGGCAACGCCGAGTGCGGCGCGGGGAGCTACTGCAACGACGCCGGCGTCTGCGCGGTCGACACGCGGCGGCAGCCCTTCTGCACGATGAACTCGCAGTGCGCCGCGGGCAGCGAGTGCCTCGACGGCGTGTGCCGACGCCCCTGCGCCGACGCGATGGAGTGCCTGCGCACCGACGTGACCTACCGCAACTGCGCGCGCATCAGCTACCTCAACACCACGCGCTCGTACTGCCAGACGAACAACGAGGCGAACACCAACTGCGCCCGTCAGTCGGACTGCCCCATGGGCCAGGCCTGCACCGACGGCGTCTGCCGCGGCGGCTGACCGCGCTCCCCTCGCCGCGCCGTCAGCGTCCCCGTCGAGGGGGCGCGGCGGCGGCGGCGGGTCGCGCCACCGGGGTCGACGCGCGGGTCAGCCCCTGACGGACCATCCACCCCCGCGTGCCGCAGAAGCCCGGACGACGGATCTCTTGAATGTTGCTCGTGCCCGCGGACTGCGTGAGCGCGAGGTACTCGTCGGCGGTGTACTCGGGGTGGTCGTCTTCGGCGGGCATCGCGCCGCCGCCGGCGCCGGTGCCCACGCGCACGATCTGCGAGGTGGGGGGGTACTGGTCGGTCCAGCGCTCGCGAACGGCGGTGTCTCCCTCGCGCACGATGCGGTAGCGCACGAGGTGAAAGCCGGGGATGCCCCGCTGGGTGATCACCCGCGCGCCCAGCGGGAGGTTCGCGTCGGGGATCTCGCGCTCGGCGAAGCGGTCGACGCGGCGGAGCACCTTGCGAATGAAGGTCACCGAGCGGTCGGCCCTCGCGCCGAGGAGCTCGATGCGCGCGAGGCCCGCGCCCAGCCGCGTGTGGATCACCACGGGGAAGGGCAGGGAGTTGCGCATCCGGAGGTTGATCGACGGGTACACCACCGTCGCGTCGAGCCCCATCTTGATGTACCCGCTGGGGCGCGAGTGGGGCGTGCGGTCGATCACCTCCATGCCCGCGAAGAAGGCCGCGGAGTGCAGCGTGCCCGCGATCTGGCAGGTGCCGCCGCCCACGCCGTCGATGAGCTCGCCGCCAGAGATCACCGTGGCCATGCGAAAGCCGTTCGCCTCCGAACGATCGCCCACGACCTCGTTGAAGTCGAAGACGGCGCCGGGCATCCAGACGTAGCCGTTCACCTTGCTCGCGGCGAGGTGGAGGTTGTACGTGCGGTCGCGGTGGTCCTCGTTGGCGTTGTAGTTGGTCTGAAACCAGCCGACGACGGCGCTCATGTCGATGTCGGCGAGCTGCGCGGCGGTGAGCGCGGGGCGGGTGTGCTCGGCCACCGCGGCCACCTCGGTGCGCCCGGCGGAGAAGGCCTCGTCGAGGCGCGCGAGGGTGGCGTACACGTCGACGAAGGTGCCCAGCCGCTCGGGGAGCACCCGGCGCTGCTCGACGTCGACCCGCGCGTCGACGGCCTGGTGGTCGACCTCTTCTTTGAACTGCGTGAGCAGCGGCAGCGCGACGCGGCCGTCGATGCGCGCGGGGAGCGGGAGGTCGATGACGCTCCCGCCGAGCACCGCGTGGTTGCGCACGAGGGAGCTGGTGGGCACCCGCGCCGCTTCGAGCAGGTGCGCGAGGAGGTTCACGTCGACGCGCGCGCCGAGGGCCTCGCGGGTGAGCTCGAGGGTGTGCCCGTCGGCGGTGATGCGCACGCGCTCGCGGAGGAACGCGCGGGCGATGTCGAGGGCCTGCGCGTGAGGCGCGCGCCCGGGGGTCACGGGGCGCCCCCGCACGCGAATCGGCGGCAGCCCCGCGGCCTGCGGGGCGTGCTCGGGGATGAGCAGGTACCCGATGCCGCCGCCCATGAGCCCGAAGGCGAGGGAGAGCGCGGCGAGGCGGAGCGACGCGCGGTTCATAGCCCTGAAGCGGTTAGAGCGCCTGCGCGCCCGCGTCAAGAATCGGCGCCCCCTCACGCAGCTCCGCCGCCGTCGCGTCGAAGACCGCCTCGAAGTGCGTCACCGCGCGCGCGGCGAGGTCGCGCAGCGGCGGCAGCGAGGTCACGCCGAGGCTCTCGAGGCTCGCCACCGGGTGCTGCGCGATGCCGCAGGGGATGATCATCGCGAAGTCTTCGAGGGCCGTCGTCGCGTTGAGCGCGAAGCCGTGCATGGTGACCCAGCGCGAGATCTTCACGCCGATGGCGCCGATCTTCGCGGGCCGTCCGGCGAGCTCGGGGCCGGGCCAGCGCGTGGTGTCGTCGAGGTCGACCCAGGCGCCGATGAGGTCCGCGCGGCCGCCCGCGCCCACGCCGTAGTCTTCGCAGAGCAGCCCCATGACGCGCACGAGGTCCTTCACGTAGCGGCGCACGTCCTGGCGGTCGGGGGAGAGGTCGAAGATGGGGTAGGCCACGAGCTGCCCGGGCCCGTGGTAGGTGAAGTCTCCGCCGCGCTCGGTCTCGACCACGGAGATACCCCGCGACGCGAGAAGGTCCCTGGGCGCCAGGAGGTTCTCTTCGTGCGCCGAGCGCCCGAGGGTGAGCACGGGCGGGTGCTCGAGGAGCAGCAGGGTGTCTCCCACGCGGCCCGCGGTGCGGGCCTCGACGAGCTCACGCTGGAGCGCGTGGGCCTCTTCGTAGGGCACGCGCCCGAGCCAGTGCGGGGTGAAGGTGCGACGCATCAGCGGTGGCCGCGGAGGGTAGCACCGCGGCGCGGGGTCACTGGGGGGTGTTGGTGCAGCGGCCCGCGGGCTGCTCAGGGGTCACGATCACGAACTGCACGCGGCGGTTCGCGGCGCGGTCGGCGCGGGAGCGGCCCGCGCGGGCGGGGCAGCTGAAGCCGAAGCCGCTGGAGACGAGCCTGCCCTCTTCGATCCCGTGGGCGATGAGGTAGCGGCGCACGGCGGCGGCGCGGCGGTTCGAGAGGTCCATGTTGTGCTCCGCGGAGCCGCGGCGGTCGGTGTGGCCCTGCACGTCGAGCTGGGTGACGTTGGGGGTCGCGCGCAGGAGCGAGGCCACGGCGTCGAGCACCGCGAAGCTGCGGGCGCCGACGATCACGTCGCTGTCGGTGCGGAAGTTCACCTGCTCGACGATGGTGATGCCCGTGGACGAAGACACCGCGAGGGCGGCGCCGTCGGGGCAGCCGTCTTCGTCGTCGACGTTGTTGAAGGTCTCGGGCTCGGTCGGGCAGCGGTCGGGGCCGTCGGGGGGATCGAGGATCCCGTCGTGGTCCTGATCGAGGGCGGCGCAGCCGCGGCGCGTGGGGCTGGGGCGCGGGCCCATGGCCTCGTCGGGGCACTGGTCCTCGTCGTCGAAGACGCCGTCGCCGTCGCGGTCACCGCGGGGGCAGCCGGGGCGCGCGGGGTCGGCGTTGGGGCCCTGGGGCACGTCGACGCACTGGTCCTGCCCGTCGAAGACGCCGTCGCCGTCGCGGTCGCCCTCGGGGCAGCCGCGGCGCGCGGGGTCGGGGTGCTCGCCCTGGGGCACGTCGACGCACTGGTCCTCGGGGTCGACCACGCCGTCTTGGTCGCGGTCGCCCGCGGGGCAGCCGGGACGCGCGGGGTCGGGGTTCACCCCCTGGTGCTCGTCGGGGCACACGTCCGAGGCGTCGGGCACGCCGTCGCGGTCGCGGTCGGTGGGCGCCTCGGCGCGCACGGGCGCGTAGGCCACGGAGAAGATCGCGCGGCCCGCGGGCACGCCGCCGCCCTGCCCGATGCCCACGCCGCCGCCGGCGCCGAGGAGCACGGCGTTGGCCACGAGGTAGTGAATCCCGAGGATCGCTTCGCCGCCCCACTGCTCGTTGGCGAAGAACGCCGAGCTCCCGCCGGGGCGGTCGCGCAGCGCGCTGAAGATGTACGCCTCGGGCCCGATGGTGAGCCGGTTGTCTGCGAGGGCGAGGCCCACCGCGGCGGTGAAGCGCAGCTCGTTGCCGATGGCGAGGTTCTGCTCGTCGAGGTTGCCGCGCAGCGCGAAGGCCGTGCCGAAGGACCACCGGATCGGCCCTCCGCGCCCCGCGAGGGTGAGCCGGGGCTCGACGCGCACGTTCTCGTCGCCGGTGTTGTCGGTGCGCGATCCGCTGGGGATCCAGAGGTTCGCGCCGATGTGCAGCGAGAAGGGGTCGCGGTCGGCGTGGCCGAAGAGCCGCACGCGGAGCCCCACGCGCACGTCGCCGATCGCGGGCCCAGACGCGGGGCCGTAGGAGCCCGTGCCGAAGGTCGCGGTCTCGCCGATCTGCATGAGCGAGATGGGGAGCGAGAGGCTCACGCCCACGCGGTCGAGGAACGACGCGGCGAGGGCGACGTGGCCCGTGAGCATCCCCGACACGACCGCGCGCGCCGGCGCGTTCGTCGGCTGGAGCACCAGGGGGTTGACCGCGTGATCGATGAAGATCCCGCCCGCGAACACCCGCGTCGACGAGTGATACCAGGGGTGCTCGGCGATGAAGTTCTCCCGCGGGCGTGGGCTCAAGCGGTTGAGCGCGAACCCGCGTCTGCACGCCGCCCGCGCGCCGAGGGCGAGCGCGACGGCGAACGCCGCGCGATGAATGTGTTGGAATCCACTCTCCTGCACATCCGCAGACAACCCCGCGGATGGTTCCTCGCACCGTAGCGAAGCCCGACGCGATCTCGCAACAGATCCGCGGACCGCTAAAAAGTAGGGGAGATGTGGGCTTCGGTGAGCGCTGCCCGTTCCGTTGCGTTTCACCGTGCGCTCGGTGACAATGAGAGGGACGTTCCTTCACTCGTTCCGCGAGAGTCAGAGCCATGAGTTGTAGATCCACCACATGGGCGGCGTTGGCGGTCGCCGCCCTCGCCGCGCCGTCGCAATCCGAGGCGATCCCGCTGCTCAACGGCCTCGGCGGCCGCGGGATACGGCACGGGCGTGCTCGACCCAACGACGACGGCTCCACGGGTCGATCCCGATCACCATGGCTTCGGCACCCGCAGCGGCCTGCTTCTTCGGAACGCGTTTCACACCGCGATGTTCGTGAACAGCAGCAGGAACATCACCTTTCGCGGCGCGGTGGGCTCGTTCACCCCCACGCCCTTCCCCATCGCGGCGCAGCCGATGATCGCGCCCTACTGGGGCGACGTCGACACCCGCGGCGTGGTCTCGATGCCCGCGGGCGCGAACGCGACCTACTACGACGTGCGGCCCGGCCGCGTGACGGTGACCTGGTACCTCGTGGGCTACTACGCCAGCCACGTCGACAAGCTGAACAACTTTCAGCTCATCCTCGAAGACCGCAGCGCCGAGCGCGTGGCGGGCGACTTCGACGTCGAGTTCCGCTACGACCGCTGCGAGTGGACCACCGGCGACGCCTCGGGCGGCTCCATGGGCCTCGGCGGAACGCCCGCGCAGGCGGGCTTCGACGCCGGCGACACCATGAATTCCACCACGCTCCCGGGCTCGCGCACCATGGCGGTGCTCAACCTCTGCACCACCACCAACGTCACCGGCGGCGCGCCCGGCCTCTGGCGCTTTCAGATCCGCTCCGGCGGCGTCTCGCAGTGCGGCAACGCCGTGCGCGAGGCCGGCGAGGAGTGCGACGACGGCAACACCACCCCGGGCGACGGCTGCTCGTCGTCGTGCCGCACCGAGCTCGCCAACGGCGCGATGTGCATGGCCGGCGACCAGTGCCGCTCGGGCTTCTGCACCGACGGCGTGTGCTGCGGCTCGCGCTGCGACGGACAGTGCGAGACCTGCAGCGCCACGGGCACCGCGGGCACCTGCACCGCGGTCACCGGCGCCCCCACGGGCGGGCGCATGGCCTGCGCGGGCGCGGGCAGCACCTGCGGCGGCACCTGCAACGGCACCAACCGGGCGGCCTGCACCTACCCCGGCAGCTCCACCCAGTGCGGCGCCGGGAGCTGCACCGCGGGCAGCGCCACCGCCGCGAGCACCTGCAACGGATCGGGCATGTGCGCGGCGGGCGCCACCGCCGCCTGCGCGCCCTACGTCTGCGGCATGACCGCGTGTCGCACCGACTGCGCCACCGACATGGACTGCGCCGCGGGCAACTACTGCAACGCGATGAACCGCTGCGTGCCGCGGCAGGCCCCCGGCGCGACCTGCACCACGACGAGCTCGTGCCTCTCGGGCAACTGCGTCGACGGCGTGTGCTGCGACACGGCCTGCAACGGCCAGTGCGAGGCCTGCAACGTCACGGGCTCCGTGGGCACCTGCACCGCGGTCACCGGCGCGCCGGTGGGCGCTCGCACGGCCTGCGCGGGCGCGGGCAGCACCTGCGGCGGCACCTGCGACGGGACGAACCGCACGGCCTGCGCCTACCCCGGCACGATGACCGCGTGTCGCGAGGCCTCGTGCGCCATGGGCACCGCGACCCTCGGGGCCACCTGCGACGGCGCGGGCGCGTGCCCGGAGGAGAGCACGGCGCCCTGCGCGCCCTACGCGTGCGGCGCGACGGCGTGCCTCACGAGCTGCAAGAGCAACGACGGCTGCGCCATGGGCAGCGCGTGCATCGGCGGCACCTGCCAGGGGCGTCGCCCCAACGGCGGCATGTGCACCGACGCGAACGAGTGCGAGTCGGGCAACTGCGTCGACGGCGTGTGCTGCAACACGGCCTGCAACGGCCAGTGCGAGGCGTGCGACGTGAGCGGATCGCTCGGCACCTGCACCCCGGCCACCGGCGCGCCCCACGGCACGCGCACGGCGTGTACCGGCACGGGTGACTGCGCGGGCGCCTGCGACGGGATGAACACCGCCGCCTGCACCTTCCCCGGCGCGAGCACCACCTGCGGCATGGCCTCCTGCGCCGCGGGCGTCGCCACGGCGGCGCCGACCTGCGACGGCATGGGCGCGTGCGGCATGGCGATGACCACCAACTGCGGCCCCTACACCTGCGGCGACACGGGCTGTCGCACGATGTGCTCCCAGGCGTCTGACTGCGCCGAGGGCTACACCTGCGAGAACGCGGCGTGCGTGATGATCGTCGCCGACGCGGGCACTGACGCCGCGGTCGAAGACGTGGTCGACGCGAGCGCCGACGTGGTCACCGACGCCGGGATGAAGACCCCCGACGTGGTCACCCAAGACGTGGTCACCGAGGACGTGCCCTCGATCGACGCGGGCAACACCGTCACGGGCGACATCCGCGGCGACGGCTGCGCGTGCTCGACGCCGGGCACGAGCCGCAGCTCGAGCGGCCGCGGCGCCCTCGCGGTGATGCTCCTCGCGGGGCTCTCGCTGCTCCGCGTGCGCCGCCGCCGCTGACCCCCTCCCCCTGAGACGCGGCCCTCACCCCGAGGGCCGCACCTCCCTTCAACCCCGCTCCCGCTTCGCCGACGCTCCCTCAGGGGCGCGACAGGGTCGTGCGCTCGCGCATCGCCGCGGTGACCTCGGCGCGTCGAAACGGCAGCGCGCGGTAGGTGCCCGCGAGCCAGTCGTCCTGGGTGTTCGACCAGTACGCGGAGGTGGGCTCGCCGCCGTTGCCGCGGGGGAGGTTCACCGTCGCGCGGGGCGTGCCGTCTTCGTCGAAGGACATCACCATCCGGTACACCGCGCCGCCCCGAGACTCATGGAACATCAAGGGGTTGCCTCCCTCATCGAAGAAGGGCGCCTGCGAGACGTTCACCGTGCCCACCGAGCCCGAGGTCTGCGCGTTGTCGACCTCGTAGGCCGTCGCGCCGGGGTAGCTCAGGCCGAAGCGCGTGCGGTGAAAGTCGCGCCAGCGGTAGCGCTCGGGGGTGCTCCCGCCGAAGCGCGCGCGGAGCCACGCGCGGGTGTCGTCGAGGGCGCGGAGCAGCAGCAGGTCTCGGCCCTCGGACATGAAGCGCGCGGCGTCGGGGAAGCGCTCGTGGATCACCAGCGCCGCGAGCTTGAGGAGGTACACGGGCTCGCGGCTGTGAATCGCGCCGAAGAAGGTCCCGAGCTCGTCGCCGACGACGCGCTTGGAGGCGAAGCTCGCGAAGGCCTCGAAGAGCACGGGCTCGGAGGCGTCGCGGCTCATGCGGCGGTCCCAGCGCGAGAGCGCGTCGACGAGGGCGCCGAGCTCGGCGTCGTCGCGGTACATCGCCAGCGCGGGGTCGGTGGTCCTGCGGGACCACGCCGCGACGAGGGGCGGGATGTAGTCTTCGCTGACGTTGTTGTAGGTGTCGAGCTGCAGCGCCTGCATCTGCTCCACGGTGACCCCGCCCGCGGTGGTGAGCCGCGTGAGCTCGCTCTCGATGCGCCGCGCGCGGGTGCCGGGGTCGAACCACACGCCGTAGTAGAAGGGGTCGTCGTCGACGCGTCCGTTCGACGTGAAGCCGAAGGGGTCGTTGTTGGCCGACGCGAGAAAGCCCCGCGCGCCGCCGCGGGAGAAGGGCTGGCGCTCCATCGGCAGCAGCGCGGTGGTCCAGAGGGCGCGGGGGTCGTCGCCGCTCATGATCTGCGCGCGAGAGACCTCGGCGACCTGCCGTCCGCGGTCGGGCACCAGGGTGTGCGAGCGGTACACGATGTCGCGGGCGTCGGCGGCGATGAAGTTGAACGCGCCGATCTCCATGCGCTGCACGGCGCGGTCAAACGCGGCGACGCTGTCGGCGACGTCGAAGTCGAAGAACACCGAGGCCTCTTCGGTGGGGCGAAAGCCCGACCACGCGAAGAGCACGCGCTGCCCCGACGCGGTCACCGGCAGCGGAAAGAGGTTGTTCGGCAGCAGCACGCCGTAGCCGGGGACGTCTTCGATCGTGAGCGTCACCGGGGCCGCGCCGCGCACGGCGATGGTCTCTTCGCAGCGCTGCGTCGGCACCGCGCGGCCCGCGAGGGTGACCGCGCGCTCGTCGACATCGACGGCCCACATGTCCATCATGTCGGGGTAGGCGGTGGTGGCGGTCCACCCGATGTGGCGGTTGTGCCCGAGCTGCACGCCGGGCGCGCCGACGAAGGCGAAGCCCGCGACGTCGAAGCGCCCCCCCGCGTCGGCGCTGTTCATGTGCTGCGCCCAGAGCACGCCGGGAGACTGCAGCGGCTGGTGCGGATCGCCCGCGAGGAGCGGACGTCCGTTCGCGCTGTGCCGCGCGGCCACCGCCCAGTTGTTGCTCGCGCCGCGGCGCATGCTCGAGTGCGCCTCGAGCCAGCGCGCGACGCGGCGGCCGGGGTCGCGCGCGCCCCGGCGGTGACGTCGCCGCGAGGCCCTCATGACCGCGGGCCGCTCGTCAGGGGGGAGAATGAAGCTGCTCCCGAGGGCCTGCACGATCGGGAGCCCCTGCGCCTCAGGGGCATAGCGCTGCACGAGGGTCGAGAGCGCGTCGAAGTCGAGCTGGTTCGCGTTGCGAAAGAGGATCAGCCGGCCGACGGTGTACGCGTCCTCCACGGACCACAGCGCGGGGCGGGTGTTGAGCGCCGCCGCGCCGAAGGCCGCGGGCATGGGCGCCGCGCCGTCGAGCACCTCGCGCACGCGGCGGTTGACCCCGGCGGTCCACGCGTCGATGAGGCCGTCGACGTCGGGGCGCTCGGCGCGCACCCTCGCCGCGCTGCGCCGCCCCCAGAAGGGGACGCCCATGAGCCGCACGAGGCGGTCCTGCTCCAGGCGCTGGCTGCCCACCACCTCGGCGAGGATCCCCCGCGCCGAGCGTCGCATGACCTCCATCTGCGCGAGGCGATCGACGGCCTGGGCATAGCCCGAGGCGTAGAACACGTCCTGGTCGGTGCGGCCGTAGATGTGCGGCACGCCGAGGCTGTCGCGAATCACCTCGACCTCCGCCGAGGGCCCCGCGAAGCTCGGCTCGCGCTCCGGCGTCTCGCTCGCGCCGCAGCGCTGCACCACGGGCAGCCACGGCGCCACCGCGCCGCCGTCGGAGGCCCCCCCCACGTCGGTCACAGAAGGCGCGTCGGAGACTCCGGCGTCGGGGGTCGCCACGCGTCCGGCGTCGACGCTCGCGACGGTCGCGGTCTCACAGCCCGCGAGGCCCAGGAGCAAGAGGAAGTGCGCGCGTCCAGGGGTCATCGGCGCGGAGGGTACCCCCAAAGCGCGCACGTCTCGACCCCACGGCGTCTATACGCACAACGTGCGCAATCTTCGCGCACCCCATGCGCGGCTTCGGGCGCGCGCCTCGGTACGCCCGGCGGGGCACGCGCATTGCGTTGGGCGGAGGGGTATGGAGCTCTTGCCGATCCTCGGCGCGGCGTTGGCCGCGGGTGTCGCGTCGGCGCCGCACTGCGCGGCGATGTGCGGCCCCCTGGCGCTCTCGGCCTGCGGTCGTCGCGCGGCGCCTTCGGGCGCGTACCTCGCCGGGCGAACGCTCTCGTACACGGTGGCGGGCGCGGCGGCGGGCGCGGTGGGCGGGCGCTTCGTGGGCATGATGGCGCGCGCGAACGTGCACTACGTGGCGGCGGGGCTCGCGGCCCTCGCGATCCTCTGGCAGGCGGTGCGGCTGCTGCGCGGAGACGCCCGGCGGAGCGCGCTGGTGAAGCTGCGTCCCACGAAGGACGGGAGCGTCGCGCGGGGCGCGGGCATGGGGCTGCTCACGGGGCTGCTCCCCTGCGGCGCGTCGGCGTCGGCGCTGCTGCTCGCGGCGGGCGCGGCGACGCCGCTGGGGGGCGCGTCGGCGATGGCGCTCTTCTCGATCGCGTCGGCGCCGGGTCTGCTCGCGGTGGTGTTCGCGGGGGGCCTCGCCTCGCGGCTGGGTCTCCGCGCGCCGGGGCTCCTGGCGCGGCGGGCGCTGGGCGTGGCGCTCCTCGCCCTCGCGGCGTGGACCTTCGCGCGTCCGTTTCGCGTCGCGCGGCGCGGGTGTCACTGCCATGATCGCGCCGCTCTTTCGATGACCGTCGATGGCGCGCAACATGCGCGCGCGGAGGTGCTGCTGTGAAGAAGATCGTCGTCGCCTTGGACTCGTCTCAATTCGCCACCCAGGTGCTCGCCCAGGCGAGCCGCCTCGCGCAGAGCCTCGGCGGGCAGCTCTGGCTGCTGCGCGCCGTGGGCTTGCCCACGGAGCTGCCGCTCGAGGCCTACGCGATGCCGCCCGAGAACGTGGCCTCGCTGCTCGAGAAGGCCGCGCGCAAGGAGCTCGCGGACCTCGCCGAGACCCTCCCGCCGGGCCTGGTGGGCGGGCAGGTCGTGGAGATCGGCGTGCCCTGGCGCACGATCTGCGACGTCGTGAGCCGCGAGAAGGCCGACCTGCTGGTGATGGGCGCGCACGGCCACCGCTTTCTCGACCGGGTGCTGGGCACCACCACGGGGCGCGTCGTGACACACTCGGACGTGTCGGTGTTCGTGGTCCGCCCGGCGCCCGACGGGGGCTGAGCGCGCGAGGCGGGGTGGTGGGGTGATGAGCGAAGACCTCTTCGACGAGATGAAGCGATACGTGGGATTTGACGCGAACGACGAGGCGCGTCTGCGCGCCTTGAGCGACCGCGTCGCGCCGCACCGCGAGCGCATCGTCGATGATTTCTACGCGCACATCCTCGACCACCGCGACGCGCGCAGGTCGATCACCGGCGGCGACGAGCAGGTGGAGCGGCTCAAGAAGACCCTCGTGCGCTGGGTCGCGGGGCTCTTCGAGGGCCCGTGGGATCAGGAGTACTACGAGCGGCGCGCGCGCATCGGCCGACGGCACGTCGAGATCGAGCTGCCGCAGCAGTACATGTTCACCGCGGTGAACGTGATCCGCGGGCACCTGATGGAGGTGATCCTCGACACGGCGGCGGGCGACCCGCGCGCGGAGATTCACGCGGTGAACAAGCTCCTCGACATGGAGCTCGCGGTGATGCTCCACACCTACCGCGAGGACCACCTCACCCGCATGCAGCGCTCCGAGCGCCTGTCGACCTTCGGGCAGCTCGTGGCGTCGATCGCCCACGAGCTCCGCAACCCCCTCGGGGTGATCGAGTCGTCGCTCTTTCTCATCCGCCGTCGCCTCGCCGCGCCCGACGAGGGCGTGACCCGGCACCTCGACAAGATCGACTCCCAGGTGCGCCTCTCGAACCGGATCATCTCCAACCTCCTGGACATGGTCCGCGAGCGCCCTGGCACGCCCAAATCGCTCCCGCTCCAGCCTGTTCTCCAGAGCGCGCTCGAAGACTTCGGCGGCGCCGAGTCGGCGCGCATCGAGGCGTCGGCGCTCGACGCCGCCCCGAGGGTGTACGCAGACCCCGACCACGTGCGGCAGATCCTGATCAACCTCCTCGCCAACGCCCTCGACGCCGCCGGCCCCGACGGGCGGGTGCGCGTGACGGCCAGCGTCGAGCCCCGCGCGCTGCTGCTGCAGGTGAACGACGACGGCCCCGGCATCGACCCGCGCGTGCGCCACCGGCTCTTCGAGCCCCTGGTGACCACGAAGGTCCGAGGCATCGGCCTGGGCCTCGCGCTGTGCCGCAGGCTGGCCGAGCGCAACGGCGGGAGCCTCACGCTCTCGACGGGCGAGCTCCCCGGCGCGGCCTTCGACCTGCGGCTGCCGCTCAGCGATACGGAGGCGTCATGAACCCGCCGCGAATCCTGGTCGTCGACGACAACATCTCCCTGGGCGAGAACCTCGTCGAGATCCTCGACGGCGAGGGCTACAAGGCCGACTACTTCGAGCGACCCCGCGAGGCGCTGCTCGGCCTCCACGCGGGTCGCTACGACGCGGCGCTCCTCGACATTCGCATGCCCGACATGGACGGCGTGGAGCTGTACCGCGCGATCAAGACCATCGACCCCAGACTCCCCGCGATCGCGATGACGGCGTGGTCGGGGGACGAGCGCGTGCGGGCCGCCCTGCACGAGGGCGTGGTCGCGGTGTTTCCGAAGCCGGTGAACGCGGCGATCCTGCTCTCGCGGCTCGAGAACGTGGTCTCGGGGGAGCTGGCCCTCGTGGTCGAAGACGACCCCGACCTCTCGCAGAACCTCTGCGACCTGCTCTGCATGAACGGCTGGTCCGTTCGCTGCGCGCCCAATTGCGCCGAGGCGCGCCTGCTCGCGGCGCAGCTGCCGCCGGTGCTGCTGGTGGTCGACTGGCGCCTCCCCGACGGCGACGGCATCGAGCTCGCCGAGGAGCTCAGCCGCACCGAGCGCCCGCCCTTCACGATGGTCTTCACGGGCTACGCCCACGAGTCGGGCCTGCGCCAGGTGTGCGCCCAGCACGGGGAGCCGACGGTCCTTGAGAAGCCTGGGGGGCTGCAGCGGCTGCTCCAGCTCAGCGCCGAGCTCCGCGCCCGGCGGCTCGCGCAGCGGGCCTGACGCCGCGCGCGGGATTTTTCTGGTCCACGTCTCGCGCGTGTTCCGCGATGATCGCGGGGTGACGACCCTCGCTCGACGCGCCGCAACGCTGTCTGCGTGCCTCTTCGCGCTCACTCCTGGCGCCCTCGCGCAGACCCCCGCGGCCGACGCGGCGCCCCCCGCGGCCGACGCGGCGGCCGACGAAGACGACACCCCCGAGGCCCGCGAAGAGCGCCGCTGGAACGACGTCTCCCGCTGCGGCCCCGACGACGAGACCTTCACCGACGGCTTTCGCCTCTGCGGCTACGCCGAGACCTACTACGCCCACAACTTCAACCGCCCCTCGAACGGGGTCACCGGGTTTCGCTACTACGACAGCCAGCACGACGCCTTCGCGCTGCAGAACGTCGCGCTCACCCTCGCCGCGCGAAAGGGCCCCGTGCGCGCGCACCTGGTGCTCCAGGCCGGCGCGTTCACCGAGTCGTACGCCGCGCCCGCGAGGAGCGTCGAGCTCGACCTGCTCTACCGCGCCGTTCAAGAGCTCGGCATGCGCTGGGACACAGGCGTTCTCGGCGAGGGCAACCGCGAGGGGCTCTTTCTCGAGGGCGGGCTCTACGTCACCCCGTACACCATCGAAGACATGGGCGTGTGGCAGCGCTGGAACTGGTCGACCTCGAACCTCTTCGCGGTGTCTCCCTTTCAGGTCGTGGGGCTGCGCGCCGGCGTGGGGCTCAGCGCGAACCTCACCGCGCGCATCGGGGTGTACAACGGCTGGGAGCAGGTGGTGCGCGACGCCTCGGGGGGCAAGAGCGTCATCCTCGAGTTCAACTGGGCGCACCCCACCGAGGACCACTTCTTCACCCTCGCCTATCAGGGCGGCGTGGAGCGCGAGCGCGACGACCCCGCGGGGCCCTACTACCGCCACGTCCTCGACCTCTACGGCCGGTGGACCGTGAACCGCCACCTCGCCCTGCAGGCCAACCTCTTCGGCGGCTTCGAGCCCAACCGCATCGGCGCGCAGGGGTGGATCGGCGCCGCCCTCTTCGCCCGCGTGCGGCTCACCCCGTGGCTGCGCGTCGCGGTGCGGGGCGACGTGCTCCACGAGCTCCTCCCCCCGGGGGCGACCCACATCTTCTCGGACATGGAGGGCGCCGGCCTCGTGGCCTCGGGGACCCTCACCCTCGACGCGCGCCCCGCGGAGCACCTCTCGCTGCGCCTCGAGTACCGCCACGACGAGGCCGACGGCGAGATCTTCTTCGCGGGCGAGGTGCCGACCGACCCGATGACGGGAGACCCCCGCGCCAACGCGCGCACGCAAGACACCCTGCTGCTCGGGATGACCGCCTGGTTCTGACTCAGCGGCACTGCGAGCGGGGACGCCCGCCGAAGAAGAGCGAGGCGTAGAGGGTGTGCCCCCAGGTGTTCTCTCCGACGAGGGAGCCCACGAACTCCGCGCGCACGCCGAGCCAGCACAGAAAGAACGTGGTGTTGGCGACGTAGCCGCCGACGCGAAACGCGCTCGCGCCCTCGGGTGCGCCGAAGCCGTAGGCCGCGTTGACCCCGCCCGAGAGGTTGATCACCGAGAAGCGCTCGCGGTCGGAGCGCGGCCAGGAGAGCAGGTTCACGCCGACGCCCGTGCCGAGCACGAAGGCGCTCCAGCTCCTGTCGCCGGGCACCGAGGGCGCGAGGGTGCCGCCGCCGAAGCGCGCGTCGACCAGAAACTCCACGGGCCCCCGGGAGTGGCGAAAGCCCAGGCCGAAGAAGCCGTTGTTCGCCGCGGAGTCGGAGCGCACCACGCTGAACTCGCCGCCGAGAAAGAAGCTCGACGCGCGGTGCGATCCGCCCAGAAAGCTCACCGGCGACTCGCGCACCGACGCGGTCGTCGTCACCCGACGGTACGGCGGGCGCACGTACACCGGACGGGGCGTGACCCGAGGCGTGGCCCGAGGCGCGACCGCCGGAGGCGGGGCCACGGGCGGAGGCGCGGCGAAGGTCGTCGATCCCGTGACCGGAGGCGGCGCCTCGAAGGTGAGCCCGCCCGTGACCGGAGGCGGCGCGGCGAACTCGGTGACGCCAGGGTCGGCGACGCACGCGGCGCGGTAGCCCCCGCGCAGGCGCGCTGCAGAGCGACTGCCCCGCGCGACGTCGCGCGGCACCCCGACACCTCGGAGGCTCATGCGCCCGAGCACGTCGCAGGCGCCCCAGTGGTTCGCCGCGCAGCCGCGCGCGAGAAAGGGCGCGGCGCCGGCGACGTCCCGGGGCGCGCCGTGGCCCGACACCACCATGAGCCCGTACTGCCCGCAGGTGTGCTCGTGGCCGCCGTCGCAGCCGCGGCGAAAGAGGGTGACCGCGAGGGGCTCGTCGCGGGGCACGCCCCGGCCCCCCGCGTACATCGCGCCGAGGAGCCCGCACGCGAGCATCGCGCCGTTGTCGCATCCGCGGGTGTAGAGGTCGACGGCGGCGCCGAACCGCTGCGGCACCCCGCGCCCGAGCTGGTAGCGCGCCCCCGCCGCGGTGCACGCGTCGCCGTTGCCCGCGCGGCACTGCGCCACCAGGTTGTCGATCTCGGCCACCTGCGCGTCGGCGACGGAGGTCGCGAGCGCCGCCGCGAGGAGCATGCTTGCGGTCCCACTTCGCATGAGGCGCGATTCTACCGATCCAGCTCGACCATGACGAACGGGATTTTTCGTGATTTTCGCCGCGTCCACGGGGGAGGCGGACGGCCTCTCGTCGGGGCACGCGCGGCGTCTGCGTCGCGAGGTCCCCCTCGGCCACGTCGCCCGCTGCGCGCCGAGATCCCCGCGGAGCGCGGCGGGTGGTGACGCTGGCGCCCTCGGGTCTGCGCCTCTGCACCGACCCGCCCGACCGCACGGCCTCGTCGCCGACGGCGCGCGTCCACGTGTCGACCCGCCCCGAGGCGTAGCGATCGCCCGCCCGCCAGAACGACATGCCCAGCACCACGTCGGCCTCTAGTCCCTTTCCAGAGGGGATTTGAAGGGATCAGCGCGACCGGCGTACCCACGTCCCGCGCTGCCGCGCACCCCTTCTCCCGCCTCGGGCTGCGTTCGACACACACGTCAGGAATCCGCTTGAACACAAGCGTGATGCGCCTCTGGTCGGTCCGCGCCGCCGCTCGTCCCTTCGACCCAGCGCGGGGCCCCTCCACCCCCGCCCCCTCCTCCATGGCCGATGGAGGAGGGGCTGCGTCCTTCGGGAAGATGCTCCGCGTCGAACTGCCCTTGGGATGCGTCACATGGCCTGAGACCGCGCGGA
>JAWKRB010000050.1:0-36062 GCA_041389885.1 Polyangiales bacterium | reverse complement strand
GCCCCGGCGGGTGAACCGCTGGCGCTCGCCCGGCGTGCGCTGAGCGACCGACCTCCGGCGGCGCGGCGGGGCTCCACCCGGGGCGCCTCGGGGGGGCGTCGTCTCAGGGGGTGACGGTGGCGACGATGGGGTCGGGCGAGTACTGCCGGTGCTCTCGGTAGGCCTGCATCTCGTCGACCGAGAGGGCGCGGCCGATGATGAACATGTCGTCGACCTGGCCCTCGATGCCGAGCTGAGCCACGCCGTCGTTGAGGTCGGCGCCGATCATCACCGGCGCGGGCGGGTACTGGATGGGCGCGTCGGGGGGATTGATGCACGGACCGTGGCCGCCGGGGCAGAGCGGCGCGCAGGGGACGCTGCAGGTGGTGGGCTGACCCTCGGGCGGGTTGCAGGCGTTGAACGAGAGCGGGTTGGGACAGTACACGCGGTCTTGAGGGAAGAGCTCGAGGTCGGCGGGGTAGGCGTAGACCCGGTCGTCGTAGAAGCTCCGGCGCGTGGTGTGAGGCATCGTCGTGCGGTCGAAGGTGAAGCCGATGAAGTGCCATCGGTTCACGAAGGCCATGCCCATCTGCGGCTCGGTGGTCGTGATGTGGGCGTACTGGATCACGTCGAGGCAGGGCTCGACGCAGGTGTTGCCCTGAAAGAGCGTGTCGTCGGCGCCGTCGCCGCGAAAGAACAGCGCCCAGGGGTTGAAGATCGCGTTGTCGATCACCCGCTGGTCGGTCTCGGGCAGCATCCAGTGCCGCGCGCGCGTCGCCAGGTCGGGCATGCCGAAGCACATGACGGTCTGAAAGTTGTCTTCGTAGGCGTTCGCGGGGGAGAGCGGGCGCACCCAGATGCCGACGGAGAGCTGGTCGCGCGCCGTGTCGAAGGGCGCGGACGTGCGCGAGCGCCAGTTGATCGGGCGCGTGCGCGTGGTCGCCGCGTCGGGCTGCCCGAGGTCACGGATCATCGCCAGGGGAAAATTCAGCGAGTGCTGCCCGCGAGAGAAGCGCGCGGCGGTGTTCGTCGGGGCGAGCGGGCTCGTGGGAGACTCGCTCGACCAGATCACGGGGTCGGGGCCGGCGATCTCGGGGTGGTTCGCGCGGTACTGGTCCTGGAGGATGTACGCGTCGAAGGGGGTGGTGCCCGCGGCCGGGCAGGTGACGGCGCCGCTGCCCTCGTCGAAGCTGTAGGCGCCGAGCAGGTTGGCGGCGCGGGTCGGCACGCGGTCGAAGGTGTCGTCGTAGCTGTTGGCCGCGGGGAGCGCCGTCGCGCCGCCGTACCGCAGCGTGAGCGTCGTGCCCCCCGGCGCGATGGAGGGCACCTTCACCCACGCGACACCCATCGCGCAGTCGGTGACGAAGTGCGGCGCCCACTGACCCTCGGTGGTGCGAAACACCAGCCGGTCGCAGGACGCACCGATCGCGCCGCGCACCATCGCGGGCAGCGTCACGCGCACCTGCAGGTCGGTGTGCGCGGTCCGCGCGCCGTTGATGCTCACGCGGGCGCTCATCGGCAGGCCGCAGTCGGCGCCGCGCCCCGCGCAGGGGTCGGTTCGCGCGGGCGCGGTGGGCGCTGGGCAGCTGGGCAGCGCGGGCACGTCGGCTCGCGCGCCCCCGTCTTCGTTGGGGCTCTGCCCGTCGTACTCCGGCGCGTCGTCGATGGGGCCGACGCCGCCGTCCTCGAGGAGCTGCATGTTCAGGGGCTGGAGCCGGCCGCGGGTGGGGCAGCCGGCGACGCCGACGAGGATCAGCGTGAGAGCGACGGAGCGGAGCGCGAGCGAGCCGGGCGAAGCCATATCCCCCAGCGTAGCAACGGACGCGGGGCGCGGTCACGTCGCATGTCAGCGCCGGGCGGCGGCCGTCGCTTCGCGAACGAGCTCGTCCACGCTCTCGAAGAGCGACCGCCGCGCGCTGTCGATCGAGAAGATGTGGTTCGTGTCGGGGACCACCGCGTGGTCGATGCCCTGACGGCGCAGCTGGATCGGGTCGCCGGCGAGCTCGGCGGCGCCGAAGAAGTTCTGAAAGGTGGGTTCGTAGGCCGAGCTGTTCAAGAAGCGCATGCGCAGCCCGCGCCGTCGGGCCGCGCGAAACTCCTCGGCCACCAGGGCGTTGCGCTCTTCGCCGGCGGCTCGGGCCCGGTCGTCGGCCCCCGAGTCCCCCGAGGGCTCGACCGCGAGCGGGGGGAGCGCCCTCGCGATCGCGGCCTCCGCGGGCGCCCGCAGCCTCGCGGGGAGCGCGGGGAGGACTGTGTCGAGGCGCTGCCGCGCGCGCACCTTGAGGGTCTCGACGAGGAGCTGGTAGTTGCTCTCCCCCGAGAGCAGCCGACGCCAGGCCTCGGGGTCGGTGAGCCGTCGGAAGTACAGGGTCATCACGGTCTCGGCCTCGCCGGGGCGAGCGCGAATGAGCTCCTCCGGGTGGTCCTCGAGGTAGCGCTGGCGGGCGGCGCTGGAGATGGTGACGGGGAGGTCGACCAGCAGGAGCGAGGCCACGTCGTCGATGCGCGAGCTCGCGAAGAGCGCCGAGATGGCTCCGCCGCAGAGGCCTCCGATCACGAGCCGCTGCGGACCCACCCTCGAGCGGAGGTACGCCGCCGCCGCCGAGACGTCGCCCCTGAACCCGCCGGTCTGGATGAAGCCGTAGAGGTCCATCACGAACTGCCCGTGACGGTCGTCGCCTTCGCTGTCGCCGATGCCGTGGTAGTCGAAGCGCAGCACGGGCACGCCGATCGCGGCGAGCCGCCGCGCGATGACCACGTTCATCCTCCAGGCGCCCTGGCGCACCTTCTGACCCGCGGAGAGCCACAGCACCGCGGGGGCGCCCGGCGCCGTCACCGCGGGGTGGTGCAGGATGCCCCGGAGCGTCTGCCCCTCGGCGTTCTGGAACTCGACGGCCTCCTCGACCGCGCTCACCTCGCCTCCATCCATGACAGCAGCTCCTTTCTCACGGCGTCGGCCCGCACGAGGTGAACCTTTCCCTCGAGGTGCAGCGGCTGGGGCTCGACCGCGCGCACGACGACGCCGCGGTCTCCCAGGGCCGCGCGGGCCGCGGCGACCTCCGCGGGCTCTCGCGCGGTCTCGGTGCGCGCCACGTCGACCACGAGCGTCGGGCCCTCGAACGCCGCGAGGGCGCCCAGGGCGTCGAGGGACACCATCCCGTCGCGCTGCCTCGGGGTGAAGTCGTAGCCGAAGAGGTTCACCCGCTCCCCCGCGTCGAGGCGCGACATGAGCCCCTCGCGGCTCACGCCCGCCTTCTTGTTCAGCACCATCTCCGAGGCGATGTAGGCCCGGAGCACGTCCATGACGTACTCGCGGCCGCGGAGCACCGGGGCGATGAGCGCCAGGCCCTTCGCCTCGGCGCGGGCGGCCGCCGCGGCGGCGAGGGAGGCGCCGTACCGCAGGCCCAGGAGCACCACGTCGCGCACGCCCGCCTGCTCGCGCAGCCGCGCGGCGCAGTGCGCGACGTCGTCGACCCAGCCGTCGATGTCCGCGTCGGACCACTCCCCCGCGCTGTCGCCGCAGCCGTACAGGTCCGCGCGCAGCGAGGGGTGGCCGCGCTCGGCGAGGGCCACCGAGAGGCTCCGCAGAAAGGGGTAGGCGTCTTGCCGCTCTTCCATGAACGGATGAACGAGCACGACGCCCAGGTCCCGGCGCACGGAGGACTCGACGCCGTGCATCACGGCGAAGAGCCGGTGCGCGCCCGCGTCGAAGAACCCGTGGGCCTCGGAGCTCATCCCGCGCGCTTTCTCGCGATGAACTCCGCGATGCGCCGCATCGTCTCGAAGTTCTCGGTGTTCATCTCCTCGTCGAGCACCTCGACGCCCATGTCGGCCTGGAGCCAGTCGAAGAGCTCCAGGTAGCCCGTCGAGTCGATGACGCCGAGATCGGGCAGCGACGCGTCTTCGGTCACGATCGACCGATCGGCCACCGGGTAGGTGGCGAAGACGAACTCTCGGACCTTGTCGAGTACTTCCTGCTGATCGCTCATTCCGCGCTGCGCTCCTTCGCTGACCCGTCCAGGGTTGTCCCAGACTCGGGCTGATGAGAACACCGAAGCACCTGCGACGCAGGTTTTTGTCAGCGGGGGCGGTGTCTCACACGCACCTACCGAAGCCCCTTCTTCAGGATCTTTCCCATCGAGGTCTTCGGCAGGGTGTCCATGAACTCGACGTGCTTGGGCACCATGTAGGGCTCGAGCATCTGCCCGAGCCTCAGGGTGATGTCCCGCGCGGTGTACCGCCCGGCGTAGCCCTCGGCGAGCACCACGAAGGCCTTCACCGCGGCCCCGAGCACGTCGTCCTCGACGCCGATGACGGCGCACTCCAGCACCCCCTCGATGCGCTCCAGCGCCGCCTCGACCTCGCGGGGGGCGACCTTCTCCCCGCGCGTCTTGATGACCTCGTCGAGCCTGGCGATGAAATACAGGTAGCCCTCCTCGTCGATGCGGCAGGCGTCGCCGGTGTGGAGGTTCACCTCGTGGGGGAGCGGACCCGGACGCATGTAGCGCGCGGTGGCCTCGGGCTTCTTCCAGTACCCCGGCGACACGTGCGAGCCGCGCACCACGAGCTCGCCGGTCTCGTTGGGCCCGAGGCGCTCCCCGTCGGGGCCGATGACCCAGAACTCGGTGCCGGGGATGGGCAGCCCCACGCTCCCCGGCTTGCGGTCGATGTCGCGAGGCGGCAGCCACGAGACGCGCTTGCACTCGGTGAGCCCGTACATGGAGTACACGTCGGCCTCGGGGAACCACCGGCGCAGCGCGGCGAAGTGCTTGGGGAGCATCGCGGCGGCGGTGCTCGACACGTACCGCATCGACGAGAGGTCGAGCTCGGGGAGGTTCTTGAGCTCGCCCAGCAGCGCGAACATCGTCGGCACGCCGGGAAAGCCCGTGACCCGCTCGGCCGCCACGCGCTGCAGCACCTGCGCGGGGAACGCGAAGCCCCGCTCCATCACCAGCCGCATGCCGAGCCGCGCGCTCATGAGCCACTGGTAGAGCCCGTAGTTGAACGACAGGGGCACCACGCCGAGCACCACGTCGTCGGGGGTGTTCTGCAGCAGCGTGGTCACGCTCCAGCTCGCGAACTCCATGTTGCGGTGCGTGAGCATCGCGCCCTTGGGCTCGCCCGTGCTCCCAGACGTGTAGATGATCGAGGCGAGGTCGACGTCGATGGCGCGGCGCGGCGGGGGCGCGTCGGGCGACCCGCGCTCGGCGTCGGCGAGGGCCTCGGCGTGCGCGAGGCCCAGCTCCCGCGCGCGCTCGACGGCCTTCGCGATGAGGGCGGCGTCGGCGCCGCACGCGAGCACCGCGCGCAGCGGCGAGCCCGTCGAGCGCAGCCGCGCGCAGGCCTCGAGCCACTGGGTCTGCCCGGCGGCGTCGGCGATGAAGGCGGAGGCGCCCGAGTCGCGCAGGATGTACTCGATCTTGTCGGCCTTCGTCTGCCCGTTGATCACGCAGAAGGCCGCGTCGGCCTTGCTGACGCCGAAGATCGAGACCGCGATGTCGACGTGGTTGTCGCCGAGGATCACCACCCGGTCGCCGCGGCGCACCCCGCGCGCGCGCAGGGCCTGGGCGAGGCGGTTGGCGCGGAGGTCGAGGGCGCCGTAGGTGTGCTGCGCCTTGGGCAGGGTGATCGCGACGCGCTCGGGGGCGCGCTGCGCGGTGCGCTCCAGAAACTCCGCGACCAGGCGCGGCTCGCTCACGCTTCCCCGTGGATCTCGCGCACCGGCTCGACCAGCACGCTGGTGATGTGCAGCGAGCGCGTGGCCTTGCGCTTCGCCTCGATGTCGCGAAAGACCCGCTCGACCTGCTCGACGCTGATGCCCACCACGGGGGCGACCTCGACCGCCGGCACGTCGTGGTTGTGCGCGTAGAGGCAGAGGTCCATCTCGGGGTAGGGGAGGGCGTAGTAGAACTCGTCTTGCCCCTGGGGGAGCGAGAAGGTGTCGGTGGTGGGCGCGCGGTTGCAGATCTCTTCGGGCACGCCGAGGGCCTTCGCCATCGCGTAGACCTGGGTCTTGTAGAGGTGCGCGATGGGCTTCACGTCGGCGAGGCCGTCGCCGCCCTTGACGAAGAACCCCTGGTCGTACTCCAGCCGGTTGGGCGTGCCGCAGACGGCGTAGTGCAGCCGGTCGGCGTGGTAGTACTCCATGGTCGTGCGCAGGCGCTGCTTGAAGTTCGTCGCCGCGACGAGCTGGAGGTACGCCGCGAGGGGGAGGCGCTCGCTGCGGGTCGTGCCGTCGGGCGCCTCGGCGGTGATGCGCGAGATGTTGAGCCGGTCGCCCTCGAGGATGGAGGGGATCACGATCTTCGACTTCCACCCCTCGCCGTACTCGGGGATCACCATGCGAATCGCCTCGTCCTGGCGGGCGTAGCAGCCCATCGCCTCGAGGGACGGGCCGAGCTCCTCGGTGACCGTCTGGATGCCGAGGCGGTCGGCGAGGAGCCGCCCGTAGTCGATGGACTCGGAGGACGACACCCGGTCGGGCATGAAGAGCCCGAGCACGCGCTCGCGGCCGAAGGCCCGCACCGCGAGGGCCGCGCAGAGGGCGCTGTCGATGCCGCCGCTGATGCCCACGACCAGGCCCTTGCGCCGCAAGGTGTGGAGCACCACCTGCTTCGTGCGCTCGGCGATGCGGTCGGCTTCGAGGGAGAGGTCCGGGAGGTCGAGAACGGCGCGAGAGAATCCCATGGCGCCATGGGAACCGATCCCTCCCCGCGGGTCAATGCGAGAGTTCTGCCGCCTCGATCGCGTCGCTACGCCCGCCCCGCGAAGCGGTGGAGGCCGAAGCGGCGCATCGCGTTCTCGGTGGTCCTCGAGCGCAGGTCGTCGACGGGGACGCCGACGGTGGCGGCGAGGTGCTCCGCGGTGCGGGCGATGTACGACGGCTCGTTGCGTCGCCCTCGGAAGGGCATCGGCGCGAGGTACGGCGCGTCGGTCTCGATGAGCAGCCGGTCCAGGGGGATCGTGCGCGCCGCCATCCGCAGGTCGTCGGAGCGCTTGAAGGTCACGATCCCCGAGAACGAGATGTCGAAATCCATGTCCATCGCGCGCTTCGCGAAGGACGCGTCCTCCGAGAAGCAATGGATCACCCCGCCGACCTCTCGCGCGCCCTCCTCGCCGAGGATCGCCAGGGTGTCTTCGGGCGCGCTGCGGGTGTGGATCACCAGCGGGAGCTTGAGCGCCCGCGCCACGCGGATGAACGCGCGAAACGCCTCCCGCTGCGCCTCTCGGGGCGAGTGGTCGTAGTGGTAGTCCAGGCCCACCTCGCCCACCGCGACCACCCGCGGGTCGCGGGCGAGGGACTCGATGCGCGCCACGGCCTCGGGGGTGGCCTGCGCCGCGTCGTGGGGGTGCACCCCGACGCTCGCCACCACGTCGGCGTGCGCGTGGGCGAGGGCCACGGCGTCGGGCGCCGAGTCGGTGCCGCGGCCCGAGCCGATGGTGACGAACCAGGCGATGCCCTCGGCGCGACCCCGGTCGAGGATGGCGCCGCGCTCCTCGCCGAAATCGGCGAAGTCGAGGTGGCAGTGCGAGTCGATGAGGGGGGCGGTCACAGCGCGGGCTCCTCCATGCGAATCAGCGCGGCGCGGGCGGCCTCGCGGAGCTCGAGGTCGCTCGCGTCGCGGGCGGTCTCGTCGAGGGCGACGCGGGCCTCGGGGCCGCCGATGGCCTCGAGGGCGTCGACGATGGCGAGGGGGTCGGTGTCTCCTCGGCGCAGCCGCGCGATGAGCGCTGGGGCGGCCTCGCGCACCCGCGCGCGGCGGGCGACGTGCACGCTCTCGAGACGTCGGCTCTGCCAGAACGCGTCGACGCCCGCGACGACGTCGAGGGTCGCCTTGCGGTCGCCCAGCCGCGCGAGCGAGGCGCGGGCCAGGGTGCGGGTCATCGACGGGACCACCTTCCACGCGTGCATCGACAGGGCGGCGCGCGCCGCGTCGGCGTGCTCGGCGGGGGCCGAGCCGAGCACGTCGCAGGCGTCCTGGGTGAGCATCCCCGCGTCCTGCCCCTCGATGAGGCGCTCGCCGCGCACGAAGCGGATCAGCGCGGGGAAGGCCTTCGACACGCCCAGCCGCGCGAGGGAGAGCGCCGCCGCGACGCCGATGCGCGCCGGGCGGTCTTCGTCGAGGGTCTCTGAGAGCGCCTCGCAGACCCGCGCCCGGCGCTCGTCGTCGAAGAGCTCGGGGTTGAGCTCGCTCAGCAGCCCGATCTGCTCGGCGGCCTCGGCGGCGATCCACAGGTCGTCGCTGCGCAAGAGCTCCAGCGCCGCGTCGACGCCGTGCGCCGGCGCGACCTTGCAGAGCCCCAGGAGCGCCTGGTAGCGCACGTCGTTCTGCCCGTGCCCGAGGGCGCGCTCGATGGCCGCGCGGGCGCGCTCCCCGCCGATGTCGGCGAGGGTGATCACCGCGGCCTGGCGCACCTCGGAGTCGCCGTCGTCGAGGGCGCGCTCGATGGCGTCGAGGAGGTGCCGCGCGTCGAGGGCGCCGAGGGCGTGCAGCGCCGCCACGCGCACCTTCGCGTTGAGGTCGTCGACGAGGGGGGCGAGGGCGTCGGCCGACTCCCGCGCGTTGGACGAGCCGACGACCGAGAGGTCCTGCGCGGCGGCCTCGCGCACCGTGGCCTTCTGCGAGCGCAGGTCACGCAGCGCGGCGGCGTAGTTTCGTCGGAGCGGGGGAGGGGTGAACACCGGTCACTTCACGCGCGTTCCGGGCGCGTGCTCCTTGTCGAAGGTCGCGAGGGAGAGCCCGTCGGTGGGGCCGCAGGCCAGCAGCATCCCGTGCGAGGTGAGCCCCCCGCCGAAGTCCCTCGGCTTGAGGTTCGCGACGACCACGACCTGCCGTCCGACGAGGGCCTCGGGCGCGTACGCGAGCGCGATGCCCGCGATGATCGTGCGCGGCCCCGCGGCCTCGCCGAGGTCGACCGAGAGCTTGAGCAGCCGGTCCTTCTTCGGGATGCGCTCGGCGGCGAGCACCTTGCCGTGGCGCAGGTCGACGCGCTCGAAGTCCGCGAAATCGATGGGCTCGGGAGGAGCGGCCTCGGGCTTCTTGGCCTCGGGCTTCTTGGCCTCGGGCTTCTTGGCCTCGGGCTTCTTGGCCTCGGGCTTCTTGGCCTCGGGCTCGAGCTCCACGACGTCGAGCTCGCGAAAGATCGCGGCCTCCATCGCCGCGTCGTACTTCGGAAACACCGGCGCGCCGGGGGCGACGGCGGTGTGCGCGGCGAGCCCTCCCCAGGCGTGGGGCCAGAGGTCCGCGCCGGGCGTGGGCGTGAGGGGGTCGAGGCCGAGCTGCGCGCGAATCTCGTCGGCCTTCGCCGGCGCCGCGGGCCAGAGCATCACGGCGACCTGCCGGAGCACCTCGAGCACCGTCGCGATCACCACGGCGAGGCGGGAGAGGTCCCCCGACTTCGCGAGCTTCCAGGGCGCGCACTCGTCGAAGTACTTGTTGCCCGCGCGGGCGAGGTCCACCGCGGCGCCGAGGCCGACGTGAAAGTGCAGGTGGTCCCACGCCTCGGCCGCGGTGCGCACGGCCTCCGCGGCGCGGGCGCGGAGCGCGACGTCGACCTCGGTGAGCGCGTCGTCGGGGGCGTGGGGCACGCGCCCGTCGAGGTGGCGCACCACGAAGGGCAGGGTGCGGTTGAGCAGGTTGCCGACGGTCTCGGCGAGGTCGCTCCGCGCGCGGCTCACGATGCTGGGGACGTTGAAGTCTCCGTCCTGCCCGAAGGCGACCTCGCGCAGCAGGTGGTAGCGAAGCACGTCGGCGCCCAGCGCGTCGACGAGGCGCGCGGGGTCGGTGGTGCCGGGAGAGAGCCGCTGCCGGGGCGCCTCGTCCTCCCCCTCGGTGCGGGTCTTCGAGACCTTTCGACCGCCGCTCAAGAGAAAGCCGTGCGACCAGATCGTGCGCGGGAGCTGGTCCTCGGAGAAGCCCGCGCTGAGCAGGAACGCGGGCCAGTACACCGCGTGAAAGCGCAGGATGTCCTTGCCCACGAGCTGCGCGTCGGGGGGCCAGAAGGTGCCCTCGAGGCCCCGGTCCTCGATCGCCGTGAGGTAGTTGAACAGCGCGTCGAACCACACGTAGATCACGTGCCTGGGGTCGCCGGGCACGGGGATCCCCCAGGTGAAGGTCGTGCGCGACACCGAGAGGTCGCGCAGGCCCTCGCGCAGAAAGCTCAGCACCTCGTTGCGCCGCCCCTCGGGCTGGATCATCTCGGGGCGCGACTCGTAGAGCTTCAGCAGCGCGTCGGCGTAGTTCGAGAGCCGAAAGAAATAGCTCTCCTCGCGCACGCGCTCCACGGGGCGGCCCGAGGGCGCCTTGCCGTCGACCAGCTCCTTCTCGGTGTAGTAGGCCTCGTCGGCGACGCAGTACCACCCCTCGTACTCGCCGAGGTAGATGTCGCCGCGCTCGACGCAGCGCTTCCACCAGTGCTGCACGCGCGCCTCGTGGCGCGGCTGGGTCGTGCGGATGAAGTCGTCGGGGCGCACCAGGAGCTTCGGCCAGAGGTCCCGAAAGCGCTGAGACACCTCGTCGACGAAGGCGATCGGGCTCATCTCGCGCTTCTGCGCCTCGCGCTCGATCTTCTGACCGTGCTCATCGGTGCCCGTGAGGAACCACGTGCGCTTGCCGCGCAGCGCGTGGTAGCGCGACAAGGCGTCGGCGGCGATGGTCGTGTACGAGGTCCCGATGTGGGGGGACGAGTTGACGTAGTAGATCGGCGTGGTGACGTAGAAGCGGTCGTTCATGGCCCTCGGCATCCCTCTGCGCTGGCAGCGGCGGCGAAGGTCTACGCCTTGCGGTCGCCCTCACGCAACGGGGCGTCGCCCTGCGGCTCCCCCGCGCTGGCCGGGCGCACCGCCTCGACCTCGAAGGTCTCGACGCGGTGGTCGGCGAAGACCACCCGCACCGTGCGGGCGAGCACGTCGACGTCGCGCACGCGCCCCTCGCCGCGGGGCGTGATCACCCGCCGCCCGTGCCTGGGAAAGAGCGCGCGCTGCTGCCGGTAGAACGCGTCCTCGTACACCAGGCAGCACATCAGCCGCCCGCACACCCCCGAGACGCGCTGCGGGTTGAGCGCGAGGCCCTGCTCCTTCGCGTGGCGAATCGAGACCGGCGCGAACTCGCTCAGGAAGGTGTTGCAGCAGAGCTGCAGCCCGCACGGCCCGACGCCGCCGATGGCGCGGGCCGCGTCGCGCACGCCCACGTGCCGGAGCTCGACCCGCCCCTGGAGCGCCCCGCTGAGCTGCTTCGCGAGGTCGCGCAGCTCGACCCGCTCCTCGCTCGCGAGGTGGATCACCGTGCGCCCGCCCGCGACGCCGCAGTCGGCGCGCACCACCTTGAGCGGGAGCCTCATCGCGCCCACCACGCGCGCGGCGACGCGCGCGGCGTCGGCCTCGCGCAGCCTGGCCTTGCGCTCGGCGCGGAGGTCGCCCTCGCCCGCGCGGCGCAGGCAGCGCGCCGCGGGGCGCGCGCGGAGCAGCTCGCGACGAGGCGCCGCGGTCACCACCCCCACCTCGGCGCCGCGCTCGGACTCGACGACGACGGCCTCGCCCACGCGCAGCGGGAGCCCCGCGGCGTCGCACCGCAGTCCCGAGGGCGAGCCGCCGAGGCGCACCGTGGCCACCGCGCAGAGCTGGAGCTCGTCGGGCCCGACGAAGGGGACGAAATCGGGGAGCCCGTCGCTCGCCGCCAGGGGCGCCGGCGCGGGCGCCGCGAGCGGCAGCGACGCTCGCTTCGGCGGCGGCGCCTCGACGCGCGGACCTTGCGGCGGGACCGAGGGGCGCCGCGGGCGGGCCTCGCCCTGGGCCTCGCGCGGCGCCGCGGGCGAGGGGCCCCGTCGCGGCCCGCGCCGTCCCCTCACGGTCGCACCTCGCGGAGCCGCGCGAGCATGGACTGCACGAGCAGCCCGGCGTTGAGGGGCGCGCCGCTCTCGACCAGGTCGAGCGCCTCGCGCACGACGTCGGCGCGGGCGGCGTTGACCACGCCCGCGCGCGGGTCGGCGGCGCTCTGGCAGGCCTCGTCGCGAAAGTGGCGGAGCAGCAGGGAGAGCGCGGCGGTGAGGTCCCCGCGGTCCATCGCCTTGGCCTCGTCGGCGCGCTCGGAGAACGACCCGACGAGCACGCTGCGCCCGCGCAGCGACGCGAGCATCGCGTCGACGAAGGCGCGTCGTCGGCCGTGCTCCTCGCCGTCGAGGAAGGACAGCGCCTTGCCCACCGATCCGTCGGCCAGCGCGGCGACGCGCTCGAGGGCCCCCGCCTCGACGCCGAGCTCGCCCAGCACCGCGCGCACCTCGCCGTCCTCGAGCAGGCCGAAGCGAAGCACCTGGCACCGCGAGCGCACCGTCGCGAGGAGCGCGCTGGGGCGGTGGGTGAGCAGCACGAAGTGGGTGCCCTGGGGCGGCTCCTCGAGGGTCTTGAGGAGCTTGTTCGCCACGGTGGAGTTCATGCGCTCGGCCTCGCGCACGACCACCCAGCGCGTGCCGCCCTCGTTGGGGCGAAAGGGCATCCGCGCGATGAGCTCCTCGATCTGGTCGACGACGATCTCCTGGCGCAGCTCGGCCTCGGGGATGTCTTCGACGCGCCCGAAGCGCAGGCGGTCGTCGGCCTCGGTGTCGCCCTTGTACCTGCGCTGCAGCACGATGAGGTCGGCGAAGCGCAGGGCGGCGATGCGCTTGCACGCGAGGCACTCGCCGCACGCGTCGGCGTCGGGCCGGGCCCGGTCGTACGCCGCGCAGTTCATCGCCTGGGCGAGGGCCAGGGCCGCCCGCTCCTTGCCGACGCCCTGGGGGCCAGTGAAGAGGTACACGCTCGAGACGCGGTCGTGCGCGATGGCGCGACGCAGGAGCTCTACGGCCTCGAGGTGCCCTCGCAGCGAGCGAAAGCCGCGCACCGGCGACGGGTTCACGGGCGGCTCCGCGCCGCTCTTTCGGGGTAGGTCCACAGCGTTCAATCCGTGTCGAAGGGCACCACGCGCGAGCTCTTCAGCCCGGTCACCGCGCGCTCGAGGTCGCCCCGGATCTCGGACGCGGTGCACACCACCGAGAGCACCAGGTCGTCGCTCGAGAGGCGACGGCGCAGGGAGGCGTTGACCTCGTCGAGGGTCACCGCGCGGAGCTTGTCGAGGTAGCGGGTGTAATACCCGTCGGGGAGGTCGAGGAGGTCGACCTCGATGCGCTGCCACAGGCGCTTTCCCGGCGTGTCGGTCTCGAACGCGTAGCCGCGGCTGAGGTAGCTGCGGGCGAAGGAGAGCTCGCGGGCGTTCACGCCCCGCTCGATGAGCCGGCTCAGGAGCTCGAGCTGCGTCGCGACGCAGGCCGGGGCGTCGGCGGCGGCAGGGAAGGTCCACATGCTCCAGGCCTCCCGCGCGCGGTCGCGACCGAGCCGCGACGACGCGCCGTAGGACCAGCCGCGCTTCGAGCGGATCTCGCGCATGAGCCGCGCGGAGAAGGTTCCCCCGAAGATGGTGTTGCCGAGCACGAGGGCGTGGTGGTCGCGGTCGCGGGCGTGGGTGCCGAGGGACCCGATGTAGATCTGCGTCTGGGTGCGCTCGGGCTTGTCGACGAGCACGAGGTTGCGCCCGCGCGGCGCCCGGGGCGCGGGGATCTCCTGCGACAGCGGCGCCTCTGAGGGCAGCCCCGCGCTCACGCGCTCGGCGAAGCGCCGCAGCTCGCCCTCGGTGATGTCGCCGTTGGCGGCGATGATCACGTTGTCGCGTCGGCTCGCCTGGCGCCACGCGAGGAGCGCGTCGTCGCGGGTGAGCGAGCCCACGCGGTCGGCGGTGCCCGCCGAGGGGCGGCCGTAGGGGTGCCCCGCGAAGAGCGTGCGGCGAAAGAAGCGGCCCGCGAGGGTGCGGTCGTCGTCGCGGCTGTCGATGAGGTCGGCGCGCACCTCGCGGGCGACCTGCGCGAGCTCCTCAGGGGGCAGCAGCGCCTCGGTGAGGATCTCCGCGAAGAGCTCGAGCGCCGCCTCGAGGTTTCGGCGGATCACCGTGAGGTGCAGCATCGACGACGACGCGTCGCACGAGGTCGAGAGCTCGGCGCCGGCGCGGTCGAGCTGCGCGTCGATCTCGACCGCGGTGCGGGTGCGGGTGCCGCGGCGCAGCGTGCGGAGCGCGAGGTTCAGCGCGCCCTCGCGGCCCGCGGGGTCGTGGGAGCTCCCCGTGCGCGTGATGAAATAGAGGTCGACCAGGGGGAGGTCGGTCGAGGTCTCGACGAAGGTGGTGACGCTCACGCCGCACCTTCCACGCCCAGGGTCGAGCGCACCAGCACCACGGTGCGCCGCGCGTCGTCGAGGTACTCGCGCACGACCCTCGCGAGGTCGGCGACGGTGACCGCGCGGGCGCGCTCGAGGCGCTCCATCGCGCCGAGGGGGTCGTCGAGCACGGTGTCGTGAAAGCCGATGGTCTCGGCGCGCCCCGCGACGGTCTCGAGCCCGCGCAGGAACGAGAGCTCGAAGCGGGCGACGGCGCGCTCGCGCTCCTCGGGGGTCACGGGCGAGCGCCGCAGGCGGGCGATGCACGCGTCGAGCGCCGCGAGCAGGGCGTCGGCGCTGACGCCGCTCCGCGCCGTGGCGCCCAGCTCCCAGAGGCCCGGGTCGCGAAACGTCGACGCCCACCCCGAGAGGTCGGACGCGAGCTCGCGCTCGGTGACCAGCTCCCGGTAGAAGCGCGAGGAGCGCCCCCCGGTGAGCGCCTCGACGAGCACCGTGAGCGCCGCGTGGTCGGGGTGTCCCAGCCCTGGGCACTTGTAGCCCACGGACACCCGGTCCGACGCCGCGGGGCGCTCGATGACCTCGCGGCGCTCGGCGGTCTGCGCCGGCTCTTCGGGCGGCGACTCGAGCGGCAGCCTCGAGGGCGCGAGGGCGCCGTAGTGGCTGCGAACGAGCCTCAGGAGCCGGGGCACGCTCACGTCTCCGACGACGACGAGGGTCGCGTTGTTCGGCGCGTACCAGGTCCGGTAGAACGCCCGGCAGTCGGCGGAGGTGAAGGCCTCGATGTCGCGCATCCAGCCGATGGTGGGGTGGTGGTACGGGTGCTCGGTGAACGCCGTCGACCAGAGGACCTCGCTCGCCAGGCCCTCGACGTCGTCTTCGACGCGGTAGCGGCGCTCGTTGGCGACGACCTCCTTCTCGCTCGCCACGGGCCCCGCGCGGAGCACGAGGTTGTGCATCCGCTCGGCCTCCAGCCGCACCACGAGCCCGAGCTGATCGGCGGGGACGTTCTCGTAGTAGTACGTCCAGTCGTTCCAGGTCGCGGCGTTGGTCTCGGCGCCGGCGCGCTCGAGCAGCGCGTCGAAGCGCCCCGCGGGGAGGTTCTTCGTCTCGTTGAACATCAGGTGCTCGAAGAGGTGCGCGAGCCCGGTCTTGCCCTCGCGCTCGTGCCGCGACCCCACGCGGAACCACGTGTTGTACGACACCACCGGCGCCCGCCCATCGACGAGCACGAGCAGCCGCAGCCCGTTGCCGAGGGTGAAGCGCTGGAGGCTGCGCCCATTGAAATCAAGGGGCGGCTCGGCGGTGAAGCTGAGCCGTCGGGTCTGCCTTGCGTTGAGCCGCTGGAGGAGGCGCTGCGTGCCGGGGTCGATCATGCGAGGCGGGGGATGCTGCCACGAATCGCCCCGCCGCGGGGGCGCGAGTCAGAAGCGCCCTGAGATCACCGCGCCGCCGAGGCCGACGCCGAAATCGACGCGCGCGGTGGTGGCCTCCTCGGTGCGCTCGCGGGGGTGCGTGAACATCCACACCGCGCCCACCGCGGCGCCCACGCCGAGCACCAGGCCCGTGATGCCGACGATGCGGTAGGTCTCGCCCTGGTCCCGGAGCTGGAGCCGGAGCGGCTCCGGGGTCATGGGGTTCGAGTAGGTGTCGGCGTTGTCGAGGGCGACGGCGAGAAAGCCCGAGCCCGCGCCGACCAGCGCGAGCGAGGCCCCCGCGAGGGCGTAGGCGGCGGGCGAGATCGTCGTGGTGACGCGCTGCTGCGTCGGCGCCAGCGTGGGGCAGGTGGGCGCGGGCGGGCAGGTCGGGCAGGTCGGGCAGGAGGGCACCTCGACCCGCCGCGCCGCGAGGTTGCTCTCGCCCATCTGCTGCGCGAGGTTGCGCGCGCGGGTCATCAGCTCCTCGTCGGGCGCGGGCGAGGTCATCCCCATGAGGTCGCGCAGTTGCTCGAGCGCCCCCGCCGTGTCTCCGGCGCGCATCCTGGCCTCCGCGGCGTTGTAGAGCGTCGCCGGGTGCGGGCGCGCGCGGTAGGAGCGCTCGAACTCGACCACCGCCTCGGCGTAGCGCCTGCGCTGAAACGCTTGCACGCCAGAGCGATAGAATCCTCGCGCGGCTTCGACCTGCTCAGGGGTCTCGTTCGTTTGAGCCCCCGCGACGCTCCCGTAGAGGGTCATCGCGCAAGCTGCGGCCAGGGTCACGTTGCGGTAGAACACGTCGGCGATGTTCGGCCCGGGGCGGTCTGAGCGTCAAGCGTCATGCGGCGCGCCGACCCGATGCGCGCGTCGCCGAACCCCTCCGAGGGCGAGAGAAGGCTCGCGAGCGCGCTCCCCTCCCGCGCTGCCCCGCGAGAACAGACGACCGAGGGCGTCGCCGAGGAATCTCCAAGAGGGGCCGCGCGGGCACGCGCTCAGAACGGCATGTCGGTGACGATCCCCTGGCGACCGCGGCGGGGTCGCGAGGGGCGCGCGGGGCGCGCGGCGGGCCGGGGGGCCGCCACGACGCTGCGGGCCCACCGTGGGCACGCTGGGCGCAGCGCGCGGGGTGCGGCGACGCTGCGGGCGGGGCGCGAGCGCGACCTGGGTCTCGGGCGCGGGCTGGGCCTCGGGCGCGGCCTCGGGCGCGGGAGGAGCCTCGGGCGCGGCGACCGCCGCGGGCTGGGCCTCGGGCGTGGGCTGGGCCTCGGGGCGCGGGCTGAGCCTCGGGCGTGGGCTGGGCCTCGGGCGTGGGTTGAGCCTCGGGAGCCGCGGCGACGGCGGCGTCTGCGAGCCCCTGGGCGGCGGGGTCGGGCGCGGAGGGGCTGCGCCACGGGCGGCGCAGATTCGGGCGCGGTCGCAGGCGCGGTCTGCGGCGCGGCGACCGCTTGCGCCGGGGCGGCCTGCGCGGTCGGCGCGGGCGCGCCTGGCTGACGAAGAAAGCGCACGCCGAGCGCCGCCGCGACGCCGAGCACCGCGATGCCCGCGGCGCCCAGCAGCACGGGGGAGGTGCGGCGCTTCGGCGCCGGAGGGGCGGCGGCGGGCGCGGGCGGCGGCGGGAAGGCTTCGTGGCCGAAGACGCCGGAGGGCGGGGCCCCAGGCATCGACGGATAGCCTGAGGGGCTGCCAGGGCCCTGCATCGAGGGGAAGCCCGGGGTGACGCCCGCCATCGCGATCATCGTGGGCTCGATGGGCCGGTCGCCCGGCCCGCCCTGCTGAGACGGAAACGCGGGCGGAGGGGCCGCGCCCATCGGCGCCATCGGACCCCCGCCCAGCGGACCCCCCGAGAGCGGACCGCTCGGGGAGGCGCCCACGCCCATGATCGTCGCGTGCCGCGGCGCCCCCGACGGGGCCATCGTGGGCTGTCGCACGACCGACGCGGGGGCGGGCGGGCCGTCGTCGGGCAGAGGGCCGCGGCGACCCGCGAGGGGCGTGAGCACGGGGCCCGAGTCGGTCATCGAGATCGGCGCGCGGACCTGGGTCTTGCCCTCGTCCTCGTCGTCTTCGAAGGCCGGGAGCACCATGCCCGCCGGCTGCATGGCCTCGGGGCCCGAGACCACCACGCCGCTCGGCGGCGTGAGCCTCCCCGGGGGCACGAAGTCTGCGGGGAGCGAGACCGGGTCCATGACGACGGTGGACGCTCCGATGTCCATCGCAGGTGAGGGCATCGAGCCCGACGCGATCTGCCCGCCGTGCGCGTCGACGCCCGCGGCGTACGACGCCTGGATGAGCGCGTCGCGCATCTCCAGCGCGGTCTGGTACCGCCGCGTCGGGTCCTTCACGAGGGCCTTCTCGATGAACGCCTCGATCGACGGGGGGAACTCGGCGCCCGACGCCTGCGCCAGCGTCAGCGGCGGCTTCTCGAGCACGGCCTGCAGCAGCTGCACGGTGTCTTCGGCGTCGATGGGTCGCTTCGCCGTGAGCATCAAGAAGATCGAGACGCCCGCGGAGTACAGGTCGATTCGGGGGTCGTTGCCCTTGACCTGCCCGCGGATCTGCTCGGGCGACATGTACGCCAGCGTGCCCAGCGTCTGCCCCGCCCGGGTGAGCTCCTGGGAGCTCGGCTCGGCCAGCTTGGAGATGCCGAAATCGAGGATCTTCAGCTTGTCATGCCCCGCCGCGCTCCGCTCGACGAAGAGGTTGGCGGGCTTCAAGTCGCGGTGGATCACCCCGGCCTCGTGCGCGGCCGCGAGGCCCTCGCAGAGCTGCCTCGCGAGGTTCATCGCCCGCGCGAGGGGCAGCCGCCCGTTGCGCAGCGTCTGCTGCACGGTGTGCCCCTCCAGGTACTCCATCACCAGCACGAGGGTGCCGTTGGAGTCGGTGCCGAGGTCGTAGATCGCGACCACGTTGTCGCTGCGAATTCGGCCCGCGGCGCGCGCCTCTCGACGAAACCGCTCGACGTAGCTCGGGTCGCTTGAGATCTCGGGGTCGAGGATCTTCAGCGCGACCAGCCGCTCGGTCTCCTGGTTGGTCGCGAGGTAGACGGCCGCCATGCCTCCGCGCCCGATCACCTTCTGGAGGACGTACCGCCCGAGCACCACGGAGTTCGGCGTGAGCGAACGAGCGGGGCCCGCGGCGGCGGAGGGAGGCGGCGGGGGCGGCGGCGGCGGCGGCTGAGCGATGGGCGCGGCCTGGGTCGGGGCGCGCAACACGTTCTGCCGGGGTTTGTACGGGTTTACAGCCACGGTAGCGAGATCCTAACACCCTGGCGCCGAGCGCGCCTAGCGCCGCGCGTCACGCCCTGCGCAAGCGCAGTGGGTGCGCGTGGGTGCGCCAAGGCGTCGACGGGCTCTCGGGTTGCTTCGGCGTCACGCGCGGTCTTCGGGCGGAGGAGGCGGGAGGGTGAGGCTTCGAAAGCGACGCACCCGCCCGTCGGGGCGGGTGCCGAGCACCCACACCAGCAGCAGCGCCGACCAGCGCCGTGCCAGGAGCACCGGGACCACCGTGAGCACCGCGACCAGGAGCCACGCGCCGTCCTTCGCGGCGACGGCGTACGCGGTCAGCGAGCCCATCCCCTGGAGGCCCAGCGCGGTCTCCACGAGGATCGACGCCGTCAGCACGAGCGGCGCGGCGAGGGCCAGCGGGCAGAGCAGCGACGCGGCGGCGATGCGCGCGGCGTGGCGCAGCGCCCGTCGGAGCGAGGGGACATGCCCGCGCACGGCCCAGGACTCGGCCTCGCTCCTCACCGCGTCGAGGAACTTGGACGCGCGGGGACGCATCAGCCACACGCCGGGGAGCGCGGCGCCGGCCAGCGACGCCACGGTCATGCGCAGCGCGCCGCTGCGGGCGAGCAGCGCGGGGAGCGAGGTCGAGATCGGGTCGTAGGGGTAGAGCAGGCGGAGCAGCAGCAGCCACCCCAGGACCAGCGCGATCAGGCCGGGCAACACGGCGCCGACGAGGTCGAGCATCCTCGCGCGCAGGGGGCGTCGGCGCAGCGCCTCGGCGCCTCCGAACGCGATGGCGATGCCGACGCCGAAGAGCCCTCCCCCGCCCGAGGCGAGCGCGCTCACGGCGATGCGCTCGCGCAGCTCGAGCCCGATGCTCCTGCGGGTGACGGCCGAGATCCCCATGCGTCCCTGCAGCGCGCGGGCGACCCAGCGTCCGTACCGCGCGTCGAAGCCCCGCTCGAGGGAGCGCTGCCAGGGCGCGAGGGTCGTGAAGTTCGCTCGGTTCACGAACCACCACGCCCTCCAGGCCTCGAGGGCGAGGCGCAGCTCCGCCTCCGACGCCCCGGGACGCACGCGGATCGCGACGCCGGTGAGGTCGGCGAGGGCGCTCACCACCCGCGCGCGGGCGGCGTCATCGCTCGACTCGCTGAGCGCGCGCATGAGCGCGGGGAGCGCGTAGGTCCCGAGCTGCGCGATGCGCTCGCTCGCGTTGCGGCTCTCTCGCCCGAGGATCCGCGACGCCTGACGGTTCGCGAAGCTCTCGCGAAAGTCGAGGCCGTGCGACGCGTCGTAGCGCTCCCAGTAGCGCTTCGCCGGGGCGAGGTCGCCGTCGTCTCCAGGGTTGGGGGGCGGGTCTGAGGCGCTGACCCCGGCCTCGATGCCCGCGAGGGCGACGAGGAGCTTGCGCTGCTGCGCGACGGGCAGTCTCGGGAGCCGCGAGAGGGCGGCGGGCAGCCCCGCGGTGCCCCGCGACGTGATGCGCGCCTGGGCCTCGGCGCAGCGCGCGGGGTCGGCGAGCGCGGCGATGTCTCGCGCCGTGCGCTGCGCGGCGTCGAGGGGCTGCGGGTTCCAGACCAGCGGCAGGTCACGGCCGAGCAGTCGGTCGGGCGGGACCTTGAGCAGCCTGGCGAAGCCGACGAGGCCGAACCAATCGGGGCGCATCGCGCGGTCGAGCGCCGCGAAGGCCATGACGCTCGCCAACAGCGTCGCGACGGCGGTCAGCAGCGCCTCTCGCAGCAGCACCTTGATCATGTTCGCGGGCCCAAGACGGGCCTTCGATACCCCACAGCGGCGCCCCGCGTCACCCGTCGAGGCTCAACGCGCGCTCGCGCGGGTGAACGGGCTGAGCGCGCCGGCGGCCGCGGTGACGACCAGCCAGCGCCAATCGCCGGTCCACCACCCGAGCGCGACGCCCGCCGCGGCTTGAAACAACAGCCTGAGGCGCTCGGACGACACGAACCACCCGCGCCGCTCGACGACCCCCCCGAGGTTGCCGAGGCACCAGATCGCGAAGGTCAGCAGCGCCGCGCCCTCGCCGAAGCGCGCGACGCGCGCGAGCACGGGGCCCGACGCGACGGCCGCGGTCACGAGGAGCGCGACCGCGTACGCCTGCTGCGCGCCGCCGGTGGGCGCGTCGTACAGCGGCTCGGCGCAGCGGGCCTCGGCGAGCTCAGGGAGCTCCGCCTCGGCGCTCCCGTCGGCCGACCACCCGGGCCCCCGCACGATCGCCTGGATCGCCCCGAGGGGACCAGACTGCGCCGCGGCCTTCTGCGCGAGCTTCACGCCGTACTGCAGGTGCGCCCAGATCGGGTTGAAGCTCGCCAGCGGCGCGACCGTGCCGTACGACGGCGGGCGACGCTCGGGCTCGAAGGTGCCGAACAGCCGGTCCCACACGATGAAGACGCCGGCGTAGTTCTTGTCGAGGTACTGGGGGTCGATGCCGTGGTGCACCCGGTGGTGCGACGGCGTGTTGAGCACCCACTCCAGCGGCCCCAACGTGGAGATGAAGCGCGTGTGGATCCAGTACTGGTAGACGATCATGAACCCGTACGCCGACGCGAAGGTCGTGGAGTCGATGCCCACCACCGCCAGCGGGAGCTGGAACCACAGCGAGAAGAAGGGCTGCCAGGCGTCCTGACGGAGCGCCACGCTGAGGTTGTAGTCCTCGCTCTGGTGGTGCACGACGTGGCTGAACCAGCCGAGGGCGCACTCGTGGCTCCAGCGGTGAAACCAGTAGTAGAAGAAGTCGCTGCCGACGAAGGCCGCGATCCACGCCGCGGTGGGGTGCGCGGTGAACCAGTCGGTGAGCCGCGCGTGGTCGAAGAGGTAGTCGTAGGGCGCCGCGAGGGCCGCGGCGAAGAGCGCGCCCACGACCACCTGCAGCAGGCCCGTCGACACGTTGCTCATCGCGTCGCCGAAGCGGTACATGCCCGCGCCGCGACGGCGGTCGATCCAGCGCTCCAGCGCGATGCCGGAGACGTAGAGCGGCACGGAGACGAGGATGGGAGAGAGGGCCATGGGGGCCTGATCTTAGGCCCCCTCGGGGAGATTGAGGGAGGGGACTACAGCCCGTTCGGCGCCGCGGGCTCCGGCTGCGACGCGTTCATCGCGCCCCGCCCGAGCTGGCCGTTGGCGTTGCCGCCGAAGCAGGTGACCGCGCCGTTCGCGCGGGTGACGCAGGTGAAGTCAGAGCCGCCGGCGACCCGCGCGGCGTCGGTGACGCCCATGACGTCGACGGGGGTCGTGCGGTCCATCGTCGTGCGGTCGCCGAGCTGGCCGCGCATGTTCTGCCCCACGCAGCGCAGCGCGCCGCCGCGACGCACGAAGCAGGTGTGCGAGAGCCCGCCGCCGACCGCCGAGGCGTCGGTCACGCCCATGACGGGCACGGGCGCGGGTCGGTTGGTGGTGGTGCCGTCGCCGAGCTGCCCGGCGGCGTTCGCGCCCCAGCACACGACCGTGCCGTTGAGGCGAACCGCGCAGGTGTGGTTGGCGCCCGCCGCGATGAAGTTCGCGTCGACGATGCCCTGCACCACGACGGCCTGCGAGCTGTTCATCGTCGCGCCGTTGCCCAGCTGCCCGAGGGTGCCCGCGCCCCAGCAGATGACCCCGCCGTTGGCCCGGCGGCCGCAGGTGTGGCTCAGGCCCGAAGTGATCTGCACGATGTCGTTGAAGCCCGCGACGGTCACGGGGAAGGTCCGCTGGTCCATCGTGCCGTCGCCGACCTGGCCGCTCTGGTTGAAGCCCCAGCACTGCACGTTGCCCGTGCGGCGCAGCGCGCACGAGGTCTGCGCGCTCACCGACACGCCCACGGCGTCGGCGATCTCGCCCGCGCGCACGGGGGTGGGGCTGGCGATGAGGTCCATGCCGTTGCCGAGCTGACCTGAGCGGCCCTCTGCCCAGCACCAGACGGTGCCGTCGTTCTTCGCGGCGCACCCGTGGTTGCTGCTGATCGAGATGTGCGCGACGTCGGTCAGCGCGGGGATCTGAATCGGCGCGAGCTGGGTCATCGTCGTGCCGTCGCCGAGCTGCCGGCTGTTGTTGTTGCCCCAGCAGAAGACCTGGCCGTTGCTGCGCCGCGCGCAGACCGACTGGTTCACTGCGGTGAGGCGGGTGCCCATGCCGTCGCCGAGGCCCTCGGGGGTTCCGTAGTTGCAGGGCGCGGGGGTGGGCGTCGAGGGGTTGCCCGAGTAGGTGTAGTTCAGCGCGACGCCGCGCTCGCCCACCGCCCAGACGTTGTTCGCGCCGAAGCCCCAGAGGCGGGTGATGCGGGTGGTGATCCCGCTCGAGACCGGGCCCCACGCGTTGCCGTCGTAGTGGACCACGGTGCCGCCCTCGCCCGCGGCCCACACGTCGCTCGCGCTCGAGCCCCACACCGTGCGCAGGTCGGCGATGGAGTTGGTCAGCACGGTGCGCCAGGTGGTCCCGTCGTAGCGGCGCATGACCGAGTTGCCGACGATGTAGAGGTTGTTCGGGGCCGAGCCCCAGATGCCGAAATACGAGCCCGCGCCGATGTCGAGGGCGTCGCTCCAGGTGGTTCCGTCCCAGTGCAGCACCTTGGTCCCCACGGCCCACACGTCGTTCTCGGAGAACGCCCAGACGTCGTAGAGGTCGGTGCCGGGGGGGATGCCCATGGAGCGGTTCTGAAAGCGCATCCCGTCGTAGCGCAGCGCGTACCCGCCGCCGACGGCCCAGATGTTGTTCGCCGCCGAGCCGCGAATCGAGACGATCTGCACGTTCGCGATCGGCAGGTTCACCTGCGTCGCCGCCGTGGCGGTGAGCCGGTACATCTCCCCGGTCGGCGCCTCTCCGCCGCCGTCGGTGCCCACGATGCCTGCCGCGAAGGTGGTCATCGCGTCGAAGCCGCCCACCGCGGTGAGCCGGAGCGAGAGCAGGCTCATGCCCTCCATGCGGGTGAACTCCAGGCCGGGGCCGTCGATCCAGCGCATGCCGTTGTGGCGGCGGGCGACGGTGTCGGCGACGGCGACCAGGCTGTCGGGGGAGGTGCCGAAGGCGCCGACGAAATCGGCCTCGGTGCCCGACATCGTCGCGGCCCAGCGCCCAGGGACCATCGACCCGCTGGTGCAGTTCCCCGAGGCCGCGCCCTGGCCCCCGCCTCCGCCTCCGCCCCCGTCGCCCCCGCCGTTGCCTCCGTCTTCACCGCACGCGGCGAGGACGGTCGTGAGCGCGAGGACCCAACGCGCGTTGCGCGCAAAAGAACGCTGCATCATGGAGACTCCTGAAGGGATCAAGGGAGAAGGTTCTGCGGGTCAGTCACGGCGGCGGCGGCGGAGCACCGAGGCGAGGGCGAGGGCGAAGATCGCCACGCCGCCCCGCTTCGAGACCGGAGCGCCGGGGGTCGCGCACTGGCAGCCCGTGCGGGTGTTGAAGTCGAAGTTCCGCGCGCTGTCGGGCGCGCCCATGTCGGTCGCCACCACGACGTCGGAGCCGGGGGTCCCGGCGTCTTCGGTCGGCGTGACGCCGCCGTCGACGGGCGTCAACACCACGTCCGACGACGGGGTGCCGGCGTCTCGCGTCGAGCGTCGCCCGGGGATGCACTCGCCCAGCTCGCAGGCCTCGCCCGGCGGGCACAGCGTGGTGTCAGGGCCCGCCTCGCACGAGTCGCGGCACGCGCCCTCGGCGCAGTGCGTGCCCGTGGGGCAGGTCACCCCGTTGCACGCGTCTTCGACGCAGTGACCGTCGGGCTGACACGTCTGCCCCTCGCCGCAGGGGCGGCACTGGCAGGCGGCGACGCAGCGCCCGATCTGCAGCGCGCCGTCGACCTCGCACACCTCCTGCGAGGCGCAGGTCACGCCCGCGCACGGGTCGACGCAGCGGCCGGCGCGACAGTAGCGACCGTGGGGGCAGGTCACGTTGTCGCAGACCGCGACGCAGTTGCCGCCGCGGCACACCTGCCCCGTGGGGCACTCGCGATCGATGCACGTCGACTCGACGCAGGCGCCGCGGCTGGTGCACTCGCGGCCGACGGGGCAGCCGAGCTCAGACTGGCAGCGGTCGACGCACTGGCCGAGCTCGCAGATCTGACCCGTCGGGCAGAGCGAGTCGTCGTCGTCGACGGTGCCGTCGCAGTCGTTGTCCTGCCCGTTGCAGGCGCGCGCGCGCGGCTGATTGACCTGGAGGCAGGTGGTGCCCATGCCCTCGCAGATCTGCACGCCCTGGGCGCAGACGCCCTGCTGACCGGTGACGGTGCAGCGGTCGCCGCCGCCCATGCAGCCGGTGAAGATTCGACCGTCGCCGCGGATCTGAAAGCGCCAGAGGCCCGGCGGCCCCCCGGGCACGTTCGACGACGTGCACACCTGGAGGATCTGCATGGTGCGGGACATCGGGAGCGACACGAAGTTGCGCGAGTCGCCGGCGTCGAAGCCCACCTGCGCGGGGGTGCCGCCGAAGCCTCCGGTGCCGCCCGAGGCGTCGCCGGTGGTCCACGAGCAGCGCTCGTAGCGGAACTCGACGTCGAAATCGCCCGCGCTGGAGCAGGTGTTCGAGTTCGTGAGGATCAGCTGGAAGCTGTTCTGCAGGTTGTCGTGCGAGGAGTAGTAGCCGACGAGGTGCCACGTCACGACGACGCGGTTGGGCTCGACGTGAAAGCAGATGTTGTTGCGCGAGGGCTGGCCGCCGCCGCGCGTGTCGACGTCGCCCCACCAGGGCGCGATCATCGGCTGCGACGCGACCGGGAACGGCGCCGGGGTGAACTGGCCGAGGCCCGCCCGGAACGTGATGTTCCCGTTGTTGTTCACGAACATCGAGTTGTAGCGATTGCCGAAGAAGTTGATCCCGTTGGGGAAGGCCCGGGTGATCGGGATCGCCACCGGCGCGCCGCCCGTGACCGGCGGCGGACCCGCGTAGGAGCCGTCGTCGTTCGGGTGAACGCAATTCTCCGGAAGCCCGTACCCCGTGGGTCCACCAAAGCCGTTCAGGAGCGGGATCGCCTGGGCGCTCTGCGCCGCGACCGTCAGCGTCGCGAGCGCGGCGGCGAGCTGCGTGAATCGAAGAAGGGGCTTGAACAGAGTCATCGGTTTCTGTTCCTGCGACGGCGTCGACCCGCTCGGGTGACGGCAACAAGCATCGGGTGAAGGATCCGTCGTCACGAATCCGCAGGAGGCGGAACATACCGCACGCGACCCGAGCGCGTCGAGGCAGCGCCCGCGGCGACCGCAGTTGCGTGGCCCCTGCGCCCTCGACGATGATCGCCCCCGCCATGCCCCCACTTCGCCTCGCGCTCGCCTCGCTCGTCTGCGCGCTCGCAACCTCGGCGGGGGGCTGCGGCGGCGAGGTCACCGTCGCCGCGCCGGCCTCGACCGACGCCTCCGTGGCGCTCGACGTCGCGACCGCAGACGCGCCCGACCAGGACGCCGCCGAGGTCTCGGCCGACGCGGGCCGGGTCGAGGTCGACGCGGGCCCTGCGCTCCCCATCGACGCGCCCGCGAACCAATGGAGCTGGGTGCCCGTCGAGGGCTCGCGCTGCGGCAACGGCTCCACCGCGGGCATCGGCGTGAACCCCGTCGACGGCGCTCAGGAGCTGCTCATCTTTCTCATGGGCGGAGGCGGCTGCTGGGACGGGCTCACCTGCCTCGGCGTGCCCGTCGCCTCGCACATCAACGAGGACTACACCGAGTCGACCTTCCGCGGTGACCTCCGGCAGGTCTCGGGGATGTTCGCGTTCAGCCGCACCAACGAGCAGAACCCGTTTCGGGGTGCGACGCAGGTCTTCGTGCCCTACTGCACCGGAGACATCCACGGCGGCGACGCGGTGAAGGAGTACTCCTGGGGCGCGAGGCGGGAGACGATCCATCACGTCGGCGCGCGCAACATGAGCCTGTACCTCCGGCGCCTCGCGGCGACCTACCCCGCGGCCCGGCGCATCACCGTCATGGGCATCAGCGCCGGCGGCTTCGGCGCGGGGCTCAACTGGTGGCGCGTCGCCGACGCCTTCCCGTCAGCGCGCACCGACCTGATCGACGACTCGGGCCCGCCCTTCATGCCGCCCCCCGCGCGCTGGGCGCAGATGCGCGACGCGTGGGACGTGCAGTTCCCCGCGGGGTGCGCGAGCTGCCGAGACAACCTCGAGACGCTCCTCGATTTCTACGCGACGCGCTTTCCGCCCCCCGCGCGCATGGCCCTGCTCTCGTACACCCGCGACACCACCATCAGCACCTACTTCGGCATCACCCAGGAGGACTTTCAGTCCAACCTCCTGCGGCTCGCCCGCGAGCGCATCGCGCCGAGGCCGAACATGCGGCACTTCATCGTGACCGGATCGAGCCACGTGTTGAGCGGCGGCGCCACGCGCATCTCCGGGGGAGGGGTCACCGTCGCCGAGTGGATCCGCCGCATGGCCGCCGACCAGACGGACTGGGAGAACGTCGCCCCCTGAGCGCGTCACTCCGCGATTCGCGCGCGCTCGTCGGCGGCATGTTCTTCGTCTCTGGCGCCGCGGGGCTCGCCCTCGAGGTCGTGTGGCTCCGGCAGCTCGGACTCGTCGTCGGCCACGGCGCCGTGGCCATGAGCGTCGTGGTCGCGGCGTACCTCACCGGGATGCTCCTCGGCGCCTGGCGCGGAGGTCGCCTCGCCGACCGCGCGCCCGACCCGCTGCGGCTCTACGCGCGCCTCGAGCTCCTCACCGCCGCCTCCGCCCTCGCGGTCACCCTCGCGCTCTCGCGCGGACGTCCTGGCGAGGGCCCTCGGCGCGCCGGGCGCCCACCTCCCGGTGCGGAGCGCCGTCGCCTTCGCGCTGCTGCTCGTGCCCACCGCCGCGATGGGGGCGACGACCCCGGCGCTCACGCGGCACCTGGCTCGCGGCGACGACGGGGGCGGGCGCGGCTTCGCGTGGCTCTACACCGTCAACACCCTCGGCGCGGCGCTCGGGTGCGCGCTCGCGGGCTTCGTGCTCCTGGGCTCGCTCGGGCTGCTCCGTACGGCCCTGGTCGCCGTGGGCCTCGACCTCGCCGTCGCCGCGGCCGCGCGCGCGCTGCCCGCGCGGGTCGAGGCGCCCGCGTCAGCGCCCGCGGCGGGAGCACGGCTCTCCCGCGAGGGCGCGGCGGTCGCCCTGCTCTCGGGCTTCGCCGCGCTGCTCTGCGAGTCGCTCTGGTTTCGGGTGATCAGCGCCTTCGTGAAGTCGTCGACGTACGCGTTCTCGCTGCTGCGCACGGTCTTTCTCGTCGGCGTGGTGGCGGGGGGGGCGCGGGTCACGCGGTCGCGAAGCCCCGAGGCGCCCTGGCGCGCGACGGCGCGGGCCTTCGCGGCGCTGGGCGCGGGGGTGGTGCTCTCGGTGGCGGTGCTGGGGCGACTCGGCACCCTGTCGTCGTGGCTGGGCGGCGCCTCGGCGGGGGACGCCGACGGCGCGCAGCTCGCGCTGGCGGCGGCGGTGCTGCTGGTCCCCACCGCGCTGATGGGCGCCGCGTGGCCCCGCGCCGTCGACGCCGCGACCCGCGGACTCGCCCCCGAGAGGGTCGGCGCGGCGGTCGGCGCGATGAGCGCGTGGAACACCCTGGGCGGCGCCGTCGGCGTGCTCGCGGGCCCCGCGTGGCTCGTGCCCCACCTGGGCGTGCTGCGCTCCTTCGGGCTCGCGCTGGCGTGCGTGGGCGCCGCCGCGCTCGTCGCCGCGCGACGCGACGGGAGCTTGACCCTCCGGGGAGACCCCGGCTTCGCGGCGCGGGTCACGGGCTTCTCGCTGCTGGCCTTCGCGACGATCCCCGGCGCGTACCTGCAAGACGCGGTGTCGCGCTTTCCGAAGGCCAGGGTCCTCGAGGTGCGCGAGGGGCGCGACGGCACCGCCGCGGTGCTGCACTACGACCGCGCGAGCGTGTGCGCCGCGTCGCGAAACCGCTGCGAGGGCAGGTGCCGCGGCGAGTTCTCCTGGCGGCAGCTCATCTTCGGCACGGTGTCGTACGCGAGCACCATCCCCCCCGCGCGGCGCTACATGCGCGCCCTCGCGCACCTCCCCATGCTCCATCGCCCCGAGGCGACGCGGGCGCTCCTCATCTGCTTCGGCACCGGCACCACCGCCGCCGCCTTCGCGGCGCACCCGGAGCTTCGGTCGCTCACCATCGTCGACATCAACCCCGACGTCTTCGAGCTCGCGCGGCACTTCGAGGCGTCGAACCGCGCTGTGCTGCGCGACCCCAGGGTCTCCGCGGTCGTCGAGGACGGGCGTCACTACCTGGCGACCTCCGAGGCCCGCTTCGACGTCATCTCGCTGGAGCCGCCGCCGCCCACCGCCGACGGCGCCGCGCCGCTCTACACGCAGGAGTTCTACTCCGCCGCGAAGGAACGCCTCTCCGAGGGCGGGGTCGTCGCCCAGTGGATCCCCCTCGACCAGCAGGCGGGCTCGCTCAACCGCGCGATGCTCGCGGCGATGACGACGCGCTTTCGCCACGTCGCGCTCTGGATCCCCGCGCGCAACGAGGGCGTGGTGCTCGCCTCAGACGCGCCGCTGCGCCCCGACCCGTGGCTCTGGCGAGGGCGCTGGCGGGGCCTCGTGCGGTCGGAGCTCGCCGAGGCTGGGTTCGCGTCGCCCGCGGCCCTCTCGGGCGCCAGGGTGCTCGACGACCAGGGGGTGCGTCGCTACGTCGGCCGCGCCGCGCCGATGCGCGACGACCTCCCCGGCGTGTCGTTCTACCGGAGCGCCCGCGACCCGATCTTTCGCGTGGGCGACCTCTGGCCCTACGCCGTGGCCGCCGAGGGCTCCTACTCCGAGGCGGAGCGCCTCGGGATGCGCGCCTGGGACCTCGCGCTGCAGGGCGATCGGAGCGGCGCGCAGGCGCTCGTGGCCCGCGCTCGTGGGCTCGTCCCGCGCGACCCGTGGTGGGACTACCTCGGCGCGCTCGAGTACGGCTGCCTCGACCTCGACGACCCCTGATCGCCGTAGACGTTGTTGCCGCGCGCGGGCCTCGGCGGCGCGCCGCAGCTCGCGGGCTCTCGGGGCCGCGGCGCGCTCGCGCACCCCAGCGCGAGGAGGGCGAGGGCCGCGGCGAGCCTCACGCGCCGCCCCGGAGCTCCGCGCGTCGCAGGGCCCGCGCGTACACCTCGGCGCGCTTGAGCCCGAGGGCGCGGGCGACCTCGCGGGCGGCCTCGGAGGGCCGCATGCCCGCGGCGATGGCCTGGTCGAGCGCGGCGTCGAGGTCGTCGACGCTCGCGTCGTCTTGGGTCGCGCAGCCTGAGACCACCACGGCGACCTCGCCGCGGAGGGCCGCGGTGATGCGCGCCCGGAGCTCGCCCAGGGGGCCTCGGAGCGTCTCTTCGAAGCGCTTGGTGAGCTCGCGCGACACGCTGGCCGGTCGATCGTCGCCGCACACCTCGGCGAGGTCGCGCACGGTGTCGACGACGCGCTCGGGGGACTCGTAGAGCACGGTCGGCAGGGGGTCGCGGGCGATGGCTGCGAGGGCCGCGCGGCGGGGAGGGCCCTCGCGGGGGAGAAACCCGACGAAGCGAAAGCCCCCGCCGCCGAAGCCCGACACCACGAGCGCGACGAGCACCGCGCTGGCGCCCGGGAGCGCCTCGACGGTCACGCCGGCCTCGAGGGCGGCGCGCACGAGCGGCGCGCCGGGGTCGCTCACCAGGGGCGTGCCCGCGTCGCTCACGAGGGCCAGGCGCTCGCCCGCGAGGAGCCGCCCGAGGAGCTCGTCGAGGCGCGCGCGCACGACGTGGTCGTCGACCCGCTGCACCGGGCGATCGACGCCGTGGGCGGCGCAGAGCGCGCGGGTGTTGCGCGTGTCTTCGGCGAGGATGAGGTCGCACCCGCGGAGGACGTCGAGGGCCCGGAGGGTGATGTCGCCGAGGTTGCCGATGGGGGTGGCGACGACGGCGAGGTGCCCCTCAGAGCTCGGAGTGGATCGCTTCGCCGAGCTCATGCTTGAGGAACACCCTCAGCTTGTCTTGCAAGCGCTTCTCGAGCTGCCGCACCCGCTCGCGGGAGATGCCGAAGCGGTCGCCGATCTCTTGCAGCGTCACCGGCTCGTCGGCGACGAGGCGCTCGCGAAAGATCACGATCTCCTTGCCCGCGAGGGTGCCGGCGAAGGTCGCGAGGCGCCCCCGCACGATCTCGTCGAGCTCGAAGCGACCCAGCGCGTCGTCGACGCGCGCGTCGCCCGAGGGCAGCAGGTCGATGCGAGAGACCGAGCGGCCCTCGGGGTCGCCCACCGGCGCGTCGAGGGAGAGCTCGTTGCCCGCGAGCCGTCGGTCCATGTCGATGACCTCCTGCTCGGGCACGTCGAGGCGTCGGGCGATCTCGGCGGCGGTGGGGTCGATGCCCATGGCGGCGAGGCGCTGGCGCTCCTTGTTCAGGTTGAAGAACAGCTTGCGCTGGGTCTGCGTGGTGCCGACCTTCACCAGCCGCGAGTTGTTCATGATGAAGCGGAGCATGTACGCGCGGATCCACCACGCCGCGTACGACGACAGCTTCACCCCGCGGTAGGGGTCGAAGCGCTTCACCGCCTGCATCAGGCCGATGTTGCCCTCTTGAATGAGGTCCATGATGTTGCGGTAGGCGCGCCGGTACTCGAAGGCGAGCTTGACCACCAGCCGCAGGTTCGCGGTGACCATGCGCGCCGCCGCCGACACGTCGCCCGACTCCTGGTACCGCTTCGAGAGCGTGAGCTCCTCCTCGGGGCTCAGCAGCGGGTGCCTCTGGATCTCGCGCATGTACTGCGTGAGCGCGTCGGGCCGCGCGAGGCCCCGGCTGTCGCGGTCGATCGGGAGCGCCGGCTCGGGGTAGTTCAGGTCGGTGACCAGCTCGCCGGCGACCTCGCCGATCACGGACTCATCGACGCCGTCGATCGAGTCGTCGCCCTGGCCCTCTTCGGCCTCGGCGGGGGGCGCCTCGTCGAGGCCCGTGCGGGATTTGTTCTGTGCGCGCGCTGACACGTAGACCGGCGCGCAGGCTACGACAGTTTCACCCGTCACGCACCCAGCGCGAGCGCCACGGGCGAGAGCAGGCAGATGAGCGCGTCGTCGTCGTCGGAGGAGATCGCCACGCGCACCTGCGCGGCGCCGTCTTGACGGGCGCTCCACACGAAGGTCGGCGCCACCGCGTCTCGCCCGAGGCCCAGGCCCGCGACGCCCCGTCGCGAGACGCCGGCGTACTCCCGCGCGCCCAGGATCGCCTCGGCCCCCTCCGCGTCGAGCAGGCCCCCGAGGGCGAGTCGCTCGATCCACGGCAGCGCGTTGACCGCCTCGACCAGCCCGTCGGGTCGGCTCGACGCCACCCGAGCCGCGGCCTCCCCGCCGATCACCTCTGAAGCCCGCCACACGTCCCCCACCCAGAGCCTCGGGGCGCGCACCCGCTCGACCTCTCCTCGGAGCACCAGCGCGACGTCGAACCAGGCCTCGAGGGCGCCCACGCGCCCCCGCGCGAAGGCCCTGAGCAGCCCCTCACGCGCGCGCAGGGGCAGCAGGAGGTAGGCGTCGTCGCACGACAGCTCGGGCACGGCGGCGAGGCTCACGGGGGCCTCCGACGCGACGTGCCCGAGGTCGTCGGAGGTCGCGAAGGTCACCGTGAGCAGCGTCTGGGCGAAGGGGTAGTCGTCTTCGGCGGGGAGCGGCGCGACGCGGTTCGCGGGAGGGGTCAGCGACAGCATGGCGGGCGCGACCTTCGCGCGGCGCCCCGGTCAGCGCAACTTCGCGGCGTTCATCGCGCGCCGGGGCTCGTCGACGCCGGGCCATCGGAGGGCGCTCGGAGCTGCCGCGGCGAGACCAGCAGGTCGCCGTCGTCGAAGAGCTTGAAGTTCAGGAGCGCGTGCAGCAGCGCGAGGTGTCGGCGGTCGAGGGCCTCGGGGTGCGCGGCGACGTAGTCGTCGTCGAAGAGGTAGTGGGCTTCGACGAAGCCGTCGCGCGCGGTGAACCACCAGGTGAGGTGCGGCGACCGCTCGGCCGCGTCTCCCTCGGGCAGGGCGGGCAGGTGGTCGCCGTCGGCCCCGAGCTGAAAGCCCACGGGGTCCTCGGCGCGGAGGGTGAAGGTGACCCGGTGCATCAGCCCGCGGCGGAGGCCAGGGAGCCGCCGCGCACCGGCGCCGGCGGCGTCGAGGTCGCGCCGAGGCGGTACGCGAGCAGGGCGGCCGCCGCGCGCGACGCGTACGACACGCCGGCCACCCACGCGGTGCCCGTGAAGGTGGCGTGGAGCGAGCTCGCCTCGACGGCGCGACCGAAGAGCGGCGAGACGAGGGCGAAGAGCAGCCGTCGGCCCATGCCCTCGAAGGAGAGCAGCGTCGCGCGGTCGCGGGTCGAGGTGATGAGGGAGTTCATCAGCGCCCGCATCAGGGGCGAGAAGAGCCCGAACGCGCTGGCCACGAGCACCATGATCGCGATGCACGGGATCGCGCGGTTCTCGCCCATCACGGCGTACCCCGCGATGAGGGCGAGGCCGAGGGCGATGGCGATGGTGCGGTGCCGCAGCCGCGCGAGGAGCAGCCCGGTGCCGCTGGCGACGATGATGGTCGCGACCTCCTTGGCCGCGGCGAGGGCGCCCATCGAGAGCACGGTGCGGTCGACCCAGGCGCCGTGGAGGTGCGACTCGATGTGGGGCTGGTCGGCGAAGAGCGACAGGCGCAGGAGCACGAAGCTCATCGCGCCGAAGCTCACCACGGTCATCAGCCTGGGGTCGGAGCGCAGGGTGCGCATGGCCCGCCGGAGGTGGTCTTCGAGGTACCCGTCGTTGCGGCCGGGGCGCTCGGGGAGCGCGCGGGCGATGATCCCGGCGATCGCCGTGAGCGCCGCGGTGAACACGAAGACCCCGGCGGGGTGCACCCACTGGTAGATCGCCGCGCCGATGAGCACGGCGGCGAGGTTGCCGAGGCCCTTGGCCGCGGTGCTCCAGCCCTCCCAGCGCGCGTAGGCGCTGGAGCGCCGCTGCTGCACGAGGTGGTCGTAGAGGTAGGCCGAGTCGGCGCCCGACGAGAGGGCCATGCTCAGCGCGCAGAGCACGTTGGCGAGGGCGAAGGCCGAGAAGCTCTCACCGAACACGAACAGCGCGCAGGCGCCCGACATCACGAAGCCGCCCCAGCTCATGGCGACCCGCCGTCCGTTGCGGTCGGCGAACATCCCCGTGGGCACCTCGAAGGCCACGGCGGCGATGCAGAACACCACGTTCAGGTCGAACACGTCGGCGACGCTGAGGCCCTTGCGCTGCAGGTAGTAGACCTGAAACGGCGCGAACGCCCAGGTCAGCGCCAGCGTGCGGTAGAGCAGGTAGGTGGTCAGCGGGCGCCGCTGAAGCGTCTGCCACATCGTCGCCGGGACGATACGCGCGCTGGCGACAGAATCACAGTTTTTGCCAACCGCGCTGTGCGGGTACGGGGGGAGGGCCGAGCCTGGGGCCCGGCCTCAGGGGAGGGTCAGAGCGAGGTGGGGCACACGTCGGGGTTGAACATCCCGCCGCCGCCGGGGAGCTGCGCCACGGGGATGGCGGTGGTGCTGTCGTCGATGGACAGCACGAAGGCCACGATCTGCCGCAGCTGCTCGGCCCGGCCGGCGCCGTCGACCAGGAAGTTCGCGGCGAAGGCCTGGTGGTGCTGCGCGAAGGTGTTCGAGAACGCCTCCTCGAGCGTGCGCGCGTTGCCGGCGTGGAAGTACGGCGCGCCGGCGAGCATGCCGACGAGGCTCGGGGGGTTGAAGCCCGTGGCGCCCTGCGCGTTGGTGGACATGTTCGCGCGCACCTCGCGCACGAGCACGCCGGAGGGGGCGACGCCGGGCTGGTTGGTCCCGAGGGTCGCGGGGAAGGTGCCGACGCTGCGCAGCAGGCAGTTGATCTGGTCGTTGGCGCCCGCGTTGGGCAGGTCGTCGAAGCGAACCGCCGCGGAGCGGGTCATGTTGTTCGCCGGGGGATTCAGCCCGGCGGGGAATCCCGCCGGGAGGGTGTACCGCGTGGTGCGCAGGCTGCCCATCGCGGCGTTGGTGGCCTCGCCGGGGGTCCAGAAGCGTCGCGAGATGGTCCACGCGGGGGAGCCGTGGCAGCCCGCGCAGTTGTTGGCGATGAAGAGCGCGCGGCCGGCGGCGATGTCGGTCGGGTTCAGGTTCGAGGGCGCGTTGGGCGCGCGGATGGTCCGCACGTAGGCGTCGATGTCCTCCCAGTCGCGCAGCGCCGAGCGCACCGCGTTGCTGCCCAGGGACCCGGGCATCATCGAGCGCGTCGAGCCGTTGAGCGCGGCCTGGTTGGTCGCCGTGGCGACCTGCGGCGCGGCGGCGGCGGTGCCGTCGAAGACCACGCGGTCGGCGTTGGTCACCGAGGGCGGGGTCGCGCCGTCGTTGGCGCGGTGCACGATGGCGCCGACGCCCCCAGAGTTCCCGCGGGTGTTCAGCTCGAAGTCGTGGACCTCGTCGAAGATCGCGGTCCAATTGAGCACGCGCTGCACGCCGCCGGGGCCGTAGGTGCCGTCGAGGGAGATGGTCTGCCGCGGGCCGCGCGCGAAGAACCACGTCACGTTGTCGGTCTGGCCGTCGGGGTGGCAGCTCTCGCAGGAGTTCCACGCCTGGCCCCTGAGGGACCAGCGCGCGAGGCCCGTGACGAAGAACCGGCGACCGGTGTTCGCCTCGGCCTCGACGCCCGTGGGCGCGGGGGCCGACGCCTGCACGCCCGCGGCGGCCTGGAGGCTCAGGTCGATGAGCGAGAGGTTGCGGGTGTTCTCGTTGATCACGACCGCGCGCTGACTGCTGAGCACCGAGATGCCCACCGGGAGGCGACCCGCGGGTGCGAGGTCGATGAAGTGCTGCGAGGTGCCCGCGCCGACGGCGGGGGAGGTCGGCGTGGTGAGGTCGAGGCGGAAGACCGCGTCGGCGCCGTACGCCGTGACGTACGCGATGCGCGCGCCGGGCACGAAGGAGATGTCGCTCGGGATGAGCGGCATGCGGCGCGCGGCGGTGTCGGGCACCATGTTCGCGTCGTAGCGGGCCTGGAACGCGCGGGTGAGCAGCAGCCCCTCGCCGACGACCTCACGGTTCATCGCCGTGTCGACGGCCCACACGCCGGCGTGGACCTGGGTCTTGAAGTTCGACGGGTCGACGCTGTTGTCCATGCGGGTCACGGGGCCCGTGGGGCCTCGGGGCGACGCGCAGATGCCGGTCACGTAGACGCGGTTGTTGTTGATCGCGATGCCGCCGAGCTGGTTCGGAAAGCACCCGGTGACCCCGCCGGAGGAGTCGTTGAAGCCGGTGTTCGCCGTCGGGGCGAGGGTGATGGGCGCGCCGACGGCGTTGTCGGCGAGGCTCACCCGGTAGAGCACGCCCTGTCGGCCGACGTCGAAG
>JAWKRB010000049.1:0-38889 GCA_041389885.1 Polyangiales bacterium | reverse complement strand
TGAAAGCGGTGAGCACCGTCTCCATTAAAACCAATGAGGAATTGATGCGCTCGCCCTGGGAGCGAGGCGCTCGTCGAGAGAGCGCCTCGGGGGGGGAAACGGGGATCAGTGCCAGCGGTAGTGCGCGTGGCGGTACACCCGGGGCGCGTAGACGGGCTGGCGGTACACCCGGGGCGCGTAGACGGGCTGGCGGTACACCCGCGGCGCGTAGCGCGGCTGCACGTAGACGGGCTGACGGTAGACCACCGGCTGGTACACCGGCTGGCGGTAGACCACCGGCTGGCGGTAGACCCGGTAGGTGTTCACGCGGTGGCCCCAGCGGCCCCCGCGTCCCTGAGCCATCGCGGTGCCGCCGACGAGGAGGAGGGTGAACGCGAGGCAGAGGCTGGTGATGAACTTCATGGGGACCTCCAGAGGCTGCTCAGGGGCGCTGCGTCGTCGCCGGACGACCCTGGGCTTCGGGGTGCGGGAGAGGCGCGAGGGGCTCTCTCCGCGGTGGTTGTGAATGCCTGATTGATGAGCAGGCTCTGTGCCACGTCTCAGAGCCACCCCATGGACCGTGAACTCGCGTGCGCAGGTGCGAATGAAACTCGCAGAGATTCAGGCGATTTGAGGGGGAGTGGCGGGAGGCGGGAGGCGCCTCGGCGGGTCGCGCGAGGCGCTGTGAACGCGACGTGTGCCCTGTGAACGCAGGGCGACACCAGGGGCTCTACGCGCTCGTGTGGCGGTCGGCGACGCGCAGGGCCTCGTCGACGATGGCGAGCCCCGCGCGGGCGTCGGCCTCGGTGATGTTGCACGGCGGCACGACGTGGAGCCGGTTGAAGTTCATGAAGGGCATCGCGCCGAGACGTCGCATCTCGGCCCCGAGCTCGACCATCGGCGCGTTCGCGGCGCCGCTGGCGTTGTAGGGCACGAGCATCTCGCGGGTGGCCTTGCTCTTCACGAGCTCGACGCACCAGAAGACGCCCACGCCGCGCACCTCGCCCACGCAGGGGTGCTTCGCGGCGATGGCGCGCAGGCCCGGCCCGAGCACCTCGGCGCCGATGCGCGCGGCGTTCTCGATCATGCCCTCGTCGCGCATCGCGTCGATGGTGGCCACCGCGGCGGCGCAGGCGAGGGGGTGGCCCGAGTACGTGAGCCCGCCGGGAAACACCCGCTCGGAGAAGGTCGCGGCGACCTTGTCGGAGAGGATCACGCCGCCCAGGGGCACGTACCCGCTGTTGACCCCCTTGGCGAAGGTGATGAGGTCGGGCACCACGTCGTGCTGCTGAAACGCGAACCACGAGCCGGTGCGGCCGAAGCCCGCCATGACCTCGTCGCAGATCATCAGCAGCCCGTAGCGATCGCAGAGCGCCTTCACGCCCTTCAGGTACCCCGGCGGCGGGATCATGATCCCCGCGGTCCCCGGGATCGACTCGAGGATCACCGCCGCGAGGGTGCTCGGCCCCTCGAACTGGATGAGCTGCTCGAGGTGCGCGAGGGCGCGCTCGCACTCCTCGGCCTCGGTCTTCGCGTAGAACACCGAGCGGTAGAGAAAGGGCCCGAAGAAGTGCACGGTGCCCGTGGCGCCCTGGTCGTTGCTCCAGCGCCGCGGGTCGCCCGTGAGGTTCACCGCGGTGGTGGTGCCGCCGTGGTACGAGCGGTAGGTCGAGAGCACCTTGTGCTTGCCGGTGTGCAGCCGCGCCATGCGCACGGCGTACTCCACGGCGTCGGCGCCGCCGTTGGTGAAGAAGACCTTGTTGAAGCCGTCGGGGGCGAGGGCGGTGATGCGCTTCGCGGCCTCGTTGCGCGCCTCGTTGGCGTGCTGCGGGGCGATGGTGCAGAGCTTCGCGGCCTGGGCCTGAATCGCCGCGACGACCTTCGGGTGCTGGTGCCCGACGTTGGTGTTCACGAGCTGCGAGGTGAGGTCGAGGTAGCGCTTGCCGGTGTAGTCCCAGACGTACGACCCGCTCGCGCCCGCGATGGTCATGGGCTTGATCAGCGCCTGCGCGGACCACGAGTGAAACACGTGCTCGCGGTCCATGTCGTAGACGGTCTGCCCGAGCGCGGGGTCGGGGGTGAAGCCTTCGTTCGATGCGGTCATTCCGTGACGCCTCCGAGAGAGAGGCCGAGGACTCTACACCCGAGGTGTCACGGCGAGGCGCACTGGAAGCGGTTGATTCGCACCGATCTCCCTTCGGAGACGGTGACGTATCCGCGCCCGTCGAGCCTCCACGCCACCGACTCGCCCTGGGGCTCGATGACCGAGTCCACCGCGCGCGGCGCGCTCAAGAACAGGTCCGTGAAGGGCGCCATGGGGCCGCGCTCGTACACCAGCACCCGCGCGTAGGTGCGCAGGAGCATCGCGCGCCCGTCGGGGCGCACGTCGCCGCCGGTGAGCTGCCCCGCGCCCTCGGGGATCGTCATCTCGGTCACGGGCTGCGCGACGCCGCCGTCTGCCGTGGGCACGCGGTACACCGTCACCGGGCCGCGCACGACCTTGGTGATGAGGTACAGCTCCCCCGTCGCGGGGTCGGTGAGCAGGGTCTCGGCGTCGTGTCCGCGGTCGGGGTAGCGAAAGGTCACCGAGGTCCAGGTGAGGTCGACGGGGGTGACGGTGGAGGGCGGCGCCTCGGGGGGCGTGGGCTCTTCGACGCGGTAGACGGTGACGTTGCTGCGGAGCCCGGGGTTGTCGCCGATGTCCCCGAGGTAGACGCAGGTCGTTGCGCCGCAAGGGCCTGCGGTGATGTCTTCGAAGTCGACGGCGGCGGCGCCGGGGAGTCGGTACTCCGCGAGGAGGGCGCCCGAGAGCGAGATGGCGAAGAAGCGCGCGGTGTCTCCCGAGTCGTTGTGGACATAGAACGCGCCGGGGCGCGTGCGCGACTCGACGAGCCCCGAGGCCTCGTTGATCTCTGGGGTGGAGAGCGCGCCGGCGTCCTCTTGCCGGTCGTAGCGCTCGCAGGTCACCGAGGGGAACTCTCCGAGCACCACGTCGCGCGCCGCGGCGTCGACCGGGACGTCGTCGTCGACCGCCGCGTCCTTCTCGCTCGCGTCGGGGAGCGCGAGGTCCTGGGTCACGGCATCGACGACGGACGCGTCGGCCGCGGCGGGGGGATCGGCACACCCCGCGAGGAGCAGGGCGAAGACGGACGCGAGGGAGGCGGCGCGCGGGGGCATTGGGTGGCGGTAGTGATAGCGGAGAACGGCGGGGGGCGCGCAACCGCGAGCGCGTGACATCTCGATGTCACACGCGATGCGCCAGCGCCGGGATCAATTCGCGAAGGACCTCCTCGACCTGCTGCTGAGCCGCTGGGGCACGCTCCGCACCGAAGATCCTGTCCCCGCGACCGACACCCAACGCGCGGACGTGAGCTTCATCCCGAAGCGCGCGCCTCCGGCGACGCTGGGTCTGCTCGCGCGCCTCGCGGTGGCGGCGTGCCTCTTCGAGCTGTTCACCGATCCGCCCACGCGCGAGGCGCTGCTGGCGTGCCTGCGCAAGCTGCTCCAGTGGCGGCATGTGTTGCGCAAGAAGCGCCGTGATGCCGAGCCTGTGTGTTGGGTGCTCTGCGCGTCGAGACCGACCCTCGCGCTCAACGCGCTGGGCTTCGCGCCGGCGCGCGAGTGGCCCGCGGGGGTGTACACCTGCGGCTGGCCCATCGCGGTGGTGGTGCTCGACGAACTCCCGCGCACGAGGGACACGGTGCTGCTGCGCCTGCTCGGCCGCGACCGCACCCGCGACGCGGCGCTCGACGAGCTGAGCACGCTGCCGCTCGACCCCGCCGCGCTCGACGAGATCGTCGGGCTCTTTGTAGACTACGACACGCTCAGCGCCGACCCGGAGGACCCCGCCATGGCCGTCGATCTCTCGCGATACTACGCATGGAAGGAGCAGCAGCGCGCAGAGGGGCGCGCAGAGGGGCGCGCAGAAGGCGAAGCGAGCGGGCGACTCCTCGGCGCGATCGAAGCGCGGCTGCGTCGCGTGCTCTCGGCCGACGAGCTCGTGCGTCTCCAGCGCCGCGTGACCCGCGACGGACGCGACGCGGTCTACCAGCGCGCGCTCGCGCTCGACGATGCCGACCTCACCCGCTGGATCGCGGGCAAGCGCGTGCGCTCGAACTGACGCGGCGACTCCCCGGTGCCTCACTCGGGCGTCGGCACGTACGAGCGCACCCACTGCGGCACATGGTTCCCCGACGCGACCGCGGGGTCGAGGTTCTGCCCCGCGAGCCACACCGCGGGCGCGCTCGGGTCGCCGCTGGGCACGTCGCCCTGGCCCAGCGTGATCGCCGCGAGCCAGAGCTGCGGCGCGACCATGGGCGCGCGCCCCGTGGTGTCGCCTGGGAGGCGCAGCCCGTAGGGGCGCTTCGACGAGAACGCGACCCAGTAGAGCGCGGCGCCGCGAAAGCGCCCGTGCGTCGGGCCGAAGCGCGGCCACGAGTTCGTGTACGTCTCGCCCGTGTTCATCGCGTCGAGCGCGAGGGGCGCGCCGCCGCCCGCGGGGGCGATCATCACCCGCGTGCCGGGGTTGTCGTAGCCCGAGCAATTGGCCGCGGCGCCGGTGCGGTCCACCGCGTAGCCCTGGTCGTTGCCCGGCGCGTCGCAGCGCACGCGGTTGAAGACCACCAGCAGGCTGTCGTCGCTGAAGGCCGGGTAGTGGTTGGTGTACGCGCGCCCGCCCATCTCCGTCGACCGCGGGACCAGCACCCTCGGCGCGCCCACGCGCTCGCCATCGACGCTCGCGATGTAGACCTGGCCGTAGGGCGCGAGGTCGCCGTTGTCCTTCTGACGGTCGCCGCAGGGGGGCGAGCTGCAGTCGTACATCGTCTGGTTGAAGCCCACGAAGGCCAGCAGCCGCCCGTCGTCGGACCACTGCGGCTGCGTCGCCCGGTCGTCCCCCGCGAGCCCCGTCGCGAAGAGCGGTGCGAGGGGCGCGAGGGTCGCGTCGGCGCGACGCAGGGTCATCGCGCCGCGGAGCACCGTCACGATCCGGTCGCCCTCGGGGGAGAGCGCCGACATGGTGCCGAAGGTCGCGGGACCTCCGTAGGCGCGAGGCGCGAGGCGCGAGGCGATGGGCCTGCGCGTGGCGACGTCGACCAGCGCGAAGCTCCCGGGGTCGCTGCCGCCGTACGCGATGCCCATGCGCCTGCCGTCGCGTGAGATCGCGTGGCAGCCCACGCAGGGGCGCTCTCCGTTGATCTCGGGCGCGTCGCGCCCCTGCTGGTACCAGCGCTCGGGGCCGACGCCGACGCGGGAGAGGTCCATGCGGTGAATCGCCGTGGTGTTCTCTCCGATGCGCGTGGACCAGTAGTACAGCGCGCCCTCCAGCGGCACGTTGGCCCACGAGACCCGCACCACCGGCGCCTCGCTCGCGCCCGCGCCGCCCGCCTCGCGCACCGTCGCGCGCAGCTCAAGCGGTCCGAGCTCGCTCGCCGCCGCGAGGCCCGCGAGCAGCCGCGTGGGAACGGGCGCCGCGCAGCCCGCGGGGTCGAGCTGCGTCGCGCGGCAGAGGCCCGTGAGGGTGAGCTCCGCGAGCCCGTTCGAGAGCCGCAGCGAGAACTCACTCTGCGCGCCCCGCGCGCGGCGGATGTGCGCCTCGACGCCGGCCATGTTCACCGGAAAGATCGCGCCGTCGGGAGGGTACGCCACGCTCGCCGCGGGGCGGTCGGCGAAGCCCGTCGCGGGAGGGACGTCGGCGCCGGTCGGGGTGCCTTCGACCGCGACCGCTCCCACGAGGCGCACGCGCACGGTGACCCGCGCGGTCTGCGCGCCGAGGGTCGCGGTGACGGTGTACTCACCGGGCGCACGTGCGGAGAAATCCCCTTGCGGCGCAAGGGCCTGCGTCGCGTTCACGCCGCCCACGGACCACCGCGCGCGCTGGCTCACGTTCGCGCTCCGGCCGTCTCGGTCGGTCGCGACGGCGCGAAAGCGCTGGCCTACGGACGTCGCGTCAGTGCTGAGCGAGAGGGTCCCGTCGAAGCTCCCCTCGGGCACGATGGCGAGGGACGCGACCTGGTCGTCGGTGATCACCACCCCCGCGCTCGGGTCGATGACGTCTTCGTTGGAGCATCCGAAGGCGAGGGCCGCGAGGGCGAGGGCGAGGAGCCCGCGTCGACGTCGACGACGCCCCGCGAGGAGCGCGAGGCCCGCGAGGGACCACGCCGATCCCCTTGCGCCGCTGGAGCTTGTGCGACACCCGCACCCGCTGGAGGGGAGATCGACGGCGTCGCCCGCGCGCGCGTCGAGGGGGGCCGAGGGCGCGTCGACCGGGGCGGAGTTCCCCCCGTCGTCGCGAGGGGCGACCCCCGCGTCGAGGGGCGCGGTGACGCCGGCGTCCGCGGGGGGCGGGGTGGGCGCGTCGGCGCCGAGGACCAACTCTCCGAAATGGTACGGGTCCTTGGTGCGTCCGATGCCGTCGGTGAGCTGCAGCCAGCCCTCGCGGCCGTTGCCCTCGGCGGTGGTCTGTCCGTCGTTGTCGTTCACGAGAAAGCTGAAGCCCACGGTGAGCCCGCGGGTGAAGCTCGCCGGGCGCAGGGCCGCGGGGGGGAGGGCGACCTCGTAGAGCGTGCGCGATCCGTCGCGGCTGACGGCCCAGGTGCCGAGGGCGTTGGTCCCGGCGGGGCCGTGAAAGCGAAAGGCGCGGGGGGCGCCGCGGGCGAGGGCGAAGGTGAGCTCGTGGTCGTCGGTGCTGTCGTAGCGGGCGCCGTAGTTCCTCGCGACGTCGAAGGCGAGCTGCAGCGAGTCGCCGGCCCAGAGCGCGTCGTCGGCGTTGTCGTTCACGTGGCGGTCGTCGCTGACCTCGGCGGCGAGGTACACCGCGCCCGCGCTCCACCGCGCGGCGAAGCGCACGCCCGCGTCGCTCGCCACGAGCAGGGGCACGGCGCCGACCCAGTCGTCGCGGTCGAGGGTGACCCAGCCCGCGTCGGACCAGTCGTCGAGCGATCCGTCGACGCGGATCGCGTCGGGGGCCACCGCGAGGGCCTCGACGCGCCTCCGCGGAGGATCGTCGGACTCGGAGTTGTCGAGCCCGCTCGAGCAGCCGCGGTCGGCGGCGTCGACGCGCCCGTCGCCGTCGTCGTCGAGGCCGTTGGCGCAGGCCGCGGGGGCCGCGCGGGAGACAATCTCCGGGTGCGCGCGAATGAAGTCTCGCAGCGTGTTGAACGCGGGCTTGAGGCGGTAGTCGGCGGGGAAGCTCCGCGCCCCCGTGGTGATGGGACGCAGCGGGCGCGCGAGGCCGAAGCCGTCGATGTCGCAGCCGACCTGATCGACCCCGCAGTCCATGACTTCGTAGAAGAAGGTGTGGGTCCACCAGGGGCGCGCGAGCTGCTCTTCGAGGGCGCGGCGCACGTAGATGGCCTGGCGCTCCTCGGCGGCGGCGTCGCCGGGGGGGCGGGCGCGGTAGCCGGTCTCGGTGATCCACACCTCGCCCGTGTAGCCCCGCGCGTCGAGCACCTCGCGGAGGGCGGGGCGGGTGAAGGGAAAGCGTCGGGTCTCGATCGTCTGGAGGAAGTTGTCGCCGCTGAAGAGCGTCGTGCCGGTCTCGGGCCAGCCCCCGTAGGTGTGGTGCGTGAGCACGTCGAGGCTCGCGCGGGCGCGGGCGAGCACGCGGTCAAGAAAGAGGTGGTAGTCGCCGAGGTGCGCGAGGTCGGGGCCGAGCACCACGCAGTCTGCGCAGGCCGCGCGCACCGCCGCGGCGCCGGGCACGAGGATCTTGTCGATGTACGGGTCGACCCCCGCGGCCTCCTCCCAGAAGCTCTCGAGGTTGGGCTCGTTCCACATGCCGAAGTGCTGCACGCCGCGGGCGCGGTAGTGACGCACGGCCTCGGTCACGAAGGTGCGCCACTCGTCGCTGGTCGCGGGCTCGTCGTTCTGCGGCGCGGTGTCGGCGCGCGCGCGGGGGACCCGCGGCACCCACGGGGGGGTGTACCCGAGGGAGATGAACACGCGGATCCCGCGGGCGCGGGCGGCGTCGACGCTGCGGTCGAGGGCGGTCCACTCGTAGCGGCCGCGGGCGGGGTTGAGGGAGAGCCAGTCGCCGTCCATGCGCACCCAGCTCACGCCCGCGTTGGCGCAGAGGTCGATGAGGTCCGGGGCGGGCACGTGCACGTTGATCCCCACGTGGTTCTCGGCCTGCGCGAGCGCCGGCGTCGCGAGGGCCAGGAGCACCATCAGCCGCCTCGATCGTTCCCGCGCCATGCGCCCATGGGAACGCCGCGGCGCGCGCCGGTCAACGGTCACAGCGCTGATCAGCGCTCAGCCCGGCGGCTGGCAGACCACCCCGGGGAGCGTGCCGAGGTTGTTGCCCTCGTGGCACTCCATCCGCGTGCGCCCGTCGTCGGCGAGGATCCACACGGTGCGCGGATCGCTCTGCGGCGGAGCGCTCCACGCGCAGCTCACGTCGAGGCAGTCGCCCGGCTCGATGGCGCGTCGGCTCTCGGCGAGGCACACGCGCGCGCCGCCGTTGGAGGGGTCGCCGTCGTAGAAGCCCACGGGGAGCGCGTCGGGGAGCGGCGCCGTTCCGCGGTTGCAGAGCCTCGCGACGAGGGTGGCCGCGCCGGTGCCTTCGCACACCGAGCGGGCGCCGGTGATGGTCGCGTCGGCCACGCGCATGGTCTCGGCGGAGCCCTGCACGTTCGTGCGAAAGTTGTTGAGCCCCGCGGCGCGCCAGTTGGGCGGCACCATGCTCGCGCGGGGGATGCGCCCGTCGTCGGTGACGTTGGTGACGTTGTACGCGTGCTGGTTCCAGATCGAGCGCGAGCCCACCCAGCGGTCGGCGACGTCGCCGTACACCCGCAGTCCGCGCACGCCCACGGGGCGCGAGGCGCGGCAGGTGTTGCCCGTCCCTGGCGTGCCCTCGGGGGGCGCGGCGCAGACGTAGGTGCACTCCACCGAGCCGCCGCTGCCGGTGGGGCAGCACTCCTCGTCGCGCTCGCAGCGGCAGAAGCCCTCGCGGCAGGCGCCCGAGGCGCAGTCGGTGTCGTTGAAGCAGCGCACCCCCGCGAACTGCACGTCGACCCCGCGAGGACCGACGCCGGGGCAGTTGATGCCGGTGGTGGTCGAGCCGCAGTTGAAGTTGCTGCCCACGACGATCTCGGCGCGAAAATCGCCGTCGACGTCGGCGACCACGGGGTTCTCGTACCAGGTGCACGAGGAGTGGTGCTGCGAGAAGAGCACGGTGCCGTTGCGCCCGTCGTAGACCCGCGCGAAGCACTCGTCGGCGTAGACCGCCTCGACGCGCCCGTCGCCCTCGAAGTCGAACGACGTGCTGCCCGTGACGTTCGAGCTCATGTCCTGCGACTCGCGGGACCAGAGCACGCCGTCGGTGGTCCCCGTCGGGCACCGCGCGCCGACTCGCGACGCGCTGGGCACGCCGCAGTCGGGGTCGAAGACCGAGTACGCGCGGGCGCCCGCCGCGGCGACCTCGGCGAAGCCGTCGCCGTCGAAGTCTGCCACCGTGGGCGGGCCGCCCGTGCCCCCGCCGGGGAGCGCGACGGGGCCGAAGACCGTGCGTCCCTCGAGGGTGTCGATGCGAACGTAACCTCTTGAGACTACGGCGATTTCAGGGAACCTCGGGTCGGGGAACCTCGGGCTGGAGAAGTCTCCGAAATCGGCGACGGCGACGTGGCCCTCGCCGCACCCGTTGCCCGTGCAATTCGAGCGCATGGACCAGGGCGCGCGGGACCACTCGCGGGTGGTGGGCGCCCAGAGGAACACCCCGTCGCCGGTGACGAGCTCGGGGGCGCCGTCTTCGTCGACGTCCTGCACCACGCTGAAGGCGCCCGCGGAGTAGCTCTGGAGCTGCGTCCTCGCGTTCTCGCCGCCGAGGTACGCGCCGGTCTGTCCGCTGAAGACCATGCCGTGCCGCAGGACCTCGGTGCGCCCGTCGCCGTCGAGGTCGGCGAGGGTGGGGCCGGCCCATCCCCCGCCGGTGGGGTTGAAGGGCGCGCCGTCTCGCGACGAGCGCCACATCACCACCCAGCGCCCCGCGGGGGCCATGGGCGGGGGCACATCGGGCGTCGCGTCGGCGGCGTCTTCGCTCGGGGTGACGTCGGCGGGCGCGCCCGCGTCGGGCGCGGACTCGTCGCGCTCCCAGCGAAACGCGACGAGGCCGCCGCCCGCTTTGAACGCGACGATCTCGAGGGTGCCGTCGCCGTCGAGGTCGCCCACGGCGACGGGGGAGGAGTGCGAGGTGAGCTGGGCGGTGATCACGGCCTGCTGCGCGCAGGTGCGCCCGTCGAGGATGCGAATGACCCCGGTGGGGAGCTCGTTGCCGCCGTCGGCGCCGTCGTCGAAGACCGCGATGATCGAGGGGCGCGCGGGGTCGTCGGGGCTGGCGCGGTAGATCCGCAGGTCGGCGACCATGGGCGTGCTGAGCACGTGCAGGTGCTCGGGGTAGGGGTCGCCCGCGGGGGCCTCGCTGAAGCGGCACTGCACGGCGGGGGCGAAGACGCCGGGGCGCACGTCGCGGGTGCAGGTGGTGTCGCGGGCGCCGGGCGCGTTGGGGACGCAGCGGCGCAGCGTGGGCTCGCACGCGGAGTCGTCGGCGCAGTCGTCCTGGGTCGCGCAGGGGCCGTTGTCGCGGGCGCAGACGCCCATCACGCAGAGCCCGCCGTCGCAGTCCTCGCTGCGTGTGCACGAGATCGACGGGCCGCGGTCCTCGGGCGGGGTGACGAGGTCGAGGGGAGGGACGTCGAGGGGCGCGACGTCGAAGGTGAAGCCCGCGTCCATCGCCGCGACCTCGGCGCGGTCGGGGAGGGCGCCCCCCGCGTCGTCGAGGACCACGGTGGGCGTCTCGTGGGCGCTGCACGCGAGGAGGGCGAAGGGGAGCGGGATCCATCGGCGCGCGAACATCACCCGTCATCGCATCACGGATCGACGCGGCGTGAAAGCGCGCCGCGCGGGCGCTTCAGGGAGGGGGACGCGAGGGGCGCCCAGGAGGGGGGAGCCCCAGGAGGCGGGAGGGAGCGATCAGCGGATGATGTGGCGCATCGTGTAGCGCATGCCGTTGGCGCGGGTGCGCTCGTCGACGACGACCATGTTGATGCCGCGGTTCATCGTGGCCTCGATGCGCGAGCCGTAGTTGAGCGTGTCGCCGCCGGTGCCGGCGCAGTCGGTCCCGCCGTCGTCGTTGCAGCTCGACTGGGTGCCGCTCTGCCCCGAGTAGACGTACATCGACGCGTCGTAGGTGGTGCCGCTGATGGCGCGGGTCCAGGTGGCGCCGTCGCGGGGGCAGAGGCTGAAGAGGGAGGTCTGGGCGCCGCAGGTCATGAACCAGCGGGTGTCTTCGCCCGAGGGGCCCACGGTGCAGGTCGGCGTGCGCGCGCTCGTGCCGACGAGCACGGTCGAGGTCGTGGTCGCGGTGCCGGTGATGGGCGTCGGGTAGAAGTAGCTCCCGTAGGTCGACGAGATGTGCTGCACGTGGAGGGTGAAGTTGCCCGCCGTGGTGGAGCCGAAGCCGGCCACCGCGATGTAGTAGGTCCCCGCGTTGAGCACGGCGGCGAAGCGCGACTGGAGGGTGCTGGTGAAGCCTCCCGCGGAGCAGCCCGCGTCGTCGTTGCAGGTGTTCGCGACGAGCGCGCCGTTGCTGTCGACGAGGTAGAGCCGGGTGTCGAAGGCCGAGCCCGCGGTGTCGGCGTAGAGGATCTCGCGCGCCGTGAGGGTCACGCGGTACCACACGTTCAGCACGTTGGTGCCGCAGCCGGTCGGGCCGTCGAAGGTCGCGTTGGTGTTGCTGCCGGTGACGGTGCGCTCGCCGGTGCTGAGCGTCAGCGCGACGGCGCTGGCGCGGGTGTCGTTGATCGGGCGGCAGACGCCCGCCGAGCAGCTCGTCGCCAGGCCGTTGACCGCGCCGCACACGCGGCCGCAGGCGCCGCAGTTGTTGTTGTCGGTCTGGAGGTTGCGGCAGGTGCCCGAGCAGGCCGTCTGCCCCGTGGCGCAGACGCAGGTGCCGCTCGTGTTGCAGGTGCCGCCCGCGGGGCTGGTGCAGCTCCCGCTGGTGCGCGGCGCGGTGGCCGAGCAGCGGGTGGTGGTGCCCGAGCAGATGATCGTGCCGGTGGTCGCGCAGCCGCCGGTGCCAGCGCTGGTGCAGGACGCGCCGGTCGGGCGACACACGCCGCCGCAGTTGCTCTGACCCGCGGGGCACGACTGGACGCACGCGCCGTTGGTGCAGGCGACGGAGCCGCCGGTGGGCGCGGTGCAGGTGTTTCCGCACGCGCCGCAGTGGGTCACGCTGGTGCGGAGGTTGACCTCGCATCCGTTGGCGGCGTTGCCGTCGCAGTTGCCGTAGCCCGTGTTGCAGGCCGCGACGCCGCAGGAGCCCGCGGTGCACGACGCGGTGCCGTTGGCGGCGCTGCAGGCGCGGCCGCAGGCGCCGCAGTTCGTCACGCTGGTGCCGGTGTTGGTCTCGCAGCCGTTGGCGGCGTTGCTGTCACAGTTGCCGTAGCCCGCGTTGCAGCTCGCGACGCCGCAGGCGCTGGCGACGCACGACGGCGTGCCGTTCGTGGTCGTGCAGGCGCGGCCGCAGGCGCCGCAGTTGGCGATGTTCGTCGCGGTGTTCACGCAGGCGCCGCTGCAGTTCGTCTGCCCGGTCGGACAGTCTGTGCGGCAGACGCCGCCGCTGCAGGTCTGGCCCATCGCGCAGGCCGTGCCGCAGTTGCCGCAGTTGGTCGGGTCGCTCTGGAGGTCGCGGCAGGCGGTGCTGCAGAGGTTCTGCCCGGTGGCGCAGGCTCCGAAGGAGATCGCGACGCTGTAGGCGCCGTTGCCGCCGTTGTATCCATCGACGTAGACGGCGTGCAGGGCCGCGCCGGCGGCGAGGGTGCCCGCGGCGCGCGAGCGCACGCCGCAGCCGGGCGTGCCGTCGTCGTTGCAGACGCCGGCGGTGCGGTTGGTGCTGAGCTGGGCCGCGACGGTGTCCCACGACGCGCCGCCGCAGGTGGAGACCTGGATCGGGGTCGAGACGAAGCTCGGGCAGGTCACGAACCAGTAGGTGTTCTCAGGGCCGGTGGCGCCGCCGCCGCAGGACTGGGTGACCGTTCCGGTGCCCGAGGTGGTCCCGGTGTAGGTGCGCACGCCGGCGGCGGTGTTGGTCACCTGCACCGCGGGGCCGTTGCCCACCGGGAGGTGATGGAAGTTCAGCACGAAGTTGCCCGTGTTGGAGCTGAACCCGCCGACCGCGACGAGGTAGGTGCCCGCGTCGAGCACCGCGGTGTACTGGCTCTGGAGCCCGCCGCAGGTGGAGTCGTCGTTGCACGCCCCGGTGAGCTGGGCGCCCATCGCGTCGGTGAGGGCGACGGTGGTGTCGTAGGTCGAGCCGTAGGTGTTCACCGACACCACCTCGCGGCGGGTCAGCGTGAAGCGGTAGTACACCTCACCCGCGGCGCCGCAGGCGCCCTGGCGGGTCGCGCCGGTGGTGGAGCCCATCACCGTCACGACGGGCGTCGCGAGGTTGAGCGTCGGGGCGTTCGCCGGGAGGTCGTTGGCGGGGGCGGTGATGCCCGAATCCGCCGCGCCGGTGTCGGTGACCGCGCCGGTGTCGGCGCTCATGCCGGTGTCGGTGTCGACCACGCCGGTGTCGACCACGCCGGTGTCGGCGCTCATGCCGGTGTCGGTGTCGACCACGCCCGAGTCGGCGCTCATGCCGGTGTCGGTGTCGATCACGCCGGTGTCGGTGTCGACCACGCCGGTGTCGGTGTCGACCACGCCAGTGTCGGTGTCGACCACGCCGGTGTCGGTGTCGACCACGCCGGTGTCGGTGTCGACCACGCCGGTGTCGGTGTCGACCACGCCAGTGTCGGTGTCGACCACGCCGGTGTCGGTGTCGACGACTCCGCCGTCGGTCTCGACGACGTCCTCGATCTGGGTCGTGTCTGCGCCGACGACGTCTTCCTTCACGACCACGTCGTCGGAAAGGAAGATGTCGTCCGTCAGCGACGCATCAGGATCCGCGGGGACGGTGCCCTCACTGCACGCGCCGAGCGCGAGCGTAGGGACGATCCAAAGCCATTTTGATGTGAATCTCACGTAGGTGCTCCTCAAGAGGAAAGGGTGCGTCGTCGATGCCGCACGTCTCGACCCTACCCCGTTCGCCGCCCTGGCGTGGGGTGAGAAAGGGAGAAAAACCTCGGAAAATGCAGAAGTCGGCGGTCCGCCGGACGGGGGGCGGTGCCTGGGGCTCGCGGCGCTTCGCGACAAAGTGCCTCGCCGGAGGAGGCGCTCAGGGGAGCGAGCGCGGGCCAGACGTCAGAGGGTCTTGGCCCTGCTCGCGCGGGGTGAGGTGCTGGGCGATCAGCGCACGACGTAGCGGAGCGTGTACTGCATCCCGTTCGGCTGCACGCGCTCGTCGACGACGACCATGTTGATGCCGCGGTTCATCGTGGTCTCGATGCGCGAGCCGTAGCTGAGCGTGTCGCCGCCGGTGCCGGCACAGGTGGTCGCGTCGTCGTTGCAGGTCGCCTCGGCGCCGGTCGCGCCCGAGAAGACGTACATCGCGGGGTCGTAGCTGGTGCTCCCGATGGTGCGGGTCCAGGTGCCGTTGTCACGGGGGCAGAGGCTGAAGAGGGAGGTCTGCGCGCCGCAGGTCACGAACCAGCGGGTGTCTTCGCCCGAGGCCGACCCGCCGCAGGTGCTCGAGCGCGCGCTCGTGCCCACGAGCACCGTCGAGGCGGTGTTGTCGCCCGTGATGGGCGTCGGGTAGAAGTAGCTCCCGTAGTTCACCGGGATGTGCTGCACGTTGAGCGTGAAGGCGCCGACCGTGGTCGAGCCCAGCCCGCCGACGGCGATGTAGTAGGTCCCCGCGGGGACGACGACGGCGAAGCGCGACTGGAGGGGGCTGGTGAAGCCCCCCGTGGAGCAGCCCGCGTCGTCGTTGCAGGTGTTCGCGACGAGCGCGCCGGTGGCGTCGGCGAGGTAGAGCCGGGTGTCGTAGGCCGAGCCCGCGGTGTCGGCGTAGAGCACCTCGGAGCCGGTCAGGGTCACGCGGTACCAGACGTTCGGCGACGTGCCACAGCCGGCGGCGCCGTCGAAGGTCGCGCCGGTGGTGTTGCCGGTCACGCGGGTCTCACCCGCGCCGAGGGTGAGCGCGGTGGCGTTCGCGAAGTTGTTGTTCGCGGGCGCCGCCGACATGCACGCGCCGGCGACGCAGCTCTGCCCCGCGGCGCAGACGTTCCCGCAGGTGCCGCAGTTGTTCACGTCGGCCTGAAGGTCGCGGCAGGCGGTGCTGCAGAGGTTCTGCCCGGTGGGGCAGGCGCCGAAGGAGAGGGCGACGCTGTAGTCGCCGCTGCCGCTGCCGAAGCCGTCGACGTAGACGGCGTGCAGGGCCGCGCCCGCGGCGAGGGTGCCCGCGGCGCGCGAGCGCACGCCGCAGCCGGGCGTGCCGTCGTCGCTGCAGACCGCGGCGGTGCGGTTGGTGCTGCGCTGCTCGACGACGGTGTCCCAGGTCGCGCCGCCGCAGGTCGAGGCCGTGAGCGAGGTCGAGACGAAGCTCGGGCAGGTCACGAACCAGTACGTGTTCTCAGGGCCGGCGCCGCCGCCGCAGGACTGGGTGACCGTGCCGGTGCCCGAGGTGGTCCCGGTGTAGGCGCGCACGCCCGCGGCGGTGTTGGTCACCTCCGTCGCCGGGCCGTTGCCCACCGGGAGGTGGTGGAGGTTCAGCGTGAAGGCGCCGGTGTTGGTGCCGAAGCCGCCCACGGCGACGAGGTAGGTGCCCGCGTCGAGCACCGCGGTGTAGCGGCTCTGGAGCCCGCCGCAGCCTGAGTCGTCGTTGCACGCGCCGGTGAGCTGGGCGCCCGTGGCGTTGGTGAGGGCGACGGTGGTGTCGTACCCCGAGCCGAAGGTGTTCACCGACACCACCTCGCGGCGCGTCAGCGTGAAGCGGTAGTACACCTCCGCGTTGCCGCAGCTGCCCTGGGTGGTCGCGTTCGCGTTGCTGCTGGTGACCGTGACCGCCGGGCTCGTGAGGTCGAGCGCGATGGCGTTCGCGGCGAGGTCGTTGGGCGGCGCGCCGCCGACGCAGGCCCCCGCGACGCAGTTGGTGCCTGTGGCGCAGGCGTTTCCGCACGCGCCGCAGTGGGTCACGCTGGTGGCGGTGTTGGTCTCGCAGCCGTTGGCGGCGTTGCCGTCGCAGTTGCCGTAGCCCGCGTTGCAGCTCGCTACGCCGCAGGCGCTGGCGACGCACGACGGCGTGCCGTTGGCGGCCGCGCAGGCGGTGCCGCAGGCGCCGCAGTTCGTGACGCTCGAGGCCGTGTTCACGCAGGTGCTCCCGCAGAGCGTCTCACCCATCAGGCACGCGACGCGGCAGACGCCGGCGTTGCAGGTCTGCCCGGTCGGGCACGCGTTGCCGCAGGCGCCGCAGTTGGACGCGTCGCTCTGAAGGTCGCGGCAGGCGGTGCTGCAGAGGTTCTGCCCGGTGGCGCAGTCTCCGAAGGAGAGGGCGACGCTGTAGTCGCCGCTGCCGCTGCCGAAGCCGTCGACGTAGACGGCGTGCAGGGCCGCGCCCGCGGCGAGGGTGCCCGCGGCGCGCGAGCGCACGCCGCAGCCGGGGGTGCCGTCGTCGCTGCAGACCGCGGCGGTGCGGTTGGTGCTGCGCTGCTCGACGACGGTGTCCCAGGTCGCGCCGCCGCAGGTCGAGGCCGTGAGCGAGGTCGAGACGAAGCTCGGGCAGGTCACGAACCAGTAGGTGTTCTCGGGGCCGGTGGCGCCGCCGCCGCAGGACTGGGTGACCGTTCCGGTGCCCGAGGTGGTCCCGGTGTAGGTGCGTACGCCGGCGGCGGTGTTGGTCACCTGCACCGCGGGGCCGTTGCCCACCGGGAGGTGATGGAAGTTCAGCACGAAGTTGCCCGTGTTGGAGCTGAACCCGCCGACCGCGACGAGGTAGGTGCCCGCGTCGAGCACCGCGGTGTACTGGCTCTGGAGCCCGCCGCAGGTGGAGTCGTCGTTGCACGCCCCGGTGAGCTGGGCGCCCATCGCGTCGGTGAAGGCGACGGTGGTGTCGTAGGTCGAGCCGTAGGTGTTCACCGACACCACCTCGCGGCGGGTCAGCGTGAAGCGGTAATACACCTCACCCGCGGCGCCGCAGGCGCCCTGGGTCGTGGCGCCGGCCGTGGAGCCCATCACCGTCACGACGGGCGTCGCGAGGTTGAGCGTCAGGGCGTTCGCCGGGAGGTCGTTGGCGGGGGCGGTGACGGCCCCGGAGTCGGTGCTCATGCCGGCGTCGGTGTCGACCACGCCCGAGTCGGTGCTCATGCCGGCGTCGGTGTCGACCACGCCTGAGTCGGTGCTCATGCCGGCGTCGGTGTCGACCACGCCCGAGTCCGTGCTCATGCCCGTGTCGGTGTCGACCACGCCGGTGTCGGTGTCGACCACGCCGGTGTCGGTGTCGACCACGTCCTTGGGTTCGACCACGACGTCGGCCGAGACGACGTCTTCGACGGAGACGACGTCCTTGGGCTGCGCCACGTCGGGGGCGACGACGTCGACCTTGACGACCACGTCGTCGCCGAAGAGAACGTCGTCGGTGAAGGACGCGTCAGGATCGAAGGTCCCACCGCCTCCGGATGCCTGACTGCACGCGTTGAGGGCGAGCGCCGGGACGACCCAAAGCCAATATCTTCTTACGTTCACGCGAAGGCTCCTTGAAGGGCGGATCACGGCATTCCCGCTCGATCCGCGGCTCCGGAGGGTAACGTGGAAACTCCTCATTTCGGGGGACGCGACCCTGTGGCGTAGGCGTCGCAGGGGAGAGGGATCAGGCTGTCGGCTGAGCGGCCGGGCGGGGCTCGTCGGGCAGGTCGAACCAGGCCTCGTCCTCCCCCGCTTCTTCGAGCACCCTCGGGGTGCCGTCGTAGTTCACGCGCTGCCCCGGCCAGAAGTAGGTCTTCCAGAGGTACGTGAACATCGAAGGCTGCTCGAGGTTCGGGTGCACGCGGCCGTGAATCAGCCTCGCGTGCGCCTCGGGCGTGAGGCTCCAGTGCATCCCCGGATAGGCGTGGTGGATGGTGTGGTAGCCGTTGTTGTAACAGAAGAAATTCAGCCACGACCCGGTGAAGTTGCGGGAGTGGTTGTAGGTCGTGCTCTGGTCGGCGCCGTCGTGCTGGAGCAGGTTCATCGTCACGATCCCCCACGCCGCGTACTGGTGCGGGATCACCACGAAGAGCAGCAGCTTCTTCCAGTCCCACAGGCCGAGCGCGACCATGGTGCCGAGAAAGACCGCGGTCTCGAGCAGCAGCTGCCGGGTCCACCTGGGGCGGCGCGAGAGCATCGCGCGCGCGTAGGTGAACTCCGCGCGGAGGATGTCGCGGGAGATCGACGCGGTGAACAGCAGGAGGTTCAGCGGCTGCCAGCGAAACCGCGCCTTGCAGGTGCGCATGACGTCCCTGCGGGTCTCGGTGAAGCGGTGGTGCGAGAGGTTGTGGCCGGGCACGTACGACCCCACCGGGTGCCCGTAGGTCAGGGTGAGCACCACGTGCCAGAGGGAGTTCATCCAGCGCGCGTGAAAGACCGGGCAGTGGATGGTGTTGTGCGTCGCAACCGCGCCCATGAACGCGAGGGCGCAGCAGGCGAGCACGAGCGCGACGGTGACCACGACGCTCGAGGGCGTCGCGAGCCAGAGCACCCCCTGGATCGCGAAGAACAACCCCGTGAGGAACATCGTGCGCCGGTCGGCGGCGTAGCGCAAAATAGGCGGGAGGCCGAACAGACCCGGAGTGCGTTTGGGACGCCGGAGAGGACGATCTGACGCCTGCGGGGGGGGATCCAGGGGAGCTTCCGACTTCACGGGATGCGTTTCCTGCGAAACGCGTTCCGCGTCAAGGCGAGCTACATCCGCGCGACGGCGCAGCTCGCGGTGGAGCTCATGGAGATGTCATAGGCGCGAGCGAACACGCTGACCGCGCCTTCGGTGGGGCAGGCGATGCGCACCCACGGGCAGAACCCGCACCCGTCGTCGTCGGCCGTGACGCCGTTCAGGCCAGGGTTCTGCGGCAGGATCCGCGCCGCGTACGCGCACCCGGTCGCCGTGTTGCCCGCGCAGATGCGCATGAGGGGATCGCCAGAGCAGGTGCCCCCAGAGAACCCGCAGGCGCCCGCGTCGGAGCCGCCCGTGCAGCCGAAGGTGAGGGTGCTCCCCGGCGTGCACGTGTAGGTGGTCACCCGCACGAAGCCGCAGTCGTTCGCGCCGTTGGTGGTCGCCACGTTGCACGCGGCGGTGATGTTCGTCGGCGGGGTGACGGTGCACGAGGTCGCGCTGGTCACGAGGTCGGCGCACGAGGCGCCCGAGCGCGAGACGCAGCTGTTGGTCGTGCGGCACCACCCGCAGGTGGGGTTGCCGGCGCACTCGCCGCAGGCCGTCGCGGTGCAGGTGGAGGGGCACGCGCCGCAGTCGCCGGGGCAGTCAGAGCAGGTCTCGGCGCCGTTGCACATGCCGTCGCCGCACCGCGTCGGGCAGGCGCCGCAGTCGACGGGGCAGTCGGAGCAGGTCTCGGCGCCGTTGCACACGCCGTCGCCGCACCGCGCCGGGCAGGCGCCGCAGTCGCCGGGGCAGCTGGTGCAGCTCTCGCCCTTGTCGCAGGTGCCGTTGCCGCACCCGGGGCCCGCGGGCACGTCGGGCGGGGGCGCCACGACGTCGACGCCCGGAGGCGTGTCGTCCGCGGGGGCGATCACGTCCATGCCCTGAGCGCCCGCGTCGTCCTGGGCGCCCGCGTCGCCCTCGGTGGTGACGTCAGGGCCCGGCGTCACGGCGACGTCGTCAGAGCTCCCGGCGTCAGGGTCGATGAAGCCGCCACCGCCGCCGCCGGAGCGCGCGGTGCAACCCAGGCCGAGGGAGAGGCAGAGCACTGCAAGGTAAGCGGAGCGAGACGACGACATGGCGTTGGTGGGACCCCTCTCGGTGTGAACGTCGAAGACGACCCGAGTGACTATCGCGAGGCGAGCGTTTGTCAAAGGCCGAGGTCGCACGCCGGGCGCCTCACGCCCCCTGCGCGCAACATTTTCGCCGCGCGCGAACCGAGAATGCAGGGCGTCGATGAGGCGGGCGGCAAGACTTGCGGGGGACGACGCCCAGACGCCAGAAACTCCCTGCTCGCAGGGCGAAAATCTGTGCCCGAAAAGTGATCGATTCCCTATTCCCACTCGGAGGGGTTCTGATAGGGTCCGCGCCCTGCGTCGACCGGACGTACCTGTGATGCCTGGTTGACGTCTCGCGGTGCGAAGCCCTACTGCCCGCGGGAGTTGACATCAACACGCCTGATGTGTTCCTAGCGCCGCCGCCGGATGGATGTGTCCAGGCGCGACGGGCCCACAACGGGCGACGCAGAACCAACGACGACGACGCCACATGCAGATCTTTCCCCGCTCACTCAACCTGCTGCCGGCGATCGTCGCCGTCGGGGTCGCCCTCGGCGGGGGCCTCGTGACGGGCATCGTCTGGTACTACTTCACCCCAAAGCACACGCACGTGGGCTACGCCCCGCGGCAGCCTGTCCCGTACAGCCACTGGCTGCACGCGGGGCAGATGGGGATGGACTGCCGGTACTGCCACTCGAACGTGGAGCGCGCGGCGCACGCGCAGATCCCGCCGACGCAGACCTGCATGAACTGCCACGGCCTGGTGCGCACCGACTCCGCGCGCCTCGCCCCGGTGCGCGAGAGCTGGTGCTCGACGCTCCCGGCGGACCAGCGCACGGCGCAGAACTGCCCCGGCGTGTCTGACACCCGTCGCCCCGAGCTCGGGTCGAACACGGCGGTGGAGTGGGTGCGCGTGCACCGCCTCCCCGACCACGTGTACTTCGACCACTCGGTGCACGTGTCCGCGGGCGTCGGCTGCGTCGAGTGCCACGGCCGCGTCGACCAGATGGAGGTCGTGCGACACGACCAGCCGCTGAGCATGCAGTGGTGCCTCGACTGCCACCGCAACCCGGCGCCCCGACTGCGCCCGCTCGACCAGATCACCAACATGGACCCCAACCTCAGCGGGACCGCGCAGCCGCCGCGCACGCTCTACCCCCCGCAGTCTTGCTCCGGGTGCCACCGATGAGCCGCCGCAAGCCTTACGAGTTCGAGCCCGTCGCCGCCGACGCCTCCGTGATGTGGACCAGCCTGGAGGACTACGCGTCCCTCCAGAGCGACGACCCCTCGGCCCGCGCCGACGCCGCCGCCGAGTTCCATCCGAAGGCCTTCGACCTCACCGACGGCTCCGTGTCGCGCCGCTCGTTCATGGGCATCATGGGCGCCGCCGTGGCCTTCGGGTCCATGGAGGGCTGCCGTCGCCCGGTGGAGAAGATCCTCCCCTACGCGCGCGCCCCTGAAGACGTCACGGTCAACGTCACGAGCTTCTACGCCACCGTCGTCGAGCGCCGCGGCGAGGCCCTGGGCCTCCTCGTGGAGAGCCACGAGGGGCGGCCGACGAAGATCGAGGGCAACCCCGACCACCCCGCGTCCCGCGGCTCCACCGACCTGCTCGCGCAGGCCTCGGTGCTCGACCTCTACGACCCCGACCGCTCCCGCGTGCCGGCGAGCGGCGGCGCGAGCAAGACCCACGCGGAGCTCGACGAGGCCCTGGCCGCCGCCCTCGCGGGGCAGCAGTCCACGCAGGGCGCGGGGCTCCGCATCCTCGCCGAGCCCTCGCTCTCGCCGACCTTCATGCGCCTGCGCCGGGCGGTGCTCACGCGCTTCCCCAGCGCGAAGTTTCACACCTGGTCCGCCGCGAGCGCGTCGAACCTCCGCGCGGGCGCGAAGCTCGCCTGGGGCGCCCCCTTCAACACCGTCGTCGACTTTCAGCGCGCGCGGGTGGTGCTCTCCCTCGACAGCGACTTCTTGCAGACCGAGCCCGGCGTGGTGCGCAACTCCCGCGGGTACGGCGAGTCTCGCCGCCCCGGCGCGACCATGTCGCGGCTGTACGTCGTCGAGCCGACCTTCACCACCACGGGCGCCAACGCCGACCACCGCCTGCGCCTCCCGGGGCGCGAGGTGGGCGCGTACCTCAGCGCGCTCGCGGGGCACCTCGTGGGCACGCACAACCTCGACCTCGGCGAGGTCGCCGGCGCCGTGCGCGGCGCGCAGGCCCCCGCGGGCATCGCCGCGAAGTGGATCGAGAAGGTCGCCGCCGACCTCGTCGCGCACCGCGGCGGCGCCGTGCTGGTGGTGGGCTCCCGGCAGCCCCCCGAGGTGCACGCCCTGGCCCACGCGGTGAACCAGGCGCTCGGCGCCGTGGGCGAGCTCGTGAAGCTCATGCCGGTGGCCGACGCCGACGAGCCCGACGACCACGCGCGCAGCCTCGCCGACCTCGCGGGCGACATCGCCCAGGGGCGGGTGCAGGCGCTGGTGATCCTCGGCGGCAACCCCGCCTACGACGCCCCCGCCGACCTCGACTTCGCCGCGAAGATTCGCAGCGTGGGCGCGAGCTTTCACCTCTCGACGCACCGCGACGAGACCAGCGAGGCGTGCACCTGGCACTGCCCGCGGGCGCACTGGCTCGAGTGCTGGGGCGACGCGCGCTCCCTCGACGGCACCGTGTCGGTGCAACAGCCGCTGATCGACCCGCTCTACCGCGGGCGCAGCGAGATCGAGCTCCTCGGGGTGATCGCCGGGTCGCACCTCCAGCGCGGCCACGACCTCGTGCGCGAGACGCTCCGGGGCGAGACCACGGTGCTCTCGGCCTTCGAGCGCCAGTGGCGCCGCGCGCTCAACCGCGGGGTGTTCTCGAGCTCGCCGCCGGTGCCGCCGACGCCGACCCTCGCGGGCGCGGCCATCGCGCAGCGCCTCGGGCAGCGGAGCGCCGGCGCGCCGCTGAGCAACAGCAACCTCGAGGTGGCCTTTCACGTCGACGCGAAGCTCCTCGACGGGCGCCACGCGAACAACGCGTGGCTCCAGGAGCTGCCCGACCCGATCACCAAGATCACCTGGGACAACGCGGCGTTCCTCTCGCAGCGCACCGCCGAGGGCCTCGGGGTGAGCTCGGGCGACATGCTCCGGCTCTCGAAGGGCAGCCGCTCGATCGAGGTGGTGGCGTGGATCCTCCCGGGGCAGGCCGACTTCTCTGTGGGCCTGGCCCTGGGCTGGGGCCGCTCGAAGGCCGGCGCCGTGGGCAACGGCAAGGGCTTCAACGCCTACCCCCTGCGCGCCTCCGACGCGCTGTGGTTCGCCGACGGGGTGCAGCTCGCGAAGACCGGCGGCAGCTACGCCCTCTCGCAGACGCAGGACCACCACCGCATGGAGGGTCGGCCCATCGCGGTCGAGGCGACCCTCGCGCGCTACGAGGAGCTCCCGAACTTCGCCGAGCTGATCTCGCCGACCCCGCGCACGCTGCCCCTGTGGCGCGAGCAGCAGTACCCCGGGTACCGCTGGGGCATGACCATCGACCTGAACCTCTGCACGGGCTGCAGCGCGTGCGTGGTCGCGTGTCAGGCCGAGAACAACATCCCCGTGGTGGGCAAGGCGCAGGTCGCCCGCGGCCGTGAGATGCACTGGCTCCGGGTGGACCGCTACTTCGTGAGCCCGAACCCGGTGCGCGAGGGCGACCACCGCAACCCCGACCTCGACGCCGAGGCGACGAGCGACCCCATGGTGGCGCACCAGCCCCTGGCGTGCGTGCAGTGCGAGGAGGCCCCCTGCGAGAACGTGTGCCCGGTGAACGCCACGGTGCACTCGCCCGAGGGCCTCAACGACATGGCCTACAACCGCTGCATCGGCACGCGGTACTGCGCCAACAACTGCCCCTACAAGGTGCGTCGGTTCAACTACCTGAACTTCCACAACGACAGCGTGTACCAGCCGGCCTACGCCGACGTGCCCGAGACCGTGCGGATGCAGATGAACCCGAACGTGACCGTGCGCTTCCGCGGCGTGATGGAGAAGTGCACGTACTGCGTGCAGCGCATCCAGAGCCGTAAGATCGAGGCCAAGCGGCAGAACCGCGAGGTGGAGCGCAACGGCGTTCGCATCTCGCCGGTGGTCGACGGCTCCCTCGCCACGGCGTGTCAGCAGGCCTGCCCGGCCGACGCGATCAGCTTCGGCGACCTCAACGACCGCGGCAGCCGGGTCGCGCGGATGCAGCGGGAGGACCGGCGCTACGCCCTCCTCGGCAACCTCGGCACGCAGCCGCGGACGATCTACCTGGCGAAGATCCGCAATCCGAATACGGAGATGCTCGGATGAGCTACGACCCCCCGATCGCTGAGCTCGACGAGAAGCACCTCGTCAAGCCTGGCACGACCTTCAAGGACATCACCGACACGGTCTCCCGGGTCACGGAGACCCCCGCGCCCCGCGGGTGGTGGATCGCGTTCCTCACGGCGCTGACCTTCACCGGCGTGCTCGGCGCGTCGATCGGCTTCCTCTTCTATCGAGGGGTCGGCGTGTGGGGCAACAACAGCCCCGTGGCGTGGGCCTGGGACATCACCAACTTCGTCTGGTGGGTCGGCATCGGCCACGCGGGCACCCTGATCTCCGCCGTGCTCTTCCTGTTCCGGCAGAAGTGGCGCACGTCGATCAACCGCTTCGCCGAGGCGATGACGATCTTCGCGGTCATCTGCGCGCTGATCTTCCCCGGCATCCACGTCGGCCGCGTGTGGCACGCGTACTACATGTTCCCGATCCCCAACTCGATGGGGATCTGGCCGAACTTCAAGAGCCCGCTGCTCTGGGACGTGTTCGCCGTCGGCACCTACTTCACGGTCTCGACCCTCTTCTGGTTCGTCGGGATGATCCCCGACCTGGCGACCCTCCGCGACCGCGCGAAGAACGCCCTGCGCCGCACGGTGTACGGCTTCCTCTCGCTGGGCTGGCGCGGGTCGAACCGTCACTGGCAGAACTACGAGCGCGCGTACATGATCCTCGCGGCGCTCTCGACGCCGCTGGTGCTCTCGGTGCACTCGGTCGTGTCCTTCGACTTCGCGACCTCGGTCGAGCCGGGCTGGCACGCCACGATCTTCCCGCCCTACTTCGTCGCCGGCGCGGTGTTCTCAGGCTTCGCGATGGTGCAGACCCTGCTGCTGCTCTCGCGCGTGGTCTACAAGCAGAACAACCTCGTGACGATGACCCACATCGAGCTGATGAACAAGATCATGCTCGCGACGGGGACCATCGTTGGCTACGCGTACGCGATGGAGTTCTTCATCGCGTGGTACTCGGGCAACCCCTACGAGCGCTACGTGTTCATCAACCGCGCCACGGGCCCCTACGCCTGGGCGTACTGGACGATGATCTCCTGCAACGTGATCTCGCCGCAGCTCTTCTGGTTCAAGAAGCTGCGCACGAACATCCCGCTGAGCTTCGTGCTGTCGATCTTCATCAACATCGGCATGTGGTTCGAGCGCTTCGTGATCATCGTGACCTCGCTGCACCGGGACTTCATCCCCAGCTCCTGGGGCTACTTCCACCCGACCATGATCGACATCTCGATCTACCTCGGGTCGCTGGGGCTGTTCTTCACGCTCTTCCTGCTCTTCCTCCGGTGGATCCCGATGATCGCCGTGGCCGAGCTCAAGGGCGTGCTCCCGCAGGCGAGCGTCCACCACGACGACCACGCGCACGACGACGACCACGCACAGCTCCCGGCCACGGCCGAGGGCGCGGCGGAGTGACGGCCATGTCATCGGAAGCCATCGAGACCACCACCGTGAGCGTCCCAGACGGGTCCCCCGTGCTGATGCTCGCGGAGTTCGACAACCCCACGGCCTGCGTGCGGGCCGCGGAGAAGCTCCGCGACGCGGGGTACAAGCACTTCGACGCGCACACGCCCTTCCCCATCCACGGGATGGACAAGGCCATGGGTCTCAAGGACTCGCGGCTGGGGTGGATCGTCTTCGCGATGGGGCTCACCGGCTTCAGCACCGCGTGCTTCATCATCTGGTACATGAACGCCTTCGACTACCCCCTGATCGTGGGCGGCAAGCCTCCGCTCTCGTTCCCGTCGATGGTGCCCGTGTGCTTCGAGCTCACGGTGCTCTTCTCGGCCTTCGGGGCGGTGTTCGGGATGCTCGGGCTCAACAAGCTCCCGCGCCACCACCACCCCCTGTTCGAGTCCGATCGGTTCCGGGCGGCCACCGACGACAAGTTCTTCTTGTCCGTCGAGTACGCCGATCCCAAGTTCGACCCCGAGCGGACGAAGGAGCTCCTCAGCTCCGCGCACCCGACGCACATCGAGATCATCGAGGACACGCAGTCGTGAGATCCGCAATCCTCCTCACCGTCGCGGTCGCGGCGTCGCTGGGAGCCTGCCGAGGCGAGACCTCGAGCGACTCTCCGATCGTGCTGCTCCGCAACATGCACGCGCAGCAGCGCTACAACTCGCAGTCTGCGTCGCGGTTCTTCGGCGACCGGCGCACGATGCGCACGCCGCCGATGGGCACCGTCGCGCGCTTTCCGGGCGGCGCGAACCCGCGCTACGCGGACTTCAGCGTGGCCCGCGACGAAGCCTTCGACGACGACGTCGTGAACCACGGCCTCGACGAGGCCGGGCAGTACGTGATGACCGTGCCCGCCTCGGTGCGCGGCGACGACGCCGCGGCGCTCGTGCGGCGGGGGCAGGCCCGCTACGGGATCTACTGCGCGCCCTGCCACGGAGACGCGGGCGACGGGCGCGGGGTGGTCTGGCTCCGCGGACAGGGCGGAAACTACGTGTACCCGCAGCCGCCGACCTTCCACGACGAGCGCGTGCGGCACATGCCCGACGGGCAGGTCTTCAACACCATCACCAACGGCGTGCGCAACATGCCCTCCTACGCCGCCCAGATCCCCGTGCGGGATCGCTGGGCGATCGTCAGCTACGTGCGCGCGCTGCAGGTCAGCCAGGCAGCCGGAGGGACGCCGTGAGCGCCTCGCATTCGTCCGAGAGCAGGGACTATCGGGTCAAGGGCGGCTTCCTCGCGAGCGCCTGGAAGATCTTCGCGGCCGTGGCGGTCGCGGGCCTCGGGGGCGCCTTCGCCCTCGGCGCGGGGGACAGCAAGCGCTTCGCGTTCGCCTACCTCTTCGGCTTCGCGACCTTCTTCGCCATCGCCCTGGGCGGCGTGTTCTTCGTCATCGTGCAGCACCTGGTCTCGGCCGGGTGGAGCGTGACCGTGCGCCGCGGCGCCGAGTTCATGATGCTCGGGCTGCCGGCGGTCGTGCTGCTCTTTCTCCCCGTGCTGCTCACCAAGACCTCGGAGCTCTACCCCTGGGTCGACATCGTCGGGAGCCACGCCCCGGCGCACGGCGAGCACGCGGCCCCGGCGCACGGCGAGCACGCGGCCCCGGCGCACGGCGAGCACGGCTCGGCGGAGCACGGCGGCGGTCACGCCGAGCACCACGCGCCCTGGGTGCCGGGGCAGCGCATGACCCACGGCCAGATCGAGCACCACGAGCACCAGGAGCTCATCGCGGGCAAGAGCTGGTACCTCTCGATGCCGTTCTTCCTCGCCCGCCTGGCGATCTACCTCGTCGCCTGGGCCTGGCTGGTGCGCACCTTCTTCAAGAACTCCGTCGACCAGGACGCGACGAAGAGCATCGCCTTCTCTCAGAAGAGCGCGCGGCTGGCGCCGATCTCGGTGTCGATCTTCGCGCTCACGCTGACCTTCGCGGCCTTCGACTGGTTCATGGCGCTGCAGCCCGAGTGGCCGTCGACCATCTTCGGGGTGTGGTTCTTCTCCTCCTCGGTGGTCTCGTCCTTCGCGGCGCTCGTGCTGATCAGCGCGATCTTCCGCGCGTCAGGCGTGGTGGGCGAGGCGATCAACACCGAGCACTTCCACGACCTGGGCAAGCTGCTCTTCGGGTTCAACTGCTTCTGGGCCTACATCTCGTTCAGCCAGTTCTTCTTGATCTGGTACGCGAGCATCCCCGAAGAGACGGTGTTCTACCACATCCGCTGGGGTGAGGGTCCGTGGACGCCGGTGAGCCTCTCGATCATCTTCCTGCACTTCTTCGCGCCGTTCCTGCTGCTGATCTCGCGCAACACCAAGCGCTTCTTCGGCCAGAAGCTCCTGTACCTCGGCGCCGCCCTGGTGCTGGTGATGCACACCGTGGAGATGTACTGGCTCGTGCTCCCGAACTACGCCTCGCAGATGGGCGTGTCGGCCGGCGACCCCCACGCGCTCTCGATCTCGATCGTGGATGTGCTGAGCTTCTTGGGCTTCGGCGGCGCCTTCCTCGCGGCGGTGTTCTTCGGCGCCTCGAAGTACCCGCTCATCCCCGTGGGCGACCCGCGGCTCCACCGCGCCCTTCACCTCGAGAACGGCTGAGGTCGATCGATGGCAACGGACCACACAGAACCGCCGATCAAGCGAATCATCGGGATCACCCTGATCTCGGTGGGCACCCTCGTCGGCCTGCGCTTCGCCTTTCAGTCGTACTTCATTCAGAACTACGAGAAGCGCGAGCACGACGCCGTGCTCGCCGTCTCGTCGGACCTGCTCACCAACGCGCGGCGCGAGTCTCAGCAGCGGCTGACGGGCATCTCCGCGGCGATGGATCAGGTCGCGGGCTCGTCGCGTCCCGCGTCGATCACCCCCGCGGCGAGCGTCGACCAGGCCGCGATGCAGGGCTGGGGCCTGCTGCCCCGCGCCGTCCCGCGGCGCATCCGGCCCCGCGGTTGCAGCGCCCGCCGCGGAGGAGCACGCTGCGTCACCCGAGGCCCCCGCCGCCCCGCGGTAGGAGCCCCCGCGGCGCCCGCGGCCGAAGCCCCCGCGCCGGCACCAGCGCCCGCGGCTGAGGCTCCCGCGACCGCCGCTCCCGCCGCCGCGGCTCCGGCGCACTGAGGAAGGTACCGTTGAACGTCTCGCCGATCCGATCCAGCGCCGCCGCCGTGGGAGCCATCGCCCTGATGCTCTCGTCGGGCCCCGCGCGCGCGCAGGTCAACGAGTCTCCTCGCGAGCTCGAAGGGGTCGGCGTGACCGAGCACCTCAACGCGCAGGTGCCGCGCACCGCGATGTTCCGTGACCACACGGGGCGCACGGTTCGCATCGGCGACTACTTCGACGGGCGTCGCCCGGTGGTGCTCAACCTCGCGTACCACCGCTGCCCGATGCTCTGCTCGATGGTGCTGAACGCGCTCATGCGCACGCTCACCCGCACCATCTGGAACGTCGGCGACCAGTTCGACGTGCTCACGGTGAGCATCGACCCGAGAGACACGCCCGAGGTCGCGGCGCAGAAGCGCGAGCGCGTGCTCCGGGCCTACAACCGACCGACGGCGCAGCGCGGCTGGCACTTCCTGCAGGGCAGCGAGTCTCAGATCCGGCGGGTGACCGAGGCGGTGGGCTTTCAGTACCGCTTCGACCCGCGGCAGGACCAGTACGCGCACACGGCGGTCACGATCCTGCTCACGCCAGACGGCAAGGTCGCGCGGTACCTGTATGGGCTGGAGTACTCGCCCAACGACATGCGCGTGGGCCTCCTCGAGGCGTCGCAGGGGCGCTCGATCAGCACGGCCGAGCGGCTGATTTTGTACTGCTATCACTACGACCCTCAGGGGCAGAAGTACGTGGTGATCGCGCAGAACGTGATGCGCCTCGGCGGCGCGGTGACCGTGGTGGCGCTGAGCGCGTTCCTCGGTGTGATGTGGCTCCGTGAGCGCCGTCGCAAGACGGGGAACTCTGAGTCGGCGTAGGCGAGAAGGGCATACGCTCCCGACGCGCGCGAGCGCCGAGGGACGATCGGCAAGGCTTCAACGATGAACAACGAAACGGTTCAGCTCCCGGCTCAGTGGTCGACCTTCGCGCCCGAAGTAGATGGGGTCTTCTATTTCATCTACTGGGTGAGCGTCGTGATGTTCGTGGCCGTCGTCGGGGCGGCGCTGTACTTCGTCTGGAAGTACCGGCGCCAGAAGCCCGGCGAGATCCCCGAGCCCACGGGGCACAACACCGTGCTCGAGGTCGGGTGGACCATCTCGCCGCTGGTGCTCCTGATCTACCTCTTTCACGTCGGCTTTCAGGGCTACGTGAACCTCACGATGCCGCCGGCGAACGCGATGGAGATCCGCGCGCGCGCCCGCAAGTGGTCGTGGGACTTCGAGTACCCCAACGGCTCGCACACCGTGAACGAGCTGTACGTGCCCGTGAACCGCCCGGTGCGGGTGGTGATCTCGTCTGAAGACGTGCTCCACGCGCTGTTCATCCCGGAGTTTCGGGTGAAGCGTGACGCGGTGCCCGGGTACTACAGCACGCTGTGGTTCCAGGCGACGCGCACCACCGGCCGCGACACCCAGGCCGTGCGCTTCTACTGCGCCGAGTACTGCGGCGCCGCCGAGACCGCCGGCGGGCCGTCGAACCCGCGCGAGGGGCGCCGCCCCGAGTACGACTGGACCGGCCACTTCTCCATGGGCGGCTGGACCTATGTGCTCGACCAGGCCGACTTCGACCGCAAGATGGAAGAGCTCAACGGTCCCCCCACCGTGAACGGCCGCGAGGCGACCCCCGCCGAGTGGGGTGAGCTCCTGTACCGACAGCAGAACTGCAACACCTGCCACTCCGTGAACGGAACGGCGATGACGGGCCCCACCTGGCAGAACATCTGGGGCCACGAGGTCGACCTGGCGGACGGGTCTCGCGTGATGGTCGACGAGAACTACCTGCGCGCGTCGATCCTTCGGCCGAACGCCCAGGTGGTCCGCGGGTTTCAGCCCGTGATGCCCACCTACGCGGGCTCGCTCAACGATCGCCAGATCGACGCGATCATCGCCTACATCCGCACGCTCCACTGAGGTAGGGAAGGAACGCTTGACCATGGCATCGACGGCGACGACGGATGTTGCGGAGGTCTCGGGGCATGACGCGCACGGCGGCATGGACCCCAACGAGAACTACCTCACGGCTGGCAAGGGCATCATGTCCTGGCTGATCACCCTCGATCACAAGCGCATCGGGGTGATGTACCTGATCGCCGTGATCCTGGCCTTCTTCCTGGGCGGGGTGATGGCGCTGCTGCTGCGCCTGGAGCTGCTGAGCCCCGGGCGCACGATCATGGACGGGAGCACCTACAACCGGGTGTTCACGCTCCACGGCGCGATCATGGTGTTCCTCTTCATCATCCCGTCGATCCCGGCGGCCATCGGCAACTTCATCCTGCCGATCATGCTGGGCGCCAAGGACGTGGCCTTCCCCCGGCTCAACCTCCTCAGCTTCTACATCTACGTCGTCGGCACCGTCTTCGCGCTCACGTCCATCGTGACGGGCGCGGTCGACACGGGCTGGACCTTCTACACCCCGTACTCGAGCACCACGAGCACCTCGGCCACCACCATGGCCCTCGCGGTGTTCATCATGGGCTTCTCGTCGATCCTCACGGGGCTGAACTTCCTCGTCACGATCCACAAGCTCCGCGCGCCGGGGATGCACTGGCGCCGCCTGCCCCTCTTCATCTGGGGCATGTACGCCACGAGCGTGATGCAGATCCTCGCGACGCCGGTGCTCGCGATCACCGTGCTGCTCCTCGCGATGGAGCGCACCCTGGGCCTCGGCATCTTCGACCCGCAGCTCGGCGGCGACCCGGTGCTGTTCCAGCACTTCTTCTGGTTCTACTCGCACCCCGCCGTCTACATCATGATCGTGCCGGGCATGGCCGTGGTGTCTGAGCTCTTCGCGACCTTCTCGCGCCGCGCGATCTTCGGGTACTTCGCCATCGCGATGAGCTCCCTGGGCCTCGCGCTCCTCGGGTTCATCGTGTGGGGCCACCACATGTTCACCTCGGGGCAGAGCGAGTTCGCCACCATGGTGTTCTCGGCCCTCACCATGCTCGTGGCGATCCCCTCGGGCGTGAAGGTCTTCAACTGGACCGCGACGCTCTACAAGGGCTCCATCTGGCTCACCACGCCGATGCTCTACGCCCTGTCGTTCCTCGTGCTGTTCACCGTGGGCGGGCTCACCGGTCTCTTCCTCGGCACCCTCGCGACCGACATCCACCTGCACGACACCTACTTCGTCGTGGCCCACTTTCACTACGTGATGATGGGCGGCACGGTGATGGCGTTCCTCGGCGGCCTGCTCTACTGGTGGCCGAAGATCACCGGCAAGATGTACGACGAGGGCCTCGCGAAGATCTCCTGGGCGCTGGTGTTCGCCGGGTTCAACGGCGTGTTCCTCGTTCAGTTCATCATGGGCTCGCGCGGCATGCCGCGGCGCTACTACGACTACCTCCCGGCCTTCACGCGCTACCACGCGTTCTCGACCTACGGGTCGTGGGTCCTCGGGCTCGGGTTCATCGTGTTCGCCTGGGTGCTGATCAAGTCCCTGCGCTCGGGCGAGGCCGCGCCGCCCAACCCCTGGGGCTCCGCCGCCTTCGAGTGGCAGACCGCGTCCCCCCCTGTCCTCCAGAACTTCTCGAAGGACCTCGTGGTGAACCGCGGCCCCTACGACTACCACCTCGCCACGGAGGCGGAGCTGTTCGACGGCTTCTCCCCCGAGGCCGAGAAGCACGACTGAGATCCTCCCCACCGCCCGTCACGGAGCACCAGAGCGACGATGAGCACCGCCAGCGACACGCACGAAGGGGAGCAGGGCCACGGCCACGGCCACGACCCCTTCCTCGCGCATCACTTCGACACCCCGGCGCAGCAGTTTGACACCGCGAAGCTCGGCATGTGGGTCTTCATCTGCACCGAGATCCTGATGTTCGGCGGGCTCTTCGTGGCCTACGGCATCCTGCGCAACAACAGCCCCGAGATGGTGCACGCCGCGCACACGCACCTGAACCGCATCCAGGGCGCGACCAACACCGTCGTCCTGCTGTTCAGCAGCCTCACGGCGGCCCTCGCGGTGCGCTCGGCGCAGGTGGGCGACCGCAAGGCCGTCAACCGCTGGCTCGGCATCACCATCGCCTGCGCGGCCATCTTCTTCGTCGTGAAGTTCTTCGAGTACTCCGCGAAGTTCCAGCACGGGCTCCTGCCCGGTCGGTACTTCACCGGGCACCTCCACAACGACCCGACGTCGATGCACCTGCCCCTCACCTTCGAGGCGCACCGCTTCTTCTCGCTCTACTTCATGATGACCGGCCTACACGGCATCCACGTGCTCATCGGCATGGGCGTGCTGGCGTGGGCGATGCGCGAGAACATGCGCGGGCGGGTCACGCCGGGTCACTTCACCGCGGTCGAGATCGGCGCGCTCTACTGGCACCTCGTCGACCTCGTGTGGATCTACCTCTTCCCTCTCCTCTACCTGGTGGGCTGATGAGCACCGCAACGCACGACAGCGAGCACGACCACGCGCACGATGATGGCGCGGTCCACGCGCACATCTCGCCCGTGATCTTCATGATCGGGATCTTCGCGGCCCTGATCTTTCTCACGGTGGTCACCGTCGCCATCTCGTATGTCGACCTGGGCTCGGCCAACACCTTCGTCGCCATGCTCGTCGCGACCATGAAGGCGTCGCTCGTCGCGGCGTTCTTCATGCACCTGCGCTACGACCACCCCTTCAACGCGATCATCTTCGTGCTGTCGTTCTTGTTCCTCGGGCTGCTGATGATCTTCTCCGTCGAAGACATCAACTCCCGCGGCGCGATCGACCGCGCGAACGGCGTGCAGGTGCTCGAGCGCACCGGCGCGCGCGCGCCCGGCGGGCTCCCCGAGTCGTCCCTCACCCCGCCCCCCGGACACGCCGCCGGCGGTCACGCCCCGGCCGCCGGCCACGCCCCCGCGGGCGAGCACCACTGAGTGAAGGCCGCCGCCTTCGCCTTCTGCCTCCTCCTCGCCGTCACAAGCTGCCGCAGAAAGCACGTCCCGGTCGACCGCGCGCCCGAGCTCCCGTACCCCACGTGCGACGCGGGGGCCGAGGCGCAGCCGCGGTACGCCCGCACCCTGCGCGCGGCCTCGAACGCCCTCGAGCCCGACGTCGTCGAGCGCTTCTCCTTCGCGTCGCGGGGCTGCGTCGAGGTCTTCACCGCGCGGCAGGACTGGCACATGAACGTGTCGGAGATCGAGGTGATCTACGACCCCCGCGGGCTGCCCCTGCGCGCGTGGAAGCGCATGACCATCCCCGGCGCGCGCAACGGCGAGGGGGCCGCCGACACCCGGCGCTATGAGCTGCGCACCCCCGAGGTGATCATCGCCCGTCGCGAGGGGCAGGCGCCCAAGCGCTTCGAGATCCTCCGCGGGCCCAGGCCCACCGCGGTCATCGGGCCGGGCCGCGGCCTGCTCAGCGTGTGGATCCAGCGCGCGAACCTCCGCGTCGGCGAGCGCGTGCGCGAGAACGTGCTCGACATGCGCGAGCTCGTGGAGCGCATCCGCCCGGTCACGCTGCGCCGGGAGCCCGACATGACCCCCGCGGGCTTCGCCTCGCCCGTGCGCGTCTACACGGTGTACGGACGCGAGACCGTGTTCACCGACGCGCAGGGCGTGGTGCTGGGCGACCTCGGCGGCATGCGGCCCAGCGAGCTCGTCGCCGGGCCCATGCCCCCGGCGCTCCCGGTGCCCAGCGCGCCCGACCCGGCGGGCACGCCGTAGCGCTCAGCCCCTGGGGCGCAGCGCGATCGCCGCGGCCGCGAGCCCCGCGCGGGCGGCGCCCTCGACGCGCCCGCCGTCGTCGTCGAAGGCGTCGCCGGTGAAGATCAGCCGCGCGCCTCCGTCGCGGTGCGAGAGGGGCGCGGGCAGCGTGCGGGTCGGCCTCGCGTAGCGCCAACGCTTCAACGCGACAGGACGCGCGCTCGCGCCCGTCACCGCCTCGACCGCCGCGCCGAGCGCCGAGAGGATCGCGTCGTCGTCGTCGCCCCAGCGCGCCTGGCTCCAGCCCGCGCTCGCGTGCGCGGTGAGCGCGGGGCGATCGCTGATCCCCTTGGCGGCGTTGCTCGCGAGCCAGCTGAGGGGCTCGGTCACGACGGGGGCGACGCCGTGCGCGGGCAGCGGGTCGGGCCACGCCCCCTCGAAGAGCCCCGCCAGACAGGGCGCGTAGGCGAGGGAGTCGAGGTCTGCCCGGAGCGCCGCGGGGAGCGCGACGCCACCCGCGTCGACGAGCGCCAGCGACTGCGGCGCGGGCGCCGTGAGGATCACCGTGTCACCCCGCCACGCCGCGCCCGCGTCGGTGGTCACCCGCCACCCGGCGTCGTCGCGCGCGACGGAGGCCACCCGCGCGCCGAGGGTGAGCGAGAGCCCCGCGGCGAGGTGCCGCGAGAGCGACGACATCCCCTGCGCGCCGCGGAGGACCTCGTCGAACCACGACGTGACCGCGCCGGCCGCGCGCCACCGCGCGAGCTGAGGCGCGAGGCGAGGGTCGCGCGCCGTGAAGAACTGCGCGCCGTGATCGAAGACCGCGCCGTCGACCCGCCGCGTCGCGAGCCGGCCGCCCGCGGCCCTGCCCTTGTCGACGAGCGTGACCGACTGGCCCGCGTCACGGAGCGCCGACGCGGCCATCAGCCCCGCGACGCCCGCGCCGACGATCAAGAAGCGGGAGGAGGGGAGCGCAGGGGGGGCAGCAGGCACGCTCGTTCGATGCCCGCGGTCGGGCCGCCGGTGCGGGGCGCGACGACCGGGGATCGACGACGGCGACGTTGAATTTCTGTGAGATTTCCGGTGCACTGCGGGAATGCGGCATCTGCTCCTCACGCTCCTCTTCGCTTCGCTGGCGGCCTGCGACGGCCGCACGATCGTCGGCGGCATCCCCGCGGACGCGGGCTCGACCGACCTCGGCCCCGCCGACGTCACCGTGGCCTGCAGCCCCGAGCAGGCGCTGTGCAGCGAGCGCTGCGTGAGCACGCTCACCGACCCGCAGAACTGCGGCGGCTGCGGCCGCGCCTGCGCGACGCGGGAGCGCTGCGAGGCCGGCGCCTGCGTGCCCGAGTGCGTGCAGGGCGAGACCCGGTGCGCCGTGGGCGACGCGGGCCTCGCGTGCGTGCGCCTCGACACCGACCGGGCGCACTGCGGCGGCTGCGGGCGCGCCTGCGGGGCGAACGAGGTGTGCTCCAACGGGACCTGCACGTTCATGTGCCAGGGGTCCACCACCGAGTGCCAGGGAGCGGCCGGCGACGGCGGCGCGCAGCGCTTCTGCGCCGACCTCATGGCCGACCGAAACCACTGCGGCGCTTGCGGATCGGCGTGCCCCTCGGGGTACGGGTGCCTCGGCGGGCGGTGTCGCCTGAGCTGCGCCGAGCTCCTCACGGCCTGCCCGATTCGCGCGTCGGGCGACGGCGGCGCGGGCGACGCGGGGGAGCTCCCCGACGCGAGCGACGGGGGCGCCAACTGGGAGCCCGAGATCTGCACCGACGTCAGCGCCGACCCGCGCAACTGCGGGATGTGCGGCACCGCGTGCACCTTCGGCCAGGTGTGCCTGCGCGGTCGCTGCGGCACGAGCTGCGGCGTCGGCTTCACCGACTGCATGGGCGCGTGCCGGGATCTCCAGTCGGACCGCACCAACTGCGGCGCCTGCGGGAACACCTGCGCGTCGGGCGAGACCTGCGACCAGGGGCGCTGCCTCGTGAGCTGCGGCGTCGGCACCACGAACTGCTCCGGCGCCTGCCGCGACCTCCAGAGCGACGTGTCCAACTGCGGCGCCTGCGGCATGACCTGCCCCAGCGGCCAGCTGTGCTCCCGCGGCATGTGCCAGGTCAGCTGCGGCGCGGGCACGACCAACTGCGCGGGCGTCTGCCGCGACCTCGACACCGACGCGAACCACTGCGGCGCCTGCGGCAACGCGTGCCCCTCGGGCACCATCTGCTCCCGCGGCGCGTGCGTGGTGAGCTGCGTCTCGGGCACGACGAACTGCAACGGCGTCTGCCGCGACACGCAGACCGACAACAACCACTGCGGCGCCTGCGACGCCGCCTGCCCCGCGGGCCAGCTGTGCAGCGGCGGCGTGTGCCGGGTGACCTGCGGCGGCGGCACCAGCAACTGCGACGGCGTCTGCCGCGACACCCAGACCGACCTCGCCAACTGCGGGCGCTGCGGCGTGCGCTGCGCCTCGGGGCAGGTGTGCAGCGCGGGCGCGTGCGTGGTGAGCTGCGTGACCGGCACGACGAACTGCAACGACGTCTGCCGCGACACCCAGACCGACGTGAACCACTGCGGCGGCTGCGGCCAGGCCTGCCCCGCGGGGCAGCTCTGCTCGCAGGGCACCTGCCAGGTCAGCTGCGGCTCGGGGACCACCGACTGCTCGGGCGTGTGCCGCGACCTGCAGACCGACGTGAACCACTGCGGCGCCTGCGGCCGACCGTGCCCCGCGGGCAACCGCTGCGTCGCCGGCGCCTGCGCCGTGTCGTGCGCGGGCGGCGCGGTGGAGTGCTCGGGGCTCTGCCGCGACCTCTCCACCGACAACAACCACTGCGGGCGCTGCGGCAACGCGTGCCCGAGCGGGCAGCTCTGCTCCTCGGGCGCCTGCGCGGTGTCGTGCCAGGCCGGGCAGAACAACTGCGCGGGCGTGTGCCGCGACCTGCAGACCGACGTGAACCACTGCGGCGCGTGCGGAAACGCCTGCGCCGCAGGGCAGCTGTGCATCAACGGCGCCTGCGCCCTGAGCTGCGGCGGCGGGCTCACCAACTGCTCGGGCTCGTGCCGCGACCTGCAGACCGACACCGCGAACTGCGGCGCCTGCGGCACCGTCTGCGGCAGCGGGCGCGTCTGCCGCGCCGGCGCCTGCGTGGTCACCTGCCCCACCGGGCAGACCGAGTGCTCGGGCTCGTGCCGCGACACGCAGACCGACAACAACCACTGCGGGCGCTGCGGCACCGTCTGCGGCGCGGGCACGGTCTGCGTCGCCGGCGCGTGCACCGTGGTCTGCGCCGCGGGGCTCAACAACTGCTCGGGGGTGTGCCGAGACCTGCAGACCGACAACGCGAACTGCGGCGCCTGCGCGAACGCGTGCGCCGCGGGCACGGTGTGTCAGAGCGGCGTGTGCGTGGTCACCTGCACCCAGGGGTTGACGGCGTGCTCGGGGGTGTGCCGAGACCTCGTGAACGACCGAAACCACTGCGGCGCTTGCGGAAACGCCTGCGCCAGCGGGCAGGTCTGCGCCGGCGGCCGCTGCGTGGTGTCGTGCGGGGCGGGGCTCACCAACTGCTCGGGCACCTGCCGCGACCTCAACACCGACACCGCCAACTGCGGGGCCTGCGCCCGCGCCTGCGCCAGCGGGCAGGTGTGCAGCGGCGGGACCTGCGTGGTGTCGTGCGGCACGGGCCTCACCAACTGCTCGGGCACCTGCCGCGACACCCGCACCGACGTGAACCACTGCGGCGCCTGCGGCCGCGCGTGCACCTTCGCGAACGGCGTGGGCGCCTGCGTCGCGGGGGTGTGCTCCCTCGTCGCGTGCCTGCCCAACTTCGAGAACTGCAACAACAACCCGGCGGACGGCTGCGAGGTCGACACGCGCAACCGCTGCGGCGGCTCGTGCGGGAGCCTGTGCCCCACGGGCGCGACGTGCCAGGGCGGCGTGTGCACGCGCTTCCCCTCCACGGGCGCGGAGGGGGCCTTCGTCCCGTCGACGAACACCGTGCTCAGCCCCGGCGTGCACAACTTCACGACGATCAACATCCCCGCGGGGGTGACCGTCACCGTGACCTCGGGCGGCGCAGGGGTGCTCGACCTCCGCGCCACGGGCGCCGTCACCATCGCCGGCACCATCGACCTCTCGGGCGGCGCGGCCGGGCCGCACACCAACTGCCTCGACAACGCCTCGGGCTCCGGAGGCGGCGTCACGGGCACGCCCACCATGGGGGCCAGCGGGGACCCTCCCTCGGTGAGCAACCCCGTCGGTGGCCCCGGAGGCACGGGCGGCCCCGGCCCCTCGGGGGTCACCGGTAGCCTCGCGGTGGGCGGGCGCGGCGGCGTCGGCGGCGGCGGCGGCGGCGGGTGGAACGGGCATCGCGGCACCGGCACCTCCTTCGGCGGCGGCGGCGGCGGCGGCGGCGGCGGCCCCGCGGGCGGCGGCGGCGGCGGCGGCTACATCTGCGGCGAGGCCAGCCGCGTCGGCGCAGCAGGCGGCAACGGCGGCGGGCCCGGCGGCGGCCTCGGCGGGACCAGCCTCGGCGCCGCGG
>JAWKRB010000048.1:0-40382 GCA_041389885.1 Polyangiales bacterium | reverse complement strand
TCTTCGACCACCGCCGCCGCGACGGCCTCGTCGCGCCCGCCCCCGTCCCGCGCGCACCCCAGGTCGTTGACCAGCACCCGCGCGCCCTCGCGGGCGAAGAGCATCGCCTCGGCGCGCCCGATGCCGTTGCCGGCGCCCGTGATGATCGCGACCTTTCCTTCGAGCCTCGCCATGACGGATCAGTACACCAGCGGGTTGCGGCGCATCACCAGCCCCTGCGTCGGAGAGAGCAGCTCGTTGCCGCCCACGGCCTGCCAGTACATCAGGTTGCGCGCCGCGCCCGCGGGGTCGCTGGGGGTGTCGGCGATGGCGTCGACGCCGCCGAAGGCCGAGCAGTCGGTCTGCGAGGCCGTGGTGCAGGGGTCGAGGCGCTCGCGGGTGTGAAACAGGCCCAGGTAGTGCCCGGTCTCGTGGGTCATCGTGAGCGGGAGCTGGTCGGTGCGCCCGAGGGTGGTCTCCCACCCCACGACCACGCCGCTCTGGATCGTGCTGTACACCCCCGCGGGGCCGGGCACGCCGCCCGCGACGCCGATGGCGCCGTTGAAATCGGGGGAGGAGATCCCCCGCACCATGAAGATCGGCAGCAGCGCCGTCGAGTAGCTCACGCGCGACATCAGGTCTTGAAACTCGGTGCGGCTGTCGATGACCGCGTAGCGCGCGGCGTCGGCGGGGTTCAGGTCGTCGTAGCCGTTGACCACCACGTTCACGCCGACGGTGGCGTAGACCCGGCGCATCGACGCGATGGCCGCCTGGAGCCGGGCGTTGCCCGCCGCGGTGCTGCGGTTCACGTCGCGGGTGCCCGCGAAGATGATCTGCACGCGCAGGGTCCAGCCGTTCGCGGCGACGCCGCCGGGGGCGCGCTTCACGATGAGCCCCGCGCGCAGCCTGCGCTCGGCCACCGCCGTGCCGTTGCCGCGGTCGTTGAAGAGCAGGTGCTGCGAGCGCCACACGCCCGGCGTGAGCATCAGCGACTCGTTCGACGACACCATCGCCGCGTTGAACTGGTACCGCGCGGGGATCGTGCGCAGCGGCTGCTCGCGCACCTGCGTCCAGGTCGCGAGGTCGACCACCGCGAGGTTCGCGGGAGAGACCAGCCTGCGCACCGCGGCGAAGAGGTTTCGTCCTTCGGGGTCCTGCGTGGTCCAGGTCGCGGAGACCGCGTCGGGGGGGATGAGCGCGCGGATCTCCGACGTGCCCGTGTCGACGCCGAGGACCTCGTCGCGCAGGGTGTACCGCTCGACGGTGACCCCGGTGATGGGCGCGACCCTGCAGAGCGAGAGCGTCGCGCCGCTCACCATCACCGGGCCGCAGCGCAGCCCCGGCGCGCAGTCGGCGTCGGTCGCGCACGCGCCGCGGCAGGTGGCGTCGACGCAGAGCGCGCTGCGGCAGTCGCCGTCGGCGCGGCACGACTGGAGCCAGTCCGCGCCGCCGCGCTCTGACTCCGCGCAGGCGAGCCGGGTGCGGTCAGACGCGCGGTCGACGGCGCAGCGAAACGACACCCCGAGGGGCGCGCAGTCGCCGTCGCGCCGGCACGAGGGCGCGCAGGCGTTCACCAGTCCGGGGCCGTGCACGCACACGCCGCTGCGGCACTCGGCGTCGCGCGAGCACGCGTCCCCGTCGGGCAGGCCCCCGGGGTTCGTCGCCGCGTCGGGAGGGCTCACCGCGTCGGGAGGGCTCACCGCGTCAGGAGGACTCGCCGCGTCGGGAGGGCTCGCCGCGTCGGGAGGGCTCGCCGCGTCGGGAGGGCTCGCCGCGTCGCCGGGGGCCTCCGCGTCGGTGACCGAGGTGCGAACCGTCGTGCCGCCGCAGCCGACCAGGGCCGCGACGAAGAAGGAGAGGCGGCTGTGACGCAAAGGGGAAATGAACCTCCGGCGGTCGCACGCGCGGGTGCGGGGGGAGCGCAGAGTATAGCCCGCGCGCGGCGCCCCCGCGGGCCTCGCTTCCCTTTGACATTCGCTCGCGGGCGGTGTGAGGATGCGCGCGCTCGGCCGGCGGGGCCGAAGAACCGTTCGATCAGGAGTACTGCACGATGACGAGGAATCTTCTTCTCTCCCTCTCAACGCTCGGAGCCCTTTCGGCGCTCGGTTGCGCGTCGACCCCGGTGCCCCAGGCCCAGGTCACCGTCCAGCAGCCCGCGCCCCAGCCGGTGGTGCAGCAGCCGGTGGTGCAGCAGCCGTCGATGCCGGTCGTGGCGGTGCCCGGTCAGATGGCGATGGGCGGCGGCGTCGGCTCCACCGTGGGCCCGATGTGGACCGCGAACGGCGGCGACGCCGTCGGGCAGAACATGACCCTGCGCGCGCGGCAGTTCGCGTCGGGCTTCACCGCGGTGACCGACCTGATCCGCTCGACGATGCGCCAGGGCCGCGAGGGCGTGACCGTCCCCGGCACCGTGGGCCCCGGCTTCTGCTACCGCGTGATCTCCGTGGGCGGCACGGGCATCTCCGACCTCGACATGTTCCTCCTCGACACGGCCGGCCGTCAGATCGACGCCGACCGCGCCCCCGACAACTACCCGGTCATCGGCCTCAACCGCCCGCTGTGCGTGCCCCCCGGCGCGCCCCCGATCACCGCGCAGATCCGCATCCGCGCGTTCTCGGGCTCGGGCGAGATCGGCGTGCAGATCTTCGCCACGCCCTACAACGGCGCGATGGCCGGCGGCGTCCCCGCCGTGATCGTCCAGGGCCGCTGAGCGCACCCCTCCCGCGCGCCGTTGTGCCCCCGGGCCGGCTGCGTGCATCCTCGCGGCGATGTCTGCGCCGCGCTTCGGATTCCTCCCCCCTGACGCAGAGCACTCCCGACGCACCGTGGGCCTGGCCCTGTGGTGCCTCGGCGTCATCGTCGGCGGCGCGCTGCTGCAGGCGCTCTTTCTCGTCGCGCCCCTCGCGGGCGCGCACCCCGAGCAGCACTTCGAGGCGATGGTCACGGGCGCCTCCCTCGCGTTCCCCGCGGTGGCGGTCTACCTGACGGTGCCCCGCCTCCTCGACCGCTACGACCCCGAGCCGGGGTGGGCGCTGCTGCTGGTCTTCGTGTGGGGCGCCACCGCCGCCTGCGGCTTCTCGGCGACGATCAACAGCGTCGTGCACGCCACCGCGGGTGAGACCGCCGCGACGGTGCTCAGCGCGCCGATCGTCGAAGAATTCTTCAAGGCCCTCGCGGTCTTCTCGATGTGGTTCTTCTGGCGCCGCGAGTTCGACGGCGTGGTCGACGGGATCATCTACGCGACCTTCGTCGCCCTCGGGTTCGCCGCGGTCGAGAACGTCGTCTATTACACCGGCGCGGGCGTTCGCCCCGGCGGCGACCTCACCGTCACCTTCGTCATGCGCGGCGTGCTCACGCCCTGGGCGCACCCGCTGTTCACCTCGATGACCGGCATCGGCTTCGGCCTCGCGCGGGAGAGCGAGCGGCCCTGGGTGCGCGCCCTCGCGCCCTTCGCGGGCTACGCCGCCGCGGTGCTGCTGCACATGATCTGGAACGGCTCGGCGGCCATCTCGGGCGAGCTCGGCGTGCCGCTCCCGCTGCTGCTCCTGCCGCTCTGGCTGCTCTTCGTGCTGGCGTTTCTCGTGATGGTGGCCTCCCTCGTGCGGCGGCGCGGCGCGCTCATTCGCAAGTACCTCGAAGACGAGGTCGCCCTCGGCAACCTCAGCCCCGGCGAGGTGCGCCTGGTGGGCAGCGCCTTCGGCCTGCTGCGGGTGTCGCTCGGCGCGCAAGGCGCTGTGCGGCAAGAGTTCGTGCGCGCCGCGGCGCGGCTCGCGCTCTCGAAATGGCACTCCGACCGCGCCATGCGCGGCTCGCAGCGCACCGTGAGCTGGGACTTCATCGGGCCCCTGCGCGCGCGGCTCCGAGAGCTCCGCGCGCGCCTCGGCGGCGGCGCCCTCGCGTAGGGGCGCCCACCCCCGTTGCGCTCGGCGGCGGGATGGGTACACCCTCCGCGCCCATGGACATCGTCTTCGTAAGCCCCGAGGTCGCCCCCTTCAGCAAGGTGGGCGGTCTCGCCGACGTGGTCGCCGCGCTCCCCAAGGCGCTGCGGGCCCTCGGGCACAAGGTCACCGTGCTCTCGCTCCGCTACGGCAGCATCGACCCGCAGACCCACGCGCTGGCCCGACGGCTGACGCGGCTCAAGGTGCCAATGGGCGAGGAGGTCGTCGAGGCCGAGCTCTACGAAGGCAGGCTGGTCTCGGGGGTGAACGTGGTGCTCCTCGGCGCGCCGGGCATCAGCGACCGCCCGGGGGTCTACGGCGAGGGGGGAGACGCGTACCCCGACAACGACCGGCGCTTCGGCTTCCTCGCCCGCGCCGCGATCGAGTGGATGCGCGTGCAGCCCAGGGCCCCCGACATCGCCCACCTCCACGACTGGACCACCGGGCTCGTGCCGCTGCTGCTCCGCGAGGACAAGGACCCGAAGCTCGCGGGGGTGAAGACCGTGTTCACCCTGCACAACCTCGCGCACCAGGGGATCTTCCCCGCGGCGTCGCTGGCGGCGCTGGGGATCCCGGCGAGCTACGCGGGCGTCGGCGGCCTCGAGTTCTGGGGCGAGGTCTCGTGGATGAAGTCGGCGGCGATGTTCTCCGACCGCTTCGTCACGGTGTCTCCGTCGTACGCGAAGGAGATCCTCACCACCGCCGGGGGCGTGCGCATGGACGGCGTGCTCCGCGCCCACGTCGACGGGCTCGTGGGGATCCTCAACGGCATCGACCCCGCGGTGTGGAACCCCTCCACCGACCCCCACCTCGCGGCGCGCTTCGACGCCCACGACGCCAGCGCCAAGGCGCGGTGCAAGACCGACCTCCAGCAGCGCGCGGGGCTCCCGGTGCGCCCCGACACCCCCCTCCTCGGCATGGTCGCCCGGTGGGACCGCCAGAAGGGCGTCGACCTGCTCCTCGAGGTCTCCGCGCGGCTGCTCCGGCAGGACGTGCAGCTCGTGCTCCAGGGCAGCGGCAACACGGCGCTCATGGAGGCCGTGGCCACCCTCGCCCGCGAGCTCCCCGAGAAGGTGTCGTTCACCCGCGACTACGACGACGCGCACGCGCACCGCATCTACGGCGGCTCGGACTTCTTCTTGATGCCCTCGCGCTTCGAGCCCTGCGGGCTCAGCCACCTGTACGCGATGCGCTACGGCTCGGTGCCCGTGGTGCACGACACCGGCGGCCTGCGCGACACGGTGCTCGACTGCGACCCCGCGCTGCGCAGCGGCACCGGCTTCTTGTTCACCGAGGCGACCGGCGACGGGTTCTACGGCGGCGTCTCCCGCGGCCTCGCGGCGTACCAGAACACCGAGGGCTTCGCGGCGCTGCGCCGCAGGGTGATGCGCCAGGAGTGGTCGTGGGACCGCAGCGCGCGGCGCTACCAGGGGATCTACACCGAGCTCGTCCCGGCCAAGGCCGACGAGGCGCTCTCGGCCACTCCCGACTGATCAGTCGCCGCGGTCCAGGCGCAGCGTGCCCTGGGCCTGCAGCGCCTCCCCCGGCCCCAGGGGGCGCAGCGACCACGCGCCCGCCATGAGGCAGCGCGCGAGGCGCGGGGCCGCGAGGTCTGCCACGGTGACCTCGCGCATGCGCCCGGCGGCGTCGACCTCGAGGCGAAACTGAAGCGTGCGCGGGGGCGTCGTGGCGTCGCGCTGGAGCTGCTGCATCCAGCAGCGGCGGATGTGCCCGCTGCGCGCGAAGGCGTCGAGCGCGCGGGCGCGGCGGGCGCCGAGGTCCTCGCGGTCGGGGAGCGCGGAGGGCGCGGCGGCGGCGAGGCGGCGCCCTCGGTGAGGGCGGCGCGGCGTGGAGTCGCCGAGGGAGGGGACGAGCGCGGTCGTGCACAGCACGAGCGCGGCGAGCGCGGCGTGTCGCATGGGGCACCTTTCACCGGGCGCGTGCGGTGAGCCCTGCGCCCTGGGGATGATGTTGCGCCCGACGCCGCCCCGCATTCACGCGAAGCGTTGCGGGCGAGGCCGAAGCGCGGTAGTCCGCGCCGCGATGAGCAACGGATCGAACACGAGCGGCCTCGCTGGCATCAAGGCCCTGTTCCTCGAGAGCGTTCACCCCTCGGCGAACGAGCTCTTTCGCGAGGCCGGCTGCCAGGTCGAGACCGTCGCGGGCTCCCTCAGCGAAGAGGACCTCATCGAGCGCCTGCGCGGCGTGCACGTGCTCGGGATCCGCTCGAAGACCCAGGTGACCGCGCACGTGCTCGCCGCGGCCGACTCGCTGATCGCGCTGGGCTGCTTCTGCATCGGGACCAACCAGGTGAACCTCGACGCCGCCGCGATGCACGGCGTCGCGGTGTTCAACGCGCCCTTCAGCAACACGCGCTCCGTCGCCGAGCTGATCATCGCCGAGATCGTGATGCTCGCGCGTCACCTCGGCGACCGCTCCCGCGAGGTGCACCACGGGATCTGGAACAAGAGCGCCGCCGGCTGCTTCGAGGTGCGCGGCAAGACCCTCGGGATCATCGGCTACGGGCACATCGGCGCGCAGGTCGGCGTGCTCGCCGAGGCCCTCGGCCTGCGGGTGCTCTACTACGACGTGATGACCAAGCTCCCCATGGGCAACAACCACGCCCGCGGCACCCTCGAAGAGCTGCTGGAGCAGAGCGATTTCGTCACCCTCCACGTGCCCGCCACGCCCCAGACGCGCAACATGATCGGCGCCGCCGAGCTGGCCCGGATGCGCCCCGGGTCGTACCTGCTCAACGCGTCCCGCGGCACCGTGGTCGACATCCCCGCCCTCGCCGAGGCCCTCCGCCCCGGGCACCTCGCGGGCGCCGCCATCGACGTGTTCCCGAAGGAGCCCGCGAGCAACGACGACCCCTTCATGTCGGAGCTCCAGAGCATCCCGAACGTCATCCTCACGCCGCACATCGGGGGCTCCACCGTCGAGGCGCAGGCCTCCATCGGCCGCGAGGTCGCGACCAGCCTGCTGAAGTACCTCGAGCAGGGCGCGACGACGGGCTCGGTGAACTTCCCCAACGTCGAGCTCCCGCCCTCGCGGGGCACCCGGCGCGTGCTCAACGTGCACCGCAACGTGCCCGGCGTGATGAAGGAGATCAACCGCATCGTGTCCGACACGGGCGCGAACATCCACGCGCAGATCCTCTCCACCGACCCCTCCATCGGCTACCTCATCATGGACATCGAGCGCGACGTCTCGGAGTCGGTGCGCGAGGGCATGGCGTCGCTCCCCACCAGCATCCGCACCCGCATCGTGTACTGACCGGGGCCCTCAGGGCGGGTGCGGCGTGAGGCGCGAGAGCAGCCGGTGCACGGGCTCCAGCGCCCGCGCCGCCATGAGCCGCAGCAGCGCCGCGAGGGCCGAGGCCGAGAACGCCGCGCCCCCGCGCAGGCCCTCGGGCGACAGCGGAACGTCGATCACCAGCACCCGCGCCTCGCCCGCCTGCGCGCGCCCGTCGACGAGCGCGGCCTCGTCGAACGACTCGACGGGCACGGCATCGCGGATCGTCACCGTCGGCGCGAGCGACGAGAGCAGCGCGCGCACGCCGGCGTTCTCCTCGAGCACCTCGCAGCGAAAGGTGTCGACGCCGCGCTCCATCGCCGCGCGCGCGAGGTGCACCAGGAGCCTGCGCCCCACGCCCTTGCGCTGCGCGCGGTCGGCCACCACCACCGCCGACTCGGCCACGTGGGGCTCGTCGGGCAGCCGCACGCTCCGCGCGACGCCCAGCCCCTCGCCCTCGGTCAACGCCCCGTCGGGGCCCGCCACCAGCGACGCCGCGCAGATGGCGAGGTGGTTCTCCTGGTCGCACTCCGTGAGGTAGCGCAGCTCCCCGTCGCGCAGGGCGCCCCGCGCGCCGGGAAAGCGCATGCGCACCGACTCGGGAGAGAGCTGCGAGAAGCCCTCTCGCAGGCGCGTCGCGTCGTCGGGGCGCAGCCAGCGAAAGCGCGCCTCGGTGCCGTCGGAGAGCCGGGTGTCGCGTCGCCAGTCAGCGTCGTAGCGTCGCGTCAGCATCGGCGCGACGATGCACCGCGGACGCGCGCCGGGCAACGGCCTCGCGCGTTGCGCGCGGGGCGAGGATCCCGTACTCGTCCCGGCGCCCATGCTGCACCGCCCCGCCCTCCTCGCGCTGCTCGTCGCCGCCGGCTGCCGCCGCGGGAGCGCCCCCGCGCCGCCTGCCCCCGACGCGCCCCGGGCCGCCCCCGCCCCGGCCCCCGCGGCGGACGCGTCGGCGCCCCCGTGCCCCGCGAGCGACCTGCCCCGCTGCCGCGCCCTCGCGCTGCAGGCCATCGAGCGCCGCGACGACGTCGCCGCGGGGCGCCTCGCGCGCTTCGCCTGCGACGCCGGGCACCTCCCCGCGTGCCGCACGCTGGGCTGGCTGCTCGAGAACGGCCGCGGCGCCGACCGCGACCTGCGCCTCGCGCGACGGATCTATGGCCGCGCGTGCGACGGCGGCGAGCTCGAGTCGTGCAAGAGCCTCGCGTACCTGCTCGACACCGCGACGCCGCCCGAGCGCGCCCGCGCCGCGCCCCTCTACGCCCGCGCCTGCGACGGCGGCGTGCTCGACGCGTGCAACAACCTCGCGAACCTCTACCTCGGCGGCGACGGCGTCCCCCGCGACATCGACCGCGCCATCGCCCTCTACGACCGGGTGTGCGCCACGGGGCAGCGCGAGCGCGCCTGCGGCAACGCGGCGGCGCTGCGGGCCATGCGCGACGGCGGGCTACCCGACGCCGGCGCCCCGCGCGACGGCTGAGGCCAGCGCCCCGCGCGCCTCGGAGAGCTCGACCGGCGCCGCCCCCGCCGCGAAGCCCGCGTCGATCTCCCGCAGGATCGACTCGGCCCGGAGGCTCCACGCCGCGCGCTCGTCGCCCTCGAGGTCGGCGCCGTCGCGCAGCGCCTGCGACGCCGCCGCGGCGAGGCGCCTCGCGCGCGCCGCGGGGCTCGCGGTGACCTGCTCCGCCGCGGCCAGCAGCGCGCCGCTCTCGCTGCGCTGCAAGAGGTCGCGCAGGGCCTCGCGGGCCACCGCCTGCTCGTCGCGGGTGGGCACGGCGGTGAGCAGCGGCCAGAGGTCGGCCTCGCTGGCGCGGTCGCGGCCCGAGAGCGCCGCGGCGGCGGCGACGAGCCGCTGGGTGCGCACCGCGCGACGGTCGGAGAGCGCGACGCCCTCGCGGCGCAGCGTGCGAATCGCCCGCGCGAGGGGGGCGCGCACCGGCGCGACGTCGACGTCTCGGGCGGCGGCGACGAGGGCGTCGAGGTCGCGCAGAGACGCTTGCGCCGCAGGGGCTTCGCGCACAGACCACCCGCCCGCGAGGAGCTCCTCGAGCATCGGGTCGCTCACCGGGTCGACGAAGGCGCGGAGCACGAAGCGGTCGGCGAAGGCGCCGAGGCTGGGGTCTTCGGGGAGGGCGTTGCTCGCGCCGACGCACACGCGCAGGGGGCAGCGCAGGGAGGTCGAGCCGCGGCGAAAGGTGCGCTCGTTCAAGATCCCGAGGAGGGTGTTGAGGATCGCGCTCGACCCGAGGAAGACCTCGTCGAGGAAGGCGAGGTCGGCCTCGGGGAGCATCCCCGCGGTCTCGACCTCGACGACGCCCTCGCGGAGCCTGCGCAGGTCGATGGGGCCGAAGATCTCGGCGGGCTCGGTGAAGCGCCCGAGGAGGTACTCGAAGCAGCTCCCGCCCAGCGCCCGCGTCGCGCGGCGCACGGCCTCGGATTTGGCCGTGCCGGGCGGGCCGATCACCAGCAGGTGCTCCCCGCCCACGGCGGCGAGCGCGACGAGCTCGACGAGGGCCTCGCGCTCGACGAGCCCCTCCCCCGCCGCGCGAATCGCCTCTCTCAGCGCGGCCGAGGGGCCTTGAAGGTCATGCTCCATGCTCGCCCTCATTCAAGCACGGCCGGTCCGCGCGCCGCCACGGGACACTCCTCGCCGGGCCGTGTACCGTGCGCGCCCCGTGACCCCCGGCGACCCCACGCGCTCCCCCACCCGGGCCGCCCTGGCGAAGGACCTTCTGACCCTCGCGATCCCCATCGCGCTGGGCTTCGTCGGCACGAACCTCATGTCGCTCGTCGACACCGCGATGGTCCGCCCCCTGGGCGCGGCGGCGGTGGGCGCGGTGGGCCTGGGGGGCGCGGTGTACAGCTTCGCGCTCCTCGCGGGCATCGGGCTGCTCCTGGGCGTCGACCGCGCCGCCGCCGTGGCCCTCGGCGCGGGACGTCGCGACGACGTGCCCCGCGCGCTGGTGGGCGGGGTGTTCCTCGCGGTGGGCGCGGGCGCGCCCCTGGCGCTGCTCCTGCGCCTCGCCTCGGAGCACATCGGCGCGCTGGGCGTCGCGCCCGAGCTCGTGCCCATCGCGTCGAGCTACCTGGGCACCCTCGCGCCGGCGATCGTCCCCGCGCTGGTCTTCACCGCCGCGCGGCTGACCCTCCAGGCCCTCGACGACACCGCCGCCGCCACGACCATCCTGCTCGTCGCCAACCTGGTCAACGCCCTCGCCGACTACGGCTTCATCCGCGGGCGCTTCGGCCTGCCCGCCCTGGGCGCCTCGGGCGCCGCCGTGGCGACGGTGATCTCGCAGTGCTTCATGGTCCTCGCCATCTTCATCTGGCTGGCGCGCAAGGGGATCGGCGTGCGACGGGTGGGCCTGCGCCCCGACCCCGAGACCCTGCGCGAGCTGCTCCGCCTGGGCCTGCCCGCGGCGGCGCACCTGCTGCTCGAGGTCGGGGGCTTCTCCATGGTCGCCCTCCTCGCCGCGCGCATCAGCGCGGTCAGCGCCGCGGCGCACCAGGTGGTGATCCAGGTCGCGAGCTTCACGTTCATGATCCCGCTGGGGCTGTCGCTCGCGGGGTCGGTGCGCGTGGGGCACTCCCTGGGGCGCGGCGAGCCGGCGCTCGCGAAGCGCTTCGGCGACGTCACCGTGCTGCTCGGGGCGGGGTTCATGGCCGCGTCGGGCGTCACCCTCGCGCTCGGCTGGAGGCCCATCCTCGGGGTCTTCGTCGAGGACCCGGCGGTGCTCTCCCTCGCCCGCGGGATGCTCGTCGTCGCCGCCCTGTTTCAGCTCTTCGACGGGATGCAGGTCACCCTCTCGGGCGCCCTGCGCGGCGCGGGCGACGCGCGGTCGAGCATGTACGGCAACCTGCTGGGGCACTGGGGCGTGGGCCTCCCCATCGGCTGCCTCCTGGCCTTCGGCGCGGGCCTGGGGGTGCTCGGGCTGTGGATCGGCCTCGCGCTGGGGCTGGGCAGCGTCGCGATGTTCCTGCTGCACCGCTGGATGAGGCGATGGCGCCACCCCCTGCCCACGGCGCCCTGAGCGCTCCCGCGGCCTGGTCCGCGGGTGTATATCGGCAGGGGTGAAGCGCGCCCTCCTCCTCGCCCTCTTCGCCCTCGGCTGCTCCGCGTCGGAGACCACCGAGACGATCGACGTGCCCGCGGTGTTCGATGTCCCCATCGCGCCCGCCGACGCCCCGCGCGAGGACGTGGTCGCGCCCCGCGACGCCGTCGCCCCCGACGCGCCCCGCGACGCCGTCGCCCCCGACGCGCCCCGCGACGCCGTCGCCCTCGACGCGCCGGGCGACGCGGGCTGCGCGAGCTCGTCCGAGTGCGCGGGCGCGACGCCCGTGTGCGACCGCGGCACCGGCCGCTGCGTGGCCTGCAGCGCCAGCGAGGACCGCTGCGGCGCGGGCTCCTACTGCAACGCCAACCGCTGCGAGACAGGGTGTCGCGACGACAGCGCGTGCGGCCGGGGCGACGGCGGCGCGGCCCTGCGCTGCGACCTCAACCGGCGGGTGTGCGTCGCCTGCCGCGGCGACGACGACTGCGCCCTGGGGAGCCTCTGCATGAACGGCAACGCCTGCGTGCCGGGGTGCTCCATGACGCACGGGTGCCCCGAGGGGGAGTCGTGCTGCGCGGGCCTCTGCCAGCGCACCCGCGTCGACCCGGCCCACTGCGGCGCGTGCGGCGCGGCGTGCAGCCTCCCGAACGCGACGCCGCGGTGCGAGGCCGGCGCCTGCGCCGTCGCCAGCTGCGCCGCGGGCTTCGCGAGCTGCGACGGCGTGGCGGGCAACGGCTGCGAGGTCGACACCCGCGTCGCGGTGGCGCACTGCGGCGCCTGCGACAACGCCTGCCCCGCGCGGCCCAACTCGACCCCCACCTGCGCCGCCGGGCGCTGCGGCATCGCCTGCGCGGCGGGCTTCGCCGACTGCAACGCCGACCCCTCCGACGGCTGCGAGGCGCGCCTCGACTCGAGCGCCGCGCACTGCGGGCGCTGCGGCAACGCCTGCTCCGGAGCCGCCAACGCCACGGGCGCGTGCGTGAGCGGCGCGTGCCGACGCAGCTGCGCGCCGGGCTTCGCCGACTGCGACGGCAACGAGGCCAACGGCTGCGAGGCCTCGCTGCTCAGCCCCTCGAGCTGCGGGGCGTGCGGCGTGGTCTGCGGCCCGTCGACGCCGCTCTGCGCGGGCTCCGGGGCGACGCCGCGGTGCAGCAGCGGGTGCGGCAGCACCGAGCTGCGGTGCGGCAGCGCCTGCGTCGACCCGATGACCAGCGCGTCCAACTGCGGCGCCTGCGGGAACGCCTGCGCGCCGCGGGCGGGCGCGACGGTGTCGTGCAGCGGGGGCGCGTGCCGCTTCGCCTGCGCCGCGGGCCGCGCCGACTGCGACGCGAACGCCGCGAACGGGTGCGAGGTCGACGCGACGAGCTCCCTCGCGCACTGCGGCGCCTGCGGCCGCGCCTGCGGCCCCTTCGCGAACGCCAGCGCCGCGTGCCGCGCGGGCGCGTGCGGCATCGGGGCCTGCAACGCGGGCTTCGCCGACTGCGACGGCGACCCCGCGAACGGGTGCGAGGTGAACCTCAACACCGACGTCGCGCACTGCGGACGCTGCGGGGGCGCGTGCTCGCGCACGAACATCCCGACGCCCACCTGCGTCGCGGGCGTGTGCGGCGGCACCTGCGCCGCGGGCTTCAACGACTGCAACCGCGACCGCGCCGACGGGTGCGAGGCCGACCTCTCCAACGACCCGGCGAACTGTGGCGCGTGCGGAAGCCGCTGCAGCACAGGCGTTTGCGGCACATCGCTGGCGCTCCCCATGGGCGGCTCGGCGCCCTCGCGGTGGAGCCTCAACGGCGCCGCGACCTGGGACCCCGCGACGGGCGGCGTGGCGCTGGTCCCCGCGGAGCGCGGTCAGGCGGGCACGGCGTGGTACGCGAACCCGCTCACCGGCGACGAGATGACCGTCGACTTCGAGTTTCGCGTCGGCGGCGGCACCCGCGCCGACGGCCTCGCCTTCGCGCTGCAGCGCACGGGCAACAACGTCGTCGGTCGCGGCGGCAGCGGCTTCGGCGTCGTCGGCCTCGACGGCTGGGCCGTCGAGCTCGATGTCTACAACAACGGCACCTGCATGGACGCCAACGGCAACCACGTGGGCGTCGACACCCTCAGCGTGTGCGAGCCGGCGGTGGGCACGCCCACGTCGCTGCAGGTCTCGGGCGACCTGCCCTTCGACGTGGTCGACAACGCCTGGCACCCGATGCGCGTGCGCCTGGTGCGCGGCGCGGCCGAGGTCACGGTGCAGGGGCAGACCCACCTCACCGGCGTCGCGCTCCCGGGCCTCGGGACCACCACGTCGTACTGGCTGGGCTTCGGCGCGGCGACCGGTGATTTCGCCGCGCGCCACGACGTGCGCAACGTGCGGGTGGTGTACCCCACGCCGCGCTGCCTCTGAGCGCCCCTCCGGCTACCGACGGCTGCGGGTGCCGCGCGCGTGGCAGGTGACGCAGAAGTTCGCGGCGGCGGCGCCGGTGGGATAGCTCCGCACCCCGTCGTGCACCGGGTCCCAGCGCGAGCGGGGGTGGCAGTGCACGCAGTCGGTGTTCCCCCGGCCGTTGGCGCCAGGACGGCGGTGGCAGTCGGCGCACTCGATGTCGGCGTGATTGCCTCGCGTGATCGCGAAGCGTGACTCGGGATGCGTCCGCGCCGCGGGCGTCGCCGGACGAGGCGCGGGCGTCGCCGGACGAGGCGCGGGCGTCGCCGGACGAGGCGCGGGCGTCGCCGGACGAGGCGCGGGCGCGGGCGCGGGCGCCGGAGCCTCCGGGGTCGGAGCCTCGGGCGCCTCGTCACGCTCGAAGGTCGGCGACCACGCGCGGGTGCGGTGGCAGCTCCCGCAGGTCGTCGGAAAGCGCTCGTGCGACGGTCGCCGCACCGCGCGCGCGTCGTCGGCGTGGCAGCCCACGCAGGCCGTCGGCGTGCCGCGGTACCTCGGCGTCGCGCCGGCGTGGCACCCGGCGCAGGGCGCGGCGACGTGCGCGCCGGTCAGCGGCCACTCGTGTCGCAGCGTGGTGGTGCGCCAGGTGCTCTCGAGGTGGCAGACCCCGCAGGTCGTGGGCAGGTGCCCGACGTGCCTGGGGCGGCGCGCGCGGCGGTACTCGCGGAGGTGGCACTGGCCGCAGCGATCGGGCGCCTCGACGCGCGCAGGCGAAGGCGCGTCGGTCGTGACGCCGCACCCCGGCGCGAGGGCGAGGAGCGCCGCGAGGGCGAGGGGGAGGCGCATCTCAGAAGACCTCCTCGCGAAAGGTCATCGCGAGCCGCTCGCACGCGCGCCTCACCTTCGCGCCGAGCCCAGGAGGACCGCAGAAGAACACCTCCACGGTGTCGGGCGCGTGCGTGCGCGCGATGGCGCCGAGCGCCTCGTCCCAGTCGGGGGGACCCATGTGCGTCTGGCTCCGCAGCCCGGTCACGAGGTCGCGGCGCCCCTGCTCGAACTGCACGGCGCGGGCGAGCTCGAGGCCCAGCGCGGTCGCGCCCTCACGGCCTCCGGTCATGTACAGGTGGATGTCGAGCACGCCGTCGGTGTCGCGGCGCTCGACCTCGGCCAGCAGCTCGGCGAACCACTCGAAGGCGTACTGGTCGCGGTTGAGCCAGAAGAAATATCCCTTCTCCAGCGCCTGCGGCGCCCCCGCGGCGCGCCGCGCGACGAGGCTCTCGAGCACGCTCGCGAAGGGCGTCACGCCGATGCCCGCGCCGATGAGCACCGCGTGGCGCGCGCGAAACAGGTGGGCGGTGGGCGACCCGTAGGGGCCGTCGACGTGCGCCGTGAGCCCGCCGCGCAGCCCCGAAGACTCCATGCGTTCGACGCGCTCGCGCAGCGCGGAGGTCCAGTTGCCGAGGGCGCGGACGTGCACCGTGAGCAGCGGTCGCTCGGGCGCCGAGCTGAGGGTGAAGGGGTGCCACTCGTGCGCGGCGACCTCGGGGATGCGCAGGAACACATAGTCTCCCGCCGCGAAGGTGAAGCCCTCGGGGCGGCGCAGGTCGAGGCGCACCACCCCCGACCGGAGCGCCTCGGCGGAGACCACCTCCGCCGCGCGCCCGCTGCGGCGAACGCGGAGCAGCTGCTCGATCGCGAAGCCCACCAGGCCCACGGCGACCCAGCGCAGCATCGACGGCGCGTGCGCGAAGGCCAGCACGAACCACAGCGCGTAGAGCGCGTGGGAGAAGTAGAAGAGCTCGAAGCGGCGCGAGCGGCGCACGAAGCGCAGCGAGAAGACCCACATCACCGCGAAGACGCCCAGCAGCGCGACGCCCGTGGCGCCCCGCCGGGTGCCGTGGATCAACGCGCCCATGGCCCGGTCGGGGTGGCCCACGCGAAACGCGAACGCGATCGCGAGGGCGTGGAGCGCCGAGAGCGCCGCGAGCCAGTGGCCCACGACGCGGTGAAAGCCCAGCGCCTCGTCGACGGGAAGCGCGCGGCCCAGCCAGCTCGCGCGCACCCGCGTGAGCAGCCTGCGCATCACCGGCACGAGGATCAGCGCCGCGTTGAGGTCGATGAGCAGCCCCGTCGCGCGGCCCCAGCGCATGGCGAGGTCCATCGCCGCGCGGGGGTCTTCAGGCGCGAGCGCCCCGAGCAGCAGCGCCACGTTCGCCGCGCCCCACACCCCGAGGACCACCGCGGAGGCCGCGTGGTTGCGCAGCGCACGCGCCGCGCGGCGCAGCGCCGCGGCGGGGGCGCGGGGCGCCTCGAGGCGGGAGAGGAGGTCTTCGCTCGGGGTGATCCACAGGGCCTCGGCGCGGGTCATGCGGCGCAGGAGCTCGGGGCGCGCGCGCACCGCGCGAGAGAACTCGTCGAGGGAGATGCGCCCGTCGCGGTCGCGGTCGGCGTCGGCCATCACCGCCGTCGCGAGGCTGTCGGGCGGCTGCGAAGCCCTGCCCTCGACCTCGCACTCCGCGAGGCTCATCGCCACCATGCGGTACACGTCCTGCGGACCGAGGTAGCCGTCGTCGTCGCCGTCGTGGAGCGCGAAGGCGAAGGCCAGCTTCTCGTCCTCGGTGCCCAGCACCAACGCCCGCACGCCTCGCAGAAACTCCTCGCGCGACACGGCGCCGTCGCCGTTCGCGTCGAAGCGCGCGAGCACCCTCCCCGCCAGGTACTCGCTGCGCAGCCCCAACGCGCGCTGCAGCGCCGCCGCGTCGATGCGCCCGTAGGCGCCCGCGTGCCGCGCGAACGACGCCTCGAGCTCCGCGAGGAGCCGCGCATCCACCGAAGCCGTCACGCCGCCGCTCTGCATCCGAACGACGCGCACGCTACCTCAAGCCGCGCCCCCTGCTTCAACGCATCGGGTCGGCGATCGATGCCGCAGGCGCCCCGTTCACCCCGAGCCTGGGCACGTCGCCCGGATCGAAGCGCCCCTCGGCCAGGCCGAGGGCGCACGCCTCGACGCCCGACCGAACCCGCGCCAGGTCGAGCTCCACGCCGGGCGGCGCCGCGTCGAGCTTGGCGAGCCCCTTCGCGAACAGCCTGGCCGCCGCCTCGGGCGCCCGCTGCGCCTGGAGCTTGTGCAGCGCCGCGGCGATCTGGATCATCCCCTGAAAGAAGCGCCTCGCCGCCTCGTCGCGCTCGACCCGCCAGCGCGCCTCCCACGCCTCGTGCGCGTCCCAGTAGGCCCCCGCGTCGAACCGCGCCGCGCCCGCGTCGAAGCAGGCGCGCCGACCGTCGGCCACGCCCGCCAGAGTGAGCTCCCGGTCTGCGTCCATCGCGCCGCGCACCCTCCCTCGCGCCCCCGCGGCAGGTCAAGGCGCGCCGTGGCGACGACGCCCAGGTGTGCCATCACCCCGCCCGCGTGGCACAGCCTCGACGCCTGCATCGACGGGGGTTTCTGTCGCTCGCGCGACGGCACGCGGAGTGCTGTGTCTCCACGCATGATGCGTCGTCGCCCTGGTCTTCGCGCTCCCCTGGTGGTCACCGTCGTCGCCGGCGCGGCGCTCGCGGCGTGCGGCGGCGCGGTGGTCACGCCGACGGTCGTATGCCCGAGCGAGGCGCCCGTCGACGGCGCCTCGTGCGCGCCCGCGTCTCGCGGCGGCACCTGCGGCTACGGGAGCTGTCAGGGGCGCCCGGTGACGCAGGCCGTGTGCGACGCGAGCAGCCTCCGGTGGCGCGTGCGGTCGACCCCGTGCGTGGTCACGCCGCCGAGGCGGGCGTGTCCGCCCTCGCGTCCTGCGCAGGGGGACGCCTGCGATGTCGCCCTCGACCCTCAGACCTGCAACTACGGGTGGAGCGACTGCCTCCGGGGCCCCGAGGTGACGGCGATCTGCGAAGCGAACACCTGGCGCCTCGCGGTGGCGACGTGCAACCCGCCTCCCCCCACGTGCCCCGCCACCGCGCCGACGACCGGCGCCTCGTGCGCCCTGCCGAGCTCGACGCCGTGCAACTACGGCGACTGCAACGGCTCGCCCACGACCTTCGCGCGCTGCGAGGCCGGCGTCTGGATCGTCGCCGAGGCGAGCTGCAACCCGCCTCCCCCGGCGTGCCCGGCCGAGGCGCCCGCGCCTTCGTCGCCCTGCGCGCTCCCCGAGGGCTTTCCGAGCTGCAGCTATGGGAGCTGCGGAGTCTCTCCGACGCTCGCCGCGAGCTGTGTAGGGGGCCAATGGCGCGTGACCGAGCAGCCCTGCAGCCCGCCGAGGGTGGTCTGCCCGAACGACGCGCCCATCGAGGGCGACGCGTGCGACCAGCCCGCGACCGGCGGGTGTTCGTACGGCGAGTGCGGCGATCGCCCGGCGCTGAACTACACCTGCCGCGGCGGACGCTGGTGGCTCGATCGGGCGATGTGCGGAGATTTCTGCCCGCCCTCGCGCCCGCGGGCGGGCTCGGCGTGCGCTCGAGACGCGAGCGAGCCGTGCCGCTACCCCGGCGCGGTGTGCGGCGACACGCAGCTGCAGAACGAGGCGCAGTGCAACCCGATGACCTCTCGGTGGGTCATCACGGAGTTCGTATGCAGGTAACCTCTCCCGCCATGGAGGAGACCCCCACCGCCTCGGACCTCGTTCGCACGGAGTGGATCCACCGCGTCGAGGCCGAGTACCGCTCGGCGGTGCTCACGCAGCACCTGACGCTCTGGCTCTCGCAGTCGGGCGCGTCGCCCGACCTCATCCTCGGCGGGCTGCGCATCGCGGCCGACGAGATCGACCACGCCGACCTCTCGATGGAGACCTTCGTCGCCGCGGGCGGCGCGGGCGCGCCGGCGCTCACGCGGGAGTCGCTCGCGATGCCCGTCGACCCCTCGGCGCCGCTGGAGCTCGCCATCGCGCGCCTGGGCGTCGACGCGTTCTGCCTGGGCGAGACCGTCGCGGTGCCGCTGTTCAAGAACCTTCGCGAGCACTGCACGGTGCCCGTGGCGAGGCGCGCGCTCAACCGCATCCTGCGCGACGAGGTGCGCCACCGAGATTTCGGCTGGACGCTCCTCGAGTGGCTCCTCGAGGGCCCCCAGGGCGCGGCGGTGCGCGGGCTGATCACCCGCGAGCTCCCCGGGTACTTCGCGCGCATCCGCGCGAGCTACGCCCCCGCGCACGCCCACGGCTACGACACCATCTCCGACGACGACCGGCGCTGGGGGCTGATGGCGCCCGCCCGCTACGCCGAGGTCGTGCGCCGCACGTTCGTGCGCGACTGGTCGCCTCGCTTCGCCCGCCTGGGCGTCGACGCCGAGGTCGCCTGGTCGCCCGAGACCGCCAACACCCCCCATTGATGCCAGGGAGATCCTTGATGAAGCACGAAGCAGATGACCTCAGGCGACTCTTTCGCGGCATCCTCGTCGCGCTGGCGGTGCCCGCCGCCGGGTGCAGCTCGACGGTGGTCAACGCCACCGCCGACGCCGCGGCCTCGGCCGACACCGCGGTCTCCAGCGATGTCGTCAATCCCCCCGCGGATGTCGTCAATCCCCCCGCGGATGTCGTCAATCCCCCCGCGGACGTCGTCAGTCCCCCGGCGGATGTCGTCAGTCCCCCGGCGGATGTCGTCAGTCCCCCGGCGGATCAGGGCTGCGAGCCCGTCGCCAACCGCGACACCTGCAACGAGCGGGTGACCTACCCCTGCGGCATCTCCGAGCTCCCTCCGGGGATGGACAGCGCCTCGCTCACCCAGGAGCAGTGCGCGACGCGGTGCGCCCCGGCCTTTCCCAACGGCGACAGGCCGTTCTCCTGCAGCGTGTACCGCAGCGCGCCGGGGAGCGAGTCGGTGGTGGTGAACTGCGCCACCTGCGCCATCGGCCGGCGCACGCAGGACTTCACCGCGAGCTCATCGCGCGACGGCGATGTCGTCGGTCGGTACTTCGCGGCGGCGGCGCAGCTCGAGGCCGCGTCGGTGGTGGCCTTTCGCACCCTGAGCGCCGAGCTCGCGGCCCACGGCGCCCCCGCGGACCTCGTCGCGCAGGCCACCCGCGCCGCCGACGAGGAGCGTCGGCACGCGCGCATCACCCGCGCCCTCGCCCGCGCCCGCGGAGCCACGCCGCCCAAGGTCCGCCTCGGGCTCCAGGCGCCGCGGGGCCTCACGGCGATCGCCGTCGAGAACGCCGTCGAGGGCTGCGTGCGCGAGACCTTCGGCGCCCTCGTCGCGCACTACCAGCGCGCGCACGCCGAAGACCCCGCGGTGCGCGAGGCGATGGACGTGATCGCCGACGACGAGACCGGACACGCGGCCCTCGCGTGGTCGGTGGCGGCCTGGCTCGACGAGACCCTCGACGCCGACGCGCGCGCGGCCGTGCGCGCGGCCCGCGACGAGGCCGTGCGCGACCTCGCGCGCGAGCTCGACGCCGAGGTGCCCGAGGCCCTCGTGCGCGAAGGCGGCATGCCCCCCCGCCCCATCGCCCTCGCCCTGCTCGACGGCCTGCGGCGCGCCCGCTGGGGCAGCGCCTGACCCGCCCGTCGCCTGTCGTTACCGGGCCGCGCGACGCGGGGCCGCCTCGGCCTCGTCGTCGTCGCGGTCGGCGTCTCGGGTGAGCTGCGCGGCCTCGACGCGCACGCGGGTGCGCGAGGGCACCGGCGCGTCGAGGGTGATGATCGACTCGAGGGTGCCGACGCGCTCTTCGAGCTCGGCCTTCCTCGCCTCGAGCTTCGCGAGGCGCTCCTCGACCTGACGGTTGCCCGCGGCGCCGGCCTCGAGCCCGAGGCGCCGGAGCTTGATCCTCGACCACGACAGGATCGCCGAGATGGGGACCGCGAACACGATGGCGACGACGAGGACTTCTTGCATGGGCTCCGCGCGACTCTACGACACCGTGGCCGGCGCCGCCCGTCAGGGGATGGGCGAGAAGCGCACGCGGGTGCCCGAGGTCGGCGCGCAGGAGTACGCGCCCGTGGTGCATCCACCGACGCCCAGGCTCCCGGTCTGGTTCTCGATGCCCACCGTGCGGGTGCCCGTGCCGGTCATCGTCGAGTACACGAGATCGATGGTGTTGCTGGTCTCCGAGAGCACGACCTCGAAGGTGAGGCTCTGCGACCCGCTCCCGTAGTGGTAGGCGTTCTGCCACTCGACCACCCACTGGCGGTTGGGCGCCGAGCCCACCGTCGCCACGCACATCCCGGGCGAGCGGTTGTAGTTGTCACCCCAGTAGGGCGCGATCACGCCGTTGGGCGTGCTGGTCGAGGGAACCGTCCCGCTGAGGCTGGCCGCGGTGTCGCCGAGCATCCCGATCCAGCCGTTGGAGGTGATGTTGATCTGCGAGCCCGCGCTCATGTTCGTGGCCCAGTAGCGAAACGCGAAGGGCAGCGGCACGCGCGCCGAGCCGTCGTCCGAGCTCGCGAGGTAGGTGAGCCGCCCCGCCGCGCTGCACGCGTCGATGAAGCTCTGCGGCGAGGTGATCCGGTTGTAGCGGGTGTTCAGCACCGGCACCGAGCAGCTGCCGCCGCCGCAGGTCGCCGAGGTGCCGCAGGCGTTGCCGCAGCGGCCGCAGTGGCTGTTGTCGGTCTGGGTGTCGACGCACAGTCCGCCGCACAGGGTTCGCCCGGTCGGGCAGGTCGCCGAGCAGGTCCCCGCGGCGCAGCTGGGCGCGCCCCCTGGAGGCGTCGCGCAGCCCATGCCGCAGGCGCCGCAGTGGTTCACGTTGGCGCGCAGGTCGGTCTCGCAGCCGTTGCTCGCGTCGCGGTCGCAGTCGCCGAAGTTCGCCGCGCAGCTGAGCTGGCACGCGCCGAGGACGCAGCGTCCCGTGGCGTTGGGCGCGGAGCCGCAGGCGTTGCCGCAGGCGCCGCAGTGGTCCTGGCTCGTGAGGATGTCGGCGCAGGACGAGCCGCAGAGGGTCTGCCCGGGCATGCACTGCGTCGCGCAGGCGCCCATCGCGCACACCGCGAGCGAGCCGCCGGGGCACGTCACGCCGCAGGCGCCGCAGTGCGTGGTGTTCGCCGTCAGGCTGGTCTCGCAGCCGTTGCTCGCGTCGCCGTCGCAGTCGCCGTAGCCCGAGGCGCAGGTGACCGCGCAGGTCCCCCCCGCGCAGGTCCCCGTGGCGTTGGGCGCGCCGGCGCACGCGTTGCCGCAGGCGCCGCAGTGCATCGCGTCGGAGCTCGGGTCGACGCAGCCGCCCCCGCAGAGCACCTGCCCGCCCTCGCAGGCCGCGACGCAGGCGCCGGCGTCGCAGCGTTGCCCCATCGCGCAGGCGTTGCCGCAGGCGCCGCAGTTCGCGGCGTCGGCGCTCGGGTCGACGCACACGCCCCCGCACGAGACCCGCCCGCCCTCGCAGCTCGGCCCCGCGTCCTCGATCGTGGGCGCGTCCTCGACCGCGGGCGCGTCCTCGACCGCGGGCGCGTCTTCGACCGCGGGCGCGTCTTCGACCGCGGGCGCGTCGGCCTCGGCGACGACGTCGGCCACGACCTGCGCGTCCTCGCCGACCTGCGCGTCCTTCGCGGACGCGGCGTCGTCGGAGCTCTGCGCGTCGTCGTCGAGGCCCCCGTCGAACTTGAACACGCCGCCCGTGCTCCGAGGCCCGTCACAGCCGAGCGGGAGCATCGCGAGGACCAGGGAGAGCCCAAAGCAGGATGAAGCGCGCATCCCACGAACATAACGCGGAGCTCGCGCCGAGGGACACTACGGCGCGGCGGCCACCCGCGCGGCCTCGCGCTTCGCGCCGCTGATGCAGCCGGCGATGCCAGGGCCGTCCCACGCCGCGCCCAGCACCGTGAGCCCCCCGAGGGCGGAGACCCGCTCGCGGGCAGCGGCGACCCGGGCGACGTGCCCCGGCGTCGGCTGCGGCGTGCCCTGGCCGTAGCGCTCGACCGCCGTCCACCGCGGGTCGGGCGCGGGCAGGAGCACGCGGAGCGCGGCGAGGGCGCGCGCGACGATGGCGTCGTCGGCGTCGTCGAGCCACTCGAGCGCGCGGTCGGGGCGTGCGGCGAGGCGAATCACCGTGAGCGCCTCGGGCACGCGGGCGGGCCATTTACGGTCGATGAAGCTCATCGCGCTCAGCGCGCGCAGCGGCTCGTCGACGCTCCGGGGGACCAGCGCGCCGCTCGCCTCGGGCGAGCGCAGCGCGTCGCGTTCGAAGGCCGCGATGATCGTCATCGCCGCCCGGAGCTTGAACGCGCCCGCGGCCTCCGCCGCCCCCTCGTCGACGCCGCGCAGCAGCGACACCACCGTCGGCGGCGGCGCCGCGAGGATCACCTCGTCGCCCTCGATCCGCCCGCCGTCCTCCAGCCTCACCGACCAGCCCTCCCCCGAGCGGGTGAGCTCCATCACCCTGGCGCCCAGGCGAATTCGATCTCCGAGGGCGTCGGCGAGGGCGTCGGTGAGGGTGTCCATCCCCCCGGCCGGGGCGCGGAGCGGCATCGCCGACGAGGGCTTCGGCGCGGCGGCCATCGCGCGAATGAGCGAGCCCCTCACCTTCGCGATGGTGGGCATGATCACGTGCGCGTCGAGCTCGTCGACGTCGCCGCCATAGATGCCTCCCACGATGGGCTCGACGAGGCGGTCCTTCACCTCGCGGCCGAGGCGACGACCCACGAGCTCGCCCACCGACACCGCCTCGTCGCGGTGCGCGGGCATGAAGAGGTCCAGGCCCGCGCGGAGCTTTCCCCAGGGAGAGAGCAGCGACGTGCGCGCCATCTGCCCCATGCTCCGAGGCAGCCCCATGGCCAGGCCCTCGGGCAGCGGCTGGAGCGTCGTCCCGTGCGCCACGAGCACCTTCGACTGCGCGGGCGACGCGAGGGGGGCGAGCCCGAGCTCCTCGCAGAGCGAAGCCGCCGCGCCCCCCGGCATCGCGAGAAACGCGTCGGGGCCGAGCTCCACCACGCACCCGTCGCGGCGCAGGGTGCGAATGTTCCCCCCCACACGGGCGCTCGCCTCAAGGATCGTCAGCTCCAGATCGGGCCGCGCACGCCGTGCGTACCAGCCAAAGGAGAGCCCCGCCACGCCCGCACCGACCACGATCACCTTGCGCACACATCGCTCCAACGCCGCGCGAACACGCGATGGTGATACCTAGTACCTTTCCACAGGGGATGTGAAGGGTTCCGCGCGACGGACGTACCCACATCCCGCGCTGCCGCGCACCCCTTCTCCCGCCTCGGGAGAAGGGGTTCTTCGGTCGGGCAGACGTCATGGATGGCTTCGGTGAGGACTGCGAATCCTATGAACCCTTACTCCTTTGCAGAGCCCTCTCCCGAGGCGGGAGAGAGCGCGCGGCGTGGGTCGACCTTCTGACACGTGGCACGAATCTCGAATGCCCTCCCAGGCATCTCAACCGTTCACCAGGGAGGAACCGCCATGAAGATGCTCTCGACCCTCGTTCTCCTCGCGCTCGGATGCGCGACGACCTCCAACCGCGCGAGCGACGTGCCCGAGGCCGGTCGCGCCCGCTGGATCGCGTGTCACGCCGCGGTGGAGGAGCACTGCCATCACCTCGGCAGCGGCGACCCCTCGATCGAGAGCCAGTGCGAGCGAAACGCCGCGCGCGAGTACTCCGCGCTCACCTCCAACGAGGCCCGCGAGCAGTACCTCACCTCGCACGGCTGCCGCGCCGCGCAGTAGCGCGCCGCCGTCGAGCGCGCTCCGTCATGGGCACGCCCTCGTGCCGCGGATCCAGCGCTCGAGCACCGCGACGCCGGGCTCGTCCACGCGCCCGCTGCCGATGGGCGGCATTCGATTCATCCCCGTCTCCCGCGAACGGAGCGCGAGCAGCGAGCGAGCGGGGTCGCCCGGCGCGAATTGCCTCGCGCCCGTGACCCCGAGGTCGCCCGCGAGGGGCGCGGCGTCGCAGGTGCCCGTGCCCGCGAAGGGGGTGGTGTACCGCAGGTCCATGCCGCCGCGTCCGGGCCCGCCGGGCTGGTGGCACTGGGCGCAGTTGGTGTGCAGGTAGGCGCGAGCGCGCGCCTCGTCGGTGCCCTCGGCGCCGTAGGGGTTCACCAGGCGGGGCTGCCCCGCGGGGTCACCCAGGGGCGCGGTGAAGACCCCGATTGCTTCGAGGGTGGCGAGCTGGTTCGCCCGACGCCCGGTGGCGGGGTACACGAGGTCGCCGTTGAGCTGCGCCGTCTCGAGGCCCAGCGAGCGCCCCGCCGCGCGGGTGTGGCACTCCATGCACTGGTCGCGCGAGGGGTACACCCAGCGCCCGGCGGGGAACTCTCGGGTCACGCTCCCCGTGACCAGGGTCGCGTCGGTCTGCGCGTCGTTCCAGGCGTAGGTGTAGCCGGCCCAGTCGCCGTCTTCGTGGCGAACGAGCAGTCGCGTCTCGATGCGCCGCCCCCCGAGGTCGAAGTCCTTGACCAGCACGGTGCCGATGGGAAGGTCCCAGTCGCCGTCGGCCCCCACGGTGATGCGCCCTCCCTCGGGCAGGGCCAGGTGTCGGGACTTCTCGGCGCCGTCGCTCCAGAACGGCGCGTTGGGCGCGTAGGGGATCAACCCTGACGCCGGGCGCAACGGGTTCGCGGGGTCGACGCACCCGGTCGCGGAGAGCGTTCGGGGCACCGCGTCCATCGCCTCGCCCGCGGGGGTGAGCTGGTCGACGCGACCGTCGTAGTAGACGACGTACACCTCGCCGTCGGCGTCCTGCGCGAACGAGGCGATGTTGCGCCCCGAGCTCGCGAGGAGCGTGCGCTGCGGCGCGCCGGCGCCGTCGCGGGTCACGGCCCACACCCGCCCGCTCACGAAGTCTCCGAAGATGAACGCGCCCCCGAGGCCGGGGATCGCGCCGCCGCGGTAGACGTATCCCCCGGTGATCGAGGCGCCCTCGCTGCGACCGTACTCCACCACCGGGAGGATCAACCCCGTTCGGTCGCAGCTCGTGCCCACGAGGCAGCTTGAGCCCTCCATGGTGTTCCAGCCGTAGTTCCCGCCGCGCTCGATGAGGTCGACCTCCTCGAGGCGGTTCTGGCCGACGTCTCCGAGCCAGAGCTGCCCCGTCACGCGGTCGAAGCTGAAGCGCCAGGGGTTGCGAATCCCGTAGGCCCACACCTCGGGGCGACCGCCGCCGCCCGCGAAGGGGTTGTCGCTCGGGATCGCGTAGGCCGGCGTCGCGTCGTCAGGGACGTTCACGTCGATGCGCAGGATCTTTCCGAGCAGCACGTCGCGGTTCTGCCCCGTGCGCCGCGGGTCGTTGGCCGAGCCGCCGTCGCCGAAGCCGAGGTAGAGCATCCCGTCGGGGCCGAAGGCCAGGCTCCCGCCGTTGTGGTTCGCGAAGGGCTGCGACACCTCGAGGATCACCCGCTCCGTCGACGGGTCGATGGTGCGGCTGTCGCGCAGGGTGAAGCGCACGACCCGCGAGCGCAGCGCCTCGCCCGCCGCCTGCGGCGGCGCGGTGTAGTTGAAATAGACATAGCGGTTGCGCGCGACGTCAGGGTGAAACGCGATGCCCAGCAGCCCTCCCTCACCCCCCGCGCGGAGGCGCGACGCGATGTTCAGCGCCGGCGTGCGCGCGCTGTCTCCCGCGGCGAAGGACCACACCGTTCCCGACTGCGAGACGATGAACCAACGGCCCGGCTCGAGGGGAGAGGGCGTGAGGGCGACGGTGCCCGAGAGCGACGGCAGCGAAGGGAACACCCGCGTGAGCGCCACAGAGCCGAGCCGGGGGCGGGCGAAGGCCACGCAGGTGCGGTTCTCGGGGCGGCGGTCGAGGCCCGTGGCCGAGCGCGCCGGGAGGTCGTCGGGGACGTCTCGGAGCGGCCCCGAGTCGACGCTCGGCGCCCCGGCGTCGGGCACGTCGAGGAAGGCGTTGGAGCCGCTCACGGCGTCGGTGCAGCCGAGGAGCGAGAGGACAGGAACGAGGAGGATCGCGCGCACCCGCAGGGGCTAGCACGCACGCCGCGGCGCGCGAGCTCGACCGCGGCGTTGTGCCATCAGGGACAGGCGCCGGGGCGCGCGACGATCACCCCCTGGCTCGCGGCGACGCAGTCGCTGGAGTACGTGCGGCCGTCGCAGCCGCACACCGGCGCGTAGATGCCAGGGCAGACCTCGGGGCGCGGCGCGCAGCGGCCCGTCGCGCCGCAGGCGCTCGCGGCGCAGTAGGCGCCGGCGGCGCACTCGCTGTTCGATCGACAGGAGCCGGGCGCGACCCCGGCGTCGACGGTCGGCATGCAGCACGCGAGGCAGCGGGTGTCGTAGCAGGCGCCCGTCGACTCGCAGCACGCCGTGCCGGGGCCGCAGAGCACGGCGGCGCAGCGCGAGGCCCCGGCGTCGGGGGCGGGCTCGCAGGCGCCGCGGTGCGCCGTGGGGCGCTCGGGGACGCAGCCCATGGAGGTCTGACCGTCGCAGCCGCAGAAGGGCTCCGCCCGAAGGCACTGGATCGTCGGCGCGCAACGACCCACCTGCGCGCAGCCCGACGACGGGAACTCGCAGGTCTCACCCGCGGCGCAGTCGCGCGAGCTCGCGCAGCCGGGCGCCCCGGCGTCGCCCGTCGAGGGGCACGCGCCCGCGGCGACGGTGGGACGCGTCGGACGACAGCTCTCGTAGGTCTCCCGCGCGCAGGAGCAGAAGGTCTCAGGCCGAAAGCACGGGGTCGGCAGCTCGCACACCCCGCGCGCCGTGCACACCCCGAGGGGGAACACGCACTCGCGGCCGCCGGTGCAGTCGCGCTCGCTCGCGCAGCTCGCCTCGCCGGCGTCGGCGGGCGCCCCGCCGTCGCTCGACCCCCCGCACGCGCCCCGCGTCGCGAAGCGCACGCCCGCGCTCGCGGCGACGCACTCGTTCGAGTACGTACGACCGTCGCAGCCGCACACCGGCGCCTCGATCGCGGGGCACGCGTCGGGCCTCGGCGCGCACACGCCGGCTCCCCCGCAGCCGCTGCCCGCGCAGTACTCCGTCACGGAGCAGTCGCGGTTCGCGAGGCAGCTCGCGGGGCCCGCGTCCACGCCGGCGTCCACGCCCTCGCAGGCGCCGGACCGCGCCACGCGAGCGCCCGCGGCCGCTGCGCCGCAAGCGTTTCCGTAGGTGCGGCCGTCGCAGCCGCACACCGGCGCGTAGTTCAACGGACAGTCCTGCGGCCTCGGCGTGCAGACTCCCCCCGCGCCGCAGCCGTTGCCCGCGCAGTACTCCGTCACGGAGCAGTTGGCGTTGCTCGCGCACCGCCCGGCGTCGGGCGCGTCGACCGACACGACGTCCGAACCCACGGGCGCGTCGCCCGTCGCGCCGCCGTCTGCGCCGGGGTCGAGGGCGCGAATCACCACGGGGTTGCACCCGGCGCCGACGGCGATCGCCAGCGACACCCACCCTGCAAGGCGTTGAAGGTCTCTCATACCTGGCACAGAGCCGCGAGGGCGCCGCACCGGCTCAGAAATTCTTTCGGTGAATCGAGCGCACGGCGGAGACGCCGCGGATGGCACACTCCGGCGCAGGGTCGTCCCGATTCACCCAGAAATTCTCTGGCACGTATTTTTCGTGAGCCGATGGCTCGATGTCAGCGCTCTGTACAGAGGCAGCTCCTTGATGACCGTGGCGCTCCATCGCGACCGTCGCGGGGCGGCGCCCGCCACCCCGACGACGTGCTCGGCACGCGAGGCCGACCCGCGTGACGACGACGCGGCGCTCGTGCTGCGGGCGCGCGCGGGCGACCGGCTCGCCGAGGAGGCGATCTACCGACGTCACGTTCGATACATTGGCTCCCTCGCGCTCCGGCTCAGCGCTCGTCGTCAAGACGCCGAAGACATCGTGCAAGACACCTTCGCCCTCGCCCTCTCGTCCCTCGACCAGCTCCGCGAGCCCGCGGCGCTGCGGGGCTGGCTCGCGCGCATCGCGGTGTCGCGGTGCCAGCGCGCGATGCGACGCCGCAAGGTCCTTCGCTTCGTCGGCCTCGACGACGGCGCCGACGACGCGCCCCTCCACTCCCTGTGCGCCCGCGACGCGCCCGCCGACGTGCGCGCCGAGCTCGCGGCCGTCGAGTCGGCCCTCGCGCGCGCCTCGGCCGACGAGCGCGCCGCGTGGGTGCTCCACCGGGTGAACGGAGAGACCCTCGAGGCCGTCGCCTCGCTGTGCGCCTGCTCCCTCGCGACGGTGAAGCGCCGCGTCGCCGCCGCCGAGGCCCGCGTCGCGCGCGCGATGGGAGGGGCGTCGTGAGCGAGCACCCCCGGCTGGGCGAGCACCGTCCGCGAGCCCTTCAGCGACGCCGACGTCGAGCGCATGGCGCGAGGTCGAGGGCCGCCGTCACCGCCCGAAGACCCGCGCCTGGCCCGCGCTCGCCCTCGCCGCCGCCGCGCCGCCGCCGTGGCCGCCTCAGCTTCGCCCGGCGCCGCCCCGCCCCGCCGTGCGATCCTCCGCGGCCCGCTGCTCGCGGACCACGCCGAGCTCACCTCGAGTAGGAGCTCCGAGCGCCTCCGCGACCGTCGCGCGCACGGTGCGCTTCGAACGACGGGTCCACCGTGGCCCTGGGGCCCGAGACCTCGCTGAGGCCAGCGAACGCAGGCGGCGCCAGATGGCGTTCTCGCCGCGGCGGCGCGGCGTCCTTCGAAGGTCGCACCGGGGGCCCCGGCGTTGGCGCGTCGACCGCGGCCTCGCGACGGTCACCGTCGTGGGCACGGCGTTCACCGTCGTGCGCGCGCCGCGCACCCTGCGGGTGCGGGTCGCTCACGGCACGGTGTGGGTCGACGGCGCGGCGGTGCCGGGCGGTCACCGCGTGCTCACCACGGGGCAGTCCCTCTCGGTCAGGCGCCCGCGCCCGTGAGGCCGCGGGCCCGCCCGCGCCCCGCCCGTCGCTGCGGGTCGAGCGCGCGGCGCGCGCCGCCTCCGCCGGGCTCCCCGCGTGGCGCGCGAGGGCCCGCGAGGGCGACGTCCGCGGGCGTGGGGAGTCGTTGGGAGACAGGGGTTCGAGCGCGAGGCCGCGCCCGGTGACCCCGCCACATCTCGTCTCGACATCGCGCGCCGCACGCGGCACCACGACCAGGCGGCACTCGCTCGGGCTGCGATGCGCCTGACACCGAGCACTGTGGGCTGGCGATGGCGGCGTTCACCCTGGGCCGCGACGAGCTCTCGCAGCGCGGTCGCCCCGCGCTCGCGGCGCGGTGGTTCGAGCGCTCGCTGGCGCTGCGCCCTCCGCGGAGCCTCGTCGAAGACCTCCGCGCGCGGCTCGTCGAGGCCCGCGGGCGCGCGGGCGATCGCGCGGGGGCGTGCGCGGCGGCGCGGGAGTACCTCGCGGGCTTTCCCCAGGGGCGCTACGCGGACCGTATGCGCGAGGCCTGCGAGGGGCCGTGAGCGCGGGGCTGCGCGTCGTGTCGGCGTGTCTCGCGGCGTCGCTGCTCCGCGCGTCGAGCGCCGACGCCCAGGCGCCGCGGGCCGCGCCGAGCCGGGTGCACGTGGCGCCCCTCGGCTGCGCGACGCCTCCCTTCGTCGAGGGGGCCTGGCGCGCGCTCCTGCGCACCGAGCTCGAGGGCGACGGCGTCGAGGAGCTGCGCTTCGACGCCGACGACGAGGGCGCGCTCGCGGTGATCCGCCTGGAGTTCCCGGTGTGCGCAGAGGGCGCGACCGCGCTCGCCCTCTCGATCGACGACGCGGTCACCCGCAAGAGCGTGCGTCGCGCGGTGGACCTCGGAGACGTGCCCGCCTCGGGGAGGGCCCGCGCCCTCGCCCTCGCCGCCGCGGAGCTCCTCCGCGCGAGCTGGGCCGAGCTCGCCCTCGACCCCTCGCCCCCCGCGCCCGAGGCGCCCCCGAGCCGGGTGCGCGCGGCGATGGTGGTGCGGCTCCTCGGCGCGCTGCGGAGCCGCGGCGACCTCCCTCCCCCGGCGCCCCCGCCCCCGCGTCGCCCCGTCGCCGAGGCGCCCCCGCGCTGGAGCGTGGGGATCTCCTTCGCGGCGCTGACCTTCCCCGCGGCCAACGCGGCGCTCCTCGGGGGGCGGGCGACGCTGGGCTTCGCGCCCTCGCCCCGCTGGCCCCTGCGGCTCCGCCTCGACGCCGGGGCGCACGCCGGCACGGCCTTCGATCCTCTGGGTGAGATCGATCTGGGCCTGGCCACCGCGGCGCTCTCGGCGACGCTCCTGGCGGGCGGGGAGCGGGTGGCGCTGGAGCTCGGCCCGCGCTTCGAGGCGGGGTGGGCCTGGGTCCAAGGTCGCCCCACGGTCGCGGGGGTGCGCGCGGGGCAGGGAGACGCCGGGGTGTTCTTCGTCTCGGTGGTCGCGTCGCTGCGCGTGCGGGTCAGCCGACGCTGGTGGACCACCCTCGACGCCACCGCGGGCACGGCGCTTCAGCCCGTGGTGATCGAGTCGGGCGCGGCGCGCGCCGCGGGCTTCACCGGACCGACGCTCTCGGTCGGCCTGGGCGTGGTCGTCGCGCTCTGAGCGCGCGGGTCACTCCCGCAGCAGCCGGCGCGCGGCGCGGGAGACCTGGTCGAGGCCGCGGGCGTCGGCGCGGTAGTACCCGCGGATGTGCATCCGTCGGTCGATGAGCATGATGTGCTCGCCGTGGAGGATGTTGTAGTTCGCGGGCCGCGGGCCCTCGTACGAGGGCGCGTGGAGCGCGAGGTTGAAGCCCTGCACCGAGATGCGCTGCACCTCGTCGTTGGGCCCCGTGAGCATGGACCACATCGCCGGGTCGACGCCGTAGCGCGCGCCGTAGCCGCGCAGGCGCTCGGGGGTGTCGACGCTCGGGTCGACGCTGAACGAGACGAGCCGCACGCGGTCGCGCGCGTCGCGGAGCCGCGACTGCACCCGCGCCATGTGCCGGGTCAGCCGCGGGCACGACGAGGGGCACGAGGTGAAGATGAAATTCGCGATCCAGACCTTGCCCTGGAGCTCGGCGCTGCCGAACGCGTCGCCCCGCTGGCTCGTGAGGAGCGGCGGGGACCACGCCGAAGTCGGCGAGGGGCTCGGGGCGAAACTTCAGCGAGATGGCGACGGGGATCGCCGCCAGCACCAGCACCCAGAGCACCGCGGCGAAGGGACGTCGCCGCGCGGCGCGGTGCGACCCAGGGCGCCTCGGCGCTCATCGCCCGTGGCCTCGCAGCACGGCGTCGACGATGAGCGCGAGGAAGAGCCCGGTGAGGTACACGAGCGAGAGCAGAAAGACCCCCCGCGCGAAGCCCTCTTCGGGCTCGGCCGCGCGCAGCCCCGGGAGGGTCTTGGCGACGAAGGCCGCGCCGAGCGCGGCGGCGGCGAGATGGCGAACCACCCCGCGGCGCCGAGGAGCGGGAGCCCGAAGCTCACGGCCACGAGCACGAGGGTCCAGAGCGCGATGTGCCTGCGCGCCACGGCGTCGCCGCGCACGATGGGCAGGGTCTTCATCCCCGCGGCGGCGTAGTCGTCCTTGCGGTAGATCGCGATAATGGCGAGAAGAAGTGCGGGAGCTGGAGAGACAGGATCGCGAAGAGCACCAGGCCGGCGCTCTCGACGCGGCCCGTCGCCGCGGTCCACCCCATGAGCGGCGGCAGCGCGCCGGGCACGGCGCCGACGTAGAGCGCCGCGGGGGTGCGGGTCTTCATCGGGGTGTAGACCAGCACGTAGCTCCCAGGGCCAGGGCGCCGAAGAGGGCCGTGAGCGGGTTCGCGCGAACCACAGCAGCGGGATCGACACCGCCGAGAGCACCAGCCCGAGCACCAGCGCGACCCGGTCGAGGCGCCGCGGGAGGGACAGCGCGGGTGCAGGCCATGCCTGCGGTCGATGTCGCGCTCGATGTAGCAGTTGAGCGAGTGGGCGCCGGCTTCCGCCAGCGTCGTGCCCAGCAGCGCCTGCGCCGGCGGCATACCACCGCGGCGAGCGCTACGCCGTGCGCGAGCCGCAGCCCCCGCCGTGGTGCGCAGCACGAGGACTGACAGGCGCGGCGAACCGGCGCGATCGGGTCACGCGAGGAGATCCATCGGGCTCGAAACCTGCGCCATCATGCACGCTGTCTCCACACTCGCGCGCGACGTCGGCTGTCGGCGCGGGCTCCATCGTTGGGCCGCGCCCTGCGTCGCGGCAACGGGCGGCGGTCTATTCCCGCGGGAGCGCGCGGGTGTCAAGCCGTCGCCGGGGTAATGGGCGCGCGCGGTCGGCGCGGGGCGGGTCGTGGTAGTGTCCGCGCCGCCCCGCCATGACCGAACAACGCGAGACCGCGAAGGCCCCAACACGCGACGCGAGCGCGTCTCGTTCTACCCTCGCGCCCGGCGCGGTGTTCTCCGACCGCTACCGGCTGATTCGGCGCCTCGGCAGCGGCGGCATGGCCGAGGTGTACGAGGTCGAGCACCAGCTCACCCGCCGACGCCTCGCGCTCAAGCTCCTCCACGCCGAGAGCCTGGCCAACCCCACCAGCGTCGAGCGCTTCTACCGCGAGGCCACGGCCTGCTCGAACATCGACAGCGACCACGTCGTGCAGATCATCGACTGCGACGTCGACAAGAGCACGTCGATCCCCTTCCTGGTGATGGAGCTCCTCCAGGGCGAAGACCTGGCGCGCTACATCGAGCGGCAGTGGGAGGAGGGCGCGGGCATCCCCCCGTCGACGGTGACCGCGCTGCTCAAGCAGGTCGCGAGCGCCCTCGACAAGGTCCACGCGCAGGGGATCGTGCACCGCGACCTCAAGCCCGCGAACCTCTTCGTGACCTTCCCCGACGACGGCCCGCCGCGGGTGAAGATCCTCGATTTCGGCATCGCGGCGCACCTCAACACGGGCGAGCCCGTGACCTCGGGCCGCGTCGGCACGCCGCTCTACATGGCCGCCGAGCAGATCACGCACCAGGCGCCGATCTCTCCGCGCACCGACGTCACCGCCCTCGCCCTCATCGCCTACGAGATGCTCGTGGGGCAGGCGTACTGGCACGGGCTCAGCGCCGCGGCGATCTTCGCCCGGGTGCCCGACGCGTCGACGCACGCCGCGCCGAGCGCGAGCGCCGCGCGCCGGGGGGTGAACCTCCCGCCGGGCTTCGACGCGTGGATGCTCCGCTGCCTCGACCCCGACCCCTCCCTTGCGTCCCATCTCCGTGAGCGAGCGTCGCCGTCGGCGAGCTTGCATGCGCGTGTACGACCCCGCGCGACGCAGCCGCCGTTCTCCGCCGCGCCCCCCGCGGGGATCCGCCGGGCCCCGACGCCCCCGCGGGCGCCCGCCGCGCCGGTCCCCTCGCCGCGCGCGCCTTCGCTGCACCCCTCCCAGCCGGGGACGGTCCCCGCGCGTCGCCCGGTGCCGCGGGCGTCGTCGTCGTCGCGCCCCCGCCCCCCGCCGACCCTGCCACGACGCTGAGCGTCGACGAGTCGGTCGACGTCCTCCGAGCCCTCCGGCCGCCCCCCGACGCCTGCGCCGCGCGTGCCTCCCAGCCCCCCGCGCGCGCCTCGGTCCCCCCGCCGCGCGCCCGCTCGTCGCGCCGACCCCTCGGGTCTCGGCGCTGCCCATCCCGCGCCCCCTCATGCCGCCGGTCTCCCGCCTCGCCGCCGCCGCCCGGCGCCCTCGACGCGCTCGACGCCGCCGCCGGTTCCCGCCGATCCTCCGCCTACCGTCGCGGTCGAAGCGCCTGCGCCGCAGCCCGTTGCGATCGAAGCGCCCGAGCCCGAGCCGCCGGAGGCACCCGCGTTTCCTCGCGAGCAGGCCGCGAGACGACGACCCCCGCCCTCGTCGACGCAGCCCGGGGCCCCGGTCGCCGCGCCCGAACCGCCGAGCGACGTCGCGGCGACACGACCGCGCAAGGTGCGCTCCCGGCTGCGTCGCCCGGTCGACGATCCCGACGAGGCGCTGTACTCGGCTCCCACGCGCAAGCTCCCGGCCTTTCGCCTGCCCGGCGAGGCGCCGCAGCCCGCGCCGATCTCGATCGAGGGAGGGCCGCCCCCCTTCACGCGCCCCGAGGCGCCCGTCGAGCCCGAGCCCGAGCCGCCGCCTCCCTCCCCTGCGCCGACGCAGCCGATCGCTGCACCCGTGCAGCCCGAGCGCGCGACGCCTCCGCCTCCCCCTGCGCCGACGCAGCCGATCGCTGCACCCGTGCAGCCCGAGCCCGCGGCGCCTCCGCCTCCTCCCCCTGCGCCGATGCAGCCCATCGCTGCACCCGTGCAGCCTGAGCCTGAGCCCGAGCCTGAGCCCGAGCCTGAGCCCGAGCCTGAGCCCGCGCGTCCCTTTGATCAGGCGAAGCAGCTCGCGGCGCTCGAGGCGCTCTTCGAGGCGCCTCCGGCCCCCCTCTCGGAGATCGACCACGAGGCCGAGACCCCCCTGAGCCCCTCCCTCGAGGACGCGCTCCCCACGCCGCTCGACTCGCTCTCGGCCAACATCGACGCGGCCCTCTCGACGCCCGCCGCCCCGACGCGAACGCGGCGCGTGCCCAAGACCCTGGAGCGCGCGAAGACGCTGGTCCTCCCGGTGTTCGAGGCGCGTCCCGCGGTGCCCGCCTGGCTCCTGGGCGTCGCGACGGTGGGCACGCTGGTGCTCGCCACCACGGCGGCCTGGGTGCTCCTTCGTGACCGCACGCTGCGACCTCCGACGGTGGCGGCGCCGAGGGCCTGGCGGGGCGCGTCGCCCAGCGAGAGGCCGCACCTCACCGCGGTGACCGCGAAGCTCGCGCAGGCCCTGCTCCAGCGGCAGAGCGGGGGAGGCTTCGGCGAGAGCCCCGACGCGCCGACCTCGGGGCTCGACACGGCGCGCGCGCTCACGGCCCTGCTCGCGGCGCACCGCGCCGGCGCCACCATGACCCCGCAGGATCAGCTCTCGGCGCTCCTCGCCCTCGACCGCGCCCGCGTGAACGGGAGCTGGACCGAGCGCGACGGCGCCGTCGCCGTGGGCACCGTCGAGGCCACGGCCTGGGCGCTCATCGCGTACGCCCGGCTCGCGGCGATCACCCACGCCGAGACGGCCCGCGCGCGGGTGCGCGTGGCGCGCGACACGCTGCTCGCGTCGCAGCGCGAGGACGGGAGCTTTCCGCACCTCCCCGACGCCTCGCACGCGAGCTCCACCCGCGACTCGCTCCGCGCGGCCTGGGGGCTCGTCGAGAGCGCCGACCGCGGCGACCCCGCGCCCGTGGCCGCCGCCCGCGCCCGCGCGCTGCGCTGGGTGCGCGCCGCCGTCGACGACCCGCGCTCGACGGTCATGCGCCACGCGGCCCTCACCGCGCAGGCGGGCTACCTCCTCTCCCGCGCGCGCGGCGCCGACGCCGACGCCGGAGACCGCGCGCGGGTCGAGCGCGCGTTTCTCTCGCTGAACACCTGGTGCGCCCCGACCCCCGTCACGCACTTCGAGTGCGCGCGCCCCCCCGGCGACGAGGGTACCGGCGTGGACCCCTGGCGCCCGTGGCTGCTCATCGCGATGGATCGCTGGAGCCGCGACGAGCTCCTCGGCGCCCGCAACGACGCGCAGGCCGCCAGGGTGCTCCCCGCGAGCGTCGCGCGGCTCACCTCGGAGCAGGACGAGCTCACGCGCAGGCCCACCGAGGTCCTCGCGATCTACACGCTCGCGGCGGCGAGCCTGCGGGGGGAGTGACGGCCCGGTCGTCGAGGTCTGGGCGCGGGGCGCCGCCTCGTCGACGGCCGCTCCCACGAAGGCCCGGGGCGCGGCGTCGGCCGCCTCACGCCGCCGCAGGTCGGGTCGCCACCGATCGCGTCTGCCCTGCGGGTGCAGGCGCGGCCGACGAGCAGGCCCCGTTCAGCGCACGCGCACGCGCAGACCGGGCTCGTGCCGCGTGGGGATCACCGCGGTCCACCCCGGCGGCAGCCGCGGCGGCGCCCACTCGAAGAGCCACGCCGCGTCGCGGGGCGCGAGGTTGACGCAGCCGTGCGAGCGCGCGCGGCCGAACTGGTCGTGCCAGAACACCCCGTGCAGCGCCTGGTCCCCGTGAAAGAACATCACCCAGGGCACCCGCGCGACGGTGTAGAGCGCGGTCGCCGTGGTGATCTCGACGTCGTCGGCGTTGGACATGTCCGACGCCGCGAGCTTCGACCACACCCGGTGCTCGCCGGGGGCCGTCTCGTTGCCGCCGCGCCCGGTCGACACCAGCGTCGCGAACACCGGGCGCGTGCCCTCGAAGGCCATGAGCGTCTGGTGTCGTCGGTCGACGTCGACCCAGCGCTCGTCGCGGCCCAGGTCGGAGATCGGCGGCGGCGTCGCGAGGGGAGACAGCAGCCGCGCCACGAGCCACCCCGCGTCGGTGCGGACCACCTCGCGCCCGCGCAGCGTCACCCGCTCCCGAATGTGCACGAAGTCCCTGCGCGACAGGGCGTTCGTGTCGCGTGACGAACCCCGCGAGAAGAGCGCGCCCTCGGCGGTCGGCCACGCGCGGGCGTTCACCCGGAGCATCGCGACGTCGCTCGTCGACTCGCCGGGATCGAAGAACACCCCGGCGCGCTCCGACGGCCGCGCCCACGCGAGGTCGCGCATCGCCACCCAGCGCCCGCCCGCGGTGTGCACGAAGCTCCCCTGCTCCACCCGCGCGGTGCCGGTGACGGCGACGCTCATGCCGCGCTCGAGCTCCTCGGCCCAGTTCTCGTCGGCCACGTCGTCGAGGCGACGGTAGGTTCGCACCCCCGCGTGCGTCGCGAAGGCGTAGCGATACGGGACCACCTCCCCCGGCGGCACCAGCGGCAGGCTCGTGGCCGAGGGCGCGTCGCTGGTGAGCACCACGTTGTCGCCGCAGAGCCAGGCGTCCGCGGCCACGCGAACCCAGACCCCGCGGCAGCCGTTGCCCTGCGTGGCCTCGAGGGCGGGGAGCCTCGCGCCGCGCCCCGCCGTCCCCCTCCGCGCCGACGCGCGATCTGGCCGCGCGCGGATCACCTCGCCGTCGCGCTCCACCCGCACCGAGCGCACCCCCCGGGGCAGCGCCGTGCCGTCGGCGAGGTCGGGGCGATCCGCCGACGCGAGGACGGGCGTGGGCGCGTGGCGACGCGGCGGCACCTGCCCCACCGCGGGGCGAACCGCCGTGAGGCTCAGGAGCAGCAGGGTTGCACGTTCTCTCGACCGGTCCATCACCGGGGCGCATAGCAGCCCCCCGCACGAACGCGCCAGTTTGGAGTCCCCGGGGGGGCCCCTCAGCGCGCGCCCCGGCACAGCGCGTCGACCCGCTTGAGCAGCGTCGGGATGCGGTGATCGCCGTGCATTTCGCGCAGCCGCGCGCAGGCCCAAGCCGCCTCGACGCCCGCCGCCGTCACCCACAGCGGCCGCTCGCTCGCGCCCCGCAGCACGGGCGCCGCGACCCCCGCGTCGAAGCGCTGCTTCGCCACGCCGACGACGGGCGTCGCGCAGCCCAACGCGCGCCAGAGGTGGGCGCCGAGCCCGGCGTCGTCGTCGCGACGGAGCCAGACGTGCCCGTCGACCACGACGCACGACGCGGGCTCCGCGGCCTCGCGGAGCGCGGCGAGGAGGCAGGGGAGCTCGCGCTTGTAGAACGCGCCCGGCTCGTAGGCCGCGACGTCCGCGACCGGGGTCACGAGCTCGCGCGTGGGGGCGGGGTCGTCCCAGCGCGCGAAGCCCACCAGCGCCGCGCGCGCGCTGCCGTCGTCGCGATAGTCCACGTCGAGGGCGTACAGCATGGCGCCCGTTCTCTCACGGCGAGGGCGACGGGTGGACCACGAAGGTCCGCTCTCGAGGTGGGGCGAGGTCAGCGCAGCCCGCGATCGACCAGAAAGCTCGCGCTCCGGCTCCCGGCGGAGGCGCGACGCAGGGTCTCCGCGACCTCGTCGGCGTCGCGGTGCACGTGGCGCAGCCAGCGCACCGCCCAGGGCAGCCTCGCGTCGTAGCCCAGCCGCTGCGCCCACGACGTGCGGCACAGCGCCGCGACGAGCGCCAGGGCCTGCCCGCCGAGCGCATGAACCCCCAGCACCGAGAGCAGGTCGACGAGCATCGGGCCGTCGACGGCGCGCCCCCCCCCCGCGGCCCCCGGGGCCCCCCCGCCGAGCGCGTCGGGCTCGAGGGCGCGCGTGCTGTTTCGGCGGAGCCCCGGGCCTCGCGTCGTTCGCGCGCGGCAGGAGCTCGACGAGCGCGCCGAGCAGATGCCGGGCGCCGTCCTCGGTGAACGCGCAGCGGGTGGGCGCGCCGTCGCCGTCGAAGCGATACGCCTCGGCGAGCCCCGCGAGGCAGCCCTCGAGGGCGAGGCCCTCCCGCGCCAGGCGCGCCAGGGCCGCAGCGACCTCGACCTCATCCCAGCGCTCGTGCGGATACCGACGGACCAGGCCACCCACGGGCGCCGCGCGCCAGCCTGGGTCGGCCCGAGAGACCTCGCGGGGCGCGGCCTGCTCCACCCACGACGAGAGCATCACGCCCAGGAGCGACTCGTCGCCCGGCGAGGACTGGAGGCCGACGACGACGACGCGGCGACGGCGGTCGGCCTGCGCGCGCTCGAGCTCGAAGTACGACCCCGTGGCCTGCGCCAGGGCGTTGGCCTGGGAGATCACCCTGCGGAGGGCGCGACGGGCGGGGGCGTCGTGCTCGCCCAGGCCGCGGTCGAGCTCGAGGCCGCGGCGAAGGTCGATCACCGTCTCGGCGTGCCACGGCAGAAAGAACGCCGACGAGCCCTGGCCAAAGACGCGACCCGGGCCACACGCCGAGTCGGGGAGGCGCGTGCGCTCCTCGACGCCGTCTGACAGCGCGCGGCGGACCACGGTCCCGTCGTCGCGCTGATGCAGGACGACCTCGGGGGTCAGCGGCGCCGCGGGGCCGCGCGTCGAGAGCTCGACGACCGGCGCCGCCTCGCCCTCGGCGTCGAAGCGAAGGATCATCACGCGTTGCGCCGCAGGGAGAAAGGCCGCGACGACCACCCGTCCCTCGTCGAAGGGGTGCAGGGTCAGCAGCGCCCCGGGGGGCACCCTCACGGGCGCGCTCCATCGCAGCCGACCGACGGGGGCCTCGAGGTCGCCGACGAGGAGCGTCGGAGACGCCCCGAGGAGCGTCGCCCACGTCCCCCGAGGCGAAGTCACCAGCCGCGCGGGTCGGTGCGAGGGCCCGGCGTCGTCGAGCGTGACCCCAGGGCGCGTCGGCGCGCTCGCTGGATCGAGCGGGAGGAACGCGGGCGTCACGAAGGGGTCGGACCACCGTCGCAGCGTCGCCCGAGGCGTGGCGCGCCCATCGGTCATCACGTCGACGAAGCCTCCCTCGGGGGTGAGCGACGCGCCCAGCACCCGTCCGCGATCAAGGCGCGTCCGCGCCCGCAGCGCGGGGAGCCCCAGGTGGTGCATCTCATGCTCGCCCTCGTGGCACGCCAGCAGGGCCCTGCCCCCGGCGTCGACGCTGAGCGTCGCGTCGAGGCCCGCGCAGACCCTCCGCTCGGTCTTCACCTTGTCGGGCAGGGAGACGCGCGTGAGGCCGAAGCCGTCGACGAAGGCGTGGTGCTTGAGGTCCCGGCTGTGAACGCTGCGCATGACGCCCGAGGCTGCCACAGGTGCGCCGCGGCGCCGCGCGCCTGACTCGAAGCCGAGGGTCCCGCTACGGTCTCGAACGGGCGCGGAGGCGCGCGTGCGCGCGCAGCGCGAACCACGCCACGGCGCAGCCGGCGAGCAGGGCGAGGCCGACCTCGACGGTCGGGGTGAGCTCGAAGCGCACGTGGGCGCCGAAGGCCCGCCCCGCGAGCCGCGCCCAGAGCGCGAAGAGCCACGCGGCGGCGTCGAAGCCCCGCGCCATGACCCGCGCGGGGTCGACGAACTCAGGGCCGAAGGCCGCCCACGGGATCAGCGCCACGACGCTCGCGAAGGCCGCGCACGCGAGGGCGAGGATCGCCGCGAGGCCGCTGAGCGCGCCCACGATCACGCAGAGCACGCCCCAGCCAAACACGCTGGCGCCGACCTCGAAGAAGACGAGGAGCAGCGCCAGGAGCGTGAGGGGAATCAGCGTCAGGCGCGTGTCGGCAGGAGGCATCGCCTCGAAGCGTCG
>JAWKRB010000047.1:0-49242 GCA_041389885.1 Polyangiales bacterium | reverse complement strand
GTCGAGCCCGCCGAGGTCGGGCATGCGCAGGTCGACCAGCAGGCACGAGGGCACCTCGGGCCGCGCGGCGCGCAGGAAATCTCCCCCCGAGGAGAACTCCGTGACCGCGAGCCGCACCGACTCCAGGAGGTAGCGCAGCGAGGCGCGCACGTCGGCGTCGTCGTCGACGACGTACACCATCTCGCGAGGCGAGCCCTTCACCGTGACCATCGCAGCGCCCTTTCTCCGGCGGCAGGCCCCGCGCCCGCGGTGCCGGACCCGCGCCGACGCTCGTCAGACAATAGCAGCGTGGCCACCGCGCCGCGACGGCGCAGCGTGGCCACCCGCGCGCGCAGGGTCAACCCTCCCGCGCGGGCGCGCACCGTGCGCTGCACGGCGTGGTCTCGCGCGAGGCTCACCGCGTCGAGGTCGGCGCGCAGGGCCTCGAGGTCTTCGGGCGCGAGGAGGCCCTCGAGCGACGCCAGGGTGAAGGGCGCGGGCAGCGACGCGCGGAGCCACCGCAGCGCGGACTCGTCGGGCACGTCGACGCTGCCGTCGGCGTACACCACGAGCAGCGCCAGGGCGGTGGGCGCGGCGGGGTCGTCGTGCGTCCCAGAGGTCCATTGCGGGGTCGCCGCGTTCATCGCGGGGCAACCTACCGACTCGGGTGCGCCGCGCGAATCAGGACGATACGCCGCGCGACTAGGGGTCTTCACCTATCCGCGCGACCGCTCTCCCGACGCGAGGGCGGCGGCGCGCACAGAATAAACCCGCATTATGATAGGGGTACACCCGTCTTCACCCGCAGGCGCGCCGCGGGTAGCACCGGGTCTGTCGTGCCCCTCGCGCCGCCCCCGATGGATCCGATGTCCGTTCTCGAGCGCGTCTGCGCGGTGCAGAACGCGCTGCTGCTCACCGAGGCGCCCGAGCGCGGCCTCTTCGAGCAGATGCTCCGCCACTTCGTCGAGCTGACCGGGAGCGAGTACGGCTTCATCGGCGAGGTGCGCGTCGACGACGGCCGCCCTTGGCTGCGGAGCCGCGCCGTCAGCGACATCGCCTGGGACGACGCCACCCGCGCGCTCGTCGCCCGCGCCGGCGCAGAGGGTCTCGCGTTTCGCAACCTCGACACGCTCTTCGGGCGAGTGCTGCGCACCGGCGAGGTGCTGATGGAGAACGACGCCGCGCGCAGCCCCTTCGCCTCCGGCGTGCCCCGGGGGCATCCCCCGCTGCGGAGCTTTCTCGGCGTGCCCGTTCGCATCGGCGAGTCCTTCGTGGGCATGGTGGGCCTCGCGAACCGCCCGGGGGGCTACGACCCGACGATGGTCTCGGCGCTGGCGCCGCTGCTGGGCGCCACCAGCGGGCTGTTCTACATGCTCCGCATCCACGAGGCGCGCCGGCGGGCCGAGGCCGACGTGGCGCGGCGGCTCGCCTTCGAGCGTCTCATCGTCGAGGCGTCGTCGCTCTTCATCGACGCCGAGCCCGCGGCGGTCGACGGGGTCATCGACCAGGCCCTGGCCCGCGTGGGCGGGTTTGTCGAGGCCGACCGCAGCTACCTCTTCGTCCTCGCCGACGACCCGCGCCGCATGAGCAACACCCACGAGTGGTGCGCCGAGGGCGTGGCGCCGCAGCGGGAGTTCCTGCAGCAGATGCTGGTCGAAGACTTCCCCTGGGTCTTTGATGTGTTGGGAGAGGGGCGCAACGTCGCCGCGGCCCGCCTCGACGACCTCCCGGCCGGGGCGTCGGCCTTCCGCGCGTCGCTGGCCTCGCAGCAGATCCAGTCGGTGATCCTCGTGCCCATCCTGCACGACGGGCGCCTGCGGGGCTTCGTGGGCCTCGACGCGGTGGCCGCGCCGCGGAGCTGGTCCGACGAAGACGCCGCGCTGCTCCGGGTGCTCGCCGACGACATCGGCAACCTGCTGCGGCGGACCCGCGCGGCGCGCTCGCTGGCCGAGTCCGAGGAGCGATTTCGGCTCATCGCCTCCAACGTGCGCCACGCGTTCTTTCTCATGACCGCAGCGTATGACCAGGTGCTCTACGTGAGCCCGCCCTTCGAGTCGCTCTGGGGCATCGCCTGCGCGGCGCTCTACCAGAACCCGCGCGCGTGGCTCCCCGCCGTGGACCCGCGGCACCGCGAGGAGGTCGAGCGCACGCTGGCGTTCATCGCCGCGCGCGAGACGGTGTCGGAGTACCTCATCCACCGCCCCGACGGCACGCGCCGCTGGGTGCGGGTGCAGACCCTGCCCGTGCGCGACGAGCGCGGGGTCTGCGTGCGCGTCGCGGGCATCGTCGAGGACATCACCGAGCAGCGCGCCGCGGCTGACGCCCTGTCGCAGCACCGCGAGTCGCTGGAGCGAGCGGTGCGGGCCCGCACCGAGGCCCTCACCGCCGCCAACGCGCAGCTCCGCGACGAGGTGCGCGCGCGCGCATCGGCCGAGGAGCGCCTGCGCCGCAGCGAGTCGGCGCTGCGCGGGATGGTCGAGGCCCTGCCCGTGGCCGCGGTCATCGTCGACGACCGCGCGGTGCGCTTCGCCAACGGCGGCGCCTCGCAGCTCTTTCGCGTGCGCGCGGGGGAAGACCGCGCGGCGATGGAGGCCCTCGCGGGCGACCTCGGCGACGCCATCGAGGACGCGACCCTGCGCGAGGTCGAGACCCGCGGCGGCGACGGCGTGCAGCGCACCGTGAAGATCCTCGCGCGCCTCATGACCTTCGAGGGGCGCCCCGCGCAGCTCGTGGTGGGGGTCGACGTGACCGAGCAGCGCCGCGCCGCGCGCATGCTCCGCGAGCACGAGCAGGCCGTGGCGCGCCTCGCGCACATCGGGTCCATGGAGGGCCTCGCCTCGGCGGTGGCGCACGAGATCAACCAGCCCCTCAGCGCCATCGCCATGTGGGTCAGCGGCCTGCTCGCGCGGGCCGAGCGCGAGCCCGTCTCCCACGAAGAGACCGTGCGGGTGCTGGAGCGCGTGCGCGCTCAGGCGCTCCGCGCGGGGGAGCTCATGCGGCGGCTCCGGGGCTTCACCGCCCGCGGCGAGGTGCAGCGGATGCCCGTGGAGATCGACGAGGTGTGCGGGCGTGCGGTCGCCCAGCTCCGCGCCATCGCCACGCCCTCGGCGACGCCCATCCAGGTGGGCCTCGGCGCCGCGGGGCGGCCGGTGGAGGGCGACCCCGTGCAATTCGAGATCGTGGTGACGAACCTGCTGCGCAACGCGCTCGACGCCTGCCGCGAGGCCCCCGTGCTGCGCCCCGTGGAGATCACCACCCGGCCGGTCGAGGGCGGGGTGCTGGTGGCGGTGCGGGACCACGGCCCGGGCGTGCCGCCCGCCCTGCAAGGCGCGATCTTCGAGCCGATGATGAGCACCAAGGCGGGCGGGATGGGCATCGGCCTCTCCATCGCCCGGAGCATCGTCGAGGCGCACCGCGGGCGCCTGACGCTGCGCACGCCCGATGACGGCGGGGCCTGCTTCGAGGTGTTCCTCCCCGCGCACACAGGGGGCGAGGATGGGTGATCGCGGCGTGGTGATCCTGGTCGAGGACGACGACGACGTGCGCGAGGCCCTCGGGTGGTTCCTCCAGGGCGTCGGGTTCGACGTCATCGAGCACGCGACCCCGGCGGGCTTCCTCGCGGCCACGCCCCCCGCGGCGCCCCGCTGCGTGCTCCTCGACCTGCGACTGCCTGGCGTGAGCGGCCTGGAGGTGCTGGAGCGCCTGCGGGCGCGGGGCGACGCCACGCCCGTGATCCTGCTCACGGGGCACGGCAGCACGGCCGCGGCCCGCGACGCCCTCGCCCGCGGAGCCTTCGCCTTCTTCGAGAAGCCCGTAGACCACCAGCGCCTCGTCGCCCGCCTCGACGAGGCCCTCGCCGCGGCGTGACCACGCCGCCGCGATCGTGCGCCTCCCACGATCAGGAAAACCCTTATGATCTGTTGGGAATTCCACATTGCCACGGTGGAGCTTCCGTGCAGAGTGTAGGGCCTTGAAATGAACGCGGTTGACGACGACGCGCTGCACTGGCTGCGTGACGACGACGCGCCCGCCCCGGCGCGGCGCCCGCCGCGAGCGGTGCTCCTCGTCGACGACGACGACGCCGTGCTGATGGTGTCGCTGTTGGCCTTCGCCGACCTGGAGGTCGACGGGCACCCCTGGAGGTGCTCACCGCGCGCTCCGCCGAGGGCGCACGGGCCGTGCTGGCGCGCCGCGCCGACATCACCGTGGCCGTGCTCGACGTGGTGATGGAGAGCGAGAACGCCGGCCTCGCGCTCCTCGACTGGATGCACACGCGTCCGGCGCTGGCGGCGATGCGCGTGGTCATTCGCACGGGCCAGCCGGGGCGCGCGCCCGAGGCGCCGCTGCGCGCGCGAGCCGACGTGCACGACTACTGGCCGAAGGCCGAGCTCACCGCCGCGGAGGCGCGCGCCCGCCTCGTCGAGCAGGTGCGGGCCTTCGAGGCCGCGCGCCGCGCCGCGCCCGCAGACGAAGCGCTGTCGGTGTGGTCGTACACCAGCCGCTACCTGGGCGACGCGCCGGAGCGCGACCTCGACGACATCGCGCGGCAGAGCGCGGCGCGCAACGCCCGCGCGGGCGTCACCGGCGCGCTGCTCTTCGACCGCGGGCGCTTCGTGCAGGTCATCGAGGGCCCCGCCGCGGCGGTCGACGACCTGCGCGCGCGCATCACCCGCGACCCGCGCCACGACGACCTGCGCACGCTGCTGGTGTGCCCCCACGACCGTCGCTCGTTCGCGGGCTGGGAGATGACCGCGCGTCGCGTCGACCGCGTCGACCCGCCCGACGCCGCGGCGGTGCTGCGCCTGCGCGACGCGTACCTGGGCGCGTTTCGACTGAACCCCTACGACTTCATCGCGCTGGTAGCCTCGTTCTTTGATGACCCCTCCCCCCACACAGGCTGAGTGAACATGCACCCTTCCTTGACCCCACGACGCGTCCTGATCACTGGCAGCAGCACCGGCTTCGGCCACCTCGCGGCGCGGTCGCTGGCCGCCGAGGGTCACCGCGTGTTCGCCGCCATGCGCGCGCCCGACGGCCGCAACGCGCCCGCCCGCGCCGCGCTCGCAGACTTCGCCCGCGAGGGCGGCCACGACCTGCGGGTGGTGCCCCTCGATGTCACCGACGACCGCGACGTCGCCGCGTGCGCGGAGTCGGTGGCGGCGCAGGGCGGCGTCGACGCGGTGGTGCACAACGCCGGTGTGGCCGCCGCGGGCATCACCGAGGCATTCAGCGCCGACGCCATGCGGCACGTGTTCGAGGTCAACGTCTTCGGCCCGCAGCGGGTGATGCGCGCGTTCATGCCGCTGCTGCGCGCCGCCGCGGGCGCCACGGTGGTGTGGGTCACCAGCACCGACGCCCGCGAGGTCATGCCCTTCCTGGGGGTGTACGACGCCTCCAAGGCCGCGCAGGAGGCCCTCGCCGAGGCGTGGCGCTACGAGCTCCACGCCCTCGGGGTGCGCACGGTGGTGATCCAGCCGGGGACCTTCCCGAGCACGGCGATCCTCGACAAGCTCGTGCCGGCCGACGACCCCGCGCGCGCGGCGGCCTACGGCTCGCTGGCCGGATTGCCCGACGCCATCGTGGCCTCGCTGCGAGAGCTCGTCGCGCAGGGGCAGGCGCCGGACCCGCGGGGGGTGGCCGACCTCTTCGCCGCCGCGCTGCGCCCCGACGCGCCCCATCGGATGACCCTCGACCCCTCGGGCTTCGACGGCGCGGCGCGCATCAACGCCGTGTGCGACGAGGTGCAGCGCGAGCTGCTGGCGCGCGTGGGCCTCACCCACCTGCTCCCCACGGCCCGCTGACATGCCCAACTCCCTGCCCCGCCCGCGCCGCGCGGGTCGCACGGCCACGGCGCGCTCGCTGAGCCCCGACGAGTCTGACGCTCTGCTGCGCGCCCTCATCGACGAGACCCCGCTGGCGATCTATGCGAAGGACCGCGCGCAGCGCTTCGTGCTCTCCAACCGCCAGCACGCCGCGCTCATCGCGCGACCGCCGGAGGAGATCCTCGGGCGCACCGACGCCGCCCTCTTCGGCGACGAGTCCACGGCCGTCGACGCCATGACCCAAGAGGTGCTCGCCCACGACCGCGCGGGCTCCCTCGAGTTCGAGCTCACGCTGGAGGGCGGTCGGCACACCTTTCTGGAGACGGTCTTTCCGCTGCACGACCCCGCGGGCGCCGTGGTCGGCGTCGGGGGATTCGCCGCCGACATCACCGCGCGGCGCGCCCTCGAGGTGGCCCTCGCGGAGCGCGCGCAGCAGCTCGAAGACACCATCAGCGAGCTCCGCGCGGCGCAGGCGCAGCTCGTGCAGCAACAGAAGATGGCCGCCCTCGGCGGGCTCGTGGCCGGCGTGGCGCACGAGGTGAGCTCCCCCCTCGGCGCGGCGCTCACCGCGGCCACGGTGGTCGACGGGGCGCTGCAGGAGCTCGACGCCGCGTTCCAGTCGCAGCGCCTCTCGCGCTCGCAGCTCGCGGCGGCGCTGGAGCGCATGCGGCACGGCGCGGCGCTCACGGTGCGCAACATCGAGCGCGCGGCCCGCCTGCTGCAGTCGTTCAAGCAGGTCGCGGTGGACCGCGCGCACGTGCAGATGCGACCGGCGATGCTCAGCGAGTGGCTCGAAGAGGTGGTGGTGAGCCTCTCGCCCATGGCCCGCCAGCACCGCGTGCAGTTGGTGACCGAGGCCCTCGCGGCGCAGCGGGTCTCGTTCGCCGCCAGCGAGCTGCAGCAGGTGGTGACGAACCTCGTGGTCAACGCCATCGTCCACGGCTACGGCGACGACCCGCAGGCGCCGGCGGCGACGGGCGAGCGGCGGGTGGAGCTCTCGCTCGTCGCGTCCGACGACGGCGTGCTGCTGACCGTGCGCGACCACGGGTGCGGCATGAGCGAGGACGTCGCCGCGCGAGCCTTCGACCCCTTCTTCACCACGCGCCGCGGACGCGGAGGCACGGGGCTGGGCCTGCACATCACGTGGACCCTCGTCACCGAGCGCTTCGGGGGTCGCATCAAGATCGAGACCGCACCCGGCCAGGGGACGTGCTTTCACGTCAAGCTGCCGTGGCGCGAGGCGTCGCTGTGCCTCGCGCCCTCGACCCCGCCGCCCGCCCTGGGCTGAGCCCAAATTCGCGCGACGTCACGGTTCGTCCGCATGTGCCGCCCCGCGCGCGGGGCGGGCTGCAGAGATACTGGGCCGTGCTGCAACGCCGCGCGCTCGTTCGTCGGGCGACGCGCGGCGGCGGAGCCTGAACGGGTCAGAGGTTGGCGCGGGCCCACGCGACGAGCAGGGCGCTGCGGTCCTGCCCCCACGCGGCTCGGTACGCGCGCGCGACGAGGTCGGGCCAGTCGCTGCGGTCGTCGCGCACGCGCTCGCCGGTGAGCGCGGTCCACGCCTCGGTCAGCGTGCCGGCGATGCGCGCGTAGCGGCCCACGCAGGCCACGGCGCCCGTGCGGTAGGCGGCCATCTGGGTCTCGCCCGGCTGCTCCCGGGTGGCGAAGGGGAGCCCCTCGACGCGCACCGTGACCCCATCGCGAAAGGGATCGATGCGCTGACCGGTGCCGTTCATTGCCTCATAGACCACGCCCGCGACGGGGAACTGCCCGCCGCTCTGCCCGAGGATGTTGGCGCACATCGCGTCGACGTCGGCGCGCACGACGCGGCCGCGGCGCTCCGTCGCGGACTGCACCACCCAGCGCGCGAGCTGCGACGGCTCGGCGTTCGCCAGGATCACGTCGGCCCAGCGCGCGCCGCCGCTGTACGAGTCCGACACGCGATAGCGGCACAGCCGCAGGGGCACCGTGGACCACCCTGGGTAGGTGGTCGACGCGCAGTCGCGCTCCACGTACCGCGCGCCCCGACGGGCCTCGAACCACGCCGTCACCCGCGCGACCTCGTCGGCGGGCAACATGCTCGCGGGCGTGTTGCGCACCCGCACGCTCACCTCATCCTCAGCCTGTCTCCCGGCGTCGTCCCAGTCCCCCACCCGCAGCCGCTGCGCCCCGTCGGGGACGTACCCCGCGGTCGCCCAAAACAGCGCGTAGGGCGCGGCGCGGTCCTCGCCGATGCGATACGCGCCGCCGACGCTGTAGATTTCCACGCGGGCGATCCCGACGGCCGCCGAGGCCGCGGCGCGGAGGTCCACCGTGTCTCCCTCCGCAGGCGCGGTGATGCGCACGGTGACCTGCGCGTCGGGCGCGGTGACCACGTCGGGCGCGGTGACCGCGTCGGGCGTCGTTGCCGCATCGGGCGTGATGCGCCGGCTCCCTGCGCCACACGCCGCCGACAGCGTTCCGACGAACATGATCAGGGATCCGTGTCTTCGCTCAAACACCGTCGTACCGTCGGCGTCCTACGCCCGTCGCGACATCACGGCTTGCTTGTGCATGACCGCGTGCTGAGCCTGTGACCCGAACGATAAGCGACGGCAGCGCCCCCGAGAAATCAAGCGTGGGCCTGCGGGAGCACCGATCCCTGATGAGTGCGCCGGGTTGGCAGGGCATCAGCCCTTGTGACCGTATCAGAGTCCCCCCGATGGGCATCCAGCCCACGGAGGGAGCCTCGCAGCGGCGCGGAGGCCTGCACGAACAGGGGTTCACACCGATCATCCATACGGGTTCAACCCGGTTGTCGACCGAGCAGCTCCTCGCGCACGCTCATTGAGGCAAATCGCCGCACCCCTCCAACACCTTCGCGCGTCGCCCGATACGTCGGCCCAGGCTCCGACGAGAGGCCGGGCGGTTCGCCGGAGCGTCATGATACCTTCGTCGAACCACAGCGAAACCTCGGGGTCCGCAGATCTTCCGACCGAGTCCTTTCTCTCCGAAGAGCACCCGACCGGGAGCGCCTTGCCCATCGGCCTGCCGCGACCGTCGGGGCGGCGACCGGTGCGCGTGATGATCGTCGAGGACGAAGCCGTCGTCGCCATCGACCTCGAGCGCCGCCTGCAGGCGCTCGGCTACGACGTGGTGGGCATCGCCAACGGCGCGGCGGAGGCGCTCTCGCTCTTCGAGTACGCGCTGCCCGACCTCGTGCTGCTCGACGTCCGGCTGCGGCTCGGCGACGACGGGGTCGCGCTCGCGCGCGCGATTCGCGTGCGCGCTGACCGACCCATCGTGTTCATCACGGCCTACAACGACGTGGCGCCCCTGCGGCGCGCGACGGGCATCGGCCCGCACGGATACCTCATCAAGCCCTTCGACGACCGGATGCTGGTGGTGACCCTCGCCATCGCGCTGGAGCGCCACGCCACGGAGCGCACGCTGCGGATCTACCGCTCGGCGTTGCAGTCGGCCAGCTCTGGGGTGCTGCTCCTCGCGCAACGAGACGGCGCCCCGCGCATCGCGTACGCGAACGAGGAGTACCTCCGACTGTCGGGGCGCACGCTCGAGGAGGTGCGCGACGAGTCGCCGTGTATCCTCGCGGCAGACCCCGACGACCAGGGCACCCGGGCCCTGATGGAGGCCATCCGCACCGGCGCGCGGACGTGCCGCGAGGTGCGCTGCAAACGCGCCGACGGCCTCGAGTTCTGGGTCTCGGTCGCGGTCTCTCCGGTGGAGGCAGATTCCGCCGAAGACCCGATGGTGCTCGTCTTTCTCATCGACGTCACCCGCGAGCGAGAGGCCCGCGAGGCGCTCCACGCGTCGCAGCGCATGGAGGTCGCCGGACAGCTCGCCGCCGCCGTCGCGCACGACTTCAACAACGTGATGACCGCCATCGGCTCCTTCGCCGAGCTCGCGTTGGAAGCGCCGAGCCTGGACGAGTGCCGCGACGACCTCCGCGAGGTGCTCCGCGCGACCTGGACCGGCGCGCGGCTGATGCAGAAGCTCCTGCAGGTGGCGCGCCCCCCGCGCGCGCAGCAGGGCGTGGCGTCAGACCTCGCGCAGGTGTTGGCCAGCGCGCGCCCGACCCTCGAGCGCCTCGTGGGGCCGCAGGTCTCCCTGCAGCTCCGCCTCGGCGCCGACTCGCTGGTGGTGGGGCTCGGGGTCAACTCGGTGGAGCAGATGATCTTCAACCTCGCGTCCAACGCCCGCGACGCCATGCCGCGGGGCGGCGCGTTGCGCATCGAGGTCGCGAGGTCCACCGCGCTCTCTCCCGCGCAGGCGGTCATGCGCTTCTCGGACACCGGCGTGGGCATGAGCCCGGAGCTCATGGCGCGCATCTTCGACCCCTTCTTCACCACGAAGCCCGCGGGGTTGGGCACCGGCATCGGGCTGTCGACGACCCGCGCGCTGGTCGAGGCCGCCGGCGGCGCGATCACCGTGCGGAGCGAGGTCGAGGTGGGCACCGACTTCGAGGTGCGGCTCCCACTCGTCGCGGCGGCGCCGGAGTTCGTCGACGAGACCGAGACCCTCGGGTCGATGCTGCACCGCGCGCGCGGCGAGGTCTGCGCGCTGCTCCTCCCGCCGGGCCCGGTGCGCCAGGCCTACGCGCGAGGCCTGGCCCTCGTGGGTTTCGACGTGCGGGAGTTCTCGTCCATTGAGGTCTTCGTCGCGTGCGACGCCGAGGTCATCGACGCGGTGCGGGTCGCCGTGCTCGACGTGTCAGAGCTCGGGGCGGAGGCCCTCCAGGCGCGCGCGCTCGCCCGCCTGCGGGAGAGTCTCCCGGAGGTCCCCCTGCTGGTGGTCGGCGGCCTGAGCGTCGCGCTGCCTCCCGAACCCGTGCGGCCGATGCGTCGCCCCTGCTCCACCGCGCTCCTCGCCCGCGCCGCGCTCGACGAGCTCGCGCTGTCGTCGGGAACGCCCGGGGCGTCGACGCCGACACGGGCGATTTCACCCCGGCCCGCGCCCCTGCTCTCCCCCACGGTGCTCATCGTCGACGACGACCTCCCCCTGGCCCGCGGGCTGGAGCGCGCGCTGCGGCGCGAGGGCTACCGCACCCGCGGCGTCTCGACCTTCGAAGAGGCAGAGGCCCTGCTCGCCCAGGGCCCCTTCGACCTGGTCGTCACCGACGTGCATCTACGTGACCGCAACGGCCTCGACCTGCTGCAGTCCGCCTCCACCGACCTCTCCTCGACCCCGGTGCTGGTGATCTCGGGCGACCTCTCCCCGCGCGACGCGCGGCGCGCCATCGAGAGTCGCGTCTCGGGCTTTCTGCCCAAGCCCTTCGACCTCGACCAGTTCAAGTCCGCGGTGCGCGCGGCGCTCGATGAGCGCGCGGTAGCGCGGCTTCAGCGGTCGGCGCAGCGTGCCCGCGGCGCGACGGAGCTTCGCGAGGCGCTCCTGGCGCTCCGGGAGCGCTTCGAGTCCTCCCTGCGCTCGGCGCGCCCCCCGGCTCACGCCGGTGATCTCGCTCGAGGGCGACGCGCCCTTCGGCTGGGAGGTGGGCCTCGACGCCGACGGCCCGCTGGCCGACCTCGCGTCGCTCCTGCAAGCGGCCGAGGCGCTGGGCGAGGTGGAGCGCCTCGGCGCCCTGATGCGGAGCGCGACCGTGCGCGCCGCCGACGAGGTGTCCGCGGCCGCCCTGCTCTTCCTGCGGGTGCACCCCCGGCAGCTCCTCACGCCGCTCCTGACGCGCGACCGCGCCTTCGTCGAGCGGGCGTCGCGCATCGTGCTGGAGGTCGCGCAGCCCGGGGAGCTCCGCTCCGTCGCGCAGCTGGCAGAGAACCTCGCGGAGCACAGGTTGTTGGGCTTTCGGGTGGCCCTTCACAACGACGGCGTGGAGGCCGGCAGCATCGAGTGGATGCGGTCGCTGCAGCCGGAGTTCGCCGTCCTCGGCGCCGCGGTGGTGCGCGCGTTGCCTGAGGATGAGGCGCAGCGCGCGATGGCGGAGCTGCTGCTCCGCGTCGGGCGCCGCGCGCGGACCCGCTTCATCGCCGACGGCGTCGAGCGCACCGAAGAGCGGGAGGCACTCCGCGCGCTCGGCTGCGACCTGATGCGCGGGAGGCTCTTCGCGCGGCCCGACGCCCCGACGGGAGGCGCCGCCCCGTGATGATCGCCGCGAGCGAGGAGGGGTCCGTCGAGGCCCTCGCGGGCTGCCTGGCGGAGCTCGCACGCCAGGACGCCCAGGGCAGGGTGGTGCTGGCCTGCGCGGCCAACGGCTGGGCCGATGACGCGGTGCGCGCGACGCTGCGAGAGGCGTGTCTGACCTGCGTCGAAGGGCTGTTCCCCGGCGTGCTCAACGAGGGGAGTGGGCTTCGTCGCGGCGTGGTGACCCTCGGGCTGCGCGAGGCGCCGTCGACGCACTACTGGAGGCCCGGCGACGCCGCGCCCGCCGCGCTCGACGCTCGGGGCCTGCTCGCCTTCACCGACGCGAGCACGACCACCCAACCACTGGCGGATCACCTGTACGCGCTCGTCGGCGCAGGGGTGGCGTGCATCGGCGGCGGCTGCGGCGACCCGCGGGACGTGATCCCCGCCCCGGTGCTGCCCCCTGAGGGGCTGGCGGGGGCGGCGTGCTGGTGGCATCCCTGCCGCGCCCGCTGCGGGTGAGCGCGCGCCACGGATGGGCCACGGTGGGAGAGGAGTTCTGCATGGGGATAGGCATCGTGGGAAGGTGACGCGATGCACGCCCGCGGAGTTCCCGAGGAACACCCCGGGATCTTCGGCGCGGACCATCCACGCCGAGCTCCCCCGGGGCTTCGGTCGGTACTCCCAGAGCACGTTCTGTTCGGGGTCGAGCACGGTGCTCGCGCCGGTGCTGTCGCCCGCGCGGGGGTTCCCGCGAAACACCTCCACCGCCTGCACCCGCACGTCGGGATCAATGACGAAGGCTGCCCTCGGCGCGCGTTCTGTGAGGTCGTAGACCGTGCCGTCGCGACACCCGGCGGCGCGCCAGGCCTCGTCGGCCACCAGCGCGTCGACCCCCGCCGGGAGGCGCCACCGACGGAGCACCTCCCCCGCATGGTCACAGGCCACGACGTCGCCCGAGTCCCAGCCGCCCCACACCTCGTGGTCGTCGACGTGCGGTCCGACCGGCTCGCCACGAAGCTAATGCGCCCACACGATGGGCAGCCCAAGGAGCACCTCGTGCTTCGCGGTGGTCTTCTTCGCGGCGGGCTTCTTCGCGGTGTCCTTCTTCGCTTCTGCCATGGATCTCCCCGGGTGATCGACGCCGCGCCGCGACGACACGAGGTCCGCGCGGGAAGCTCAAGTGCGCCGACGACCCATCCCGCCGGGTTGCGTCGCGCCGCGGGGTCACGGCGCGGGGGGCAGACCGATGCGGATCAGGGTCTGCACGGGCTGCTCGATGCCAAACGAAGGCGCCGCCGCGGGGTCGTCGGTGCGCTTCGCGCGAAGCTGTTTCAATAGCGAGTGGATGATGGTGAACCCCAGCGAACGACCGTGCGGCAGCTTCGCTTCAAGGCCCACGCCCTCGTCGGCGACGACGAAGCACCACCCATCGCCGTCGCGCCGCACGCGCACGTGCACCCGGCACTTCCCCTGCGCGTTGCGGCCGTACTTGAACGCGTTGGTCAGCAGCTCGTTCAGGATCAGCCCCGCGGGGACCGCGCGGTCGACGCCCTCGGAGATGGCGTCGGCCTCGAAGGTGAGCCAGGCGTCACCGCCGATGGAACTTCGCACGGAGTGACAGAGCAGCCGCGCGTACTCGTCGAAGGCGATGCGCCCCACGCTGTCGCGCGCGTACAACTGCTGGTGCACGAGCGCCATCGACTGAATGCGCCGTGTGGTGTCGAAGAGCGCCTCGCGCACGGCCGCGTCGGTGACCGAGGCTGCCTGCAGCGCGAGCAGGCTCGAGACGATCTGGAGGTTGTTCTTCACCCGATGGTGGACCTCCTGGACGAGCACGGTCTTTTCATCCAATGTGCGGCGCAGCTCGGCCTCGACCCGATGCCGCTCGGTGAGGTCGCGCACCGCCACGATGGCCCCCTCGGCGCCCGCGCCGGGCAGGTTGGCGAGGGTCACCTCGGCCGAGAAGGTCATCCCGTCGAGGCCGTGCGCGTCGCGGCGGTGCAGGGTCGTCCCGTCGCTCCCATCGAGGGAGTCGGCCTCGGCGAGGAGCGCGCTCAGGCCAGTCCCAATCACCGACCCGAACAGCGCCTGGGCCCGGGCGTTGGCCCGCAGCACGGTGCGCCCGCGGTCGGTGACCAGCAGGGCGTCGGGGCTCCGTTGAAAGAGGGCCTCGAAGGCGAGGCGGCTCTGGTGACGGAGCATGAAGGCGCCGAACTGCCGCGCGGCGTGCTCGACCAGGGAGGGGAGCCGCTCGTGCCCCGGATAGCGATGGGATCCGCCGATCTCGATCACCGCGATCACCCCCTCGGGGCCCAGCACCGGCACCGCGCACACCGTGCGAATCCGCGCCGCCTGCGCGGCCTCTGACCGGCGGCTGAACAAGCCGTTGCTGTCACGCTGCCAGAAATCCGTGCGGCTGCAGAGGCGTCCCGTTCCCCAGGCCATCCCGGGCGCGCCCACGCCCACGACCCAGGCGTCGCCACGGGCGAAAGGAGTGCGACCTCCTACCTCGATCCACGGCCGGGCGTCGTCGTCTGCGCCCGCGCCCGCGAGGTGCCGCAAGTGCGTCGCGCCGGGTTCCACCAACCAAACCTGTGCCGCGCGTACGTCGGGGGTGGAGACGAGCTCGTCGACGACGGCTCGGGCGGCCTGAACGAGGTCGTCGCAGTGCAGCAGCGCGTCGCCCATGCGCGTCATCAGACGCTCGCGAGACCCGGCGATGAGCGCTTCGGTGACGTCGGTCTCGACGGCCACGTAGCCCGTCACCGCGCCCGCCTCGTCGAGCGTGGGCTCGGCCTGGATCCGCACCCAGTATTGCGTCTGGTCGCGCGTGTAGTTCAGCACCACCACATCGAAGGGCTGCCCCGCGGCGATGCACCGGGCCATCTCCGCGCGCGTCTCGAGCGCGGTGTCGGCGCCCTGAAGCAGCGCCGCGGGGCTCAGGCCGAGGACCGCCTCAGGCTCGTGGCCCGTCAAACGCGTGAAGCCGTCGTTGACCCAGACGATGAGTCCCGCGCGGTCGGTGACGATGACCGCGTTGCCAGTACGGCGCGCGATGGCGGCGAGGAGTGTTGGAGGGCTGAGCGCTTCGGGGATGTTCACGCCAGGTTCGCCGCGTTCGACCTCCGGCCGCCCCGCGCCAGGGCCGCGGCCACCGCTGCGCTGAAGGCCGCGACGTTGAAGGGCTTGACGAGAAAGGTCGCCAGCGTGCCGGCGAGCCCGACCTTCGCGGACTCGGCGTCGAGGGCGCCCGAGATCACGAGGGTCGAGAGCCGGGGCGTGCGCGCCGACGCCAGGCGCAGCAGCTCGAGGCCGTTGCCGTCGCCCAGGTTCACGTCGGTGACGAGCAGGTCGGGCTCCTCGACCGCCAGCGCCTCGACGGCTTCGGTGAAGCTCCGCGCCTCGCGCACGGCGAGACCGCGACGCATCAGAGCGCGCACGAGGCCGCGCAGCACGGCCTCGTCATCGTCGACCACCAGCACCCGTGCGGGCGTGCCTGGCACAACGGCCGACACGTCGGGAGACGCCTCAACCACGTCGGGAGACGCCTCAACTGCCGCGTCGGGGCCATTCGATGTGAGAGGGAGCTCGACCTCGAAGACGGTCCCGCGGCCGGGCTGCGAGCGCAGCCGCACCTGCCCTCCGGCCTGTTCGACCAGCGTGCGGGTCGTCGTGAGGCCAATCCCCGTCCCCGCGCCGAGGTCCTTCGTGGTGAAGAAGGGCTCGAAGACATGTTCCAGGGTCTCTGCACCCATGCCGATGCCGCTGTCCTGCACCGAGATCCGCGCCATCGACGCGCCCCCGGCGCCTCGGACCGCGTCGACGGCGATGCGGAGCGCGCCGCCCCCGGGCATCGCGTCGCAGGCGTTGGTGACGAGATGGAGCAGCACCTGCTCCAGGGAGCCAACGTTCATCGCGACGACGATCCCCGGCGTCACCTCGACCTCCAGGTGGACCCTCGACCCGGTCAGTCGCTCGAGGGTGCTCCGCATCCCTGCGAGAAAGTCTGCGAGGTCGGTCGCGCCCGCGGTCTCGATACGCGCGAGGCCGATGGACTCGACGAGCCGACGGCTGAGCCGTTGTCCGGTTCGCGTCGCGCGTAGCGCCTCGGCGAGCTCGACCTGAGCCGAGGCGACGTCGCGGGCCTCGCTGGCCAGCCCGATGCCGACCTCGATGGCGGTGAGCACGTTGTTGAAGTCGTGGGCCACCGACGCGGCGAGGCGCCCGACGACCTCGAGGCGCTGCTTCTGCGCGAGGGCGCGCTCGGCGGCGCGCTCGAGCGTGACGTCGGCGATCCACACGAAGGTGGTCTCGCCCGCGTGCCCGTCGTCGCCGGGGATGGGGGTGACCACGACCGACGCGGTCCACGGCATGCCGTCCGCGCGGACGCAGGGGAGTTCGGCGAGGTGGGCCCGTCGCTGCGCGATGGCCTCGGTGACGGCCCGCGCGACGTCGCCCGCGGGCGCTGCCGCGGGGATCTGCGGCGCCGCGCCGACGACCGCCGCGCGGGCCATGCCCGTGAGCCGGAGGTAGGCCTCGTTGACGTGTACGACCCGGGGACCGGCCGACACCAGCATTACCCCCGCGGCCGCCGCCTCAAGGGCGTCGCGAAAGACCCGCACGCGACCCTCGGCCGCGTAGCGCTCCAGCGCGACCGCGGCGGTGACGGCGAGGACCCGGTCGTCGAAGGGCTTGTTGAGGTAGCCATAGGGTGCGACCGCGACGGCGCGGGCGAGGGTCTGCGCATCGCTGTGCGCGGTGATGAAGATCACCGGCCGCGCGGCGATCGCCTGGAGCTCGCGGGCCACGGCGACGCCGTCGTCGCCCTGCGCGAGGCGCAGATCCATCAGCACCAGGTCGGGACGGTGTTCGGCGAACAGGGCCACGGCCTCGTCGCGGTGGTCCGCGGTGCCCACCACGGAGTAGCCCAGTCCCTCGAGGCGAAGCTCGAGGTCCAGCGCCACGAGGGCCTCATCTTCGACGATGAGCACCTTCGCCCCGACAGGCCGCACGTCAATCATCGCTCGGTCCTGGCGAGGCGAAGCGGGTCTGCCAGCGCCCGTGGCGGACTCCGCAGGGGGTCTGGGGTGCCGAAACTTGACCGGATTCAGGCATCACTCTCTCGATACTTCGTCTGAAAGTGGGGCGGCGCGAGGGTCGTGGGTGTCGTGCACGGCGGTGGCCGCCCCCCTCCGCCGACGCCCGCTTCGTCCCGCGGAGCATTCCGATGACAGGCCTCGCGCCGAACGTCGCGCGGGAGGCGCGCCGCCGCGGACGTCGATGCGAATGGCAAGATACCTCCCATCCCTGCGGATTCATGGGTTCGTATAAACACGTGCCGCCGACGTGCACAATCAGGGTTTTCCCGCAGTGCGGGCGCATCAATTCTTATGGAATTCCAGCCCCAAGTACGCGAACCAGTATGCCGTCGTCCCCCCGCGCGCTTCCTCGTTCGGACGAGTCCGGCCTTGAACCGACGTGTCCGCCTTGAGTGCAGTGAGAGCGATCTTTCTCAGGAGCGAGAGGTTCTCTGGACGATCCCTTTCAAGGTGGGATAGCCGGACGGTTGTCATGAGGCAAGACGAGTTCACTCGCCTCAACGCATGAGACGCGCCGGCTTTCTCGCGCTCCCGCGAGGGGCACCGGGTCTGCCTCCCATCCTGATCACGCGGCCATTCGCACCTCCCTGCGCTGGTGTTCGAGCGTATGTTCGATGGCGTCACCCCATCGATCTCCGAGCGCGAGTGCGCGGAGCTGGATGATGCGGTCCGCGGATGGCTGCTTCCATCGCGCACCGGGGCGCTTGAAGCGCACCGCGATCAGGCTCTTGCACGTCGCTTCGACGGCACCGCTGCCCACCGGGCGTCCCACCTGGCGGGCCCTCGCGTAGTTCAGACGAGCGCGATGGTTGGCCAGGAAGGTCAGCGCCTCATGCACGGGCATCTCCTCGCCGATCGCGACCTGCTCCTGGTTCCACGACGTGAGCTCCTTCGCGATCTTCGCTCCCGGAATCGCCCGTACTTGTACCCCGGCGCGTTGCGCGTCTTCGCGCGGACCACCAGGCGCCCCACGAGCGGGTACGAGCGCCCGCCCGCGGCAGGCATTCCGGTCACGATCCAGAGGCTCTCCCCGAGCGCGAGGCAGGCGTGCAGGCGCTCCTGGTTCGAGTTGAAGTGAAAGCCCGCGCCGTCGTCGAGGTCGGAGACGTCGTTGTCCCAGCGCCAATACGCGAGCAGGTCCATCGCACCGCGAGGGGAGCTCGCGCGGGCCGCGGGCGTCAAGGCCGTCCCGCTCACCGCGCACGCGGTCCACAGGCCCTGGGCGACCCTGGGGCCCCTTGGCGACCCTGGGACCGCGTGCCGCGCATCGGCCTCGACGCCGCGCGAGCGAGACGTTCGCGCGCAACTCCCGCCCGCACCGCAGGGCCGACAGCGCCGTTCGACCGTCGCGCCCCGGAGCGCCTACCCGACGCGGGGTTGCGGTAGCCTCGTCCTCGATGGGCTCAGGGCGGCACTGCGGACAAGGTCGGCGAGCGCGATGACCGACGAGTCCCCGTGGGCTCCCTGGGCCCACTCCGCTCCAGGGTCGCAGGGCGGCGCGAGCGCCGACGACGAGGTCACGTTTCTCAGGGCTCGCGTCGGGGTCTTCGGGCGGGTGGGCGCCGCGCTCAGCGTGGTCTTCTATGGGGTCGTCAACGCCCTCACCCAGGTCGGCACCGGGGAGCGAGGGGGCTGGCTGGCGCTCCCCGCGCTGCTCGTGCTCTCGGTCGCGGCGCTGCTCGCGGGGCTCTGGGCGCTGAGCCGCTCGAACCAGCGGGCCGCGAGCACGCTCCGCGCGGCCGAGGCGGGCGTGGTCATCGCGGTCTGCGCCATCGCGACCGCCTACGGCTGGGTCGGCGCCGGGTTCGCGTCGTTCAAGCTCAACGCGCTGCTGGTGCCCGCGAACGTGCTGACGTTTCGCGCCATCCTCGTGCCGAGCAGGCCCTCGCGAACGGTGTGGATCGGCGCGCTGGCGGTGCTCCCCTCCCTCGTCGTCGCCTTCGCCGCGTGGCGGTGGCCCGGAGAGAGCGCGCCGGGGGTCGCGCAGGTGGAGGCGGCGCTCTTCACCGCGTGGTCCCTGGTGTCGGTCGCGCTCTCGACCACGGTGTCGTGGGTGGTCTATGGGCTGCGCCGCGAGGTTCGGCACGCGCTGCGCCTGGGGCAATACGTGCTCGAGGAGAAGATCGGCGAGGGCGCGATGGGCAGCGTCTACCGCGCGCGCCACGCGCTGCTCCGGAGGCCGACCGCGGTGAAGCTCCTGCGTCCCGACCAGGGCGGCGCGCGCGCCGCCGCGAACTTCGAGCGCGAGGTGCAGCTCACGAGCGGGCTCACCCACCCGAACACCATCGCCATCTACGACTACGGCCACACCGCCGACGGCGTGTTCTATTACGCGATGGAGCTGCTCGACGGGCTGAACCTCGAGGCGCTCGTCGAGCGCTGGGGCCCCCTGCCGCCGGGGCTGGTGATTCACATCCTGCATCAGGTGTGCGGCTCGCTCGCGGAGGCGCACGACCGCGGCCTGGTGCACCGCGACGTCAAGGCCGCGAACATCATCCTCTGTGAGCGCGGAGGCGTGGAGGACGTGGTGAAGGTCCTCGACTTCGGGCTCGTGCGGGAGGTGAGCGACGCGGGCGACGCGCAGGTCTGCGGCACGCCGGTGTACCTCGCGCCCGAGGGCGTGACCGCGCCTCAGTCGGTCGACGCGCGCACCGACCTCTACGCGGTCGGGGTGCTCGGGTACTACCTCCTCACGGGCACTCATCCCTTTGAACACGACGACATCCTCGTGACCCTGACCTCGCAGGTCGCGGTCGCGCCCGAGCCGCCCTCGCGGCGCCGGCCCGTCCCCGCCGACCTCGAGGCCGTGCTGATGCGCTGCCTCGAGAAGGCGCCGGGCGACCGCCCCCAACGCGCGCAGACGCTCCGCGAGGCCCTCGACGCCTGCGCCGACGCCCGCACGTGGACGCCCGACGCGCCGCGTCCCTGGCGCGAGGCGCGCGCCGAGACGACGAAGCCCTCCGCCGCGCCCACCCTGATTCAGGTCGACCTCCTCGCGCGGAGGGACGTCGAGGGCGTCTTCGAGCGTTCGCACCTCGTGGGCACCGACACGGTGCGGGACAGGTAGTCCGCCGCTACAGCGTCGTCGCCAGCCCCGGGGCGACCAGGGGCGCCGCCTCTCGGCCCGCGATCGTCGCGAGCTCGCCCACGGTCACCGCGCCGCCGTACCGACCGACGCCGTAGCGGTTGTCGAACCCGCGGTTGTTCAGCAGCGACGCCCGGCCCGCGTTGAGCAGCAGACCGAAGGCCGCGGAGCGCGAGATCTCGTTGTCTCGCAGCGTGATCGGCGCGTTCGGAGAGTTGAGGTGCACCCCGTCCGCGAGCTGCACCGTGGCCGCCGAGGTGCGCACCGTGCCGACGCGGGTGTCGACGATGCCGTTGCACTGCACGATGCCGGGGAGCGACCCCGGCGCGGCGACGATGCCCGCGAAGGCGTTCTCGACGAAGAGCGACTCCCCCACGATCGGCGCGGCCGCCTGCGCCGAGAGGAACACCCCGCCCGACTCGTTGCGGGCGATGAACGCGCCCCGCACCGAGAGCTCGGCGCCCTCGCCCTGGGCGAGGATCCCTACGCGGGCGTTCCCCATCACCGCCGTGCCGAAGCCCCGCACCGCGACGGAGATGAACTCAGGGTCGAGCGACACCCGCGCCCGCGCGCCCATCGACAGGCCATCGCCGGAGGTGCCGGTGTCGATGGGCTCCAGTCGCGTGTCCGCCAGGGTCGCGCGGCGCACCTCGAGCGTTCGCGCGTCGGCGACGTAGAGCGCCGCCACGCCGTTGCCCTGCGACACCACCTGATCGATGCAATCGAGGGCGCCGGCGCTCGCCGGGTCGGCGCAGCGCGCGCGTCCTCCCGTCGCGTCGGTCGCGCCGAGGAGCACCACGCCGTGCCGCGCGTTCGCCGCCACGAGCCCGCGCGCGAGGTCGACGTGCCCGGCCTCGACGCGAATCCCCTGCCCCGCGCCGCCCCGCACGAGAAAGTCTCGGAGCGTCACGCGCGACGCGCCCCGCGCCAATAGCCCCTGGCGCGCGCTCGTCGTCAGGGAGAGTCGTCGGGCGTCGAGGGCGGTCTCGGTGAGGTCGATCGCGATCGAGGCGCCCGTGATCGAGACGTCGTCGAGGGTGAGCGTCGCGCCCTCTGCCGCGAGGGCGAGGTCGCGGTCGGTGACGTCGCCCGCGCCGTAGCGCATCGCGATCCCCGCGAGAGAGACGCTCGCGCCGCGAGAGACCGAGAGCGCGGCGCGGTCGCGCGCGGCCTCGAGGACCGTGGCGCGCGCGCCTGCGCCGGCGAGGGCGAGGCTTCGAGAGAGCGTCACCGTGTCGGCGAGAGGGTGAACGCCGCGGGAGAGCGCCACGCTCCTCGCCTCGGGCGCGCGCGCGAGCGCCTCGGCGAGGGTGCGGAGGGGGCGCTCGGGCGATCCGTCTCCGCTCGGCTCGGCGGCAGGGTCGACGTAGACCACCGGCGTCGCCAGCCCCTCCGCGGCAGGCCACCGCGGCGCGCCCTCGGATCGCGAGGCGCCTACCTGTGTGCAGCGAAATCCGTCGATCTCGTCGCCCGTGCGAAGCGGCGCCTCGTCCTCCGCGGCGCAGCGCGGCGCGGCGCGCGCGAGCGAGGGCGGGAGCGTCAGTGGCGCGACATCGGCCGCGAAGACCGCGTCGACGGGCAGCGACGAACCCGTGTCCGACGGCTGCGGCACCTCGGTGCACCCGAGGGCGCTCAGCACGGCGAACGATCCTCGAAGAAGGCTCCCCTGACTCACGATGCCCGAGCCTACCTTTCGCGCTTGAGCTCGAATAGCTGGGCCGCCCGATGGGTCTGAACGAGCCGTGTCTCGCTCCCGATCGTCTGCCCACGACCCAGGCCCCCGAGCTCGCGCCCCGCGCCGAGAGCCGTGGCGCCCCCACGCGAGCGCGAACGGCTCCGTCGCTGCGCCCGGCGCCTCGTCCACCCCGGCGGGCGAGCACCGCGCGGTCGCGGGGACATCGCCGCGCTCAGGAGGCCCCCCGGTCGCTCATCCCCCATTTGGGGGAGGGTCGCCCCGTTGTGCACGTCGGATCAAAGGCCGCGCGGGGCTTCGACGGCGCGCTGACGCCGGGGACGGGCATCTGCGATGCTCCGCGTTGATGTCCGGCCCCTCCAGGCTCCCGCGCGGCGCGCGCGTCGGCCCCTTCACCCTCGTTCGACACCTCGCGCGCGGCGGCACCAGCGACGTGTACATCGCCACGCGGGAGGGTGACCCGACGCCGGTCGCCCTGAAGCTCCTCGCCGGGCTCAACGCCGGCGACCGGGCGCGCGCAGAGCGCGAGGCGACCCTCGCGGCCTCTCTGAATCACCCCGCCGTCGCGAGGATCTTCGAGCACGGCGCGTGCGGGCCCGACTCGGTGTTCCTCGCGATGGAGCTGCTCTCGGGGCGCACCCTCGCGCAGCGGCTCGGCGACGGGCCCCTCGCGTTCGCGGACGCGCTCGCCCTCGCGCGCCGGGTGCTCGACGCGCTGGCGCACGCCCACGAGCGCGGGCTGATTCACCGCGACGTGAAGCCCGCGAACCTCTTCCTCGTCGACGACGACCCCGCCCGCGCGAAGGTGCTGGATTTCGGCCTCGCGCGAGCCCTCGACGGCTCCCGCGTCACCACGCCCGGGCGCGTCCTGGGCACGCCCGCGTACATGTCCCCCGAGCAGGTGCGCGGCGACCGCGACCTCGACGCGCGCACGGACCTCTGGGCCGTCGGCGCGGTGCTCTTCGAGGCGCTCTCGGGCTACACCCCGTTCAGCCTCGCCTCGCCCCTCGCGACGCTCTTTCAGGTCGCGTTCAGCGCGCCGCGACGACTCGACGAGCTCGCGCCGCAGCTCCCCGCCTCGCTCGTGGCCGTCGTCGACCGCGCGCTCTCCCGCGACCCCGGGGGGCGCTTTCGAGACGCCCGCGCGATGCGCGACGCCCTCGACGCCGTCGGCGCCGTCGGGGCGCGCTCGACGCCGCGCGCCCTCGCGCCGCACCCCGAGGTCCGCCTGCTCAGCGTCGTGCTCGCCGCGCGCGTGCGAGACGCGCGGCTCGTCGAGCGGCTGGTCTCCGACCTCGACGCGCGCACGCTCTCGACCTCGGACGGGCTCCTCGCGGTCTTCGGCCTCACCCGCTGGCGAGGCGACGAGCCCCGGCGCGCCGTGGCCTTCGCGCGAGCGGCTTCGCTCGCGGCCGCGTCGGTCGCGGTGCTCACCACGCACGCGATCACCACGGGCGAGGCGGTGCCGCAGGAGGTCCTCGAGCGGGCGTTCCTCGCGCTGCCCGACGACGGCGTGTCCCTCGACGACACCACGGCGTCGCTCTTGCGCGACGTGGTCTCGATCACCTTGTCTCCCAAGGGTCTACGCCTCCTTGAAGACGCGCCCGCGACCGCGTCGGCGCCGGAGCACCGCGCGCCCTTCGTCGGTCGGAGCCTCGAGCGCGCGATGCTCGTCGACGCGGTCGAGCGCGCGGCGGAGTCTTCGAGCGCCTCGGCGGTGCTCGTGCTCGGCGCCCGGGGCATGGGCAGGACGCGCCTCCTCGACGCCGCCCTCGACGCGCTGCGCGAGCGGCTGCCGACCGCCGTGGTGCTGCGCGCGAGGTGCGAGCCCGATCGTCGAGAGAGCCCCTACGCGGCGCTGCGCGAGGCCCTGCGCGACGACCTGCACCCCGGCCTCGACCAGATGCTCCTGACGCCGTCTCGCAGCAGCGATCCCCAGGCGGCCTTCGACCGGGCCAGGGCAGACCTCGACGCGCTCTTCTCCCGCCTCGCGGCGCGGGGACCCGTGGTGCTGGTGCTCGATGACGCCCAGTGGCTCGACCCGGCCTCGCGGGAGCTGCTGCGCTCGCTCTTCGACGGCGCGACGACGCCGCTCACGCTGTGGCTCGCGGCGGAGTCTCTGTCGCGGGCGGTGCTCCAGTCGATCGCGCCGGGGGCGACGGTGCGCGAGCTCGGCCCCCTGCACCGCGCCGACGCCGAGGCGCTCGTGACCGCGCTGCGCGGCGCGGACCTCGGGTCGAACGCGCGGGTCGTCGAGCGGGCAGCGGGGAACCCGATGCTGCTGGAGGCCCTCGCGACGGTCCCCGAAGACGCGGAGCTGCCCGTGGACGTGGAGTCGGCGGTGCGCGCGAGCCTCGACCGGCTCGACCCGGACGAGCGCGAATTCGTGCTGCACGCCAGCGTCTTCGGGCGCGTCGCCTGGACCGAGGCGGCGGTGGAGCTGGGCGTCGCCGACCGCAGCGGATCGCTCCGCGCGAAGGGCTGGATCACCCCGCGCCCCCGCTCGCGCCTGACGGGCGCCACCGAGTTCGAGTTTCGCAGCGCGCTCGTGCCCGAGGTCGCCCGGGGGGTGTTCCCCGAGGCGTCGCGCGCGGCGCTGCACCGGCGCGCGGCGGCGTGGTTGGCTCGCTTCGACGACGCGGCGCCCGAGGACCGCGCCACGCAGTGGGACCTCGCCGACGCCCCAGACGAGGCCGCCCGCGCCTGGGTCGAGGCCGCCGCCCGCGCCAACCGCCTCGGCGCGACCGAGGCCGCGTCGACCTACTGCGAGCGCGTGCTCGCGCGCACCGACGACCCGACGCTGCGCTGGAAGGCCCTGACCTCGCGCGACGACGCGCTGCAGCTCAACGGAGACAGGTCCCTGCAGCGCAAGGGGATCGACGCGCTCGGCGCGCTCGCGACGGCGCTCGGAGGCGAGGCGCCGGCGGAGCTGCGGTGGCGCCGGCTGCACCACGCGCGCATGGTCGGCGACGAGGCCCTGGCGGCGGAGAGCGCGCCGCCGGAGGGGGAGGCGTCGCGGTGGTCCTGCGCGGCGCACACGGAGCTGGCGCTGTTCGAGGCCGACCGCGCGCGGCTGGTGGAGGCGAGGCGACACGCCGATCGCGCCGTCGCGCTGGCGGGCGCCCTCGACGACCCCTGGGGCCGCGCCCGCGCCGCGCACGCCCTCGCCTACGTGCTGGTGGAGCAGGGCGAAGACCTCGACGCGGGCCTCGCGCGGTACGCGCAGGCGGCCGAGGGGTACCGCCGCGCGGGGGACCTCCGGCGCGAGGCGATCACCCAGGTCAACCGCGGCGCGACCTTCGCGGCGCTGGGTCGCTTCGCCGACGCCCTCGACTGCCTCGACCTCGCGATCGAGCGCGCCCGCGCGGTGGGCAACCACCGATCGGTCGCGGTCGCGATGGAGAACCGCGGCGCCGTGCGCAGGATGCTCGGCGACCTCGACGCCGCCGACGAGGACCTCGCCTCCGCCCTCGCCCGCGCGGAGGCCCTGCGCCACCGCAGGCTCTCCGAGGCCGCCCGCGTCGAGCGGCTGTACCTCGCGCTGGCCCGCTCGGACGAGTCGCTCCGCGCGCGTCGCGACGCGGTGCTCCCGATGCTCGACGAGCCCGACGCCGCGCCGCACCACGACGCGGCCCTCGCGAGCTGCCTGCGCGCCGCGCGCGCCCTCGGCGAGCCCACCGCGCACCTCCTCGGCCGCGCCCTCGCGCGCTGCGCCTCGGCGCTCGCTCCCATCGCCCAGCTCGAGCTGCGCGCCGCGCTCTTCGCGGTGCGCCACGACGGTGAAGACGTCGCCGCGTTTCATCGCGCGCTCGAAGCGCAGCTCGAGACCGCGCGCGACGACGAGGACCGGGGCGTGCGGCGGCGCGGCATCTACCGGAGGTTCGTCGTCGACGAGGCCCTCCGCGCGAGCTCGGCGCCGATCTCGGGTTGACGCGCGAAGGCCCGCGGTGATGACCTCCTGCCCGTGGCTGATGACCCCGTCGGCGCGGAGGCGCTCCGCGATGCGTTTCATGTCGCGTCCCTCGATCCGCCGCGGTGGGCGGAGGCGCTGCGAGACCTGGCGCGCTTCGTGGCGGGCCCGAACGCCGGCGCGCTCGGCGCGCTGACGCTCATCGCGGAGAGCGAGCCAGAGACGGGCTGGCTCCTCGCGGGCGTCGACCACGCGACCGAGCGCGGCTACGACCTGAGCGCCGAGTGGAGGCATCCCCTGTTTCGAGACGCGGCGAAGCTCCCTGAGGGCTTCGTCGGCGCGACCGAGCTCTTCGCCGACCCGCAGGACCTCGCGCGCAGCACCCTCGCGCGCGAGCACCTCCTCGACGACGGCACCATCCTGGGCACCAGCGCGGTGCTGCTGACCTCCCCCCTCGTGGCCGCCGTGCACGTGCTGGGTCGCCGCGGTGCCGGGACCTGGGACGACGGCGCGCCGGAGCGTCTGCGCGCGGTCTGCCCGGCGCTTCGCCGCGCGGTCGAGGTCTACGCGCGCGTGCGGCGGCAGCGCATGACCGCGCGCATCGACGACGCCATGCTCGACAAGCTCGACGTCGCGACCTTCGCGCTCTCCCCGAGCGGCGTCCTGCTCCGCATGAACGCGAGCGCGCGGGCGCTGGTCGCGCGTGCCGACGGGCTCACCGAGCGCGACGGCGCCCTGGAGTGCACCGCCCCGCGGGCGCAAGAGTCCCTCCGCGCGGCGGTCGCGGCGGTGCTGCGAGGAGAGGTCCCCGAGGCCGTGGTGATCGCGCCGCGCCCTTCGGGCGAGCGCCGCCCGCTGCTGCTCTTCGTGTCGTCGCTCCGTGACGAGCGCGCGGGCTCACCGCGGGCGGTGACCGTGCTCGCGCGCGACACCTCCCCGCAGGGACGCAGGGTCGAAGAGCTGCTCCGCACGGTGTTCTCGCTCACGCCGACGGAGGCGCGGCTGGCCTTCGCCATCGCTGAAGGGAGCACGCCCGCGGAGGCGTCGGAGCTCCTCGGGATGTCGGTGCTCACCGCGCGCACGCACCTCAAGCGGATCTTCGACAAGACCTCGACGACCCGCCAGGCCGAGCTCGTGCGCCTCGTGCTGGCCGAGTTCCCGCCCGTGAACGACGCGTAGGATCAGTCGGGGGACATGGGGATACGCAGCGAGGGGATCGCGTCGTCGACGCAGGTCTCGTCGCGGGCGTTGCCCTGCACGCGCACCCCGTCGAGCGCGACCGTTCCCCCGGTGAGGCTGTTGCGGGTCGCCGCGCAGCGCGAGGTCCCGGTGACCACGCCGCCGCGCGCGGTGAGCTCGCCCTACGACACCAGCGCGTTCTCGGTGCTCGACGCGCCGTCGAAGTACGCGTTCGTGAGATCGAGCGCGCTGCGAGGGGAGACGTAGGCGCCGTAGGCCGCGACGAAGTCGGGCTGGGAGAGCCGCGTCGTGGGGTCGAAGAGGATCCGCCACGGCCTCACGCCGCCCACGTAGAGGTCTCGCAGCCGCACCGTCGACGGGCCGTCGATGAAGGGCGGGAGCAGCCCGGCGAACTGCCTCGCGCCTGAGGCCACCAATTCGAGGAGGTACTGCCGATCGAAGCCCGAGTCGCCTGCGAGCACGCCGACCCCCACCTGGTCGAGGATCGCGACGCGCTCGCCCTCGATCGCCGAGTGCGCCCCCGTGAACACCCCGGCCGACGGCATGCTCGGCACGCTCTCGCCGTTCAAGATCACGACGTCTCGCGCCACGATGCGCGAAGGCTCGCGGAGCGCGAGGGCGACCGGCGGAGTGGTCCACATCTCCCAGGGGAAGCTCCGCGCGATGGACGGCGAGAGGTGCACCGCCGCGAGGGCGGTCATGCCCGCGTGGTCGATGATGGCTCGGGTGATGCGGCTCTCGCCGCCGAGGGACTGTGAGCGCGACGCCGAGAAAGCCCTGGGCGTTCGGACGGGAGTCGTGGAAGAGCACGTCTTCGAGGTCGAGCGATCCCCCGGTGGTGCCGTACACGGAGAGCTCCGTGCACCGATGAAATCTACCGCGACGGACGCTGAGACGCCGTCCTCTCGACCGCCGCGCAACTGCTGCCGCGATCCGAGCGGGTCGCGGCGTCGGTCATCGCGAGGTCGGTGATCGTGACCTCGGTGCCGGGCTCGTAGATCTCAAGATCGCCGCGACGAACGCTCAAGCGCGACGCCGTGACCTGAGCGCCGACCGCGATTCGCGCGGAGACGCCATCGAGCACGACGTCGCGGTAGGTCCCGGCTCCGTCGAGGTGCCAGATGCCGTGCCCCGATTCGCCCGAGACGTACACGCGCGCGGCGTCGACGTTGCCCGCGGGGTCCGCGTTGATGCCCTCCGCACGCCGACGGCTCGCGGCGTCTTCGATGGTCGCCGTCACGCCCCCGTAGAAAGCGCCAGCGTGAGCGCACCGCGCCCCGAGACCGACACGCGGCGCATGTGGACCTCGCTCGTGCGAGCGTAGACCGCAGCCCACCACAGACCGCGCTCGGGAAGGTCCAGCCGAGAAGACCGACGTTGTCCAGATCGATGCGCGAGTCGCTGACCATGCCGACGAGAGTCGCGCCGGTCCCCGTGGCCGATCACCCGCGCAGCGTCGTTCGGGCACCGCCGCGACGCCGCGATCACGTTGACCAGCGTGATTCGAGACCGTGTTGGACGAGAGCTTCTCCAGGCTCGCAGGTGCGGCGTCGGCACCGAGCGCGAAGATGAGCTCGCGAGACCCATGCGGCTCTCGCGGCACGAGGACACCTCGAGGCGCGCACACGCCACGAATCGTCACCCTGGTGTGCACCTCGGCCTGCACGGGATAGCGCCCCGCGGCGAGGAGCACGGTCGTGCCATCAAGCGCCTGATTCAGCACCGGGCTCAGGTCGTTGAAGGGACGCTCGCGCGACCCGTCGCCCCCGTCGGCCGCGTCGTCGTCGACGTAGACCACGCGCGAGAGGTCCGCGCCCTCGGGGACGTCCGCGTAGGGCGCGTCGGGACACGTCTCGATCCCCGTGTCGGTGCAGCTCCCGTCGGGGAGCGGACCGGTTCCCTCGGGACAGTCCGTGCGGATCGTCGGGAGGCAGCCGCGCTCGGCGTCGTAACGCCAGCCCGTGGGACACGCCCAGGGCGTGAGGGCCGCGCTACGGAGCCCGTTGGGGAGGCAGGTCGGATCTGCGCCCGCGTCAGGAGGACACGCGAGCGCGGGAGGGACGCAGCTACGATCAGAAAGCCGCACCCAGCCAGGAAGGCAGGCGTCAGGGAGGGGCGGCACGTCTGCCGCGACGTCTGCGCCTGGGCGGTCTGCAGGTGTCGACGCGTCGGAGGTCGGCGCGGTCGTCGACTCCGCGCAGCCGCACGCCAGCACCCCGACCAGCCATGCCCGCGACACCCAGCGCCCCACGCTGCGCGGAGTAGCAGGTTCGCTCCCTCCCCCTCAAGCGTCGCTTCAAGAATCCACGCTCACGACAGAATGGCTATGACAGTTCTCATGCCAACAGAGGCCCCATCGGAGCGGCTCGAGCCCTCGTGCACGACTGCGCCAGGCACAGCCGCGCTGAGCGAGTTCGCGCGGCGCCGTACCCGCTACTCGCGGCCCTCCAGACGACGCAGCCGTGACTCGTGGTCCCGCAGCGTGCCGGTCAGCGGCCCCTCGTAGACGTGATCGATGCGGTCGTGGACGCGGCGCAGCTCGACGATGATCGTGCAGAGCGCGTCGTCGTGGCGCTGCAGCAGCGCCTCCTGGCGGATCTGCACCGCGGCCATGGTCTGCAGCAGCTCGCCATGCACATCGACCCGGTCGGTGAGGTGATCCACGCGCTCGCTGAGGTGATCCACGCGCTCGGTGAGGTGATCCACGCGCTCATTGGTGCGCGCGGTGTTGTCTCGAATCTCCCGAAGGATCGCGATCGTGAGGCTGCTCTCGTCCATGATGTCCTCCGCTCGGCGACGGGGAGTGTAGCCGAGCTCAAGACCCGGCGCCGTCGACGCGCGGGGTGCTCTCGTGTTCGGCGGCGCTCCAGGTTGCGGCGTTCTCCCTCTCAATCGCGCGCCAGCCCCACCGCCCTCACCCCGTGCGTCGCTCGATCGCCTCGACGCGGTGCTCGAGGTCGTCGAGGCGCTCGTCGTGACCACGCACCGCGCGTCCGAGGGGGCCCGTGAGCACGTGGTCGAGGCGCGTGTTGACCTGCTGCAGCTCGGTCACGACGCGCCCCATCGTGCGCTCCATGCTCATCTGCCGCGCGTCGATGGCGACGACCGCGTCGACGAGGCGCTCCTGCACCTGGCGCATTTCCACGAGCGTCGTGCCCTGGCGGATCTGCTCCTGCACCACCCGATCGAGCCGGTGATTGGTCTGGTCCTGGCGCTCGGTGAGCTCCTCGCGCGTCGCGTGAAGCTCCTCGCGCGTCGCGTGAAGCTCCTCGCGCGTCGCGCGCATCTCGTTGCGGATCTCTCGGAGAATCTCGATCGTGACGCTGTTCTCTTCCATGGCGTGCTCCGCGGCCGACGACCTCGTGAGCCTACCCGATCGAAGGCGACACGGCTCGTACGGCGGCGCGGGTGCTCGTGCGCGGGAGCACGGAAGGTTGCGCGGCTCAGAGGCCGTAGCGCTTGAGCTTCTCGTAGAGCGTACGAAGGCCGATCCCCAGGCGCTCGGCGGCGCGTCGGCGGTTGCCGCCCGACTCCTGAAGGGCGCGCACGATCGCGTCCCGCTCCAGCGCGCGGAGCTCGACCGGCGAGGTCGATGCGCCCCGCGCGGAGAGGTCGTCGTCCTCGGCGGAGAAATCCGCGGGGCGGAGCACCGCGTCGTCGCTCAGGATCACCGCGCGCTCCAGCACGTTGCGAAGCTGCCGCACGTTGCCCGGCCAGGGCATCCCCTCCAGCGTCGCGAGGGCCTCGGGGGAGAGCTCGGGAGGCGGCAGCCCCAGCGCGCCCGCGAGCTCGGCGACGAGGTGCCGCGCGAGGGGCGCGATGTCCTCCCGTCGCTCCCGCAGCGCCGGCACCCGCAGGGGGACCACCGCGACGCGATGGTAGAGGTCCTCGCGAAAGTTTCCGGCCTGCACGAGGCCCTTGAGGTCGCGGTGCGTCGCCGCCACCCAGCGCACCTCGGCGCGGAGCGTGGTGGTGCCGCCCACGCGCTCGTAGCTCCGGGTCTCGAGCACGCGCAGCAGCTTCACCTGCAGCTCCGCGGTGAGCTCGCCGATCTCGTCGAGAAAGAAGCTCCCGCCGCGCGCGCGCTCGAGCCGCCCCTGGTGCTGCGCGACCGCGCCCGTGAACGCGCCGCGCTCGTGTCCGAAGAGCTCGCTCTCGAGCACCGTCGTCGCGAGCGCGCCGCAGTTCACCGCCGCGAAGGGGCCGTCGCTTCGCGCGCTCCAGCGGTGCAGCGCGCGGGCCGCGAGCTCCTTGCCCGAGCCGCTCTCGCCGAGCAGCAGGGCGGTCGCGGGCGTTCTCGCCACGCGCTGCAGCGCGCTCACGAAGGCCGTCATCGCCGGCGCGCCCCAGGTGAGCGGGGGGTCTTCGTCGCCCCTGGGTCGCGCGATCTCCTTGCGCCCCTGCACGATCTTCGTGACGAGGGCGCGCAGGGCCGCGGGGCTCTCGAGGGGCTTCTGGATGAAGTCGGTCGCGCCGCGCTTCATCGCGTCGACCGCGCGCTCGACCGAGCCGTGCGCGGTGATCACCACCACGGGCAGCTCGGGCCGCGTCGCGCGCGCGTGGCGCAGCACCGCCTCGCCGTCGGCGCCGGGCATGTTCAGGTCGGTGAGCAGCAGGTCGTAGCGCGCTCGCGCGAGGGCCGCGATGGCCGCGCCGCCGTCGCCGACCCCCGTCGCGTCGTGGCCCGCGTCGGTGAGCACCTCGCAGAGAAAGCTCCGAAAGCCCTCCTCGTCGTCGACCACCAGCACCGAAGCCATGCCGCGGAGGATAGGCGATCTTCGCCGCTCAGCCGGGCGAAAGACGCACGCGAAAGCACGCGCCGCCGTCGTGGCGGTTCGACGCGCGGAGGCTGCCGCCGTGCAGCGCGACCGTGCGCCGCGCGATGGCGAGGCCGAGGCCCGTGCCCTGCACCTTGCGGCTGTGAAAGGGCTCGAACACGGCGTCTTCTTCGCCCGGCGCGAGGCCCGGACCGCGGTCGAGCACCTCGATCTCCAGCGCCTCGGCGAAGGTGCCCAGGCGGACCTCCACGGGTCCTCCGGCCTCGAGGGCGTTGCGCGCGAGGTTCTGCAGCGCCTCGCCCAACCTCGCCGCGTCGAGCACGCAGCGGGTCGGCGCGCCGTCGTCGATCACGGCGAGGTCCATGCCCGCGAGCGCCTCCCTCGCCCACACGACGGGGGAGACCGCGGAGCGCTCGAGGGTGCCGCTGCGCGCGAAGGTGAGCAGCTCCTCGACGAGCTTCTCCAGCCGCTTCGCCTCGGTGACCACCCGGCTGGCCTGCCGCGAGAGCCGATCGTCTCCCTCGACGCGCTCCTCGAGCAGCTGCGCGTGGCCCTTGAGCGACGCGAGGGGGTTGCGGATCTCGTGCGCGAGCACCGCGGACATCTCTCCGAGGGAGGCGAGGCGGCGCGAGTGCTCGAGCCGCGCGGCGATGGCCTCGCGGTCGCGGAGGAGGCCCCGCGCGTACGCGCCGAGGGCGAGGAGCGCCACCAGCGCCGCGAGCCCCGCGCCGATCACGCTGCGCCTGGCCGCGCTGAGGTCGCGAGACGCGCGGGCGTCGAACTCGAGCACGAGCAAGGGCACTCTGCGCCCAGGAGGGCCCAGCCCGGGAGGGCCCAGCCCGGGAGGGCCCAGCCCAGGAGGCCCCAGCCCAGGAGGCCCCAGCCCAGGAGGGTGCTGGTGTCCCCGGGGCGGGACCGGGCCGCAGCACGCGTGCACCCTCCCGTGCGTGAGGCGCCTCTCGCCGGGCCTCGCGCCGAGGCACTGCTGCGCTGGGATCTCGGCGCTCCCGGCCTGGGCGACCACCTCGCCGTCCTCTCGAACGACCCCGATGTAGCGCAGCCCGTCTGGGGCCTCTCGGCGGAGAATCGCCGCGAGCGACCGGGGCGTGGGAGGGCCAGGGCTCACGCGCATCGACTCGTGCACCCGGTCGCGCCAGCGCGCGGTCTCTCCGGCGACCACGAGCTCTCCGACGCGCTGGGTCTGCGAGAGACCCGCGACGAAGGGGAGCGCGGTCGCGATTGCCACCCCCGCGACCAGCGGGAGCAGCGAGCGCGTCGGAGAGCCGCTGCGGTTCATGCCTCGACCGTGATGCAACCACGAATCCAACGCGGAGGGTCGCGCGACCGCGACGCGGAGCAGGGGCGCGCGGCGTGGGCGGCGAGTGCAGATTCCGCACTCCGGGGTGCGGACTTCGCGCGATGCTCGCCCCGCGGAGTGCGCGCCCGCCCGGCGAATGGGCCTCGCACGGCGCTTGCTCTCACGATCGCTCCATGGAGACCCCGATGAAGCCTTCGCTCCTTTCGCTCCTCGTGACCAGCGCGGCGGCGCTGGGCGGATCCCTCGCCTACGGGCACGGCCTCGACGCGAACCGCGTGGAGGTCGTGCTCCAGGGCGCCGTCGTCGAGGCCGTCGCGACGCCCCCGGTCAGCTTCGTGCGCGGGGCCGACCGAGACGGCGACGGGCTGCTGAGCCTGGCCGAGGTCAACGCGCACCGCGACGCGATCCGCCGCGAGCTGGTGGCGGCGATGCACCTCACCGACCCCGAGGGGCGGGCGGGCACCCTCGAGCGCGCCGACATCTCGCTCCCCAGGAGCGCGGATGGACACCCTGGGGGAGAGTTTCTTCGCGTGACCGCGCGCTGGCGCTTCGCGTCGGCCCCGGCGGGGCTGCGCGTGCGCTTCGATTTCGTGCGCGAGCACCCGGTCACCGTCTACGCCACCCACGCGCGCACCCTCGGCGACGGGCGCGTCGCCCTCGTGGGCGCCCCCGAGCTCGCGGTGCTGCCCAACGCGCAGGCGAGCACCACGATGCTCCGCGGCGTCTCGGGAGGTGCGCGATGACCGCCCGCGGCGCGCGCCTCTGGCTGCCTGCGGTGCTGCTATCCGCCTGCGGCACAAGCGTTTCAGAGCGTCCTGCGGTTCTCGACGCGGCGGTCTCGGACATCGCCGCGACGACCGACGCGCCTGTCGCCCTGACCGACGCGCCCGTCGCCGTCACCGACGCGCCCGTCGCCGTCACCGACGCGCCCGTCGCCGTCACCGACGCGCCCGTCGCCGTCGACACGGGGGCGTCGTGCAGCGCCCCTGGCACCCCGCGGCTGCAGACGCCGCCCACCGTCGCGAGCGACACGAGCAACTTCAACGTGACGCTGCTCGCGTGCACGCGCACCGCCGTGGCGCTGGCCTGCGAGATCGGCGTGGCGCACCGCTACGAAGAGGTCATCGACGGCGCGCTCCGTCGGCTCCGCGCGAACGGGATCCCCAACCACGACGTCGGGGCCTTTCCCAACCCCGGCAACCCCAACACGATCAGCGCGCAGACCTACGAGTACGCCGTGCCTGTGACCCCGTCGGGGGCGGGCGCCGTCGCGCGCGTCTTCGGGATCACCACCGCCGGCGTCGTGCTCGACCCCGGCACCGCCGAGCGCTGGAACGACAGCATGAGCTGGAGCTACGACGCCCTGCGCTACGCCACGGCGCCGGGGTACTTCAGCGGGAGCGGCGCCACCGACCGCGTGCGCCACCCCACGGCGCTGGGCCTCGACTGCAACTTCGCGCACGTCCAGCCCAACGGGGCGTACCACTACCACGGCATCCCCACCGGGCTCCTGCCCGACGCCCCCGCGCTGACCTTCGTGGGCTGGGCGGGCGACGGCTACCCCATCTTCGGCAAGTGGGATCGTTCGAACCCCAACGACCCCGCCAGCGCGCTGCGGGAGATGCGCGCGAGCTACCGTCTGCGCTCCGGCACGCGGCCCTCGGGCACCGCGGGCCCCGGCGGCGCCTACGACGGCACCTTCGTGCAGGACTGGGAGTACTCCGCCGGCCTCGGCGACCTCGATGAGTGCAACGGGCGCACGGGCATGGTCACCCTCGGGGGCCGCGAGGTGAGCACCTACCACTACGTGCTGACCAACACGTTCCCGTACATTCCCCGGTGCTTTCACGCGACGCCGCACGCGTCGTTTCAAGGGATGCCGATGATGCCCGCGGCCGACGCCGGGGTGCCCGCGGCCGACGCGGGGACGCAGATGGGCCCGCGCGCCTGCACCATGCCCTCGGACTGCGTGGGCGCCTGCCCGATGGGCTCGCGGGGCTGCGCCTGCTCGAACACCCCCATGGGCAACCTCTGCGTGCCGACCTGCACCCAGACCGCCGACTGCCCCATGGCCCCGCCGGGGATGACCTTCACCTGTCGCAACGGCATCTGCGCCCCCTGATCGCAGCCCCGAGAGGGCTTCGCGCGGGGGGCTCCCTCGCCTACCCTCCCGCGGTGTGAAGCTCCAGACGGTCTCTCTCCGCGATCTCACCCTCGACGACGAGCGCTCGCTCCAGCACGTCGGGCTCTACCGCGACCTCAAGCAGGTGATGCTCGACGACGCCCAGACCTTTCGCGTGCCCGAGGGCCGCGGGGCCATGCCCTGGGCGCGGGCGCTGTTTCTCAACCTCACCTGGTGGTCGGCCTCGGCGCCCTCGGACGTGCTGTGCGAGCGGCGGATCCCCGCCGACGCCCTCGCGCACGCGGCGTGGCACCACCTCGCGCGCTGCGCCTTCGCCGACGCGCCGATGAGCGCCGACGCGCTCTTTCTGGGCGAGGCCATCGCCAGCGCCTTCGACCTCTACCTCGTGGGGCGCGTGCTCCCCATCGCGCCGGAGTCGGAGTTCATCACCACCCAGGTGCCCGCGCTCTCCGACGCCGCCCTCGACGCGGGCGTGTCGGAGGGCGACGTCGAGGCGATGCTGCAGTCGGTGGTGGATGACCCCGAGGGGGCCTTCGAGGGCCTCCGCGCGCTGCTCTTCGACGTGTGCGTCGCCCTGCTCCCAGTGACGACGGTCGACGAGGCCACCGAGGTGCTCGCGCGCTTCGAGGACCACCCCTTCGAGCCGCTGCTGCACCACTACGAGGTGTCGAACTGGATCCTCTTCACGCGCGCCAACTGCCCCGACCGGCTCGCCCCCGACCCCCGCGTGCGCGCCCTCGACGCGAGCCTCAGGTCGGCGCCTCGGTCGATCGACTGGCTGGATCAGCAGTGGGTGCAGGCCCGGCTGCGTCGGTAGCGGTTTCGATTTGGATCGACGCGTCCTCGCGGCGCGCGCGGTCGTTCTCGTAGGTCGCGGCCTTGGACGCGAGCCAGGTGAGCGCGAGGGCGGTGGTCCCGATGTCGTCGAGCCAGCCCACCACGGGCGCGAGGAGCTCGGGCACGGCGTCGACCGGAGAGATCAGGTAGATCAGCGCCAGCGCCGCGACCACCTTCGCCGAGCGCGGCGCCTGGGGGTCGCGCAGAAAGCGCCAGATCCCCCGTGGGTGCGCCAGCATGGCGAGGATGCCCTTCTGTCCGCGCGCGACGGGTCCGCTCATGCCGCAGTGGTAGCGCGCTTGCGCCAGACACGCGAGACTCCGCCCGATGCTGGTGCACGTCATCCCCTGCCTGTCGGACAACTACGCCTACCTCGTCGTGAACGAGTCGTCGGGCGCGGCGGTGGTCGTCGACCCCTCGGAGGAGGGCCCCGTGCGGCGCGCGCTGGAGGTGCTCGGCGTCGAGCTCGTGGGCGTGCTCGCGACGCACCACCACTGGGACCACGTCGGCGGCGTCGAGGCCCTGCTGGCCTGGCGCCCCTCGCTCGAGGTGTGGGCCCACGCGAGCGACCGCGGGCGCGTGCCGGGGCAGACCGGCGAGGTCGCCCACGGTGAGTCGATCTCCCTGGGAGGCATGGACTTTCGCGCGCTGCACGTGCCCGGACACACCCTGGGCGCGGTGACCTGGCTCTCGGAGGGCAACGCGTTCACCGGCGACACGCTCTTTCTCGCGGGCTGCGGGCGGCTCTTCGAGGGCAGCGCCGAGATGATGGCGGCGTCGTTGAATGACGTGCTGGGCGCGCTCCCCGACGAGACGCTGATCCACCCCGGCCATGAGTACACCGAGAAGAACCTGCGCTTCGCGGCGTCGCTGCTGCCTGGCGACGACGCCGTGGCGGCGCGGCTGGCGTCGGTGCGCGCGCTGCGGGCCGAGGGACGTCCCTCGGTGCCCGCGCCCCTCGGCGTCGAGCGCGAGACCAACCCCTTTCTGCGCTGCGGCGACCCGAGCCTTCGGGCCGCGCTGGGCAGCGCCGACGACCGCGCGGCGACCTTCGCCGCGGCCAGGGCGCGTCGGGACGTCTTCTGATCCGTACAAACCGCTGCGCCGCAGGGGTATCGAGCGCTCGCGGGGCGGGGGTTGATCGTGCTATCCCTGCGCCCGCTGAAGGGAGGCGAACACGCCGTATGAACAAGTTCACGATGACCCACGAGTTCAACTGCAGCGTCGAGACCTACTGGAACAAGCTCCAGTTCGACGACGAGGTGAACAACGCGCTGTACAAGAAGGCCCTCGGCTTTCCCGAGTACTCCCTGCTCGAGCACAAGGACTCCGAGACGGAGATCTTTCGCCGCGTGTCGGTGACGCCGAAGATGGACATGCCCGCGGCGGTGCAGAAGGTGCTCGGGTCGAACTTTCGCTACACGGAAGAGACCCGCTACAACAAGAAGGCCGGGACGATGAGCTTCAAGGCCATCCCCTCGACCCTCGCCGACAAGCTCACCACCACGGGCGTGCTGCGCATGGAGGCCCTGGGGCCCAACCGCTGCCGCCGCATCATCGACGTCACCACGGAGGCGAAGGTGATGCTCGTGGGCGGGGTGCTCGAGAGCACCGCGGAGAAGAACGTGCGCGACGGTTATGACAAGGGCGCGCGCTTCTTCAACCAGTGGATCGCCGAGAAGGGCCTCGACAAGTAAGACCCCTCGAAGGCACCGGGTGGGCGGCGCTGGCGGGCGGAGGGCTTGCGAGCGCTGCTCACGCGGGGCGTGGCGCGGCGCCCAGCCGGGGTCAGGGGCGGCGGCGCGTGCTGAGAAAGGCCCAGGCGTCGCTCACGAAGTCGTGCGGCACGACGTGGCCGTCGCCGTCGCGCAGGGAGGTCTGCACCGCCGCGCCCACCGCGCGCAGCCGCGCTTCGAGCTCGCAGGTGTACTGCACCGAGACCATGGGGTCGCGCGTGCCGTGGGCGAGGTAGCCGGGGGGCATGCGGCCGTCTCCGCGCACGCCGATGGGGCGTTCGGCGCTGGCGCAGCTGCACCAACCGGCGCGGGTGCGCAGGGTCGCGCAGCTCGTCCCCGCCGCTTGAAAGCCGCAGCGCCAGGTGTTGCCGCAGCGCACGAGCCCGCCCGAGCTCGAGGCGAACGCGGCGACGCGGTCGGGCAGGCTCGAGGCGAGGAGCAGGGAGAAGAACGCGCCGTTCGAGTGCCCGAGCGCGTACACCCGCGCCGGGTCGGCGTCGTACCGGCGGACCGACTCGGCGATCAGCGCGCGCGCGAGGAGCAGGTCGGGGTTGCGCGCGGGGTCGGTGTCGGCGGTCTCCCAGTAGGTCTCTTCGGTGCGGTGATCCCAGTCTCCGCGGCTCATCCATCGGGAGGACGGCGCCACGAGCACCGCGCCGCTCGCCTCGGCGACGCGCTCGGCGTCGGTCTCGTCGAGCAGGCTCGTGCCCGAGCCGTTCGTGCCGTGAAAGAGCAGCAGCACCGGCGGTCGCGCCGCCCGCGCGCGCGGGACGTACGCGTAGACCTCGCGGTCCTCCCCCGCGACGCGCAGCGTGACGCGGGTGCGGCCCGCGCGGGTGGGGAGCGCGCCCGTGTAGGCGACGTCGGCGAGCGCGCCCGGCGTCGGCGCGGTCACCCCGGCGTCGGCGACGCCCGCGCCCCGGTCGCCGCTGGGTCCCTGGTCGGTGACGGTGGCCGCGTCGCGCGCGAGGCCCGCGTCGCGCGCGAGCCCCGCGTCGCGCGCGAGCCCCGCGTCGTTCACCCCCGCGTCGGCGCGGCCCGGGCGGCATCGCGGCGCGTACCCGTCGAGCGCGTAGCAGTCTCCGTCGCGGTCGCAGTAGCACCTCGCCTCGCGGGGCCAGCAGTAGCGCACGTGCCCCGCCGCGTTGCGCGGCGTGCCCCGGTCGTCGCGGGTCACGAGCTCGTAGACGCAGCGAGCCGCCGAAGACTCGGCCTGGTCCTCGAGGGGCGCCGCCGCGCCGCAGCCGAGCGCGAGGCTCGCCAGGGCGAGCGCGAACCGGATCGAGCGGGTCATAGGGACCCGTACACCGAGGGCGCGGGGGCGGTCCAGCGCCCGACGCGCGGCGGGCCTCCCGATCACTCCGCGCTCTGGGGCGCGCCGAAGGCCTTGCTGTAGAAACCCGAGGGATCAAAGCAACAGACCCGGCTCTTGCCCGACGCGAGCATGTCGAGGGCGTCGCCGACCCGCTTCGCGCGGGTCTTGGCCTGCCGCGCGGAGGTGATCCAGTGGATCCAGTCGACGCGGGCGATCGTGGTCGTCTCGCGCCAGGTGGCCTCTGCCTCGGGCGAGGACCTCAGCGCCACGAGCAGGTCGTCGGGCACCTCGGGCTCGGGCTCGAACTCCACGGCCGCGAGCTCGAAGCGCGCGGTGTCTCCCACGTTCGCGCCAGACGCGGCGAGGAGCTCCGCGGGGACGCGCAGCCAGTGGCTCTTCTGCCCGTCGGGCTCGAGCAGGGCGGTGAACGCGTGGCCGTTCATCGCCCCCTCCACCGTGGTTCGACCGCGCCTCGGGAGCTTCGCGCTCGCCTCCCTCGGCAACACGATGAAGGCCCACGGCGCCCCGTCGCCCGGTTCGCGGGGGCGTTGCAGCCGCGCGGTGAAGCGAGATTCTGTGTCGACCTGTCTCATCGAGGGCTCAGCTCCTGGTACCTTTCCACAGGGGGCGTGAAGGGGTCAACGCGACGGACGGGCCCACATCCGTCGCGCTGAACCCTTCAAATCCCCTGTGGAAAGGCACTCTCACGGCGCGCGTCGGCGGGGGCTCACCACGCGTCGAGGGCTCGCAGCGCAGGCTCCCCGGCGCTCGCCCGCTCCGCCGCGCACTGCCGCTCCATCACGGACCGGGCCTCGGCCAGCGTCGCCGGGTGGTCGATCGCGCCCGCGATCCACCGGAGCGTGCCCGCGTCGTAGCGCCCGTCGAGGTCGTGCGGGAACTCGGTCTCGACCCAGGCTCGCACCCGCGCGCGCCCTTCTTCGTCGCGGGGACCGAGTCGCACCAGGGCCACGAGGGCGTCACGGGCCCGGATCGGACGCAGCCAGCGAAGCTCCCGGAGCACCCCGCGCACGTCCCGCTGGCGGTACGCCTCGCGCAACCCCTCGCGGCCGACGGCCTGGAGCATCCGGTCGGTGGAGCCCTGGCCCGCGCCGTCGTCGAGGTCTCGCATGCGCGAGTCGTCCACGCACGGCCTCGACGACGCGGAGGGCGCGCGGAGGTCGGGGCACCCCGACGGCGCCCCGTCGAGCCAGGCGATCGCGCAGGCGAGCGAGCGCGGGCTCAGCGACACGGCGCGCCGCCGCTCCCGGCGCGTCGGCCGTCGATGATCCAGGATCTCCTGCGCGCGCACGAGCGCCGCGCGGGCGGCGGGCCGATCGCCCGCGAGCATGTGCCACCGCGCTACCTGGCGGGCGAGGCGCACAGGGTCGTTCGTCTCGACCCTGCGCGCCAGGGCGCTCGCCCGGTCGAAGCGCGAGACGTAGGCCCAGAGCCGCATCGCCTCGCGCGCGGCGTCGGGCGTCTCGCAGGTCTCGTACAGCGCCGCCGCGCGCTCGACCCGCGAGGCCCGCGCGAAGAGCTCGGCGCGGCGGAGACACACCGTCGCCGCGTCGCCGCCGCTCGCGCGGAGCACCCGGTCGGCCGCCTCGAGGTCACCGATCCGGCGAAGCTCGCGGCAGGTCAGCGTGCGCAGCAGCCCGTCGGCGGCGCGACGGCGGGTGAGCGGAGACACCGACGCGAGGGCGCCCCACTCCGTCCCCTCGCCCGCGCACACCAGCCGCGCGCCCTGGGTCTCTTCGCGGCCACGCAGCGCGTCGGCGCGGGCCAGGGAGGCGACGCCCAGCGCCGCGAGGAGCCCCGCGCCGAGCGCGCCCGCCGCCAGGGCCGAGGCCCCCCGCGACGCCCTGCGCGGGGCCGGCGCCGCCGCCGCGAGGATCGCCCCCGCGCCTCCAGGCAGCAATCGCCAGGAGGCCGACGCGTCGCGGTAACCCTCCCCCTGCGCCGCGCCCGCCGCGACGCCCTCGAGCACGCCCGACGCTCGAACGACCTCGCCCGACGACAGCGCGATAAGGCTATTTTCTCCGGGCAATCCTGGGTCGTTGGAGACCGAACGACCTCCCCTCACGTCGACCTCGCCGACGAGCTCGACGCGCCCGATGGCCGTGACCAGGGTGAGCGCGGGCGCGCGCCATCGCGCGGGGGCCTCGTCGGCGCGGCGCGGGGCGCTGAGGGCCAGGCGCTCGGCGCCAGGGCTCCCCTCGAGGGTGCCTTCGAGCGTCGCGTCGCGAGGGCGAGGGTCGCTCGCGTGGGTGAGGGGCTCGCCCAGCGCGCGGAGCCCGCGCCTCGCCGCGGCCCCCCGCACCCGGGACGACAGCCAGGGACCGAGCGCCGCGCCCAGCGCCGCGGAGGCGAGGGTCGCGGCGTAGAAGATCCAGCGGGCGTGTTCGACGATCCAGAGCTCGTGCGGGTTCATGCGGTGCGCTCTCGTGGGGGTGCGTCGCGTCGTCAGGGTCGCGGAGGCACGCCATAGGCTGGCACGACGGTGCCCTCGAGGCCCGGAGCGGGCGCGGGCGGCGGGCGCTGGGCCTCGGGAGGAAGCTCTGGGGACGGCGGGAGCCCGTACGCGGGAGTCGGCGCGAAGGCCGCGCCCGCGTCGACCCGCACCGGCTGCGGGGGCACCGGGGGGCCGCCGTAGACCGCCGCCGTGGGGCACCCGGTGAGGGAGAGCGTCGCGCCGAGGGCGAGCGCCGCGAAGCGCACCCGGGGCGGCGCGGCGTCGGCGTCGAACCCGAGGGGGGTGAGCCCGAGCGTCGGCGCGTCGCAGAAGGGGCAGCGGGGGGCGTCGACGCGGAGGTGTCTCGCGCAGCCAGGACAGGGTGCGAGGGTCTGCATGGCGGTGAGGATACGCCAGCGGGCCTCGTCCTTGGCGCGTGGTGGGCGGCGGCGTGCGAGACTGGGGCGGCGCGATGACCACTCCCCTCCGATCGCCCCCGCGCTACGTGCTCCCGGTGGGCACCGTGGGCCGCTGCGAGCTCTCGTGCCCGTGGTGCGAGCACTGCCGCGCCCCGGACCAGCCCTCGCCCGAGCGCGATCCGCCGCCCCTCCCCGACGTGTCTGACCTGACGGTGCGCCTCGAAGGGGGAGATCCCCTCGCCGACCCGACGCTCCCGCGCTGGGTTCGCTGGGCGCGGTCCCGCGAGGGCGCGCGGGTGGAGGTCGACGGCCACGCGCTCTCGCTCGACACGCCCGCCCGGGTGGCCTGGCTCGTCGGGCTCGGGGTCGACCTCGTGCGCCTCATGCTCCCTGGCGTCGACGCCGAGAAGGTCGCCGCGTGGACCGGTCGCGGCGAGCTGGTGGAGCGCACGCTCGCCGCCGCCGAATCGCTCTGCGACGCAGGGGTCCCGGTGCACGTCGTGGTGCCCGTCAACGCGCTCACGGCGCCCTCGCTGGCGGAGACCGTGCTGGCCGTCTCGACGCGCCTGGGCGACCGCGCGCCGATCGTGCTGGCGCGGAGCCCCCTCCGCGAGCGGAGCGGGAGCCGCGGGGTGGTGGCCGACGCGTGGTCCGAGCTCGACGACCTCGACGCGGCGCTGCGGGCGCTGCCGGCGACGCTCCCCGGCGGCGCGGCGCTGTGGATCGACGAGATGGAGGGCTACGGCGCCTGCGTGCTGCCCGAGGCGGGCTGGCGGCGCGACCTGATCCCGGTCTCGCGGGCCGACGAGCAGCGCCCGGCGTCGCGGCAGGTGGAGCCCTCGCGCTGCGGCGCGTGCGCGCTCTCGCGGCGCTGCGAGTGGCGGGTGCAGGCGCCGATGACGCCCCCCGCGGTGCGCATGGTCCCCCTCGACGCCGAGGCGGCGCGGGCGATCGTGGCGCTGGGTCCCGGCGGGGCGCTGGCGCGGGCGCAGACGAGCCGACACGACCTCCCCCAGGAGCTCGCGGCGCGGCTCTGCGTGGCGCCGTGGACCACGCTCACGCTCTACAGCAAGAACCACCACCCGGTGCCCTGCGCGCCCGCGTGGGTCGACACGCGGCTCGATCTCGCTGCGCTGCAACGCGATGGCTTCATCCCCGCGGGTCGCCTCGCGCGCGCCAAGGATTACGACGTCGCGAGCGACGACTGGCCCCTGATGGAGATGTGGAACGGCCCGCTCTACCGCCAGATGCGCGCGCAGATGGCGGGGGGCGGCGCGAGCGAGCGGTGCCGGGCGTCGTGCAGGGTGATCCTCGGGGTGGAGGAGCGGGGCTCGCCCTTCTTTCGCATCCCCGACGCGCAGCTCTCTCCCTCGGTGGCCGCGAACCGTCGGCGGCTCCTCGACGAGATCGCCTCGGGGGCGGACCTGCTCACTTCCACGCCGCTGGAGCTCACCCTCGGGGTGAGCGCGCACTGCAACTTCACCTGCGGCTTCTGCACGGGTCCGCAGGGTGCCTTCGGTGAGCTCTCGGAGGCGCGGCTCGCCGAGGTGATGGGGTGGCTCCCCGGGCTGATGCAGCTCTCGGTGGTGGGTCCGGGGGAGCCGCTCATGAGCGTGACCTTCAACCGGCTGCTCGAGGAGCTCGCGACGGGGCGGTACCCCTCGCTGCGGGTGTCGATGACCACCAACGGCACGCTGCTGCGCCCGCGCTGGGTCGAGCGACACGCGGGGATCTCCTGGGGGCAGCTGCGCATGTCGATCAACGCCGGCAGCGCCGCGGTGCACGAGCGCATGACGGGCAAGCGCCTGTGGTCGCAGGTGCTCGAGAACCTCGACGCGGTGGTGGCGCTGCGCGATCGGCGCGACCCCCCGTTCACCCTGGCGCTGTCGTGCGTGCTGTCGCAGCTCGTGGCGGGGGACCTCGCGGCCTTCGCCGAGCTCGTGCACCGCGCGCGGGCGCTGCCGATCCTCGAGCCGATGACGGGCAACCTCGGAGACCTCAGCCCCTACGTGAACGAGGCGCGCACGCGGAGGATGATGGAGGAGTGCCGGGGCGTCGCGGAGGCGTACGCGGGGCGCGATGACGCCATCGCCTCAGCCTTCGAGGCCATGGCGCGCTTCGCGGAGGACCGGCTGCGGGGGAGGCGCTTCGAGCCGCTCCCCGCGTCGTGACGCGGGGAGGGCGAAGCGCAGGGGATCAGGCGGCGACGACGTTGACCTTGAACGAGCTGCTCACCTCGGGGGCGAGCTTCACGGTGACCTCGTAGGTGCCGAGGGCGCGGATCGCGTCGACGTGGAGCTTCTTGCGGTCGATCTCGAAGCCCTTGGACTTCAGCTCGGCCTCGATGTCCTTCGAGGTGACCGAGCCGTAGAGGCGGCCCTCGGAGCCCGTGGTGCGCGCGATGGTGAGCTCGAGGGAGCCCAGGCGCCCGGCCACGGACACCGCGTCGGCGCGGAGCTTCGCGGCCTTCTCCGCCGCGACCTTCTTGTTGTGCTCGAAGCGGGCGACGTTGTTGTCGCTCGCCGGGAGCGCGAAGCCCTGCGGGAGGAGGTAGTTGCGCGCGTAGCCCGCCGCGACCTTCACGACCTCGCCGCCCTTGCCCAGCTTGGGAACATCCCGCTGGAGGATCACATTCAGTGCCTTACCCATGACGTCCCTCTCAGGTGGCCGTGGTGAACGGCAGCAGGGCGATCATCCGACCGCGCTTGATGGCGCCGGTCAGCATCCGCTGGTGGCGGGCGCAGTTGCCCGAGATGCGACGGGGCACGATCTTGCCCCGGTCGGTGAGGAAGAAGCGAAGCGTCTGCGAGTCCTTGTAGTCGACGAACTCGGTCGCCTCCGCGCAGAACTTGCAGATCTTCTTGCGGCCGCCGCGGCGGCGGTCGGCGAGGTTGGTGGCGGCGATCTCCGCCGCGCCGCCCGCGTCGATGCTGCGCTCGTCGAGGAGGTCGTTGTTGCGGTCGTTGTAGCGTGCCATGTGACTCTCTCCTCAGCTCAGGCGTCGCCGACGGGGGTGGGGGTCTCGGCGGACGCGGCGGCGTCCTCCGTGGCCTCGGCGGCCACCGCGGACGCGGCGGGCGCGTGCGACTCGCCGCGCGGCGCGTGGTGGTGCGACGAGCGCTCGACGTCGGCGAGACCGAGGCTGGCCTCGAACGACTCCTCGGCCTCGTCCTCGGCGTCGGCGACCTCGATGCGACGGACCTTGACCTCCTCGGGGTCGACGGTCACCGCGGCCTCGTCGATGTCCTTCGCGAGGAGCACCGACATGTGGCGGATCACGGTGTCCATCATACGGAGGTTGCGCTCGAGCTCGGCGACGGTGCCGATCTGCCCGAGGTACCGCAGGTAGAGGTAGAAGCCCTTGCGCTGCTTGGCGATCGGGTACGCGAGGCGGCGGCGGCCCCAGCTCTCCACGCGGGTGAGCCGGCCTCCGGTCTGCTCGATCGCCGCCACCGCGCGAGAGATGATCTTCTCGCTGGTGTCGGCGTCGATGTCGGGGCGAACGATGAACACGGTCTCGTAGTCCGAGGCCCGCTTCACGCTCTTCTGAACGTCGACGGTCATGTTGTCTCTCCTGGCCTTTTCAATGGCCCCGCGGATCGACGCCGCGGAGCAGAGGGCCTCCGCGTCGAGCGCGAAGGGGCGCGGTCTCTAACACGCAGCCCCCGCCGCGCGCAACGGGGGCGGGGCGGGGTTCTCACTTCTTCTTGGGCGCCGGCTTCTTGCCGCCGGCGGCGCGGGCCACGACGGCGTCGGGCCCCTCGGAGAGCATCGACTCGGCGAGGTCGGCCGCGCGGTCGAGGATCGCGTCGAGCTGCGCCGCTTCGTCTCTGGAGAACCCCGAGAGCACGTAGGCGTCGACGGGGCCGTGCTCGGGTCGGCCGATGCCCACGCGCAGCCGCGCGAAGTCGGCGCCCGCGGTGGCGGTGATGTCGCGCAGCCCGTTGTGACCGCCGTGGCCGCCGCCCACCTTCGGGCGCAGCTCGCCGAAGGGGAGCTCGAGCTCGTCGTGGATCACCAGCGCGTCCTTGATCCCGACGCCCATCTGCTGGAGCGCGCGGACCACGGAGCGGCCGGAGAGGTTCATGAAGGTCTGCGGCTTGAGCAGCGTGACCTCGCGCCCGGCGAGGATCACCCGCGACGCGAGGCCCACGTACTTCTCGCGCCACTCCGAGGCCATGCCCCGCGCGTGGAGCCGGTCGAGGACCATGAAGCCCACGTTGTGGCGGTTGCGCGCGTACTGCGCGCCAGGGTTGCCGAGGCCGACGAGGAGCTTCATGGCGGTGCGGGGGGTATCGCGAGGGGCGGGAGGCGGTCACCCCGCGGGGGCGGGGCGACGAGGGATCACTTCTTCTTGGCGGCCTTGGCGTCCTTCGCCGCGGCGGCCTCGGGCGCCTTGACCTCTTCCTTCTCGGGGGCGAAGACCGAGGCGATGGTCTGGCCGGCGTCGAGCTTCACGCTCACGCCCTCGGGGAGCACGAGGTCGCGCACGTGGAGCGACTCGCCGAGCCCGAGGCCCGTGACGTCGGCCTCGATCTTGGCGGGGATCTTGTCGGGGGTGCAGACCACGTCGAGGGAGCGGAAGATCTGCCGCAGCACGCCGCCGTCGATGGCCACGCCGCGGGCGCGACCGACGAGGTGAAAGGGCACGGGCACCGCGACCTTGCGGTCGAGCTTCACGGTGTAGAAGTCGGCGTGGGTGACCTGCCGGGTGAGCGGGTGGTGGTCGAAGGTCTTGAGCATCGCGAGGGACTGCACGCCGTCGATGTCGAGGGTGACCACGGTGTTGCGGCCGAGGGGCGCGTTGAGGATCGCCTTCACGTCCTTGCCGCTCAGCGCGATCGGCACGCCGGTCTCGCCCGGCCCGTACACGATCGCGGGGACCTTGCCCTCGGCGCGGGTGCGGCGAGAGGGGCCCTTGCCCTGGTTGCTGCGCTTGGTGGCGACGATCGTGATGCTGGTGCTGCTCATGGTGATGCTCCTTCAGTTCCCCATCCGTTCGTGGGACGCGCACCTCGCGCGACCCTTCGCGGCCGTGGTTGACAGGGGGCGCGGCTTGTACACCCTACGGCCCGCTGCGTCTACACCCGCCCTCCCCCGCAGCGAGGACCCACGTGCCCGACGACCCCCGCGGATTTCAGACCCGAGCCCTCCACGCCGCGCCTCGCGGCGCCTCGCTCGGGGGCGGCCTCGAGCTCTCGACCACCTTCCGCTGGGATGACGTCGACCACGGCGCGTCCTTCGCGGCCGAGGTCGCGCCGCCGCGCTTCTACCGCCGCCTGGGCGCGCCCAACGCCGCCTCCCTCGAGGCGCGGGTGGCCGCCCTCGAGGGCGCCGAGCGCGCCGTCGCGGTGGGCAGCGGCATGGCGGCCTGCACCCTGGCCCTCATGGCCGCGCTCCCCGAGGGCGGGCACGTCGTGTGCGCGCGCACGGTCTACGGCGAGGTGTCGAACTTTCTCCGCGGCCTCGCGCCGCGCATGGGCATCACCGCGAGCGTGGCCGAGGGCTGGGAGGTCGACGACTTCGCGCGGGCGATGCGCCCCGAGACCCGCGCGGTCTTCGTGGAGTGCCCGGCGAACCCCACCCTCGACCTGGTCGACCTCGTCGCGGTCTCGTCCCTCGCGCGCTCGCGGGGCGCGCTCACCCTCGTCGACGCCACCCTCGCGACGCCCTACAACTGCCGCCCGATCGAGCTGGGCTGCGACGTCGTGGTGCACAGCGCGACGAAGTACCTCGGGGGGCACAGCGACGCGATGGGGGGCGTGATCGCGGGGAGCGCGGGCTTCGTCGAGGCCGCGTGGCACCTGCTGCGGGTGCTCGGCCCGGTGATGTCCCCCTTCGACGCGTGGCTCATCGACCGGGGCGTGCGCACGCTCGGGCTGCGCATGGCGAGGATCAACGAGAGCGCCGAGCGCGTCGCGGCCTTTCTCGACGCGCACCCTGGCGTCGAGTCGGTGCGCTACCCGTCGCTTCCGGGTCACCCCGCGCACGCGTGGGCGCGCGCCCAGCACCGGGGCTTCGGGGGCCTGCTGTCGGTGGTCCCCCGCGGGGGCGTGGAGGGCGCGAGGCGCTTCGTGGAGTCCCTCTCGCTCTTCGCGCTGGCGACGAGCCTGGGCGGCGTCGAGAGCCTCGCGCAGTTCCCGGCCTCGATGGCGAGGCTGAGCGACGAGGACCGGGCGCGGCTGGGCATCCCCGCGGCGATGGTGCGGCTCTCGGTGGGCTGCGAGGACGCCGACGACCTCGTCGACGACCTCGCGCGGGCGCTCAGCGGGTCGTGAGCACCGGCCAGGTGCACCAGACGCCGACCCGGTCGACCTCGCTCCCCGAGCCCCCGAAGGCGCGACGCATCGCCGAGGGCACGCCCGCCGACGTCGACGGGCAGAGGTAGTCGAAGGCCCCGCCGCCGCCGCCGCCGAAGTACGACGAGCCGCCCGTGGCGGGGCTCCGCACGACGCGCCAGGCGCCCGCGTTCTCCTGGATCTCCCAGCGAAAGCACTCGACGCGGAGCTGGTCGACCAGGCTCCCCGAGCGCCCCTGCACGCGCATGACGAGGCTGTTCGCGGGGCAGTCGTAGCGGAAGGGGCCTCCCCCGCCGCCGCCGACCGGCCCGACGGTGCCCGCGGGGTTCACGTCGACGCGGTAGCGAAAGGGCCGCGCGCTGCGGTCTTCGACGAAGACGGGGGTGCCGCACACGAGGCCGAAGGCGTCGACGCGCGAGCCCGATCGTCCGAGGACCCCCGTGACGAATTGCCCCGCCGGGCACTGGAGGTCGTAGGGCCCGCCGCCGCCGCCGCCGTAGGTCGGGCTCTGAAAATCGAAGGTCGTGAGCCCGGTGATCGCCGTGGGGCAGCCCTCGTCGACGGCGCCGTCGCAGTCGTTGTCGACGCCGTCGCAGACCTCGGTGCCGCGCACGCCGCAGCCGCCGCAGTTGTTGGGATCGCTCCGGAGGTCGGCCTCGCAGCCGTTTGCGGGGTTGCGGTCGCAGTCGGCGAAGTTCGCGTTGCACCCGGCGATCGCGCAGCTCCCGGCCGCGCAGGCGGGCGTGGCGTTGGGCGTCGCGCAGGTGCGCCCGCACGCGCCGCAGGCGCTGAGCGAGAGGTTGAGGTTCGCCTCGCACCCGTTCGCGGGGTCGCGGTCGCAGTCGCCGAAGCCGGGGTTGCAGCTCACGCCGCACTGCCCCGCCGCGCAGGTGGGCGACGCGTTGGCGCGCGCGGGGCAGACGTTGCCGCAGCGCCCGCAGTGGCTCAGGCTCGACGAGAGCTCCTGCTCGCAGCCGTTGCTCTGATCGCCGTCGCAGTTGCCGTAGCCCGCCGCGCAGACCGCGTCGCAGCGCCCCGCGACGCACGCCGCGGCAGACGCGTTGGGCGCGATCGGGCAG
>JAWKRB010000046.1:0-51847 GCA_041389885.1 Polyangiales bacterium | reverse complement strand
CGCCCCGAGTGGCTCGAGGCCACCACGCACACGTGGCTGCGCGACAACGGGTTCCCGCGCGGCATCGTGCACACCACCCTGGGGCTCACGGGCGCCCTCGGCGGCGCCGCCCTCACCTTCAAGACCGACGAGATGGCCGCGCTCCGCGCGCGCTTCGGCGTCGCGCCCGAGATCGGCATCGGCAACACCGACTCCGACGCCGCGGCCTACGCGGGCCAGGGCGTGCGCTCGCGCTTCTTGTACCGCTTCTCCGGCGACCTCATGGGCGGCACCCTCGTCGAAGACTACAACGCCCTCGCGGCCTCACTCCGCGGGCTCCCGGCGCTGTGCCTGTGACCCCGCCGCTCCCGCTCCGCGCGGTCACGCTGCTGCGTCGCCTCGCCTCGGGGCGCTGCACCGTCGCGCCGGTGAACGCCCTGCAGCTCGCCGCGTACGGCGCCGAGGGCGTGGCCACCGCCGACCTGCGGCTGTTCCTCTCGGAGTACCTCGCGACGATCCCCGCGGAGCGGGTCGCGCGCTTCGCGGTGTCAGAGCGCGCGCGGCTCGAGGAGGTCGACGTGCTGGTCCCCCGCGACGACCTCCCGCGGAGGCTCCAGATCGACGTGCCCCTGCGCGTGCCCTGCGCCGTGGTGCCCGACGGAAAGCACGCGTGGGTGCTGGTGATCCCCCTCGCGCACACCTTCTACCTCCGCGAGGGAGAGGCCCTCGAGGCGTCGGTGCGCTCCGAGGTGACCCGCCTCCTCGGCGCGATGGAACTCCCTGCGGCGCAATACCTTAGGCTCCTCCCCGCCCGCGCGCAGCGCCTGCTCACCCTCGACGTGGAGGTCGACCGCCCCGAGCGCACCCCCGCCGACAAGGCCCTCTCCCGCCGCAAGGCCGCGCGGGACCGCGTGCGCCGTCACGAGGCCGAGGCGCTCCTCGACAGCGTCGCGCAGCCGCTGCACCGCAAGGCGAACCGCAGGGTCCCGGCGCTCTACGGCCGCGACGCCGCCTCGCGTCGCCTCGCGGGCGCCCTCGACGGACCTCGCCGGCTGAGCGTGCTGCTCGTGGGCCCGACCCTCGCGGGCAAGAGCGCCCTCGCGCGGCGCTGGCTCGCCGACCGCGTCACCCGCGACGCCGACGCCCGCGCGTGGCTCGTCTCGGGCGCGCGGCTCATCGCGGGCATGTCGGGCTTCGGCCAGTGGGAGGAGCGGGTGCGCCGGGTCATGCTCGCCGCCGAGGCCCTCGACGCGGTGCTGTACTTCGACAACCTCGGCGACCTCTTCTCCGACCGCGCGTCGGGGCACATCGACATCCCCGCCGCGATGAAACCCTACCTCGACGAGGGCCGCGTGCGGGTGCTGGGCGAGCTCCGGGCCGAGCTCCTCGACGCCGCCGAGCGCCGAGACGGCGCGTTTCTCTCGTGCTTCTCGCGCGTCTCGGTCGAGCCCATGGACGCCGCGTCCTCCGCCGCCGCCCTGCGCGCGCAGCTCGCGGAGGGCGCGCGGGGGGCGCGGGCGACGCTGCGCGACGACGCGGTGCACACCGTGGTCGACCTCGCGGAGCGGTACCTCCCGTACCAGGCCTTTCCGGGCAAGGCCTTCAGGCTCTACGAGTCGCTGCGCGCGCTGCACGAGAACACCCGCGCGCCCCTCGCCGACGGCTCGCTCCCGCCCATCACCCCCGAGGACGTGCAGGAGCACTTCTCCGCGCAGAGCGGCGTGCCGGCGTTTCTGCTCCGCGACGACCGCCCGGTGGCCCTCGACGACGTGGTGAGCGCGCTGCGCGCGCGGGTCATCGGCCAGGACGAGGCCGTGCGCCGCGTCGCCGAGGTCGTGTGCGTCGTGAAGGCGCGCCTGCAGCCCACGGGACGTCCCCTGTCCACGCTGCTCTTCGTGGGCCCGACGGGCGTGGGCAAGACCGAGCTCGCGCGGGGCCTCGCGCAGCTCTTGTTCGGCGCCGAGGAGCGGCTGATTCGCTTCGACATGAGCGAGTACACCGACCTCGAGGCCGCCGACCGGCTCATCCGCGGCGTCGACGGCGCCGACGGGCTGCTCACCCGCCGGGTGCGCGAGTCGCCCTTCTGCGTGCTGCTCCTCGACGAGGTCGAGAAGGCCCACCCCGCGGTCTTCGACCTGCTGCTGCAGGTGTGCGGCGAGGCGCGGCTCACCGACGCGCGCGGGCGCACGGCGTATTTTCACAACGCGCTGATCATCCTCACGAGCAACCTCGGGGCCACGGGGCTGCGCGAGGCCGCGGGCTTCGGCGCCGCGGTGCCCGACGCGGCCGCGCACTACACCCGCGAGGTCGAGCGCACCTTTCGCCCGGAGTTCGTGAACCGCCTCGACCGCGTGGTGGCCTTTCACCCGCTCACCCCCGCGCAGCTCCGCGAGGTCGCCGCCCTCGCCCTCGGGCGCCTCCGCGCGCGCCGGGGCCTCGGCCCCAAGGACATCGAGCTCTACGTCTCCGACGCGGCCCTCGACCGCGCGGCGGCGGACGCGTGGTCGCCGCGCTACGGCGCGCGGGCGCTGCGTCGGCACCTCGAAGACGCCCTCGTGGCGCCCCTCGCGCGCGCCCTCACCGCGGCGGGGCCTGGCGTGTGCGCGGCGCATGTCCTCGCGCCGCAAGAGGATCACCCCGCCCCGGCTGACAGCCACCTCGCCTCGGAGCACGAGCGCGGGGCGCTCCGCCTGCGGCTCTACGCGCGCCGGGGCGCCGCCGCGGCGCACGCCCTCTCCGCCGCGACGCGGGCGGGCGCGATGCGCCGCTTCGCCGACGGCGCGATGCGGCTGCCGCGGGTCGAGGCCCTCAAGGAGCAGCTCGAGTACCTCGTCGCCAGCCTGGACCACGGCCGCGACGCCTCGGGCGCGCACGCCGACCCTCGGGAGGTCGCCGAGGTGTCTGCGCTGCAGGTGGAGCACCACCACCTCGCGACGGCGTGGGACGCGCTGGAGGCTGCGCGGGGCGCCCTGCACGACATCGAGGAGCTGATGATCCTCGCGCGCGGGGAGCGGGGCGCGGCCGACGAGCTGCTGGGCGAGGCCCTCGCGGCGGACCGTCGCGCGCGGTCGGCGCTCGCGCGGTCGCTCCTCGCGGCGGAGCCCCGGCGCGACGCGATCACCCTGATGCTCGCGGAGGTCGACGACCGCCGGGCGATGGACCTCTGGCTCGAGGCCCTCCTCGACGCCCTCGAGCCCCGCGGGTGGCGCGCGAGCTTTCACCTCCACGGCGCCGCGCACCGCGACGGCGGCGACCCCTGGCCCGCCGATCTCCCCTGGTGCGCGCCCCGAGACGCCGCGTGGATGCGCGCGAAGCTCCGCGAGCCCGAGCGCGATTTCAGCTACGTGATCGCCCGCGTCGAGGGCCCCTGGTCCGGCGCCCTCCTCGCGCTCGAGGCGGGGACCGTGGTGATCGCGCCCCACGCGGCCTCGCCCGAGGAGGAGCGACGTCACCTCTGGGTGCGCACGCTCGGGCTGACCGCGACGGTCCCCGAGGGGGCCTGGCGCGACTCGATGCTCACGCCCCTCGCGAGCTCCCACTGGCCCGTGGTGCGCCGCGCGCGCCCCTCTCGCCGCGCCTTCACCGCCCCCGAGCGCGTGTTCGTGCCCGGCGGGCGCGAGGTCGATCTCCCTGTGTCGCAATGGTTTCTGCGCGCCGAAGAGCTGTGCCTCCCGCACCTGCTCTGGTTCGAGACCGACGACGAGGCCCCCGACCGCGAGACGCTCTTCGACGGCCCGCTGCACCACCTCCGGGGCTGAGGTCGGTCAGCGCAGGGGGCGGCCGATGACCACCTCGGTGGCGATCATCCACTCGTCCGGGGTGCGGTCGCCCATCCACCCGTAGGCGGTGCCGCCGCCGGTGACCGGGTCGACGGCCACCATCAGCGTGCCGTAGCCGAAGCCGGTGCGGGTCACGCCGTCGCGGGCGTCGTCGTCGTGCCCGTAGCTCGTGGCGTCGGCGATGCGCAGGAGCACGCCCCGGGCGGCGCGGCGCGGCTCCCCCGCGACGAAGCCCACGTGCCCGGTGTTGCGCGAGGGGAACCACCGCGGGCGCTGCCACGCGAAGACGTCCCCCGGGCGGGCGTCGATGACCCGGGCGACGCGCATCCACGGGCCGCGGTTGGGCGCCGCCGGGCTGCGGCGGATCGCGCGGTAGAAGTCCACGGCGACGGGGCGGCGGTTGGCGATGGCGCGGATCGTCTCGGGCGCGCTGCGGCGGAGCACGAAGGCGGCCATGGCCGAGCAGTCCCACTCGTAGCGGCCGGCGCGGAGGTCGACGCGGGTGTCGTGGGTGTAGCGCCCGACGCGGTGGTTCGAGGCGACGGCGCCGAGGACGGCGAGCACCCGGTCGCGGGCGGTGCCCCCCGACGAGGGCGCGCGCTGCGCAGAGACCGCCAGGGGAGCCAGGGCGAGGCAGGCGGCGAGGCAGGCGGGGAGGGCGGGGCGCGTCACCGTGGGTTGGACGCGGCTCGGGGGCAGAAGTTCCCTCCAAAGGGCCGGGGAGATGGTGTATGACCCGGCGCCACAGCGAGAGGATCGGACATGCAGTTTCGCGGCGGGATGAACGAGCTCATGCGTCAGGCGTCGCGCCTGAATCGCAAGGTAGAAGACACGCGCAAGGCCCTTCAGGACAAGACCCTGGAGGCCGCCGGCGCGAACGAGAAGGTCAAGGTCACGGCGAGCTACTCGCGCAAGCTCGTGCGCATCGACGTCGACCCCGAGTTCTTCGCCGCGGACCAGGAGCTGGCCTGGGACGCCATCGTCGCCACGGCCAACGCCGCCCTCGAGGCCGCGAGCAAGGCCATGGACCAGGAGATCGAGAAGGCCACCGGCGGGCTGAAGATCCCCGGCATCACCTGATCGCCGTGCTCGCGTGAGCGACGACGACAGGCCCATCGACGGCGACGACCCGGTGCGGGACCTCGTGCGTCTGCTCACCCGCCTCCCCGGCCTCGGCGACAAGTCCGCGCGGCGCATCGCTCACCACCTGCTGGGGGCCGACCCCGCGTACGCCGAGGTCCTCGGTCGCGCCGTGGCGACGCTCTCTCGCCGGGTGCGCCGCTGCGCCCGGTGCGGGAACTTCACCTCGGCCACGGTGTGCGCCGTGTGCAACGACCCGCGGCGCGCGAGCGAGACCCTCTGCGTGGTCTCCCGCCCCATGGACGTCGACGCCATCGAGCGCGCCAGGGTCTTTCAGGGCCGGTACCACGTGCTGCACGCGCTCCTCGACCCCCTCGGAGGGATCGGTCCCGCGGAGTTTCCGCTGCAGACGCTGGTCGACCGGGTGGCGCAGGAGGGGGTCACCGAGGTGATCCTCGCGACGCCGCCCACGGTCGAGGGCGAGGCCACGTCGCTCTACGTCGCCGAGGCCCTGCGGGGCATGGGCGTGCGCGTGAGCCGCATCGCGTCGGGGGTCCCCCACGGCGGCGACCTGGAGTTCACCGACCCCATCACCCTGGGCCGCGCCCTCGAGGGACGTAGGGCGCTGTAGGTCCTCCCCCCACGCGCCGGGGGCGATTCGCTCACAAAACGTCCCGAGCGAGACGGCTTTGCTCTTCGCGATGCGGCGCGGCGAGGATACTCTCCGGCCTCCGTACAGACGGGGCAGAACTCAGACCCCGTGGAGGCGAGACGGCAGCGATGGCTGAAGAAACACGCAAGGACCAGCGGGTCAAAGCCCAGACCCTCCGCGCTCGGTACAAGAGCACCAGCGTCGACGAGTTCATCACGCAGTACAGCAAGGACATCTCGCGCAGCGGGATGTTCATCAAGACCCCGAAGCCCCCCGCGCTCGGCGCGCTGCTGAAGATCGAGATCCAGCTCAAGGACGGCACGCCGGTGCTCGGCGCCGTCGGCCGCGTGGTGCAGCGCCGCGAGGAGCCCGAGGCGAGGCCCGACGCCCCCGCGGGCATGGGCATTCGGTTCTTGAAGATCGAAGACGCCTCGGTCGCCGTCATCGACGGGATCATGGCGCGCAAGGGCGAAGGCGCCGGCCCCCACTTCGAGAGCCTGCGGGCGCCGTCGATGGTGGTCCCCATGGGCGCCTCGACCCGGCCTCAGGGCGGCGGTGATTTCTTCGGCGCCGCGGGCGCCGCGCCCGCGCAGCTCCCGGCCCTCGAAGACCAGACGCAGATGCGCCAGATGAGCGCGCTCCTCGGCGAGGCCCTGCGGCTGTCCAAGGAGAACCCCGCGACGCCCGCGGCGGCCTCCACGCCCCCGGCGGCGACCTCCACGCCCCCGGTGGCGGCCTCCACGCCCCCGGCGGCGACGGTCCCCTCGGTGCTCGGCGCGCCCACCACGCCCGGCGACGACCTCGGCGGGTTCAAGTCCACCATCGTGGGGATCAACCGCGATGTCTCCCTGAACGTCCCCGTCGCGCCGGTCGCGGAGGCGGCCCCCGCGGCCGACCCGATGGCGATGAAGTCCACCCTCGTGGGCATGGCCCCCGCGGACCTCATGCCGATCGCGCCGGCGTTCACCCCGACGCCCTCGACGCGAATCGACGAGGCGGTCGCGAAGGCCACCTCCGAAGCGCCGCCTCCTGCGAGCGAACCCCCTGCCGCGCAGGCGGATGCACCCGCCGCGAAGGAGCCCGAGCCCGAGCCCGCCGCGAAGGAGCCCGAGCCCGAGCCCGCCGCGAAGGAGCCCGAGCCCGAGCCCGCCGCGAAGGAGCCCGAGCCTGAGCCTGTCGCGAAGGAGCCCGAGCCCGAGCCCGTCGCGAAGGAGCCCGAGCCCGAGCCCGTCGCGAAGGAGCCTGAGCCTGAGCCCGTCGCGAAGGAGCCCGAGCCCGAGCCTGAGCCCGCCGCGAAGGTCGAAGAGAAGCCCGCCGCGAAGGTCGAAGAGAAGCCCGCCGCGAAGGTCGAAGAGAAGCCCGCCGCGAAGGTCGAAGAGAAGCCCGCCGCGAAGGCCGCGCCTGAGATCAAGCCCGCCGCGAAGGTCGCGCCCGAGGTGAAGCCTGCGGCGCCCAAGCCCGCGCCCAAGGCCGAGGAGCCCAAGGACAACGCGACCATGATCGCCGTCGCCGTGCTCGCGGTGATCGCGGTCGCGGTGTACTTCTTGTTTCTCCGGGGTGACGGCCACGCGCCCGACGCGCCCACCGAGCAGGCGCCGGTCACGCAGCCCCAGAGCGCGCCGGAGCCCGCGCCGCCCGCGCAGCCCACCGCGCCGCTGCAGCCCACGACGCCCGCGCAGAACCCTGGGCTGTTGCTCAACCCCCCCGCCCCTCAGGTGCCCGCCGCGCCGACCGAGCCGCCTCCCGAGGCGCCTCCCCCCACCGATCCCGCGCCGGTGGTCGAGGCGCCCCCGCGCCGGCCCCCCGCGCCCGAGCCTGCGCCCGCGCCCGAGCCTCCGGCCGCGCCGGTGCCCAGAGCCCGCGGTGGCCCCGGCGCCGCCGCCTCCCGCGCCGGTGGAAGACACCCGCGCCGCGCCGCCGCCTCCCGTGCGCCCGACCCTCCGCACGCCGCTCCAGCGCCCCGCCCCGCGCCCCGCGCCGGTACCGCGCGCCCCGCCCCGCGCCCCGCCCTGCCGCGCGCGCCCCGCCCGGCCCCGGCCCCGGCGGCGCCGCGCATCCCTGAGAACCCCTTCTGATCAGCCCGTCGGGAGCATCTCGCCTCGCACCAACGCGAGGGGGACCACCCCGGCGTCGCAGGGCCACGAGAGGTCCTCGTCGCGGTCCAGCGGCCCCCCCGACCTGACCTTCACCGAGGCCTCGGCCAGCGGGATCGCCAGCACCGCCGTCGCCCGGAGCTCGTCGTCGCTCGGCGGGCGCGCGCGCGCGCTGCGTCCGGGCGCGGTCTTCTCGATCAGGGCCCGGAGCGCGGTGCGCTTCTCGTCGAGGTCGGTGACCGCGCGGGCCACCCCGAAGGCCACCACCGAGCGGTAGTTCATCGAGTGGTGCATCGCGCTGCGGGCGAGCACCAGCCCGTCGACGAGGGTCACCGTGCAGCACGCCGCGCCCCCCGCCGCGAGCGAGCGCAACGCCCTGCCCCCCTGCGCGCCGTGCACGATCACCTCGTCGCCCACGCGCACGAAGGCCGTGGGGATCACCACCGGCGCCCCGTCGTGGACGTACCCGAGGTGGCACACCAGGGCCTCGTCGAGGATCGCGTAGGCGAGGGCGCGGTCGTAGCTCCCGCGCTCGGGGTGGCGCCGCACGGCGCTGAGAGGGGTCTGTTCGAGGGGTCTCATGGGCGCAGCCTCGCGCCGAGGCCGGTCTGTGCAAAAGTACCAGATCGGTGATTTCATCTAGACCGGTGATAGCCTCCAGGGATGTCCCGCTGGAGCTTCTCGGTGCCCCTCGACGTCGACGCCCCGGTCGCCCTCTACGACCAGATCGCGCGGGCGATCGCCGACGACGTGCGCCGCGGGAGGCTCCGCGCGGGCGACGCGCTGCCGGGCACGCGCAGCCTCGCGGAGACCCTCGGGGTGCACCGGAACACCGTCCTCGCGGCCTACGACACGCTCCGCGCCGAGGGGTGGATCGACGCGCGCCCCGGCTCCGTCACCCGCGTCGCCGAGGCCATGCCCGCGCCGCCCCAGGGCCGCCGGGGGCGGCGCGCCGCGGGGGCGGGCTTCGACGTCGCGGTCGCCCGCGGAGACCCCGACGAGGCTCACGACCTGCGCGGCCTCGTGCGGATCTCCGACGGCACCCCCGACCTCCGCGAGGTGCCCGCCCTCGCGCTCTCGCGCGCGCACCGCGCCGCCCTCCGCGCGGGCGGAGACGAGACCCTGGGCTACGGCCACCCCGCCGGTCACCCGGGGCTCCGCGCCGCCGTCGCGGAGATGCTCAGCGCCGCGCGGGGCCTCGCCGTCGACGCCGACGACGTCGCGATCACCGCGGGGAGCCAAGGGGGGATTGACCTCCTCGCCCGCGCGCTGATTCGCCCCGGTGACCGCGTGGCCGTCGAGCGCCTGGGCTACCGCCCCGCGTGGGACGCGCTGCGCGCCGCGGGCGCCGAGCTCGTGCCCGTCGACGTCGACGCCCAGGGGATGCGGGTCGACGACCTCGTCGCCGAGCCCTCGCTGCGCGCGGTGTACCTCACGCCGCAGCACCAGTTCCCCACCACGGCGACGCTGTCGGCGGCGCGGCGGGTGCGGCTCCTCGAGCTCGCGCGAACGCGTCGCGTCGCGGTGATCGAAGACGACTACGACCACGAGTTCCACTACGACGCGCGGCCCGTGCTCCCCCTCGCGAGCGCCGACCGCGCCGGCGTCGTGTGCTACGTCGGAACGCTCTCGAAGGTCGTCGCGCCGGGGCTCCGCGCGGGGTGGGTCGCGGCGCCGGGCGCGGCCCTGCGGGAGATCGTTCGACTGCGTACGATCTCGGGGAGGCACAACGACGGGCCGATGCAGGCCGCCCTCGCGTCGCTCATGGAGGAGGGCGAGGTGCAGCGGCGGGTGCGTCGCCTGAAGCGCCTGCTCCACGGGCGGCGCGACGCGGCGCTGGAGACCGTGGCCAAGGTCTTCGGGGGGGTCCTCTCGGCGCGGGTCCCCGCGGGGGGGATGACCCTCTGGGCGGAGGCGCCTCCCGACCTCGACCTCGGCGCGTGGAAGCGCGACGCGCGCGCCGCGGGGACGCACCTTCGCGTGGGCTCTGACTTCGACCTCGAGGGCCGCGCGACCCCGGCGCTGCGCCTGGGCTTCGGCCGCTTCACGGAGCGAGAGTTCGCCCGCGCGCTGCGTTCGCTCGCGCGAACGATGCCCCGCGCTTACCATCGCGCGCGATGAACGCTCGCACCGCCCTGTGGCTCGCCGCGATGTCGACGGGCTGCGGCTCGTATTTCACCCCGACCGCGACCCCGCGGCGCGACGCGGGCCCCGAGCCCAACACCGACGTCGCGGCCGTGGTGAACGGCTGCACCGAGGCGCGCTTCGTCGACCGCGGCGACCCCGCGGCGGAGCGCGTGGTGGCCTTCGGCGGCGCGCTGGGGATGAACTTCTCCCCGCCCTGCATCTCCGTCGCCGCGGGGCAGACCGTGCGCTTCGACGGCAACCTCGCGACGCACCCGCTGACCCCCGGCGTGCCCGGCGTCGCGGGGAGCGGCGCGGGCTCGGCGATCGTCCTCACCACCTCGGGCGACACGGTGAGCGTGACCTTCCCCGCCGCGGGGAGCTTTCCGTTTCACTGCGGGGTGCACGGACCGATGGGGATGGTCGGCGTGGTGCGGGTGCGCTGACGCTCAGTCGTCGTCTTGACCGTCGCGCTCCTCGGCGAGCTTGCGGTAGATCGTGCGCGTCGCGATGCCCAGGAGCTGCGCGGTGAGGCGCTTGTCGCCGCCGGTCACCCGCAGGGTCTCGCGAATGACCGCGCGCTCGATCTCCTCGAGGGGCGTGCCGATGGGGATCACCAGCTCCTGCCGCGCGTGCTCGGCCTCGACCATGGCCTTGGGAAAGTCCCCGAGGTCGAGGGTGTTCGCGCGGGCGAGGACCACCGCGCGCTCGATGGTGTTCTCGAGCTCGCGCACGTTGCCCGGCCAGGGGTAGCGCGAGAGCTTCTCCATCGCCGCGGCGCTCACGCTGAAGGGCCCCTTGCCGTTGCGCTGGCCGAAGACCTTGAGGAAGTGCTCGACCAGCATCGGGACATCGCCCGGCCGCGAGCGCAGCGGCGGCGCGGTGATCGCGATGACGTTGAGTCGGTAGTACAGGTCCTCGCGAAAGCGGCCCGCGGCGACCTCGGCGGAGAGGTCGCGGTTCGTCGCCGCGACCACGCGCACGTCGGCGCGCTGGGTGCGGCCCCCGAGGGGCTCGAACTCGCCCTCCTGCAGCACCCGCAGGAGCTTCACCTGCACCGAGGGCGAGAGCTCGCCGATCTCGTCGAGAAAGAGCGTGCCCTTGTGCGCCTGGGCGAAGCGCCCGTCGCGCTTCTGCACCGCGCCGGTGAAGGCCCCGCGCTCGTAGCCGAAGAGCTCGGCCTCGAGGATGGACTCAGGGATCGCCGCGCAGTTCACCCCCACGAAGGCCCCGCTCGAGCGCTGCGAGCGCGCGTGCACGAAGCGCGCGAGGAGCTCCTTGCCCGTGCCGCTCTCGCCCAGGATCAGCACCGTCGCCTGCGAGGGCGCGGCCTGCCCGGCCACCTCGAGGACCTGCCGGAGCGCGGGGGAGTTGCCGATGATCTCGCGCTTGCGGAGCTGCGAGATCTCCTCGCGCAGGGTGCGGTTCTCGGCGACGAGGCCGGCCTTCTCCATGGCCTTCGAGACGCTCTTGAGGATCTGCAGCCGCTTCAGGGGCTTCTCGACGAAGTCGTAGGCCCCCGCGCGCATGGCCTCCACCGCGGTCTCGACGGTGCCGTAGGCGGTCATCATGATGACCTCGGTCTCGGGGGCCACGGCCTTGATGCCCTTGAGCAGGTCCATGCCCGAGAGGCCCGGCATCATCAGGTCGGTGACCACGACGTGCGCGCGCTGCTTGCGGAGGATGTCCAGCGCCGTACGCGCGTCCGTGGCGGCGAGGACCTTGTAGCCCTCCTTCGCGCAGAGGCGCTCGAGCGACTCGAGGTTCGAAGGGTCGTCCTCGACGAGGAGCAGGGTGGTCTCTGCGGGGGTCATCATCGCGCACTCTATCCCGCGGGAACGTCGGCGGGGCCCCCGGGCATTCCCGCCGCGAGCGCCGCGCGCCAGGCGTCGAGCCAGCGGGGCCACGAGACCCGAAAGGCCACCTGCGACCCGCCCCGCGACTGCGCGCCGGGCCAGCGCTCCCAGACCACGCAGAGGGCGCCGTCGACGCACCACTGGTGCCAGCGGTGACGGTCTGGATCTCCCTGCGCCGCAGGGAGATCGGTCCACCAGAAGAGGGGCTCGTGGGCGCGCCCGCGGGCGACCGCGCCGAGGGCGACGAGCCGGTCGCGCTCCCCCTCGGGCCACGGGGGGCGAAACCACACGCCGTCGAGGCGCACGCGCAGCTCCGTGCCCGTGACCCGCACCGCGAGGTCGGTGACCTCGACGAAGGCCGAGACCACGGGCACGTCGTCGCCCCACACGGCGTCCTCGTCCACCGTGAGCGTCGCCGGGAGCGCGGCCATCCCCTCGTCCGCGGGGGGCTCGCCCTGCGCGCTGCGCCGGGCCTCGAAGCGCGTGTGCAGGGCGTCGTCGTCGGGCTCGTCGACGGGCACGATCACGCAGCCGTCGAGGGGGAGAAAGACGGCGTGGTGACAGTGGTCCCCGTCGGAGAGCTCGTAGCCCGCGTCGGCGCCGCAGCGCGCGCAGCGGAGGTTGGGGAGGCCCTGGCGGTAGCTCACGCCGCAGCACCCGATGCGGCGGTGAGCGTCCTCGTGGGGGATGAGGTTCTTCACGTCGTGGGGGTGCACCACCGCGGGGTGACCGGGACGTCCGCGAGGGTCGTCACGCAGGCTCCACCACCCCGTGGGGACCTCGGTGCACAGCTCCGTCGTGCCGCCCTGGAGCCACGCGGGGAGCGCGCGCAGGGGCGAGGTCCACCGCGCGTGGCACACCGCGCAGCCGAAGACCGTTCGCTCGATCGCCCTCGCCCCCGCGCCTCTCATCGCGCGGATTCTGCCATGCTCGCGTCCATGCGCGCCCTCACCCTCTGCGACGGATGCCTCCGTCACGTTCGCGTCGCCGACGCGCGGTGCCCCTTCTGCGACCGCCCCCGGGAGGCGAGCGCCGAGCCTGACCTGGAGCTCGCGCCTCGCCCGCTCCCCCGCGCGGTGATCGCGACGCTCGGGGTGACGCTCTCGCTCGCGGCGTGCCCGTCGCGCTCGGGGGTGACGACCTCGGAGCCGCCGCGGAGCGATCCGCACCCGGTGATCGCCGCGCCCTACGGCGCGCCGCCGCCGCCCCCCGACGCGCGCCCGGTCGCCCCCCGCGCGACCTGGAGGATCACCGTGTCTGACGGCGTCTCGATGGCGCAGCGGGCGACGACGCCCTTCGAGATCGTCGCGGTGAACCCGTACGGGGTTCCGGTCGAGACGCACCGGGAGCGGCTCACGCTGCGGGTGAACGGGCAGGAGTCGGCGGCCTTCTCGCTGAGCTTCGGCAACGGGGTGCTGCCGCCGAACTGGGCGACGCTCCCGCCGCGGAGCGAGGCGAGAGACGCGCGCAACCTCCTTGAGGCGCTCGCGCCCGCGCCGGGCGAGTACCTCTTCGAGCTCTTTCTCGACGGGCAGCGCGTCGCCGCGCGGAGGATCACGGTGGCGCCGTAGCGCCCTGTCACAGGGGATGTGAAGGGTTGTGGCGCGAGTGACTCCCCCACATCCCGCGCTGCCGCGCACCCCTTCTCCCGCCTCGCTGCGTTCGACACACACGTCAGGAATCCGCTTGGAAACAAGCGTGATGCGCCTATGGTCGGTCCGCGCCGTCCCTTCGACCCAGCGCGGGGCCCCTCCACCCCCGCCCCCTCCTCCATGGGCTTCGCCGATGGAGGAGGGGCTGAGACACAAGGGATGGCAGACACATCCGCGCGGTCTCAGGCCATGTGACGCATCCCACGGGCAGTTCGACGCGGAGCATCTTCCCGAAGGACGCAGCCCCTCCTCCATCGGCGAAGCCCATGGAGGAGGGGGCGGGGGTGGAGGGGCCCCGCCTCGGGAGAAGGGGCGCGCGGCAGCGCGGGATGTGGGCACGTCTGTCCCGCGGGGGTGCGCCCACCGCGCACCCGCCATCGGGTGTACCCTCGTCCCGTCTCTCACACGGGGGTCCTCGCCCATGCACTCGACGCTCGCTCGCCTCGTCGTACCGCTCGCGCTCGCCGTCGGATGCGCCGCCGAGACCTCCGCCGTGGTCGTCGAGCTCGACGCGGGATCGCCTCCCGTCGACGCGCTCCGCCCCCTCGACGTGGGCCGCGCCGCGCCCCTCGACGTGCCCGGGATCGACGTCATCGCGTCCGATGTCGTTGCGCCGCAAGAGGATGTGACGCCCGACGCCCCCGAGGTGAGCCGCGAGATGTTCTGCGAGGGGAGCGGTCCTCCGGTGCAGGTGGGTCCGCCCGGCGCGATGCGCTGCGCGGGACGTCTCGCCGAGACCGTCTTTCGCTACGGCCTGTGCTCCTGCGCCGACCTCGGCCTCGCGGGCTTTCTCCGCACCGACTCGTACGACAGCGCGCGGGGGATGATGGGCCGCGAGCGCGGCGGCGCCGTCGGGGTCAACGGCAACTACTCCATCATCGGGTACAGCGAGATCGGCGACACCCTCACCATGGCCGGCGCCGCGCCGCTGCGCCTCGTGGGCGCGCACTCCGTCGACGGGGACTTCAACCTCGGCGGCCCCCTCGAGGTCATCGGCACCCTCACCGCGCGCCGCAACAGCCGCGTGCGCGGGAACATCACCGCGCTCGGTCCCTTCAACGTGCGCGGCGACCTCACCACGCAGCGCGGCGCCCTCGCCCTCGGGGTCATTCGCGTCGACGGCAGCCGCACGAGCGCCGACATCACCGTCGACCCGCCCTGCGCCTGCGCGCCCAGCGAGATCTTCGACGCCGCCGCCGCCGTCGCCGACGCGCGCACGCGCAACGACAACGCCGACGCGCGCTTCGACGCCACGCGCTTCAACGCCGTGATCGGACGGCAGGTCACCGACCTCCCCTGCGGGCGCTTCTACGCCGAGCGCGTCGCGGGCCTCGGGAGCATCGAGCTCCGCGTCGAGGGGCGCACCGCCCTCTTCATCGGCGGCGACTTCGACCTCGGAGGATTCTTCGACGTGCAGCTCGGCCCCCGCGGCGAGCTCGATGTGTTCATCGCAGGCTCGGTCCTCGGCGCGGGCTACCTCCGCATGGGCGGAACGAGCCGCCCCAGCGGCGTGCGGATCTACATCGCCGGCGACCGGGGCTTCACGCTCCTCGGCGCCTCGCGCTTCGTGGGCAACGTCTACGCGCCCCGCGCGCCGGTCACCATCGCGGGGTACATGAACCTCCACGGCTCGCTCTTCGCCCGGAACATCATCACCGGCGGCGACCTCGACGTGCACTACGACCGCTCGATCCTCCGCGCGGGCATGGACTGCCCGCCCGAGCCCGTCCCCGACACCTGCCGCCGCTGCGGCGTGTGCCCGACCGCGCAGGCCTGCGTCGACGGCCGCTGCGGAGGGTGCCGCACCGACGCCGACTGCTGCGAGCCGCTGGTGTGCAACACGAGCAACCAGCGCTGCGAGTCGATCCCGCCGTGACGTAGGAGTGCGAAACCACGTCCAGCTCGGGACGTGGGGTTTTCTCCACGAGGCGCGAGCCAGGCCAGGAAGGGCGACGACGATGGGCTCTCTGCCCTTCAAGGAGCCCTGACGACGCATGGCGACGCGCATCGGCAGAGAAAACTCCGCATCCCGAGCTGGACGTGGTTTAGAAGCACCGCGTCCATGAGCATCCCGCTGAATCCCGCGCAGAAGGCGGCCGTCGCGCACTCGGTCGGCCCCGCGCTCGTGCTCGCCGGCGCGGGCTCGGGCAAGACCCGGGTGATCACCCAGCGCATGGCGCGGCTCATCGACGAGGGCACCCCCCCCCGAATGATCACCGCGCTCACCTTCACCAACAAGGCCGCCGAGGAGATGCACGAGCGCCTCGTGGCCCTGGTGGGCAACCCCGGCAAGGAGGTGTGGATCTCCACCTTTCACGCCCTCGGCGGCGAGGTCGTGCGGCGCGAGATGCCGCGGGGCGAGGCCTTCGTCGTCTACGACCAGGCCGACTGCGCGTCGATGGTCCGCGAGCTGTTGCGCGAGGCCAAGGCCCCCGAGAAGCGCTGGGACGTCGCCGCGATCATCTCGCGCATCTCCAACGCCAAGAACGCGATGCTCACCCCCGAGCAGTTCGCCGAAGAGGCCGCGACGGGCAACGACTACGACGACATCGCGGCGTGGATCTACCCCCGCTACGAGGCCGCGCTCCGTCGTCACCGCGCCCTGGATTTCGACGACCTGATCCTCTGGCCCCTGCGCCACCTCACCGACGACGCGTCGGCGCGCGAGGCGTGGCGCCGCAAGATTCGCTTCATGCTCGTCGACGAGTTTCAAGACACCAACCGCGCGCAGCTGCTGCTCGTGAAGGCCCTGGTGGGTGATGCGGGGAACGTGTTCTGCGTGGGCGACGACGACCAGAGCATCTACGGCTGGCGCGGCGCCGACATCTCGAACGTCATCGATTTCTCCACGCACTTCCCCGGCGCGAAGACCCTCGCGCTGGAGCAGAATTACCGCTCCCGCAAGCCCGTGCTCGACCTCGCCAACTCGGTGATGGAGGGGCAGGTGCGGGCCTTTCCCAAGCGGCTGTTCACCGACAAGCCCGGCGGCGCGCCGGTGCAGATCGTCGAGACCGACAGCTCCGAGGGCGAGGTGAAGTTCGTCGTCGACGGGATCCTCAAGCGCATCAAGGACGGCCAGAAGAAGCGCGAGATGGGCGTGCTCTACCGCAGCAACCTGCTCTCGCGCGCGGTCGAAGAGGCCCTGCGCCTCGCGAACGTGCCGTACCGGATCATCGGCGGCAGCAGCGTGTACGAGCGCAAAGAGGTGAAGGACCTCATCGCGTACCTGCGCCTCGCGGTGCACCCCGACGACGAGATCTCGCTGCGCCGCGTGCTGAACTACCCCACCCGCGGCATCGGCGACGCGACCGTCGCGCGGGTGGAGCGCTACGCCCTCGCCCGAGGCTGCACGCTCTTCACGGCCCTCGAGCGCATCGACTCGATCTCCGACATCCACGCCTCGACCAAGGACGCGGTGCGCGCGTTCACCGGCGTGGTGCTCGCGGCGCGGGCGAAGCTCCAGTCGAAGACGCCGCTGCTCGAGGTCGCGCAGCAGGTGACCCGCGCGGTGAAGCTGAAAGAAGACATCCTCGCCGCGGGCCCCTCGGCGATCATCGCGGGACGTCGCTGGGGCAACGTCGAGTCGCTCTACAAGACCCTCGAGCGCGCCGACGCGGCGACGATCGGCGAGGCCAGCGCGGTGCTCGCGCGCTTGATGTTGCGCTTCTCCGAAGAGGACGAGGACCGCGAGGACAAGGTCACCCTCTCGACCCTCCACGGCAGCAAGGGGCTGGAGTTCGGCACGGTGTGGTTCATCGGCTGCGACGAGGGGATCATCCCCCACTCGCGCACCGACGCGCCCAAGGCCACCGACGTGCTCTCGACCATCGACGCGACCGAGGAGCGCAGGCTCTTCTACGTCGGCGTGACCCGCGCCAAGGAGCAGCTCTACCTCGTGCGCGCCAAGGTGCGCTCAGGGCGCGGCGCGACGCGGGCGACGATCCCGTCGCGGTTTCTGAAGTTCCCCGAGCTGCCGCCGGGCACGGTGGAGACGGTGCAGTACGACAGCCAGGCGCCCCTCGCGCCGCAGGAGATCGCCGCGCAGGCGAGGGCCTTTCGCGAGGCCCTCATGGCGCTGAAATCACCGCGCCGGCCCTGAGGGCAGCCGCGCGATCGACGTGAGCCGCAGGTGCCCGTCGCCCGCGTGGGTGAAGGTGAAGCGCACCGCGTCGCCGGGAGACACCCCCCGCAGCTGCGCGGCCGCGCTCGCCTCGAAGTTCATGGTCATCGCGCCCATGAAGCCGGGGATGGCCTCGTGCGCGATGCGCGCGCTCATGCCATCGGCGGCGACGGATCGAACGACCCCCCGCGCGGTGTAGCTCGCCACCGGCTGCGCGTAGACGGCGGCGCTCGCGAGGAGCGCGGTCGCGGAGAGGGCCCAGAGCGCGGAGCGACGCATGGCGCCGTCGTAGCAGATCAGTGCGACTCGCGCTTGCGGCGCGCGCGGTCGATGCGCGCGATGACCGCGTCTTCAGGGCGAAGCACGCGCCGCGAGGTGAGCGACGAGTAGTCGACGCCGGGAGAGACCGCGTGCTCGCGGTACACCCCGTCGGCGTCGAGCGTCGCGCGGCCGAGGACGAGCTCGTGGCCCCAGACGCCAGGCTCGTCGTCTTCGCACTCCTCGACGAAGCGCCACGCCGTGCCGATGTCATCGAACCCGAGGGATCGTTGAGCGCCCATGAGAATCACCGTTCCTTTCGTCGGAGACCCACACTGCAGCCGCGCCCGCCACCCGCGCGCGCGTCACTCTCGATGCTCAGTCGAAGCAGGCTCCACGCTACGCCCCGCGGCGCGAGAGCTCCAGCGATCGAGCTTATTTTCTCGGCCCGCGCATGACATTTCTACGCGTCTCCGTTGACGCCTCCGCGGCGGCGATCGTGCGAGGATGCGCGGGCATGTTGAGACACGCCGCACACCTCGCCCTGCTCGCGACGCTCTCCCTCTACGGGTGTGACTCCGCGCCCGCGAGCGCGCCCCTCGACGCGTCGTCCCCGGTCGACGCGCGCGCCCTCGACGTCACGTCTCCCGTCGACGCGCCCGACGCGCCCCCCGCGCCGACCGAGCCCGTGACGGTGTCGCTCTTCGAGCGCGCGCACGTGTACTTCGGCGGCGGCGAGAACCGACGCACGGTCGACGGCGACGCGCGCTTTCCCGACGAGACCTACGCGCGCGCCACGCTCACCCTCACCCTCGCCTGCCCCTCCAACCGCTGCGACGCGTGGGACCGCGTGGCCTCGCTCTCGCTCCTCGACGGCGACGACGGCGACGGCGGCGCGGCGACCGAGCTCGAGCTCGCGCGCTTCATCACCCCCTACGGCGTCGGCGGCACCTGGACCCTCGACGTCACCGACCTCATGCCGCTCTTTCACGGCCCGCGTCGCGCGCGGGTCTTCATCGACACCTGGGTCGGTCCGGGCAACGCCGCGGGCAACGGGTGGCTCGTCACCGCGTCGATTCAGCTCGACCCCGGCGTGATCGAACACCCTGTGCGGCAGGTGATTCCGCTCGGGTGGTCGCGCGCGGTGTACGGCGACCCGACGAACCCGGTGGCGGCGCAGCTCGCCCCGCGACGGGTCGAGGTGCCCGCGGGCGTCGGCGGCGCGCGGCTCTGGGTGACCACCACGGGGCACGGCCAGGGCAACCGCGACAACTGCGCCGAGTTCTGCGCGCGCACGCACACGGTGACCTTCGACGACCAGCGCTTCGAGCACGCGCTCTGGCGCGACGACTGCGCCGAGAACCCCATCTCGAACCAGCGCGGCAACTGGCAGCCCTCCCGCGCGGGGTGGTGCCCCGGCGACCTCGCGCGCCCCTGGGTCGTCGAGCTCCCCGCCGCCCCCGCCGCCGGCGCCCACACCGTGGGCTACGACGTCGAGGAGTTCGTGAACACCTGCCGACCGGGCTCGACGCCCTGCACCGGCTGCGTGTTTCGCACGAGCTGCGACTACAACGACAGCACGCACACCGAGCCCTACTACCGGGTCTCGGCCTTCTTGCTCCTGACCGACTGAGCGCGCGCCGTGGCAGACTCGCGGGCGCGTTGCTCCCACGGGTCTCCATCGCCGCCCTCGCGGCCCTCCTCGCCGCGCCCCTCGCGTTCGCGCAAGACGCGCCGCCGCGCCGGGTGCGCCTGCACGTCTCCCGCGGCGTGGGGGCCGAGCGCTGCCCCGACGGCGAGCTCCTGCGCGAGGCCGTGCGCGGACGCCTCGGCCACGACCCCTTCGTCGAGCCCGCGAGCTCCCGCGTCGAGCTGGCCTTCGTGCGACGCGGCCGCTGGCTCGTCGCCGAGCTCCGCGTGGGCGAGCTCGACGGCCCCCCGTCTCCCCCCCGCGCGCTGCGCACCCGCGAGCGCTCCTGCGAGGCCCTGGGCGCGTCGGCGGCCCTCGCCCTGAGCCTGGCCATCGAGGCCCTGCCGCCCTCGCCTCCGGCGCCCGTCGAGCCCCCTCCGCCGCAGCCCCTCCCCGCGCCCGAGGCGCCGGTCGCCCCGGTCGTCGCCCCCGCGCCCGTCGCCCCGCCCGTCGCCCCGCCCGTCGCGCCACCGCCGCCTCGCCTCGCGCCGGTGACGCCGCCCGAGCGGGGGTGGGAGCTCAGCGCCGACGCGCTCATGGGGGTGAACCTCGCGCCCTCGCTCGCCTTCGGCGCGCGGGTGAACGTCGAGTGGCGCTTCGCGTACGGGAGGGTCACCGCGGGGCTGCTCGCCTTCGCGCCCGTCGCCCTGCGCGAGCGCGACGGGTCGGTGCGCGTGAGCACCTACCTCGCGACGGCGGGGGCCTGCGTGGGCGCGTCGTTCGTGTCGGGGTGTCTGGTGGTCGCCGGGGGCGCGATGCGCGGCGAGGGCTTCGACGTCGGGGTCTCGCACGACGCGGTCACCCCCTTCTTTCTCGCAGGAATCCGCGGAACGCTGGAGTCACCGAGGCTCGGTCCGTTTCGCGCGAGGCTCACCGCGGAGCTCCTCGCGCCCATGACCCCGACCACGCACCTCATCGACCGGCAGACCGTGTGGGAGACCCCCGCCGTCGCGGGAACGGTCGGGATCGGGGTGGGCGCGCGAATCCCGTGACGGATTCTCTCCCCGCCGGCCAAGAGCCCCCTGTGCAGCGTGACCGCTCCGGGATCGTGCTCCCCTCTGAGGATGCGCGGTTTCGCGAGCTCTTTCTCCGAGAGGCCGGGTACACCCTCGCGACGCTCCGTCGCCTGGGCGTGCACCCCTCCGACGTCGAAGACCTCACCCAGGAGGTGATGCTCCGAGTCTTTCGTCTCTTGAGCGAGTACGACCCCTCGCGCCCCTTGCGCCCTTGGATCTTCGGCATCGCGCACCGCGTCGCCTCCGAGTGGCGGCGGCACCGACGGCGACACCCCGAGGTGCCCACGGAGCTCGACGACAAGCACCTCGCGGTGGGGGGCGCAGACGCCGAAGACGCCCTCGCGGCGCGTCAGGCGAGGTCCCTCGTCGAGCGGGCGCTCCTCGCGCTGGAGATCGATCGACGCGCGGTGTTCATCCTGCACGACCTCGACGGTTGCCCCGTGCCTGAGATCGCGCGCACCCTCGATGTCCCCCTCAACACCGCGTACTCACGGCTGCGCCTGGCCCGTGAGGACTTTCGCGCGGAGGTCGCCAGGCTCCAATCCGGGAGGACGGGTCGATGAGCCAGCACGAACCCATCGACGACCTCCCGCCGGAGCTTCGCGCCATGCTCGACCTCGCGCGTGAACCCGAGGCGCTCGCGCCCGAGGTCTCAGACCGCATGCTCCGCGCCCTCGACGCGCGGGTCGTGGCCGAGGCCGCGGCGCCTTCGGGCGACGTCCGGTCTACGTCACGGCGCGGTCCCTTCTTTCGCGCGCCGTGGCAGACCCTCGCGGGCTTCGTGCTGGGCGCGCTCCTGGGCGCCGGGGTCTACCACCTCACCCGCGGCGCTCCCCCCGAGCGCGTGGTCACCCGAGAGCGCGTGGTCACCCGAGAGCGCGTGGTGCGCGTCGAGGTGCCCGCGCCCGCGCCCGCGCCCGCGCCCCGCGACGTCACCGAAGCCCCTGCGCCCCAGCGACATCGATCGCATGACGAGCGCGACGACCTCGCGGCGGAGCAGGCGCTCCTCGACGGCGCGCGGGTGGCCCTCCGCGGCGGCGACGCCACCGGCGCGCTGCGTCGCCTCGACGAGCACGCCCATCGCTTTCGCCGGGGGCAGCTCGCCCCGGAGCGGGAGCTGCTCCGGGTGCGCGCGCTCGTGCGCGCGGGGCGGCGCGCCGAGGCCGAAGAGGTCGCCTCGCGGTTTCGGCAGAGGCACCCGCGCCACGCGCTGCGCCCGGCGGTCGATGCGGCGCTGCGATGAGGCGCGCGCGCCGTATACTCCTCGATCGACGCATGAGGCTCCTCGCGCGCAGCACGCTCTGTCTCGGCCTGGCGACCTCGGGGTGCGCCATCACGGCGCTCGTGGGCGAGAACCCCGACGCGGCCCTCGCGGTCGACGTCGTCGCGCCGCCCTTCGACGCGGGGGCGACCCCAGACCTGGGCGCGATCGAGGGCGTCGACGCCTCGACGACGCCCCAGCCTGGGCTCGACGGGGGAGGCAGGCCCGACTCCCTCGTGTTCGATCGCGACGTCTCCACCGCCATCCTCGGTGACGGAGGGCGGCCCGAGGCGGGCGCGCTCGCGACGACCGACCTCGGCGGGGTCGGGGGAACCGACGCGGCGCCGCTCCTCGACGCCCTCGGCACGAAAGACTCGGCCACGGGCGGGACGGGCAGTGACATTCGCGGAGACGCCCGCGTCACCCCCCTCGACGTGGCGCGGGGCGCGTCGTGTCGTCGCGACGCGGAGTGCGTCCTCGACCCGGCGGGGCCCGTCTGCTCGCTCATGACGATGCGCTGCGGCCCGTCTCCCTGACCGCGTTCTTCACCCCGCGACGATTTTCGTGACGGAAGGTCCCGCGGGCGGTCAATCGCACGCAGAACGCTCCTGTGCCGCCGCCGGAGCGCCTCCCTCTCCCACGGGCGCCGACCTCGTCGCGCCCGAGAAGGACACCTGCGCCATGAACCACCGTCCCCTCATCGCCTTCGCCCTCTCCGCCCTGTCGTTCAGCGCCGTCGCCCACGCGGGCCCCCGGCGCCCGAACCTCGCCGTGTCGATCAGCGCCCCCTCGGGCGTGAACTTCGGCGCCAACGCCCGCTACACCGTGAACGTCGCCAACGTGGGCAACGCGACGGCGAGCACGGCGACGCTGACCATCCAGCTCCCGCAGACCCACACCAGCCCGACGGTGCACGTCCTCGGCGACCTGGGCTCTCGCGACGGCCGCTGCAGCGTGTCGGGCACGACGCTGGTCTGCGCGATCACGAACCTCCGCGCCAACCGCTCGACGCCGGTGTGGTTCGACCTCGCGGTCCCCTACAGCAGCGCGCCGGTCGAGCTGAGCGCGACGGCGTCGACCTCGAACGACAGCAACCTCTCGAACAACAGCTCCTCGCAGACGCTCTCGCTGACCGCGGTGAACGTCGCGGTGAACGCGCCGCGGCAGACCCTCGTGCGGCACTGCACGGGCACGAACCTCACGTCGTTCTTCGAGTGCGAGCTCTACCCGAGCTCGATCATGGAGCACGAGACCGTGCTCCACGCGAACGGCACCCTCGATTTTCTCGGAGAGGCCGCGGGGATCTACTTCGGCACCTGGTCCCAGCCCGCGCCGAACCGCCTGCAGATGACCTACACCGACAACGGCAACACCGTCGCGACCTTCGACGGCTTCGGCATCGACGGCTGCTTCGAGGGACGCACGACCTTCCCCAACAGCAGCTACGTCAGCATGTACCAGGTCTGCCTGCGCTGACTCGGGCGCTCGCCCTCATCCCCCAAGAACACCCTGGGCCCCCATCGGCGTTAAGCGACACATTTGCGGAGAAATTCGAGGCACGCGGCGAGGGCGGCCGGGCGCGAGGGCGGGTGGTTCGATCGGAGTCGCTCGGCGATGCTTGGAGCGAGCCCCAGGAACGCGTCGAGCGTGATGGGCAGTAGGGCGGCCGAGAGCAATTGGTGCACGATCTTGAGCAGCGCCCATTGCTTGGGCGTACACGGCTCGACCTCCTCAGGCAGCGAGCACGGGACCTCGCCCGTTGGACTCGGCTTCGGGGGGAAAAGCCTCGCACACCATCCGGCGTGCGAGGGCGCCGAGCAGGAGCTTGGCGCTGACCCAGCCCTCGATTGTGTCGGGCCGGAAGTTGGGCAGCCGATCGAGGCCGCCCAGCGATTTGTCACGTTTGATGTGAAGCTCCACCTGCCACCTCAGGCGGTACAGAGCAAGGATTGCTTCGTCCGACAGCATCTCGGCGGGCACCGTCGTGAAGACCACCACGTACTCGGACCACAGCAGGTCCCTCTCGCTCGCGTCCTTGCCCTTCTCCTTGAGCAACCGCCGCCGGGCCTTCTTTGCCTGCGGCCTGGGCAAGCGAATCGCGATCATGCGTCCGAAGACTGCGCAGCCCTTGCATTCGACGATCACCGCTCGGCTGCGAGCCTGGTCTCGCGTTCGGCGCGCGAGCACCCACGCCTCCACGTCGATCGGTTGGCGGCGGCGGGCGTCGAGCACGGGCAACGTCCCGCGGTTGTAGCGGACGATCAGGTCGCCGCCGTGGATGACCGAGTGCTCGATGCTCGGCGGGGTGCTGTAGGCACGGTCCACCAGATCCAGGTCGCCCGGCTGGATGGCGAAGTTTCGAAGGGTCTCGCCGCCCTTGTCGTCGGTGAAGTGCGCCTGCTCGGGACGCAGGGTTTGTGCGTGGATGCGGTAGTGGACACGGAAGGTTGTGCCCATCGCGCCCGGTCGCGTTCCCGTGGTCGCGTCGGTGCAGAAGATCCGAAAGCCCGCCCACCGCGCCGCGTCGAACATCTCCGGCGCACCGATCATCTGCGCCGCCAGCTCCGAGAGCCAGGGACCGACCGCGCGCATGCGGTAATGGAGCGCGACGGCCGACACGTCCACCAGCTTCGACGCAGCCGCCAGCGCCACGGTCTGGTCGAGGGAACTCACGGTCTGCACGTGATGCAGCACCAGTCGCAGAAGCACCCCGGGATCCCGGAGCTTGGCCTTCTCCTCGCCGGTGGCCGAGCGGATCGAGCGGCAGAGCCGCAGCTCTTCCGCCCGCTGCGTCCAGTTCTTCGGCAGGAACGACTGGATCGTCGCCCAGCCGGCGGGGGTCATCGGGTTCTCGTCCATGCCCCCGGATACCACAGGAGCTCCTATTGCTTAACGCCTATGCCCTGGGCCCCTCTCCCGTCTGACCTCAGTTCGGGAGAGGGGCTCTTCGTTGGGCCATCGCGACCCAGGGTCGCTCGACGCGCCGCGTTCGCCGCGATGCGCCAGACGCGCAAAACCCCTCCTCCCGAGGTGGGAGAAGGGGTCGCGCGTGACCGAGGGAGGCGGGGAGGGCTCAGTTCTGAGACTGGACGCACTCGATGATGGCCGAGGCGCCGGGGGCGAGGTTCGCGTTGTTCGTGAACGAGATGCGCTGCGGGCAGGCGTCGGCGCCCTCACCCGGCGTGGTGTCGTAGAAGAAGCCCTCGCCGCTGGCCGGGCGCTGGCCGATGACCACCGGGAGCTGGTTCACGATGCAGGTCTCGCGACGGTTCGTGTCGAGGCCGCCGGGGCGACGGCCGCGGGCGGGCACGCACCAGCTCGCCGCCGTCACCGACGAGGGCAGCGACTCGCGCACGGTGCAGTTCACCTGCACGGTGGTCATGGGCGAGGCCGGCGTGCAGGCCACGCCGCCGTCGCGGTTCGCCTGCGTCGCCGGGACGCAGCCCGCGGGCTGACCCATCGCGTCGCAGCAGATGCGCGGCGTGGTCTCGAGGATGCGCGGCAGGCAGCGGCCGCCGAGGCGGCTCTGGATGCGCTGCACGATGGTGCGGAGCGCGTCGGAGTAGTCGTTCTTGCAGATCGAGCTGATCGTGCCGTTGCCCTGGTAGGTCACCGCGAAGCGACGCGCGACCTCGGCGATGCGGCGCGAGGGCCACGCGAAGTACTGCCGCGTGGTGTCACACGCCATGGGGTCGTAGGTGCTGCCCTCGCGACGACAGGCGGGGACGACGCGGGTCGAGCAGTTCATGTCCGCGTTGCGCTGGCGCATCGAGACGGGGCCCTCGGTCGACATCGAGACCAGACCCTCGGAGCCGTCGGGGTTGTTGCCGAGCAGCGCGGTCCAGTCGATGTTCGCGGGGTCGTTGGGGTTGCTGCTGCCCGCCACCTGCGGGAGGTTGATCGGCACGCCCGCGATGGCCGCGAAGATCACGAAGTCGGGGCGACCGGGCTTGAGCGAGGTGAAGCCGCGGGCCGGGCGCATCGGGTCGATGTAGCGGTTGAGGGGCCACGTCGGGTCCTGCGCGCCGCCCGGCTGGTACATGTAGAAGCGCAGGTTGAGGTCGGCGCTCGACCAGTTGGGGTTGGTGCTGTCGAACACGCCCAGCCGGCTCCCGCTGCCGTCGGCGGGGCAGGTGCCGTCGGGGTCGCCCGGCTCGCGGTAGCGGCAGTCGCGCGTCGAGCCGTCTTCTTCGTCGGTCACGAGCACGATCGCGAGCACGGCGTTCTCACGCACGAAGCCCGCGTTGGGGTCCATGTTCCCGGGGATGCCCGCGCGGGACTGACGGATCACGAGCGCGCGGTACGCCGACTCGAGCTGCTGCTCGAGGCCGCAGCCGCTGACCCAGAGCAGCGCGTTGCACACGAAGTCTTCGGTGAACGCCAGCGGCTCCGTGGTGTCGGCGTTGAACTCGAGAAAGTTCGGGTACTGGTCCGGGCGGTTCTCGCAGCGCATCGGGCGCACGCCGGGGGGGATCGACTGCGACCACGGCTGGTGCGAGCGAATCGCGGGCCCGTTGCGGATCGGGTTCAAGAGCCCGTCGTCGCCCACGTCGCTGTTCGCGCACGAGGGGACCATCGAGCCCGGCGTCCCGAGGTCAGACGAGACCACGCCGACGTGCATGCTCTTCACCGGGGGATAGTCCCGGCGCATGGTCATCGGGTTGATCGGCGGGTTCACGAGCTGAGAGATCAGCACGTTGAAGTTCCGCGCGAGGTTGGTCTGGTTGTCGCGCATCGAGTTCGAGTTATCGATCTCGAAGAGGATGTCGACCTGGTCCACCGTGTTGTTCTCCACGGGGAGAACCACCGCGGAGGTCAGCCGCGGCTCGGGCGCCGCGACGGGGCGGTCGAGACAACCCGCCGCGCCCGCACCGAGCGCGCAGAGCGCCGCAAGTACCCGAATCGCCTGTCGAAATCCGCTACGAGACTCCATCACAACCCACTGCTCCTTGTGGTCGGACGGGACCGACCGGCCGCGCGAAGATACAGACACCTGCGAACGCCAGCAATCCTGTTCCATGCGTTGATCTACAGCAATCTCGACGCCAACGGGACTCCGCCGCGCTTTCCGCCCCGAGGGCTCCCCCTCCCCGCGCTCCGCGGGGGCACATCACCGCCAACCTGAGTTGGCATGGAGGGGGTGGCCCTCTCCCCCGTCCCCTCTCCCGCGGCAGAGCCGCAGGAGAGGGGAGACTGCGGAGCGACCTGTCGCAGACACCCTTTCCCCTGCGGCTCTGCCGCGGGGGAAAGGGCCGGGGATAGGGGGCCACCCACAGTGACCGCGCTCAGTTCTGAGACTGGATGCACTCCAGTATCGCCGAGGACCCGCGCGCGAGGGCGGCGTCGGGGGTGAAGGTGATCCGCTGCGGGCACTCCCCCGGCGTGGTGTCGTAGAAGAACCCTTCGCCCTGGGTCGGGCGCTCCCCGAGGACCACCGGGAGCTGGTCCACGAGGCAGGTCTCGCGCAGGTTCGCGTCGCGTCCGCCGGGGCGCCTCCCGCGGGCGGGGACGCACCACTCCGCCGCGGAGACCGAGCTCGGGAGCGACTCACGCACCACGCAGTTCACCAGCACCGCGGTCCTCGTCGAGGCGGGCGTGCAGGCCTCGCGGCTCGCATCGCCCGAGGGAACGCACCCGAAGGGCTGCCCCACCGCGTCGCAGCAGATGCGCGGCGTCGTCTCGAGAATGCGCGGCAGGCACTCCGGGAAGCGCTCGTAGCGGAGCGTAATTCGCCGCCCGAGCGTACGAAGCGCGTCGGAGTAGTCGTTCTGGCAGATCGAGCGGATCATCCCGTTGCCTTGGTAGGTCACCGCGAAGCGACGGGCGACCTCGGCGATGCGGCGCGCGGGCCACGCGAAGTACTGCCGCGTGGTGTCGCACGCCATCGGATCGTAGGCGCTGCCCTCGCGACGACACGCGGGCACCACGCGGGTCGAGCAGTTGGGATCGGCGTTGCGCTGCCGCATCGAGATCGGTCCCTCGGGGGACATGGTCACCAGCCCCTCGGAGCCGTCGGAGTTGTTGCCGAGCAGCGCGGTCCAGTCGAGGTTCGCGGGGTCGTTGGGGTCGCTGGTGCCTGCCACCTGCGGGAGGTGGATCGGCACGCCCGCGATGGCCGCGAAGAGCACGAGGTCAGGGCGGCCGGGCTTGAGCGAGGTGAAGCCGCGGTCGGGGCGCCTCGGGTCGATGTAGCGGTTGAGGGGCCACGTCGGGTCCTGCGCGCCGCCTGGCGGGTACATGTAGAAGCGGAGGTTGAGGTCGGCGCTCGACCAGCTGGGGTCGGTGCTGTCGAACACGCCCAGGCGGCTCCCGCTGCCGTCCATCGGGCAGGTGCCGTCGGGGTCGCCCGGCTCGCGGTAGCGACAGTCGCGGGTCGAGCCGTCTTCTTCGTCGGTCACGAGCACGATCGCGAGCATCGCGTCGTCGCGCACAAAGCCCGCGTTGGGGTGGCTGTTGCCCGCAACGCCCTCAAGCGCGGGGTGAATCACGAGCGCCCGGTACGCCGCCTCGAGCTGCTGCTCCAGACCGCAGCTGGCGCCTCCCGAGAGGATCGCGTTGCACGCGAAGTCTTCGGCGAAGTCCGTGAGGTCGGAGGTGGCGGTGAAGGTCAGAAAGCTCGGGTACTGGTCCGGGCGGTTCTCGCAGCGCGTCGGGCGAAAGCGGCGCCCCGCCGAACTCCACGGCTGGTGCGCGCGCATCGCGAGCCCGTGGCGAATCGGGTTCAGGAGCCCGTCGTCGCCCACGTCGCTGTTCGCGCACGCGGGCACCCTCGAGCCCGGCGTCCCGAGGTCTGCCGTGATCACACCGACATGCAGGCTCTCGATCGGGCGAGTGTTGGGGCGCTCGGGTCGCGGGGTCACCAACTCCGAGAACAACGCGCCGATGCTCCGCGCGAGGTTGGCCTGGTTGTTGAGCATCGAGCCCGAGTCATCGATCCCGAACAGGATGTCGACCTCCCGCGGGAGATCTCTCGCCACCGGGAGAATCACCGTGCTCATCAGCCTCGTCGCGGGCGGCGCGGCGTCGACCTCGGCGCATCCCATCGCGAGCGCGACCGCGACCCCGGACCTCTGCCACGTCATCGCGTCGACCTCCGCGCTTCGCGCTCGAACGAATTCCCCAGGCGCACCGAGCGTGACACACTGCAAGGCCGAGGCCCTCCCGAACACGCGGGGTTTCTCGCCTCTCTCCGCCGCGCGAGGGCGGCGCGTGACACCGCGGGTTGCCGCGCGCGGGCACCGACGTTGGCGCCCGCCGACCTCGTGGCGCAGTTGACGCCGTGTGCCCGCGTTCGCTACCTCCAACCGAGCACAATCATGACGCGAGTACTGCTGGTCGACGACGAAGAGAACCTGCGCCTTGCGCTGCGCACCTACCTGCGAAAGCAGGGGTACGACGTGAGCGCGGTGGGGAGCGTCGACGCCGCCCTCGCCGAGCTCGAGCGCGACCCGGTGGATTTTCTCGTCACCGACGTGAAGATGCCCGGGCGCTCGGGCCTCGAATTGCTCAACACCGCGCGGCAGCGATGGCCCGCCACGGTGGTCATCGTGATGAGCGCCTACGGCTCCCACGAAGACGCCCTCGCGGCGATCAAGGGCGGCGCGCAGGACTACCTCACCAAGCCCTTCACCCCCGGCGACCTGGCCTTCACGATCCGCAAGGCCGAGGAGCGCGAGGCGCTCAAGCGCGAGAACAAAGAGCTCCGCGCGCAGCTCGCGCGGGACCACCAGTTCGACGCCCTCGTCGCGCGCAGCGACGTGATGAAGCAGCTCTTCGCGACCATCTCCCGCGTCGCGGTCTTCAAGACCACGGTGCTGATTCAGGGCGAGACGGGCGTCGGCAAGGAGCTCGTCGCGCGGGCGATTCACAACCGCTCGCCGCGCAAGAACAAGCCCTTTCTCGCGGTGAACTGCGGCGCGATCCCCGGGAACCTCATCGAGAGCGAGCTCTTCGGGCACCGCAAGGGGGCCTTCACCGACGCCCACGCCGACAAGCGCGGGATCTTTGAAGAGGCCGACGGCGGCACCCTCTTTCTCGACGAGATCACCGAGATCCCGATGCTGCTGCAGGTGAAGCTCCTGCGGGTGCTGCAGGAGAGCTCGGTGCGCAGGGTGGGCGAGAACCACGACCGCAAGGTCGACGTGCGCATCGTCGCCGCGACGAACAAGGAGCTCGCGAAGGAGGCCAAGAACCAGCGCTTTCGCGAGGACCTCTTCTTTCGACTCAACGTGCTCGCGCTGACCATCCCCCCGCTGCGCGAGCGCCGCGACGACGTGCCGCTGCTGGTGGAGCACTTCATCGGCCGCTACAACGAGAAGCTCGGCACGCAGATCACGGGCATCGACCCCCGCGCGATGCAGATCCTCACGGAGTACGCGTGGGAGGGCAACGTGCGGCAGCTCGAGCACGCGATGGAGCGCGCGATGGTCCTCTGCGAGGGCTCGGTGCTGCAGATTCAGGACCTCGAGCCTCGCATCCGAGAGCCCGCCGACCCCATCGCGGCGGAGCTCGACAAGGGCAACTACTCGATCAAGAAGACCGTGCGCATCGTCGAAGAGATCTTGATCCGCCGGGCGCTGGAGAAGACCAAGGGCAACCGCACCCGCGCGGCGGACCTGCTCGAGATCTCGCACCGCGCGCTGCTCTACAAGATCAAGGAATTCGGCGTCAGCTAGAGCTGCCGAAGCGCATCGGGTAGTCGACCTCGACCTCGCCCCCCTCGGGCTCGGGGTAGGCCCACGCCCGCACGGCGGTCTGCACGCACTGCGTGAGCTCGGGGCTGCGCACGGAGTCGCTGATCACCCGCGTACTGCTCACGCGCCCGCTCGTGCCGATGCGCACGCGCAGCACGATCACGCCGCTGAGCGAGCGCGCGCGCGACGCGCTGGAGTAGCAGGCCGAGATCTGCGCCTTGTAGTGGTTGTAGACATAGCTGAACACGCGCGGGTCCATGGTCCCCGTGGCGTCGGTCTCGTCACCGAGGTGAAAGCCGCCCGTCGAGACCCGCGGCCCGCGCTCGATCACGCCGTTCTCGGCGGGAGGCAACGCGGCGCTGCCCGTGTTGGTGCTGCCCGCGGCGCTGCCCGTGTTGGTGTTGCCTGCGGCGCTGCCGGTGTTGGTGTTCGCGGCGCTGCCGGTGTTGGTGTGCGCTGGTGTTGGTGCCCGCGGCGCTGCCGGTGTTGGTGTTGCCCGCGGCGCTGCCGGTGTTGGTGCTGCCCGCGGCGCTGCCGGTGCTGGTGTTGCCCGCGGCGCTGCCGGTGTTGGTGTTGCCCGCGGCGCTGCCCGTGTTGGGCCTCGCGGCGGTGTTGGTGCGCGCGGCGGTGTTGCGACCGCCGGTCGAGGGCCGCTGCGTCGACGCGCCCGGCTCGACGGTGCGCACGGGGACCACCGCGGCGGGCTCGCCGATGAGCCCAACCGGGGTCACCGGGATCGTCTCGGGGACCGTCGGCGCGCGGTACGCGAGGGCCGCGCCGAGGGCGAGGCAGAGCGCGCCCGTGCCCGCCGCGATCACCGCCACGCGCCCGCGAGGGAGCCCGTGCATGGGCACGTCGATGCCCTGCAGCGAGCCTCCCCCCTGCGCCGAGGGCTGTCGGGGCGCCGCGCCCACGCCGCTCAGGGTCGGCGGCTTCTCATCGCCCTCGAGCACGCGCGCGGCGCCACACTGATTACAGAACCGCGCGTCCTCTGGGTTGGACGCCCCGCATGAGGTGCAGAACACCCGGGTACCCTAGTACACGACGGAGGAAGTCTGCCAGCGATGTCAAGGGCCCGCGGCGCGTGTGCGGGTAACTCGCGCGACCGGGCCTCGCGCTGAAACAATCCATCCCCATGGAGTTCTCCCGACGGGACCACGGCTGGCTTGAAGTGATCTGCGGACCGATGTTCAGCGGCAAGACCGAGGAGCTGATTCGTCGCCTGCGCCGCGCGCTCATCGCGCGACAGCGCGTGCAGGCCTTCAAGCCCGCCATCGACCGCCGCTACCACGAGGCCAGGATCACCAGCCACAGCGCCCAGTCCGTCGACGCGGTGCCCGTCGAGGACGTCGACGCGCTCTCCGCCGCGATCCGCCCCGACACCCAGGTCGTCGGCGTCGACGAGGCGCAGTTCTTCGGCCCCGAGCTCGTCGACCTGGTGCAGTCCCTCGCCGACCGCGGCGTGCGCGTGGTCATCGCTGGCCTCGACCAGGACTACCTCGGTCGGCCCTTCGAGCCCATGCCCCAGCTCCTCGCCGTCGCAGAGCTCGCGACCAAGTGCAGCGCCGTGTGCTCCTGCTGCGGCGGCCTCGCGAGCCGGTCGTTTCGCCTCCTCGGCGGCGGCGATCAGGTGCAGGTGGGCGCCGCCGAGAGCTACGAGGCCCGCTGCCGCGCCTGCTACCTCGCGGGCACCAGCGCCGCGGCGCGACGCGCGCGCAGCGCGGGGTGAGCTCGGAGGGTTCGGGGGGGCGCTTTCGCCTCCTCGCGGGACTCAGCCGGGGGCGCAGGCGCCCCGCGGCGCCATCACTGGTCGGCGGGGCACATGAGGTTCTGCGCCACGCCGTTCACGACGGGCACGACCCGCTGGAACCCGCGCGGCTGACAGAGCTCGGGGTTCGACGAGGCGCACTGGCGACAGTCGAGGAGAAAGTCCTGCCCCGGCTGACAGAGGCCCGGCCCCAGCACCGGGAGGCCCGAATTGCAATCGGGACCCGGCCAGGCCATGTCGTTCTGGTTCGCGTCGCTCGGGAACTGCACCGTGCACCCGCAGCACACATTCACCGGGAAGTCGTAGGTCGGCGTCTCGACCGCCATGTTGCCCTGCGTGCGGCCGAAGGCCGTCATGCGCACGATGATGCGCTTCACCCGCTCGCGCACCCTGGGCACCGGGCAGTCTGAGGTCACCCCCTGCCGGTCGATCACGCACACGTCCCCGCGCAGGCGCTGGCCGATGCCCGGCGGGATCACCTGCACCGTGGTGATGCCGAACGACGGCGTGCCGCCGAAGGACGCGGGCACGAAGGTCGACTGGTACACCGAGAAGGGCACCTCGAGGAGCGGGCCGTCCGGCGAGCCGTCGCGGAGCTCGATGACGAAGCCCTCGATCGTCGTGCCGTTGGTCTCGATGCGCCCCGAGTTGGGGTTCGCCGTCGCGATGAGCGCGCTCTGGATCAGCGGGTTCGCCAGGTAGTCATCGCGGAGCCCCACGTCCATGATCCCCTCGGCGACCCGCTGCGCGGTGGGCTCGAGCGGGATCGTGCACATGGTGCCCGTGGCCACCGGTGCGTTCATCTGGCGAATAAACACCGAGGCGGCGTTGTTCTCGCAGCTGAACATCGAGAGGGCACAAAGCGCCAGGGCAGACCAACCCGCTCCCAAGGAGGCTCGTCGTCGCGACATGGCGCCATCATAGACGACTCTCGTCGCACGATCGAGTTTCGATCGCGGCGTGAAGCGCCTCGCGCGCCCGGGGCCAGGGGACCTCCCGCATCGCTCCGGCCCCGGCCTCGGTCACCAGGGCGAAGCGCAGCGACGCGCCGTCGCGCTTCTTGTCCAGCGACATCGCGCGCTCGGCCTCGCTCGCAGAGACCCGCGCGGTTGACGGAAGACCGAAGCGATCGAGCAGCGCGCCGACCCGCGCGGCGACCCCGGGCGCCGTGACGCCGAGCGACTCGCCCAGCGCGAGGGCCGCGCGGCAGCCCACGGCGACGCACTCGCCGTGGCGCAGGCGAAAGCGCGACGCCGACTCCACCGCGTGGCCCACGGTGTGGCCGAAATTCAGCAGTCCGCGAGGGCCGCGCTCGCGCTCGTCCTCGGCCACCACGTCGATCTTCGCGCGCACCGCGCGGCGCACCGCGTCCTCGACGAGCGAGGGCTCGGCGAGCGTCGCGACGCGCTCGGCGTGGAGCTCCAGGAATTCAAGGAGCCGCAGGTCGCGCACCGCGGCGATCTTCACCACCTCGGCCCACCCCGACCGGAGCTCTCGCGCGGGGAGCGTGCGCAGCGCGGCCACGTCGACCCACACCACCGAGGGGTGATGAAAGGCGCCGATGAGGTTCTTTCCGAGGGGGTGATCCACGGCGGTCTTTCCCCCCACGCTCGCGTCGACCATCGCGAGCAGGCTCGTAGGCGCCGTGGCGTAGCGAACGCCGCGCAGCAGCGTCGCCGCCGCGAGCCCGCCGAGGTCCGACACCACCCCGCCGCCGTGGCAGAGCACCGCGCTCCCGCGGTCCACGCCGCCCTCGAGGGCGTGCGTCCACACCCGCTGCAGCCCCCGCAGGGTCTTGGCCCCCTCCCCCGGCCGCAGGGTGACCCAGGGGCCCTCCGGCTCGGGCATCGAGGGGCGCATCCACTCGCAGGCCGACGCGACCCGTCGGTCGGTCACGCCGAACACCCTCGTCGCCCCCGGGAGCTCCCGCGTCCACGCGGGCGCAGAGTCTCGCACCGCGCCGAAGTGCACGCGGTAGCTCCGCGCGCCGAGGGCACCACCAGGGGCAGCGGCGCCGAGAGGGCCCGCGCCGCCTCGCGGGCCAGCGCGGCGACGTCGCCGCCGTCTGAGCGCAGGCTCAGGTGCGCCTCGGCGTAGCCGTCGTCGCGGGCGTCGAGGAGCTCGTTCAGGGCCCGCGCCGGGTCCTTCGCCGAGGTCACCAGCGGACGCGGCGGGCCCTCGACGACGCGCCGCAGCAGCACCTCCCGCGGCGCGTCGAGGCGCAGCACCGCGGCCTCGCGCAGGGCCCTGCGCCGCAGGCTGGTCGACACCAGCGCGCCGCCGCCCAGGGCCACCACGCAGGGCGCCGGCAAGCCGAGGATCCCCTCCAGGAGCTCTCGCTCCAGCGCTCGAAACGCGGGCTCTCCCCGCGCCTGAATCAGCGCCGCGACGGGCATCCCCGCGCGCGCCGCGACCCGCGCGTCGAGGTCGACGCACTCGAGGCCGAGCTGGGCGGCGAGCGCCGGCGCGAGGCGGCTCTTGCCCGCGCCCGGCGCGCCCGTGAGGAGGATCGGCGCCCTCGCGACCATCGCGCTCAGAACGCCGCGACCTGCGCGCGGTAGGCGTCGAGGTTGCGCGAGAGCTCCAACATGGAATCTCCCCCGAGCTTCTCGAGCGCGGCGTCGGCGAGCACGAGGCAGAGCATCGCCTCGACCACCACCCCCGCCGCGGGCACCGCGCAGATGTCGGTGCGCTCGACCGCCGCGGGCGAGGGCTCGCGGGTGCGCACGTCGACCGAGCGCAGCGGCGCGCGGAGGGTGGACAGGGGCTTCATCGCCGCGCGGATCACCAGGGCTTCGCCGTTGGTCATCCCCCCTTCGAGGCCCCCGGCGCGGTCGGTGACGCGGGCGTAGGCGCCTCCCTCGCGGGCGATCTCGTCGTGCGCCGCCGAGCCCCTCCCCTGCGCGACGGACCACCCCTCCCCCACCTCGACGGCCTTGATCGCCTGCACCGACATCACGGCCTGCGCGAGGCGCCCGTCGAGGCGGCGGTCCCACTGCGTGTGGCTCCCGAGGCCGGGAGGGAGGCCCAGGGCCACGGCCTCGACCACGCCTCCGACGCTGTCTCCCGCGTGCGACGCCGCGTGGATCTCCGCGCGCATCCGCTGCCCGGCCTCGTCGTCGAGCACGCGCAGGTCGTTGCGCTCCAACGCGTCACGCACGTCACCAGGGAGCGCCCAGCGCCTCGGGTCCATCACGGTGCCGTCTCGCGCTCCGCCGATGGAGAGCACCCTCGACGCCACGGTCACCCCGCAGGCCGCGAGGATCTTGCGCGCCACCGCCCCGGCGGCGACCCGCGCGGCGGTCTCCCTCGCGCTCGCGCGCTCGAGGATGTCACGGAGGTCCTTGCGGTTGAACTTCATCCCGCCGGCGAGGTCGGCGTGGCCGGGGCGCGGGGTGCTCACGGGCTCGGGCGGCGCGTCGAAGGGCGCGGGGCCCATGCGCCCGACCCAGTTCGCGAAATCGCGGTTCTCGATGCGCAGGGCGATCGGACCGCCGAGGGTCTCTCCCCCGCGCACGCCGGCCTCGAGGGCGGCGACGTCGGTCTCGATCTTCATGCGCCCGCCGCGACCGTAGCCGCGCTGCCGCCGCGCGAGGTCTTCGCGCACGTCCTCCGCGAGGAGCGGGAGCCCCGCGGGCACGCCGTCGAGGATCACCGTGAGCGCAGGTCCGTGGGACTCGCCCGCGGTGAGCCAACGTAGTCGGGTCATGGAGAGGAGGGGGAGCCTGCGGCGCGCGCAGGCGGAGGGCAAGCGCTCAGCGGCCGATGGACTCGGCCCGGTTCACGATGCGGGGCGTGATGAAGATCAGCAGCTCCGAGCGCCGGTCGCTCTGGCGGCGGCGAGAGAACAGCACGCCGAGGATCGGGATGTCTCCGAGGAGCGGCAGCCCCTCCACGTTGCGACCCGTGGTGCGCGAGTAGATCCCGCCGATGACCGCGGTGCGCCCGTCCTGGATGAGCAGGTCGGTCTCGGCCTCGCGGCGGAGGATCGTGGGGTCGCCGCGGGCGCCGGTGTTGTTGAAGTCGGGCTCGTCGCGGTTGATGCGCACGTGCATCGAGACCGATCCGTCGGCCGTCACGTGGGGGCGCACCCGGAGCTGGAGCTTGGCCTCTTGAAAGGCCGTCTGCACGCCCGCCGCGCTCACCTGGGAGTAGGGGATGAGGGTGCCCTGCGCGATGAGCGCCTCGCGGTTGTCGAGGGTGAGGATGCGCGGCGAGCTCACGATGCGCAGCACGCCGGTGCTCTCGGCCGCGGTGAGGCGCACGTTGATGTTGAGGTTCTGGGCGACGGACCCGAGGGTGAAGCCCAGGCCGCCACCGACGCCGGTGCCGACGGGGGTGGGGAGGTTCACCGCGAAGTTCGGGTTCGTCGGCCGCTGGCCGTTGATCGCGAGGCCGGCCAGGGGGGCGTTGGCGTCAGACGCGCCGCCGGCGACGCCGATGTTCGACGGGAACGAGAGCCCCGTGGGGTTGCCCGAGGCCTGGTTGAACGCGAGGTCGCCGCCCCACTGGATGCCCACGTCGCGAGAGAACGTGCTCGTCGCCTCGACGATGCGCGCCTCGACGAGCACCTGCGGGGTCTGCGTGTCGAGGGAGCGCACGAGCTGCTCGATCTGGTCGAGGTTCGTGGCCACGTCGCGCACGATGAGCACGTTGGTGCGGTCGTCGACCGACAGGGTGCCGCGGCTCGACAGGAGCTCCCGGGCCCGCGGCGCGAGCTCGATCCCCGTGGCGTAGCTGATGGGCACCAGCCGGGTCTCGAGGGGCTGGAGCTGCACCGAGGCCTTCTGGCGCTCGATGGCGAGCTCGCGCTCCTTGTCGAGCACGGTCTGCGGCGCGATGCGGATGATGTTCCCGTCGCGCTGCATGCCGAGGGAGCGCGCGGCGAGGATCACGTCGAGCGCCCGGTCCCACGGCACGTTGTGCATGCGGATGGTGACGTTGCCCGTGACATCGTCGGAGGTGACGATGTTCACGTTGCCCACCTCGGCGAGCAGGCGCAGCACGTTGTGAATGTCCGCGTCGCGGAGGTCGATGTCGATGCGCCTCCCGACCTGCTGCGACTGCCCGCGGCTCGGCCCGATCTGCATCGGCATCGTGCTCAGAAAGCCGGCGGCGCCGGTCTCGTCTGTGCGCACCGTGGGCTCTTCGCGGGCGATCACGCGAGACGCCGGGCGACGGGGCGCGGGGTCGTCTGGCGTGCCGGGGGTTTGCTGGGCCCACGCGCTGCGGCCCGGCGCAAACACGAGCAGAGCCGCGAGCAGCGGCCCCACGACGCGCAATGCAAGGCCAGAGGCGGCGCGCGCTCCCAGGGAAGGCGGGCTTTGGAGACGGTACATCCAGGACCTCATCGAAGGTTCACCGAGAAGCGTAGAGGAAGCGTGTTCGCAACACCGCATTTGGCGCAACGGTTTTCGACCTGCCTGACCCGCGCGCAGAGAGACTTGACCGCGCTGTCGTCGGGAGGGTCGCATGGTTCACCGCGGGTTGAGCGGAGACTCGCCGCCGGTGACCCGAACCGCGGGCGGGGTCTGGGAGGGAGGAATCTCGCGGACCTGCTGCGAGGGCGCCGGAGGAGCCTGCACCACCACGGTGGTCGTGGTGGCAGGCGGCGCGGGCGCCGGCTCAGGGGCCGCAGCCTGGGGCCGACCGCCCAGCGAATTCGGGAGGTACGCGGGCGCCGAGCTGCCCACGCCGGGGATCACCACCGACGAGGGCAGCGCCGTGGTGCTCGTGGGCGGCGACTCGTTGCCGCGAGCGCCCAGCGCGAGGGAGCGCTCGGTGAGCTGCGAGCTGCGGTTCGAGGGGTCGGTGCGCTCGAAGACCAGCTCGGCGGGCTGCTCGTCGAGCTGCCCGTCGGGGGTGCGACGCAGCCGGGCCTGGAGCACGCGCGCCACGCGCCAGTGCACGGAGTAGTCCTGCCCGTCGCTGTTGCGCACGATCTCGCGGCGGCCGACGTACATGCCGCGGCGGAGGATGGTCCCCCGGCCCGAGGGGTCGGTGACCATCGCGTAGGGGCTGTCGGTGCCGAGCACCACCGCCACGAGGCGCAGGTCGTCGATGCTGTTGTTCGGGAGGATCACCAGCCGCTCGTTCGACTCGGGCGACACGATGGTCGTGGGCTGAAGGTCGGCGACGAAGCTCCTGAAGGGGTCTCGCACCGTGCCGCTCTCGACGAAGGCCTGCTCGCCGTTCGGGAGCGACAGGGGCGGCGCGCCGCCGTCCCCTCCCGCGTTCTGGCCAGGGGCGCTCGGCGTCGTCGGCGCCGCCGCGGGGCGCGCGGCGGGGGCCGCGGGGGCCGCGGCGCGCGGCGGGGGATCGTCCTCACAGGCCGGCGCGAAGAGCGCCAGCGCCAGGAGCGGTGCTGCGAAGTGCTTGCTGCGCATGGTGATCCTCTCCGCTCCCTTCACGGCCGCGCCCCGGGGGCGCCGGGCCGAGCGGGCGCGGCAGGCGCGGCCGCAGGGCGCGCCACACCGCGGAAGGTTGTGGCCATCACCCGCGCCGTCACCCGGACCTCATGGGTCGTGGGATCTTCCGAGGGCGTCCCCAGCTTGATGTTCTCCATGTTGATCACGCGCGGGAGCTGCGCGACCTGGTAGAAGAACCTCGCGAGGGAGAGGTACGAGCCGTACAGGCTGAGCTGCACGGGGATGCGGGCGTAGTACTGCTCCGCGCGCTCGGCGACGGGCTGAATGAGCTGAATCTGCAGACCGCTCGCCTCGGCGAGGTTGTTCACGCTCCGCATGAACCCGGGGATGTCCGGGTCGTTCGGGAGCACGTTCTGCATGGTCTCCGCGCGGCGCCGGGCGCGCTCGAGCTCGGCCTGGTCGGTGTTGTACCGACGGAGGTTCGCCTCCTCCGTGGTGCGCTGCTGCTGGAGCGCCGTCTTGCGCGCCTGCGCGGCGGTGCGCTCCTCGTCGAGGGGCTGGTAGAAGCCGAAGAGGTAGCCCGCGAGCACGACCACCACGCCCAGCACCCAGATGATCACCAGGACCGCGTTGGGCCCCATGGAGCCCAGGAGATCCTTCGGAGATTTCTTTGCGGCTGCCATGGTCAGTACCTCGCCCGCGCGGTGATCATGAAGCGGTGCACCGCGACGCCCGTGGCGCCCGCCCGCGCGCCCGCCATGCGCGTCTCCTCGGTGCGGTCGAGGCGCACGTCCTGGAAGTACAGCGAGAGCAGCAGCCTGCGCATGAGCTCGCCCACGTCGTCGGCGTCGCGGGCCTCACCCGAGATCTTCACCGCGCGGTTCTCTTCCTCGAAGGCCGTGAGCCACACGCGGTGCGTGTCCCAGGTCGGGCTCCAGAGCCGCGAGCGGTCGTGCTGGCGGAGGTAGTCGACCACCGTGGGGTCGGCCGTCGGCGCGCCGCCCGGAGAGAGGATGCGCGAGACCTCCACGAGCATCGTCGTGGGGCCCGTGCGCGCGGCCTGGAGCTGCTGAATCGCCTCCTCGCGCCGCCGGATCTCCGCGAGCTCGTCGAGGATGCGCTGGTGGTCCGACACGCGGGACTTGATCGAGTCGATCTCGGCCTGCATCCGGCTGTTCCCGGCGACGAGCTCGTCGAGCTCGCTCTGCTGCGACGCGTGGAACAAGAACAGTCCGCCCAGGAGCAGCACCAGGGAGCCCACCACGGCCACGAGGAGCATGCTCGCCATGCTCCCCGCCGACGAGGTGCGGCGCCCCTTCTCCTGCGGCAACAGGTTGATCTTCAACATGGCGTCACACCTTCTCCCGGTCCTTGCGCAGCGACAGCCCGATGGCGACGCACACCTGCGCGCGGTGGAGGTTCAGCTCGTCTGCGTTGACCTCCTTGAGGTCCACGGCGATGTCTTTGAAGGGATCGAGCAGCTCGACGGGGGCCTTGGTGCGCCGCTCGATGGCCGCGCCCACCTCGGGGATGTTCGCGGTGCCGCCGGCGATGTAGATCCGCGAGATCTCTCGCTCGCCGCTGGTCGCGAGGTAGAAGTCCAGGGAGCGCAGGATCTCGCCCGCGAGGCCCTCGACCACCTGCTTCACGATCTGCGGCACCTCGTTGGGCACCACCGTGCGCCCGTCGGTCGAGACGCCGGTCTTGTACAGCTCGGCCTCCTCGAAGGTGATCGCCAGGCGCTTCTGGATCTCCTCGGTGATCGCGTTGCCGCCGTTGATGATGTTGCGGGTGAACGCGGGGATGCCCTGCGACAGGATGTTGATCGTCGTGAGCGTCGCGCCGATGTTGATCAGCGCGATGGTGCCCTCGCGGGGGAGCCCGTAGTTCGCCTCGAAGGTGTTCTGCACCGTGAAGGCGTCGACGTCGATCACCATGGGGCGCAGCTTGGCCTCGCGGGCGAGCTGCGCGGTGTCGTTGATCTCGTCCTTCTTCGCCGCGACGAGGAGCACGTCCATCTGCCCCTGCTCGGGGCGCTTGCGGAGCACCTCGTAGTCGATCTCCACGTCCTTGATGTCGTAGGGGATCTGCTGCTCGGCCTCCCAGTCGATCTGCTCCTCGAGCTCCGCCGCGGTCATCATCGGCAGCGCCATGCGCTTGATGATCACCGCGTGCCCCGAGACCGCCAGCGAGACCTCGCGACGCTTGATCTTGTGCCGCAGAAACAGGGTGTTGAGCCCCTCGACGACCGCCGCGCTGTTCATCACGTGCCCGTCGACGATGGTCTGCGGAGGGAGCGGGTGATAGCCGAACTTGATGAGCGTGCGCTTGCCGCGCACGTCCTTCAGTTGACACAGCTTGATCCCGCTCGAACCGATATCTACGCCGACGAGGTAGTTGCCATCCGCCATGGGAGCGATGCCCTCTCGAGGAGCGCGACGCGCGCGCCTCGTCTCCTACGATTGAAACATCATCGCGCCAGCGGGGTCAAAACGAAGTGCGTGGTTCTGGCAACTGCGGCCTACAAATCCACATCGCGCGCAGAGCTCCCGATGTCGGTGCGTGTGCGGCGGCGCTCAGGCGCGACGCTTCGATGAGGACTTCGACGAAGCGGCCTCGACCTCTTCGTCCTCGTCGATCTTGATGTCGTCGATGGAGCGGATGCGCACGCCCGTGGGCTCGGGCTCTTCTTCGCCGGTGTTGTCGAGCTCGACGAGCGCGGCGTAGATCGCGCCCACGCCCGGCGCCATGAGCATCGGCTGCTTGAAGATCTCGAGCGGCCCGCCGCCCGCGAAGCTCGGCACCGGGAACGCCAGGAACCTCGACGCGAGCGCGTAGAGCCCCGCGCCCACCGCGAGGCCGAAGAGCCCCTTGAGCAGCGACTCGACCCACGCGCCCTTCACCCAGAACGGGCGCCCGGCGAGGACGCCCGCGAAGCCCCCGAGGAGCGCGTAGAGCGCGTAGGCCGCGACGCCCACGATCGCCACCTCCTTCAGCCCGAAGGTGAGCGCCGCCCCGACCGCGCCGCCGAGGACGAGGCCCTTCAAGAGACCGATCAGCAGGCGCTTGAACATCGCAGGGACGTTGCCACTTCCCTACGAGAGCGGCAACAGAGAGTGAGAAGCTTCAGCCGTCGAGGCGCTGCAGGCCGCCGTCGGCGCGCACCTCGGAGAGGGAGAGCACCTGCGGCGCGCCCTTGGCGTCGCGCCCGGTCTCGAGCACCAGCACGCGCCCGAGGTGCAGGCGCTGCACGGCCTCGTCGCGGGTGAGCCAGTGGTCGTGCGAGACGAGCCCCGCGACCCGCGAGACCGCGAGCGCCGCCGCCGGGGCGTCGACGCCGAGCACGCTGCCGTCGGAGCCGCTCACGAGCGCGCCGACGAAGGCCCGCGCCGTCGTCGTGTTGGCCTCGCCGAGCACGTTGCGCGGCGCCATGAGCGCGCGAGACACCGCGACGACCTCGTCCCAGCGACCGTCGGCGCAGAGCGCGACGGCGTTGCCGCGACCGGCGCCGAGGCCGCCCGCGGAGGTCACCGTCGCGACGCGGTCGCCCGGAGGCGTCGCCGCCACGAGCGCGCCCAGGAGCGCGTCGCGCGCGGCCGGGCAGGGCCCGGAGACCACGATGTTTCGCCCCTGGGCCACGGCCTGCGCCAGGTGCTGCGCGAGCTGCGGCTGGAGCGCGCCCGCCCCGGCCAGGTCGACCAGCGTCGACGGCTGCTTCGACGCGCGCTCGATCACCGCCGTGAGCCCCGCCGCGAGGGGCGGGAACAGGGCGGTCACGCGGGTGCCGTCGGAGAGGCTGGCGCGCAGGATCCCGCCGCCGTCGTGCTGCACGCCGTGCGCCGCGAGGAGCTTGTGAAAGCACCCCGTCGCCGCCTCGGCGCTGGAGAAGCACAGGCCCCCCGCGACCGGCGCGCCGCCGCGCCCCACCGAGACCTGCCCGCTGGGGTCGAGCACCGCGCGGGTGACCGTGGCGTCTTCGAGGAGCGACTCGAACACGCCAAAGCCCGCGATCTCGGCGAGGGCGTCGCGGGTGAGCTGCTCGGGGCTGACCGAGGGAGGCAGCGGCCCGAGCGAGCGCGCGACCTGCTCTACGGTGGGGCGCAGGCGCGCGCGAGCGACCTCGTCCCCCATGGGCACGTCGCCGGTGCGCTGGTGCGCCCCACGGACGACCTGGAGCAGGAGCCCCTGGTACCCCTCCACCGGCGGCCGCGCCTCGGCCATGGACACGCGAGGCGCGGGCACGGGCGTGTCGGTCGGGAACTCCGGCGAGTCGCCGAACTGCGGCATGACCTCGCGGGAGGCGGGCTCGAAGGCGGCCTGCGGCTCAGGCGCCGAGAAGCCTCCACCCATGGGCGGAGGGTGAGCCACGGACGGGGGCCCCTGATGGCCAGGCGAGCTCCCCATCGACGGCGGGCCCGCGAGCGAACCACCCAGCGAGGGCGGAGCTCCCTGCATCCCCGGAGGCGCGCCCATCGACGGCGGCCCCGCGAGTGGACCACCCAGCGAGGGCGGAGGCCCCTGCATCCCCGGAGGCGCGCCCATCGACGGCGGCCCCGCGAGCGGACCACCCAGCGAGGGCGGGGGACCCTGCATCCCCGGAGGCGCGCCCATCGACGGCGGGCCACCCATCCCAGGAGGACCTTGCATCCCCGGAGGCGCGCCCATCGACGGCGGTCCCGCGAGCGGACCGCCCATCCCCGGAGGGGGGCCCTGCATCCCCGGAGGGGGGCCCTGCATTCCCGGAGGGGGACCCTGCATCCCCGGAGGGGGACCCTGCATCCCCGGAGGGGGACCCTGCATCCCTGGAGGGGGACCCTGCATCCCCGGAGGGGGACCCTGCATCCCCGGCGAGCCGCCCATTCCGGGAGAACTGCCCATTCCGGGAGAACTGCCCATTCCGGGAGAACTGCCCATCCCAGGCGGGCCACCCATTCCAGGCGGGCCACCCATCCCAGGCGGGCCACCCATCCCAGGCGGGCCACCCATCCCGGGCGGGCCACTCATTCCGGGTGGGCCACTCATTCCGGGCGGGCCACTCATTCCGGGCGGGCCACCCATTCCGGGCGGGCCACCCATTCCGGGCGGAGGACCGCCGAGGGGCCCGCCGCCCATTCCGGGCGGGCCACCCATCCCGGACGGAGGACCGCCCAGGGGCCCGCCGCCCATCCCGGGCGGAGGACCGCTCATGGAAGGCGGCCCGGAGAGAGGCCCACCCATGGAGGGAGGTCCCTGGAGACCGGGAGGGCCACCGAGGGGGCCGTTGTTCATGCCTGGCGGGCTGCCGTGTTGCGACGGCGCGTTCTCATCTTCGCGCCCAAAGTTGGGGCGGATCCCAGGGGGAGGACCGCCCATCCCAGGGGGAGGACCGCCCATCCCAGGGGGAGGACCGCCCGGCTGGCTCGCACGAAGGGGAGGAGGAACGCCCGCGCCGCCGAGGGTGGAGCGCCCGCCGGGAGGGCCGCCGAGGGGAGGGCCGCCGAGGGGAGGGCCGCCGAGGGGAGGGCCGCCGAGGGGAGGGCCGCCCGCTCGGGGCCCGCCGAGCGGCGGCGCGTTGGAGGCCGCCACGGGGGGGCCGCCGATGCGACCCGACATCCCTGGCGCCCGGGGAGGACCGCCACGCCCGCCCGGAGGGCCGAAGGCGGCCGCCGCGGCGTCGTCTTGCGCGTTGAAATCGTCGCCCTGACCGTCGTCCTGCGCGACGTCGTCGGCGAGCTCTTCGGCGTGATCCCCCGCCTCGTCGCTGGCGCCGACCGCGCCCTCCATCTCGACCACGACCACGAAGTCGCCGATGTAGATCTTGTCGCCCGGTCGGATCACCGACGGCGTCGTGATGCGACGGCCGTTGAGGTAGGTGCCGTTGGTGCTCTTGAGGTCGACGACGAAGAACCGCCCGTCCTGCTTGACCACCCTCGAGTGCCGCTTCGACACGTTGCCCTTGGGCAGGACGATGTCGTTGCCCGGCACGCGCCCTACGGTGACTTCGTCCTTGTCGAAGTCCATCCGCTTCGGAGTGCCACCCTTCTCTGTCACGATCAGCGTCAACATCGCCGCGCCCTCACACCGCTCTCAGAATTGAGGGCGGTACTGCAATCCCTCGCGGGTGTATGTGTCAAGCTCCTTCCGCCCTGGGCGCCGAACCGCTCGCGGTTCTCCGCGAGGGCGTGGTAGTGCACCCGCCGTGAGACGGCCCTTCGACGCGATCCTCTTCGACCTCGACGGCACCCTCGCCGACTCCGCCGACGACATCGCCGAGGCGCTGCACACCGCCTTTCGCGCGGTGGAGATCACCCCGCGACACCCGGTCTCCGCGCTCGTCGACGGCTCTCCCCTGGAGGAGCTCTTCGCCGTCGCCGCCCCCGACGCCGACGCCGCCCGCTTCGAGCGCTTCGTGAGCGCGTACCGCGGCGCGTACCTCTCCTCGGGCTACCGCGGCACCCGGCTCTACCCCGGCGTCGCCGAGACCCTCGACGCGCTCTCGGCGCTGCGCCCGCCCGTGCGCCTCGCGGTGGCCACCAGCCGCCGGAGCGACGCCGCCCTCGGGGTCGTTCGGGCCCTCAACGTCGCCCACCACTTCGAGCACGTGGAGGGCACGGGCGGCACCTCCCTGCGCGCGAAGCCCTCGCCCGACCTCTTGCAGACCCTGGCCCGACGCATGGCGGTGTCTCCCGCGCGGGTGCTCATGGTGGGCGACACGCCGCGCGACATCGCCGCCGGGCGCGCCGCGGGGATGGGCACCGCCGCGGTGCTCTACGGCCTCGGTCCGCGCGACCAGCTCCAGGCCGAGCGCCCCGACCACGTCCTCGAAGACCTCGAGGACCTGCTCTCGCTGATGATCGAGGGCGGGCGCTCGTAGGGCCCTTCGGGCTACTTCTCGTTCTTGCGGGCGAGCTCTTCGCGCCAGGCCTTGATCTTCGCCTGCCGCGCGGCCTCTTCGTCGGGCGTCAGGCTCGCGGCCTTGAGCTTCGCCGCGATGATCTCGTCGGCGCTCTTCGCCTCTTCGCTCGAGATCTTGCTGACCGCCGCGCGCTTCTTCGCCGCGATGATCGCCGCGTCGCGCTCGATCGCCGCGCGCTTCTCGGGCGGGATCTCGGGGTCTTCGCCCGGCGCCGGCTCGGTCGAGCGCCACTTGCGCGCGGTCTTCGGGCCGAAGAAATACGCCAGCAGGACGGCGAGGTAATAGAGCGCCACCAGCGGCAGCGCGAGCATCACCTGCGAGTACACGTCGGTGCTCGGCGTGAGGATCGCCGCGAGGATGAACGCCAGCACCGTGAAGTAGCGACCGAAGCTCAGCAGCTGCTTCCAGGTCACCAGCCCCGCGAGGGAGAGGAAGAACACCAGCAGCGGGAGCACGAAGACCACGCCGAAGGCGAAGAGCATCTGCGCCGAGAAGGAGAGGTAGTCCTCCATCATGATGGTCGGCGTGACCTTCACGTGCGACGACGCCACCTGCCCCGCGAAGCTCAGCATCCACTGGTACGCGACGGGGAACACGAAGTGGTACCCGAAGACCATGCCGCCGATGAAGATCCCCGTGGAGAGCGTCACGAAGGGGATGATCAGCTTCTTCTCGCGCGCGTAGAGCCCGGGCGCGATGAACGACCAGAGCTGCCAGAACACCACCGGCAGCGCGAGCACGGTGCCCCCGATGGCCGCGATCTTCAGGTACGCCACGAAGGCCGACGTGGGGTCGGGGAAGTGCACCGTGGGCTCAGGGGGGATGCCCTGCTGCGCCAGCGGGAGCGTGAGAATGCGGTTGCGCGCCGCCTCGAACGCACGGTGGTCGAGCATCCAGCGCACGGGCTGCTGCACATCGGTGATCCCCCGGGACTGGCAGAACCAGGCGACCTCGAGGGGGCGCAGGAGGATGGAGAAGAGGGTCTCGCGGTAGTTCCAGCCCACCACCATGCCGCAGAGCACGGCGAAGCCCGCGCGCATGATGCGCTGGCGGAGCTCATCGAGGTGCCCCCCGAAGGACATCCTGCGCTCATCCGACACGGGCGGGCTCCTCGTCGGCGGCCCCGGGGGGCAGCTCCTCGTCGGGGTAGACCATCGCGTGCTCGGGGAGGGCGTTGTAGTCGTCGGGCGCGGCCTCGGGGTACTCCGTGGCGGTGTCGATGTGCTCGCGGAGCACGTCGGCCTCGACGCCGGAGAGGCCCTCGCGGAGGGGTCGCGTCACCTCGTCGACGACGTCGTCGAAGCCCGCTTGATCGCGGAGCTCCCGCGAGACCTTGCGGAACTCACGGATCGCGGACCCCACCGCGCGGAGGGTGCCAGGCAGGTTTCGAGGACCCACCACGACCAACGCGACGATGGCGATTAGAACAAGCTCAGGGACGCCGATGCCGAACATGCGCCGGCGGACCGTAGCACCGATCGCGCCCTGAAGGACGCTATGGATGCGGCGCGCCTCGCCCCGACACCCTATACTCGGCGCCCCCCATGAGAAACCGCGCCCATGTCGCCTGGAAGGCGATGATCATCTTCCTCTCCTGCGTGATCGCCTCGTACGTGACGGTGACCCGTCACGGCGGGCTCTTCGGGGTGGGAGGCTCCCGCGCCCTGCTGGCGCAGCCCCGAAGGGAGCGGCGCGCGCCGGACCCGAATTTCGACCTCACGCGCATGACCGTGCTCCGGCGGGTCATGCTCGAGATCAACAACAGCTACGTCGACCCGGCGCGGGTGCACCCCCGGGACATGCTGCTCAAGGGCCTCGACGCGATCCAGCGCTCCGTCGCCCAGGTGCTCGTCGAGCACGAGGACCGCGGGCCCACGGTGACCGTGCGCGTCGACACCCACGAGCGCACCTTTCGCGTCGACGACGTCAACGCCCCCTGGGACCTCGAGCCGCGCTGGCGCGAGGTCTTCGCGTTTCTTCAAGAGCACCTGAGGGGCTCCGACGTCGACCTTCGTGACCTCGAGTACACCGCCGCCAACGGGATGCTCCGCACCCTCGACCCGCACTCCGTCGCCCTCACGCCCGAGGCGCTGCACGAGATGCAGATCCAGACGAGCGGGCACTTTGGCGGCCTGGGGATCGTGATCTCGATCCGCGACGGGCAGCTCACGGTGATGAACCCCATGCCCGACACCCCCGCGTCGCGGGCGGGGCTGCGGCGCTTCGACCGCATCGTGAAGATCAACGAGGAGAGCACGGCGAACATGTCGCTCTCCGAGGCGGTCAACCGCCTGCGCGGCCCCGAGAGCTCGCAGGTCGTCGTGTGGACCACCCGCGCCGGCGCCGGCGGCTGGACGCAGCCCCGTCGCATCGAGCTCACCCGCGCGGTGATCAACGTGCGCTCGGTCGAGAACCGCATGCTCGCGAGCAACGTGGGCTACGCGAAGATCCGCTCGTTCAGCGAGACCACGGGCGAGGAGCTCACCCGCGCGCTCTCGCAGATGCGCCAGCAGGGCATGCGCTCGCTGGTGCTCGACATGCGCGGCAACCCCGGCGGCCTGCTGGAGCAGGCGATCAACGTCGCCAACCTCTTTCTCCGCGAGGGCACCATCGTGGTGACCGCGGGCAACCGCCGCGAGGAGCGCGAGTCGCGCGACGCCGAGGCCCAGGGCACCGAGCCCCAGTACCCCATCGTGGTGCTCATCGACGGCGGCTCGGCCAGCGCCAGCGAGATCGTCGCGGGGGCGCTGAAGAACAACAACCGCGCGCTCATCGTGGGGAGCACGAGCTTCGGCAAGGGGAGCGTGCAGACCATTCGCAACCTGCCCGACGGCGGCGCGCTCAAGATCACCATCGCGCAGTACCTCACGCCGGGCGATGTCAGCATTCAGGGCGTGGGGATCACCCCGGACATCGAGCTCCGCCCGACGACCGTCGACGCGCTCGACATGGACATCGACGCCGACCGGGTGTGGCCCCGCGAGGCCGACCTCTCGGCGCACCTCACGAACACCCGCGCGCGGGAGGGGCAGCTCCCGGTAGGATCGTGTCGTACTACTTCTCCGCGGCGGAGCGCGACCAGCTGCGGCTCCAGGGCGCCGACGACCTCAGCGACGACGGCTTTCGCGAGGACTTCACCATCCACCTCGCCCGCAGCCTGCTCTCCCTCGCAGCCCCGCACGGGCCGACGCGAGCAGGTGGCCGACGCGCGGCCGGTGCTCGACCGCGTGCGGGGCGAGCAGCTCACGGCGATGAGCCGCGCGCTGCAGGCCCTGAGCGTGAACTGGGAAGACGGCGCCGACCAGGGCGCCTCGCAGCTCGACGTGCAGATGCGCACCTCGCGCCCGGAGAACACCGGCGCGCCGGGCGAGCCCTTCGACCTCACGGTCACCGTGACCAACCGCGGCCGCGCCCCGGTCTACCGCCTGCGCGCCACGGTGAAGAGCGACAACCCCCTCTTCGAGAACCGCGAGCTGGTCTTCGGCCGGGTGAACCCCGGCGAGACCCGCACGTGGACCGCGCCGCTGGGGGTCTGCGAGTTCCAGGGCTACCGCCCCGGGAGCACCTCGTGGCCCGCGCCGGGGACCCCCAAGCGCTGCCTCGTGCCCCGCGCGGCGCTGTCGCGCACCGACGGCGTGCGGCTGGAGTGGTCCGAGTCGCACGGGCACGTGCCGACGACGGAGCCGATGCGGCTCTCGATCCGCGGCGTCGAGCGCCCGGTGTTCGCCTACGGCTGGCAGATCGCCGAGCTGCCCCGCGGCGGCAACGGCGACGGCCGGGTGCAGGCGGGCGAGCAGTTCGCCATGTACCTCATGGTGAAGAACGTGGGCCGCGGCCGGTCGTTCTCGACCCAGGCGAGCCTCAAGAACCTCAGCGGCGCAGGGGTTCTGCTCCACGACGCGCGCTTTCACATCGACGACATGGCGCCCGGCGAGGAGCGCCGCGTGCGCTTCACGTTCAACACCAACACCACCTTCAACGCGCAGGAGCTCAAGCTCGAGCTGGTCATCGCCGACGAGGACCTCCGCGAGGTCGTCTCGCAGAAGCTCCGCGTGCCCGTGCTCCCCGCGCTCACGGTGCAGCCCTCGACCGGGACCTTCACCGCCGCGAGCGAGGTCGAGCTGCGCGAGTCTCCCGCCGCCGACGCCCGGGTGGTGCTCCGCGCGCCGCAGGGCCTGGCGATGCCGGTGCAGGCCCGCTCGGGGGACTACGTGCGGGTCGACGTGGGCGGCGGCCGCCCGGCCTGGGCCATGCGCTCGCTGGGCAGCGGCGCGCGCGTCGCCGCGGCGGGCGGCGTGCAGAGCGTGATGCACAACTCCCCGCCCATGATCGAGCCCGAGGGCGCCGTGGCCCTCTCGGTGCGCGGCGCCACCCTCGCCCTCCGCGGCCTCGCCACCGACGAAGCCCGGGTGCTGGACCTCTACATCTTCGTCGGCCCCAACAAGGTGTTCTACCGCTCCAACCGCGGGCGCACCGGCGACGACGCGCGGCGCCTGCCCTTCGAGGCCAACCTCCCGCTGCGCCCCGGCGCGAACATCATCTCGGTCATCGCCCGCGAAGACGACGACTCGCTCTCGCGCCGCACCTTCATCGTGCGCCGCGACGGCCCCGGGGGCGAGCTCCTGAACACGCCCCGCCACGCCGACTCCGACGACGACGAGTGACCCCCCTCCGCCGCGGCGGGGCGCGCGCTCAGCCCCCGCCGCGGAGCCCGTGCTCCTCGAGCTTCACGTAGAGCTGCGGCCGCGCGATGCCGAGGATCCTCGCGGCCTCGGCGCGGTTGCCCCCGGCCTTCTCCAGCGCGCGCACGATGAGGTGCTTCTCGAGCGCCGCGAGGGCCTCGCGCAGGGGCATGTCCTCGTACGCGCCGGCGGCCCCCTCGCCCCCTGCCTCGCTCGTATCGTGCAGCGCCGCAGGGAGATCGGGCGCGTCGATGACCTCGGCCGCCGACACCGCCGCCGCGCGCTGCACGGTGTGCAGGAGCTCGCGCACGTTGCCTGGCCAGGCGTAGCGCTGGAGCAGGGCCATGGCCTCTTCAGACACCGCCCGCGCCCGCGTGCTCGACAGCGCGTGCTGCACGAGCAGGGGGATGTCGCTGCGCCGCGCGCGCAGGGGCGGGAGCTCGAGCTCGAGGACGGCGAGGCGGTAGTAGAGGTCCTCGCGGAGGGTGGCGCCGGGCTGGCCGGGGCGCACGGGCTTGTGCGTCGCGGCGATGATCCGCACGTCGGCGCGGAGGGTCTCGGAGCCGCCGACGCGCTCGTAGCCCTGCTCTTGCAGCACGCGGAGGAGCCGGGTCTGCAGCGGCAGGTCGAGGTCGCCGATCTCGTCGAGAAAGAGGGTGCCCCCCTCGGCGAGCTCCATGCGCCCCGGCCGCCTCTGGGCGGCGCCGGTGAACGCGCCCTTCTCGTGCCCGAAGAGCTCGCTCTCGAGGAGCGACGGGGGGAGCGCCGCGAGGTTCACCGCGATGAAGGGCCCCCGCGCGCGGCGGGAGTGCTCGTGCACCGCGCGGGCGACGAGCTCCTTGCCGGTGCCGGTCTCGCCGGTGATCAGCACGGGGGCCTCGGTGGCCGAGGCGCGGCCGATGAGCTTCCACACCGCGAGCATGGCGGCGCTCGTGCCGATGAGGGTGCCCGGCGCGGCGGCGGGCTCCTCGCTCGCGCGGGGGGTGGTCTGCGCGAGGGAGCGCTGGCGCACGGCGCGGCCGACGGCCTCCATCAGCGCGGGGAGGTCGAAGGGCTTGGTGACGTAGTCGAAGGCGCCGATGCGCATGGCCTCGATGGTCCTCGCGCTGTCGCCGTAGGCCGTGGCGACGATCACGGGGACCTCCTCGCCCGCGTCTCGCAGCGAGCGCAAGAAGGTCATCCCGTCGCCGTCGGGGAGGCGCAGGTCGAGGAGCACGCAGTCGAGGTCGTCGGTGAGCGCCGCGCGCGCCTCGGTGAGGGTGCCCACCGCCCGCGCGGTGTGCCCGTGCGCGGTGAGGGCGCGGGAGAGCCCCTCGCGAATCCCCCGCTCGTCGTCGATGACAAGGATCGTGGCCATGGCCCCGGACAGTCTCACGCCGGGAGCGTGAGGGTGAACCGGGTCACCCCCTCGTCGCGGCGGTAACGGAGCGTTCCCCCGTGCGCCTCGGCCACGGCGCGCGACATCGCGAGGCCCAGCCCGGTGCCCTCGGCGCGGGTGGTGAAGAAGGGCTCGAAGAGCTCGCCCATGCGCGCCTCGTCGACCCCCGCGCCCCGGTCGGCGACCTCGATGACCGCGGAGGGTCCGTCGCGACGCACGGTGACGCGCACGGCCTCGCCGCGGGGGGACGCCTGCACGGCGTTGCGCAGGAGGTTGTCGATCACCCGCGCCACCCCGTCGGCGTCGACGCTCGCGCGGGCCTCGCCCTCGCACGCGAGCGAGACCTCGTGCTGCTCGGCCCAGCCCTCGAGGAGCGCCGCGCGCTTCGCCGCGAGGGCGCCGAGGTCGCAGCTCGCGACGGGTCCGAGGCGGCGCCCGGCGACCACGAGGAGGTCGGTGATCAGCCGGTCGAGGCGGGCGATCTCTTCGCCCAGCTCGCGGAG
>JAWKRB010000045.1:0-53065 GCA_041389885.1 Polyangiales bacterium | reverse complement strand
CTCGTCGCGCTCCTCGCGGCCCTCGTCGCGGCACGGGCGGCGAGGCGCCGCGATGAAGGGACGATCCTCGACGCCGAGCTCCGCGACGACGGCGCGGTGGTCGCGCAGGGGCGCGCGGTGCAGATCGCGGTGCCGCCGTCGATTCAGGCCGGTCCCGTCGTGGTGTGGGTCGAGCGAGCGCCGGGCGCCGCGCACTACCGCGACGACGCGCCCGAGCGCGGGACCCGTATCGAGCCGGGCGCCCTCGCGCAGCACCGAGCCCGCCTCGCTGCGCGCCTCGCGTCGCGCTGGACCGTCGCCGCGAGCGTCGCGCTCCTGGGCGCCGCGCCCCTCGCGGGGTGGGTCGTCGGCGGGACGCTCCCGAGCGCGTCGGCGGTCACCGCGCCCAGGGTGGCGACGAGCGCTGAAGGGCTGTCTGTGCGCCGGCTCCGTGCGGGTCACGGCGCGCCCATCGGCGAGGGTGCGCAGGTCTCGCTGCACTACACGGGCTCCCTCACGAACGGGGCGGTCTTTGACAGCTCTCGCAGCCGCGAGCCCTTTCGCGTCAGGCTCGGTCAGGGGCGGCTGATCGCGGGCTTCGAGCGCGGCGTGCGCGGGATGCGCGTCGGCGAGGTGCGTCGGGTGACGATCCCGCCCGCGCTCGGGTACGGCGAGCGCGGCCATCCTCCGACGATCCCGGCGAACGCCACGCTGATCTTTGAGATCGAGCTGATCGGCGTGGAGTGAGCCGCGCGACGCGCCTTCCCTCTCGCGCGAGAGGGTGATGCTCTCGGGGGATGACCCAGTCTCTTTCGCACCCGCTCTGGACAGCCGAGCCCTTCACCGCAGGCATCGGCGAGCGCGGCGTCGACGACCTCGTCGTCTCGCTCGATCGACGCTTCGTCGCCGTGATCGAGTCGGGCTACGACCACGAGGACCGAGGCGTGCGCGGCGAGGTCGTGGTCCTCCGGTGCGTCGACGGCGTCGAGCTCTTTCGCGCGGAGCACCGGAGCTGGGCGCCCCTCGGCGCCTGGAGCGTCGACGGCTTCACGCTCCGCGACGGCGGAGGCGACGCCGAGCCCATCGCCTGGAGCCCCACGGACGAAGCTCCGGCGGCGTCTGTCGCGCGATGCTCCGCTGGGCGACTTCGCGTGAGGCGCGAAGCCGACGACCGCGTCTGCCTCGAGGGCCCCTCGGGCGAGGCGCTCTTCGAGGTCTTCACCGACGCGTACGAAGAGATCAGCGCCCTCGCGCTCTCGGGCGACGAGGCGGTGTGGGCGGCGGCGTGCAGCGGTCCTCGGCCCCCTGACGCGAAGCGGCCACGCGGCGGCGCATGGAACGTCGGATACGTCGCGCGCGGCGGCGAGGCGTCGCTGACCCTCCCCCTCGACCGATGCACGCTGTCTGTCGCGCTCTCCCACCGCGGAGACCTCCTCGCGGGCGTCTGCGACGGCGAGCTTCGCGTGCATCGAACGTCCAACGGCGAGCGGCTGGCGAGCGGGGCCGAGGGCTACGCGACGAGGGTGGCCTTCGCCGCCGACGACGCGCTGGTCGTCGCGAGCCGCGGTCCCGGCGGGCTGTCGCGAGAGAGCCCCTGCTTCGTGCGCGCCTTCGCGCTCGGGCAGGATCGCTGAGCGCGATCCGGGCGCACCGCGCGGGCGCAACGCGCCCCGCCCTCCGCCGCTGAAGACGCGACGCGCATAGACACGGCCCGGCTGCGGCGCGATAGAGGGCAACGCCCCATCGTCCCCCACAGACAGGAACGCCCGCCGCCATGCTCGCCCCCCTCCTCCCCGGTCACATCCCCGTCCTCGGCAACCTGTACGCCATGCGCACCGCGCCCCTCGCGACGCTCACGCGCGCGCTGCGCGAGAACGGCGACGTGTCGCGGGCGGAGTTCCCCGGCGGCAACCACGGGCACTTTCTCTTTCACCCCGACCACGTGCGCGCCGTGCTCGTCGACCACGCGAAGGAGGTGAGCAAAGACACCCCCGGCTTCGACGCGCTGCGGCTGCTCCTCGGCAACGGGCTCGTGACCAGCGACGGCGCCTTCTGGCTGCGGCAGAGGCGCATCGCGCAGCCCGCGTTTCACCGCGCGAAGATCTTCGCCCTCGGCGCGCGCATGGTCGAATTCTCAAAGTCGACGGCCGACGAGTGGACCGCCGCCGCGAAGTCGGGCGAGACCGTCGACGTCGCCGAGGCGATGATGCGCCTCACGCTGCGCATCGTCGCCGACACCATGCTGGGCAAGGACGTCGAGCGCGACGCCGCCGGCGTGGGGCGCTCGGTGACCTTCATGCTGCACGCGCTCAACGAGCGGATCGTGCGCCCGCTCGCGCCGCCGCTGAGCTGGCCCACGCCGGGCAACAAGCGCTTCATCGCCGAGCGAGACCGCGTGGCGCGCATCATCGAAGAGGCCATCGCCGCGAAGCGCGCGAAGCCCGACGCGCCCGGCGGAGACTTTCTGCGCATGCTCATCGAGGCCCGCGACGAAGAGACCGGCGAGGGGATGACCGACCAGCAGCTCCGCGACGAGGTGGCCACCATCTTCGCCGCGGGCCACGAGACCACCGCGAACCTCCTCGCGTGGACCTGGTCGTGGCTCTCGCGCATGCCCGACGTGCGGCGCAAGATGCTCGCGGAGCTCGACGAGGTGCTCGGCGACCGAGACGCGACGGCCGACGACTACCCGAAGCTCCCGTACACGCGCGCGGTGCTCGCCGAGTCGCTGCGCATCTCGCCCGTGGTGTGGATCCTGTCGCGCCGCGTGCTCGCCGACATCCCCCTCGGCGAGCACACCCTCAGGGCCGGCTCGCTCGCGTTCTTGTCTCCCTACGCGACGCACCGACACCCGAAGTTCTGGGAGAACCCCGAGGGCTTCGACCCCGGACGCTTCCTCGAAGGCGCGCCCGCCGGGCGCCCGACCCTCGCGTATTTTCCCTTCGGCGCGGGGCCGCGCAAATGCATCGGCGACACCTTCGCGCTGGTGGAGGCGACGCTCATCCTGGCCACCCTCGCGCGCCGCTTCACTCGAGCTGCCGCCCGGCACGCGCCCGTGCCCGGAGCCCGTGATCACCAGTAGCCTCAAGGGCGGACTGCCTGCGCGTGCGCGCGCGCTCTTCGCGCTGACCCGGGCTTGCGCATTCGGCGCGATGCCGCGAGGGTGCCGAATGCTCAAGCTCGACGAGTTCGCGAGTGCGTTCCGCCTTTACCGACAAGGCCCGGTACGCGCACTCCGAGGTGAACATCCGCCGCGTGGCGCTCTTCACCGACCTGCCTGCAGAGCCCTCGCGGCTGCTCTGCGCCGACGCGAAGGATGCTCAGCGCGCTCGGCGAGGGCATCGAGGCTGTCGTCGACGGCGGTCAGTACACGCTCATCGACGAGTCTCCTCGCGCACGTCGAGCGCATCGAGCCCGACCATCGTCGCGTACCGAAACCTCCACGGCCGCGCGCGGCGCTTCGCGTTCAGCCTCGGGGGGCACGTCGACGTGCTCACGCAGGCGACCACGACGCCGGTGCTGCTGCCGTTCGATCCCACCGACGACGACCGGCTGCCGCCCGGCTGCGTGAACACCGACCGGGTGATGGTGCTCAACGACCATTCACGGGCTCAGACCGCTTCGTCGCCCACGGGGTGCGCTTCACCGAGCGCGGCGGCACCCTCGTGCCGCGCACCTCGAGAACGACCAGCCTTCGAGCGCTATCGGCGTGATCTCGCGGATCCCGCATCGACACCGACGAGGCGCGGCTGCGCATCCGCGAGCAGCTCGTGAAGGAGCTGTCGGAGTACATCCGCTCGTGCCGCGACGAGCCTGGTCCCTCGGCGTGCCGCTCACGGCACGAGGAGGTCACCATGGGGCACCACGTCGTCGAGTGCCGCAGGCTCATCGAGAAGCACGAGGTCGACCTCGTGGTGATGAACACCAAGGACGACGACCAGTTGCGATGCACGGCCTCGCGTACCTGCTCGCGGTCGAGCTGCGCAACCTCCCCCTGCTGCTGCTGCCTTGAGGGACGCGATGCACCAACACCCCCGAGCGCCGCCGTCACCCTGCTCTTCGCCGTGCTCCTCGCGGCTACTGATCGTCGCCCTGCGCTGGAGGAGAAGATCCACGCGAAGAAGTCGGTGATCACCAGCGTCGCCGCGCTCGTCACGCTCTTTCTCGGCGACCTCTTCGACCTCCTGCCGCTGGGCCCGGTGGTGAACGCCGCGGGGGAGCGCATCGCGCTGCCGATCTACATCCCCGCCATCGACTGGGGCGTCATCGCGATCATCTTCGGCGCGAGCCTCTTCGTCGACGCGACGAACAAGAGCGGGCTCTTCAGCTACATCGCGATCAGGCTCACCAAGAGCTCGGGCGGCGACCCGTTTCGCCTGCTCTTCGCCTACGGGCTGCTCACGGTGCTCTTCTCCGCGGTGCTCAACAACGTCACCGCGATGCTCATCGTGGGCTCGCTCACCGCGGTGAGCCTGAAGAAGCTGGGGCGCAGCGAGAAGCTCCTGGGATTTCTCCTCATCGAGGGGCTGCTCACGAACGTCGGCGGCATGCTCACGCTGATCAGCTCGGTGCCGAACATCATCGTCGGCCGCGCCGCGGGCATCGCGTTCATGAAGTTCTTCTTCATCGCGGGCCCCTACGTCGCCGTCGCGACGCTGGGCACGCTGCTCTTCGGCGCGCGCGCCTTCGGCGTCGAGCGCCTCACCACCCCCGAGGCGAAGAAGCGCGCCGCGGCGCAGGTGGCGGGCTTCGACGAGAACGACGGCATCGAGAGCGCGAGGGTGTTCTGGTTCTCCGTCGTCGCCTTCGTGGCGTTCATCGGCGTGCTCGCCGCGACGCCGGTGATCCCGGTGATTCGCGACCTCGACATGGGCTACGTCGCGCTGCTCTTCGCGGGCATCGCGCTGCTCCGCTTCAAGAACAGCGTCGACCGCTTCTACGCCGCCCTCGACTGGGACCTGCTGCTCTTCTTCGCCTCGCTCTTCGTCGTGATCCACGTGATGGAGCACGCGGGCGTGCTCGACCTCATCGGCCGCGGCATCGGCGCGGTCATCGGCCTCGGCCCCCGCGCGGGGAGCGCCGCGCTGCTCGTCGCCTCCGCCGGCGCGAGCTCGGTCACCGACAACATCCCCCTCGCCGCGGTGCTCGCGAAGATCCTCTCGGGGATGCACGGCCACGCCACGCCCGGCATGTGGTGGGCCGTGGTCTTCGGCGCCAACCTCGGGGGGAACATCACCCCCATCGGCTCGGCCTCCACCGTCGTCGCCGCCACCATCATGCAGAAGCACGGCGTGGGCGTGAGCTTCGTGCGCTTCGTGAAGCTCGCGCTGCCGTACGCCGCGTTTCAGATCGCGCTCGCGATCGTCTACGTGCTGCTCTTCGTACGCTAGCGCCTCTCCACTGGGGAATTGAAGGGTTGAGCGCGAGCACTCCTCGGAGGCCCGCGTTGAACCTTCTCATCCCCGGTGGAGAGGTACTACGTGCCGTTCGCACGCGCGGCGGCGAGCCTCGCCTTGTCCTTCTTGCTCAGGCGCCTCCCCTTCACGCCGCCGGTGCCGTCTGGGGCACGCGGGATCGCAGGCGCGACCTCGGTGGGCTCGAAGCCCTGCGCTCGCTCGCGGGGCACGCTCAGCCCCTGGCGCTTCTCGATGAGCCGCCAGTGGGCCTCGCTCGCGGGCGTGACGAAGGTGACCGCGAGCCCGCTCTCGCCCGCGCGGCCGGTGCGTCCGATGCGGTGGGTGAAGTCCTGGGTGGAGCGCGGGAGGTCGTAGTTCACCACCACGGGCAGGGCCTCGATGTGCAGCCCGCGCGCGGCGAGGTCGGTGGTGACCAGCACGTCCCAGCGCCCCTCTTTGAACTCGAGCAGCGCCTGCGTGCGCGCGCCCTGGCTGAGCCCGCCGTGAAAGGGCGCGGCGAAGACCTCCGACTTGCGCAGCCGCGTCGCGAGGCGCTCGGCGGCGTGCTGGCTGGCCACGAAGACCAGCGCGCGCGCCCACCCCTGGTCCTTGAGGAGCTGGAGCAGGAGCTGCGCGCGGCGCCCCTCGTCGACCTCGAAGACCCGCTGCTCGATCACCGCCTGATCACCCTCGGCGACGGGCGCGTCGACGCGCGTGGGCGCGCGAAGAATCCGCCCCGCGAGCGCCTCGACCTCGGGCGCGAAGGTCGCAGAGAACAGCAGCGTCTGTCGCTCGACGGGGATCCTCCCGATCACGCGCGTCAGCTCGTCGGCGAAGCCCAGGTCGAGGAGGCGGTCGGCCTCGTCGAGCACGAGGTGCTCGACGGCGTCGAGGCGAAGCGCGCGGCCCTCGGCCAGGTCGAGGAGGCGGCCGGGCGTGGCGACCACGACGTCGGCGCCGCCGCGCAGCGCGATCTTCTGGGGGTTGATCGAGACGCCCCCGAAGGCGACCGCGACCCTCGGCCGCGGCGAGAGCCTCTCGGCGAGGCTGCGAAACACCTCCCCCACCTGCGCGGCGAGCTCGCGGGTGGGCACGAGCACGAGCGTGCACACGGGCCGCGCGCCAGGGCGCTGGGGGGTCGAGCGCCCGCGCTGCAAGAGCGGCAGGGCGAAGGCGGCGGTCTTGCCCGAGCCCGTCCGCGCCGTCGCGAGGAGGTCGCCGCCGCGGAGCACGACGGGGATCGCCGCGGACTGCACGGGGGTCGGCGTGACGAAGCCGAGCTGCGCGGCAGACTGCGCGAGGGCGGGCGAGAGGCCGAGGTCTGTGAAGGGCATCAAGGGGTCTCTCCGCGGTGCCTGAACGCCCCGAAGGATCAGTGAAGCACGGGCGTCTGGTCGAGGGCGAAGCTCACGGAGCCGCGTCGTCGCCAGCGGTGCCACGCGTAGGCCAGCGCGAGGGGCGCGTGGGTGATCAGTCCCGCGAGGGCGAAGCGCACGTCGTCGGCGCGCACGTCGGAGCACGGCAGCGGGAACACCGCGAGGGCGGAGTTGAGGGCCAGCGCGAGGGTGATCGCCACGGCGAAGGCGCGGTCACGCCGCTCGAGGGTCGCGTTGAGCGTGATCCAACCGACCAGCGCCGAGGCGACGCACAGCGCGAGCGACGCGAGCACCGTGCGGAGCCGACGGGTCCCCGAGAGCGCGGCGGGAACGTCCGACAGCGCGAGCACGATCGCCAGCGACCAGAACGCCGAGAGGAGCATGCAGGGCGCCACGAACATCGAGACGCTCCGGGGGATGCCCGCGCGAACGCGCGGCTCCCAATCGTCCCCGAGCGCGTGGCGGTACGGCGTGCCCTCGCCGCGCGCGCCGCGGCGCCGTCGCCAGGTCGCGGGCCACCAGCGAGCGGAGGTCTCGTAGCAGCCCACGAGCCGCGCGAAGGCGTCTACCGCCAACGCGGCGCCCGCCGCCGCCGCCGCCCAGGGGATCCACTCAGGAGCGCTCACGACGCGGGAGGGTACTACCGCCCGCGGCGACGCGCCGCGGCGACTATCCATCCAGGCGCTTCTCCGTGACAATGCGCGCCGTGAAGACGCTCTCCAACAAGTTGGTCGCGATTACGGGCGCCGCGTCCGGCATGGGACGCTCGCTCGCCGTCGAGTGCGCGCGGCGAGGCAGCGACGTCGCCCTGGTCGACGTCGACGAGGCGGGCCTCGCCGAGACGGTCGCGCGCGCGCGCGCGGCGAGGCCAGGCGCGCGGGTCGAGGCCGAGCGCCTCGACGTCTCCGACCGCGCGGGGATCTACGCCTGGGCCGAGCGCGTGCGCGAGTCTCTGGGCGGCGCGGACGTGCTGGTGAACAACGCGGGCGTGTCGCTCTCGGCGAGCGTCGAGCGCATGACCGACGAAGACTTCGAGTGGCTCTTCGGGATCAACTTCTGGGGCGTCGTGAACGGCTGCCGCGCGTTTCTCCCGCAGCTCCGCGCGCGGCCCGAGTCGCACATCGTGAACCTCTCCAGCGTGTTCGGCATGATCGGCGTGCCCACACAGTCGGCCTACTGCGCCGCGAAGTTCGCCGTGCGGGGCTTCACCGAGACCCTGCGACAGGAGCTCGCCGACACCCCCGTGCGCGTGTCGTGCGTGCACCCCGGCGGCATCAAGACCGACATCGCGCGGCGCGGGCGGCACTACGAAGACGCCCACGGCGGCCCCGCCGACCCCGATCGCGTCGCCGCGGATTTCGAGCGGGCCGCGCGCACCACCGCCGACGAGGCCGCCCAGGTCATCCTGCGCGGCGTGCTCGCCGACGAGCCCCGCATCCTCATCGGCGCCGACGCGCGGGTCATCGACGTGCTCGCCCGCGTCGCCCCTCGCCGCTACGACGCCGTGGTGCGCCGCGTGGCGCGCATGAGCTCGAAGCGCAGCCGGTAGGCGAGCGCGACGGCGCGCCGACCTACCGATCGAGCCGCCGTCGCCGGCGTCGGAGCACCCCCAGCGCGAGGCCCAGCGCCGCGATCGACCACGCGCCGCCTCGGCCTCGCCCGGGCGCGGCGCGGCAGCTCCCGACGATCGCCCCGGTGTCCTCGCCGAGGTCGTCGGCCTCGAGCCCCGCGTCGGCCTCGAGCCCCGCGTCGGCCTCGAGCCCCGCGTCGGCCTCGAGCCCCGCGTCGGCCTCGAGCCCCGCGTCAGCGCGCACAACGTCTTGCAGCGCAACGACATCCGTCACCCGCGGGACGTCCGCCCCGGCGTCGGCGCGCGGCGTCGGTCCCGCGTCGACGGGCGCGGGCGCGCCCGCGTCGACGGGGCACGCCACGACGTGAAACGACAGCCAGACCTCGGGGCCGAACCACTGCCGCAGCTCGTCGACGAGCTGCCACCGCGAGCGCACCACGCCCGGGGTGGAGGGCGCCTGCCCTTCGAGGGTGAACACCGTGCGGCGGCAGCCGTTGGCGTTGTTGCACGCGCCCCCCGCGGGGCGCACGTCGCGGTTGGACGCGCGGTTGATCGAGACGCGCGCCTCGCCCGTGAGGGGATCGGCGGTGTCGTGGGGCACGGCGCCGAGGCGCACGGAGCCGCCCACGGCGCCCGCGGCGGCGGTGCTGTCGACCCACGCGGCGGTGCCGACGTTCTCGAGCTCGAAGGAGAGTCGAATCGGCTGCCTCGCGCACACGTGAAACTGCGCGCCGCTGCCGTCGGTCTCGGGCCTCGCGTCGCTCGACTGGCCGACGAAGCGCGCGTCGAGGGCGGGGCGCGCCCGCGCGAGGGCGCGGAGCTCGTCGAGGGTGCCGTCGAAGACGTCCATGTCGACGGCGCTGGAGCCGAAGGTGCCCGCGCCGCCGAGGGACGACGCGACCGTGTTGTCGCCCGCGTACTGCCAGAACGTGTACCGCGGCCAGTGGTTGCTCACGTACCGGGCGCAGCCGGAGTTGGGCACCGGGTCGGTCCACGAGCGGCGCGTGCTGTAGTTCGGATACTCCGCGTGAAAGAGCGGGAGCGCGGCCCACTCCGAGGACTGCACCCAGGAGTCCCAGTAGTACCCGCCGGTGTAGAGGATGGGGTCGCGGCCGATGCGCGCGCGCACGGTGTTGATCCACTCTCGGAGCCTGGACTGATAGACCGCGGGGCTCACCGAGGGCCGGTCGTTGGTCCCATCGCCGTTGGAGTCGACGTTCACGAACTCGACGTCGAGCATCGGCGGCAGGTCGCCGTCGCCGAACCCCCGCGCCATCAGCTGGTCGAGGAAGAAGTTCGCCTGCGTCGTGCCGCTCTGGGTGGCGTTGAAATAGTGGTAGGCGCCGCGCAGCACGCCCGCCCGCTGGGCGCCCGCCCAGTTCTCCGCGAAGCGCGTGTCGAGGCTCATGCCGTTGGAGAGGCGAATGATCGCGAAGCGCACGCCCGCGCCCGGCAGCCGCGACCACTGGATGGTCCCCTGCCACTGCGACACGTCGATGCCCCGCACCTCGGTGCGCGCCGCGCAGAACGGGTGAATCGCCTGCGAGGTCTGCCCGATCCCCTCGGGGACGTCGGCGCAGCCGTGGGCGGCGAGGGCGAGCCCGAGCGCGCGAACGACGCTCCACGAACGCGCGCGAGGGATCATCGGCGTGAGCGTCCCGAGCCGCGCGGCGGGTGTCAAGCCAGGCTCAGCCCGCGGGCGCCTCGCCCGAGACCTCGCCCCGGCGCGGGAGCTCGATCACCATCCGCGTGCCGCCGGCGCCGTCGCCGCGGTCCTCGGCGCGGATCGATCCCCCCGCCTGCTCGACGATCGCCGCGGAGATCGACAGGCCGAGGCCGGTCCCCTCCCCCGCGGGCTTGGTGGTGAAGAAGGGTTCGAACACCTTGTCTCGCAAGGCTTCTGGCACGCCTGGGCCGTCGTCCACCACCTCGATCACCACCCGCTCGCCCTCGACCCGCGCGCGCAGCGCGATCGACCCGACGCCCCCGGCCCCGTGGATCGCGTCGGCGGCGTTGAGCACGAGGTTCAAGAACACCTGCACCAGCCGGTCGTTCGACACCCCGACGGGGAACGACTCGTCGGCCAGCTCGACCTCGAAGGCGATGTCCTTCATCGACTTCTGCGGGCGCAGCAGCCGGCTCACCTGCTCCGCCGCCTCGCCCACCTCGCCCGCGGTGGCCTCTCGCGGCTCGGCCTCGTCGCCGCTCGGCGCGGCGCGGGCGTAGTCCAGCAGCTCTCGCACCGTGCGGTGAATCCGCTGCGCCTCGCGGCCGATGCGCGTGGCGAACTCCTCGCTCTCGCCCTCGTCGAGGCCGCCCTCCTTGAGCACGTCGGCGAGCCCCACGATCGCCGCGAGGGGGTTGCCGACCTCGTGCGCGATGCCCGCCGCGAGGCGGCCCACCGTGGCGAGGCGCTCGCCCCGAACGACCTGGTCCTGCGCGCGGCGCAGCTCGAGGGTGGTGCGCTCGAGCTCCTGCACCCGCGCGTTGAGCTCCGCCTCCCGCGCGCTGAGCTGCTCGGTCATACGGTTGAAGGCGTCGGCCGCGCCCACCACCTCGATCGCGCCCCTGGGCTCCGCGCGCACGTCGCGTCGGCCCGCGGCGACGCGCTCGGCCGCGCGGGTGAGCGCCTCGACGGGGCGAATGATCCAGCGGGTGAGCAGCAGGTAGACCACCACCAGCGCGAGCAGCCCCGCGGAGCCGGTGTACAGCACGATCAGCGCGGGCACCGCGCGCCCCGCCGCGCCGGGCTCGAGCGAGGTCTCCGCCGCGAAGACCCCGCGGCCGGGGAGCAGCACCGACACCGACATCACGTCCCCCGCGATGACGTGGCCGTCGTGGTGAAAGGGGCGGCGAGAGACCGGGAGCATCAAGATCCCCGCGCGCGCCTCGAGGTGCCCCTGCAGGTCGTACACCGCCGCGCCCGCGAGCCCCCCCTCGCCCACGCTCTCTTCGAGGAGGGTCTGCACCCCCGCGCGGTCGGCGGTGAGCCACACCTGCCCCGCGACGGCGCGCGAGAGGGTGATCCCGAGACGACGTCGCGCGATGCGACCCGAGGCGCCCGCCAGGGGCTGGATCGCCACCATCGCCAGCGACGCCGCGAGGAGCAGCACCCCGAGGAGCGCGAGCGCGATCTGCATGCGCAGCCCGAAGGTCGCGCGGGGCGGGGGAGGCCGGTCCGACGGCGGCGACGATTCCACCGGGCGACGGTGGACCCGCGCCACGGGCGATGTCCAGAGGGCGCCCCGGCGTGCGCGCGAGGGGCGCGGGATGTGCGATCCTCCGCGGCCATGAAGGAACCTCGAAGCCTCGTCCTCGCCACGCTCCTCGCCCTGGGATGCAGCGGGAGGCAGACCCAGCCGACCGCCGAAGCGCCTGTGGCGCAAGCGAATCCGAGCGACGCAGGCGCGCCCCCGGCGGCCCCCGCCTCGCCCTGGGACGGCCTCGACAACGCCGCCCTCGCGCGGATCATCACCGAGGGCGCGACCCGCCAGGTGCGCGCGGCGCAGCCCGATTTCGACCTCGCCCGGCTCGACGCGCACCTCGCCGACATCGAGCACGCGCCCGCCCTCGCGGGGCGCACCTGCGACCAGCTGCTCGACCTCGCGATCGTCGCGATGGCGAGCGGAGACGACGCGCGCGCGGGGCAGATCGTGCAGTACGTTCGGGCGAAGGCGCGCAACCGCAACCTCGCGTACGTCGGCACCACGCTCCTCGCGGAGCTCGCGCGCCGCGGGGCCGGGCCCGACGAGGCCGCCCAGCAGCGCGCGGTGGAGGAGGTCTTTCGCTCGCTGCCGAGGGCGCGCTTCGGGGCGTCGACGGTGGTGTTCCAGATCTTTCAGACCCAGCAGCAGCTCGACGCGCGGGTGGCGAACACCCGGCAGCAGCTCGTGTCGCAGGACACCGCGCGCTCGGCGCTGTATTTCTCCGCGGTGATGCCCGAGATCGTGCGCAACCGCGCGCGCTTTCTCGCGGCCATCGAGACCGTGCGCGCGGCGAACAACGCCCGCCCCGCGGACCCTGACTTTCGCTTCGGCACCGTCGACCTCGCCGGCGCCCGCGACGCCCGCGAGGTGCGCGTCGGCGTCTGGGACCTCGGGACCAACCCCGCGCTCTTTCCCGGCCGGATGTTCGTCAACGGCGGGGAGCAGCCCAACGGCCAGGACGACGACCACAACGGCCTCGTCGACGACATCTCGGGCGTCGTGAGCGACGGCGACGCGCCCAACACCGCCCTGCTGTTCGAGCCCCCCGCCGACGTGCTCGAGCGCTACGTGCCCTTTCTCCGCGGCGTGATGGACCTCCGCGCGGGCATGGCCACCACCCCCGACGCGCAGCGCGTGCTCGAGCTCCAGCGCTCGGTCACCGACTCGGCGGCCCTCGAGGCCCTGAGCTCGAACCTCGACAACATCGGCGAGTGGTCGCACGGCACGCACGTCGCGGGGATTCTCATGGCGGGCAACCCCCACGCGCGCCTCGCGGTCTTTCGCAGCGCCTGGGCGGGGGAGCACAGGCTCTACCACCACCGCGGCCCCACCGACGCCGAGCTCGACGCCGAGCGCGAGAACATCAACCACATCGCCGGCTTCATCAACCGACACAGCATCCGCGTGGTGAACGCCTCGCTGGGCTTCTCGCGCGAGTACGTCGAGGCCGAGCTCCGCCACGAGCGCGACCGCTACGCCGACGACGAGGCCGTGCGCGCCCGCGCCGAGGTGATTCACCAGCGCCGCAGGGAGAACTGGGCCTCGGTCTTCGCCGCCTGCCCCAACACCCTCTTCGTCGTCGCCGCGGGCAACTCCAACCAGGACGTGATGGAGTACGGCGAGGTCCCCGCCGCCCTCGACGCGCCCAACCTCCTCGTGGTGGGCGCCGTCGACCGCTTCGGCAACTGGGCGACCTTCACCAACTCGAACCCCGAGCGCGTGCGCGTCTTCGACCACGGCGTCGAGGTCGACTCGCTCATCCCCAACGGCAGCCGCGTGCCCCTCTCGGGGACCTCCATGGCCTCGCCCAACGTCGCCAACCTCGCGGGCAAGATCCTCGCCCTCGACCCGAGCCTCTCGCCGCAGCGCGTGATCGCCGTCATCGCCGGCACCGGCGACGCCATCGCCGCGCCCTTCAACGGCGTCATCGCCAACGAGGTCAACGCCATCGCGCGCGTGCGCCGCGAGCGTCGCTCGGGCCGCGCGCCCCGCTGACCTGGGACACGCCGTCCGCTGGGGCGGTTGTGACCACCGTCGCTGGACATCTTTCTGCGATTTCCAAGCCTCTGAACGACCTCGCGTGTCGCGGCGCGCGACCTGTTTGAGGTAGCGTTCGCTCCATCGATGAGCAGGATGGCGTCACCCGGATCCCTCCTCCCCGGAGGCTTCTCCCTCGGTCGGCTGAGCCACGCCGATCGGGTCGGGCTGGTCTATCGCGCGCGCCCCACCGACGCTTCGGACAAGCGCACCGCATGCGCCCTCGTGCTGCACCCCTTGCACGTCGAGGAGCTGCGCGACTGGTTCGAGAAGATGGCGGTGCTCGGGCGCAGCCTGCGTCACCCGAACCTCGTCGAGGTCTACGCGCTCGGCTACACGTCCAACGACCTCCCGGTGGTGGTGACCGAGTGGGTCGACGGCCGCACGCTGCGCGCCGAGCTCGCGAGCGGCCGGGTGTTTCAGAGCTCGGAGGTGCTCAAGATCCTCCGCGACGTGAGCTCCGCGCTGAGCTACCTGCACTCCCGCACGCCGCCGGTGCTGCACCGCGCGCTCATGCCCGAGACGGTGATGATCACCGCGCCGCTGGGCACCGTGAAGGTGCTGGCCGTGGGCCACGCCGACCGCCCGCACCACCCCGCCGCGAAGCCCTCGTCGCTCTCTCCGGAGGAGCTCATGGGCGAGAGCCTGGGGGTGCACTCCGACGTGTTCTCCCTCGCGACCTTCGCCTACGAGCTGCTCACGGGGCGCCCCGCGTTCGCGGGAGGCACCATGCAGGTGCTCACGGCGATGCGCCACGGCGTGCTCCCCTCGGTGGCCGCGATCACCCACGAGTCGGCCGCGCCCCTCGACCACGTGCTGCGCCGCGCCTGGAGCTTCGAGCCCGGCCGGCGCCAGGGCAGCGTGGCGGAGCTCCTCGGCGAGCTCGAGTCGGCGAGGTCTCGGGTGCCCGACGCCGCGCTCTCGACGCGCCGGGTGACCGCCGACCACGCGACGCGGCTCACCATGTCGCCGCCGCTGCTCCCCGGCTCCGCGGGCCTCCGCGCCAGCACGGCGCCGATGGTGTCGTCGCGCCCTCCGGGCACGCGCCCGGCGCCCGTCGACGTGGTGCGCGCGCGTGTCCCGACGGGGCAGTTCCCTGCGGTGGGCGCGGCGGTGAGCCCAGGTCCCCGGGCGGCGGCGGCGCGCCCTCGCCGCGCGTCGGAGGAGATGGTCATGCCGCGCATCGCGACGGCGCACGACGTCGACGCCTCAGCGCTGCTGCCCTTCGCGACGGCGCGCGAAGAGACCACCGTGCGCGTCCCCCGCGAGGAGATCGAGCGCCACGGCCCCATCGACGTCGGTGACGCCTTCGTGAGCCTCGGCTCGGGGGTCATCGACGACCCCGAGGTGATCGCGGTCATCGCCCGCGAGCGCGAGGCCGAGCTCGAGGAGAAGAAGCGCAGCGAGCCCCCGCCGCCGAACGTGCACCGCGAGTCGATCGAGGTCGCGCGAGGGCTGCGAGACATCGGCGAGGACGTCACCCAGTCGCGCGGCGACGAGACCCGCCGACCTCGACGACGGTCACAAGAGACCCGAACCTCCTCGGCTCCGCCGCCGGCGCTCGAGGCCGAGAACGATGAGCCCATCGAGCTCATCTCGATCCCCCGGGCGCCCGCCGCGCCCGACCCTCGGGGGCTGGGCCTGGGCGACGGTCGCTCCTTCGAAGACTGGGCGCCGAAGGTCCCCGCGGCGAAGAGTGGCTCTTGGTACCGCCGCGAGGTGTCGTTCACGCTCCCGACGGTGGTGATCCTGCTGCTGCTGCACGCGCTGCTCACCGCCGTGCTGGTGCAGACGCTGCAGGTGCTGTGGGCGCCTCGCCCGGCCACGACGCTCCCTGACGTGGGCGCGCTGCAGCACACCGCGACGCCCTCGCCTTGAGGCTCAGGGCGCGAGGCTGACGCGCACACTCCCCGCGCCGCCGGCGACGCGTACCCAGGCGAGCTTTCTCGCGGGCTCGTAGAACCACCCCTCGGTCGCGGCGTCGAGGGCGGCGCGGTCGGCCACCGTCGCGAGGGCGCGGCCCATCGCGCTCACCGCGGTCGGCGCCGCGGCCACACGCACGCCGACGACGTACCCGCTCGCGCTCATCGGGAGGGTCACGTCCACCGCCGTGGCGGTCTGCGAGGCGGTGACCTCCGCCGGCGCGTCGCCCTCGTGCAGCCGAACGCTCGTGGCCTGCGACGCCCTGGGGAACACCAGGAGCGTCAGCGCGCTCCCAGGGCTGCCCAGGTTCAGCACGGGGTGGTCCACGCGGAGCGGCAGGATCGATCCCTCGCGCACGTACAGCGGCACGCGCAGCAGGTCGGTGGCGTCGACGTTCGAGAGGGTGGTCTCGCCGGGGTGGGGATCGGCCCCGAGGTCCCACCAGTCGAACCAGCGCCCGATGGGGAGGGGCACGTCTCGACGTCCCGTGGCGTCGAGGATGGGCGCCACCAGCAGCGCGTCGCCGAGCATGTACCGGTAGTCGTTGGCCCAGGTGTTCGCGTCGGCGCTCACGGGGCGCACGAGGCTCACCGGCGTGGTCATCGCGTAGGCCTCCTGCGCGTGCGCGTAGAGGTAGGGCACGAGGGCGTGGTGCAGGTGCGCCCAGTACCGGTACCGCGCGACGGTCTCCATCGCCTGCTCCGGCGCGGTCCAGGGCGTGAGGTTGCCGCGGTACCGTGCAGCTGCATGAAGGGCGAGCGCGCTCACGGCGGTCCACCGCGCGAAGTTCACGGGGTCGTAGGGGACGAGCTGCATGAGGTTGCGGTCGTCGCGGTCGAGGTAGCCGCCCAGGTCGCTGCCGAGCATCACGTAGCCCGCGCGCGCCGAGCGAAAGGTGTGGTCGAGGGCGTCTGAGAGGCCCACCCAGTCGCGGCGGTTGTCGCCCATCCACACGACCGGCGCGTGCTCCCTCCGCGCGAAAAACCTCCCTGGAAACTGATAGCTCTCGTCGTAGGCGCGCACCATCGTGACGAACTCACGGCCCCTGCGCTGCACGCCGTACGCGAGAAAGTCTCGGTAGTACCGCTCGGAGTACTCCTGGTGCGACACCATCCCCCGCGCCGTCGAGACCCGCGCGGTGGTGACGTAGCTGTCGCCGAAATCGAGCTTCCACCCGTCGATCCCCGCGTCGAGGACCACGTCCTGCTGGCGGTGCCACCACGCGAGCGCGCGGGGGTTGAAGAAGTCCACCGACGAGCCGGTGCCCTTCCACCACATGTACCGCGCGCTGTCGTTCACGAAGAACCCGCAGGCGTCGCCCTGCGCGAGGTTCTCCGCGGGGCCGCGGTAGATGTCCCCGCCGACCTCGAGGTCGTAGCCGATGGAGTTCACCAGCTGGGTGGTCCACAGCACCACGCGCACGCCGCGCATGTGCATGTCCCTCACCATGCCGGGAAAGTCCCCGTAGCGCGTCGGCGACGGGATGAAGGTGTTGTAGTGCGTCTCCCAGGGCGAATCGAGCACCACCGCCCCCACGGGGATCTCCCTCGAGATGAAGCCGTCGACGAAGGCGTAGGTGTCGGCGCGGTCGGAGATGTCCTTCGAGATCCACGGCTCGAAGGCCCAGCGCGGGGTGTGCAGCGCGGGCTCGGGCGGCTCCTCCATCGCGCCGTCCCAGGCGCAGCCCGAGTCGGCCGCGTCGGCCGCCGAGCCGTCGTACGCGCCCGCGTCGGACGCGTCTGCGACGCCCGCGTCGACCGGCGCGGAGGGGCTCTCAGAACAAGCGGCGAGGCCGAGGCACAAGGGGAGAATCGCGCGGCGCTTCATGAGTCCTCCTTCGAGGCGTGCGCCGAGATGGAGCCCGAGCGCGCCCGCGTCGTCAACCTCGGCGCTCAGCGCGGCACGAGGGACGCGAAGCGCGACGCGCGCGTCACGCCCTCCCACCCGCCGCAGCCCCGCGCGTCGTCGCAGCGGTTCGAGAGAAAGCACCGCCTGCGGCTGTCGAGGGCGAAGTCTTCGTTGCCGCGCACGAGGATGCCCTCCACCGTGAGCGTGCGCGCGTCGAACACCGGCGAGCCCGAGTTGCCCGCGTAGGTGTCGAGGTTGGCCTCGAAGTACGCCGCCGCGCGGTTGCTCCGCACGGTGGCGTTGCCCGCGACCTTGAGCGGGATCCCCGAGGGGTGACCCATGACCACCAGCGGCGCGCCGAGCGCGACGGTCCCGCTGCGGCGCAGCGAGAGGGGCGCGCGGTCGGCGGCGCGGTCGACGCGAATGAGCGCCCAGTCGCTGGTGCTGGTCTCTTCGCGGCCGATCACCGCGCGGCAGAAGTACACGTCGCGCGACGGAAAGACCGTGTTCGCGGTGCGCGCGTCGGTCATGCGGTACCCGAAGACGAAGGCGATGGACGCGCAGTCCTGCGCGCTGGCCACGCAGTGCCCCGCGGTGGCGATGACGTCGGGCGCGACGAGAAAGCCCGAGCAGAACGCCGCGTCGGGCTGCGCGCGGTAGGGCTCCTCGACGCAGAGGTTCTGCGTGGCGCCGTAGGTGCTGGTCGAGCGCACGGCGACGCGGCCGTCGCGGAGTCGCCCCAGGGCGCTGAAGCGAAACAGCGCCGCGGTGGACTCGGCCGCGAGGCGCTGCGCGGGGTCGTCGAGTTCGTAGAAATCGCGGCGGTCGTCGGAGCCGTACACCAGGTCGTCGCTGAGAGACGACGGCGCCGTCAGGTCCTCGGGCGCCGCCCCCACGCACGAGATCGCCGACGCCGCCCACACCATCCACCACGCGCTTCGCATTCGATCGTCACCTCCGACGGAGCCACGCGCCGCCGGTCGGCGACGCCTGATCAATTGGCAGCGCGCGTCGCGCGACGTCGATGATCAGTGTTGTGACCCCTTGAGGTCTGCATGTAGTCAAAGCGCGCAGCGGGTCGCACCCTCAGGCGTCGGCCACGCCTTCGGGCAGCACGGCGCTCACGCAGGGCGCGATCAGCGCGCGCCAGGTCGCCCGCGCGCTCTCGGCCTGCTGCGCGGCGTCGAGGCGACCGTGCGCCGCCCAGGCCGCGGGCGAGACCCCCGGCGCGCGGTCCGCGAAGGGACCGAGCACCGCGCCGCCGCTCAGGCCGCGCCACGCGTCGAGGAGCGCGCGGCGCAGCGGCGCTCCGCCCACGCGCGCGCACCACGCGAGGGTCCTCCAGGCGAGCTCGGCGTGGCGGGCCTCGTCGTCGGCGATGCGCGTGAGCGCCTCTCTCGCAAGGGGATCGGTCGCGAGGTCGCGCTGCGTCGCGGCGGCCACCGCGGCGAGGGACTCGCCGACGCAGCCCGAGCGCAGCGTGTCGAGGGCGAAGGACTCGAGGTCCATCGGGTCGCAGGCGCCGCGGAGCTCGAGCGGCCCCGGGGCCTCGTCGCGGCCGGCGTAGCGCGACGCGAGGGTGAAGGCGCGGCGGGCGTGGTCGACCTCGTCGAGGACCGCGCGCTGCGTGTCGGCGAGGAGCTCGGGCGGCGCGCCGAGGCTCAGCAGCGAGAGCGTCGCGCGCGCGAAGGACGCGATGGACGCGTGCTCCATCTGCGCGTCCGCGCGCCACGCCGCCGCGAGGGCGCGCGCGGTGACCCCGTCGAGCCGCGCGACCGTCGACGCCTCGGACCACGCCCCGCCGGGCAGCACCTCGGCCACCCTCGCGACGCCCTCGACGGTGAAGGCCCGGCCGCAGCAGGCGCCCTGGCAGAACCAGTAGCAGCACTGATCGCCCTCCACCCACGGCCCCACCTGCGCGCTGTTGCAGCAGGAGTTCCGCGCGAACTCGGGGAGCATGCAGCCGTTCGGGGCGTACCCCGCGTCGATGGGCAACCCCGCGTCCGTCGCGGGCCCTCCCCCCGGAAAGCGCAGCATCTGCTCGAGCTGCGCGCGGGTGAAGCACTCCCGCCCCGGCGTCCCCGAGGGACACACCGGCGCCTGCGGCGCGCCGTCCGTGACCTCGGCGGCGTCGGTCGCGACGGCGGCGTCGGTCACGACCGGCGCGTCGGGCACGTCGGGCGCGGCGGGGACGTCGGCGAGGGCGGCGTCGGCGCTGGTGGTCGTCGTGGTGCAAGCCGGCGCTGCGGCGAGGGCGATCGCGGCGATCCACCGCGCGCGGAGGAGGGAGAGTTCGGGCGTCATCCCGAGAGCATCCCCACCCCCGGCGCCTTCACGCAAGCGCCGGGGGCAGGAGCGAGGCGGGTCACTCGTTCGACGGGACCTCGGCGGGCGCCGCGGGCTGGGCCGCCGGGGGCTGCGCGGCGGCGGGGTCCATCCGCAGGCGCTCGGCCCGTCGCGCCTCGAAGAACGACCGCATCTCCTCCGGGGCGATCACCCCGTCGCGGTTGGCGTCGGCGCCGGCGATGCGCTGCTGCATGCGCTCGGGGAGCTCGCTCACCTCCACCCGCCCGTCGCCGTTGGCGTCGAAGCGGGCCAGACGACGCGCGGGGTCAAAGCCCTCCCCGTGGGCGCCCGGACCGTGCCCGCGGCCCCAGCCACGGTGCCCGCGCCCCTCGCCCGCCTCGCGGCCCTCGCCGGGCCCGCGGCCCTCGCCGTGACGGCGGCCCATGGGGTGGGCCCGCATCTGGGCGAAGGCGCCCTGCAGCTCCTCGGCGGTCACCCGGCCGTCGCTGTTGGCGTCGGCGCGGCGGATCCGCTCCCAGCGCTCGCCGGCCTCGTCGGCGGTGATCGCGCCGTCGCCGTTGGTGTCGTGCCGGCGAAAGCGCTCGGCGCGGCGCGTCTGCATGTGCGCCTGCAGCTCCTCGGCGGTGATCGCGCCGTCGTGGTCCGCGTCGGCGGCCTGGACGCGCTCGCGCATCCGAGGCGGCAGCTCGTCGAGGGTGGTGCGCCCGTCGTGGTTGGCGTCGAAGCGCGCGACCATCCGGGCGGGGTCGAAGCGGCGCCCGCCGGAGCCGGGCTCCGAGGTGAGCGCGGCGTTCGCGCTCTGCGCGTTGCCAGCGTTGTCGGCGGCGCCGCAGGCGAGGGCGGAGACCGCGACGAGAGAACCGAGGAAGAGCGGGCGGAGGCTTGAGCGAAGGGTCATGGCGTGTCTCCTGTCTGCGTGCGCGGCGACCGTCTGTGCCGCGTGACCAGAGGCATTACAAGCGCCGTGCCACCTAGAAAACACGGGGAATTCATGCGTTCACCCTCCCCCTGCGCGTCGTCCCTGGAGACACCTGTCTCGAATCGTGACGCCCTGGGGATCAGTCTTCGACGGCGAGGCGCAGGGTGCGCGGGCGGCCGTCACGCACGACCTCGAGTCGCAGCTCCGTCGCGCCGCGCAGCGCCCCGAAGACCGCGAGCGCGTCGGCGGGACGCTCCAGCGCGCCGCCGTTGATGCGGGTGATCACGTCGCCCGCGCGCAGGTCCATGCCCGCGCGGTTCCAGCGGTGGAGGTGGCGCGCGCCGTCGAGTCGCCAGCCCAGAAAGCGCCCGCGCTCGAACGCGGGAGACACCCGCACGCCGCTGAGAAACGCGCCCATGCCCGCGCGCACGGTGCCCTCGAGCTCGGCGCGGGTGAGCCGGCTCGGCGGGGCCTCGACGGTCGCCGCGACCTCTCCGCCGCCGACCGGCGGGAGCCGGAGGTCTTCGGGGCGAATCTCGTCGCGCGGAGACGAGGCGCAGCCGAGCGCGAGGGTCGCGGCGAGGAGCTCAGGCGCGCGCATCGAGGGCCTCCACGGCGGCGAGCACGGCGCGGTGCACCGCGTCGGCGTCGGCGTCACCGTTCACGTGCACCACGCGGTCGTTGGGGAAGTGCCGCTCGATGTCGCGGTAGAACCCCGCGAGGCGCGACTGCAGCGCGGGGTCGTCGTAGATCTCCGCGCGGCCGGCGCGGGCCGTGCGGCGCGCGAGGGCCACCTCGGGCGACACGTCGAGGACCACCGTGAGGTCGGGGCGCCTCGCCCGCGCGTTGAGCGCGAGGATCCAGGCGAACACCGAGTCGTCTCCCGCGGTGACGCCCTGGTACGCCACGCTGCTGGCGTCGTAGCGGTCGGAGATCACCACGGTGCGCTCGCGCAGCGCGGGGGCGATCTCGGCGGCGACGTGGTCGAGGCGATCGGCGGCGAAGAGGGCGGCCATGGTCTCCCACCCCAGGGGCTCGGAGCGCTCGCCGGGGAGCACCAGGCGCCCGGTGAGCACCTGACGAATGAGCACGCCGATGGGCCCGTCGGAGGGCTCGCGGGTGGTGCGCACCGAGTCGCCCCGGGCGCGCAGCGCGGCGGCGAGCCGCGCGGTCTGCGTGGTGGTCCCGGCGCCGTCGATGCCTTCGAGGACGATGAAGGGGGCGTCGCGCATACGAGGGTCTGCGAAGCTGTCTCACAGGTGCGCGCCCGCTGTCAGTTTTTCGCGGCGCCTCGGGTCGTGCTAGGACATTTCGCACCATGAGCAACCCCGTCGACCGTCGTCACTTCCTCGGCACCGTCGCCGCAGGCGCCGTCGCCACGGCGAGCGCGAACGCCCTCGCGCAGCGCGGCGCTCCCCCCGCGGAGCACGACACCTCCTTCGCCGCCACGCCCCCGCAGGGCTTCACGCCCCTGAGCATCCCCGGGCGCGTGGTGCGGGTGAACAAGCCCGACTCGCTGCGCCGCGGCGGGCTCTTTCCGAAGCCCGAGGCCGCCGTCGAGATGGTGAACCGCGCGGTGACCGAGCTCGCGGGTCAGCCCGACCTCGCCCGCGCCTGGCGCGCCTTCGTGCACCCGAACGACCGCGTCGCGGTGAAGGTGAACGGCCTGGGCCTGCGCAACATGGCCTCGAACAAAGAGACCGTGCTGGCGATCGTCGAGGGCGTCATCGCCGCGGGCGTGCCCGCGAGTCAGATCACCGTCTACGAGCAGTGGGACAGCTTCATGGCCGCGACGCGGGTGAACGCCCGCGCGATGCCCGCGGGCGTGCGGGTGATCTGCCACAACCAGGAGCGGCTCTCGGCGCAGACCCGCGTCGCCTCGGGGCGCACCAAGTACGCGCTGCCCCTGCTCGAGGCCACCGCCGTCATCGGCGTGCCGCTGATCAAGGACCACTCCCTCTGCGGCTTCACCGGCGCGCTGAAGAACATGACCCACGGGTCCATCGAGAACCCCGAGGCGTTTCACCGCCACCTCTGCGCGCCGCAGATCGCCGAGCTCTACGCGCACGAGGCGATCCGCTCGCGCGTTCGGCTGCACGTGATGGACGCGTTCAAGGCCGTCTACCACGGCGGCCCCCGCGACAACCCCGCGTGCCGCGTGCCCTTCAACGCCGTGTTCGCGAGCACCGACCCCGTGGCCCTCGACCGCGTCGGGTCTGACATCGTCGACCAGCTCCGCACGCAGAATCGCATGACCACCCTCGCCGCGCGGGGCCTCCCGGTGCGCTACCTCGAGGCCGCCGAGGCCCTCGGGCTGGGCGTCGCCGACCGCGCGCGCATCGACCTCCGGGCCATCGACCTCGCCTGATCCGCCACGGCGCGTCGCCCCATGGCCCTGGGGTGCTAAGGTCGCCGCCCCCATGGAATCAACACGACACCTGATTGTCGGCGCGGGCGTCAGCGGCCTGGCCACGGCGGCGGCCCTGGGCGACGAGGAGTACCTCGTGATCGAGGGCGACTCGGAGATCGGCGGGTACTGCAAGACCGTCACCCGCGACGGCTTCGTGTGGGACTACTCGGGGCACTTCTTTCACTTCAAGCACCCCGAGATCGAGGCCTGGCTCCGGGCGCGCATGCCGGGTCAAGACGTGCGCACGGTCGCGAAGAAGTCGTTCATTCGCTACGGCGACCACACGGTGGACTTCCCCTTTCAGAAGAACATCCACCAGCTCCCGCAGAGCGAGTTCATCGACTGCCTCCACGACCTGTACTTCGCCCGCGCGGCGGGCGCGCCGAAGGCCCCCGAGACCAACTTCAAGGAGATGCTCTACGCGCGCTTCGGGCGCTCGATCGCCGAGAAGTTCCTCATCCCGTACAACGAGAAGCTCTACGCGTGCGACCTCGCGCAGCTCGACCGCGACGCCATGGGGCGCTTCTTTCCCCACGCCGACCTCGACTCGATCGTGCGCAACATGCGCGAGCCCGACAACGCGAGCTACAACGCGAGCTTCACCTACCCCGCGGGCGGCGCGATTCAGTACGTGAACGCCCTGGCGAGCGCGCTGCGCCCTGGCTCCCTGAGCCTCAACGAGTCGCTGCTCTCCATCGACCTGCGCGCCCGCGTCGCCCGCACGACGAAGCGCGAGGTCCGCTTCGAGCGGCTGGTGTCGTCGGCGCCCTTCCCGAGGCTCGCGGCGATGTGCGGCATCACCCACGACCGCGAAGCCTTCACCTGGAACAAGGTGCTGGTCTTCAACCTCGGCTTCGACCGCAAGGGCGCGCGCGACGTGCACTGGGTGTATTTCCCCGACCGCGCGACGTCGTTCTACCGCATCGGGTACTACGACAACATCTTCGACACCGACCGGCTGAGCCTCTACGTCGAGCTGGGCTTTCCCCGCGGCGCCGAGGTCGACGTCGAGGCCATGCGCGCGCGCGTGCTCGACGACCTGCGCGCCCTCGGGATCATCACCGACCACAAGCTCGTCGCCGAGCACAGCGTGGTGATGGACCCGGCCTACGTGCACATCACCACGCGCTCGAACGCCGAGCTCGCGCGGGTGGGCAGGGCGCTGCGGGCGCACGGCGTGTACTCCATCGGCCGCTACGGCGGATGGACCTACTGCTCGATCGAGGACAACATCGTGGAGGCGAGGGCCCTCGCCGCGGACTTCACGGCGAGGTAGCGGGAGGGGGGTTCGCGGCTCAGAAGCGGAACTGAGCCTCGAGGGAGAACTCCTGCTCGCGGGTCACGCTCGCCGGGCGGTCGGGGTTGCGCTCGATGGTGCGGTCGCGAAAGAGCGCCGAGAGCACACCGACGTTGCGGTACCAGTAGAGGTGCAGCGCCACGCGCCACTGGAACTCCTCGAGCGGCCGCGGCAGCGTCGAGGTGTAGGTGACGGCGCGCGAGGGCAGCCCCGGATAGAACCCGCCCACGTCGGCGCCGAAGAGCAGCCGGCGCGGAATGATCAGGATGCCGAGCTGCGCGACGAAGGACGCGCTGGTCGAGTCGAACTCCAGCTCCTGCTTGCCGTAGTGCTCCGCGGAGAGCCAGAAGCGGTTCCAGCGAAAGACGCCGAAGGCGTTCCAGGCGACGTAGCGCTCGACGGCGCGCTGGTCCCACTTCACGCCGGCCTGCAGGGCCAGGGTGAGGGGCACCGGGGTGTAGAGAAAGGGCGAGTCGAAGCGGCTGTACGAGCCGATGATGTTCACCCCGAGCTGCGCGCCCGCGGTGTACGTGAAGTTCTCGTTGCCCGCGCGAAAGAACCTCCCGCCGACGTTGCCGTTGGTCTCGCCCGAGCCCGCCGCGGCGAACACGCGAAAGTTCAGCCGCGTGCTGCTGCCGATGGGGCCGCCCACCTCGGCGGCGATGCCGTTGCCCTGCTCGAAGGCGTTGTAGACGTAGTACGCCGGGTCGAGCAGCAGCTGCCGCGCGGCGCTGGTGATCAGCGAGGTCGAGAGCGAGCCGCCGCCCGAGTTGATGTTCACATACCAGCGCCGCGCCAGCGGCACCTGGAACATCGCGAACGACAGCCGCAGCTGCCGCTCCGCGCGGATGTTGATCAGAAAGAAGCTGTTCTGGATCATCGGGATCGGCCCGAGCGCGCGGAGCTGGATGCGCGTGAAGCGCGCGTCGAACTGGTCCGCCGGGAGGGTGCCGTTGCCGAGCTCGGTGCGCACGACGTTGAGCAGCGCGCCGCCCACCACCGCGCTGAAGCGCAGCGAGGGGGTGCCGGTGCACACGGTCACGTTCGGGTCGAAGCGGCAGCCGAAGTCCGCGCAGTCGGTGCGGCCGTCGCCGTCGTTGTCGATGCCGTCGGCGCACACCTCGTCGTTGCGCTCGCCGTCGAGGTCGCCGCCGCGGCCGATGAGGTCCTCGACGGTCTGGTTGGGGCCGAGCTCGGGGAGGTCGTCGGAGGCGCCCGGCGCCAGGGCCGGGTTGCTGGTCGCGCGCCCGTTGCCCGTGCTCTGCCACGAGCCCCGGCAGCGGGTGACGCCAGGACCCATGCAGTCCTGATCGTCGCAGTCGATCATCCCGTCGCCGTCGTTGTCGATCCAGTCGGAGCAGCGCTCGTTGGTGTTCTCTCCGGCGCCTCCGGCCTGGCACGCCGGGTCGTGAAAGCAGTCCGAGTCGGCGCAGTCGACGAGCCCGTCGCCGTCCTCGTCGACGCGCCCGGTGCAGCTCGTCTCGCGCGCCGCGCGCGTCACGGGCGGCTGCGCCGCGGGCGTCTGCGCCGCGGGAGTCTGCGCCGCGGGCGCCGACTGCTCGGGCGTCGGGTCGCCCGTCGTCTGCGCGCTCGCGAGCGGCGAGGCGAGCACGAGCGCCAACGTCACCGCGGCGAACGACGCCGCGGAGCCTCTGATCCTTGCCATCACCGTACTCCCCTGTATCCAGATCCCGCGGGTCGGCCGCGGCACACCCTCAGGCCTGAGCAACGCCCCGCGGCGACCACCGCGGGGTTGTAGGCGCAGTCCCAGTCATCACAGTCGGCGAAGCCGTCGCCGTCGTTGTCGAGGCCGTCGGAGCAGCGGGCCACCGCGTCCCCCGCGCTCTCCCTGCACGCCTGCTGCACCGCGAGGTCGGTCGACTGCCCGCACGAGTAGTCCGCGCAGTCGACGAAGCCGTTGCCGTCGTTGTCGAGGCCGTCCCGGCAGCGCTCGGGCGTGTTCTCCGCGATCGACGCGCAGCGCGCGGCCACCGCGGCGTTCGTCGAGCGCAGGCACGAGAAGTCTCCGCAGTCGGTGTACCCGTTGCCGTCGTTGTCGACCCCGTCGGCGCACCGCTCGGGCGTGTTCTCCGCGATGCTGTTGCAGTACGCCACCGACTCCGCGGGCGCGCCGCGGTTCGGGTCGGTGCAGTTGCGGTCCTCGCAGTCGGTGTACCCGTTGCCGTCGTTGTCGACCCCGTCGCGGCAGCGGGCGGCGGTGTTCTCTTGCCGCGCGGCGCACATGGCGATGGCGTCGGGCGCCGCGCCGCGGTCGGCGCGGGTGCACGAGAAGTCGGCGCAGTCGGTGAAGTTGTTGCCGTCGTTGTCGATCCCGTCCATGCACGCCGCGAGGCTGTTCTCGGGGGACGACTCGAGGGGGATCCCGCACACGCCCCGGATGCGGCAGTCGGTGTCGGCGCAGTCGATGCGCCCGTCGCCGTCGTTGTCGCGCCCGTCGCGGCACGCCGCCACGGAGTCCTCGACGCACACGTCGACGTAGGTGCCGTTGCGGCAGCCGAAGTCTTCGCAGTCGGTGAAGCCGTTGCCGTCGTTGTCGATCCCGTCGCTGCAGCTCGCGTTGTCGAATTCCCGCGCGCAGCAGAGCTCCATGATCGTCTGGCAGTCGCGGTCGCCGCAGTCGAACTGGCCGTCGCCGTCGTTGTCGATCCCGTCGCTGCACGCGAGGAAGCCGTTCTCGGGCGAGCGCGTGGGGAGCACCGGGATGCGCTCGCCGCACACCGTCGAGAACTGCAGGCAGTCGTCGTCTTCGCAGTCGACGAGCCCGTCTCGGTCGTTGTCGGCGGAGTCGGTGCAGGCCTGGTCGTTGGCCTCGTAGCCCAGCACCGGCTGCGACGGGGGGTTCCAGCAGTCGGCGAGGGCGGCGCACGCCGCGAGCCACAGCGCGCTGCGGCGCAGGCCCTTGGTCTTGTCAGTGGGCATCGAGGCAGCTCGCCCGGCGGTTGCCGTATCGGTTGTTGAAGCTCACGTACAGGAAGCACGAAGACTGCCGCGTGGTCACCGGACCGAAGGCGCCCTCCTGCTCCAGCGCCTGGAGCCGCGTGGTCGCGGGCTCGCGCAGCGGCGCGGGCAGCCAGGTCGGCAGCTCGTGCGTCCGCGACCACCTCCACGCGAGCTGCGAGACGCGCACCGTGCCCAGCGCCGCGAGGCCCTGGTTCAGCTCGGGGTACTCGAGGAGGCGCATCGCGGCGGCCTCCGCGCGGTCGCCGTCGACGTGGCGCTCGTTGGCGCACACCCACTGGCACTCGCCGTAGGTCTCGCGGTGTCGCACCGACTCGCTGTGCCCGAAGCGCGTCGAGACCATGCGGTTGTAGTGCCACTCGCGGGACGAGTCCTCGTCGGCGGAGTGCGCGCTGGTCATGACGAAGTCGGGCGCGCCGTGGGCCCACATGCCGCGGCGGTTCGCGATGGCCTCCCGCTGGGCCGCGAGGTACTCCGGGCGCGCGGGCTCGTCGTCGACGTTCATCGCGTGGGCGAGGCCCTTGCGGAGCTGGTCGACGGCGAGGTCGGGGCAGATCCAGAGGATGCGGCCGTAGCCGTCGCGGCGCAGGTCGCTGGTGCAGTGCCACACGCCCCGGCGGGCGTTGAGGGTGCCCATCTTGGCGTTGATGTAGAGCTCGTAGGGGTGCCACTGACCCCAGCGGTGCACCGGCCCGAAGCTCTCGAGGGTGTTGAAGCCCGCGAGGCGCGCGCGGCTGCCCTCGAGCGGCCCCGACATGACCCTCCACGAGTCACCGTCGTTGAAGTACACCGGGGTCGGCACGCCGTTGAGGAACACCCTCGTCAGGGGCTCCTCCGCGATGCTGGCTCCGGGGCGGGCGAGAGCGAGCGCGAGGCCCGCGGCCACGACGCTCAGAATGGGGGCGCGCATGAGACTCCTCCAGTACGGAGCCGTTCTACACGCGATAGGTGCGGGGACGTCAACGGGATACTCCCTGGATCCACGAGATGTCGCGCGTTCGTCGCGGATCCGTGCGCCGGCCGCTACAGGTCGTTCACGGCGTGCACGGTGCGCCGGAGGTCGTGCTCGGGGGCGTACCCCAGCACCTCCCTCGCCCTGCGGTCGTCGACCATGCAGACGTAGCGGATGTGATCGAGCTCGGGGGCGGGAAAGCTCGAGAGCCTCGCGCGAAACAGCTCCTTCAGCAGCCGGGTGGCGACGGGGTGGGGCACCGGCAGCCTCCCTCTCCCGAGGCTCGTGAGGAGCTGCGAGAGCGGCGCGGGGGGAGGACCCGCGAGGTTGAAGATCCCTCTCACGTTCGGCGCGAGGGCGCGCTCGATGGCCTGACACACGTCCTGCTGGTGGATCACCTGCACCATCGGGTCAAAGCCCATGAGGGTGGGGGTCACGGGCAGGCGGAGGTAGTTGCTCGGCGCGTTGCGCACCCGCCCGAGGATGTGGGTGGGCCGGAGGATCACGGTCTCGCACGCCGAGTTTCTCCAGAAGAAGCTCTGCGCGAGCATGTCGACCTCGATGAGGTCGCGAATCTCGCTGAACTCCTGGCTCCCGAGGAGGGGGGCCTCTTCGGTGAGGAACTGGGGGTTGTCGGGCCTCGGGCCGTAGACGTTGGCGCTCGAGAGCACCACGAGCTTCGCCACGCCGTACTGGGCCATGTACTCGAGCATCTTGGCGAAGGCGACGACGTTCCACGAGTGGTGCTCGCCGGCCGAGGCGCGGGGGTCGTGCATGACCCCGAGGTGCACCACCGCGCGCACGTCACCGCTGCGAAAGATGTCGCGCATCTTCTTGCGCCGCAGGTCGAACTGGTGATGAACGACGTCGCGCGGGCGGTCGGGGAACTCCCGGCGGTCGACGCCCACGACCCGGTGTCGACGGTGCAGCGCGCGGCACACGGCCTTGCCCAGCCGCCCCACGATGCCCGTGACGACCACGCTCCCGCCGTCCCTGCTCGCGCCGAGGTCCTTCACGACCGGGGCAGCATCGACGCGGGGGCTTCGGCGCGTCAAGGCAACCCCCTGGGTCGTCGAAGAAATCGCCCCGCTCCGTGCGAGGCGCGTCGCCGCGGCGCTACCCTACGCCGCGCCCGAGTGGCAGAGGAGCGGTCATGGAGAGCAGCGTGTCAGAGAGGGCCAGCGAGCTCAGGCGCATCGAGGCGCTCGACGCGGCGTGGGCCCAGCGGGGTCACGGTCGGCGGCTGGCGGCGGCGATGGAGGGGGCCGCGGCGGTGCGCGCGGCGCTCGCGGCCTCGCCCGCGGTGACGGCGGTGCGCACCCTCCCCCTCACGACGCTGATGTACCCGACGCGCTACGCGTTCTGGGGCGCGGCGCTGTCTCCCGCCCCCTACGTGGTGCTGACCCACCGCGCGCTGCTGGTGCGGTTTCGCCAGGGCGACGCGACGCGCACGCTGCTGTTCAACCCCACCGACATCGACGCCTCGCGGCGCACGCCCTTCTTCACCGGGCTCATCGAGCGCTTCGGCCCGACGCTCTCGGCCCTCGCGGCGAAGCGGGGCGACGCGCTCGAGGCCCAGCTCGCGCGCCTGGGCGTCTCGCCCGACGAGGTCGACTACGTGGCCTTCGACCACTTTCACACGCAGGACCTCCGCGGGCTCCTGGGCACCGCCGACGGGGCGAGGCCGCCGCGCTTCCCCAACGCGAAGCTCCTCGCGCCCCGCGCGGAGTGGGAGCAGTGGAGCGATCTGCACCCGATGCAGCGGGCGTGGTTCGTGCCCGACGGACTCGACGGGGTGAACACCGAGCGGGTGGTGCTCACCGACGAGGACCTCTCCCTGGGCGACGGCGTCGCGCTGATTCGCACGCCCGGGCACACCGTGGGCAACCAGACGCTGTTCTTCAAGACCGAGCGGGGGGTGTGGGGCTGCAGCGAGAACGGCACCTGCGCGGACAACTGGTCCCCCCAGGCGAGCCGCGTCGCGGGGCTGGCGCGGGCGGCCCGGGAGGCCGACCTCCCGGTGATCCTCAACGGGAACACCCCGGAGTACGGCGCCGATCAGATGACCTCGATGCTGATCGAGCGCGCCCTGGTCGACCCGGTGCCCCACGCCGACGAGTGGGTGCAGATGTTCCCCTCGAGCGAGGTGACCCCGAGCGTGACCGCGCCGGGCCTCTCCCCGAGCTACCAGCACGTGGCCGTGAGCTCCGGAGAGCTCGCACCCGCTCCAGACCCCGAGAAATCCAGCTTCGGCGCCTGATCGACGGCGCCGACTGCCTGGAGTTCCAGAGGTTTTCGGCCCCAACGCCCCAGACCTGCCCCCCACGAACCATGACGCATGTCATGCACCCAAGTTGACCTTCGGCAGGCTGGTCGTTCTGCTCGCCCGATTCGTCAGGAATAACGACCGAACGACGGATTGGGCTCGTGCGGAGCATCAGAAGAGATCTGTGCGGTTTCACGGGCTTGACCCTTCACTGCTATGGTTTCACTCGTGCGTCGCTCGCGCCCGATGACGGCGGATGACTACCTTCGCCTCGCCATCCACACCGGCTCCCCCACGGCCGCGGGCGCCTATGCCATGAAGGGTCTTCAAGACGCGCAGAACCGCATCGACCCCGAGACGAGCCTGCTGCTCTTGCGGGAGATCTACCGGTCCCATTTCTACGCAGGCCGGCTGCGCAGCGCGCACGCGATCGCGCGCAAGATGGTCCGCATCGGGGTGGCGCTGGAGATTTCGCACGTCGACCTGGGGCGGGTGTGCATGGCGCTGGGATGGTGGACGCGCGCGTCGCAGGCGTACCGCATCGCCGCCCGCAACGCGCCGGCGAGCCGCCGGGCGATGCACTGGTCTTCGGTCGCGATCGCGCTCCATCAAGGGGGCGATTTCGAGGGGTCGCTGAGCGCCCTCGAGCGGGCGGTGCGCTGGTCGCTGAACACCCGACCGCTGCACCGGGCGTACATCGCCCTGGTGCGCGTCGACGCCGGCGAGCCCGTCGACGCCATCGAGGGCCTCACCGAGGCCATCGACGAGCTCGAGGTCGCGCGCTGCGGTGAGGGCTACGGGCGCTACGTGCTGGGCCTGCTCCTCGCCGCGCAGGGCGACGACCTCCGCGCCCGCGCGCACCTCAGGATCTTCGTGAAGCGAAACGCCAGCGATCCGATGCGGGCCTCGACGCTCCACGGCGAGCTTCGCCGCGCGCGGGTGACGCTGCGGGCCATTCGGAAGGGTTCGGCCTCGCAGCCTCCGGTGGCGCCGCCGCCGCCGTCGGGTGCATGATGCCCCGCGCGCATGGACGACCTCCCGAGCCTCGTCGCCTCTGACCTCCCGCGTTGGTTCGTTCGTGGCTTCGCGCTCGCCTGGGGGGCGGTGTGGGGCAGCTTCGCGAACGTGATGATCTACCGCTGGCCGCGTGAGATCTCCGTGGTCGCGCCGCCCTCGCACTGCCCCAAGTGCGACAAGCCCGTGCGCTGGTACGACAACGTGCCGGTGCTGGGGTGGCTCTGGCTCCGCGGCAAGTGCCGCGACTGCAAGAACCCCATCTCGCCCCGGTACCCCTTCGTCGAGGCCCTCTACGCCGTCGCGGGGTTCATGGTGGCCGAGCGGCTGCTGCTGAACGAGCCGCACCTGGCGGTCTCAGCCGCGCTGGCCCTGTTCTTCGTGCGCTTCGCCTTCGCCTTCGGCCTGCTCACCCTCGCCTTCATCGACATGGAGACCTTCTTGATCCCCGACGTGATCACCCTCCCCGGGGTGGCGCTGGGGATCGGCGCGGCGGTGATCCTCCCCGGGCTGGGCTGGCAGGCGTCGGTGCTGGGCGCCGTCCTCGGCGCGGCGGTGCCGCTCTCGCTCTGGGTGATGTGGAAGTACATCCTGAAGCGCGGTGAGGGCATCGGCCTCGGTGACGTGAAGCTCATGGCGATGGTGGGGGCGTTTCTGGGTTGGCCCGGCGTGCTCTTCACCCTCTCCGCGGGGTCGCTTCAGGGCATCGTCGCGACGGTGGTCTCGCGGGTCACGGGGTGGAAGCTCCTGCCCGATCCCCCCGACGACCTGTACGAAGAAGACGAAGAAGACGACGCGAAGACCGAGGGAGACGCGAAGACCGAGGGAGACGCGAAGACCGAGGGAGACGACGCGCACGACGACGCCGGGATGATGCGGCAGATGATCCCCTTCGGACCCTTTCTGGCGCTCGCGGCGCTGGAGTACCTCTTCGGCGCCGACCGGCTCATGCGCGCCTGGCTCGGGATGTTCGAGCCCTGAGGGCTCACGCCGCGGTGAGCCGCACCGCGAAGGTCTCGTCGGCGGAGCACACGCCCTCGGAGAGAAAGTCAGGCACCGCGCGCAGCGCGTCGCGCAGCGCCTCGCGCAGCGCGTGCTCCTCGCTCGCCCACGCCAGCACAGGACCGTCACCCCAGGCCGCCAGCAACGCGCCGTCGTTCGCGGGCGCGCCCCGGAGCCGCCCGCTTGAGGGGGGCAGCCCGCGCGTCGAGACGTAGAGCGCCCACACCGCCGCCTCGCCAGGGCGCCGCCAGGTCACCCACCAGGCCCGTCCGTCGTCGGTGGCGGAGCGCTGCTCCCGCGCGGCCCCGCGGCGCTCCTGCGTCGGCGCGACGGAGCGGTGGAGCAGGCCCGCGAGCTCGGCCCGGCGCCCCCGGAAGCGCGCCGCGGCGGGGTGCAGCGCCCCCTCGACCCAGCGGTAGCGACGCCCCGCGCGAATGAACTCGTGGTGAAGACTCGCCTCGATGACCGCGTGATTCATGCGACCGAGCTTCGTGCCTCGGCGCGAGGCGCGCCAGAGCACTTTGACATACCCTGTCACCACGCTAGACAGGGTATGTCACTTCGGTCAGGGGGGTCGCGCGGGGTCGAGGTGGCGGTGTATGAGACCGCGGCGCGCGGCGCAGGGTCGTCGGCGCGGGAGAGTTCCCCATGAAGTTCTTCATCGACACGGCGGACCTGGGCGAGATTCGCGCCGCGGCCGCGATGGGCCTCATCGACGGCGTGACCACCAACCCGAGCCTCGTGGCCCGCACGGGGCGCAAGTACCTCGACGTGGTCCGAGAGATCTGCGAGGTGGTGGATGGTCCCATCTCCGCCGAGGTGCTCTCGACCGACTACGACGGGATGATGGCCGAGGCCCGCGACTGGGCGAAGGTTCACGCGAACATCGTGGTGAAGCTGCCGCTGACCCTCGAGGGGCTCCGCGCGGTGCGCTCGTGCAAGGCCGACGGGATCCCGACCAACGTGACCCTGTGCTTCTCGGCGAACCAGGCGCTGCTCGCGGCCAAGGCCGGCGCGACCTTCATCTCGCCCTTCGTGGGTCGCCTCGACGACGTCTCCGACGACGGGATGGAGCTGATCTCGGAGATCGTCACGATCTACTCGAACTTCGACTTCGACACCGAGGTGCTCGTGGCCTCGGTGCGGCACCCGGTTCACGTCAAGACCGCGGCCCTCCTGGGCGCCGACGTGTGCACGATCCCCTTCAAGGTCATCGAGCAGCTCGCGAAGCACCCGCTGACCGACATCGGCCTCGCGAAGTTCGTCGAAGACGCCAAGAAGATCCCGCGCTGAGCGCTCACTCGAGCTCGGCGTCGACCTCTCTCAGGAGCTCCGCGGCCCTGCGCCGCGGCACCTCCAGCGCCTCGGCGAGGGTGTCGTAGACGTCGTCCTCCTCGCCCGCGACGAGGGCGCCGTCGGCGAGCATCACGGTGGCGGCGGCGACGAGCCCGAGCTCGCGGAGCTCGACGCTCCCGAGGGCCTCCGCCGCGGCGCGGGCGCGGGCCTCGAGGCCCTCGCGCTCGATGGCGTCGAGGCTGTCTTGCATCAGGGTCTCGATGTCGGCGCGGGTCACGTGACCGTCGAAGAACCCGTCGACGATCTGCGCGATGACCTCGAACTCCTCGTCGGCGAGCTCGCCGTCGGCGCAGGCCATCACCATCGACGCGTCGACGAGCCCTCGCAGCGTGGTGGCCTCGAGGTCACGCCCTGAGACCCCGGGTCGCCTTCGCCTTCGCACCTTGAACATCGTCGCTCCCTCCGCCGCGCGGCGCGCGGCTCGACGGTGATGCTGCGCGCGAGCCTCGAAGGCCGTCAAGGCCGCGGGCGGCGCGGGCCCTTCGGCCGCTGTTCGCCGCGGCGAGGTGCTGCTACACGCACGGGTGATGATCCCGTACTACGAGGTCCCCGACCTGCCGGTGCTCGGCGCGAGGTTTCACCCCTTCGGGTTCCTCGTGGCCGTGGGGGTGCTGGTGGGGCACTGGATCCTGTCGTCGCGGGCGAAGTCCCTCGGCCTCGGGCCGCCTGCGCGGGTCGACCTCTTCGTCGTGGTGGTCTTCGCGAGCGGCTTTCTCGTAGGCCACATGTTCGACGCGGTCTTCTATCACCCCGAGTCGCTCCGGCAGGACTGGCGCGAGCTCTTCATGATCCACCACGGGCTGTCGTCCTTCGGCGGCGTGCTCGGCGCGGTGCTCGGCGGACGGCTCTACATCCGCGCGTACAAGCTCGACCCCTGGGTGTGGACCGACCTCTGCACGTACTCCTTTCCCTTCGGGTGGTTCTTCGGCCGCATGGGCTGCGCGGCCGTGCACGACCACATCGGCCGCCCGAGCGAGAGCCTCCTCGCGGTGCGCTTTCCGGGCGGTCCTCGCTTTGACCTCGGGCTGCTGGAGTTTCTCCTCACGCCGCTGCTCATCGCCCTGGTGGTGTGGGTCTCGCGGCGCACCGCTCGCCCCGGGATGATCTCGGGCGCCCTCGCGCTGGGGTACTCCCTGCTGCGGTTCCCGCTGGATTTTCTGCGCGCCACCGACCTGGGCCTCGACAGCGACCGGCGCTACGGCGGGCTCACCCCGGCGCAGTACGCGTGCGTGGCGACGGCGCTGCTCGGCGCGGCGATCATTTACCGCGCGCGGCGTGACCCGCCCTTGCGCGACCCGGCGTGACGGATAGGATGCGCCGCCTTTCGCCCCTCAAAGCCCCTTCTCGGAACGGAGCCTCCACGATGCGCCTTGTGCTTGCCCTCGGAGTTCTCACCCTGGCCCTCGGCTGCACCACGCAGACCGCCGGCGAGCGCTGCGAGCAGGACCAGGATTGCAACGGGGCCTCGAGCGAGTTCTGTCGGCGCGCGTCGAACCCCACGCAGCCCTGCGACGGGCAGAACTGCGTGTGCTGCCCTGAAGACACGACCCTCGCGGCGGCGATCCCCGGGTGCGTTCGCACCACGGTGATCACCGACGCGGGCCGGCGCGACTGAGCGAGGGACGCGAAGGGGGGGCTGGGCCTGCGCTCAGGCCGCGAGGGCCTTCTTCACGGCGTCGAGGTCGGGGAACACGCCGGGGTGCTCGCCGACCCAGGCGTAGGTGATGGTCCCTTCGGCGTCGATCACGAAGACCGCGCGCTCCGAGACGCCCACGAGCCCGAAGGCGAAGCTCTCGCGGTACACGTCGTAGTCGCGCGTCGCCGTCTTGTTGAAGTCCGAGAGGAAGGGAAAGTTCGCCTTCGTCTCCTCGCGGAACTTCTGCGCGCTGAAGGGCATGTCGACGCTGATCGCCAGCACCTGCGCGCCGAGGGCCTCGTAGGCCGAGAAGTCGTCGCGCACCGCGCACATCTCCTTGGTGCACACGCCGGTGAACGCCGCCGGGTAGAACAGCAGCACCACCGGGCGACCGCGGAGCGCCGAGAGCGTGACGGTCTCGCCGGGGGTGGAGGGGAGGGTGAAATCAGGGGCCTTGGTTCCGATCGCGAGGGCCATGAGGGGTCTCGTTTCGTGGGTGAGGGTTGCGAGTGCGTGAGATGCCGCGAGGCGGCGTTCAGGCGCGCTTCGCGACGTCTCTCAGGCCGAGCCACACGTGCAGCAGGGCCATGAAGAAGCCCTCTTCGCAGTAGTCGAGGCCGTGCTTCTCGCAGAGCGCCTCGACGCGGGCCTTGACCGTCGCGTGCGCGTGGCGCGGGAGCGTCGGGAAGAGGTGGTGCTCGGTCTGCGTCTCGAGCCCGCCGAAGAACCACCGGGTCAACGCGTGGACGCGGACGTTTCGCGTGGTGGCGACCTGCAGGGTCCAGAAGTCAGGCGCGCCGTCCTCGACGAGGATCGGCCGGGCGTTGTGCCCGACGATGAACACGCTCCCGATGAACAGCCCGCTGAACACCTGCGCGAGGGCGAACCACGCCAGCCCGTTGGCGAGGGAGGGGCCGTGCGCCGCGAGGGCGATCACCCACGCCTGGTGCAGCGTCTGCCCCGCGATCTCGTAGCGCCGAAAGGGAATGCCCCGGTGCATGAGCGGCCAGAGAAAGCTCTGGATCGTCCAGTTGAGCCGCGCCATCGCGAGGATGGGAAAGATCGTCCAGGTCTGCTGCCGCAGCACCCAGCGCTGCCAGCCCGAGGTCGCGCGCTTGAGGTCGCGGGGGGTGAACGCGAGGGCGGGCATCACGTCGATGTCAGGGTCGACGCCGTGCACGTTGGGCAGCGCGTGGTGGGTGTTGTGCTTCTCGTTCCACCAGTCGGCGCTGTAGCCCAGCGCGACGCCCCCGAGGGCGACGCCCGCGAGGCGACCCCGCCGACGGTTGCGAAACACCGCGTGGTGCAAGAACTCGTGCGAGAGCCAGCCGCCCTGCTGCCACCCGAGGCCCATGAGCAGGGCCGAGAGCACGGTGGCCCAGGCGCCGGTGTCGTAGAGCCGCAGCGCCGCGCTCGCGGCGATGAGCCCGAGCACCCAGGCGGTCTTCATCGCGTAGAAGCCCTTGCGCGACTCGAAGAGCCCCTCGGCGGTGATCTCTTCGCGCAGCGCGCGAAAGTCTCGCTCGATGTCGGCGGACTCGCCCCGCGCGGCGGGCGCCTCGCCGAGGCGGTAGCGCGCGAGGGTCTTGCGCGCGACGGCGGTGTGAAACGCCATGAAGACGTCCGTCGCGTCGCGACCGAGGAACCTCAGGATGATCGACCCCCCCGGGTGCTTCTTCACCCAGCGCGCGACGTCGTAGCGCGCGCCGTCGATCACCATCTCGTGCGTGGCCTGCGCCTCGCGGGGGTCGTCAGAGGATTCCATGGCGCGGGCAGGTTTCACGCAAGCGGCGGCCGCCGCAAGCGCGGAGGCGCGGCAAAATTCGCGCGATCAGTAGCCCGACGAGCCGGCGCCGCCCGAGACGATGGCCACGGAGCTGCTCGCGCCGAGGCGGTTGGCCCCCGCGGCGACCATGGCGTCGGCGTCGGCCGCGCTGCGCACGCCGCCCGAGGCCTTGACCCCGAGCTCGTCGCCCACGGTGGCGCGCATGAGCGCGATGTCTTCGGCGGTGGCGCCCCCCTGGCCGAAGCCCGTCGAGGTCTTCACGAAGCTCGCGCCGGCGGCCTTCGAGAGCGCGCAGGCGATGAGCTTCTCGTCGCGGGAGAGCATCCCCGTCTCGAGGATCACCTTCACCACCTTGTCGCCCGCGGCGCCCACGACCCGCGCGATGTCGTCGAGGACCAGCGCGTAGTCCCTCGACCGCAGCGCGCCGACGTTCATCACCATGTCGATCTCGTCGGCGCCCGCGCGGATCGCCTCGGTGGTCTCGAAGGCCTTCGCGTTGGGGCTCATCGCGCCGAGGGGAAAGCCCACCACCGCGCACACCGCGACGGTGCTGCCGAAGAGCTGCGCGCGGGCGTAGGGCACGTTCACGCTGTTCACGCAGACCGAGAAGAAGTGCCAGGTCGCGGCCTCGGCGCAGAGCTTTCGAAGGTCGTCCTTCGTCGCGTCGGGGCGCAGCAGCGTGTGGTCGATGATGCGCGCGAGGTCGGGGCGTGGCTTGCCCACCTCGCCGCCCACCACCGAGGGGGAGGACGCGCCGCCGGCGACCCTGGGCACGACCGAGCCCTTCGGGGCGCTGGGGGTGATCTCTTGTTGGACGCGCGCGACGACCGCGTCGACGAGACGTTCGAGGTCCGACGACATGGCCGCGGACGCTATCACTCCGCGGGCGGGGGTGAACAGTCGCGCGACGCCGTGCGCGGCGTTTCTGTCGGCGCCCTGACGGGCGCGGAGACCCTGCCGACGAGGTACCTCCGGGCCGGAGGCGGCGCGGGGGGCGCGGGCGCGGGCGTCAGCGCGAGGAGCGCCGCGAAGGCGCCGAGGGCCGCGAGGGCCGCGACGAGGCCCCGCCGGTCGGCCCCGCCGCGGGCGCGCGGGGTCCAGCCGGTGCGGTCTTCGAGAAAGAGGGTCTCTGCGGGCGCTTCATGCATCAAGTACCTCCGTCGCGCACAGGGTGCGGAGACGTTCAGACAACGTGAGGCGACGCGCGGTTCCCTCTCCGACCGGGGTGAGGTGTCTTGTTGGCCCTGCGGGTGGATCCGCGATAGAGGCAGCACCTTCGGTGCGTCGACGGCGAAAGAAATCGAGGGTGTCTCTCCTCGCGTGGCGCGCGGCGGCGCTCCTCGCCGTGCTCGGCGCGGTGATCACCGGCGGCGTGATGGCCCTGAGCACCGAGAGCGAGCACCGCGCGCGCCGGCGCTACGGCCGCCCGATGGCCAGCGCGCGGATCATCGCCGCGCACACCCCGGACGGCGGCGTCGTGCCCGTGGCGACGGTGATCCCGCGGGACGCGCCCCCCGCGTGGCCCCCGGCGCTGCTCAACCCCGACGCGCGCCTCCGCACGGCGTGGGACCTCTCCATGGGCCGCCCCGGCGCCCGCGAGGTGCTCTTCACCTTCGACGACGGCCCCAACCCCGGGACCACCGACCGCCTCCTCGGGCACCTCTCCCGCGCGGGGATTCACGCGGTGTTCTTCGTGTGCGGCTGGCGCCTCGAGACCGACGAGCCCCTGCGCTCCCGCGCGCGGGCGGTGCTCCGCGACATCGCGCGGCAGGGCCACGTCATCGGCAACCACACGGTGCGCCACCGGCTCCTGCCGAACCTCACGCCGCAGCAGGTGGCCTGGGAGATCGACCACAACGCCGCGCTCATCGAGGAGGTCATCGGGCAGCGCCCCCACCTCTTTCGCCCGCCCTACGGGGGTTACTCCGAGGACGTGCGGCGGCACCTCGTGGGGCTGCGCAACGAGCTCTGGCTGTGGTCCATCGACCCGCACGACTACGAGCTCGTGGGCGACTCGGACCGCGTCGCGCAGCGCGTGATCACCGGGCTGGGCAACCACGCCGGCGGCACCGTGCTCCTGCACGACACGCACGCGTGGAGCGTGAACGCGGTGCCGAAGATCCTGCGGTGGCTCGAGCGCGAGAACCGCGAGCGCGTGGCGCAGGGGCGCCCGCCGTACGTGATCCTCGACCCCGCGAGGTACCTCGAGGGCGCGAGGGCGCGGCTGCCGCTGATTCGCGACGCCGCGCCGACCCGCGCGAGGCGGGGGCGCGACGCGAGCGTCGACGCGCCCGAGGCGACGCAAGACGCCGTGACCCAGCTCTCGGCGGACGGAGGCGTGCTCGCGCAGGACGTGCGCGGCGCAGGGCGAGACGCCTCGGTTCGCCCCGACGGCGCCGCGCGCCGCGACGCGGGAACACGACGTGACGCAGCCTCGCGGGGTGACGCGGGCGCACGCTGACATCCATGCCGCGTTGCCGCGCGGACCCTGCTTAAGTAGCGTCGCGCCCCATGCGATGCGCCCGTCCTCTCGCCCTCGCGTTGGCGCTCGGTCTGTTCGCCGGGCGTGGCGAGGCGCAGCCGACCCGCCCCAGCGTGTCGCCCGCGGTGCTCATGCTGCGCACGGGACGCGGCGCGCGCGACCGGGTCCGCGCGGCGGAGACCCTCGGGGCGACGCGTCCTCCCGGCGCGCGCGAGGCCCTCGAGGGCGCGCTCCGCGACCGCTCGGCGCCGGTGCGACGCGCGGCGGTCGAGGCGCTGCGGCAGCTCGGTGACACCGCCGCCCTCCCCGCGCTGCGCGTCGCGAGCCGCGACCGACACCCGGGGGTGCGGAGCGACGTCGCGCGGGTGCTCCGGGCGCTCGAGACCATGCCCTCGGCGCAGGGCGGCCGCCCCGCGCTGCCCGCCGCGGCCTCGGCGCCGCCGCCGGTGCAGTGGCGCACGGTGCGGTACCTCGTCGGCATCGGTCGCCTCTCGAACCAGGCGCGCTCCAACGCGGCCGACCTTCAGACCATGCACGCGACGATCGCCGCGACGCTGGGCTCGAGCCGCTCGGTCGCGGTCGACACGGGCGCGCTGCCGCCCGAGGCGCTCACCCGCATCGCGCGCCGGCAGATCTCGCGCTACTCGATCGAGGGCGGGCTCAGCGCGATTCGCCCGGGGGCAGACCCGGCGAGCACCTCGATCCGCGCCGAGGTCTCATACGCGCTCATCGAGGAGCCGTCGCACAACATCGTGGGCTCCCTCGACTCGGCGGCGACGGTGTCAGAGCCGCGGCTGCGCGCGCCCAACGCGCCCGACCCCGTGCCGCGCTTGATTCAGCGCGCCATCGAGGCCGCGACGCAGGGCGCGCTGCAGAGCCTGGAGCGCGAGCTCGACTCGCGGGGGCGGCGGCGGCGGCGGCGTTGAGCCGCGGTCAGTTCGTGACCTCGACGGTCACGATGCGCTCGACCACGCCGGCCCGCACGTTGAGCACCACGGTGCCCGGGGCGCGCCCCTCGATGAAGGCGTGGTCGTCGACCACGCGCGCGCCGGACATGAGCTGCCAGGAGAGGTTCACGACGCGGGTGTCAGGGGCGGTCCAGGTCACGCCGTCGTTGGCGTAGAGGCGCTCGACGTTGAGGTTCACGGGGTAGCCCGTGAGGGACACGCGCTCGCCGACGCGGAGGTTGAGCCGACCCTCGACCTCGTCGAAGCGGGGGTTGCCCTCGTCGCCCTCGAGGATCATCCCCGCCGCCTCGTCGACGCGGATGTCGTAGCTCCAGGCTCGGCCGTCGTCGGACAGGATCGTCACCGTCGAGGCGCCCACGCGCAGCCCGCGCACCTCGGCGACGCCGCTGAGCCGACCGCGGCTGGACGACGTCACCGTCACGCTCCGCACCGCGAGGGTCTCGGGGTCGCTGCTGGTCACCGTCGGCGTCTCGCTGTCGCCCGCGTACGGGACGGAGAAGCGGATCGCCTCGCGCACCCCCACCATCAGCGGGCGATCGGGGCCGCAGGCGCTGGTGTTCAGCACCGACGCGCAGCCGCGGCTCAGGCTGAAGGTGAAGGTCGCCGGGGCGTCGGTGTCGGGCGTGGGCGGCACGAGCGGGCGCGGCGGGGGGTCATCGCCCCACTCGACGTAGCAGCCCGTCGTGGAGGCGAGGGCCGAGAGCAGTCCGAGGGCGGTGAGGCGCGTGCGAAGGTTCATGGTCGAGTCCTCTTGTTGGGGAATGCCACGGCGGTATGCGCGACCCGTGCCGCGGCGCTCTCCCTCGCAGATCCCGAGGTATCCCGCGCTCTGCGCCCTCGCGCAACGGGCGGCGGGGTCACACCGTGAACCCGGGTCACGGGGGGCGGTTCTCGCCGGGCGCGAGATAGGGTACATCCGTTCACCCCCATGCGCGCAGAAGACCCCGAGGCCATCGTCATTCGCGGCGCCCGAGAGCACAACCTCAAGGGCGTCGACGTCACCATCCCCAAGCGGCAGCTCGTGGTGGTCACGGGCGTGAGCGGGAGCGGCAAGAGCTCCCTCGCCTTCGACACGCTCTTCGCCGAGGGCCAGCGGCGCTACGTCGAGAGCCTGTCGGCGTACGCGCGGCAGTTTCTCGGGCAGATGGAGAAGCCGAAGTTCGACTCCATTCGCGGGCTCTCGCCCACCATCGCGATCGAGCAGAAGACCGCGTCGAGCAACCCCCGGTCGACGGTGGGCACGGTCACCGAGATCCACGACCACCTGCGCGTGCTCTTCGCGCGGGTCGGGGTGCAGCACTGCCACCGGTGCGGGCGCGCCGTCGGGCGCCAGAGCGCGCAGCAGATCGTGCGAGCGATTCGCGCGCTGCCCGAGGGGACGCGGCTGACGCTCCTCGCGCCGGTGGTCCGCCAGCGCAAGGGCGAGCACCGGGACGTGATGGAATCGCTTGTCTCCCAGGGCTTTGTGCGCGCTCGCGTCGACGGCAAGATGCTCGACCTCTCCGAGGCGATCCCCGCGCTGGAGAAGAAGACGAAGCACGACATCGCCGCGGTGATCGACCGCCTCGCGCTGAAAGGGGATGTCTCCGAGCGGCTCACCGACTCGGTGGAGGGCGCGCTCAAGCTGGGCGGCGGCGCGCTCATCGCGCAGCACGGCGAGCACGAGGAGATGTACTCCGAGCAGAGCGCGTGCACGCGCTGCAACCTCAGCTTCGACGAGCTCTCACCGCAGCACTTCTCGTTCAACTCCCCGCTGGGATTCTGCCCGACCTGCAACGGCCTGGGCTCGCGGCCCGAGATGGACCCGGCGCTGATCGTCCCGCGGGGGGACCTGTCGATTCACCAGGGCGCGGTGCTCCCCTGGGCGAGCGCCATGCAGCGCTCCGAGGGGTGGACCGCGGACCAGGCCGAGGGCGTGCTCCGGGCCTTTCGCATCGACGGCGACACGCCCTGGGACAAGCTCCCGAAGGCCCAGCGCGAGGCGGTGCTCTGGGGCGCGAAGCCCTCGCGAGGGCGCGAGTGGGAGGGCGTCGCCAACCAGCTCATGCGGCGCTTTCAGGCCACCACCAGCGAGGGCATGCGGCAGTACTACCTGCGCTTTCTCTCCGACAAGCCCTGCCGCGACTGCAAGGGCACGCGGCTGCGCCCGGAGCGGCGCGCGGTGAAGGTCCACGGCGTCTCCCTCGACGCGCTCGCGGCGATGCCCCTGAGCGGCGCGCACGCCTGGCTCGCGGGCCTCGCGCTGGAGGGCGCCGAGGCCGAGATCGCCGCGGAGCTCCGCAAGGAGATCCTCGCGCGCATGGGCTTTCTCCTCGACGTGGGCCTCGGGTACCTCACCCTCGACCGCGCGGCGGCGACGCTGAGCGGCGGCGAGGGGCAGCGCATTCGCCTCGCGTCGCAGATCGGCAGCGAGCTCACGGGGGTGGTGTACATCCTCGACGAGCCCTCGATCGGGCTGCACGCGCGAGACAACGGGCGGCTGCTGGGCACCCTCGAGCGCCTGCGCGACCTGGGCAACACCGTGGTCGTGGTGGAGCACGACGAGGAGACCCTGCGACGCGCCGACTGGCTCCTCGACATCGGCCCCGGCGCCGGGGAGCTGGGCGGCAGGGTCGTCGCCGCGGGCACGCCCGCGGAGGTGTGCGCGGCCCCTGAGAGCGTGACGGGCGCGTTCCTCTCGGGGCGCAGGCGCATCGCCACGCCGACGACGCGACGTCCCGGCGACGGGCGCTTCATCGAGGTGCTGGGGGCGAGGGCGCACAACCTCAGGGACGTCGACGTGCGCATCCCCCTCGGGGCCTTCGTGGCGGTGACGGGCGTGAGCGGCGCGGGCAAGAGCACGCTGGTGAACCGCATCCTGCTCCCCGCGCTCGGGAGGGCGCTGCACGACGCGCGCGAGCCCGTGGGCCCGCACCGCGCGCTGCGGGGCCTGGAGCACCTCGACAAGGTCATCGCCATCGACCAGCGCCCCATCGGCCGCACGCCGCGCTCGAACCCGGCGACGTACACCAAGCTCTTCGACCCCATTCGCGAGGTCTTCGCGTCGACCCCCGAGGCGCGCGCCTGGGGCTACGACCGCGGGCGCTTCTCGTTCAACGTGAAGGGCGGCCGCTGCGAGGCCTGCGGCGGCGACGGGCTGCGCACCGTCGAGATGCACTTTCTCCCCGACGTGTACGTCACCTGCGAGGAGTGCGACGGGCGTCGCTTCAACGACGCGACGCTGAGGGTGAAGTTCAAGGGGCTCTCCATCGCCGACGTGCTCGACCTGCGCATCTCCGAGGCCGTCGAGGTCTTCGCGGTGCACCGCGAGGTCCGCCGCGCCCTCGACACGCTGATGGACGTGGGCGTGGGGTACCTCCAGCTCGGCCAGCCCTCGCCCACGCTCTCGGGCGGCGAGGCGCAGCGCATCAAGCTCTCGCGCGAGCTCGCGAAGGTCGCCACGGGTCGCACGCTCTACGTGCTCGACGAGCCCACCACGGGGCTGCACTTCGCCGACGTCGAGCGCTTGCTCGCGGTGCTCCAGCGCCTCGTCGACGCGGGCAACACGGTGCTGGTGATCGAGCACGACCTCGACGTGATCCGCTGCGCCGATTACGTGATCGACCTCGGCCCCGAGGCGGCGCCGCGGGGGCGAGGTGCTCGCCACGGGCACGCCCGAGGCGGTGGCCGCGCACCCTGGGAGCTACACGGGGCGCGCGCTGCGCGAGGCGCTCGCGCGGGCGTAGCGGCGCGACGGGGCCGTCACCCGCCGCCCCGCGGAGGCGGCGAGGTCACGCCGACGCGAGGCCCTCGCGCACCGCGGCGGCGGAGCTCATGAAGCCGTAGAGCTGCGTGACCTGCCACCCCGCCGCCTGCACGCAGAACTCGGGCGAGTTCGTCGCCACGCAGTCTCGCAGCATCACGGCGTCGTACCCGAGGAACATCGCGTCCTGGAGCGTCGCGAGCACGCAGATGTCCATGGCCACGCCCGCGAAGAGCAGCGTGCGCACGTCCATGCCCCTCAACACGCTGTCGAGCTCGGTCTGAAAGAAGCCGCTGAAGCGGTTCTTGCGAACGTGGAGGTCCCCTTCGCGCACGAGCAGCCCGTCGACCAGCTCGGCGCCCCACGAGCCCTCGAACGCGCCCCAGCCGCCCTTGCCTGGGATCACCGCCTCGACCGCGGCGTCCGCGCCCCTCTGCCCACCGGGGTAGTAGCGGTGAAGGTCGGGCATCGACGGCGGCATGTTGAGCCGGTCGCCCCGAACCGCCCAGTTGAGCCAGATCACGGGCACGCCCCGCGCGCGCAGCGCCTCGTTGAGCGCGTTGATCGGCTCGATCAGCGCCCGCGCGGGGCCGCAGTCGACGCCCGCGCGGTGCAGAAAGCCCCCGTCGGCGCAGAAGTCGTTCTGCATGTCGACCACCACCACGGCGGTGCGCCCGAGGTCGACCACCACGTCGCGGGGCTCGGCGGCGAGGCGCACCCGGGTGACCTCGCGGGCTTCGCTCCGCGTGAGGTCGACCGCGGAGTCGCCCACCACCCAGCGGCTGCTCGGGTGCGCGCCGATGCGCGGGTCGCTCACGCGGAGTACTTCGCGAAGAAGCGCTCGTAGGCCAGCTTGAAGCACTCCATCGGCGGGCGCGCGAGGCCCGAGCCCACGATCGGGTGGTTGGGCTCCTTGTGCGCGATGCCCGTGTCGATGATCGGCAGCGTGTTCGTCTCGACCACGGTGCGAATGTCGATGCCGAGGGGCCCGCCCTGAAAGTTCATCACGGGGATCGCGTAGTTGGTGCTACGCCCGAAGGTGAGCTTGCCCACCTCCTCGGTGAGCTCGAGCGCGCGCTCGAGGCTGCACCCCACGATGGGGAGAAATCCGAGCTGGTTGGCGAGGGTGGTGGCGCCCCACCCCACGGTCTCGGTGATGGCCGAGTCGCCCATGTCTCGACCGGCGGACTCGAGGGTCCACCGGGGCACGTCGGCGCCGCCGGCGATGGGCACCAGGCCGAAGCCCGGCTCCCAGGGCTGCACGCCCTTGCCGAGGGGCACGAAGCTGCGCATGAACGCCGTCGGCGCCGGGGCGGTGAACCACTCGTCGCCGAGCCCGCTCACCCGGATGCCGAAGTCGGTGCCGTTGCGCGCCATCGCGGTGACGAGGGTGCTGTACTCGACGCCCGAGGCCCAGTCGGTCATCGCCTTCGCGGTGGCCATGGAGAGCGAGAGGAAGTTCAGGCGGTGACTGCGCACGAAGTCGAGGGTGCGCAGCAGCCGCTCGCGCTCGACGTCGGCGCGGATCATCGGGCCCACGAGCTCGTTGGCCAGCAGCGACGACGCGGCGACGGTGCGGCTGTGCAGGCCGTCGCCCATCTGCAGCGCCCGCGCGATCATCTCCTTGAGGGGGATCGGACCGACGCTCGCGAGGCCCTGGCGCAGCGACGGCGCGAAGACGTCGCGCCAGTCGTAGAGGTCTTGCAGCACGTCGGGCGTGTACTCGCCGAAGGTGTGACGGCTGTCGACGTGGCCGCAGGTGGCGCGGTTGCCGGCGCCCTCGGCGCGGTTCTCGACCACCCACACGGGCAGCGAGGGCGAGGTCGCGCCGGCCATGGACCCGACGGCCCGGTGGTGGTGGTTGGGCTCGATCTGCACCTCGCCGCGCTCGACCAGCGCGCTGGCCTCCTCGGCGGTCTCGGCCCAGCCCTCGAAGAGGATCGCGCCGATCACCGAGCCCCGCTGCGCGCCGCACATGCGCGCCCAGGTGATGGGCGGCCCCGAGTGCATCACCATGCGCTCGCCGAGGCCGGGGACCACCTCGCGGGCGGGCGCGATGTCGACGAGCACGGGCTCGGAGGCGTTCAGCCGCCGGAGGACTTCTTCGTTCGCCGCCTGGATCTTCGCTCGTAGATGCTCTTGCATGGGCGCTCTCTCGTGGGCGATGGGCCACCGCCCGAATCGATCACGTGACGTCGTAGGGGTCTTGGTTGAGCAGGCAGAGCCGCAGCCGCCGCTGGATGATCTTGAACTCCTCGACGCAGTTCTCGACCAGCTCGGTGCGCGGGTCGTTCTCGACGCGGCGCTTGTAGTTGGCGAGCTGCTGCTCGGGGGTGAGGCCCTCGCACAGGAGGATCCAGATGAACCCGAACTTCTCCATGTAGGGCGCGTTGCAGCGGATGAGCTCGGCGGCGACCTCGGGACCGGCCTCGATGACGTGCTCGTCTTCGAGGTAGCACCACTTGTCCTTGACGAAGCTCTCGAGGTCTCCGATGACCGGCCGGCCGCTGAAGCTCTCGATCCAGTCCTCTCGGGAGCAGCGGTTCCACCAGACGTCCGCCGCGTCGTCGAGGAGCTTCTCGGCCGAGGCGAAGGGGTGCCGCCGCTTCATCTCCGCGCGCCAGGTCTTGGACGACGAGATCGCCGCGAACTTGCGGTCGAAGCGCTCGTCGCTCAGGTCGTTGATGAGGGCGATGTCGTAGCCCTTCGCGTCCTTCGCCGCGGGCGCCTTTGGGGGCGCGGCCACCGCGACGCAGTCGACCACCACGCGCGCGTTGCGCGGCAGGGCCGCCACGCCGATGGAGCTGCGCGCGGGGCTGTGGTCAGGGATGTACCGATTGACGACCTCGTTCGAGGCCGCGAAGTCGCGCTCGAGGTTCGTGAAGAACAGGTTCATCTTGAGCACGCTGCGAAAATCGCTGCCGATGCCCGCGAGGATCTTGCCGAGGTTCGCCATCATCTGGTCGACCTCCTCCTCGACGCGCTCGGGGAACTCGTAGGTGCCGGGCTTGAAGCCCTGGACCCCGGAGACGTGCCCGACGCCGTGGTAGACCGTCGCGTGGGCGTAGACCGGGAGGGGCCGGGTCAGATCTTCGCAGAGGTAGCGGAGCGTCTCCCCAGCTTCAGCGCGCGTCGTGGGCATGTCGTCACCGCGTTGCATCCGACGTCTGGCCTGGGATTTCAAGGCCGAATTCGCGACGACACGCGCCCGGAGCGCCTCGAGGCCCTCGACGCTGCCCTCGAGCAGATCGCCGACGAGGACCGGCGCCACGCCGTCGCAGGTGCCCATGTAGATCAGGTCCCCAGGGCGCAGCGTCCAGGCCGTCGAGAGCTGCGCGATCGTCTCGGCCACGCCCCAGGTGAGCTCAGACACCCTCCCCCGCTGCCGGCCCTGACCGTTCACCCGCAGGCGAAACTCCGCGTCGTGCACGCCGACCGCCCGCGCCGCCGGGGTGATCGGGCCGAGCACCGCGCCGTCTTCGAAGGACTTGCCCACGCACCACGCGAAGCCCTTCGCCGAGGCGTCATCGAGGAGGTCCTGCCGGGTCATGTCGAGGCCGACGGCGTAGCCGAAGACGTGGTCGAGGGCCGCCTCGCGGCGGATGTTGGCGCCCGCGACGCCGATGGCCACCACCAGCTCGATCTCGGGGTGGAGCTTGCGCGTGAGGCTGGGGTAGCGCACCTCGCCCTCCTCGCCCGCTTCGAGGACCACCACCGCCGCCGCGTCGCTGGGCTTGAGAAAGACCGTGGGCGGCGCGAGCTCGGCCCCGCCCATCTCCCGCGCGTGGCGGCTGTGGTTGCGGACCAGGCCGTAGATCCGGCGCAGCGGAAAGCGCGCCTCGCTCCCGACGACGGGCGCCGAGACCGGGACCGCGGGAGCGACGAGGTGCTTCGACGGCATTGATGGGGTCGCGCGACGGTGCCAGACCTGCTCCGCGCGGGGCAAGTCGCGCGAGGGGAGCCCCCGGGGGCCCTCGCGGGCTCAGCGCCCCGCGCGGTCGCGGAGCATCGCCCGCAGCGCGCTCACCTCGTGGGCGTCGGTGACCTCTTCGAGGGCGCGGTTGACCTCGCCCAGCGCGGCCATCGCGATCCACTCGGCGTGGCGCTCGGGGTCTTCGAGGGCGGCCCGCACCCACGGGGCCTCGGCGCGGAGCCACACGCTCTTCAGCTCGGGCGAGTAGCCCATCGGCGCGTCGCCCGGCGGCGCGCTGCGCACGCGGACCTCCCGCAGCGCCGCGGGGCTCAGGTCGAGGGCCCGGAGCCGCGCGAGGGCCGCGAGCCCGAGCTGCTCGGCGCGGGTCGCCGGGGCCTTCGGCGTCGCGGGGACCGCCGGCGCCGCGGCGGCCTTCGGCGTCGCGGGGGGTGGCGTTGCGGACGCTTCAACCGCTTGCGCCGCAGGGGGTTGGACCTCGGGCTGGGCGATCAGCCCCCGGCCCTCGAGGAGCTCGTACCAGCGCGCGCGGGCGCGGGTGACGGCGTCTTTCTCCGCGGGGTCGCCGGCGTGGCGGGCGCGGAGCGCGCGGCCCTGCTTCGTGAGGGTGACCACGCGCGACACGGTGAGCTGCGAGTCGGGGAGCTTCGCGCGGCGGGCGAGGTCGGCGGCGGGCCCGCCGAGCTGCCCCGCGAGGCCCGCGGCGAGGAGGTGCGTGAGCGAGGCGTCGGCGCCCAGGGCGACCTCGTGCCGCTCGATCCACGCGTCGAGGAGCTTGCGCCAGGACCACGCCAGCAGGCGCTCCAGCAGGGGCTCCCACGCGTCCTTGCGGGCGCCCGCGGACTTGCGCAGCCAGAGGTGGCCCGAGATGGGCGCCGCGTCGCCCCTCTCTCGCGACTTTCCTCGGGAGAGCCACGCGGGCACCCGGTGCACCGCGTCGCCGACGCGCACGGTGAGCTCACCCGGCGCCCCGTCGTGGGTCAGCCAGAGGGAGCCCACGGCCTGCGCCACCCCGCCGCTGACCGCGGGCGAGCGGCCCTCGTGGACGGCGAGGTCGGCGAGGGACTCCCCCGGCCTCGGACCCAGCTCGCGCGCGAGGGCGCGGGTGACGAGCTCGCGCGCGCGCTCCTGAGCGCGGCGGTGGGCGTCGTCGTCTTCGGGGCCTCCGCGGTCTCTCCGGGGCGTGAGGGTGGGCGCCGCGAGGGCGACGCGGCAGGGCCACGGCGCGTTGAAGGGGGAGCGCCCGAGGGGGCGGCGTTCGTGGAACCAGTACGCGAGGGCCTCGTCGGGGGCGTCCCACGCGAGGAGCAGCAGCTCGCCCTCGGCGCCGTCGCGCGCCGGGGTGAGCTCGCAGCGCAGGGCGAGCTTCGTCGGCGCGTCGGGCACGGTGAGGCTCGCGGCGGGGCGCTGGCGCGCCCATCGAACCGCGGCGACGGCGTCGGCGAGGGCCGCGCGCTGGTCCGCCAGGGGGAGCTGCCCGCCGAGCCACTCGACCTCGTCGCGGTGGAGCACCACCACGCGACGCCCCGGCTCGTCCAGCGACACGAGCTCTTCGGGCTCCTGGAGCACGTAGCCCACGGTCGCGAAGCGCTCGCGCTGCTCCCGCAGCCCGCGCACCGAGACGCCCCTCCCGAGGGTGTCGGTGAAGACCTCGACGATCTCCTCAAGGTCGGTGCGCGCCTCGGCGGTGCAGAGGTGCCAGCGGAGCGCCCGCGTCGCCCACTCGGGCACCTGCGCGCGCGACTCGACCAGGGCGGTGAGCATTCGCCGCGCGAGGCGCGTCGCGGCCTCGAGCACGCCGAGGTCGCGCACGAAGGCCTCGACCGTCGACCCCTCGAGCTCGGGCGAGGCGACCGCGAGGTCGAGGGCCACCGGCGAGGCCAGGCGAACCCGCGAGGCGATCACGCCGTCTTCGAAGACCGAGACCTCGGCGCCCTGCTGCCGGCGCGCGAGGCGCACCTCGCCGCGGTACCGTCCGCGCGCCTCGCCGTCGAGCCGCGCCGTCGCCCAGGGCGCGTGGGGGTCGCCCGGCAGCCGCACGTCACGGCCGTCGCCGCGCGCGAAGGCCCTGCGCCGCTGGGAGATCCGCGCCTCCTGGGTCACGTCGCGCACGCGCTTGCAGAGCGCGCGCACGGCGTCGAGCTCGGCCTGCCCGGCGAGGGAGAGGGTGGGCGGGTCGGGCTCCTCGTCGTCGCTGGCCGCGAGCCACGGCGAGGCCCAGTTCAGGATCACCCGCGGCGCGCGCCCGGCGCCCCGCGCGTTGTCGATGGAGATCGCCGCGCCCAGGGGGTCGCGCCAGACCATGGCCGCGCGGATTCTCCCGTCGTCGAGCTCGTGGCCCTGGCGCACCTTGGCGCCGCGCGCGTTGATCCACGCGCAGAGCCGCGCGCGGGACGCGGCGTCGACGGCGAGGTCGCGCTCGGCGCGGTCGAGCACGGCGCACGCGGCGTGGAGGGCCGCGCGACGCGCCTCGGCCTCGACGACGGCGAGTCCCTCCCGGGTGAGCCCGCGGAGGTCTTCGGTGAGCAGCGCGTCGTCTCGCAGCGCCACGCGCACGACCAGGCCCTGCGCCTCGGGGACGGCCACCTCGTCGACCACGCGGACGCCGTCGAAGAGCACCCGCGCGCCTCCCGAGCGGGGGTCGGCGGAGAGCGCGTAGGCGGTGTCGGCGCGCTCGCCCGGCTCGAGGCGCGTCGGCGCCTGGCCCTCGACGCGGTCGTCGAGGCCCTCGCGGGGGCGCCCGCGGAGGCTCTGGCGGGCCTCCCGCCGCGCCCGCGCCGCGCGCACCGCGCGGAGCCTCGCCTCGGCGCTCACGAGCTTCACGCCCAGGGCGCTCGCGACGAGGGTCTGCAGCTCCTTCGTGGGCAGGATCGCCGGAGAGAAATCCTCGCCGTCGACCCCGCGCGGCAGCTCGACGAGGAAGGGCAGCTCGTCGACGCCCGCCCGGGTGAGCTCGTCGCGGATCGCGTCGACCCGCGCGTCTCGAAGCCCGCCTCCCGCCGCGCGCCGGGGCACCAGCGGCACCGACTCGATGCGCGCGCGCAGGGCCCCCCCCTCCCCCGCGGCCCGCTGGAACCTCCCCAGCGCCGCGAGGAGAAAGCGCTGCGCGGCCTGGCGCTGCTGCGGGTCGGAGCTCCACCCGAGCGCCTCGCGGGCCACGCGGTCGCCCAGGAGCGCGTCGCAGAGCGTCTCGGCGAGCTCGTGCTCCGCGCGCGCGACGAGCGCCCTGGCCTCCGGAGAGAGCGCGGGGTCGCGGGTGGGCACGAGCGCGTCGTCTTCGACGGCGATCACCGTCGGCCCGAGGCGCTCGGCGTGGGCGCGGGAGGTGACGACCCTGCCCGAGTGCATCACCAGCAGGGTGCTCTTCGGCGTGACCGCGGGCGAGGCCGAGAGCCGGGCGTGGAGCGACGAGAGGGTTCGCCAGGCGAAGCCCGCCGAGGGCGAGGCCGCGGCGGCGACCTCCCCCGGTGAAATCGACTGCCGCGCAGGGAGATAGCCCCTCACGTCGACCCAGCTCACCTCGGGGTCGAGGAGCTGCGCCAGCGCGTCGCGCGAGGGATCGTCGAGGACGAAGACCGGGCGCGCGTCCCAGCGCGGCCCCGTGCCGGCCTCGCCGGTCATCACCGAGCGACCGGGGAGGGCGGCGGCGTCGAGGCACTCCCGGGTGCTCGCGAAGGCCCCGGTGGTGAGGCGCCAGGCGGGCGCGTCGAGGAGCGCGGGGTGCTGGCGCCCGAGGGCGAGCATCGCCGCGCGGGGATCGGCCTGGAGCGAGCAGACGGCGCGGGCCTCGATCCACGCGCCGCGCGCGAGGGCCGCGCGGCTCGCGAGGGAGAGCGAGGCGAAGGCGTCTCGCTGCAGCGCGTCGGCGAGCACGCGCACGAGGCGCGCGCGGACCTCGAGCTTCGCCTCGATGAGCCCGCCGTCGACGATCACCCCGTCGAACGAAGGCCGCGGCGCGATGCGCGGAGACTGCACCGCGACCCGCACGAGCAGCGGCGACGGGCCGAAGTCGAGGTCGCAGAACGGACGCCCCTCGAGGTACACCGACGCGGTCACGCCCCGCGCCTCGGCGTCGTCGGGGGCGTCGAAGAGGGCGAGCTCGCCCTCGAGGCCAGGGGCGGTCTCGTCGTCGTCGAGGCGCGCGCGGAGCACGGCCTTCTCGCCGCGGATCACCCGCACGGGGCGGGCGGGGTGCGCCATGAGCGCGCGCCAGCGCTTCATCGACTCGCGCGCCTCGGCGAGGGCGCGGGCGCCGTTGCGCATCTCGACGCACCCGAGCAGCGCGCGGAGCACCGGGCGCGACGGCGGCGACCACACCACGTCGCGCAGCCAGGGCGTCAGCTCCTGGGCGAGGGGCTCGTCGTCGGTCCACGCGGCCCACTGCCCCCGTGACTTCGCGAGGTCGCGCAAGGAGCACCTCCCGCCGAAGGGCGTCGGCACGAGGGGCGCGTCCCGCAGGGGCGCGAGGATCGAGGGGTGCAGGGCGCCGAGCTCGAGCGCCTCGGGCTCGTCCTCGGGGGCGTCGCGCAGGGCGTCTTCGGCCCAGCGCTCGCCGTGCGCCCAGAGCGCCAGCGCGAGGAGGGCCTCTTCGCCCGCGAGGCGCGCGGGGCTCTCGAGGTCCTCGGCGAGGGTGCGCGCGAGGCCCGCGTCGACCACCGCCCGGAGCGCGCCGGTCCACCCGCG
>JAWKRB010000044.1:0-55631 GCA_041389885.1 Polyangiales bacterium | reverse complement strand
AGTCGACGCGGCGGTTCTGCGCGTGCGCCTCCTCGGTGTCGCCCTGGACCAGGGGGCGGGTCGAGCCATAACCCTGAGACTCGAGGCGGTTGCGCGGCACGCCGTGCGACTGCAGGTAGCGCATGACGGCCCGCGCGCGCTGCCGCGAGAGGGTGAGGTTGTGGCCGTCGGAGCCCTGGTCGTCGGCGTGCCCCTCCACCCGAACGCGGCGGATCTCGGGGTGCTCGCGCAGGGTGCTCACCACCACGTCGAGGATGGCGCTCGACTCGGGCAGCAGCACCGCGCGGTTGTACTCGAACTGCACGCGCTGGTTGATCGTGATGCGGCTCTCGACGACCACCGCCGTGGGCGGCGGCGTGTCGGGGCAGCCGTCGGTGTCTTCGAAGCCGTTGACCGTCTCGGGCTGGTCGCGGCAGCGGTCGGCCGTGTCGAGGATGCCGTCGCCGTCGTTGTCGGGGTCGGGGCAGCCGTCTTCGTCTTGAAAGCCGTCGCGGTCTTCGGGCTCCGACACGCAGCGGTCGGCGCTGTCACGCACGCCGTCGCTGTCGGTGTCGGGGTCGTCGGGGCAGCCGTCTTCGTCCTCGAAGCCGTTGCGGGTCTCGGGCTGCTGCGGGCAACGGTCGACGCTGTCGCGCACGCCATCGCCGTCAGTGTCGGGGTCGTCGGGGCAGCCGTCTTCGTCCTCGAAGCCGTTGCGGTTCTCGGCCTGGGAGGGGCAGCGGTCCACGGGGTCCATGATCCCGTCGCCGTCGGTGTCTTCGGGCGGCATGTCACGCCCGTGGGGGATCGCGAAGGCGAGCCCGGCCTCCCAGTAGAACGCCGTGCCGCGCGAGACCGCGTTGTCGGTGTCGGAGCCGAACACCGCGCCGCCGCGGACCACCGGGCCGAGCGCGAAGAGCTCCCCGATGTTGAAGAGCCAGCCCACGCCGGCGCCTGCGTGAAAGCGGGTCAGGGTGTTCGAGCCCGTGAGCGCCACCGCGGCCTCGAGGTCGACGATCGGACCGCCGATGCGCCGCGACACCAGGGGCATGAACCTGAAGCCGCCGCCGAGGGTGGTGAGCGCGCCGGCGCCGAGGCCGGTGTTCCCCGCCTCACCCCAGCGGTGGTAGGCGCCGACCAGGTGAACGCCGACGGGGCCCGCGAGGCGCACGCCGACGCGCCCGCCGACGCCGAAGCCGATGCCGTAGTCGCTCGACTGGGGCGACGACAGCATCGTGCCGACGGTGCCGTCGAGCTCGACGTACAGCCGCCTGCTGATTTGCGCCTGAGCCTCGCCTGGAGCGCCCACGAGAATGGCGAGGAACGCCGCGCCGATGGCCGCGCACCCCCCGTTACGAATCACCCGCCGAGAGTCGTGCATGACCGAGGATGATGCCCAAGGCCCTCCCACAATGCGAGACATTTGCGCCTCGGCGGGACGCGCTGTCACGAAGCACCACCGTCACGAGATTCCTGATAGGCTGTGCGACGATGAGGTCCTTCTTCGGCAGATTGGGAGTTGCCCTGGCGCTCTTCGTGCTGGGCTGTTCGATCGAACATCCAACAGAACGGGACGCTGGCGCGTGCGGAATCGCGGGATCGCCCTGCTGTCGCTTCGACGCCGGCATCCGCCTGGACGCGTCCGGGCTGATGTCGAACGGGTGCGCGAACGGCTTGAGTTGCGTGAGCAACGTCTGCCAGGCCTGCCCCTCGGGGCAGCAGCTCTGCAACGGCGCCTGCGTCTCGGTGCTCGACCGTAACAACTGCGGCGCCTGCGGCAACGCCTGCGTGTCGGGCTTCGACTGCATCACCGCGGGCGACGCCGGCGCGCCGAGCTGCGAGCGCGTGTGCCCGCCGGGTCAGAACCGCTGCGGCAGCGGCGCCCAGGGCATCTGCTCCGACCTCAACATCGACACGTCGAACTGCGGCACCTGCGGCACGAGCTGCACCGCGATGATGCCGCCGAACGTGACCGCCGCGTCCTGCTCGATGGGTCGCTGCGGCGTCGGCACCTGCGCGGCCAACTTCTCGAACTGCGACATGAACGCGGCCAACGGCTGCGAGGTGAACACGCAGACCGACGCGATGAACTGCGGCGGCTGCGGCCGCGCCTGCACCGTGCCCCCCAACGCGGTGGCGGTGTGCCGCGCGGGCACCTGCGACTTCACCTGCATGGCGGGCTTCTCGGACTGCGACCGCAACCCGGCGAACGGCTGCGAGACCAACCTCAGCACCGACCCGCAGAACTGCATGATGTGCGGCAACCGCTGCCCCACGCAGACGGGTCAGACCGCGACGTGCAGGGCCGGTGTCTGCGGCACCACGACGACGCTGATGTGCCCCGCGGGCACCGCGGACTGCGACACGATGGCGGGCAACGGCTGCGAGACCAACACGAACACCGGCGTGCCCGGAACGGGTCAGATCGCGCACTGCGGCGCGTGCGGAACCACCTGCAACTTCCCCAACGGCCAGAACCGGTGCCTCGCTGGTCAGTGCGTCCTCGGGACGTGCAACGCCAACTTCGCGAACTGCAACGGCGACCAGGAGGACGGCTGCGAGGCTGACGTGCGCACCACCCTCGCGCACTGCGGAGCCTGCGGCGCCTCCTGCGGCGGACGCTTCGCCAACGCAGTCCCGACCTGCACCGCGGGCGCCTGCGCCCTCGCCTCGTGCAACACCGGCTTCGCCAACTGCAACAACATGGCGGTCGACGGCTGCGAGATCGACACGCGCAACAACCCGCTGCACTGCGGTCGCTGCGGCGCCGCCTGCGCCGCGGGTGAGCAGTGCATCAGCGGCGCCTGCACCCTGATCTGCCCCACCGGCCAGACCAACTGCAGCGGCCGCTGCGTCGACCGCAACACCGACAACCAGAACTGCGGCACCTGCGGCCGCGCCTGCGGCCCCGGCCAGCTCTGCTCCAACGGCACCTGCCAGACGAGCTGCGCGGTGGGCCAGACGGTGTGCAGCGGGAGCTGCCGCGACCTCACCAGCGACCGCGCCAACTGCGGCGCCTGCGGCCGCGCCTGCGGCAACGGCCAGGTCTGCACCAACAGCGTGTGCGTGCTGAGCTGCCCCACCGGCCAGACCGCCTGCGGCTCCAACTGCCGCGACCTCACCAACGACGCGGCCAACTGCGGCGCGTGCGGCACGAGCTGCACCGGGCGCTTCGCCAACAGCACCCCGAGCTGCGTGGGCAGCGCCTGCGCCCTGGGGGCGTGCACGGGCACCTTCGCCAACTGCGACGGCAACGCGACGAACGGCTGCGAGACCAACACGGCGACGAGCCTCGCGAACTGCGGCGTGTGCGCCAACGCCTGCTCCTTCGCCAACGCCAGCGCGACCTGCTCGAACGGCCGCTGCGCCCTGGGCACCTGCAACAGCGGCTTCGGCAACTGCGACGGCATCGCCGAGAACGGCTGCGAGACCAACCTCAACACCTCCGTGGGCAACTGCCGCACCTGCGGCAACGTCTGCACCACGACCACGCCGGGCCTCGTGCCGGTGTGCACCGCGGGCACCTGCGGCACCGCGCTGGGCACCTGCCCCGCGGGCACCGCCGACTGCAACGCGATGGCGGGCGACGGCTGCGAGGTCAACACCTCGACGAGCCTCGCGAACTGCGGCGCCTGCGGTCAGGCGTGCAGCCGGGCCAACGCCGCGCAGACCTGCACCGGCGGCGTCTGCGTCCTCGGCGCGTGCAACACGGGCTTCGGCAACTGCGACGGCGACGCCGTGAACGGCTGCGAGACCAACACCCGCACCAGCATCACCCACTGCGGCGGCTGCGGGCGCCCGTGCTTCTTCGCCAACGCGACGGCCACCTGCACCAACAGCGTCTGCGGCCTGGGCACCTGCAACACCGGCTTCGCGAACTGCGACAGCAACGCGAGCAACGGCTGCGAGGCGAGCCTCCAGAGCGACCGCCTCAACTGCGGCGCCTGCGGCCGGCAGTGCGCCTCGGGCGAGGTCTGCTCCGCGGGCGTGTGCACGCTCTCCTGCGCGACGGGTCAGACCAACTGCTCGGGCAGCTGCGTGAACCCCGCCACCGACCGCGCCAACTGCGGCACCTGCGGCAACGCCTGCGCCGCGGGCACCATCTGCCAGGGCGGCACCTGCGTGCTCTCGTGCCCCACGGGCCAGACCGCCTGCGGCTCGACCTGCGTCAACACCACCAACGACAACGCGAACTGCGGCGCCTGCGGCAACATCTGCACGGGCGGGCGCATCTGCACGGGCAGCGCCTGCGCCTGCCCCAGCGGTCAGACGCTCTGCGGCGGCACCTGCGTCGACACGCGCTCCGACCCCGCGAACTGCGGCCCGGTGAACATGTCGTCGTGCAACATGACCTGCGCGTCGGGTCAGGTCTGCTCGAACGGCGTCTGCGGCACGATCTGCAGCGGCGGGCTCACCAACTGCTCCAACGCCTGCGTCGACACCTCGACGAGCCTCACGAACTGCGGCGCCTGCGGGACCACCTGCTCCCTCGCCAACGCGACGAACTCGTGCACCGGCGGCAACTGCGGCATCACCTCGTGCAACACGGGCTTCGCCAACTGCAACAGCACGACCGGTGACGGCTGCGAGGTGAACATCACCACCTCGGCCACGAACTGCAACGGCTGCAACAACAACTGCAACACCCTGCCGGGCGTGGCGAGCGCGAGCTGCGTCGCCAGCAGCTGCGCGAACCTCACCTGCCAGGCCGGCCGCGGCGACTGCAACTCGAACACCGCCGACGGCTGCGAGAGCACCCTCGCCACCGACACCGTCAACTGCGGCGCCTGCGGCACCAACTGCACGAGCCTCCCGCAGGTCGCCACCGCCACCTGCGCGGCCAGCACCTGCAGCGTGACGACGTGCAACGCCAACTTCGGCAACTGCGACTCGATGTCGAGCAACGGCTGCGAGACCGACCTGCGCGCGTCCAACACGAACTGCGGCGCCTGCGGGGCCACCTGCCCCAACGGGACCAGCAACACGGTCAACAACACCTGCCTCAGCGGCCGCTGCAACTGCGCCGCGGGCTTCCTCGACTGCGACAGCAACCGCGCCAACGGCTGCGAGTCGAACCGCCTGACCGACCCCATGAACTGCGGCCAGTGCGGCACGGTCTGCAGCGGCGGCACCCCCGCCTGCGTGTTCGGCTCCTGCCAGCCCTCGGGCTGCGGCGCCGACGGGCAGACGTGCTGCTCGGGCACGGTCTGCGGCAGCGGCCTCGGGTGCGCCGCGGGCACCTGCACCTCCATGTGCGGCGCGTCGTCGCAGCCCTGCTGCGCGGGCAACGCCTGCAACGGCGGCCTGACCTGCACCGCCGGCACCTGCATGCCCTGATCGCTCCCTTCCACGGCGCCCCTCCTCTGGGGCGCCGCGCTACGCTCCCCTCCTCCCCATGACCCGCGCCCCCTGGCATCGCCGACGTGACGTCCGCGCGCTCGTCGACGCGTGGCGCGACGACCCTACCCTCCGCGGAGACCTGGTCGCGCACCGCGCCCTGCCCCCCCGCGACGCGCGCCCCGCGCCCCTGCCCCCCGACCTGCACCCCGACGTCGCGCGCGCCCTCCGGGCCCAGGGGATCGACGCGCTCTACGCCCACCAGCGCGAGGCCTACGACCGCGCCCGACGCCGAGAGAACCTCGTGGTCGCGACGCCCACCGCGTCGGGAAAGTCCCTGTGCTTTCACCTCCCGGTGGCCCAGAGCCTCGCCGAGCACCCCGACGCCCGCGCGCTCTACCTCGTGCCCACCAAGGCCCTCGCCCGCGACCAGGAGCACGGGCTCCGCGCGCTGCTCCAGGCCGCCGGTCTCCCCGCCTCGGTGCGGGTGGTCGACGGCGACACGCCCGCCTCCGAGCGCCGCGCCGCGCGGGAGGGCGCCCGGGTGGTGATCACCAACCCCGACATGCTCCACCTCGCGCTGCTGCCGCACCACACCGCCTGGGCGCGGCTCCTCGGGTCACTGCGCTACGTCGTCGTCGACGAGCTCCACGCCTGCGCGGGGGTCTTCGGAGGCCACGTCGCCAACGTGCTCCGACGGCTCCTGCGCGCGGCGCGCTTTCACGGCGCGAAGCCCACCGTGCTCGCCGCCAGCGCCACCATCGCCAACCCCGCCGAGCACGCCGCGCGCCTCCTCGGCGAGCCCGTCGTCGCCGTCACCGAGAGCGGCGCGCCGCAGGGGGAGCGTAATGTTCTGTTTTACAATCCTCCCTTGATTGACAAGGATCTCAACCTACGCGAGAGCCACGCCCGCGCCGCGGTGCGCTTCGCCGCCGACCTGGTGCGCGCGAGGGTGCCGACGATCCTCTTCGGGTCTTCGCGCCGCGGCGTCGAGACCATGCTCCGCACGCTGCGCGACCGGCTGCTGCCCGAGGGCGTGGCCGAGGAGTCGCTCGTGGCCTACCGCGGCGGCTACCTCGCCTCGACGCGCCGTCGCATCGAGCAGGGGATGCGCGACGGCGAGGTGCGCTGCGTCGTCGCCACCAGCGCGCTGGAGCTGGGCATCGACGTGGGCGAGCTCGACGCCGTGGTGTGCGCGGGCTGGCCCGGCTCCCTCGCCGCGCTCTGGCAGCGCTTCGGCCGCGCGGGACGTCGCCAGGCGGGCTCCCTCGGCGTGCTCGTCGCCTCCAACGACCCCGTAGACCAGTACCTCGCCCGCGACCCCTCGTGGCTCTTCGCGCGGGACGTCGAAGAGGCGCGCATCGACCCGCACAACGTCGAGCTCTTGCTCCAGCACGCGCGCTGCGCGGCCTTCGAGCTGCCCTTCACCCGCGCGGAGTCGTACGGCGACCTGCCCCCCCCGGCGGTGCGCGACCTCATGGACGTCTTCGTCGAAGAGGGCGACGTGCACCCCACGCGCGACCGCTGGCACTGGATCGGCTCGCGCTACCCCGCCGAGGGCGTCTCGCTGCGCTCGCTGGGGGCGAACAACGTGGTGATCGTCGACGCCACCAGCGACACCGCCCTCGCCGAGGTCGACGCCCGCGACGCGTCGCGCGTGGTGCACCCGCGGGCGATCTATCAGCACGAGGGCAGCGCCTGGTACGTCGAGCGGGTCGACCTCGAGGCGGGCAAGGCCTGGGTCGTCCCCTCGCCGCAGGACTGGTTCACCGAGCCCTCGGTGCAGACCGAGGTGGCCGTGCTCGAGCGCAGCGCGCGGGCGTCGATCGACGGGGTCGACGGGGCCGAGGTGCTCCTGGGCGAGATCGAGGTGATCAGCCGGGTCACGGGCTTTCGCAAGGTGCGCTTTCACACCCACGAGCACCTCGGTCACGAGCCCCTCGAGATGGACCCCAGCGTGACTGTGACCTCAGCGTGCTGGCTCGCCCTCACCGACGCGCTCCTCGACGACCTCGCCTTTCCCCAGGGCGACCGCGACCAGGGACCAGGACGTCCTCGCGTGCACGAGGGCCTGCGCGGGGTCTCGTACGCGCTGCGCACCGTCGCCAGCCTCGCCCTCATGTGCGACCCGAAGGACCTCCGCGGCTCCCTCGACCTCTACGCCTCCGAGGGCGACGGAGACGAGGCCCGCCGCGCGCCGTCGATGTACCTCTACGACAGCGTCCCAGGGGGCGTCGGGCTCGCGTCGGAGGTGCACCGACGTCACGCCGAGCTCTTCGCGCGCGCGCTGCGACTCATCGCCACCTGCCCCTGCGCCGACGGCTGCCCCGCCTGCGTGAGCCCCGGCGTCGAGCCCGGCCCCTGGAGCCGCAAGGCCATGGCCCTCGCCCTGCTCACGGCCCTCGTCCCGTCGTAGAGTGCGCTCCGCCGCGCCGCATGGACCTCAAGCGAAAGATCGCCCGCCTGCGGGGCGCACCCGCCCCCGCCCCCGCGGAGCGCGACCCCGACGCCGAGGTCGCCGCGCGGGTCAAGGCCGGGCTCAAGGCGCGCAAGAACCCCTCTCGCGCAAGGGTTTCGGTCGCGAAGCCGGAGCGCTCCGGGGGCGCCGCGGGCTTCGAGACCGACGGCGAGGGGCTCACGGCGACGCAGGTCTTCGACGCCTCGCACACGCACGGCGCGGTGGCCCTGGGCAGCGCCCTCGACGCCTCGCCCGAGGCCGTCGCGCGCCTCGCCCTCGACCCTTCGCTCGCGGGCTTCGACCCGAGGCGCGCGCTCTTTCTCGACACCGAGACCACGGGCCTCGCCGGGGGCACCGGGACCCTTCCCTTTCTCGTAGGACTGGGCGGCTTCGAGGGCGACCGCTTCGTGGTCACGCAGCACCTGGTGCCCGAGCCGGGGCGCGAGGGTCCTGCGCTCGAGCGGCTCGCCGCGCGGGTCGAGGCGTGCGGGTTCATCGTGTCGTTCAACGGCAAGAGCTTCGACCTGCCGCTGCTGCGCACGCGCTACGCGATGTCGCTCATGCCCGCGCCCCCCGACCGGCCGCACCTCGACCTGCTCCACGTCGCGCGGCGGATCTACAAGTCCCGCGTCGAGCAGTGCCGCCTCGTGACCCTCGAGCGCGACGTGCTGGGCTTCGCCCGCGAGGACGACGTCGCCAGCGCCGACGTGCCCGCGCTCTACCAGCGCTTCTTGCGCGAGGGGCGCCTCGAGCTCCTCGACGGCGTCGCGAGGCACAACCGCTGGGACATCGCCGCCCTCGCCGCCCTCGTGGGCGAGCTCTGCGCCCGCGCCGACGGCCTCCGGGCCGAGGGTCGCTTCGAGGCCGAAGACCTCCTCGGCATCGCCCGCACCACCTGGCGCGCGGGGGACCACCGCCGCGCCATCGCCCTCGCCGACGCGCTGTCGTCGCACCCCTCCCTCGCCCGCGACGCGCACCTCCTCGCCGCCGAGGCGCACCGCGGGCAGAACGCCCCCGAGGCGCGGGTGGCGAGGCTCCGCGAGGCCCTCGCGCTCTGCCCCAGCGACGCGCGGCTGCACCTGGAGCTCGCGCGCTGCCTCGAGCGCGACCTCTCCGACCCCGTGAGCGCCCTCGCCCACGCCGAGCGCTCGACCGGCGCCGAGGAGCCCGCGAAGCTCGCCCGGAGGATCTCGCGCCTCACCCGCCTCGCCCGCGCGATGCGGGCGCAGCAGGCGCAGCTCAGGCTCCCCGGCATCGGCTGACCCAGACGCCCGACGCAGTGATACAACCACCCCATGCGCGCGCGGTGGATGCTTGCGGTCGCTCTTACGCTCAGCGGGTGCTTTGACAGCGGAGACTCCGCCACACCGCGGTGTCAGCCGTCGTGCCGCGACGGGTTCACCTGCGTGTTCGGCACCTGCCTCTCGCTGTGCAACCCACCCTGCGGGTCGGGCTCGAGCTGCGTCCCCATCGACTCTGAGCGGGGCATGTGCGTGACCGACCGCGACGTCGTCGACGCACCCAACGACGCGGTCGCCACCCAGGACGTCGTCGCGAACGACGCGGTCGCCACTCAGGACGCGGCGACCCCGCCCGAAGACGCCCCCCCGCCCGAAGACGCCCCCCCGCCCGAAGACGCCCCCGCGGTCGACGCGACGGCGCCCTCCGACGTCGCGGCCGACGCGGCGCCGAGCGACCGACCGGGGATGGACGTCGTCGACCTCGACGCGCCCCCCCTCGACGCGGGCGTCGCGACCGACGTCGCCGACGCCGCGCTGGCCGTCGATCGCCCGAGCACCGACGCGCCGCGCGACGCCGCGAGGGCCGACGCCGGGCGCTGCGGGCACCCCACCGAGGCGTGCTGCGCGGGCATCGGGTGCTTCCCGGGCTCGTACTGCGTGGGCGAGCGCTGCGTCGCCTACACCCCGCTCTCGAACGAGTGCCAGTCGAACCAGGACTGCGGCTCGGGCCTCACCTGCGTGGGCGGGCGCTCCTGCGGCGCGAACCCCGACTGGCGCTGGTGCTACCAGTGCCTCCCCAACGCCGGCGTCGCGCGCTTCGGCGAGACCTGCCGCACCTACAGCGACTGCGCCACGGGCGTGTGCAGCTTCGGTCGGTGCACCTACGCGTGCGACCTCTCGGGCGTGGGCGACGCGCAGTGCGCGTCCTTCGGCGTGCGCTCGGGCACCTGCGCGCAGATCACCTTCGGCCTCCCGCCCGTGAGCGACGCCGGGGTGCCTCGGGCGCTCCAGCTCCAGGGCGTGTGCGAGCAGGGGTGCGCGCGCAACCGCGACTGCGCCGGGGGCACCGCGTGCGTGCCGATCTCCGACGAGCTCCTCGACCGCGTGGTGTTCATCTGCGCCACCTCGCGCGCCACCGCGCAGGCGGGCACGCCCTGCATGTGGGGCGAGGACTGCCAGTCGGGCATGTGCATCGGCGGCGCGAACCCCGCGGGCGGCGCGGCCTGCTCGGCGCCCTGCGTCGACGACGCCGACTGCCCCACGACGGCGCCGGTGTGCTCCACGATCCGGCTGTACACCAGCAACGGGACGGCGGTCCCGTCTCGGGGATGCCTGCCTCGGCGGATGTGAGGGGAGGGTCGAGGGCCCGCGCGGCGCGCAGGGCCCTCCGGCGAGGTCAGGGGATGAGGCCCGAGCAGTTGGGCGTGGCGCCCTCGACGCCGACCTCGAAGAGCACGCCGGCGACGCCCTGAAAGCCCTCGTGAAAGGCCCAGCCGGTGCAGATCGCCTCGGGGGTCACCTCGGAGCCGCGGAAGGTCATCGTGCCCATGGAGGTCCAGAGCGAGAAGGGCTCCTCGTCGCGGACCTCGAGGGAGTACTGGGTCACCCCCCGCGTCGCGCAGGGGATGCGGACCGTCGAGCGCTCGGGCGGCCACATCGCGCCCGCGCGCGGCGCCTCGAAGGAGTCGTCCTCGGTGGGCGTGGTCCAGATCGAGGTCGAGCTCGGGGGCTGACGGAGGATCGCGAACATGTCCGGCGCGAGCCAGCGGCCGAAGATCCAGTCGACGCCGAGGCCGCACTGCTGCGCGACCACGTTGCGAAACGCCTCTCCCGCGAGTCGGTCGGCGGTGTCGCCGGTGCCCATGCGAATGCCGTTGATCTGGTCGCGCAGCGCCTCGCGAATGCGGTCCGACGCGGCGGGGCACACGAGGTCGGTGACGCCGGGGATGGCGTCCCAGCCGACGTTCATCGAATTCACGGGCTGCGCGAAGACCCGCGCGAGGCGCAGCCGCAGGGTGCCCCCCGCGGGGCACGCGCGCGCCGCCGCGGCCTGGTCGATCATCGACGGGTCGCGAAAGCCCGAGATCTGCCCGCCGCCCTGCCCGGCGTCACGCGGCACGTCGGTCGGCGTGACGGGCACGTCGACCGGCGCCCCGGCGTCGCGCGGCCCGCAGGTGCTCGTGAGCCACGACCAGGTACCGCAGGAGCCCCCGACGCTCCCCGAGGGACCCGTGCTCGTGCCGACCACGCAGCGGTTCACCCCAGGGCACCAGCCGCACTGCGAGCGCTGCGTGCACGAGGTGCAGTCCGCCGCGCTGCCGCACACGTCGCCGGCGTCGACGCCCACGGAGGAGCAGGTGCTGCTCAGCCACGCCCAGGTGCCTGCGCCGCAGGTCGATCCGTTGGGCCCGGTGCTGGTGCCGACCTGGCAGCGGCCCGTCGCCGCGCACCAGCCGCACTGCGAGCGCTGGGTGCAGGCGCCGCAGTTCGTGGCGCTGGAGCAGGGGTCGCCCGCGTCGCCCGCGGTCATGCACGACGAGCGCGTCCACGACCACGCCGAGGCGCAGGTCGATCCGTTGGGCCCGGTGCTGGTGCCGCTCTGACAGCGCCCCGTCGCGCCGCACCAGCCGCACTGCAGCTCGGCGGTGCAGGTGTCGCACGAGACCTGCGCGGCGCACGGGTCGGCGGCCGCGTCCATCGCGGGCGTGTCGGTGGGAGGCGTCCCTGCGTCGACGGCGCCCGTGTCGACAGGACCCGTGTCGGTGGGGCCCGTGTCGGTCGTCCCCGCGTCGGGCTCGGTGCACGTCGCGGCGTTCTGGGTCCAGCCCACCGCGCAGGCGCCCACGGTGGGCCCCGTGGCGTTGCCCGCCACGCAGGAATTCGTCAGCCCGCACCAGCCGCAGGGCCCGAGCGAGGCGCAGGTCGCGCAGTTCGTCACGGCGCCGCAGTTCACCATCTGCATGGGCACGTCGACGGGGACGACGACGTCGACCACCGCCGACGCGTCGCCCATGACGGTGTCTTGCGCGTTGGAGCACGACGCCGCGAGGGCGCCCACGAAGAGGAACGAGGCGAGTCGGGTCGGTGCCATGGCCCCACGCCTACACCCTGGAGAGCCCGAGAATCAAGGCGCCGAGCGCACCTCGTCGGCGCGTACGCGCTCGTGCTCGACGCGCCAGGAGCCCGGCGAGGAGACGACATGCGGGTGATCGCAGCGCAGAGACGCGCGATACGCCCCTCACCGCGTCGACCGTCCGATGGAATCGTCGGGCCGCGCGCAACCGGCGCGCGCTGCGTCGCCGAGTACGCCCGCGATGCGCCACCGACGCGACCAGCTGGGCAAAGACCTGCTCGACCTGCTCCTGAGCCGCTGGGGCGCCCTGCGCAGCGAGGCACCCATCCCCGCCACGGACCGCCAGCGCGCCGACGTGCGCTTCGTTCCGCGCGTCGATCTCCCTGCAACGCTGGGGTTTCTGGCGACGATGGCCTCCCGTCCGTGCCTCTTCGAGCTGTTCACCGACGCGCCCTCCCGCGAAGAGCTCCTCGCGTGCCTTCGCAAGCTGCTCCAGTGGAGACACGCGCTCCGCAAGAGGCTCCCTGACGCCGAGCCCGTGTGCTGGGCGCTCTGCGCGGCGCGGCCCACCCTCGCGATGAGCGCGCTGGGCCTCACCTCCGCGACGGAGGGTCCGAAGGGTGTGTACTCGAGCCCGCCGGGACTCTCCGTGGTGGTCCTCGACGAGCTGCCACGAACGAGTGACACCGTGTTGCTACGCCTGCTCGGGCGCGAAACCACCCGCGAGCGCGCCCTCGACTCGCTCGACACCCTCGCCCTCGGACTGCAGGCGCTCGACGAGATCGTCGGGCTCTTCGTACACTACAGCACCCTCAGCGCCGACACGGAGGACCCACCCATGGCCGTCGATCTCTCACGCTACTACGCATGGAAGGAGCAGCAGCGAACCGAAGGACGCGCTGAAGGACGCGCTGAAGGACGCGCAGAGGGACGCGCAGAGGGACGCGCTGAAGGACGCGCTGAAGGACGCGCTGAAGGACGCGCAGAGGGACGCGCAGAAGGTGAGGCCACCGGGCGGCTCCTCGGCGTTGTCGAGGCCCGGCTTCGCCGCGTGCTCACCGACGACGAGCTCGCGCGAATACGTCGCCGCGTCGCCCGCGACGGGCGCGACGCCGTGCATCAGCGCGCCCTCGCGCTCGACGACGCCGACCTCGCGCGATGGATCGCGGGAAGGCGCGTGCGCGCGAACTGAGCGGCGCCGCGCGTCGTCAGGACCACCGCGCGGGAGCCGAATCGCTGGCGCGACGTCGGATGGTCAACGAGGCGCGTTGGGGGTTAGCTTCGGATCATGCGCCCTGCACGATGGATTCTGTTCGCGCTCGTCGCCTACGGCTGCGCACCTGGGGGAGAGGAGATCCTCGACGGCGGCGTGACGAGAGACTCCGCGCTGACCGACCGCGGCGCGGCGGGCGACCGCGGGCTGAGCGACGCGCGCGCGATGGACGGCGGCGCCTCCCCCGACGCGCGCGCGATGGACGTCGCGAGCGGAGACGCCTCCATCGACGCCGGGCGCGCCGACGCATTGAGTTCAGACGCATCCCGCGCAGACGCGCCCGACGGGCGCGCGGCCTGCACCGTGACCCCCTCGGCGGAGCCCTTTCGCTCGCCGGTGCTGCGCCTGCACTGGCGCGCGACCATGGGCGCGTTTCGCGGAATCGACCAGGTGTGCTCGACCCCGGTGGTGGGCGACATCGTGCGCGAGGCCGCGGGCGAAGAGCGCATCCCCGAGGTCGCCTTCATGACCTTCGACTGCACGTCGGGGAACAACAACGCCGTGCTGCGCGTGATCTCGGGCCGCGCGCCCTACCGCCTGATCTGGTCGCAGAACGGCAACGACGCGCCCAACGCCAACGGCACCACCTCGACCCTCAAGTGGGACGGGCACCCCGCCATCGGCGACCTCGACGGCGTCCCCGAGAACGGCCTCGAGATCGTCGCGGTCACCCTGCGCAACGGGCTCATCGCGTTTCGCTCCGACGGCAGCGTGTACTGGCGCACGCAAGAGGCCACCGGCACCGTGGCCGGCGCGAACCCGTCGATCAACATCGCCGACCTGAACGCCGACGGGCGCCCCGAGGTCATCGCGGGCGCGAGCGTCTACGACGGACGCACCGGCGCCCTGCGCTGGGTCGGCGCCAACGGCGCGCGAGGGGTCAACGGGCAGGGCCCCCTCTCGGTGGTCGCCGACCTCGACGGCGACGGCGGCCTCGAGGTCATCGCCGGGCGCACGGTGTACGAGCAGGACGGCCGCGTGCGCTTCGGCAACGCGAACGCCGACGGATTCTCCGCCGTGGGCGACCTCCTCGACGCCGCCGGGCGCAGCGGCCGCGACGGCGTGCCCGAGGTGATCGTCGTCGCCCGCGGGGTGCTCTACGCCCTCGAGCCGCAGCGCGGCGCGGTGCGCTGGATGGTGAACATCCCCGGCGGCACCACCCTCGGCGGCGCCCCCACCGTCGGAGACTTCGACGGCGACGGGCAGATGGAGGTCGGCGTCGCCGGCGCGGGCGCGTACTCGGTGCTCGACCCCGGGTGCACCGGCGCGACCAACGGCTGCCTCTCCGCGGGCGTGCGCTGGAGCACCACCACCGAAGACACCTCCAGCCAGGTCACCTCGAGCACCGTGTTCGACTTCAACGGCGACGGCGCCAGCGAGGTCGTCTACAACGACGAGGAGCGCTTCATGGTCCTCGACGGGCGCACCGGGCGGGTGGTCTTTCAAGACTACAACCCCTCGCAGACGCGCACCGAGCAGGCCATCGTCGCCGACGCCGACGGAGACGGCCGCGCCGACATCATCTTCGGCGCCAACCAGTGCGCGAACTTCGCGGGCAACACCATCCCCCCCGACATGGTCGCGACGCAGCGGGTGCCGGGGCTGGAGATCTGGTCGTCGGGCGACGGGAGCTGGGTGGGCGCCCGCCCGATCTGGAACGAGCACGGGTATCACATCGATAACATTGGTGATTTTGGCGAGATTCCGCGCCGCGAGCCGCCCTCCTGGCGCGACCACAACACGTTTCGCCTCAACAGCTCCCGCGACCGCACGCTCTCGGCCCCCGACCTGGTCGGCAGCGCCGACGCGGTGACCTGCGGCGTGGGCACGGTGCAGGTCTGCGCCACGGTCACCAACCGCGGCGACGCCCGCGTGGGCATGGTGACGGTGGGCTTCTACGACCGCGCCCCCGCCGCGGGCGTGCGCCCCCTCGCCTCGGGGACCACCACCCGCGCCCTCGACCCCGGCATGAGCGGCCGCGCGTGCGCGACCCTGATGACGGGCACCCCCCGTCGCGCGTGTACGTTCGCGTGGACGACGGCGGCGCCGCGCGGGAGTGCGACGAGACCAACAACACCGGCGAGCTGATGATCGACTGCGGACCGCTCTGAGCGCCGCGACGAAGCGCTACCGCGAGCGCTGGCCCTGCGGGCGCTGACCCTGGGAGCTCGGACCGCGTCCCTGCCCGCCCTGCGGAGGACGCCCGCCCTGCGGAGGACGCCCGCCCTGCGGAGGACGACCGCCCTGCGGAGGACGACCGCCCTGGGGACCGCGGCCGCCGCCGGAGCGCCCCTGCTGCTGCTTCGGCGCGGGCGTGCCCAGCGCGGAGGGCGGCAGCGGTGAGCGCTCGGGGTGATCGGCGACCACGGGGATGCGCTGCCGCGTGAGGCGCTCGATGTCGCGGAGGTACTCGCGCTCCTCGGAGCTGCAGAACGACCACGCGATGCCGTCCGCGCCCGCCCGCGCCGTGCGGCCGATGCGGTGCACGTAGGTCTCGGGGACGTTGGGCATGTCGAAGTTCAGCACGTGCGTCACCTCGTCGATGTCGAGCCCGCGCGCGGCGATGTCGGTGGCCACGAGCACGCGGGTCTCGCCGCTCTTGAAGCCCTCGAGGGCGCGGGTGCGCGCGTTCTGCGACTTGTTGCCGTGAATCGGCTCGGCGCGGATGCCCGCCATCTCGAGCCACTTCGCGATGCGGTTCGCGCCGTGCTTCGTGCGCGAGAACACCAGCGCGCGGGTCACCGAGGGCTGCCCGAGGAGGTGCTCCATCAGCGCGCGCTTGCCGTCGGTCTCGACGTAGTAGAGCGCCTGGGTGATGCGCTCGACGGTGGTCGCCGGGGGCGTCACCGACACCTCCGTCGGGCTCACCAGCCACTCGCTCGCGAGCGCGCGAATCTCGGGCGGCATCGTCGCCGAGAACATCATGGTCTGACGCTGCTTCGGCACCTTGGCGACGATGCGGCGCACGTCGTGAATGAAGCCCATGTCGAGCATCTGGTCGGCCTCGTCGAGGATCAGCACCTCGACCGAGCCGAGCTGCGCGCTGCCGCGAGAGATCAGGTCGATGAGCCGCCCCGGCGTGGCGACGAGGATGTCGACGCCGTCGCGCAGCGCGCGCTCCTGAGACTCGTAGCCGACGCCGCCGAAGATCACCGCGTTGCGCAGCGGGAGCTCGCGGCCGAGGTCGCGAAAGGTCTCGCTCACCTGCGCGGCGAGCTCGCGCGTGGGCGTGAGCACCAGCACGCGGGTCGGGCGGCGCCCCGCGCGAGGCGCCGCGTCGGCGCGCGCCATCAGCCGGGCGAGCGTCGGGAGCGCGAAGGCCGCGGTCTTGCCCGTGCCCGTCTGCGCGCACCCGAGAAGGTCCTTGCCCAGCATCGCGTGGGGGATCGCCTGGGTCTGAATGGGCGTTGGAGACGTGTAGCCCGCGTGTTGGACGGCGCGGAGCAGCAGCGGAGGGAGCGAGAGTTCTTCAAAGTTCATGCGAGGGCGGCGAGTGGTACAGCATCGCGGGCGATCCGTCGAACCGGGCCGCGCACTGTGCCCCGGCGGCACGCTGTGAGCCCGCGCCACGTCGACGTCCCGCGAGAACCCACGCGGAACGCGGGGAGTCTGCGCGGCATGAGAGCTGCTCTGCGCCGTAGGCATGAACAAGCTCGCCTCCGCCCTGTTCTCCCTCGCGCTCAGCGCCGCGCCCGCCGCCGCCTCCGCGCAGACCACCGTCTACGAGGTGTGGCTCCCGCCCCCGCCCCTCGTCCTCGCGCCACAACCGATTGCGCCGCAAGCGCTTACGCCGCAGCCTGCCCCTGCGCCCGCCCCCGCCGCGGAGGGCGTGCGCGTGCGCTTCGGCGTCGCCTCGAACCTCACGGTCGGTCTCGCGAACGACCGCGGGCACGGGGTCAACACCGGGGTCTTCGCGCCGGGGCTCACCCTCGACCTCGGCGCGCAGCTCCGTCGCGGCGTCGCGGTGTACCTCCGCGCCTCCGTCGCGACGCTGCTCGTGCTCAACCAGGCGTCGCTCTACGGCGTGATCGAGTACTCGCCCACCGACGTGCTCTCCCTCGGCACCGGCGTCGGGTGGGACGGCATGGGCTCGGTGTTCACGGGCAACGACGTCGCGTGCTGCGCCGGCCCCATCGCGCGCAACACCTGGAGCGCGGTGTCGGTGCCGGCCATCGTGGGCTTCAACCTCGGGCGCCGCGACCCGAGCACCGGGCGCCTGCGCGGCATGCGCATCGGCCTCGAGGGCGCCCTCGGCATGGAGCCCGGCAGCGGCGCCCTCGGCTGGCACGCGGCGCTCTCCTTCGGCTACGTCACCATGTGAGCGGGCGTCATCGAGGGGGCGCCCTCGTCCCCTGGCGGAGCTCTCGCTCGGCGCGCCCGGCCTCGTCGCTCCAGAGCGCGCGGCTCCGCATCGACGCGAGCTGGCGAGCCGCCTCGTCGCGCCGACCCAGGCGAATGAGCACGGTCGCGTACTGCCCCTCGTAGGCCGACGCGGCGAAGTCTCCGCCCTCCATGCGCGCGAAGGCCCGCGCCGCGGGCTCGAGGGAGCCGCGCATCGCGAGGGCCGAGCCCACGCACCCCCACGCCATCGCGAAGCGCGGCGCGCGCTCGGTGGCGGCGCGGCAGTAGCCGTAGCCGGCGGCGTGGTCCTGCGCGCTGAGCTCCCACACGCCGAGGAGGGCGAGGGCGAAGGCGTCGTCGGGGTGCGCGGCCACCGTCGCCCGGCCGAGGGCGCGCGGGTCGCGCCAGTCGCGCGCGCGCAGCGCCGACAGCGCCGCGAACACCACGCACGCCGCCGCCACCCCCGCGACGGCGACGCGCTGCCTCCCCGACGCCGCGGCGCGCTCGACGGCGGCCCCGACGAGGGCCGCGGCGAAGGCGCTCGGGAGCAGCATGAGGCGCTCGGCGTACATCACCGAGTAGAGCGCGAACACGCTGCACACCGCGCCGGCGGTGAGCAGGTAGCCCAGGGCGGCGAAGCTCACCCACGCCGCGCTCCGCCGCGCGCGCCAGGCGAGGGCGAGGAGCCCCGCGACGCACCCGACGCCGAGCAGCAGCCGCCCGTCGAACACCACGTTCAGGGGAATGCTCCCAGGGCCGTACACGCTCGCGAGGTCGGTCGGCGCGACGAGCTGCTCGGCGGCGTGGCCGAAGATCCGCAGCCCATGCACGCGCTGCATGACCCAGGGGACCGCGCGCAGCGGGTTCATGATGGGGTCGCTGCTGTACCCCTGAAACGACCCGCACGCGCGCCTCCGCAGCAGCGCCGCGGCGGCGAGCACCGCGACGAGGGCGGCGTAGCGCGCGGCGAGGCGCGCGGTCTTCGGCCGCGCGAAGGCGAGGTCGTGGAGGGCGAGCACCGGGAGGATGATCACCGCCGACTCCTTGCTCAGCGACGCGCCCACCATCGCGAGGGTCGCGAGGGCCGCGGCGCGCGCGCCCTCCCTGCGGTGCGCCGCGAGCACGCCGAAGGCGAAGAGCAGCGCGAGGAGCTCGCAGCGGTTGGCCGCGGCGTACACCGCGTCGGTGTGCAGCGGGTGCACCGCGAAGAGGGCCGTGGCGGCCACCGCGGCGCGGGCGGGCGCGGCGGCGAGCAGGGCGCGCGCGAAGGCGGCGGTGACCGCGGCGTGGAGCAGCGCCGAGTGCGCGCGAAAGGGCCACGACGCGCCGCCGCCCAGGAGGTGATCGAGGCGAAAGAGCAGGGTCTGCAGCGGGCGCCAGGCGCCGTACGACGCGGTGGTCCCGCGGCGCACGCCGAAGTAGTCGTAGTCGAGCACGGTCCACCAGGGCGCGTCGCCGCGCACGATGGGGTGCCGCACGACGGTGTACACGTCGTCGAGCACCATCTCGTTGCCCAGCGCCAGGAGCGGGATGAGCCCGGCGACGACCGCGAGCAGGGCACATGCGCGTCGAACCCTCTCCGAGGGCGGTGGCAGGGGAGCCATCGCGCGACTCTGCACCGTCTCGCGGGGTAAGTTGAACTCCGCGGCGAAGCTCCCAGTGCCCGGCGCCGATATTTCGCCCCCGCGCCGCGGCGCCGTGCCAGCCTCGACCTTCGATGAACAGCCCGATCCTCAAGCCCGTCGTGGCGCTCGTCGCCTGGTCGATGGTGATGTGGGGGTGGATGTACCTCACCCGCATCCCCGCGATTCAGCGCGCGAAGATGAAGCTCGACCCGACCCTGCCACGCGGCGAGCAGATGGCCCTGCTCCCCGCCGAGGTGCGCTGGAAGGCCGACAACTACAACCACCTCATGGAGCAGCCGACGCTGTTCTACGCCCTCGCGGTCTGCCTCGCGCTCATGGGCCTCGGCGACGGGCGCAACCTCGCCCTCGCCTGGGCCTACGTCGCGATCCGCGTCGTGCACAGCCTCGTGCAGTCAACCTGGAACAAGATCGAGGTGCGCTTCGCCCTCTTCTTCCTCTCCTCCCTCGCCCTGCTGGGAATGGTGCTAAGCGCCTGCGCCGCAGCGTTTCTGGGGTGATCTCCGCGAGCGCTCAGCGCCCTCCCCCCGCGGGACGGGCTACGTCACGCCGTCCCCCGCGACGCTTTCACGCGCGGTGAATTCGTGGGAGACAGGTAAGGGCGTGCAGCGTCCCCCTGACCAGAACCCGCTCTTCGCCCAGAGCCCCCCCGCGGAGGGCGAGGTGGTGCTCCGGGGCGTGGTCCGCGGCGTGGTCTTTCGCAAAGACGACCAGAGCTTCTCGGTCGTGCGGCTCACGCTGATCAACGGCGACGACGCGACGGTGGTGGGGCCCCTGGGCGACCTCTCGGCGGGGGAGCCCGTGCGGGTCAACGGGCGCTGGGAGCAGCACGGCTCCCACGGCCGGCAGCTCCGCGCGACGAGCGTGGTGCCCGAGATGCCGACCACCGAGGGGGGCATCGAGCGGCTGCTGGGCTCGGGCTTCGTGCCCGACATCGGCGCGCGCCTCGCGCAGCGCATCGTGGGGCGCTTCGGCGCGTCGACCCTGGACGTCATCGCCGACCACCCCGAGCGGCTCTCCGAGGTCGGCGGCATCGGCGAGAAGCGCGCGCGGAGCATTCAAGAGGCCTTTCGCGCGCGCCGCGCCGAGGCCGAGACCAAGTCGTACCTGCAGGGCGTGGGGCTCGGCCCCGCCCTCGCGCGCAGGGTGTGGGAGCGCTTCGGGGTCGAGACCGCGAAGGTCGTGCAGGCCAACCCCTACCGCCTGGCCGAAGAGGTCCCCGGCATCGCGTTTCGCACGGCCGACAGCATCGCCGAGATGGTCGGCATCGCGAAGGACGACCCCCGGCGCATCACCGGCGCCGCGCTCTTTCTGCTCCTCGAGTCGGTCGAAGAGGGCCACGTCGCGCTCCCCCCCGAGCACCTCGCGGCGCTCGCGCAGCCCTTCGAGATCCCCGCCTCGGCGACGCGCGAGGCCCTCGACCGGCTCACCCGCGCGGGCACCGTCGTCCTCGACCGGGCGCTGGTCTACCCGCCCCCGCTCCTCGCCGCCGAGCGCGGCCTCGCCGTCGACCTCGCGCGCTTCGTCTCGCGCCCGGTGCCCTCCATCGACGCGAAGGTGATGGAGCTCCCCGCCGTGCGCGAGGCCCTCGCGCCCCTCAACGCGAAGCAGCGCGAGGCGGTCGACACGACCCGCACCTCGGGGCTCCTGGTGCTCACGGGCGGGCCGGGCACCGGCAAGACCACCGCCACCCGCGCGCTGGTCACCCTGCACGCGTCGGCCGGCGCGAAGGTCGTGCTCGCGGCGCCCACGGGCAGGGCGGCGAAGCGCCTCTCCGAGGCCACGCAGCGCCCGGCCTCGACGATCCACCGGCTCCTTGAGTGGAACCCCCGGCTCGGGAGGTTCTCCCGCGACCGCCACGCGCCCCTCGACGCCGACCTGGTGCTCGTCGATGAGGCGTCGATGGTCGACGTGCAGCTCGCCGCGTCGCTCATGGCCGCGGTGCGTCCGGGCGCGCGGGTGGTCTTCGTCGGCGACGTCGACCAGCTCCCGCCCGTGGGTCCTGGCACCGTGCTCGCAGACCTCCTCGCGACGCGCGGGGTGCGCTCGGTGCGGCTCACCGAGGTGTTCCGCCAGGCGAGCGCGAGCGCGATCGTGCGCGGCGCCTACGCGGTGCTCCGCGGCGACGTGCCCGTGTCGTCCCCCGCGCGCACGGTCTCTCCGAGCGGGCCGCGGCCCCCCGCGGGCGAGCTCTTTCTCGTGAAGTGCGACGACGGCGAGAAGGCCGCGCGGCTCCTCGTCGAGAGCGTGGCGCGGCGCATCCCGAGCACCTTCGGCCTCGACCCGATCCGCGACGTGCAGGTGCTCGTGCCCACGCACCGCGGTCCCCTCGGCGCGCAGGCGCTCAACCTCGCGCTCCAGGCCGCCCTCAACCCTCACGGCGAGCGCGGCCGCCGCGGCATCGCCGTGGGCGACAAGGTGATGCAGCACAAGAACGACTACGACCTCGACGTCTGGAACGGCGACGTCGGCACCGTGCTCCGCGTCGACGAGAAGACCGCCACGGTGTCGATCGACGGCCGCGAGGTGCACTACGCGGGCAAGGCCGTCGACAACCTCTCCCTCGCCTACGCGGCCACGGTGCACAAGTCGCAGGGCAGCGAGTACGACGCCGTGGTGATCGGCCTGCACACCAGCCACTTCGTGCTGCTCAACCGCGCGCTGATCTACACGGCGATCACGCGCGCGAGACGTCTGGTGGTGATCGTGGGCAACGAGCGGGCGATGCGCCTCGCGGTGTCAGACAGCCGTCAGACCGAGCGCTTCGGCGCGCTCAAGGAGCGCCTGCGCGACGCCCTCGACGGGGCGTGAGCGCTCAGCTCCGGCGCTCGTACTCGGCCATGAGCATCTTGGCGATGGTCTGGAGCTGCATGTTCGAGGTGCCCTCGTAGATCTTGCCGATCTTGCTGTCGCGAAAGAACTTCTCCGCGGGGTACTCCTGGGTGAAGCCCACGCCGCCGAGGAACTCCACGCACTGCGACGCGACGCGCTCGGCGACGTTCGACGCGTGGAGCTTGGCCATCGCGGCCTCCTTGATGAAGGGCAGCCCCGCGTCCTTGAGCCGCGCGGCGTTGTAGACCATGAGCCGCGCGCTCTCGATGTCGACGGCGGCCTGGGCGTACTGGAACTGCATGCCCTGAAAGCTCGCGATGCTCTGCCCGAACTGCTTGCGCTCGAGCATGTACTTCATCGCGAAATCGAAGGCGCCCTGCGCCGTGCCCACCATCTGCGCGCCGATGCCGATGCGCCCCTCGTTGAGGGTCTCGATGGCGATCTTGTAGCCCTTGCCCACCTCGCCGAGCACGTTCTCGACGGGCACCTCGCAGTCCTCGAGGATGAGCTCCGTGGTGCTCGACGCGCGGATGCCGAGCTTGTCTTCTTTCTTGCCGACGGCGAAGCCCTTGAAGTCGCGCTCGACGATGAAGGCCGTGATGCCCTTGTAGCCCTTGGACAAGTCGACGTTGGCGAAGACGATGAAGAAGGTGCTCTCGGCGCCGTTGGTGATCCAGAGCTTGCGGCCGTTGAGCACCCAGCGGTCGCCGCGGAGCTCGGCGCGGGTCGCGAGGGCGAAGGCGTCGGAGCCGCTGCCGGGCTCGGAGAGGGCGTAGCTGCCGACCCACTCGGTGGTGAGCTTGGGGCCGTAGTGGAGCTTCTGCGCCTCGGAGCCCCAGCGCAGCAGCGCGTTGGCCACGAGGGTGTTCTGCACGTCGACGAGCACGCTCACCGAGGGGTCGACGAGGGCGAAGGCTTCGACGGCGAGGCAGGCGGTGAAGAAGTCCGCGCCGGGGCCGCCGTAGGCCTCGGGGATCTCGACGCCCATCACCCCGAGCTCGAAGAGCTGCGGGAGGAGGTCCTTGTCCATCGCGCCCTTCTCGTCCATGGCCGACACGCGCGGGGCGACGCGGGCCCTGGCGAATTCGGTCACGCTGTCACGAAAGAGCTTCTCGTCCTGGGAGAGCTGGGTCAGTGCGGGGTGGGTCATGGTGGCTCCTCGGCGCGGGACCATGCGCAAACCGAGCCCCTGGGTCAATGGATCGCGCGCCCTCCGTCGCCGCGAGGGCGTAGAGCCACACGGCCATGAGCAGGGTGCCGCCGGTCCAGTCGAGGGTGGGCACGTTCGACATCGAGACCACGAGCACCCCCGCCGAGCACCCCACCTGCGCGCCGAGGGCGCGCGCCCGCGACGCCGCCATGAGCACCAGCCAGGCCGCGGGGATGAGCCCCCAGATCCCCGCCGAGAGGAACAGCTCCAGCGCGGTGTTGTGCGTGTGCACCGCGCGCTCGTCGCCTCGCAGGTGCGCGTGGTACGTGGGGTTCACCCGGGCGACGTAGAGGTCCACGTCGCCCGCCCCGTGGCCCGTGAGCAGCCAGGCCGGGCTGCGCTGCACGTCGCGCCAGACGTTCTCCCAGATGTCCGCGCGGCCCGAGAGCCGGTCTTCGCCGAGGGACCCGTAGCGGCCCTGCCAGTCGTCCCGCGCGACCGCGGCGGAGTACGTCGGCTCTCGGTCGGTCGACACGAGGAGCGCCGGCGCCGCGCAGAGGCCGCAGAGCAGCAGCACCCAGCGCGCGCGGCGAGAGCGCGCCGCCGCGGCGACGAGCGCGGCCCCCGCGGCCAGCGTCGCCGCGCGAAAGGTCGAGAGAAAGATCACGCCGACCAGGCCGACGTCGACGAGGATCTCCCCGGGGCGAAGGTGCCGAGGGCGGTCCTCTTCGTCGAGGATCAGCCGCGCGTAGAGCACCGCGAGCGCGAGCATGTGCGAGGGACGCGGCAGCGCGTCGCGGGTCACCGCCGACGCCGCCCAGAGCGCGAGGGTGAGCGGCGCGCCCCAGGCCGCGACCCGCGCGAGGCGCCCGCGCTCGCCCACGAGCGCCGCGGCCCAGGCGAGGCCGCTCAGGGTGACGAAGAGCTTCACCGCGCCGTCTTTGAGGTGCTCCCCCACCGCGAGGCTCAGCGCGAGGATCCCCGCGACCGCGACCATCGGGCGCATCACCGGACGGCTCCACGCGCCGACGCCGCCCGAGGCGGCGAGGGCGAAGAGCGGCGCGAGGGCGAGGGCGATGAACTCGGTGCCGGCCCGGCCGGTGGAGGCCATCATCGCGGGCAGCAGGGGGTTCAGCGCGGCGGCGACGACGAGCGACGCGAGGAGCGCGGCGCCTCGCCAACGCCGCGGGGGCGGGGCGACGGTGACCCGCGGGGGGCGCGCCTCGGGCTCGACGAGGTGGAGCGAGCGAAACGTGGCGGCTGCGGTTCCCATACGCTCCCTGCGTGGCGCCCCGGCGCGGCGCCGTTCATCTCCGCGCGAGCAGCCTCTGGCGCGCGGCGGCGACGAGGCGCGAGGCCATGCCCGCGCGGGTGAACACCAGCCGCGCGTCGGGGCCCGCGCAGCGCGCGCCGCCGCGCGAGACGACGCCGAGCACCCGCCCGGTCTCGGGCTCGAGGGCCGGGCCGCCGCTGTCTCCCGCGCACCCCGACGCGCCGGTGGTGAACTCCGCGCCGCCGGCTTCGAGCACGCGCACCCCCGCGCGCGAGAAGCGCTCGCCGAGGCCCGCGCGCGAAGAGTCCCCCCGACGGCCGTAGCCCACGACGGTGACCCGCGCCCCCGCCTCCGGGCGCGAGAGGGCCGCGAGGCGCAGCGGGGTGACCCCCTCGAGCTCGCGGTCGAGGATCAGCACCGCGAGGTCCGCGCCGCAGAGCGAGTCACCCTCGGGCACCACGAGGTCGACGCCCCGCGCGAGGGCCGCGAAGTCGCGCGCGTCGTCGGCGTTGGTGACCTCGACGCGCGACGGATCCAGGTCGCGGAGCACCTGCGGCCCCTCGCTGGGGCACTCGACGCGGTCGACGGTCTCGCTCACGCAGTGCCGCGCGGTGAGCACCAGGCGCGGACCGACCAGCGAGCCCGAGCACAGGTCGCCGAGCTCGCTCCGCAGCGCCACCACCGCGGGCGTTCTCCCGCGGTCGCGCAGGCCGCCGGTGATGTCATCGACGGCCTGAGGCGTGTCTTCGAGGGCGTCGACCGGGGCGCAGGCGACGGCGGAGAGGAGCGCGAAGAGGCAGGTGTGGAGCTTCATGCACCCGCGCAGCGCACGCCCCGCGCCAGGCTGAAATTCTCGATGTTCTCGCGCGCGGGGGTGGCGGAATTGGGGTGGCGGGGGGTGGCGAGGGGGTGGCGGGCCCGCCAGGGGCGCGCGGCTTGGGGTAGGGTGCGGCGCCATGGACCCCGCGGACCCGAACCTCCCGCTTCGCTACGCCACCCGAGACGCCCTCGCCGCGCTGCCGTGGTTCGACGTCGACGGCGGCGAGATCGTCGTGTCGACCCCGTCGGTCGGGCCGGTGATCGACATGCACACGCACTACTCGCTGCCGACGCTGTCGATCCACGAGGTCGACATGCTGCGCGAGACGCCCGACTCGAACCTGCTCCTCGGGCGGTGCTGCGCGCACCACCTCGATGTTCGCGCGAACCAGTGCTTCGGCCCGAAGGAGCTCGCGAACCTCAAGCGCGACCTCCTCCTCGGCGGCCTCACCGGCAAGGGCTCCCGCAAGGACCACACGGCCCCCAACCTCGCCCGCGACATGCGCAGCATGAACGTGGTCCACGCCGCGGTGCTGGGGATCGACATGGCGATCCCGAACCACCATCCCCGCGACACGCTCATCGCCGCCCGCTCCCGCCCCGAGGCCACGGGCTACGGCAGCGTGCACCCCCGCGCGTTCAACGCCCGCGAGCGCTTCGAGGAGCAGATGCACCTCGGCGCCCGGGGGCTCAAGCTCCACCCCCCCAACCAGCTCTTTCGCCCCGACGCCTGGTACGCCATGCGGATCTACCGCTGGTGCGGCGCCGAGAACATCCCCGTGATCTGGCACGCCGGCCCCGCGGGCATCGAGCCGAAGCTCGGGCAGTACTGCGCGCAGATGCACGCCTATGAGCGCCCGCTGCGGGAGTGCCCCGAGACCACCTTCATCTTCGGCCACGCGGGCTCTCTGCAGCACCGCGAGGCCATCGCGCTGCAGCGCAGGTACCCGAACGTGTACCTCGAGATCTCCGGGCTCTCGCTGGGGCAGCTCCGCGAGGTGCTCGCCAAGGGCGACGCCGACCGGGTGGTCTTCGGCTCGGACTGGCCCTTCTATCACCCGGTGCTCCCCCTCGCGAAGGTGCTCCTCGCCACCGAGGGGCGCCCCGAGCTGCGCGCGAAGGTGCTCCACGACAACGCCGCCGCGCTCCTCGAGCGCAGCGGACGCAGGGCCTGAACGCCCCATTGGCCTCGACACCAACCCGGTTGGATCCGAGTCCAACCGAAGGGCGGACGATTTCGCCTGAGCGGCCTTGAATTACGGGGGCGCGAGGCAGACGATGCGCCCGTCGATCGTCGGCACGCTCGGTGCTTAGTGCGATCGGCAGCAGGTTGAGTGGGGCCGCGGTCTTCGACCGATCCCCATGCACTGCGTCAACGATCGCTCATCCACTCCGTTGGCGCTCATCCCCCCACAAGCGAGAAGACCATGGCCGAAACCGTACACCTCTACCTCAAGTCCAACGGCGCCGAGATCAAGGGCCAGAGCACGCAGACCTCGCTCGGGCGCGAGGGCTCCATCGAGTGCCTGTACTTCGAGCAGTCGATCAAGACCGCGCGCGAGTCGGGCTCGGGCATGGCGACCGGTCGCCGTCAGTACGAGCCGCTGCTCATCCGCAAGCGCATCGACAAGTCCTCGCCGATGATCTCGAAGTCGCTCTGCAACAACGAGGTCATCGAGGGCACCTTCAAGTTCTTCCGCCCGAACCCCACCGGCGACGGGACCACCGAGCAGTTCTACACGGTGCAGATCAGCCAGGGCCGCGTCGCGTCGCAGAAGCTGTACGTGCCCGACACGATCGTCCCCGCGACCTCGACCGAGCCCCCCCTCGAGGAGGTCACCTTCGTGTTCCACACGATCAACTGGACCTTCGAGGACGGCGGCGTGACCCACGAGGACACCTGGGACGCGCAGCGCTGATCTGACCTCTCGCCAGGTCATTCGAACGGCGTCGAGGGGAGCGCAACCGCGGCCACGCAGGCCCGGCGCTCCCCTCGCGTCATTTCACGCCCCGTCACGTTGCCTCGCGCGCGTCGAGCCGCGATGCTCCCCGCGATGTCTCAACCCGCCGCGATTCCTCAGGCGCCGAAGCTCCCGCTGGTGGGCTCGATGCTGCACTACGCCCGAGGCCCGCTGCGCTTTCTCGAGGGCGTCGCGCGGCAGGGCCCCATCGTCGAGATGGACTTCATTCGGTACCGCGCGTGGCTCATCAACGACCCCGCGCTGGTCGAGCAGGTCTTCGTGCGCTCCGCGGCGGTGATGCAGAAGGACGTGTTCCTCCGCGCGCTCAAGAGCCTGCTGGGCGAGGGCCTGCTCTCGTCGGAGGGCGATTTCTGGAGGCGCCAGCGGCGGCTCATTCAGCCCGCGTTTCACCGCGAGCGCATCGCGGGCTACGGCGCGGTCATGGTCGAGCACACCGCGAAGATGCTCGAGGGCTGGCGCGACGGCGAGACCCTCGAGCTGCACCACGCGATGATGGCCCTCACCGCCGACATCGTGACCCGCGCGCTCTTCGGCGACGACGTGGGCGACACCCGCGACCTCGCGTCGTGCATCGACGCGGTGGTCTCGCGCTTCGCCGACCCGAAGTTCATCCTCGTGCCCTCCCTCGCGAACGCGCCGCTGCCCTCGAACCGCAGGCTCCGCGAGGTCAGCGCGCGCCTCGACGGCATCGTGCGCGGCTTCATCACGCGGCGCCGCGCGATGGGCGACGCCGCGCCCCAGGACGACCTCCTCGCGATGCTCCTCGCCGCGCAGGACGACGACGGCGCGCGGATGTCCGACCAGCAGGTGCGCGACGAGCTGCTGATCCTCTTCCTCGCGGGCCACGAGACCACGGCCCTCGCGCTCTCGTGGACCTTTCACCTCCTCGCGCAGCACCCCGAGGCCGAGCGCGCCCTCCACGCCGAGCTCGACGAGGTGCTGGGCGACCGCGAGCCCACCGTCGACGACCTCCCGAGGCTGAAATACACAGGCTTCGTCGTGCACGAGACCCTGCGGCTCTACCCCCCGGCGTGGTCCCTCGGCCGCGAGGCGACGGAGGCCTTCGAGCTGGAGGGCCACCGCTTCCCCGCCGGGGCGTGGATCTGGGTGCTCCCATGGACGATGCACCGCGACCCGCGGTTCTTCACCGACCCGCTCGCGTTCAAGCCCCTGCGCTGGGAGAACCAGTTCGCGAAATCCCTACCCCGCGGCGCGTACATCCCCTTCGGCGCGGGGCCGCGGGTCTGCATCGGCAACCAGTTCGCGCTCATGGAGGCCACGCTGATCCTCGCGACCGTGGCGCGGCGCTTCTCGCTGCGCGCCGTGGCCGAGCCCCGGGTCGAGCCCGAGCCCTCGATCACCCTGCGCTTCAAGCACGGCATCCGCATGACCGTCGCGCGACGGCCGGTCAGCCCGGCGTGAGCAGCCGCAGGTCGAGGCCGCCGGGGTACGCGTACGACGTGTACCGCGCCGTGCCGTAGACCTTCACCCCGAAGGGAACGCCCTCGACGGTCTGGAGCTGGTGCCAGCCGGGGCGCACGGTGGCGTGGTGGATGTCCCACGGGCCGAGCTGCTCGACCTCGCCCTGCAGGGGCTCGCCGTCGATCGTCACCCGCGCGCCGCGGGGCGCCACGACGCCGAGGAAGTTCGACGTGTACGTCGCGGGCACGAGGATGTCGTAGCGGTCGCGGAACTGCTGCGTCGGCACCTCGGTGACCATCGCGGGGTCGCCCGCGCCGTCGCCCTCGAAGCCCAGCCCGGTCATCATCTGCACCACCTGCACCGGGTGCGACGCGCGCAGCATCGTGCTGCCCTGGGCGTTGACCGAGATCACCTGACCCGCGGCGAGCCGGCGCGGCGGAGAGATCGACGAGGGCGTGAAGCTCACCACGGTGTCGTCGACGGTCGCCACCATGCGCAGCACCGTCGGGGCGTCGCGGTCGCGCAGGTCGCTCACGACGAAGTCTTGCCCGAGGGTCTCGAAGGGCAGCACCTGCTCCTCGAGGTGGTCGCAGGCGGGCACGTTCTGCGGCACGCGGGTGCAGTCGTGGCCGGCGAAGACCGCGACGGGGTTGCTCGCCTCGACCAGCGCGCCGCTGAGGTCGCCCGACTGCGTGCCCACCACCAGCGCGACGTCGCCGGGCATGAGGTTGTCGTGCCGAACCACCCCGTTCACCGCCTCGGGCACGCCGCTGTTCTCGGGGAGACGCACGGTCACCGAGGTGCTCTCGCCCGTGGTCGCGACCACGGCGATGAAGCCGCCGAGGGTCACGTTGGGCTGAAACGAGAGGTTGGGCGCCGTGAGCACCAGGTAGCGACGCGTGAGCGAGCGCTGCGAGAGCAGCAGCGAGGCGTCGTTGGTGAAGGAGTTGAGGCAGGCGGCCACGCTCCCTCGGGTCTCGAAGGTGAGCGGGTTGAACTGGTACGCCGCCACCGGCGCCGTCGCGTGGACCTGGTAGGCGCCGCCCCGAGCCAGGGCCGAGCGCGCGAAGCGGGTGTTCGCGCAGTTCGTGGGGCGACCGCACTCGCAGCCGAGGTCCTGCGGGGCCTGCTGGGCGAGGGCGTCGACCCAGGGGAGCGTGACGGCCTCGGCGGCCCCCGGCGCGAGGGTGATCTCCCGCGCCTCGGTGAGGGCGCCGCCGCGGATCTGCACCTGCACCGCGAAGCGCTGCGGGTTCGCCAGCGCCACCGCGAAGGGGAACGAGCGGCTGAGCTGCGAGTTGGGCGTGGCCGTCGCCCAGTAGTCGCAGCCGAGGTACTGCTGCGCCCCGTCGGGCACGTCGCAGGGGTCGCCGCAGCGCCCGCTCACGCAGCGCTGGTCGGAGGCGCAGGCGGGGAGGTCGATCCAGCGGCTGCCGTCGTCGGCGCACCGCTGCGGCGTCGCGCCCTCCGCCGGGTCGCAGCGCTGCGCCGAGGGCGGGCACGACAGGCAGCCCACGCCGGGGACGCAGAAGGGCCTCGCCCCCGCGCAGGGCTCCATGGCCGCGCGCGCGCCGTTGACGCACTGGTAGGGCCCCTGCCCCTCGCAGAGGATCCCCGACCCGAGGCACTGCGCCCCCGCGTCTTCGAGCAACACGCCGCCGCTCACGAGGATGGGCCCCGCGTCGGGCGTCGGCAACACCGGCGGTCGCTCGGCGCGCTTGCAGGCGAGGACCAGCACCGACGCGGCGAGCGCGCGCCGGAGGTCAGCCATGGGCCTTGTCTCCGAGGTAGGCGCCCTTCACGCGGGGGTCGTCGGCGAGGTCCTTCGCGCTGCCGGTGAGGGCGACCTCGCCGGTCACCAGCACGTACGCGCGCTGCGCGGCGGCGAGGGCGCGGCGGGTGTTCTGCTCGACCAGCAGCACCGTGGTGCCCTCCTCGCGAATGCGCGCGATGGCCTGAAAGATCTGGTCGACGAGCACCGGCGCGATGCCCAGCGACGGCTCGTCGAGCATCAAGAGCTTCGGCCCCGACATCAGCGCGCGGGCGATGGCGAGCATCTGCTGCTCGCCCCCCGAGAGCGTGCCGCCGAGCTGCGCCATGCGCTCCCCCAGCCGCGGAAAGAGCTCGACCGCCTGCGCCATGCGCCTCGCCGCGACGGCGGGGTCGCGCACGGTGTAGGCGCCCATCTCGAGGTTCTCTCGCACCGAGAGGTTCGGAAAGATCGCGCGGCCCTCGGGCGAGAGCGCCATGCCCAGGGCGATGAGGTCTTCGGGCTCGGTCGTCGAGAGGTCGCGGCCGTCGAAGGTGACCGCGCCCGAGGCCCACGGGAGCACCCGCGCGATGGCCTTGAGGGTGGTGGTCTTGCCCGCGCCGTTGGCGCCGATGAGGGCCACGAGCTCGCCCTGGCGCACCTCGATCGAGATGCCCTTCACGGCCTTGATGCCGCCGTAGCTCACCGCGAGGTCGTCGACCTTGAGCAGGGGCTCGGTGGTCACCTCCGGGCCGTCGTGGGGCGCGAGCGCGTCGGCGCCGGCCCCGAGGTACGCCTCGAGCACCTTGGGGTCAGACTGCACCGCCGCGGGCGCGCCCTGGGCGATGGTCTCGCCGCGGTCCATGACGTGGATGTGCTCGCACACCTCCATCACGACCTGCATGTTGTGCTCGACGAGGACCACGGTGAGGTCGAAGCGGTCGCGCAGCTCGTGGATCTGCGCCTTGAGCACCTTGGCCTCGGCGGAGTTCATCCCCGCGGCGGGCTCGTCGAGGAGCAGCAGCTTCGGGTTGAGCATCAGCGCCCGCGCGATCTCGAGCCGGCGCTGGTCGCCGTAGGGCAGCGAGCCCGCGCGCTCGAGCGCGTTGTCGTCGAGGGAGAAGAACGAGAGGAGCTCCATCGCCTTGCGGCGCATGGCCTCTTCGTCGTCGCGGTGCCGCCTGGTGCGCAGCACGGCGTCGAGGAGGTTGTGCTTCGACGCGCGGTGGTTGGCCACGAGCACGTTCTCGAGCACCGACATGTTCGAGAAGAGCCGGATGTTCTGGAAGGTGCGCGCGACGCCCGCGTCGGCGATCTGCCACGCCTGGAGGCCGTCGATGCGCTTGCCCTGGAAGGTGATCGCGCCCGACGTGGGCGTGTAGACCCCGGTGACGCAGTTGAACACCGTGGTCTTGCCCGCGCCGTTGGGCCCGATGAGCCCGAAGATGCAGCGCTCGGGCACCTCGAACGACACGCCCCCCACGGCGCGCAGGCCGCCGAAGACCATCTCGAGCGAGTCGACCTTCAGCACCGCGCTCACGGCGACACCGCCTTGGACCCGCGGCGCAGCAGGCGCTTGAGCAGCGCGGGGGAGAACTCGCGCGTGCCCAGGAGCCCCTGCGGGCGCAGGAGCATCATGCCGATGAGCAGCAGCGCGTAGGCGATGAGCCGGTAGCTCTGAAACTCCCGGAGGAGCTCCAGGGACACGGCGACGAAGACGCCGCCGATGATCGCGCCGGTGATGCTCCCCAGGCCGCCGAAGATGATCATCACGAGCATGTCGACGGAGCGGTCCATGCGAAACGCGCCGGGGTCGATGTGCTGCCCGCCCGTCTCGTCGTGGGCGTACATCGCCCCGGCGAGGCCCGTGAGGGCGGCGCTCACGCTGAAGGCGAGGACCTTGTACCGCGTGGTGGGGATGCCCGCGGCCTCGGCGGCGATCTCGTCCTCGCGAATGGCCGAGAGGGCGCGGCCGTAGGACGAGTAGGTGAGGTTCCAGACGAGCACGGTGCCGAGCACGGCGCCGCCCCAGACCCAGGCGAGCGTGGCGTAGGGCGGGATCGACGCGGCGCCCAGGGGATAGCCCTGCGAGCCCCCGAGGCGCTCGGTGCTCTCGATGGAGATGCGGATGATCTCGCCGAAGCCCAGGGTCACGATGGCGAGGTAGTCTCCCCGGAGCCGCAGCGACGGCACGCCCACGGCGACGCCGGCGAGGGCCGCGGCGACGATGCCCGCGACGCACGCGAGGACCAGCGTGACCGCCGACATCGAGGGCCCGAGCACCGGCGCGAGGTTGAACGACGCGATGGCCGAGGCGTACGCGCCCACGGCCATGAAGCCCGCGTGGCCGATGGAGAACTGCCCGGTGGTGCCGTTCACCAGGTTGAGCGAGACGGCGAGCATCACGTTGATGCCGCACACCGAGAGCACCCGGATGAAATAGTGGTCGAGGAAGGCGCCCGCGACGCGCTGCACCCCTGCGAGGAGCGCGACGACGAGGAGCGAGCCGATGATCTTACGGAGCATCCCTACGGTTCCCGATCCCACGGTGGGACCCGCGGGTTTCATACCCTGGACCGCAGGGTGCGTGAAAGCCTCTCGCGCATCGACGCCGCGGCGGGAGGGATGATAGCAAGCGCGGTCATGAGCGACGGGAGCATGCAGGGACGCACGGTGCTCGTGACCGGGGGCACCGCGGGCATCGGGCGGCACGCGGCGAAGGTGCTCGCGGCCCGGGGCGCGCGGGTGGTGATCGTCGGGCGCAACCCCGAGAAGACCGCGCGGGTCGAGGCCGAGCTCCGCGCCGAGAGCGGGAGCGAGCGCGTCGAGTCGCTCCTCGCCGACCTCTCGAAGATGGCCGACGTGCGCGCCCTCGCCTCGAGCTACCTCGACCGCTACGGCGCCCTCGACGTGCTGCTGAACAACGCCGGCGCGGTGAACCTCACCCGCGAGGTCACCGCCGAGGGCCTCGAGCGCACCTTCGCGACGAACCACCTCGCGTATTTTCTCCTCGCGAACCTGCTGCTCCCCGCGCTGCGCCAAGCCGAGGGCGCGCGGGTGGTGAACGTCGCGAGCGCGGCGCACCACATGGGCCGCGTCGATTTCGACGACCTGCAGAGCGCGCGGGGCTACGACGCCTGGCGCGTCTACGGCACCTCGAAGCTGATGAACGTGCTGTTCACTCGAGAGATGTCACGGCGCCTCGGGGGCGACGGGCCCACGGTGAACTGCCTGCACCCCGGCTTCGTCGCGTCGGAGTTCCTCTCCAAGGGCGGGATCTGGCGGGTGATCAAGCCCCTGGGCTACCTCTTCGCGGTGAGCGAGGCCACGGGCGCCGAGACCAGCGTGCACCTCGCGTCGTCGCCCGAGGTCGCGGGGGTCACCGGCGAGTACTTCGCGAAGCGCAAGGTCGCGCGCACCTCGCGCGCCGCGCAGGACGACGCCGTCGCCGCGAGGCTCTGGGAAGAGAGCGCGAAGCTCGCGGGCCTCGACAGCACGATCTGACCGACGCGCCGCGACCTACGGCAGCGGCAGGCCCTGCGCGGCCCGGGCGCGGTCGATCACCTCGCGGGGCACGCTCCAGCCGTAGTTGAGGTCGACGCTCTTGAGAAACTCCTTCGAGAGCGTCGGCGAGGCCGCGTCGAGGGCGTTCACGAACGCGACCCCGCCGGAGATGGCCACGCGGCGCACGAGGTCGACGGTCATCGCCCCGCGAATCTCGTCGACCTGGTAGAGCGCCAGCAGCCGCGCGACCCGCTCGTCGGGCTTGACCTCGCCGGTGGCGAGCTCGCCCACCACGAACTGCGCGAAGAAGGTCCGGGGCTTTCCCTTTGGCATCGACGCGAGGAGCGCCGGCACGCGGTCGAGGCGCGACGACAGGGCCTCGCGCGCGAGCTGCGTCTGCATCCCGCCGCGGTCCCTCGCGAGCTTCGACGCGGTGGGGGTGTAGCAGAGCCACGAGAGCGCCTCGGCCTCGTCGTAGCCCGCGTCCATCAGCCGTGCCAGCCAGCGCTCGGCGAGGGCGACCCGCGGCGCCGCCGGGCCGTACCGCAGCGCCCTGTGCATCTTGGAGTTGAGCTCCGGCAGGCACCCGAGCGACTCCATCAGCGCCGCGAGCAGCCGCGTGCGGGCAGCGTCGTAGTCACCGGGCTCCTCGCCCAGCAGCGCGAGGCCGCCGCGGAGGAGCGCCTTGCGATCCTTCGGCGACAGGGGCACCCGCCCCGGCGCCTTGCCGCCCGCCTCGACCCAGCTCAGCACCGCCTCCCAGCGCTCGCCGCCGGAGGTGTCGCCCACGAGGATCGCCCGGGCCCGCTCGAGGAGGGAGGGCTTCGGCGCCCTCTTCGCGGGCTTCGCGGGGGTCGCCTCGGTCGCTTCATCCCCTTGCGCCGCAAGGAGATCGGGTGGGAGCGCGGGGTTCTCAAGGAGCGCGTCGCGCACCTCTTCGCGCAGGTCGTTCGCGAGCAGCGCGAGCACCTCGCGGGGCGCGTGGGGGTTCTGCGCGACGGCGGCGCGCACGTCGATCTCGCCCGCCCGCGCGAGGGCGGCGTAGTCGTCGGCGGTGAGGTCGGGGCGCAGCGCGAGCACGGCGCGGCGGCGGGACGCGCCTCGCTTGAGGAAGGTCTCGAAGGCCGCGCGCGGGAGCCGGGGGCAGAGCATCGCAGCGGCGCTGACGTGGGGGTCGCGGTCTTTGATCAGCGCGACGACGGCCTCGACGGGGGTGGCGGGGTTCGCGGCGACGAGCGCGCGCACCTGGCCGTAGCCGTTGCGCGCGAGGGCCGCGAGGTGCTCGACGGGGAGGTCTTCGCGCCCCGCGAGGGCCAGGGACTCCTGGTAGTGCTGCGTCCGCGGGTCGCCCCCGAGCTGGATCACTTCGCTCACCGAGAGCTGCCGCGCGCGCATCAGGACCACCCGCGCGGAGAGGTCGTCGACGTGGCGCCGCAGCGCCGCGACGACCGCGTCGTCGAGGTCGAGGGAGGCGTCGTGCCACTGCTGACAGAGGCTCAGCGCCTGCTCGTCGGTGAGCCCGAGGTCCGCTCCGGGGACGCCGAGGACGGTGACGCGCAGCCGCTGGAGCAGGGCCTGCGCGTCGGCCAGCTCGAACTCGGGGCGGCGCGCGATGCGGTCGAGACGGGCGCTGGGGCACGCGGCGACGAGGGCGGGCATCATCGCGGGGGAGAGCTCGGGGGCGGCGAAGACCGCGTCCCAGAAGCGCCTCGGCGCGCGGAGCAGCAGGTCGGGCGACTCGAGGAGCAGCAGCGGCAGCGCGGGGTTCTCGAAGATCTCCCGCGGGAACTTCTGGATCACCGCGGCGGCGAGCCTCGGGGGGATCGACGGCGAGCGTGCGACCGCGCGGCGCAGCCGGGTGCGGAGGTTGAGCTGAAACTGCGGCGCGTCGCGCCAGGCCGCGGCGAGGGCGTCGCCGTCGGCGTCGCCGGCCTCGATCGCCTCGATGCGCGCGAGCTCGGCGGCCTTGTCGTGGGGTGTCGCCATCGTCAATTCTCCATGAGCCGCGCGACCTCGCCGAAGGGAAAGCGCTCGCTCGCGAGCCCGCCCGCGGCGACCACCCACAGCGTGGGCTCGTCGGGCCGGTCTGTCGGAAAGGTTCCAAATCCGTCGGTGAGGTAGACCAGCACCCGCTGGCCCGACGCGCGCGACTCGCGCATCGCCTGAAAGAACGGTCGAAAGTCGGTGCCCCCTCCCCCCTTCGGCGCGGGGACCTCGCCCACGTCTCGCACCTCGTAGGGTCCGTCGAGGGCGGCGTCGATGAAGTACAGCGCGACGCGCACGTGGGGGTACGCGCCGAGGATCCCCCGGAGCTCGCCCATGAAGCGGTCGAGGAGCCGCTGGCCGATGGAGCCGCTCGTGTCGACCGCCACCGCCACGTCGAGGGAGTCTCCCTGGAGCGCCTCGAGGTAGAGCCCGCGGTGCACCAGTCGTCGGTCGAAATCGCTGTAGTCGCACGGGGTCACGGTGACGAAGCGCCAGAGCATCGAGCGCCAGTCGAGGCTGGGCGCGAGCACCTCGCGCACCGCCCGGGCGAGGGCCGCGGGGAGCGCGCCGACGCCCATGTGCGTGAGGGTCTCGGCCTGCGCGAGGGCCTCGCGCCACTGCGCCGCGCGGGCGGTGCAGAGGGCGGGGTCGGTGGGCTCGGCGGGGTCGAGGAGGTCGGCGAGGGAGAGCGTCAGCACCCGACCCTCGAGCCGCTCGTAGACCTCTTCGACGGGGAGCGCCTCGAGGTCAGGGTCGCGGAGGCCGCCGGCGGGGAGGGCGACCCTGGGGAGGGACGCGATGATCCCGTTGACCACGATGTCGGCGGCGACGTTCCAGCGGAGGGGCTCGCGGGCGCGGCGGCGGTCGATGTGGAGCAGCGCGGCGTGGAGCAGCTCGTGGAGCAGCAGCCCGTCGAGCTCGGGGGCGCGCAGGCCCTCGACGCCCGCGGGGTTGATGAACAGGCGCTCACCGTCGGTGGCCGCGAGCTCGCAGTCCTCGGTCTCGACGACCTTCGCGAAGAGCAGCAACGCGCCGAAGAAGGGGTGCCGCGCGCGGAGGCGCACCCGCGACGCCGAGAGCCGCTCGTCGAGGCTGCGGGCCATGGGCTATGCCTGGATCGCCCGCTGGAGGTTGGCGTACATCGCCGCGAGCTCGCGGTCGCGCCCCACGGCGGCGGCGAGGGGCCCCATCGCGCCCTTCGCGCGGAGCTGCTCCATCGCGGCGTGGAGAAAGAGCTGGAGCCACTCCGCGGCGTAGGACCGCTGCACCCAGCGCACGGCGTGGGCGGCGCCCGCCCCGTCGCAGCGCAGCGCGAGGGCCAGGGTGGTGGCGTAGCGCGCCGAATTCTCCTGCGGCGCAGGCACATCGTCTCCCCGAAAGATCGCGGCGATGTCGGGCAGCGACGCGTAGACCTTGCAGAAGGCCTCGAACTCCCCCGCGGCGGGGGCGCCCACGGCGGCGTCGAGGGGGAGCTCGGCGCGGAGCAGCGCGTCGGCCATCTCCCACGACCGCGGCGAGGGCCACGCCGGGCGCTGCGGGTCGACCCGGTGCAGCAGCGTCGGGCGGTAGGAGAGAAAGGCGAGGATGCGCTCGTGCATCCCGCGGCCTACGGCGTGCGCGCGAAACGCGTCGAGGTCGGGGGAGACCTCGAGGTGCAGAAAGCGGTTCGAGAGGGGGCGGGGCATGTCGAAGACCGCGGCGTGGTCCTCTTTGCGGTTGCCCGCGGCCCAGACAAACCACCCCTCGGGGACGGTGTACGAGCCCACGCGCCGGTCGAGCACGAGCTGCTGCGCGACGCCCTGCACCGCAGGGGGCGAGAGGTTGATCTCGTCGAGAAACAAGATCCCCCGCCCCTCTCGCGGGAGAAACTCCGGCGGCGCCCAGCGCGTGACCCCGTTCTCGGGCACGGGCAGTCCCCGCAGGTCGGTGGGCGCGAGCTGCGAGAGCCGGAGGTCAACGAGGGAGAGCCCGTGGGCCGCCGCGACCTGCTCGACCACGCTGGATTTTCCGATGCCCGGCGGGCCCCAGAGCATCACGCTCCAGCGCACCTCGGCGCGCACCAGTCCGTCGAGAAAGGCGCGAAGGCTCGCGGGGGTCACGCCGCACCGCGGGGGGAGAAGGGAGATCGCATGGGCGCCGTGAGGGTGTCGCAGCCCGCGAGGAGGTCAAGCTCCGTCGCGGTCCAGGAATGTCCCTACCGCGGCGCGCCCAGGAGGTAGAGCGCGGGGCCCGCGACGCCCGCGTCCCAGTCGTAGCCGTCGGCGCCAGGCGCGGCGCGCGCGAGGGCGAGGGCCTCGTCGGCGGTGTACGCGCGTAGGGCCGACACGGTGCCGTCCCAGGCCACGAGCGCGGGGATCAGCGGGAGCGCGTAGGTCAGCGCGAAGCGCGAGGCGCGCAGGGGGCGCGCGAGGGGCGTGATCACGAGGCAGCCCACGAAGAGCGCGAGCATGTTCATCGCCATCGCGGGAGGCGCGAGCGCGAGGGGCACCCGTCGCAGCGCGGGCGAGGCGGCGACGTCGAAGAACGCCAGGGGCTCGCGCCGCGCCACCACCGCCGCGACGAGGGCGGTCACGTCGTCGGGGCGAAAGTGATGCATCGCGCTGTACATCGTGCGCACGCCCGGCGCGTCGCCCGCGGCGCGCATCGCGTCGGCGGGCTCGGCGAGGTAGCGCGTGCGGGGGTCGTTCAGCGCGCGCACCCTCGCGGCGCCGTCGGCGTTGGGGTAGCGGTCGGTGAGGGTGATCTCGACCTCGCACCCCGCCGCGCGCAGCCGCCTGCGCATGCTCAGCGCGCCGCCGCCGCCGCCGGAGCAGAGGTCGATGACCCGGCTCGCGCCCGTCGTCTCGATCAGCGCCAGGAGCTTCGACGTCGCGCCGTCGTAGAAGCCCATGCGGTCGAAGGCCAGGTCGAGCAGGTCGGTGCCGCCGTCACGAACAGCGCTCGGCACCCAGGGCAGGTCTTCAAGCTCGAGGAGGTGAACGCGTCGCATGGCGGGGGATCTCCTTCACGCCGGAGGGTGCGATGACTCCGCGCACGCTCGCCAGCGCGGTCGTCTGGTCTCGGCACACACTGGCACGGCCCGCGGGGAGACTCCTCTGAAAACCCTTGTAGGCATGGACTTCGCAGTGATCCTCGGACCATGAACCACACACTTCGCTTGAGCCGCCGCGCGCTCGTCGCCCTCTTCGTGCTCGGCGCGTGCAGCGCGTCGGTGGGCCCGAGCGCCACGCCCGACAACCTGACCCTCGACGCGAGCGTGTCGTCGGTGAACCTCGCGCAGGACTGCCCCACCCAGGGCGCCGGCGCGGCTCAGAGCGACGCCCGCTGCGCGGCGAACGCCGCGGGGCTCATCGGCGGGTGCGGGAGCCTGTGTCGACAGTCGTCGATGCAGATCCAGCTCCGCGCGACGGGCGACGGCGTCGCTTCGGTGCGCGTCGCGCGGGTGCGGCTCCTCGACGCGCGCACCGGTGCCTTCTTGCAAGACCTCACGGCGCGCAGCCCGCAGGCGTGGCGCGACCCCGGCGGCTACGTCGCGTGGGACGGCAACATCACCGCGCCGCAGACCCTGCGCACGAGCTTCGCGCTCACGGCGCCGAGCTGGTACACGATCACGCCCTCGCAAGAGCAGTACAGCCGCAGCTACCGCGTCGAGGTCACCCTGCAGGTCGACGGCGTCGATCGGGTGATTCTGTCGTCGGAGCTCATGCGCGAGCCCGAGGTCGTGACCTGAGCGCGGCGCGCCGCCTCGCGCTGATCGCGGCGCTCGCCGGGTGCACCCCGCGGGCGAGGCCGGCGCCGGCGGCGTGGTCCGACGCGTGGATCCTCGCCGAGGGCGAGCGCTACCTGCGCGACGACGCGTTTCGCCGCGCGGCGCTGGAGCGCTCGCTGGTGAACCCGCAGAACACGTACTCGCGGCAGCGGCTCGGGAGCTACGCCCTGGTCGACCGCGGGTGGGACGCGCTCCCCGAGTGGACCCCGCGCACGCTCCCGGTCACGGCGGTGAGCGCCGACGCGCCGGTGCCCGACGCCACCCCTCCGCTCTGGGACGGCCGCGTGCCCCACACCTGGAACGAGTGGAAGTCCCTGGGACGCAGGGTCTTCTACGAGTATCCGCTGCGCGCCGAGCCCCTCGCGGACTACGCCGTGCGCGACCCCGCCCTCGCGGCGCGGGTGGGCGTGCACGCCGACGCGCGGGGGGTGTTCCCGGGTGTGCGACGGTTTCGCGACGTCGACGGGGCCACGCGCACGGGGATCACCTGCGCGCTCTGCCACACCGCCGTCGAGGGCGGCGCGGTCGTCGAGGGACGCGCGCGGCGTGACTTCGACTACGGCGCGCTGCGCATCGCGTTTCAGCGCGCCCACGGCGGCGACGACGGCGCCCTCACCGCCCGCATGGCCGCGTGGGGCCCTGGCCGCGCCGATGTCACCGAAGACGACGACCGCGACCCCGTGGCGATCCCCGACCTCTGGGGGCTCCGCGCGCAGCGGGCGCTCACGCAGGCGGGCACGATCCGCCACGAGAGCCCTGCGGCGCTGGCGATTCGATCTGAGACCCAGCTCCTGCACGCGAACCACGAGCGCGTGCGCCCCCCGCGGGCGCTGGCCTTCGCGCTCACGGTCTTTCTCTACACCCTCACGCCGCCGCGACGCGCGGAGGCGGTCGACGACGCGACGCTGCAGCGGGGGCGCGCGGTCTTCGAGCGCGAGTGCGCGGACTGTCACAGCAACCCGGCCTACGGCGGCGCACCCGTGCGGGCCTCAAGGGTGGGCACCGACCCCGCCCTCGCGAACGGACACGCGCGGGGCACCGGGCGCTACCGCCCTCCGCCGCTGCTCGACGTCGCGCGCGCGGCGCCGTACCTGCACGACGGCACGGTGCCTTCGCTCGACGCGCTGCTCTCGACCGAGCGGCTCTCGCCGACCTACGCGGGCGGCGCGCGGGGCCCCGGCGCGGTGCTCGGGCACACCTTCGGCACGGCGCTCTCGCGGCGGGACCGCGACGCGCTGCTGCGCGTTCTACACAGCCTCTGAGGGCCCGGTCACCACACGCGGGGCGTGAGCGAGATCGACGCGAAGATGTCGAAGAGGAGCTCGTCGGACGAGTAGAAGCGGCCGCCGGGCTGGTCGATCACCGCGCGGTGCGCGGGGTCGGGGGCGCTGTTGGACACGCACCCGCCGCGCCACTCGGGGTGATCCGCGGGGGGGCTCGTGCCGGGGTTGCAGGCGTCGGTGTTGGTGATCGAGTGCGTCGAGACCCAGGTGAACGCGCCGCCGAGGGTGAAGCGGAGGAACTTCGCCGGCTGGATCGAGATGTTCATGTTCGCGCCGAGCATGATGTGCGACGCGGTGCCCGTGAGCCCGTCGAAGTACACCTCGCGGCCGGGCTGACAGGTGCCGTCGGCGTTGCGCACGTTCGACGGGCACCCCGGCGCGAGGAGCGGACGGCTGTTGCTCGACCCGAGCGCGTCGTAGAGCACCGAGAAGTCACGGCCCGGAGAGCGGTAGGTGCCGCGCACGCGCAGGTCGATGATCGCCCGCTGCCACGTCTCGCGGTTCTCCCAGGGGATGATCTCGAGGCCCGCCATGAGCGTGGTGGTGATGGGCGGGAAGGTCGCGAGCATCCCGTAGGGCGAGTCGAGGTACCGAAACGGCGACGAGCGCACCGGGAACTCCGCGAGAAAATCGAGCCCCGCGTAGGGCTCGACGTAGCCCACGCGGCGCGAGAGCAGGGTCTGAAAGTACACCCCGTGCATCCCGCGGCTGATGCCGGGGTTCGCGTCGTCGCCCGTCGCCGGCGCCCGCGTCGCCGCGTCGGTGGACGCGATGCCGCCGTTCGCGGGGAGCGAGGGCACGCTGCTCACCTGCGGGCACACCGTGCGGCCACTGACGACCTGGCACGCCCGGAGCTGCGAGCCCACCGGCGGGCGCCACTCGAAGGCGATCATCCACGTGGGCTTCGTGCGGTCGCGCTGCTGGTTGAAGATCGACCACTGCACGCCCAGCCGGAGCTGGTCGATGCCCGAGCGCTCGGGCGACTCGAAGGGCAGCGAGAGGATGGACGTGGGCGCGCCCCGCTCGGTCCACCCGTCGTAGAGGGCGTTCTGAATCTCGGTGCCCGTCGCGCCCGAGGCCACGCTGAGGCTGCGGGTGTTCGAGAGCACGAAGGGGAGCCCGAAGGTGAAGGCCAGGTCGCGGTAGAGCGCGAGCTCGGCGTTGACCATGAGCGTGTGCGTGCTCTCGCGGTAGTTCGCGACGGGGATGCGCTGCACGAGCCCCATGCCCGCCACGGCCTCGCTCACCCTGCGCTCGCGGAGCACCGTGGCGCGGCGGCTCTGGTACGAGTAGCCCGCGGTGAGGCGAAAGCTCCAGTTGGAGCCGCGGTCGAAGGCGTCGACCACATCGACCACCCTCGCCGTCTCGTTGAGCATGGGGATCGGGCCGCGGGTGACGGGCGCGTCCGACTGCGCCTGCGCCAACGCGGGCGTCGAGAAGGCCGCAACGGCGATGAGAGTCAGCGGAATTCGGCGCATTCCAGAGGTTCCTCGGGGGCGCGGGCACGGTACGCGGGCGCGGACGAGGGTGTCAACGCGCGAGCGACGCGGGCCCGATCCGCGGGGCGCTTCCACGAGCGCTCCGGCACGAACTACGGCTGCTGCTCGACCCTCGCGTTCTTCTCCGACGGCCGCGCGATCACGGTGATGGACAACGCCTGCGCGGGGCTCTCCATGGTGGTCGTGCGCGCCCTCTGCCGACGCCCTGGGTCGACCCGCGCCGGATCCAACCTCGCCGCGATGTGAGGTCACGCCCCGCGACGAGCGCGACCGATGGAGTACGGTCGAATCAAGGAGCGTGACCGCACCCCATCGCGTCGGCGAACCCTCCGTGCCCCTCGCAGGCTCATTCTTCTTCGATGACCACGCTGCACCGGCTTCGTGAGACCTGGCGCACCCGCAAGGCGCTCCGCACCGCCGCGGAGCTGGTGGGGATGCTCGCGCTGGTGACCGTCGTCGGCGCCTACCAGACGCGAGAGCACCCGCGCGGCGCGCTGCCCGCACTCTCGCTCCGCACCCTCGACGGCGCGGCGACCACCCTCGCCCCCTGGCGCGGCCGCACCACCGTGCTGGAGGTTTGGGCGCCCTGGTGCGGCGTCTGCAAAGCGCAGACAGACAACCTCGCGCGGGCGCGTCGCTGGCTCGGCGCGCGGGCGAACGTGATCTCCGTCGCCGCCTCGTACCAGGACGTCGACGAGGTGCGGCGTTCGCCCCTGGCGCAGCACGACGGGGTGACCGTGCTCCTCGGCGACGAGGACTTCACCCGACGCCTCCGCGTGCGCGCGTTTCCGACGGTGTTCGTGCTCGACGCGCGAGGCCGGGTGGTGAGCTCGGTGCAGGGGTACACCACCACGCTGGGCCTCGTGCTCCGCGCGCTCTGGTACGGCTGATCGAACGCGCCGCGCCGGTCAGCGCGCGAGCCGCACCAGCCGCCCCGCGACGAGGTCGCGCAGCATCACCAGCTCCCGCGTGCGCCGCGCCTCGGCGGGGGCGCGCGCGGGCGACGCCCTGCGGGTGCCGAACTGCGCCGCGGCCACGCCGAGCTGCAGCGACGCGACGTTCTGCGCGGCCTCCGATGGCGCGTCGTCGTTGAGCGAGACCCGCGCGCCGTTCAGCGCCGCCTCGGCCGCGTCGAGGCCCAGCGCGGCGCCCGCGGGCCAGGTCCGCTCGCCCCGCGTCGGCAGCGCCTCGCTCTCGGCCCGGTCGCCCACGAGTCGCCAGCGCCGCGCCGTCGCGCCCAGGCTCCGCAGGGTCACCGGGCCCACCTCGCCGTTCAGACCGCGCGCCGCGACGAGCTCGACGCTCCCCTCCGTGAGCACCACCCGCCCCGCCGCCGTGTCCACGCGCAGCGGCGCGAGGGCGCCCCGCGGGACCTCGGCCCGCAGCCTCCCCCGCAGCAGCGTCGCCGCCACGCCGGGGAGCGGCGAGAGCTCCACCAGCGCCTCGTCTTCGCCGACCGAGAAGCCGAGGCCCGAGGGCATGCGCACGTCGACCCAGGGCGCCGCGTGCGCCTCGAAGGGGCAGCCCAGGCGCAGCATCGCGCCGACCTCGAGCGCCGCGTCGCCCGAGAGCGCCTCGCCGCGCCACACGTCCGCCGCGCTCCCCACCCAGGCGCAGCGATGCCCCCTTGGATGCACCCGAACCCCCTGCGCCGCAGAGGCTTCGGAGACGCCATCGCTCGAGGTCGCGCGAGCGGCGTCCGCGCGGTCGGTCGCCCGGTCGACCGCCACCACGTCCGAGCGGTCTCCCCGCGCGCCGCCCCGCGCGCGGCACCCGAGGAGGGCGAGGATCGCCAGCGACGCGACGGTCTTCGGGGTCACTCAGTCCTCGTCGCCGCGGCCGAAGGGCGCGAGGCTGAGGGCGCGCGCCTGCTCCTCGGTGATGGCCGGCAGGTCTTCGTGAAAGAGGTGGGCGGTGAGGTCCTCGGCGACGAGGGCCTCTCGGGCCTCGCTGAGCTCGCGCGAGGTCTCGCGCAGGCGCGAGGTGAGCACGGTGACGATGTTCCAGAGGAGCTTCATCCCCGCGTCCTTCTCCTCGCGCAGGAGGCGAAAGAGGTCGTCCCTCGCGAGCTCGAGGAGCCGCGCGTCGTCGTCGACCACCACCGTCGCCGTGCGGCACCCGCGCTCGACCAGGGCCATCTCGCCGAAGTGCTCCCCCGGCCCCAGCCGCGCGATCTCGACGTCGCCCTTGCGCACCGAGCACGCGCCTTGGAGCAGCACGAACATCGACGCCCCCTCGTCGCCCTCGCGCACCACCTCCTCGCCCAGCCCGCAGTCGCGCACCTGCGACATGGCCTGGAGCACCATCAGCTCCCGCGCCGAGAGGTGCCTGAAGAACGGCAGCGACGACAGGGTCTCGTACGAGCGCGCGAGCTCGCGCAGCACCTGCGCGCGCGCGCCCTCGTCGGGCAGGGTGACCACCACCACCGTGACGTTGTCGGCGCCGCCGCGCTCCATCGCGAATTCCATCAGCCGGTGCGCGCACGCCTCCTCGGAGACGTCGGCCAGCATCGGCGCGAGGGTCGCGTCGCCGCCGAGGTAGCGGTGCAGCCCGTCGGTGCAGATCAAGAAGCGGTCACCCGGCGCGGCGAGCACCTGCGCCGAGTCGACCTCGACGTTCTCGAAGACCCCCAGGGCGCGGGTCACCGCGTTGCGGTTCGAGACCGCGGCCAGCACCTCGGGGCGCAGCCGCCCGCGGCGGCGCAGCTCGCCGACGACGGTGTGGTCCTCGGTGAGCTGGCGGAGCTCGCCGTTGCGCGCGAGGTACACCCGCGAGTCGCCCACGTGCGCGATGAACGCGCGGCGGCCCAGCAGCAGCAGGGCGGTGAGCGTGGTGCCCATGCCCCGCTGAGCGGGCTCCCCCTGCGCGGCCTGAAAGACCGCCCCGTTCGCGCGCACCACCGCGGCGCTCAGGGCCTCGCGCACCCGCTCGGCGTCGTCGGCCTCCCCGCGCTCCAGAAACGCGTCGAGGACCGCCCCGACCTCACCCACGGCCTCGACCAGGGTCTGCACCGCGAGAGAGGACGCGACCTCGCCCGCGGCGCGCCCGCCCATCCCGTCGGCCACGACGTAGAGGCCCCGCGAGGCGTCTACGTAGAAGCAGTCCTCGTTGTGCTCCCTGACGCGGCCGGTGCCCGTGCGCGCGTGGACGCGGTGCGACGCTCCCATTCGAGACAGGGCGCTAGCACGGCGCCAGACGGGCGGTCAACGAGCGCGCGAGCGACGCCACGGCCTCGTCGGGGTCGGCCTCGGCCTGCGCGAGGGCGGCGCGCAGGGTCGCCTCGGGCACCTCGGCCTGGGCCCTCGCGAAGACCCGCGCGAGCTCGGTCAGCGCCGCGGCCCGCGTCGCTCCCGCGCACGACGCCGCGCAGCGCGCGAGGGGCTCCGCCGCGCCGAGGGCGCCCAGCGTCGCGAGCAGCGCGGCGCGGAGGGGCTCGTCCTTGGGCCGCGCGCTCGCCCGCACCGCGGCGCTCAGCGGCGGCGCCGCGACGGCGGACCACCGACGCTGAATGAGCGCCAGGGCCTTGCCCCGCAACGCGTCCGGCGCGCTGCGGGCCGCGAGGAGCGCGATGGGCACCAGCGCCGGGGCCGCGGCGTCGTCCATGGGCGCGACCACGCCGCAGAGGAAATCGACGTCGACCATCGCGGCGACGACGGGGTGCACCACGCCCCGGGCGATGTCGCGCTGGTAGGCGATGCGCCGCGAGGAGCCCCCCTCGCCCGCGCGCAGCTGCTTCGCGACGTGCCGCAGTCGGTCGGCGTCGAGTCGCTGCTCCAGGGCGCTCCTCGCGAGGGCGCACTCGAGCGCGCGGCCCGCGTGGGCCCAGGGCGGCCGCTTCGGACCCTCGGCGACCTCCGCCAGCGCCGCCAGCGCCGCGGGGCTCACCCCGGCGGTCTCCAGGGCCGTGGCGCAGGCCTCGCGAGACGCGGGCGCGAGGGTCGCGCTGAGCACGCCCGCGCCGAGGGCGTCGCTCACCACGACGTCGTCGGTGGCGCCCAGCGCGAGGATCTCCTGCGGCGTCGCGAAGGCCGCGGCGGCGGCGAGGCACCGCGCGGCGTCGAGGTCGCCGCGGCGCGTGAGCTCGGCGGCCGCGGCGAGGGGCGCGAGGGACCCGGCGAGGGCCTCGCGGAGCGCCTCGACGGGGGTCTCGGCGGTGGGGTCGGTGGGGTCGTCCATGGCGGTGCGTCGGGGGAGTGATGGACGCTCGCGCCCTCCGGGTCAACGCCCCGCGGCGGGCTCGAAGCGGTCGCGGCGCGCGGTGGGAAAGAGCGTCTGCCAGATGTGCGCGGGGTCTTCGCCGAAGCGCGCGCCGAGGGCGGCGAAGACCACGACGCCCAGGCGCCCGCGCGGCGGGGCGTGCACCGCGCGCACGAAGTCGACCCCGAGGGCGTGGCCCCAGCGCGCGTCGAGCGCGTCGGCGAAGGACCGGGCGTCGTCGAGCTCCAGCGCGCCCCGGGCCGAGAGGGCGAGCTTGAGCGCGAGGGTGAGACGCATGAGCCCGTGGTACGCCGCGAGCCACCGCGCCCAGGCGGGGCCGTCACGAAGATCCTCGACGGCGGCGAGGGCCTCGACCCGCCCGGTGACCTCGTCGAGGGGCAGCGCGTCGAGCTCCCGCAGCGCGCCGGGGAACTCCCGCGCGAGCGCGCGCAGCACCTCGCGCGGCGCGGGCTCGGCGGCGCGGCGCAGGGCGAGGATCTGCGCGTATTTTCGCTGGAGGTCGGCGGCCGAGACCTCGGCGTGGGGGAGCTTGGGGGCGGCGCGCAACGGGGTGGTGCCGGGTGTATCACCGCCGCGCCGCGGGCGCTTGCCCCCGCTGTGTTCCGTGGCCTATGCACCCAGGCATGGGAAGGCTCGTCGACGGAGAGTGGCGCGATCAGTGGTACGACACCGCGGCCAGCGGCGGGCGCTTCGTGCGGCAGCAGCAGGCCTTTCGCGGCGAGGTCACCGCCGACGGGGCGCCCGGCGCCGACGGGCGCGGCGGCTTCGCGGCGGAGCCCGGGCGCTACCACCTGTACGTGAGCCTCGCGTGCCCGTGGGCGCACCGCACGCTGATCCTGCGCGCGCTCAAGGGCCTCGAGGCGATGATCCCCGTGTCGGTGGTCGACTGGTTCATGGGCGACCGGGGCTGGACCTTTCGCGCCGAACACCCCGGCGCCACCGGCGACCGGCTGCACGGCGCGGAGTATCTCTACGAGCTCTACCTCCGCGCCGACCCGAAGTTCACGGGCCGGGTCACCGTGCCGGTGCTGTGGGACACGCGCACCGGCGCGATCGTGAACAACGAGTCGTCGGAGATCCTCCGGATGTTCAACTCGGCCTTCGACGGCGTCGGCGCGCGGCCCGGCGACTACTACCCCGCCGCGCTCCGGGCGGAGATCGACGCCATCAACGAGCGCGTCTACGACACCCTCAACAACGGGGTGTACAAGTCGGGCTTCGCGACGACGCAGGCGGCCTACGAAGAGGCGGTGGTCCCGCTCTTCGAGACCCTCGACTGGCTCGAGTCGATCCTCGCGCGGCGGCGCTACCTCACGGGCGCGACGCTCACCGAGGCGGACCTCCGGCTGTTCCCCACGCTGATCCGCTTCGACCCGGTCTACGTCGGGCACTTCAAGTGCAACCTGCGCCGCCTGGTCGATTACCCCCACCTCTGGGGGTACACCCGCGAGCTCTACCAGCACCCGGCGATTCGCCCGACGGTGAACTTCGAGCACATCAAGCGGCACTACTACATGAGCCACGAGTCGGTGAACCCGCACCGGATCGTCCCCGCGGGCCCGGCGATGGACCTCGACCTCCCCCACGGCCGCGACGCGCTGGGCGGCTGAGCATCGCCGCGGGGGCGCTTGTGGCGCCGTCGACTCGGGGGCTACCGTGTCGCGGTGGTGATCCCTATCGACGGCGGCGTGCGCGATCGCACCGAGCGCATCGAGCTGCCCTGGAACGCGCTGGGCCTCGACCCCTACGGCATCTCGAAGTCCCGCGTGGCCGAGATGTTCACGCTCTTCTCGCTGTTGTACCGCCACTACTTTCGGGTGAGCACCTACGGGGCGGAGAACATCCCCTCGCGGGGGCGGGCGATGATCATCGGCAACCACTGCGGCGGCATCGCCGTCGACGCGGCGATGGTGATCACCTCGACCTTCCTCGAGCTCGACCCGCCTCGCCTCGCGCAGGGCATGGCCGAGAAGTTCATCAACCGCATGCCCTTCGCGTCGATGTTCGCGATGCGCACGGGGCAGTTCCCCGGGCTGCCCGAGACCGCCGAGCGGCTGCTCAACGAGGAGCGGCTGCTGATGGTGTTCCCCGAGGGCGCGCGGGGCACCGCGAAGCTCTACTGGGAGCGGCACTCGCTGGTGGAATTCGGCACCGGCTTCATGCGCCTCGCGATGAAGACCGGCTCGCCGATCATCCCCGCGGGCATCCTCGGCGGCGGCGAGGCCATCCCCACGGTGCTGAACTCCGCGTCCCTGGGCAAGCTCCTGGGCGTGCCCTACGTGCCCTTCACCCCGTACCTCCTCGCGCTGCCGCTGCCGGCGAAGATGGAGATCCGCTACGGCGCGCCGATGCGCTTCGAGGGCACCGGGAGCGAAGACGACGAGGTGGTGCTCGCCAACGTCGACCAGGTGAAGCGCGCGGTGGCGTCGCTCATGGCCGAGGGCATTCGCAGCCGGGAGCGCGCGCAGTGAAGGTCCTCATCCCAGGGGTGTCGTCGCCGGTCGGGCGCATCCTCGCGACGAACCTCGTGGCGCAGGGCCACCAGGTGATCGGCATCGACCGCCGCGTGTGGCGCGCCCCCCCTGAGGGGGTGGAGTTTCACGCCGTCGACATCCGCAAGCGCGGCGCGACCGAGGTCTTTCGTCGCGCGCGGCCCGAGTGCGTGGTGCACATGGCGACGGTGACCCACCTCGTGGCCGCCACCGAGGAGCGCTACCGCATCAACCTCGGCGGCACCCGCGCGGTCTTCGAGAACAGCGCGGCCTTCGGGGTGAAGCACGTGGTCTTCGTCGGGCGCCACACCTACTACGGCGCGGGCCCCGACCAGGCGCTCTACCACCTCGAAGACGACCCCCCGATGGCGGTGTCGACCTTCCCCGAGCTCTCTGACCTCGTGGCCGCCGACCTCTACGCGAGCCAGGCCTTGTGGCGCCGCCCGGAGTTCACCACGACCGTGCTGCGCATCTGCTACCTCCTCGGGCCCACGGGCACGGGCACCCTCGCGAGCTTTCTGCGCGGCCCGGTGGTGCCCACGGTCATCGGCTTCGACCCGCTCTTTCAGTACCTCCACGAGCACGACGCGGCCTCGGCGATCGCGACGGCGGTGCGCGATCGCCCCCGGGGCGTGTTCAACGTCGTGGGGCCCTCGCCCGTGCCCCTGTCGGCGATCATTCGCGAGGCGGGGCGGCGCCGCGCGCCCATCCCCGAGGCGGCGTTTCAGCTGCTGCGCGGGCGCTTCGGGCTCCCGCGGCTCCCCCCCGGCGCGGTGACGCACATCAAGCACCCGGTGGTGGTCGACGGCGCGGCGTTTCGCAAGGCGACGGGGTGGTCCCACGAGATCGACGAGCTCCGGGCGATCGCCGAGTTTCGCGCGGCCTTTCCGCCGCCGCGGTGATCACCGCCCCATCGCGAGCACCTTCACCTCGGCGATGTCGGCGCGGTTGAAGGCGCCGCTCGACCCGCCGGTGCCGCCCGTGTACCGCGCGAAGTGCGCGAAGGCCGACATGTTCACCGCGCGCTCGTCCTGCGAGATCACCACGCGGTACGAGGCTCCCGCCTGCAGCCGCACGCGCGCGAAGGTCGAGTCACGCCACGCGTCCCACCCGCCGGTCTGCGGCATCGCGACGTAGCCGCCGCCCACCGACATGCCCGTCGCGACGTCGATCACGTCGACGCGCTTCACCGCGCAGGTGATGCCCGTGGTGAAGCCGTTGCTGCCGTTCGCCGCGACGAGCTGCACGAGGTGCTCCCCCGCCTGCGCCGCGGTGAACGGACCCACCTCGAGGCGGTGCCCGGGATCACCCCAATCGGCGGTGTGCGTACGGCCGTTGCTGTCGACCACGCGTCCTCCGGTGAGGGAGAAGTCTCGCGCGGCGAAGCTCCGAACGCGCTGCGCCCCAGGGCCCCAGTAGCACCGCGGGGCGGCGTGCTGCGAGGCGTTGCCCGACACGGTGAACACGGCCTCGACGGTGTAGCAGCGCGTGACCGTCGGGTGGTCGGCGCTCATGGGATCGGTGAACTCGACGGTGCTCCCAGGGAGGTCGCGCGCGATGACCTGACCATCACGAATCACGTTGAAGGTCATCCCCGCGGCCTCGTCGGCGGCGGACCATCGGAGCACCAGGCTCGCGCCGTTGGCGCTCGGCGCGAGGTCACGAATCTCGGGCGTCTGCGGGCCGAAGATCTGCCGCCAGTCGCGCTCGTCGGCGACGACGGCGATGGGCGATGCGGGCTCGGCGCGGTCTTCGAGGGTCACCTCGACGTGGGCCTGCGGCGCCAGGGTCGACGCCGTGAGCCACCCCTCGCCGAGGTCACGGCCGTCGACGCGCACGGCGCCCACGGCGTAGGCGCCCGCGCGGTCGGTGCCCCGCGGGGGCAGACGCACGGTCACCGAGACCGACCGTCCGCGCCAGCGCAGGTCGTTGAGCACGAGGGTGTCGGCGTTGGCGAAGAGCGTGTTGCGCAGGGACTTCGTGACGTACGGGCGAAAGCGAAGCCCCTGCGACGAGCTCTCCATGCCGAAGACCACGTCGTGCACCATCGAGAGGTACCCCGCGACGGACCAGAGCTGCCGCTGCGAGTTCACCACGGGCCCCGAGGTGTCTCCCTCGCTCACCCACGCGGCCCCCGAGAGGAACTCGAAGTTCTCCATGTTCGAGAGGTTGAGCGCCGCGCCGCGCATGAGCTCGCGGAGGTCGCGGTTGACCACGGCGTCGTTGCGCACCTGCCGCGCCGCGCGCAGGAGGTACGCGGTCACGAAGGGCCAGCTCCCGCGGTTGTGATAGATCGCCGTGCGCTGCTGCTGCGGCCAGAGCACCGCGGGGCCCGCGCCCGCGTGGGGGTAGCGCGCGACGGCGTCGCGGGCCTCTTCGGGCGTCGCGATGCCGTGGAGCACGGCGAGGGACGTGCCCAGCAGGTCCCAGCGACGCACCGCCGAGGGGTCGAGGGTGGTGGTGATGAAGGCGCGAAACTGCCGCGCGTCGGCGTCCCAGAACCGCTGGCGAATCGACTCGCGGAGCGCGTCGGACCACTGCCGCCACCGCGTCGCGCGCTCGGCGTCGCCGCGCTCGGTGGCGAGCTCCGAGGCCGTTCGCAGCAGCACGAAGTGCAGCACGTTGGTCGACAGCGATTTCGACATCGCGATGTGCGAGGCGTCCTGCGCGGTCCACCCCGGGTACGACTGCTCGCGCCAGTCGAGAAAGCTCTGCTCGCCGGTGTAGAGCCCGTCGCCGGGGTCGTAGATCACCGCGCGGTCGCGCTCGATCACCTGGGTCATCGCGTCGAGGGAGCGGTCGCGAAAGGCCGCGCGCGCGTCGCCGTCGAGGTGGTTCAGCAGGGCGCCCGCGCCCAGCGCCCACACGACGCGGTCGCTCGAGACGGGCCACGAGCCCCCGGTGCCGGTGTCTTGCACGAACTCCGTCGCGCCCCCGCCACGCCGCTCCGAGAGCTTGAATTCAAGGCTATTTCGCGCGCGTACGGGGTCCATGGCGCCCAGGCCCAGGTCGACGGAGTAGGCGGTGTCGCGGGTCCACGCGTAGGTCCAGAGACGTCCGGTCTCGAAGCAGCCTCCCGTGGGGCAGGTGTACGGGCGCCCCTCGTCGAAGGCGCCGTCGCGAATGGCCTCGACGCCGTTCTCCCGGGTCTCTTCGACGGCCAGCGCGTAGAGCGCGTCGAAGAGGTCGTTGCGGGTGCGCACCGTGGGCCACGAGGCCCTCTCGCTCACCATGCGCGGCGAGCCGGGGCGCCCGTCGCGGAGCGTCGCCGTGCTGCTCAGGGCGTAGGTGCGCAGACACGCCGAGGGATCTTGCACCACCACCCGCGCGCGCTGCCCATTGTCGACGAGCTCCGAGGTGTCGGCCGTGCCGGCGCCCTCCGCGGCGCGGCATGGAGGCGGCGGAGCATCTTGCGGCGCAGGGAGATCGGACACACTCGTGTCGGCGGCCGGGCGATCGACGAGGGGCGCGTCGTGGCGCCCGGCGTCGACGGCAGGGAGGTCTTCAGGGAGCACAGGGAGGTCCCAGGCCGTGCCGGCGTCGGTGACCGCGGGGGGTGACGAGGTGCACGCGAGGGCTAGGATCGACGCGGCGAAGACGCGGGGCGGGCGAAGCATGGCGGCGATTGTCAGCGGCGTAGAGCCGCGCTGCAACCTGCGCCTTCGCGTGGCGCGAGGGGGTCGGCGCGCCGCAGCGCCTCAAGCGCGATCGCGACGCGACGATCTGCGACGAGCACTCCGTCACTCCCAGGTGACGCGCACGGGCACGAACGAGTACGCCAACTCCGCACGCGGTCGCCCGAGCTGCCCATACGGATTCTCGCCCCAGCACCAGACCTGCCCCGAGCGCAGCCGAGCGCAGCAGGAGACCATACCGCAGCCCACCTGCTCCGCCACACCCACAAGCGAAACCCGGCGCGGCGGGAGCCAGGTTTCGGACATTTCGACACCGACCTGCCCCGCCTGATTGTTCCCAGTGCACCAGACCGCTCCCTCGTAATCGACGCCGCAAAGGGTGTAGCCCCCTACGGCGAAGTCGGTCATGGGTGGCAGCCCCTGCATGATCGTTCGAACCTGAGCGGAGCGAGCGGTGAAGCCAAGGATGGCGCCGGTGAACCGGTCAATCCCGCTTCCCGCACATCCGACGAGGCCCATCGCATCAAGACTACACGCGATGTTGTCTACGTCGATGCGGGTCGCCCCCGCCCAGCTCGGGAGCAGGCGCGGAGGTGTCCCATAACGAACCCCGTCCCCGAAGAGGCCCAAATGAGCGCGCCCCCAACAGTAGGTCTCACGCGCTGAGAAGGCGCAGAAGGTCCCATCGGGCGATGTGCTCTGCGACATCCGCGTGACCCCTGCGACGCCGTTCACGCGCATCGGAATTCGATAGATCCCCGGATTCCCCTCGCTGCCGATCGAGAAGTTGTCGCTCGTGCCGATGCAATCGACATGGAGATCCTCTCGCACGGCACAGAGGATGCCATCCCCGACGGCGACATCGACCACACCGGTCATGATGAGTCGGGCGGTGGTCGGCCCTCGATCGACGGCGCGTTGGCGCGTTCCGAGCACCTCGGCAATGTCGAGTCCCCAGCACCAGAGGCTATGGTCTGGGTCGATGCGGCAGTCGATGCTGTGCCCGAGAAACAATCGACTCTCTGGGGGAATCGCCACCGGGCGCGGGCCGAGATGAAAGTCACCCTGCCCCAGCTGGCCAGCGTTGTTCCAGCCCCAACCCACCGTTCGACCGTCCGCAAGGCGCGCTTGCGCCAGATACGCCCCCACATGCAGGTTGATCGCGCGCTGCCCACACTCGGCCGTATCGCACTGCGCCGTGACATCGCGAGGCGGCGACGCGTCCGCGTGCGCGTCTTCAACGGTGGCGTCTTCGAAACGACCGAGGTCGCGCCCTGCGTCGACGTGGGCGTCGTCGCCCACCGCGTTGACCGTCTGCGCGCAGGACAGTGCCAACCCAGACAGAATTCCGAGCGCTCGTCGATACAGAGTGCGACCTTCGGTACTCTTCATTGGACTGCTCAGAAGGACGACACCGTGACCGGAGTCGCGGAGTTCTGGGTTGGATCTCCGTTTCCAAGCTGACCGACATCGTCGAGCCCCCAGCACCGCACCGAGCCGTTGGCCAGCATGGCGCAGGAGACCTGGCAGTCAGACGTGACGCTGACGACCTCGGAGAGGCTGGAGACCGTCGTAGGGGTCGAGACAGTGCCTCCGAAGACGCCGTTGCCCACGGTCCCCGACGTGTTGTCACCCCAACACTGCGCGCTCCCGTCCGACCTCACCGCGCAGAGGGTGCAGCCTCCGCCTTGGAGGGACACCGCACCCGTCATTCCACCCACGAGCGTCGGCGAGTAGATCGTTGAGGCGTCTCCGACTCCGAGACGATTCCCCGTGTTGTTGCCCCAGCACGCCACGCTTCCGAGGTCCGAGAGCGCGCAGGTCTGCTCCCGCCCCGCGCTCAGCCGCACCGTGCGGAACCCCGTTCGAAGCGCGAGATTCCCATTCGCCACGAGGATGTCCTTGTTCGTGGGGCTGCCGTTCTGGGCGAATTCGCCGTCTCCCCAGCAGCGGGCCGTCCCGTCTGCGAAGACCGCGCAGGTGTGGTGGTAGCCCGCAGTGAGACTCGTGACGTTCTGCATCGGCACATTGGAGCCACCCACGCTGTTCAACACCTCCTGCGGTGCGGTCTCGCGGTTGGCATGGCCAAGGCCAAGTTCGCCCTGGTTGTTCCATCCCCAGCAGCGCGCTCGTCCGTTCGCCAGCAGCGCGCAGGTGTGAGAGGCCCCAGCGACGACCTGCACAACTTCGGTGAGGCTGGTCAGGAGCTGGGGGGTATTCTGGTTGATCGTCGAGCCGATGCCGAGTTGGCCCTCATCGTTCTTTCCCCAACACCAGACGCGACCGCCGGAGGTCAGCGCGCAGGAGTGCTCGCCTCCGACGGCGACAGCGACGACCGGCTCCGAAACGCTACCCACCACGACCGGGCTTGTGCGGTTGGCCGCGGCTCCGTCACCAAGCTGTCCAGATCCGCCTCTTCCCCAACACACAACTTCACGCTGGGTGGTGTTGGTCGACCAGGAGAAGGTGTTGCGAATCGCACAGGCATGACTCGACCCGACATCGACCGCGCCGCCCGCGGTAAAGGCCATCTCGGTGTTCTGCCAGTATCCGAACGGCGCCCCCCCCACGAAATGCCACTCCCCGATCTGCACGTTCACCGGGCTGGTCTGGGTCGCGTGGGTAGGGTCGCCGTTGCCTAGCTGACCCTGGTTGTTTGCGCCTGCGCACGC
>JAWKRB010000043.1:0-56435 GCA_041389885.1 Polyangiales bacterium | reverse complement strand
TTACAGCGTCGCGTGGGGTGAGGTCGCGCCGTGACGGAGTGACGCGCGAGGCCGAGGCGCGAGATCCATGGAGCCCTGCGTAGCCCCGCGGTTTCAACCGCCGGGCGGAGGCTTCACGGATCCTCGAACGGCTCTCCGAACGATCCCGAACAGCCGCTCCGCGTGCGTTGAATGCGTTGAAAATAATGATGAATTGATGCGATCGCCCTGCGTTCACCCCCGCGTCGCGCATCCCGCGCGGGTATTCTCCGCGCATGAGCCACCGCCTGCCCCTCAACATCCTCCTCCGACCGCCGGAGTACGGCCCGGGATATCCCACCGAGTCTCTCTTCGACGAAGCGCCCTCGACCTACTGGTGCACGCCCACGGGACCGAGCTTTCCGGTGGTGCTGACCGTCGAGGTGGCCGCGGCCGAGGCGCTGGTCGAGCGCTTCGTGTTCGACACGCGGGTGAAGGGCTGGGAGACCAGCGCGGCGCGGCGGGTCTCCCTCGAGGTGTCTCCGGCCCTCGATCCCACGGCGTTTCAGCAGGTGGCCGAGCTCGAGCTCGAGCCCAACGCGCTCCTGCACGTCGTGCCGGCGAGCGCCGTGAGCGCCGCGCGCGTGCGGCTCACCATGCACAGCAACCACGGCGGAAACTACCTCGCGCTGCAGCGCTTTCACGTGCTCGGTCGGGGCGTGGGGGTGGGCGAGGTGATGCTCCCGCCCGGCGCGCGGGTGACCGACGGGCAGCGCGACGGCGTCGTCGTCGAGGGCGGCTACTCGGTGCGCTGGGGAGGCGAGGTGACCGAGTGGGTCGCCGCCCGCGCGCTCCAGCCGGCCTCCGCGGCGCCGGCGAAGTCCCCGGCGAAGTCCCCGGCGAAGCGCGCGCGCCGACGGAGCTGACGCGCCCGCTGGCTGGGCTCAGCGCTCGAAGCACGCGGGGTCGGCGGCGCGGTACGAGCGACCCTCGAGCCGCAGCGCCGTGCGGCACGCGCGCCAGCGTGGGGGGGAGCCCGAGAAGGTCCGCACGCGGAGCGTGGCGCGCGGGGCGCGGAGGTCGAGCGCGCGGGTGGCCTCGTAGACGGTCGCCCGCGCGGGGCCCGCGAGCACGTGCTCGCGCAGCGCGAGGTCGAGCGCGGCGAAGGGCAGCCCGTCGCGCACATGGATCAGCACGAGCCTCCGACGCTCGAAGCGCGGGTCGGCGCCGCCGCGCACGTCGAGGTGCTCGACGCGGAGAAAGTCGTGGTCCATCCCCGGCGCGCGCTCGACGCGGAGCGCGGCGAGGCCCGGCCTCGCGTCGAGGGTCCCGTCCCACGCGGCGTCGACGCCGAGGCTGAGCACGCCCAGCGCCCTCCACGCGCCGTCGCGGCAGCCGAAGGTCCACACGAGGCTGCGGCTCTCGGCGCCGCGGCGAATCGCGTCGACGGCCAGCACCGCCTCCCGCGGCGCCGCGCCGTCGAGCTCCGCGGTGAGCACCCGCGGTGCCGGGTCGAGCCGCCCGTCGTCGCCGTCGCCGCGCGCGATCCACGCCCCCTCGCGGAGGTCGTCGGGGATGCGCGCCCAGAGCGCGCTCGCCTCGGGCGCAGCGCAAACCGCCTGCGCGCGGGCGGCCGCGGGCGCGAGCAGCGCGGCGAACACGATCTCGACGCGGGCGCGCACGGCGTCACTGTGCCAACGATCGCGCCCTCGCGCACCCACTCCCTCGAAAGGGAGCGTTCGACACACAAGTCAGGAATCCGCTTGAAAACAAGCGTGATGCGCCTCTGGTCTGCCCCCTGTCCGCATGCCCCTCGTCCCTTCGACCCGACGCGGGCCCTCCACCCCGCCCCTCCTCCATGGGCTTCGCCGATGGAGGAGGCTGAACACAAGGGACGGCAGGCACATCCGCGCGGTCTCAGGCCATGTGACGCATCCCAAGGGCAGTTCTACGCGGAGCATCGTACCCGAGGGACGCAGCCCCTCCTCCATCGGCGAAGCCCATGGAGGAGGGGGCGGGGGTGGAGGGGCCCCGCGTCGGGTCGAAGGGACGAGGGGCGGCGCGGACCGACCAGAGGCGCATCACGCTTGTTTTCAAGCGGATTCCTGACTTGTGTGTCGAACGCCGCTCGAAAGGGGAGCGTTCCGAAGACGAACCCTTCTCGAACCATCCCTGCTGTTTCGCGTCCCCCGCCCCTGCGCCGCGCTCCGCGCGTCCCCGGTGCGCGAATTCGAGCGTCGTCGACGATGCTGTGAATGTCTCCTACTTTGGAGTCCCACGTGGAACGTGCACCGCGCGACGCTGAGCGGTCTTCAGATGGAGAGCCAGACCGTGAGGTTCCAGGGCGAGGCGCTCGAAGCCGACGACGTGGGCGAGTTCGTGCACCGACTACAACTCTCGCGATTGTTTCACGACGTGCGGCTCGAAACGGTCTCCGAGGAGCAACGCGTTGTGGGGGCACGCGACGGGAGCACACCCGCGCGGAGGGGCTTGGTGCAACGCTTCTCCGTCAGAGCGACCTTCGGAGCAGTTGGCCCGGGCCTGACGCCTCTGTGAAACGCCGCCCTCGGGCACGGCCCGGTCGAGGTGGGTACGCTGTGTGTTGGTTCCGCGTGAGCACTTCGACGCGACCTTCGGGAGCTTGCGGCCCACGAGCGGATGGGTCGTGGGCAGAGGAGTGCGCGCTCGCGACGGCGGATGCCTGGCACTGATGGCGGCATCGCGGACGACCGCGCACGGCGCGCTGGCGTCGCACCCGCCGCCCCCGCGCGAGGCTCACGCTGACAGCGCGTCCGCTCAGACTTCGGGCGTCTTGCAAAGAAAGCGCAGGAGGTATCGCCCGTCGCGGACCACGTGAGCACCGACCAACCCGTGCCGACGAGGACGTGCTGCATCGCGGTGATCTGCGTCGGCGCGAAGAGCGTGACCTCGTGGTCCCCGGGGAGCACCACCGCAGGATCCTCCGCGGTCATTCGTGAGAGCAGCCGCATGAGTTCGCGCCGCACGAACGGTGGTGCCTTGTCTGCGACGCGGACGAAGCCCCCGCTCCGATCAAGCTCCGCCACGTCGGACCGTCACGCGCTCCAGCGCACGATCTCCTCGGCGGACACGGGCTCGATGGCGTCGTCGGCGAGCGCGTCGAGGTCTTCCGGCGAGAGGCTCAGAACCAGCTCGACGCCCCGACGGAACGCCTCTGGGAACGCCTTCGGAGGCGCCGCCTCGGGGCGGTAGAACGCTCGCAGCGCGGCGTGGTCGATCACCGGCGAAGGGCGCACCCTTCGCGCGAACGCCTCGCGCCAGGGCCGCTCAAGGTGGGTCAGCTCCGAGAGGGTGTCGCCGTCGATCGCGCCGTAGAATCCGAGCACGGCGTCCACCGTGGCCCGCTCCGAGGCCGAGAGCGCGGCGGCATCACCCGCGAGCGCTGCGTACACGCGACGATGCCCTCGGTAGGTGTCGAACACCGCACCCACCACCGGCCCCCTGTCCCACGCGCGGATCGGGTCAGCGAACAGCGGTGCAGCGTCCCACGCCAGGGACCACGCCTGGGCGTAGTAGAGGAGCTTCTGGAGCTTCATCGTCGTGAGGTCGTCGGGCTTCCTCGCAATGATGTACGCAGCGACGTCAAGCGCAGTGGGCATGATGTGCGGCCTCCCGGCCTGATCGCATGTACGGTGCCCTCTGCAACTGGCGACGGGCATCCTCGGTCCAGAGAGATTCGGAAGGGGGAACCTCACCCCGCCTCCCGCCCGCCCTCACTCCGGCAGCGCGCCCAGGTCCCTGCCCGCGAGCCACCCCGCGCGCCCCGCGATCGTACGCACGCGAACGAACTCCCCGTCGCGGCCGATCACGCTCACCCGCTCGCCCTCGCGCAGCGTCGCGTCGGGGATCGCGTCGATCCTCGGCGCGCGCTTCAGCCGCAGCCCGTCGCGCAGCACCACCGAGGTCTGCGGGATCGCCCTGCGCGCCGCGATCACCCCCACCACGCCCAGCGCGATCGTGAGCGAGAGCGCGGTCGCCGCCGCGAGGCCCACCCGCGCGAGCTCTCCCTTCGCGCGACGCCGTGAGAACCACAGCGCCAGCGCCGCGAGCTGCGCGATCACCGCGAGGGGCACCGCCACGTCCAGCGGGAGCAGCTCGCCGATCACCGTCGCCGTCGAGGGCTGCGTCTCCACCACCGCCGTGCCCGTGCGCCCCGCGTCGCGCCGCGCGAGGCGAATGCGCGTGGCCCGCAGGTTCTTCTGCGCGCGCAGCGACCACGGCTCGCGGCGCAGCACCCGCTCGAAGCACCACACCGCCTCGCCGTACCGCTCCGCGCGGGTGTACAGCGTGCCGAGGTCGTAGAGCGCGTCGCTGCCGTCGACGCCCGCGGAGGTGAGCTCCTCCATCGCGCGGATCGCGGCGTTCACGTCGCCCGACGCCTCGGCGCGCGACGCGCGGGTGAGCAGCTCGGCGGGAGACACCGCCCACGCGCTCCCGCCCGCGAGGAGCACGCACAACCCGAGCGACGCGCGCCTCATGACGCCTCCGTCGCGCGGGCGAGGGCGGCGCGGAGCTGCGACACCAGCTCGCGCACGCGCTCGGGGGCGACGCCCTCGGCGTCGGCGAAGCGCATCGTGTCGACCTCGGCCTGCGCGTCACGGAGCGCGTCGTCGTCGATCTCCTTGCGCGCCAACGAGATCGCGCGACCCAGAGAGGCCAGGGCCTCGGCCGTGCGCCCGGCGCGGAGAGAATTCTCCGCGGACGCGAGGAGGCGCTCGGGGTCGTTGCGAGAGAGGTCCTCGTCTTCTTCGCGTCGGCGCGCGCGGAGCCTTCGCAGCGCGCCGACGAGGGAGAACAGCGCGAGCCCCGTGCCCGGCGCGAGCACCGCGGACCACACCCTCAGCCCCGTGGTGAACACCGCGCGGTGCGGCGCGAGGGAGGCGCCGGGGTCGAAGGGGTCGAGGGCGATGGTGGGGTCGTCGTGGGATCCGTCGTCGTCGCGGGTCACGGCCGCGCCGGTGACCTCGAGGGTCGGCAGGGTGACCGTCGCGCGGAGGTAGCGGTGGCTGTTCGGGTCGAAGTACGGGATCGACCACTCCCCCAGCGAGAAGCTCCCCGGGCGCTCGGGGATCACCGCGACGGTGTCTTCGCGCGTCGCGTGGAGGGGGTCGTCGCTGCGGCGCGGGAGCAGCCGCGAGGTGGGGGTGAGCATGCGCAGCCCGTCCACCGTGGGGAGCGGCGGAAAGGTCACGCTGCCGATGTACCCGTTGCCCTGCGCGCGGATCGTGAGGGTGACGGTCTCGCCCGCGGTGACCTGCCGGCGGTCGAAGTGCGCGTCGAGGGTGAGCGGCCCGATGGTGCCCGGAACGTAGTCGCGGGGACGTCCTTCGGCCGGGGTGTCGCGCACGTTCACCGTGATCGAGGGAGAGCGGAGGTGCACCTGCCGACGCTGTCCGAAGAACGAGTCGCCGAGGATGAACTCGAAGTTCATCTCCAGCGGTCCGATCTCAGACTCGCCTGGGCGCGTGGGGTAGAGCGCGAGGTGACGGATCATCCCCGCGCCCATGTTGTTCCCGTTCACGCTCACGGGGATCCAGCGCTGCGCGCACACGTTCGACTGCCGCAGGAGGTTGTCGCTCCAGAAGCCCGTGACCGTCGGCTCGCGCAGGGGCTCGCAGCCCGCGTCGTAGGCCGGGAGGTACGCCCAGGCGCGGTACTCCACCGGCTGCCCCACGTAGGGCGCCGGGTCGCTCACCAGCACCCGAAGAAACCCGTTGGGGTCGAAGACCGCGCCCGTGAGCTGCCCCTCGGGAGGAACATCCGGGCCCTGGTACACCGGCGGCGGCGGCGGCTCCTGCGGAAAGCCCGGGAAGCCCGGCATGGGCGGGAACCCTGGGATGGGCGGGAACCCCGGCATGGGCTGGGGTTGCGGCTGCACCTGCGGGGCGTTGGGATCGGGCCTCCCCACCACCACCGTGAGCGGCGGGTGACGCGCCACCACCTGCCCCGTCGAGCGATCGATCACCGCCGCGTTCTGGATCGTGTACCGACCCGGACGCTCGGCCACGACGATGTACTCGACGTTGGTCTCCATGGTCATCTGCACCCCCGCGCCGCCGCCGAACATCCCGAAGCCGTCGGTGGAGGGGGGCGAAGGGTTCGCGAGCACCTGGAGACCCGGGAGGGAGAGGGAGGTCGCCTGGAGCGGGCGGTTCTCGTTCTGCGCGGAGATCCCGTAGACGATGTGAAAGCTCTGGCCCGCCGTGGGGCGCGGGTTGTCGAGCTCGAGCCGCACGCGCACCACCGCCGCGGCGGTCGAGGGCATCACCCCGAGGGCGACCGAAAGCGCTGCGGCCCAGGGCTTCATCGCTCGTCGTCGGGGTTGCGCGGGCGGCTCAGGGCGTTGCGCCGGAGGATCTCCTGCCGGAGGTCCTGCGCGTTGCGCTCGAGCTGGTCGAGGGGCGCGAGGTTCTGCGGGGCGCTCGCGTCCTGGGGCTGCGGCGGGCCCGCGTCCTGCTCGTTGGGCGAGCCGCTGTCGGGGGTGTTGGGTGAACCCCCGTCGTTGCCCTGGGAGCCGCCGTCGTTGTTCTGCGGACCGCTGTCGCCGGGGCTGCCCCCGTCCTGGGGACCGCTGTCGCCGCCGCCGTCTTGCGGGCCGCTGTCGGCCGAGGCGTCGCGACCCGCGTCGGGGCCGGCGTCGGGGTGGTCCTCTTCGTCCTTGCGACGGCGGGCGAGCTCGAGGTTCCACGCCGCGGGGGTCCAGCCGGGGCGCAGGCGCAGCGCGTCGCGGTAGGTGTCCATCGCCTGACGCCAGAGGTGCTGGGCGAAATACGTGTTCCCGAGGTTGTACAGGGCGCGTGCGCGGAGGGCGGTCTCGATGTCCTCCATGGGCGCGCCCTCGGTGCCGCGGGCGGTGTTGCGCATCTCGTCCTGCGCGCGCTCCCAGTTCTCGGGGAGGGCCGCGTCGGGGCCGAGCTCGGGGAGGATCGCCGCGTCGTTGGGCGGCGTCGCGATGCGCACCCGCGCGAGGCCCCGGTTCATGTGCACGCCCGCGTTGCGCACGCCGTCCCCCGGCGCGGCCTCGTAGCGCTGCAGCGCCACGGGGAACTCACCCCGCGCGTACCGGTCGTTGCCCTCGCGCACGTTGGGCTCGGGCTCGTCCCGCGGCGGCCAGGCCCAGGCCGAGAAGGCCACGAGCCCCGCGCCCACCACCAGCGGCGCGACCCAGGGCGGGAGCGTGAACGAACGCTTCGCGCGCTTCACGATCCACCTCCCCGGCGCACGCGCTCGGGCACGAGGAAGGTCGCCAGGAGCAGCAGCGCGAAGGCCGCGGCGAGGAAGGGCGCGGCGAGCTCTTCGTACACCGTGCGCTGGGTCTCAGAGACCTCTGTGCGGCGCAGGCGCGAGAGCTGCCGGCGGATCGCGTCGATGCCCACCTCGCCCACGCGCGGGCGAAAGTACTGCCCGTGCCCGGCCTCGGCGATGGCGCGGAGCTGTTGCTCCATCTGCGGGGTGAACTGCGTGAGCTTGGGCTGCCCGCGGGAGTCGAGCTCGGTGCCCACCATGCGCCCGTCGGGGGAGTACGCAGGGATGGGCTCGGGGAGCGCGCTGCCGATGGCGTCGATGTAGATCTGAATGCCGTCGCCCGCGGCCTCGCGCGCGGCGGCCACGGGGTCGCCCTCGAGGTCCTCGCCGTCGGTGATCACGATCATCACCTTGGAGCGCCGCGCCGCGAGGGGGTCGCGGCGAAAGGTCTCGCGCGCCGCGGTGATCGCGCGGCCGATGGAGGTGCCCTGCGCGGGGAACTCCCACGGGTGCACGTCGCGAAAGAAGCGCGTCGCGGCCTCGTGGTCGGTGGTCAGCGGGTACTCGATCGTCTCGCCCGCGAAGAGCACCACGCCCACGCGGTCACCGGGCTCTTCGTCGATGAGCCGCGCGAGCTCGGCCTTCGCGCGCTCGATGCGCGAGGGCGCGACGTCCCGCGCGAGCATCGACTTGCTCACGTCGAGGCACACCACCACGTCGATCCCCCTGCGAGACACGACTTCAGTTCGCGAGCCGTGCTGCGGCCGGGCCACCGCCAGCGCGAGGAGGACCGTCGCGAGCACCAGCGCCACGCCCCGGCCCACGCGCCACGCCGCGGGCGAGCCGTCGCGGAGGGCGCGCACGAGCTCGGGGTCGCCGAAGCGCGAGAGGTCGCGGCGGCGGGCCCAGGCCGCGTAGCCCATGCCGGCCGCGAGGAGCGGCGCGGCGACCAGGGTCACCAGCATCTCGGGGTCGCCGAACCTCACGGGAACCTCCGGAGCCGCGTCGACGAGAGCAGCGCCTCGAGCGCGAGCAGCAGCAGCGCGGCGAGGGCGGGGAGGGTGAAGAGCTCGCCGTAGCGCACCCCGGCGTCGGCGATGCGGCTGCGCTCGAGCTGGTCGAGGATCGTGTGAAAGCTCCGCGCGAGGGCGTTCTTGTCGGCCGCGCGAAAGAACTCGCCGCGGGTGGTCGTGGCGATGTCTTGCAGGAGCTGCGGGTCGATCGCGAAGCGCGCGCGGGCGTAGACGGGATTGCCCGCGAGGTCGACGCCCTGCTGCACCGGCGCCTCCTCCGAGGTGCCCATGAGCACCGTGTAGACCTTGCAGTGCAGCGCCGACGCGAGCTGCGCGGCCTCGCGGGGGTCGACGTGGCCGGCGTTGTTCGCGCCGTCGGTGAGGAGCACCACCACCTTGCTGCGCGCGTCGCTGCGGCGCAGGCGGTTGAGCGCGGTGCCGAGGCCATCGCCGATGGCGGTGCCGCTGCCGTCGATGAGCTCCAGCGAGAGCGACTCGACCATCTGCGAGAGCACCGTGTAGTCGAGGGTCGGCGGCACCACGGTGTACGCCGAGCGGCCGAAGACCACGAGGCCGATGCGGTCGGAGCGGCGGCGGCGAATGAACTCGGAGATCACCTCTTTGGCCGCTTCGAGGCGCGTGGGCTGGAGGTCGGCCGCGCGCATCGAGCCCGAGAGGTCGAGGGAGATCACGATGTCGATGCCCGAGAGCTCGAGCTCGTCGGGCGCGTCGACCCGCTGCGGGCGCGTCATCGCCACCGCCACCAGCGCGATCGCGCAGGCGCGCAGCGCAGGGGGCAGGTGCACCAGGCGCGTGCCCACGGTGCGCGGCATGCGCGAGAGCACCCGGCCCTGCGAGACCATCAGCCGCGGCGCGGCGCGGCCGGGGTCGGCGGAGATGCGGCGGTACGCGAAGCGCGTCGCGCCCCAGAGCGCCAGCGCGAGGGGGATCGCGAGGAGCGCCCAGGGGTGCTTGAGCTGCACCTGCCAGCCCTTGTACGAGACCCACGCGAAGGCGCTCGCCGAGAGCGCGGCGAGGATCGCGAAGGTCCACCCCGCGACGGCGCGCAGGGTGCTCGGCACGCGGCGCTTCACGGGCTGCGGCGCGATGGGCGCGCGTCGCTGGGAGGCGAGGAGGAGCTTCTTCTCGCTCACGGCGTCGCTCCCTTCGCGGGGTCTTCGGGCATCACCGCGGGGCGCCCGCGGCGCACGATGGAGAGGGCGAGCTTGAGCACCTCCTCGCACTCCTCGTTGGCGGGCACGTAGCGCGCGAACTTCACCAGGTCACACTCCTCGAGGAGCCGCTCGACCTCGACGTTGGTCACGCCGGGGAGCGGAGACTCGCGGAGCTGGTCGCGGAGCTCGCGCGAGGTCATCTCCAGCGCGTCGAAGCCCAGCGTGCCGCCGATGTACCGACGGATCACGTCGGAGATCGCGTCGTAGTAGTCCTTGGTGAGGCCGCGGGAGAGCAGGTCGCCGCGGGCGATGACCTCCATCGACTCCATCGCGACGAGCCACGGGTGCCGCGGCGGCGGCGGCGGCGGGAGCACCCGGGGCCGGCGGCGCCACCACGCGGTGGCCCCGAGGGTGCTCACCACGACGAGAAAGACCGCGTCGAGGCCCAGGGCGATCCAGCGCAGGCGCAGGGCGTCGCGGCGCACGTCTTCGGGGGCGGTGAGGTCCTTGGGCTGGGGGTGGGGCTCGTTGCCGAAGACCGTGCGCACGCGAAAGCGCACCTCGGGCACGCACACCCTCGCGATCTCGTCGCCGGTGTTCACCCGCGCGGGCTGCGCGGCGATCACCACGTCGGCCACGCGAAAGGGCTGCACCGCGACGACCACTTCGCTCACCACCCGGTCGCCGTCGGCGCGGCGAGAGCGGTCGCGCTCGGGCTGCTCGCGGGCGTACTCCAGCTCCTGCGAGGGCTGCTGGTAGGCCACCACGTCGGGGTCGAACTCCACCCGGTCGCTGGGGCGGTAGCGAAAGCGGTAGGTGATCCGCACGCGGTCGCCCACCTGCGGCTGCGCGGGCTCGATCGTGGCCGTGATCACCGGCGCGCGGTCGGCGGGCATCGGATCCGAGACGCACGCGCCCGAGGGGGATCGCGCGACGTCGGCGGTCGAGGCGTCGGCGACGACCGCGGCGTCTTGCGCGCGCGCGGCGGCGGGGGCGACGAGCAGGGCGAGGGAGATGGCTGTGGGCCAGTGCTTCATCCCGCGGCCATCCTCCGCGCGCGGCGGCGAAAGAACTCGACCAGGGGCGTGATGTACGCCCGGTCGGTGCGCACGCCCACGGCGTCGAGGCCCAGGCGCTTGAAGAGCGTGTCGCGGTCGAGGCGCTGCTGCAGGGCCTGTCGCTTGTACGCCTCGCGCACCGCGGGCGACGCCGAGTCGACGGGGATGAGCTCGCCGGTCTCGAGGTCCTCGGCCCAGATCACGCCGACGTCGACCAGCTCGTCTTCGCGGGGGTCGGTGACGGTGACGGGCACGATGTCGTGGCGCGCCGACGCGACGCGCAGCGCGTGCTCGTAGCCCTCGCCGAGGAAGTCGCTCACCACGAAGGTCACCGCGCGGCGCCGCGAGAGCGCCGACACCACGTCGAGGGCGCGCGCGAGGTGGGTGCCGCGGCCCTTGGGCTTGTGCTGCAGGGTCTCGGCGACGACGCGCATGACGTGCCTCGGGCCCTTGCGCGGCGCGATGACCTTCTCGACGTCGTCGCTGAAGAGCACCAGGCCCACGCGGTCGTTGTTCTTCACGGCGCTGAAGGCGAGCACGGCGCTGACCTCGGCGACGAGCTCGCGCTTGCGCATCCCGCGGGTGCCGAAATCGAGGGAGCCCGAGCTGTCGACGACCAGCATCACGGTCATCTCGCGCTCCTCGCGAAAGACCTTCACGTGCGGGGCGTTGGTGCGCGCGGTGACGTTCCAGTCGATGAAGCGAACGTCGTCGCCCGGCTGGTACATCCGCACCTCGTCGAAGGCGAGGCCGCGGCCCTTGAAGACCGACGCGTAGCTCCCGACCAGCTGCTCGTTGGCGAGCCGCGCGGTCTGGATCTCGATCTTGCGAAGGCGCTTGAGGACCTCTTTGGGGATCACGTCACGACCGCTGTCTTCAGGGGACCTCGACGGCCTCGAAGACCCGGTTGATCACCTGGTCCGCGGTGATCTCTTCGGCCTCGGCCTCGTAGGTCAGGGTGACGCGGTGGCGCAGCACGTCGAGGCCGATGGCCTTGATGTCTTCAGGGATCACGTACCCCCGGTGCTGGAGGAAGGCCCGCGCCCGCGCGGCCATGTTCAGCGCGATGGTGGCGCGGGGCGAGGCGCCCACGCGGATCAGCGGCCCGAGCTCCTTGAGCCCCTGCACCTTGGCGGGCTCGCGGGTCGCGAACACGATCGAGACGATGTAGTCCTTGAGCTTGTCGTCGACGTAGATCTCGGGGATCACCGAGCGGGCCTTGATGAGCTGCTCCGGGGTGACCTTCGGGGTGATCGTCGGAAAGGTCATGGACGTCTGCCGGTCCATGATCGCCCGCTCCTCTTCGCGGGTGGGGTAGTCGACCTTCACCATGAGCATGAAGCGGTCGATCTGCGCCTCGGGCAGGGGGTAGGTGCCCTCCTGCTCGATGGGGTTCTGCGTCGCCATCACGATGAAGGGCTCGGGGAGCTTGAAGGTCTGGTCGCCGATGGTGACCTGCCCCTCCTGCATCGCCTCGAGGAGCGCGCTCTGCACCTTCGCCGGCGCGCGGTTGATCTCGTCGGCGAGGACCAGGTTCGCGAAGATCGGCCCCTTCTTCGCCACGAACGAGCCGTCCTGCGGGCGGTAGATCACCGTGCCGATGAGGTCGGCGGGGAGCAGGTCGGGGGTGAACTGCACCCGCGCGAACTGCGCCGAGATCACGTCGCAGAGCGTGCGCACCGTGAGGGTCTTGGCGAGGCCAGGGACCCCCTCGAGGAGCACGTGGCCCCGCGCGAGCAGCCCGATCAGCAGCCGCTCGACCATCGTGGGCTGCCCCACGATCACCTTCCCCACCTCGGACAGGATGTCGTCGATGAACTTCGACTCCTGCTGGACCAGCTCTGTCAGCGCGCGGTTGTACGACATGGTTCGTTCGGTCTCGTAGGTGCGCCGAGCGGCGGGGAGCAGCACCCCGACGCCTCGCCGCAGCGGGCGCTGCGCATACCAGAGCGAAGCGCGAGCGCGCAACCAACCGCGCGCGCGGGGGGGATATTCCCGCGCCCCCACCTCGGCCTTGACCCGCGGGGCGCGCTGCTGCTTCGCTCCCCTCCGGCGTTGTCCCCGCCGCACCGCATGAGCACCGCAGACCTCGATGACGACGATCCCATTGCGCCGCAGGGCTTTGTGGCGTCTGTGGGCGCCCTCGCCCTCTCGGGGTGGCGCGCGGGCGCCGAGCTCTTCGAGGTCTTTCAGCGCACGATCTACTGGACCTTTCGCGGCCGCCGCGAGCCCGGCGTGGTGCTCGCCAGCGCCTACGAGATCGGCAACCGCTCGCTGTTCTTCCTCTCGGTGACCATGGGCTTCATCGGGATGATCCTGGTCTACCAGAGCGGGCTCCAGGCCCTGCGGGTGGTGCCCGACCTCACCCTCCTCGGCGCGACCTTCCTCGAGGCCCTGGTGCGCGACCTCGCCGCGAGCCTCGGCGCCATGATGCTCGCGACCCGCGTGGGCGCGGGCATCGCCGCGGAGATCGGCAGCATGGTGGTCACCGAGCAGGTCGACGCCCTGCGCATGAGCGGCGTCGACCCGGTGCACTGGCTCATCGTCCCGAGGTTCCTCGCCTCGCTGGTGATGACCACGGCGCTCATCGCCTGGGCCGGGCTGGTGAGCTACGTCGCGGGCGGGCTCACGGCGCACTTCGTCTTCGACGTGCAGCTCCGCACCTACTTCGACATCTCCCTCGTGAGCGGCGGCGACCTCGCCATCGGCGTCGCCAAGTGCGTCGCCTACGGCGCGGCGATCCCCGTGGTGAGCGGGTGGTGCGGGCTCACCGCGAAGGGCGGCAGCGAGGGCGTGGGCTGGGCCACCACCCGCGCCGTGGTGAACAGCTCCCTCGCGGTGATCGTGCTCAACTTCTTCATCTCGGGCCTGGGCTTCATCCTCTTTCCGACCTGAGCGCCGCGACGCGATCGACCGTGAGCAACACCTACGACGAGCTCCCCTACGCGGACTACTGCTTCGAGCGCTCGCACCCCGAGCGCCTCGCGGCCATCGCCGTGCTCTGCGGCCGACGCCCGCCGTACTTCGCGCGGTGCAGGGTGCTGGAGCTGGGCTGCGCCCGCGGCGCGAACCTCCTCCCCATGGCCCTCGACCTGCCCGGCAGCGAGCTCGTCGGCGTCGACCTCTCGGCCGCGCAGATCGACGAGGCGACGCGCCGCGCCGAGGCCCTCGGGATCACCCACGCCCGCTTCCTCGCCCGCTCGATCACCGACCTCGACGCCTCCCTCGGCGACTTCGATTTCATCGTGTGCCACGGGGTGTACTCCTGGGTGCCCGCCGAGGTGCGGGCCGCCGTGCTCCGCGTGTGCCGCGAGCGGCTGCGACCCGGAGGCGTCGCCTACGTCAGCTACAACGCCCTCCCCGGCTGGAACGCCCTGCGCACCCTGCGCGAGTACCTCGCCGAGCACGCGCCCGAAGGCCCTGCGCTGCAACGCGTCGTGCGCGCGCGCCAGGCCCTCGCGCTGCTCTCGACCTCGCTGCGCGGCGACCCGTCGCCCTGGGCGGCGTGGATGCGCGACGAGCTCTCGGGCCTCGCCGAGGTCGAGGACGCGTACCTCTTTCACGAGTACCTCGAAGCGGTGAACGACGCGTTCACCCTGCGCGAGTTCGACGCCGCCGCCCGCGCCGCGGGCCTCGCGCACCTCGGAGACGCCGACCTGCGCGTCGCCCGCCCGATGCTCTCGCCGGGCGCGGGAGACCCCGTTGCGCTCTCGCAATCCATTGATTACACGAAGAATCGTCGCTTTCGCAGCGCGCTCCTCGTGCGCGAAGAGGAGGGCCCCGGCCGCGCCGACCCGGCGTGCGTGGCGCGGCTCTACCTCGCGACCCGGGCCGAGCCGCTGCCCGCGAATTCACCGGCGCTCACCGAGGAGGGCGAGGCGCGCTTCGAGTGGGAGGGCGGCGAGGTCACCCTCCGCGACCCGTGGATGAAGCGCGCGATGCAGGCCCTCGCCGAGGCCGACCGTCGCCCGGTGGCCTTCGCGGAGCTCGCGGGCGCGGTGGGCGCGCGCCTGGGTTTGCCTCGTCCCAAGGCGCTGCGCATGGCGGCGGCGAAGGCGGGCGAGGTGCTCGAGCTGCTCTTCGACGGCGCGGTCACGCCCCACCTGAGCGCCGCGCGCTACGCCGGGGGCGCGGGGCTGCGTCCGCTGGGGGCGCCCCTCGCGAGGCTCCAGGCGCAGAGCACCGACGTCGTGACCACGCTGCGGCACACGCGAGTCGAGCTCCCTGAAGATCCGCACGCGGTGCTGCGCCTCCTCGACGGGACGCGCGACCGCGAGGCGATCGTCGCCGCGCTGCCGTGGTCGCTGCGCGACAAGGGCCGCGCCGCGCGCTGCGAAGACGCTCTCGACTGGCTCGCGTCGAACGCGCTGCTGCTGGGCTGAGCGCCCCTCAGGGCGTCGGGGGTGTCGGGGTGATCGTGTTGCCCGGCTGGGGGGCGGGCGCGGGCGCGGGGGCGGGGGTGTCGCCGGGCGCGTTGGCGGCGCGCGCGTTGGCGGCGCGCTGGGCGTTGCTGGTCTGCATCGCGCCGAGGAGCTGGCGCAGCCGCTCGCGGCGCTCGCCCTCGGGGAGCTGGGTGACCTGCGCGGTGTCGAGGGTGAGCATGGGCATCGCGTTGGCGCCGCCGCTGACCACCGGGAGGTGCCCGTCCCAGCGCTCGAGGGCGCGGTAGTTGATCACCTCGCGCGACATCGACAGGCGGATCACCTCGTTGGCCTGCGCCTCGGCCTGCGCGCGAATGAGCAGCGCGTCGCCCTCGCCCTGCGCGCGCTGCCGGGCGGCCTCGGCCTCGCCGTGGGCGCGGGCGATGGCCTGGTCGGCCTCGGCGCGAATCTGCCGCACGCGGTTCTCGGCCTGGATGGCGTTCTGCGTGGCCTCCATCGCGCGGTTGATCGCCCCCATCACGTTGTCGGGGAGGCGCAGCGCGGAGTTGAAGGTGAGCTGGTCGATGACGAAGCCGTAGGGGGAGAGCCGCGCGACCACGCTGCGCAGGGCCTCGTTGATGAGCGCGGTCTTGCCCGCGCCGTAGATCTCTTGCACGGGGCGGTGCGCGGCGGCGTCGTTGATGGCCTCGCGCACCTCGTTGCGGATGTACCCGTGCGCCAGGACCATGAGGTTGCGCTGACGAAAGCGGGCGTAGAGGGCGGGGGCCTTGTCGGCGTCGATGTGAAACGCGAGGCCGATGTCGGCGTTGATGGTCACGCCCTCAGACGACGCGAAGGAGATCGACTCGTCGACGGGGGAGCCCTCGTGAAGGTCGCGGGTCCACACGACGTTCTGCACGCTCGTGGGGAACTCCACGACCATCTCGGTGAGGGGGTTGTAGACCACCCAGCCCGTGACGATGGGCGCGTTCTGCACCCCGCGCTCGGAGCCCGCGAGCTTCACGCGGATGCCGATGTGGCCCGGGTCGACGCGGGTGCACGACGCGGAGCCGACGACGCAAGCCACCACCAGCGCCATTACGGTGAACACCGCGCTGCGCATGAAGGACTTCGTCCCAGAGGAGATCTCGATGTTCGGGGAGCGGGCCATGGTGCGCGCACCGTAGTCCTCGCGCGCCGCCGAGGGAAGGGACGCCGCTCAGCGGCCCCGGAGCTTGCGCGCGTCGCCCACGCGCAGCGTGAGCTTCTTCGCGTCGAAGTGCTCCATCATCGGGATCGCGTGCTTGCGCGTGAGCCCCGAGAGGTCCTTGAAGCCCTGCGCGTCGATGGTGCCGTGCGCTTCGAGGTAGGCGACGAGGCGCGCCTCGAGCTCGCCCACCGCCGCGGCGCTCGCGACGAAGTCCGCGCTCACCCGCACGGCCTCGCGGCGCTCGAGGAGACGTCGCAGCGCCGCGTCCAGGGCCTTCGCGTCGCCCCCCGCCGCGCCCAGCAGCTCCGCCCGCGTGGGCGCCGCGAGGCCGGCCTTGAGCACCGCGTCGCGCACCTGCGAGACATACGGGAGGTCGTCGAGGCCGCGGGGCTTCCACCCCGCGCGGGCGAGCAGGTCGCCGTCGCGGGTGACCCTCCCCGACGCGATGAGGGACGACAGCGCGAGGTCGAGCGCCGCGTCGGGCGCGAGGGACGAGAGCCGCCGACGCTCCGCGCCGCGCTCCGCCGGGTGCGCCGCGTGGTGCGCGCTCAGCGCGTCGAGCACCGCGCGCTCGAGCTCGCGCACCGTCGCCGCGGAGAGGAAGCGATCGCTCCCCAGCGCGACCAGCCGGGCCCCCTCGCGCGCCGCGTAGCCCGCGCGCGCGACGAGCTCCGCGCGGTCTAGACCCTTGTGCCCCAAGGCTTCGAGCGCGACGAGGGCGCTCGCGAGGGGGCCCCCGCGGGCGCGGCTCGCGCGCTCCAGCGCCACCGCGCGGCGGCGCAGCCGCTCCACCACCGGTCGCACCACCACGGCGCCGCCGACCGTGCCCCCCACCGCGGCGAGGGAGGGTGGACCGCGGAGCACCAGGCGCTCGCCCGGTCGCAGCACGAGGGGCCGGTCGGTGCGAACGCGCGCGAGGGCGCTGCGCCCCGGCTCGAGGGCGTCGCCTTCGAGCAGCGAGAGCGACGCGAGGGCGTGCGTCGCGCCCGCGGCGACCTCCAGCTTCGCGCGTCGCCGCAGCGCGCGCTTCGCGCCAGGGAGCAGGGCGACCTCCGCGTCGAAGGCCGTGGTCACCGCGAGCTCGCCGCGGCGAAAGAGCCACGCGCCGCGGGGCACCTCGGCGAGGTCGACCCCCGCGAGGTTCACCGCGAGGCGCGTGCCCGCGCGGGCCTCGGTCACCGACGCGCCGTGCACCTGCAGCGCGCGCACGCGCACGTCGAGGAGGCGGTGGTCGGGTCCGCTCGGGCCCAGGCAGAGCGCGTCACCCTCGCGCACCGACCCTGCGACGAGGGTGCCGGTCACCACCACGCCGAAGCCCTTGCGCACGAAGGCCCGGTCCACCGCGAGGAGCGGAGGTCCGCTGAAGTCTCTGGGCGGCAGCGAGATCGACGCGATGGCCTCACGCAGCGCGTCGATCCCGTCACCCGTGACCGCGCTCACCGGGACCACCGGCGCGCCCTCGAGGGCCGTGCCCTGGAGCAGCTCCCGCGCCTCGTCCGCCGCGAGCTCGACGATGTCGGCCGCGGCGAGGTCGCGCTTGGTGAGCACGCAGATCCCCGCGCGCACGCCGACGAGACCCGCGATGGCGAGGTGCTCGCGGGTCTGCGGCATCACCCCCTCGTTGGCCGCGATGATCAGCAGCATCACGTCGACGCCGCCGGCGCCGGCGATCATGGTGCGCACGAAGCGCTCGTGGCCGGGCATGTCGACGACGGCCGCGCGGCGACCGCCGGGGAGGGTGAGGGGCGCGAAGCCCAGCTCGATGGTGATCCCGCGGGACTTCTCCTCAGGGAGCCGGTCGGTGTCGACGCCGGTGAGGGCGCGCACGAGGGCGGTCTTTCCGTGGTCGATGTGCCCGGCGACGCCGATCACCAGGTCGCTCGCGGGGGAGGTCATGCGATGAAGTAACGGGATCTCGCCGGGTTTCGCCAGCGTTCTCTGGGGAGCTCCCGACTCGGGCCGCGGGCGACCTATACTCCCGCGTCATGCGCAGCGCCCTCGCCCTCCTCGCGGTCTTCGCCTTCGGCTGCTCCGAGTCTCCGTCGAGCCCCGCCGACGCCTCCGTCGCCGATGTCACCGCCAACGACCTCGGCGGGAGCGACGTCGCTCTCGACGTCTCGACCGACGCCGTGGACGCGCCCCCGCCGCCCACCATCGAGCCCTTCGACCCGAACCCCCGCGGGCCCTTTCCGCAGGGATTTCTCTGGGGCTCGGCGACGGCGCCCTACCAGATCGAGGGCGGCCTCGCGAACACCGACTGGGGCGCCTGGGAGCGCATGCCCGGGCGCATCCTCGGCGGCGACCGCGCCGACGACGGACCGCGCTCCCTCACCCTCTTCGCCGCCGACCTCGACGCGCTGGTGGCCTCGGGGCAGAACAGCTACCGCTTCGGCGTCGAGTGGGCGCGGCTCTTCCCCACCCGCACCGCGTGGGCGGCGTGCCGCGCGGCGGCCTCGATGCCCCTCTCGCAGTTCACCGCCGCCTGCCGCGGGGCCGCGAGCGCCGAGGGCGTGGCGTACTACCACAGCGTGCTCCAGGCGATGGCCCAGCGGCGCCTCGTGCCCATGGTCACCCTGCAGCACTTCACCCTCCCCGATTACCTCAACGACATCGGCGCCGACGCGGGCGCGCAGGGCTGGAACCGCGCGGAGATCATCGACGACTTCGCGGCCTGGAGCCGCTTCGTGGGCGCGGAGTACGGCGCCGAGGTCGACTGGTGGGTGACCATCAACGAGCCCGTGGTGACCGTCGCCGGGGGGTTCCTCCAGGGCGTCTTTCCCCCCGGCCGCAGCGCGGATTTCGTGTCGGCGCGCGCGATCCTGCGCAACATGATCCTGGCGCACGCGCGGGCCTACGACGCGCTGCACGAGGCCGACACGGTGTCGGCGACGGTGGGCGCCGACGCCGGGGGCGCGCGGCCCTGCATGGTGAGCATCGCGTCGCACAACCGGGTCTTTCGCGCGAACAACCCCGAGCGCGCCGAGGACCAGCTCGCCGCCGAGACCACGCAGTACGTCAACAACCGCCTGATGCTCAACGCGATCGTGAACGGCGACCTCGACGCCGACGCCGACGGCTCCCTCGACGGCCCCGACGACCGACGCAACGACCCCACCCTCCGCGCCCGCGCGGACTACGTCGGCGTGAACTACTACGGCCTCACGCTGGTGCGGGGGATCTCGATCATCCCCATCCTCCGGGGGCTGCCCGAGCAGGTGGGCCTCGCCACCCCGCTGCCCAAGTCGGACCTCGCCTGGGACATCTACCCCCAGGGCTTTCTCCTCGTGCTCCGCGAGCTCCAGCAGTACCGCCTGCCGGTGCTGATCACCGAGAACGGCGTCGCCGACCGCGTGGGGGTGAACCGCCAGCGCTTCCTCGCCGAGCACCTCGCGGTGGTGGCCCGCGCGATTCGCGAGGGCATGGACATTCGCGGCTACTACCACTGGTCCATCGTGGATAATTTCGAGTGGGCTGAAGGTTTCTGCCCGCGCTTCGGTCTGTACACCGTGGACTTCAACGACCCCACCCGCGCCCGCGTCCCCACCGCCGCCGCGGGTCTCTACCGCCAGATCATCACCGCGGGCGAGGTGAGCGACGCGCTGCTCAACTCCCTCGCGCCGTACCAGGCCCCGAGGCTCTGTCACGGCGGCGACGCGGGGACGTGATGCGCGCCGCCGCGGTCGCCCTGAGCGTGCTGGTCGCGAGCGCCGCGGCGCAGGCGCAGCAGCTCTCGGTGGCGGGCACGGTGCGCGCGAGCGTGCCCGACGCCACGCGGGAGCTCGCGCGACGTCGCGACGCGGTGCTCCAGTGCGTCTCGCGCGCGGCGCGCGAAGACCCCGAGGGCCTCGCGTCGCTGCGGCGCATCTACGTCACGCTCAACGTCAGCCGCGCGGGCCGCGCGACGACCGTGGTGCTCGCGCCGGCGCTGCTCTCTCCAGGGCTCTCGGAGTGCCTCGCCGACGCGCTGCTCCCGTGGGATCAGGGCGGCCGACCGGGGATGCGCGCGCTCGTAAGGCTGCGCCTGGATCGGTGAAGCGGACCACCTCAGCAGGGTCGTGCGGGGCACGCCGAGGTCGTCAGCGGCCTGCCGCTGGGTGAGCGCTCGATCGCGTCGAGCCGCCTCGAAATCCAGCGCCTTGCCGCTGCGCGTGGGGCGCGGCACCTGGCGGGTCGAACGAGGGACCCGCGTGGCGGCAGAGGGTTGGGCAGGGTCGCGGTGCGCGGCTCGTCGGCGTGGTGGGGGGGTGGTCTTTGCAACCCGTCTCCTGCCCCGACGCGGGCCGTGTCTGCAACCCCGGCCAGGAGCCCTCGCGCCCTCACGCCGTGTCGAAGTGATGCGCGGCGCCGTCGACGGCGTCGAGCACCGCGGGCACCTCGGCGAGGCTGTTGGGCCAGTGCGGCGCGAAGCGCAGGAGCCCGTCGGGGGTGCTCACCACCACGCCCCGCTCGGCGAGCGCCCGCGCCCACGCCCCCACGCTCCCCCGCGGCGGACGCGCGCTCAAGATGCACGACCGACCCGCGGTGGACGCGTCGCGCACCGACGTGAAGCCGCGGGCGACGAGGCCCGGCTCGAGCGCGTCGAGGTACGCGTTGACGTGGGCGTGAATCGCCCCGACGCCCAGGGCGCGCAGGAGGTCGACGGAGGCCTCGAGGGCGGCGCACCCGACGGCGTTGAAGGTCCCCTGCTCGAACATCAGCGCGTCGTCGCGCAGGGGCTTGTCGTAGCGCAGCAGCCCCGCGCCCTGCGAGAGAAAGTCGAAGGTGTCGGGGTGCCCCAACCACCCCGCGACGTGCGGACGCAGCGCGCGCGCGAGCTCACGGCGGGCGTACACCGCGCCGACGCCCTCGACGCCCATCAGGAACTTGTGCGAGCCGCTCGCGAGGTAGTCGATGCCGTCGGCGACGACGTCGACGGGGGTGCCGCCGAGGGCCTGAATCGCGTCGACGAAGAGCTCGCCGCCGCGCGCGTGGGCGCGCCCGGAGAGGTCGGCGAGGGGCATGCGAAAGCCGGTCTGAAACTGCACCGCGCTGGAGGCCACGAGGCGCACGCCGCCGGCGGTCTCGCGGTCGAAGTGCTCCCACGCGCGGGTGGGGTCGGTGCGAAAGAGGTCGGCGTCGATGAAGCGCACCTCGAGGCCGAAGAGCGCCGCCGCGCGCTGCCACGGCGTGACGTTCGCGGGGAAATCTCCGGTGAGGCACAGCACCCGGTCGCCCTCGCGCCAGGGGAGGCACAGCGCGACGTCGGTCACGCCCTGCGAGGTGTTCATGGTCAGCGCGACCTCTCCCTCCTCGGCGCCCATGAGCGCGGAGAGCTTGTGCCGCAAGCGATCACGCTGCGCGAGGGAGTCGCCGAAGTACGCCGCGCCGCGCCGCGCCGTGTCGGTGACGGCGGCGATGAGCGCGCGCCGCACGGGCACCGACGCGGGCGAGAGCGCCGCGTGCGCGAGGTAGGCGCGGGGCTGCAGGTCGGGGAAGAGCGAGCGGTCGCCGAGGCGGGGAGAGTCGTCCATCGAGACCGCCTCTAGCACGAGGCGGGTGTCAGCGCGGGGCGCGGCGGCGACGGGGCGACAGCGAGGCGAGGGCGGCGAGGAGCAGCGCCCAGGCCGCGCCCTTCGACGACGACGGCGACTGCGTGGCGCAGCCGCAATTGGGCTCGATGCGCCCGGGGCCCGTGTCGGCGGGGACGCCGGTGTCGGTCGGGGCGCTCGCGTCAGAGGGGGCGCCCGCGTCGGAGGGGGTCACGGCGTCGCCAACCTGCAGCGGCGCGGTGGCCTCGGCCATGGTGAAGGGCGCCGCGCGGCCCGAGGCGTTGTAGCGCCGGAGCAGCTCCATGCCCCGGTCGTCGGTGCGGTTCTCCCGCGCGAGGAACTCGACGTATTCGCGCGTGGTGCTCTGGTAGCGCGCCCGCACGCGGAGCGTGAACTGCCCCTGCGCGCCCGGCGGGATCGCGATGGTGTAGCGCGCGTCGTCCCAGTGCCGCAGCGCGCCGGCCTCGCCGCCGCTGTAGTCGGCGCCGACGGGCTCGTGGCCCGGCGCGGGGCGGTAGCCCCTGGGGGGGATGCGCGTGTCCTTGAAGATCGTGTCGTGCAGCGCGATGTGCTCGCCGTGGCCCATGCCCGAGCGCCCGTGGTGCGCCTCGTAGATGTGCAGCTGCGTGTCGGCGGTGTCGAGGTGCGCCTCGGCGTCGTCGTACGCGCCGGAGATCACCGTCGCGCGGCCCGTGGCGTCGACCAGGGCGACCTCGAGCCACACCCTGCGGCCGTCGGCGTAGCCCGTGGGCAGGCGGTGCCCGGAGCGGTTGGTGATGCGCGCCACGAGCTGCACCGAGTCGCCGGGGTTCGCCCGCGTGGGCGCCTCGCGCACCTCGAGGGTGAGGGAGTCTCGGAGCATCGCCTCGGCGCGCTGCGCGCCGACCTCGTAGAAGGGCGCGAGCTCGGGGTCGTAGAACTCGCCCGAGCCCATGTCGTTGCGCATGTCGCGGAGCACCCGGAGCATCCACGAGTTCGCGCCGGCGAGGTCGTGGCTGCGCGGGTCTTCGCGCATCATCGCGGTGTTGTTCGTCGACACGAAGCCCGGCCGGCCGCGGCGGGGCATGTGGCAGTCCTGACAGGTGCGCGCGTCGGGGGAGCCCGTGACGGCGAAGGCCGAGTTGGCCCACTCGTCGTAGCTCGTGTCGAGGGGGAAGCGCTGCCCGGTGTCGGTGCCGTCGACGCGCAGCAGCGGACGCGCGGGGTTCAAGATGCTGTGGCAGGTGCCGCACATCCGCGAGTCGGGGAGCCAGGTCGACACCGCGCCGGGGTGACGGATGCTGTCGATGTTCGCGTAGGGGCCGTAGCGCGTGTCGCCGGGGGAGATCACGTACTGCGCGCTCCCGACGTTGGTGGTGGCCTCCATGCGGTGGCACACGTCGCAGCTCACGCCGTCGAGGTCGCCGGGCTCGAGCTCGGTGCCCCGCGAGGCCGTCGGCGTCGAGCGCGTGCGCCCCGCGAGAAAGCCCGAGGGCGTGTGGCAGCGGAGGCAGTAGTCGCCCACGCCCGGCACGTCCTGCTCGGCGACGGTGAGCGCGGCGAGAAAGAGCGGGTCGCGCATCGCGTTGCCCATCATCGAGCCGAGCCAGCCGTCGTAGGGCATGGGGTTCTGCGGCATCGTCGGGTCGCGGTCGAAGTGGCAGCTCGTGCCGCACGGCGCCGCCGTGTCGAGCGGCGTCGCGTTGTCGAGCTCCCCGGGCTGCGTGCCCGGGAGGTTGATGTACTGTTGGGCTGCCGCGGGGTGCGGACTCAACAGCGCAGCGGTGAGCGAGAGCGCGAGTGCCTGAGCAAAGCGAGTGCGGCGCATGGTGATCGCTCAACATAATCCCGCGCCGCCCGCAAGGCGCGCGAAACTATTGCGTTCATAATTCCGCCCTCGGGGGACTAGCCTTTGTGATCGTTCAGGGTAAAGGATCTCCGCATGCGCTTCGTCCCCACCGCGACCCTTCTCTCCCTCATCGGCGCGCTCACGGCGTGCTCTGACAACCCGACCTCGACGCCGGCCGCCGACTCGGGCGTGACCCCCGGCGCCGACGTCGTGAACGGCTCTGACGCCTCGGTCGAGACGGACGTCCCCGCCGCGACCGACGCGCCCGCCGCGACCGACGTCCCCAGCATGGGGGCGATCAACCCCGAGGTTGAGGCCTTCGTTCGTGAGAACACCGCGAACAACTGGGCCGTGCTGAACCGCAGCCGCAACATGATGATGTTCGGCTGCGCCGGCGCCGCGCGCCCGCAGGACTGCCTCGCCGACCGCCCCGAGCCGGGCGACGACGACATCGGCGCCGGCCGCTCCGCGATCGCCGGCGCGCACCTCCGCGTGCTCGTCACCACCCCCAACCGCTCGACCTACTGGACGCGCAGCTCCCCCGACGGGCGCTTCATCGCCCGCGGCACGCGGATGTACGACCTCCAGCGCTCGGTCGAGATGCCCGCGATGGGCGCGATGTACGACCCGGCGTTCTTCCCCGACGCCAGCGGGTTCAGCTACCAGCCCGGCGGGCGGCTGTGCCCCATGTCGATGCTGACCACGGGCGAGCCCACCTCGCTCGCGATCACCGGCGCGGGCTCGGAGTGCACCGGCAGCTCGGTGAGCCTCTACCAGCACCTCGGCGTCTCGCTCTCGGGCGAAGACTACTGGGCCTCCTCCGCGGGCACCGCGGCGTGGGACGACGGCGGCCGCTCTGTGCAGCTCACCGAGACCCGCCGCAACGAGCCGTGGACGGCGACCGCCCGCGTGTCCCTCTCGCTCATGAGCAACACGGGCTCGGGCTTTCGCTTCGTGAGCTCGCGCAACGTCACCACGCCGCTCCAGGGCGACGCGGTGGTCTCGCCCTCGGGCCGCGCGCTCATGACCCGCTACGTCGACGAGGCCGGCGCCTACCAGGGCTACGTGCTCCACCGCCTGGCCGCGACCCGCAACGGCAACGCGATCAACGCCGAGATCACCGAGCTCGCGCGGTACCCCCTCCAGGGCGCCAAGGTCGCGTTCTCGTACGACGAGCGCTACGTGGTCTACCACCACTACCTCGGCGGCGGCGCCCACGCCGACGACGACGCCCGCGAGCTGGGCTTCACCGACGCGGGCGACAGCGGCTTCGCGGGTTACGCCTCGATGGGCGCCTCGAACATCTACATCCTCGACCTGCTCACCGGCCGCAGCACCCGCGTGACCACGATGCAGCCGGGGCAGTACGCGCTCTTCCCGCACTTCCGCTCCGACGGCTGGATCTACTTCCTCGTGCGCACCCTCGGGATGGCGCGCGAGAGCGTGATCGCCAGCGACGCGGCCCTCATCGGTCGATGACCCCGACGCGGCTCACCCTGACCTTCGCCCTCGCGGCGTTCGGTGTCGGGTGTGGGCCGTCTGACCCTCCCGCGGCGCCCCGCTGCGAGCTCGTCTCCTCCACCGCACAGAACGCGAGCGCTCAGGGCCGATGGCTTTTGGGCCTCGCCTCGCGCTACCCCGCCGACACCGCCCTCGCGGGCCGCACCGACGAGCTCCGACGCTCGCAGCGCGCGCGCCGCGCGGCGGCGTGGCAGGCCGTGGCCCGCACCTTCGCGCCGGTGCCCGTCGCGCAGCAGGGCGCGCCCGCCGGGGGGACCATGCCGCGCTTTCGCACCTGGTACGACCGCGAGGACGTCTCCCGCGTCTTTCAACGTCTCTACCGCGGGCTGAGCCCCGCCGAGCGCACCGCCGCGCGGCGCTTCACCGACACCGAGCTCGACGCCGCCTTCGGCTGGAACGTCGACTTCGTCAACACCCTGCCGGAGTGGGACGCGCAGCGCCTCGCGCGCTTCGTCGCCTCCTTCGAGACCCCCGCGGCCCTCGCGAGCGTGCAGGGGGTGAACCGCATCGCGATCAGCCCCGACGTCGCCCGGCACGTCATCCAGAGCTACCCCGAGGTCGTGCGCTGCATCAACGGCCCGGGCGTGCCCGTGTTCGTCGACACGGCGCCCTCCACCCAGCGCGTGGCGCGGGAGCCCATCGCGCTGACCCGCTGCGGCGCAATGGCCTACGGTCCGTACTTCGTCGCCACGGGGGGCTCCCTGGTGGCGCGCCTCGAGGGCGCCGCGGGCGCGGTGCTCCGGGTGTCTGACGCCTCGGCCGCGGCGGGGCAGGTGCGGTGCACCGCGACCGACGCCGCCGGCTGCACCGTGCAGGGGCCCGGCACCTTTCGGGTGCACGTCGACGCCCGCGAGGCCGGGGCGCAGGGCGTGCTCGACGTGCGCTACGAGTCGACGCAGGCGCCCGCGACGGCGTGTCTCGAAGGGGTCTTTCCGCCCGCGGCGGCGACGGTGGCGATGGAGTGGCGCCGCGCGCAGGTGCTCGGCCCGCTGCCCACCTACGACACCTCCGCCGCGGGCATCGCGCGGCGCTTCGGCGCCGGGGGCGACGAGACCTGGGGCGAAGGCGACGGCCACGCCGAGCCCTCCGACACCGAGATCTACACGCAGCGCCTGGAGTCGGGGAACACCTTCAGGCTCGCGGCGATGCACATACGCACGCGCGAGGTCGACCAGTGGCTGAACATCACCCTGTGGTGGTCGCCTGAGCCCGACGAGGATTTCGGCGCCGACCGCCCCGCCGAGGTGCGGGCCCTGGGCGCGCCGTGGTCGAACTACAAGATGTGCGTCGCGATGGACTACGCCGAGGCCGACCCCGACCCCACCGGCGGCTTCTCGGGCGACGCGCCGAGCCTCGCGGCGGCGCTGCGCGCGGTGTACGAGGGCCACGGCGGGCCCTCGTGGTGCTCGAACCCGTACATCGACGCGGGGCCGCGGCTCGCGCGCTCGAACTGCGTGGGCTGCCACCAGCACGCGATGAGCGGCCTGCGCCCCGCGGAGGTGCAAGAGAACCCCGACCGCTTTCCGGCGCGGGGCCGCGCTCGCCTCAGGAACAACCTCCCCGCCGACGGGTTCTGGGGCCTCGACGCGGGCGACCGCCTCGGCGCGGTGCTCGTCGAGACCGTCGATTTCTACCGCAACGCGCCCTGATCAGCGCACGGGGCGCGTCGCGAAGAAGGTCTCGTAGACCGCGTCGCCCACGGCGTTGAGCCGGCTCTGAAACGCGTCGATGCGCTCGTGCAGCCCCGCCGCGATGAGCTCCTCGGCGTCGACGAATTCGAGCTCCGCGCGCAGGCGCCCCAGGGCCCGCTCGGCGGCGCTCGACGCCGTGTTCACGGCGTTGCCCGTGATCGCGTGGAGGCTGCGCTCGGCCTTGGTCACGCAGTAGCGCATCGAGCGCGGAAAGCTCCGGTCGAGGCTGAGGAAGGCCACCACCCGCGAGGGCACGATGAGCCCCCAGCGCTTGCGGTACATCTCGAAGGCGCTCGCGCTCTTGAGCAGCGCGGCCCACTGCACCTCGTCGTAGGTCGTGCCCACGTCGGAGAGCTCGGGGAGGAGCATGAAGTACTTCACGTCGAGGATGCGCGAGGTCTTGTCGGCGCGCTCGAGGAGGCGGCCCATGCGCGCGAAATGCCACGCCTCGTTGTGGGTCATCGTGACGTAGGCCGTGCCCACGAACTGCTGCGCGGCGAGCTTCACGTCGTCGTAGAAGTCGTGCGGCGCGGCGAGCACGTCGTCTTGCCGGCGCGAGGCGTCGTGCACCGAGAGGTACGCGCGGTTCACCGTCTCCCACATCTCCGACGAGATCGCCTCGCGCACGCTGCGCGCGTTCTCGCGGGCCGCGCGCAGGCACGAGAGGATCGAGCTCGGGTACGCCGCGTCGAAGGTCAAGAAGCGCAGCGCGTTGGCGCGCGTGGCCTCGCCGTGGCGCGCGGCGAAGAGCGCGTCGTCGCCCGTGGTGGCGATGATGGGCGCCCACTGCTCGCGCCCGCCCTCGGCGAGGTCGAGGGCGAGGTGGAGGTTCACGTCGACGAAGCGCGCCACGCTCTCGGCGCGCTCGATGTAGCGGTTCATCCAGTAGATCGCCTCGGCGACGCGGCTCAGCACGGCTTCACCTCCCCCCCGTGGAGCACCCAGGTGTCCTTCGAGCCTCCCCCCTGCGAGCTGTTCACCACGAGCGAGCCCGGCCGCAGCGCGACGCGGGTGAGCCCGCCCGGGAGCACGAAGAGCTCGTCGCCGTAGAGCACGTAGGGGCGGAGGTCGACGTGGCGGCCCTCGAGGTGACCGTCGACCAGCGTGGGCACGCGGGAGAGCGACACGGTGGGCTGCGCGATGTAGTTCCGGGGGTCGGCCTCGATGCGCCGCGCGAAGGCCTCGCGCTCCGCCGCGGTGCTCGCGGGGCCGACGAGCATCCCGTAGCCGCCGCTCTCGGTGGCGGCCTTCACCACCATGCCCTCGAGGTTCTCCAGCACGTGCTTGCGGTCGCGGTCCTCGGCGCACAAGAAGGTCGGCACGTTGGGCAGGATCGCGTCTTCTCCCAGGTAGAACCTGATGATCTTCGGCACGTACGCGTAGACCACCTTGTCGTCGGCGACGCCGGTGCCGGGCGCGTTCACGAGCGACACGTTGCCCTGCTCGTAGGCGTCGATGAGCCCCGGCACGCCGAGCAGCGAGTCCTCGCGAAACGCGAGGGGGTCGAGGAAGGCGTCGTCCATGCGCCGGTAGATCACGTCGACCCGCTGAAAGCCCCGCGTGGTGCGCATGTGCACCGCGCGGTCGATCACCACGAGGTCCCGGCCCTCGACCAGCTCGACGCCCATCTGCTGCGCGAGGAAGCTGTGCTCGAAGTAGGCGCTGTTGAAGCTCCCCGGCGTGAGCAGCACGCAGGTGGGGGGGTCGCCGCTCTGCGCGGGGCGCACCTGCTCGAGCATCGCCCGCAGCCGCGAGGGGTACACGTCGACGGGGCGCACCCGCGAGGCCTCGAAGACGTGCGGCAGCGTGCGCTTCATCACCTGGCGGTTCTGGAGCACGTACGAGACCCCGCTGGGGCAGCGCAGGTTGTCTTCGAGCACGAGCCACGCGCCGTCGCGGTCGCGCACCAGGTCGGTGCCCGTGATGTGGCACCAGATCCCCTTCGGGGGCTTCATCCCGACGCAGCGGCGCAGAAACACCCGCGAGCTCTCGACCAGCTCCCGCGGGACCACGCGCTCCTGGAGGATCCGCTGCTCGCCGTAGCAGTCGGCGATGAAGAGGTTGAGCGCGCGGATGCGCTGCGCGAGCCCCCGCTCGATGCGCGCCCAGTCGTCGGCCTCGACGATGCGCGGCACGATGTCGAAGGGCAGGATCTTCTCGGTCCCCGCCTCGTCGCCGTACACGTTGAAGGTCGCGCCCATGGTCAGCAGCGCCCGCTCGGCGCCGGAGCGGCGGCGCTGGAGCTCCGCGTCTGACATCCCCTGGAGCCGCTCGATGAGCAGCGACGCGCCCGGCCGAGGGCGCCCGCGGGCCTCGAAGAGCTCGTCGTAGAAGTCCCCCGGGTCGTACGCGTCGGTGTCCATGCTCGCCGCCCATCGTAGTGCCTCGCCGGAGGGGAGGGGAGAGCCTACGCACGGCGTAGCTTGAACGCGCTCCGCGCGGCCGCGACGCTTCGCCCTCCAGGGGGCCTCCCGAGGCGGGCCGTCGTGGGAGGGCGCGCGGTGGTGCGGCGGCGGCGGCTTTGCCATCATCGCGGACCATGAACCCCCGAAGCGCCTCGACGAGGCTCGCTCAGCTCTTCGCCCCGGCGGCCGCGCTCCTGGCGTGCTCGGGAGACGCCGTCGTCGGCAGCTCCCCCGACGCGTCCGCGGCCGACGCCTCGGCGACCGACGTCGCCGTCCTCGACGCGCCCGCCCCGATGGACGCGGGCGAGCCCGACGCGCCCGCGCCCATGGACGCCCCGCCCGCCGACAACGGACCCGCGTGCGGCGCGGCGCAGACCCTCTGCGCGGGGCTCTGCGTGAGCCCCGCCAGCGACCCCAGCCACTGCGGCGGCTGCGGCCAGCGCTGCGGAGAGGGCGAGCGCTGCGAGGACGGGCGCTGCCGCGCGAGCTGCCCCGCCTCTCAGGTCGCCTGCCCCGGCGGCGACGGGGGCGCGGCGGTGTGCGTGCTCACCGCGACCGACCCCGCGCACTGCGGCGCCTGCGGCGCGCGCTGCGCGCCCGGCGAGGTCTGCGCCGACGGCGCCTGCGCCCTGAGCTGCGGCCCCCGGCTCGCGCGCTGCGGCGACCGCTGCGCCGACCTCCAGGTCGACGCCGCGAACTGCGGCGCCTGCGGCACCGCCTGCGCGCCGGGGCAGACCTGCGCCGCGGGGCGCTGCGAGACGACCTGCGCCCAGGGCTTCACCGCCTGCACCGGCGCCACGGGCTTCTGCGCCGACCTCCAGCGCGACCGGCTGAACTGCGGCGCCTGCGGCGCGGCCTGCGCCTCGGGCGAGGTGTGCGACGCCGGGGCCTGCGCGCCCAGCTGCGGCGCGGGACGCGCGGTCTGCGCGGGCCAGTGCGTCACCCTCGCGTCTGACCCCGCGCACTGCGGCGCGTGCGAGAACGCCTGCCCCGCGAGGCCCAACGCCGTGCCGGTGTGCGCGGCGGGCGCGTGCGCGTTCGTGTGCGCGGCGGGCTTCGCCGACTGCGACCGCGACGCGAGCAACGGCTGCGAGGTCGCCCTCGCCACCGACCTCGCGCACTGCGGCGCGTGCGGCGTGCGCTGCGCGTCGACCGCGGGCACCGCCGCGTGCGCCGCGGGGCGCTGCGAGGTCACCGCCTGCGCCGCCGGGCGCGGCAACTGCGACGGCGACGCGGCGAACGGCTGCGAGGTCGACACGGCCACCAGCGCGGCGCACTGCGGAGCGTGCGGAAACGCTTGCGCCGCAGGGGGATCGTGCGTCGCCGGGAGCTGCGAGGCGGTGGGCGTGAGCTGCGCGGCGATCCTCGCGGCGCGTCCGGGCATCGCCAGCGGGGTGTACCTGCTCGACCCAGACGGGGACGGCCCCGCCGCGCCGTTTCGCACGTACTGCGACATGACCACCGAGGGCGGAGGCTGGACCCTGCTCGCGACGGTGACCAACGACGGCGACGCGGCCAACGCGGGCAACTGGCTGGTGAGCAGCCCGACGCCCAACCACTGGGAGAGCGCCACCGCGACCTTCGGCACGCCCGACCCGTCGGTGAACGCCGACTTTCGCTCCGCGGCGTTTCACCGCGTCGCGGGGCGCGCGCTGATGATCACGCACCGCAACCAGTTCCTGCTGCGCACCGACGACGCGTGCCTCGCGAACGTGACCCTGCGCGACCGCCTCGCCTCCCTCGACTGGACCTGCGGCGGCTCGGCGAGCTTCGCCTCGCACCCCCCGTGCACCAACCCCTGCGTGATCGCGAATTCGGTCCCCCGCGCGGGCGACGGCGCGATGCTCAACGGGGTCACCCGCGCGCGGCTCTACCTCAAGGCCGGCGAGGCCGACGGCGCGCAGGACCAGAACCGCGACCGCGCGTACCTCTCCACGAGCTACCGCGACAACGTCGACTACCCCACGGGCCTCGGCGCGTTCTGCTCGGGCTCGAGCTGCTCGCCGCGCACCGGAGACGCCGACGTGAACAACCGCAGCGACGCCATCACCCCCGCGCCGGGCACGGAGTTCTACGGCGTCTGGATCCGCTGACCCTCGATGACCCTCCCGCGGCGCAGCGAGCCGGTGCGCGCGTCGGGCGCCTGGTCGCTCCACCAGGTGCTCGGCGACTGGCGCGGCAAGACCCTCGCCCGCGACCTCGCGTGGGTCTCTCCCGACGGCGCCCGCGCCGTGTGCGTCTCGGCCTCGGGCGGCGGCGCCTGGGACGACAGCGTCCTCGCCTGGACCGTCTTCGACCTCCGTGACGGCGAGGCCCTCGCGCACGGCCGCGCGGCGCTCTCGTCGGAGCCCGTGGTGGAGCTCGAGTTCGACGACGACGGCGAGGGCGTGCGCGTGCTCGACGCGGGCGATCGGGTGCTCCGCGTGGGCTTCGCGCGCGGGGTCGCGACCCCCTCCTTCGCGCCGCCGCGGTGGGGCGCGCAGCGGGCGCGCGTCGAGGCGCTGCAGCCGCGGGCGCCCGACCTCTTCGCGTGGGGCGTCGACCCGACCGGGCGCTGGCTCCTGGGGTCCGAGCCCGGCGCCCACGCCCTCGTGCGCGTCGACCTGCTCACCGACGTCCGCCGCGCGTGGCACGAGGGGCACGTCGCCGCCGTCTCGGCGTTGGCGTTCTCGGGAGACGGCGCGCGCCTCGCGTCGAGCGCAGGAGCCGGGGACGTGCGGGTGTGGTCCCTGGAAGACGGGGCGTGCGCGTGGACCTTCGAGCCCCCGCCCCGCGGCGCGGCCTCGCTGCGCTTCGAGGGCGACGGGCGCACGCTCAGCGCCTGGGGCGCGCCGGGCCTCGACGCGGCCGCGACGCTCAGCCGGTGGTCCCTCGAGGGCGGCGACCTGCTGGTGCGGCAGGCGCTCGGCGGCGCCGGCGCCGAGAGCGGCGAGCGCCTCTCGCCCGAGGGACGTCCTCGCGTCCCTCGCGCCGAGCGGCCGCGAGGTGATCCTGCGGGGGGTCGAGCGCGCGTCGATCTCGCTGCGGCGCTTGAGGATCCCCTTCGCCATGCGCGCCGCCCGCCTCGGCTTCGTCGCCGAGGGGCGCGCCCTGCGGCTCCTCGGCGTCGACGGCGCGCGGTGGTGCGTGGGGGACCTCGACGTCGCCCGCTCCCGGCTCGCCGCGGAGCAGGCCGTCGCGCTCGGCCCCCTGCGGCCCACCGAGGTCGCGCAGGAATTCGGCGAGGCCTTCCTCGCCGACGGGGCCCGCCGCGCGCTGCTCCCCGCCCGGGGCGCGTCGCGTTGGTGCGACCTCGACACGGGCGCCGCCGGGGCCGCGCTGGCCCGCGGCGCCGACGCGCCCGAGGCGTCGGTCTCGGTCGCGCTGCACCCCGGCCTCGCGGCCTTCTCGCGAGACGCCCGGCTGACGCTCTGGGACGCCGACGGCGCGCGCGCCCTCGACCTCGACCTCGACGAGGTCCATGACACCGTGGGCGCCCTCGCGATCGACGCCGACGGCGCGCAGCTCGCGGTGGGCACGGCCCTCGGGGTGGTGCTGGTCTACCGTCGAGCGGGGTGGGAGCCTCCCCGCCCATGAGCGCCCTCGCGCACCCCTGGGACCTCGACCCCGACGTCACCTTTCTCAACCACGGCTCCTTCGGCGCCACGCCCCGCGCCGTGCTCGACGCGCAGCACAAGCTCCGCGCGGAGATGGAGCGGCAGCCCGTGCGCTTCTTCACCCGCGCCCTGGAGCCCCTGCTCGACGCCGCCCGCGCGCGCGTCGCGGGCTTTCTCGGCGCCGCGCCCGAGGACCTCGTCTTCGTGCGCAACGCCACCGAGGGGGTGAACGCCGCCCTCGCCGCGCTGGAGCTCGCGCCCGGCGACGAGGTGCTCACCCTCGACCACGCCTACAACGCCTGCGCCAACGCCCTCGCGGAGCACGCGCGTCGCCGAGGCGCGCGGGTGGTGACCGCGTCGCTGCGCTTTCCCCTCGACGCGCCGGGAGAGGTCCTCGAGGCCCTCGCGTCGCGGGCGACCTCGCGCACCCGCGCGCTGCTGCTCGATCACGTCACCAGCCCCACCGCGCTGGTGCTCCCGGCGGGAGAGATCGCGCGGCACTTCGAGGCGCGCGGCGTCACGGTCATCGTCGACGGCGCCCACGCGCCCGGGATGATCCCGCTCGACCTCGCCCGCCTCGGCGCGAGCTACTACACGGGCAACCTGCACAAATGGGTGTGCGCGCCCAAGACCGCGGGGTTTTTGTGGGCGCGCAGAGAGCTCCACGCGGGCCTGCGCCCCCTCGCGATCAGCCACGGCGCGAACAGCCCCCGGCTCGACCGCCCGCGGCTGCACCTCGAGTTCGACTGGCCGGGGACCTTCGACCCCACGGCGATCCTCGCGGCGCCCGAGGCGATCGCGCTCCTGGGCGCCCTGTCGCCTGGAGGGTGGGACGGGCTGCGCGCCGCGAACCGCGCGCGGTGCCTCGAGGGTCGCGCCGCGCTCTGCGAGGCCCTCGGGGTCGCGCCGCCGTGCCCCGACGCGATGATCGGCTCGATGGCCTCGGTGCCCATCGCCCTCGACGCCGCGCGCGCCGAGGCGCTCCACGACGCGCTGCTCGACCGCCACCGGGTGGAGGTGCCGGTGATCCCCTGGAGCTCGCCGCGGGGTGTGTTCGTGAGGATCTCGGCGCAGGCGTACAACGCGCCGGAGGACTACGCGCGCCTCATCGACGCGCTGCGGGCGGAGGGGATCAGCGGCCAGGGGCGGGGGTAGGCGGAGTCGGAGGCGCCGCGCAGCCGCGGTTGCGCGGGTTCACCGGGGGCGTGCCGATGGAGGTCGGCTGCGCCGGCACCGCGCTGCCCGAGATCTCGCGGATGTGGAACTCCACCCGGCGGTTCTGCGCCCGCGCGCGGCGGAGGGCGGCGCGGTTCAGGCCCTCGATCGGGACGACCGGGCGCGTCTCGCCGAAGCCGTGCGCCTCGAGCCGGGTCTCGGCGACGCCGTGGCTCACGAGCCAGTTGCGCACGAACTCGCTGCGCGAGTCAGAGAGCCGCTGGTTGTACTCCTCGGTGTCGACGTCGTCGGTGTGACCCTCGATGGAGAGCCGGGTGAGGTTCGGCACCGACAGCAGCGCGTCGCGGAGCGCCTCGAGCAGCGCCACGTCGGCGGGGATGACCTCGGCCCGCGCGGTCTGGAAGTGCACGGTGCGGGCGAGCCAGAGCCGGTTCTCGTGGATCGACACGAGGCCCGGGCAGCCGTTGCGGCGGCGGTCGGTGCTCGGCGAGCCAGGCTGGTCGGGGCACGCGTCGTTCACGTCGGCGATGAGGTCGCAGTCGCGGTCGGGGAGCGGGCAGCCGGGGCGATCGGGGTCGGGGCTCAGGCCGGCGGGCACCGTGCGGCACTGGTCCGACGCGTTGAGCACGCGGTCGTTGTCGTCGTCGCCGTCCGGGCAGCCGCGGCGCTCGGGGTCGGGGTGCGGACCCGCGGGGGTGGTCACGCACTGGTCCTCGTCGTCCCACACGCCGTCGCCGTCGGTGTCGGGGCGCGGGCAACCCGCGCGCTGGGGATCGGGGTGCTCGCCCTGCGGCGTGTCGATGCAGATGTCCTCGGCGTCGAACACGCCGTCGCCGTCGCGGTCGCGCTCGGGGCAGCCGCGGCGCCGGGGGTCGGGGTGCGCCCCCATGGGCTCGTCGGGGCAGATGTCGTCGACGTCGAGCACGCCGTCGTGGTCCCGGTCGCTGGGCGGCGGCGCCGCGTGCGCCCGCTGCTCGAGCGGGGTGTACCCGATCTGCGCGAGGGCGCGCACCGTGGGCGTGCCGCCGCCGAGCCCCAGCCCGGGACCCGCCGCCGCGCCGATGGACCAGTCGCCGATCTGGTACCGCGCGCCGAGCACCACCTCGGCGTGGGTGTTCGACGACGTGAAGAACGACGAGAACGGCGACGCGATCACGAACTCAGGGCCGATCGCCAGCTTGCGGTCGACGGCCAGAAACTGCAGCGCGCCAGAGAGATAGCCCTCGTGGTCGATCACCACGCCCGGCGAGGCGGAGTTCGCGCCGAAGGTCGCGCTGTCGGGCCGCAGGTGCGCGCCGAGCGTGGCCGACCAGCGGATCGCCGAGGTCGACCCCGCCGCCGTCGCCATGACCCGCACGCGGATGGTGCCGTCGGTGACGTTGCTGCTCGGGTCGGAGATCCCCAGCCCGCCGAGGTAGAGCGAGGCGCCGAGGTGCAGCGAGAAGGCCTCTTCAAACGCGCTGCCGACCAGCCTCGCTCGCACCGAGAGCCGGGGGTCGCCCACGGCCACGTCGCCGTTCGCTCGGAGCTGCCCCGACACCGCGGTCATCGCGTCGCCCGACTGGTAGAGCGAGATCGGCAGGCTCAACGACACCGCGAAGCGGTCGAACAGGCCGACGCCCACCTGCAGGTGGCCCACGAGCATGTGCTCGACGACGCGGCTGATCACGTCGTTCGAGCTGTTGCGAATCACCAGCGGCTGGTAGGCGTAGTCGGCGGTGATCGCGGCGCGCAGCAGAAAATTGCGGCTGCCGCTGTACCAGGGCATCTCGCCGACGAAGCTCAGGTCACCGCCGAAGGGCGCGTCGAAGCGGTCCAACGCGAAGCCGGTCACCTGTGCGCTCGCGGTCGATGGCGCGAGCAACGCGGCGCCGGACACGATCAGCGCCAACCCCGTCCCAACGAGTCTGGATCTGCATGGCATGATGGGCGAACGCTGCCAGAGAACCGCTCTCGTATGCAACGAAACTGACAAGGCTCCGGCGGCCCTGAAAACCGAAGCCTGGGGTCCCCCCGAGGCGGTGGTCGCTCCGGCCAGGGCAGGCTAGGCTAACGCGCGTCAGGCGCCGGTGGTCGGCGCCCCTTCGTCGACCGAGACGGGAGCGAACGCGGTGCTGCAAGAGGGAGAGCTGCTCGACGCGCGATACCGGCTGAAGGCGCGCATCGGCGAGGGCGGCATGGGCTCGGTCTGGGTGGCCGAGAACGTGGCGATCAAGGGCTCGGAGGTCGCGCTGAAGGTGATGCACAGCACCTTCGCCCACGACGCCACCGTGGTCAGCCGCTTTCGCGCCGAGGCCGAGGCGACGGTGCGCATCGGGCACCCGAACATCGTCAAGGTCTTCGATTTCGGCGAGCTCGCCGACGGCACGCCCTACCTGGTGATGGAGCGCCTTTACGGCGAGAGCCTCGCGGAGCGCCTGGAGCGCGTGGGCGCCCTCGCGCCGAGGGAGGCCGTGACGATCCTCCGCGCGGTGCTCGACGCCCTCGAGGCCGCGCACGAGAAGGACATCGTGCACCGCGACCTCAAGCCCGAGAACCTCTTCCTCGCGGGGGAGGGGGCCGAGGCGTGCCCGAAGATCCTCGATTTCGGCGTCTCGAAGATCCTCGGCGGCGACGCCGAGCGCGTGCGCCTCACCCGCACCGGCGCCCTCGTGGGCACCCCGGCGTACATGGCCCCGGAGCAGGCCCTGGGCGAGGCCGCCGTGGACATCCGCGCCGACCTCTGGGCCATGGGGGTGATCCTCTATGAGCTCGTCTCGGGGCGGCTCCCCTACGACGGGCAGAATTACAACGCGATGCTGGTGCAGATCGTCACGGGGCGTCCCCGCCCGGTCACCGACCACGTGCCGAGCCTCGACCCGGGCCTGGTGCAGGTCATCGAGCGGGCGATGTCACGCAGCCCCCGCGCGCGGTACCCCTCGGCCCGCGCGATGAACGACGCGCTGGGCGAGTGGCTCGCCACCGAGGGCGCCCGCCGCTCGCTGCACGCGCCGCCGCGCAACCCCACGCCCGTGCGCCTGACGCCCATGGCCTTCGAGTCGGCCGAGACCCTCCCGGGGCATGACACCGTGGTCGACGGCGCGGCGGCGCGGCGTCGGCCCTGGGGGTGGGTCGCCGTCGCGACGACGCTCGCGGTGCTGGGCTTCGCCACGCGGGGGCGCTGGGCGCGGCCGAGCACGGCGCAGGCGAGGGCGGCGACGACGAGCGCGCCGATGGCCGCGGCGACGGTGCAGCTCTTGATCCAGGGGCTGCCGCGCGGGGCGCACGTGAGCGTGGACGACGAGCCCGTGATGCTGCCGATGCCGCTGCGCGCCGACCGGGTCCACCGCGTTCGGGTCGAGGCGCCGGGCTTTCAGCCCTGGGGCGCCGAGGTGCCTCCGTCAGACCGCGACGTCGCCCTGCGCTACGAGGGCGCGGCTCGCGCGGCGGAGCCCGCGCCCGAGGCGCCTCCGCCGACCCCGCGGCTGGCGCCGACGCCGGAGTTTCACCGCGCCCCTCCCGCGCGCCGGGCGCCCAGGGCGGCGCCGCGAGCGCCCCGCGGCCGCGGGGGCATGATCGCCGATCCGGGATTCTGAGAACCGCGGATATTTCGCGTCGCGGCGCCGGGCCGTGCGAAGAGTCCCACCGCAGGGACCCTGATGCTCACCGCCGACGAGCCGAGGAACACACCGAGAGACGCGCCGCGCGCGGTGCGCGCGCTCGGGCGCTACGAGGTGTCTCGCCAGCTCGGCGAGGGCGCGATGGGTCGGGTGTACCTCGCGCACGACCCCGAGCTGGGGCGCGACGTGGCGGTGAAGGTGCTGCGCCTCGAGGCCGCGGGCACGGCGAAGAGCGCGTTCATCGCGCGCTTTCGCAACGAGGCCCGCGCGGCGGCGCGCTTCAACCACCCCAACGTGGTCTCGGTGTACGACGCCGGGGTCGACGCCGCGCACGGCCCCTACGTGGTGTACGAGCTCGTCGCGGGGGAGAACCTCCGCAGGGTGCTCGAGCGCGGCCCCATGGACCGCTCAGAGCTCTTGAACCTCGCCCGCGGCGTGGCCTCGGCGCTCGACGCGATGCACGGCGCGCAGATCCTCCACCGCGACGTGAAGCCCGACAACATCCTCATCGCCCCCGACGGCGCGGTGAAGATCACTGATTTTGGCATCGCCCGCGTGCCCGACGCGGCGCTCACGCGCGACGGGCAGTTCCTCGGCACCCCCGCGTACGCGCCGCCGGAGGCGATCACCAAGGGGGAGTACAGCGCCCGGGGGGACGTGTGGTCCCTCGCGGCGGTGCTGTACGAGGCGCTGACGGGGGTGCGTCCCTTCCCTGGCGACGACGCCGTGGCGGTGTCGTACGCGGTGGTGAACGACACGGTGCTCCCGCCCACGCGGGTGCGCCCCGACCTCCCCGCGGGCCTCGACGAGGTCTTCGTGCGCGCCTTCGCCCGGCGCCCGCAGGAGCGCTTCCCCTCCGCGATCGAGCTCGCGAACAACCTCACCGCGGCCTTCGTGAACCCCCGCGGATCGGCCACCGCGACGATGACCCTCGGCGCTCGCCGCCCGCAGCACCCCGACCTCGCGCGCCGCGCGAGCGCGCCGCCTCCCCCCCGCGGCGCGGTGCTCCTCGTGGGCGCCATCGTGTTGACCCTGCTCGTGCTCCTCGCGCGACGCGGCCGACAGCCCGCGCCCGCGCCGCAGGTCGCGCGCATCGCCCTCGCGCCCCCTCGGGTCGAGGCGCCCCCCGCGGCCGCCGCCCGCGCGCCCGCGCCGCGGCGCGCGACGACCGCGCGGGTCGGGGTCACACCACGTCGGGCCCGACATCCTCGATGAGGCAGTCGCGCACGGGCCCGGGCGTCAGGGTGTAGACGAAGCCCCGAGGCGTGTAGCTGGCGGGGAGCGGCGCGCCGTCGAGGGAGATGTCGTCGCCCTCGTCGCTCCAGCGCTGGCGCACGGCGTCGTTCCACAGCCGCTGCGCCTCGAAGGCCGCCCACCAGCCGTCGACGTCGGCGGGCACGTCGCTGCGCTGGAGCATGTTCGCGAAGATCCTCTGGCGCTGCGCCGTGACCCACGCGCGGTCGTGCACGGCGACGTTGAGCTCGGCCTCGTAGAGGATGCCCCGGTTGTTCTTGTTGCAGCTCCCCACGCTCATGAACTCGTCGTCGACGATGAGCATCTTGGAGTGCGTGTCCATGGCCTGAAAGCGGCACTCGGTCTCGTCGAAGCCCCAGGTGACCTGCGTGTCGAAGGCCTGCAGCTGCAGCAGCCGGTAGCGGGTGGGAAAGCGCTGCGTGAGCTCGCCGTGGGTGCGGTAGGTCCACGCGCAGCCGGGGTCGGTCCACTCGTTGATGGGCTTGGTGACCACCATGAGACGCAGCGTGGGGACCTCGGTCATGCGGCGCTGGATCGCCTCGGTGAGCATCGGGATACGAAAGTACTGGTCCTCGATGAAGATGTACGACCGGGCCTGGCTCACGGCGTTCATCCACGACTCGGCGATGGCGTACTCGTGAAAGGGCGCGGGGAGCGTCGCGGTGACCTGCGCCTGCACGCCCCCGGCGACGGGCGCCGCGGGGGGCGCCACGGTGAAGTCGCTCGCGTCGTCGCTGTACCGGGCGTTCGTGTCGAGGAGGTAGCGCCAGCGGCGGTGAAAGACGTCCTGCGCGTCGCGCGCGCTGGGGCCCTCGACGCGGAGCATGTAGTCCTTGCGCGGGCCCGTGTCGGGGAGGGCGTCGCGCGCGGCGACGGCGCGGCGCTCGTCGTTGGTGCTGTTGAGCAGCATCCGGCGGGGCTCGAAGACCCGGTGCGCGGAGGTGTCCCAGTCCACCCGCCGCAGGTTCATCCCGCCGATGAAGGCCAGGCGGTCGTCGATCACCATGAACTTCTGGTGGTACGACGCGTGGTTGAGGTCGAGGGTGATCGGCCAGTGCGTGAGGTCGACGTTGCGCGGCGCGATCGTCGACGCGACCGCGGGCTCGGCGTCGAACGACACGCCCCCCGCGCCGCTGGGGTCGAGGGCGCGCACGCGGTCGGCGAACTGAAAGGGAGGTATCGACCAGGCGAGCATCCCGTCGGAGGGGTTGGCCTGCCCCATGTACTCGAAGCGGTCGCCGGCGGTGGTGCCGTGCGCGCGCAGCGCCGCGTCGGAGGTGAGGGTCGAGAGGGAGCCGTCCATGCTCCAGAACTGCCCCACGAGCACGCGCTTGGTGGCCGGCAGGCTCTCGAAGATCGCCAGGGCGGTGTTGCGGCGCCGCGCGTCGAGGGTGCTGTTCACGTGCCCCGTGGGGTCGCGAAAGAGCTCGAAATCGCTCTCCCACCACCAGGTCGAGGCGTGCACCGTGCTGCGCGCCTGACGGAGGTCGGCGAGGACGGCGTTCCAGGCCTCCTCGCCGTCCATCAGCAGGCGCAGCGCGTTGCCGCGGCGGGCGGGGCGACCGTGGGCGCTGAACCACTGGTGGCGCAGGCCGAGCCAGAGCGCGTGCACCATCGCGCCGCGGCCCTCGACCTCGCGGGTGACGTGGCCGAGGCTCACGCCGTGCGTCGCCGTGGCGCCGTCGCGGGTGAGGGAGATCCCCCCCGCGCGGTCGGTGCCGTCGTAGCGCAGGGAGAGGTCGAGGGGGTGGTGCCCCGGCGCGCGGAGCGAGACGCGGTACGTCGCCGCCGTGGTGAGCGGGGCGCGGCGCAGGCCCGGAGAGCCCGCCGTCGAGAGGGTGACCGGCGCGCCGTCGCGGGTGACCTCGAGGGTGAAGCCGCCCTCGGGGAGGCTCTGGGCCCAGAGGTCCATCGCCCGGAGCTCGAGCCAGGCGTTGACCTGCACACCGCTCGGAACATCCTGCGGCGCAACGACATCGGACCCGACCGGGACGTCCCTGGTCGTCGCGACGTCGCTCCGCGGCGCGTCGGCGACGGTCGCGTCTCGGCCGACGGGGACGTCGGTCGCGCTGCCGTCGCGCGGCGAGTCGACGCGGTCGACGGCGGAGGCGTCGCCCTCGACGACGGAGAGGTCTTCGGCCGCGCAGCCCGCGGCGAGGAGGAGGAACAGGCCCAGTCGAGCGCGCATCGTGCCGCCGAGACTACCGCACCTCGGGCGCGGCGCGCGTCACGCCTCGGGGAGAAAGCCCCGCTCCACCGCCGCGTAGTCGACCGCGACGTCGAGGCGGGCGAGCACCGAGTAGAAGCCGAATTGCAGCCGGTTCATCAGCGCCATGCCGGGCTTCATGGGCACGAAGCCCGAGCCCTTGCTCAGCAGCACGGGCTTCACCCGGGTGACCGAGCGGGTGAGCTCGGCGACCCAGTCGCGGGTGATGTGAAAGGGCGACGCGAAGAGCGGCTCGAAGCAGCGGCGCACGTAGCCCTGGGTGAAGTCCTCCCACGCGCCGCCGCGGAGCGAGAGCATCTCGCGCAGGCCCTCGCGAAACGCCGCCTCGTCGCGGGCGACGGCCGCGCGGTGAATCGCCCGCGCCGCGCGCACGTTCTCGGCCTCGAGGCGCTGCACGCAGCCGAAGTCGAGAAAGGTCACCCGGCCGCCCTCGTGAAAGATGTAGTTGCCCGGGTGTGGGTCGGCGTTGAACGCGTGGCCCACCAGGGTGCCGCGGAACACGAAGCGCCACAGCGTCTCGGCCCAGGCGCGGCGCTCGGCCTCGGGGCGCGCGGCGGCCTCTTCGAACGACCAGCCCCGCACCAGCTCGGTGGTGATCACCCGGCGCGCGCTGCGCTCGCGAATCACCGCGGGGATGTGCACCGCGGCGTCGCCCTCGTGGAGCCGGGTGAAGAGCTCGGCGTGGTCGGCCTCCAGGCCGTAGTCGAGCTCCTCGCGAAAGCGCGCGGCGACCTCCTCGAAGGTGCGCCGCGACTGCGCCTCTCTGGGCGCGAAGGTCGAGACCACGCCCTCGAGCGCGCCGGCGTTCTTGAGGTCGCTCTCGATCGCGCGGTCGATGCCCGGGTGCTGCACCTTCACCGCGACCTCGCGGCCGTCGGCGAGGGTCGCGCGGTGCACCTGCCCGATCGACGCGCTCGCGAAGGGCCGCACCTCCCACGTCGCGAAGAGCTCCGAGATGGGCGCGCCGAGCTCGCGCTCGACCGTGGCGCGGGTCTCTTCGGGCGACGACGTGGGCGCGGCCGCGCGCAGCCCCCGGAGCGTCGCCTCGTACGCGTCGCGGTGCGCGTCGGGGACCACCCCGTCGACGTAGCTGGCCATCTGCCCCGCCTTCGCCGCGAGCCCTCGGAGGTTGCCCAGCACCTCGAGCGCGCTCTTCGCCGCGGCCTCGCCGGTGTCAGAGAGCAGCAGGCTCGCGCCGGTGCGCGCGCCCAGCGAGGCCATGCGCGCGAGTCGCGCGAGCCGACCCTCCGGGAGCTTGGAGTCGTTCATCGTGTCCTCGGGTGGGCATACATGCGGCGTCGGACTCGGGAGGTCAACGCGGCGCCGCGAGCGCGCCCCGGCGCCACGCCACGAGCTCCGCCGCGATCGACACCGCGATCTCTTCGGGGGTGCGCGCGCCGATGGCGACGCCCAGGGGCATGCGCACCCGCGCGACGTCGTCGGGGGAGAAGCCCCGGGCCTCGAGGCGCGCGGCGCAGCGCAGGCGCTTCGCGCGGCTGCCCACGCCGCCCACGAAGGCGTAGCCCTCGCGCAGCGCCCACTCGATGGCGTCCTGGTCGAGGCCGTGGTCGTGGGTCATCACCAGCAGCGCGCCGCGCGTGGGCACGACCTCGCGCAGCGCCGTGAAGCCGCCGAGGTGCGCGGTCGCGCCGGGGAGCCGCTCGGGCGTCGCGAAGCCCTCGCGGTCGTCGGCGACGTGCACCGAGAAGCCCAGCGTCGCGAGCACCGGCGCGAGCGCCGCGGCGACGTGACCCGCGCCCACGACGCCCACGACGAAGGCCGCGCCGAAGCCCTCGATCAGCACGTCGACCGAGCCCCCGCAGCACATGCCGAGGCCGCGGGTGAGCGCGTAGCTGCGGGTGACCGAGGCGCTCTCGCCCGCGCGCACCCGCGGGAGCCCCGCGAAAAGTTCTTCGAGCACGCTGCGCTCCAGCGCGCCGCCGCCGAGGGTGCCGAGGCAGCGCAGGTCGTCGAGGAGCAGGAGCTTCTGTCCGGGCGTCGCGGGGGTGCTCCCCCGGCGCGCGGTGACGGTCGCGAGGAGCGCGCCGCGCCCCGCCGCGCAGGCGTCGGCGAGGGCGCGGAGGAGGGTGTGGAGCTCCGCGGCCCTCGCCACGGGCAGCTCGCGCTCGTCGGACATCGCGGGGTCATCCCCCCGTCCCGCGCATGGAGACGGCGCGGGCGGTGACCTCGGTGCAGCCCTTCCAGCTCGCGTCGGGCTTCATCGCCCAGGCCTCGCGCAGCCGGCTCGCTACGGCGCCGGGGGCGGCGTCGGGGCGCAGCGCGTCGGCGGCGTCGACGCCGTCGTTGGTCGCGAGGCACGGGCGCAGCACGCCGTCGCTGGTGGCGCGCAGCCGGTCGCAGCCCGCGCAGTACGTGTCGCTGCTCCCCGAGATGAACCCCACGCGCCGCGCGCCGTCGCGGGAGCTCACGTAGCGCGCGGGGCCCCGGTCGCGCTCGGGGCGCGCGTCGTCGTCGCGCAGCAGCGGGGCCAGCGCCTCGCGCATCTCGCGCACGGGCACCAGCGCCTCGCGCCACATGCGCCCGCCCTCGCCGACGCCCATCACCTCGAGGAACCTCGGCGTGATCCCCTTGGACCACGCCCACCGGGTGATCTCCGCGAGCTCTCCGTCGTTCTCTCCGCGCAGGACCACGGAGTTGGTCTTCACCTCGTCGAAGCCCGCCTCGAGCGCCGCGTCGACGCCGCGCAGCACCTCGTCGAGGCGCCCGCCGCGGGTGAGCCTCGCGAAGCGCGCGGGGTCGAGGGTGTCGATGGAGATGTTCACCCGCTGGAGCCCCGCGTCGCGCAGCGGGCCCGCGAGGGTCGCGAGGCGAGACGCGTTGGTGGTGAGCGCGAGGTCGTCGACGCCCAGCGCGCGCACCCGGCGCACGACGTCGAGGATCCCCTTGAACAGCAGGGGCTCTCCGCCGGTGATGCGCACCCGGCGCACGCCCTCGCGCACGAGCGCCGAGAGCAGGGCCTCCCACTGCGCGGCGTCGAGGCGGTCTTCGGCGGGGAGGTAGCCGTCGCGCATGGACGGCCTGCAGTACACGCAGGCCATGTCGCAGCGGTCGGTGACCGACACGCGCACGAGCCTGGGCGACGCGCGCTCGACGAGGAGCGCGCCGGTCTGCCGGGGCGGCCGCACATCGAGGACGGGGAGCGCGAAGACCATCGAGGGGGCAGTGTCAGACCGCGGTCCCTCCGTGGCAAGCCGCGAAGGGGATCAGGGCGCCGCGCGCTTGAGGCCCACGAGCATCCCGTCGGGCGTCGGCACGTGGTGGGTGTCGAAGCGCGCCCGCGCGAACTGGTGAAACGCGCGCACCTTCTCGGCCTCTTCGCTGTCTTCGAGGAGCCTGCCGAAGAGAAAGGTGTTGTCGGCGATGAGCATCCCGCCGGGGCGGAGGTTCTCGTCGGCCCACCGCGCGTAGCCGAGGTACCCGGCCTTGTCGGCGTCGAGGAACACCGCGTCGAAGGGCCCCTCGGGCGAGAGCGTGGGGAGCACGTCGGCGCCGGCGCCCTCGCGCACCGTCACCCGCGTCGAGAGCCCCGCGGCGTCGAGGTTCGCGCGGGTGATCGCCGCGTGGCGGGGGGAGAACTCCACGGTCCAGAGGTGGCCCTCGGGGGGCAGCGCGCGGGCGATGTTGAGCGCCGAGAAGCCCGCGAGCGCGCCCACCTCGACGACCTTGCGCGCGCCGTGGAGCCGCAGCAGGAGAGACAGCAGCGCGGCCTCGGGTCGCCCCACCTGCACGGCGGGGATGCCCTCGACGCCGGGCGAGTCGAAGGCCCGCTGCGCCGCGGCATCGAGGGGGTGGTGCAGCGCGTCGAGCCACTCGACGATCGCGCGGTTCGCGTACGAAGCACCCTCCCGAGAGTCGTGGTCTGCCATCGCGCGGGGACGATGGACGAAGTGTGCCCCGCGCTCAAGTGGGGCGTGGAGGGGCGGTGCCTGGCCGCGTGAGTTGTCTTATCGTCGCCGCGATGCGACCGACCGCTGCGCTGGTGGTGTTGGGGATGTGCCTGTCGTCCGCGTGCGAGCGCGCGGCCTCGCCGCCCGACGCGTCCCTCGACGCGGCGGCGGTCGATGTCGCCCTCGACGCGAGCGTCGACGTCGCCGCGGACACGGGGCCTGACATCGTTCCGTATCGGGGGCCCGAGGACTGGTGCCCCGGCAGGGACCACTGCCGCGGCGAGGGAGACGGGCGGCTGTACGTCGGCGTCGCCCGCGCGAACATCAACCCCGTCGACTACGAGAGCGACTGGACCGACGCCAACAACAACGGCGCCTGGGACTGGACCGACCTCAACAACGACGGGCGCTTTCAGCCCGGCGAGGGCGAGGCCTTCGTCGACCGCAACGGCAACGGCGTCTTCGACGCGGCGTGGATCGCGGGCTTCGGCAACGCGCGCCCCGCCCGCGGCGTGCACGACGACCTCGAGGTGCGCGCCCTCGCGCTGCGCTGGAACGACGTCTCCGTGGCCCTCGCCGTGATCGACTGCGTGGGCTTCTTCGCCAACGAGATGGACCGGGTGCGCGCCGACCCGATGCTCCAGGGCCTCGACCTCGACAAGGTGATCCTCGCGTCGACGCACGACCACGAGGCCGTCGACACCATCGGCATCTGGGGTCCCTCCCTGGTGACCTCGGAGCGCAACCCGGAGTACCAGGCGCTGGTGCGCCGCCGCGCCGCCGAGGCCATTCGCGCGGCGGTGATGAGCGCCGCGCCCGCGCGCATGCGCGTCGCGCAGACCCTCGCGGTCGACCCCATGGGCTCGACCCTCTCGTACGTGAACGACACCCGCGACCCGGTGCTCTACGACCCCACCTTGACCCTCGTGCGCTTCACCCGCGAAGACGACCCGACCCGCACCATCGCCACCTGGGTCAACTGGTCGTCGCACCCGGAGTACACGGGCTCGCGCAACAACCTGCTCTCGGCCGACTACGTGCACACCCTGCGAGACACCCTGGAGCAGGGCCTCTCCTCCGAGGGCCTCGCGGGCCTCGGGGGGACCACGGTGTTCATCAACGGCGCGCTGGGCGGACAGGTCGGCCCCGGCGGGGGCGTCGCGCCCCTGGGCGAAGACGGCCAGCCCATTCGCGAGGCGGGCCTCGCCAAGGCCGCGGCGGCGGGACGCAACGTCGCGAGGCTGGGGCTTCAGGCCCTCGCGCGCGAGGGGGTGGACGTCGCCGAGGCGCCGCTGAGCTATCGAACCGCGGGGATCCTCGCGCGGGTCGAGAACCAGCGCTACGCCATCGGGTACAACCAGCGGCTCTTCGACCGCGAGCTCTTGTACTGGGACCCGCGTAGGCCCTTGGGGCGCAACAACCTGGCGTGGATCGAGTCGCGGGTGACGTACCTCCAGGTGGGCCCCGTGGCGACGATCTCCGCGCCGGGCGAGCTGCACCCGGAGCTCTGGGTGGGGTACGACACGCGGTGGTCCTGGGGGCAGCCCGTGCTCACCGAGACCGAGAACCGGGTCGACCTCGCGCAGGCGCCGTCGGCGCCGTACCTCCGCGATTTGATCCTCGCGAACCCCGGCGTGCGTTGGGCCTTCGTCTCGGGCCTCACCGAAGACTTCCTCGGCTACATCATGCCGAGGATCAACTTCGTGCTGAACCCCGTGCTGCCGTACATCGCCGAGGCGCGCGGCGACCACTACGAAGAGACCAACTCCATCGGCCCCGACGCCGAGGACCACCTCTTTCGCCCCATGGTCTCCCTCGTCACCTGGCGCCCCGACGCGGGGCGGTAGTCACCCCCCGAGGGCTCGCAGCACCGCGTCGGTCACCGCGCCGGGGTCGTCGACGTGCACCCAGTGGTCCGCCTCGGGGAGGGTGGTCACGCGGAGGCCGGCGTGGCGCGCGTCGAGGTCGGCGAGGCGCGCGCGGTCTTCGGCCGAGAGCACCGTCGAGCGACCGCCCACCACGAACTCGATGCGCGCGCCGGGCGAGGGGGCCTCGAGCACGCGCCAGAGGTCGCGGGCGAAGTAGTCCGCGAGGAGCGCGTCGATGGCGTCGAGGTCGAGGCGAAACGCGTAGCCCCCCTCGCGCGCGACGAGGTTCATCGCGAGCCACTGCGCGGTGGCCCTCGCGGTGCCCGCGTCGGTGAGCGCGGAGACGAACGCGTCGCGCGACGCGAAGCGCGCGCCCACGCGGTGCAGCGTGCGGAGCACCTCGAGGGTGGTCTCTGAGCCCGCGCCGTTCTCCCGCGCGCCGGGGTTCGTGTCGAGGATCACCGCGCGGTCGAGGGCCGGGTTCGCGTCCATCCACGCCAGGGCGCACTTCGCGCCGAAGGAGTGCCCGATGACCGCCGAGGGCGGGCGACCGAGCGTCGCGCACAGCCGCGCGAGGTCGTCGGTGACCGCCGCGAGCGTGTGCGGCGGCGCGAAGCCCAGAGACTCTCCGTGCTCGCGCAGGTCGACGGCGACGAAGGCCCAGCCCTCGAGGCGCGCGGCGAAGAGCCGCGAGAGCGAGCGCCAGTTGCTCTTCGAGCCCAGGATCCCGTGGAGCACGTAGGCCGTGCGGGCCGCCGACTCGGGGCCCGCGATCATGTGCGAGAGCGTCGCCGTCATCGCGGCGAAGTCTAGGGTCGCGCGACGCCGTCGTCGCCTGTAGAATTCGCGCCGTGCGCGCGAGGAGCCTCTGGATGATCGGGACCGTCCTCGCCGCGCCCGCCGCGGCGTGCGCGCAGTCGTCCGACGCCGACATCCTCCTGCGCCGCGCGGCGGAGCTCCGCGAGTCGGGTCAATACGAAGACGCCCTGCGCCTCGCCTCGCGGGCGGTGGAGCGCGAGGGCGGCGCGCGCGCGCTGGGCGAGGTCGCCGCGTGCGAGGTCGCGCTCGAGCGCTGGGTCGCCGCCGAGCGTCACCTCACCGAGCTCCTCGCCCTCGACGACCCCTGGGTCTCGCGCCGTCGGCTGACCCTCGACGCCACCCTCGCCGACGTGCGCGGCCACCTCGCGCGGGTCGAGCTCGTGCGCGGCCCCGCGGGGGCCACGGTGGAGATCAACGGCGTCTCCGTGGGCACCCTCCCGCTGCGCGAGCCCGTGCGCGTCGCCTCGGGCGCCGTGGCGATCGTCGTGCGCGCCGAGGGCTACCTCGACTACCGCCGCGAGGTGCAGGTCTACGCCGGGGGCACGCACTTCGAGGAGGTGCTGATGGAGTCGTCTCGCCCCGCGGCGCGCGGCCCGGCGACGGTCGCGCGGTGCGCCCCCGGGCTCGTGCTCCGCGACGGGCTCTGCTACGCGGCGCCGCGACCCGAGGTCGAGGGGGGCGTGCGCGTGGGCGCGGTGCTCCTCTGGGGGGGCGTCGCGGTGACCGGCGTCGCGGCGCTCACCGCCATCGGCCTCGGTGCCGACGGCGACCGCATCGCGAGCGCCTACACCGACCGCTGCGGAGGGGCCTACCGCGCCGACTGCGCCGCGGAGTTCTCCGCCGCGCGCGAGACCCTCGACGGCCGCGCCGCCGCGGTGAACGCGGTCATCGGCGTGGCGGTCGCGGGCGCCGTCGCCGCGGTCGTGGGCGCGGTGCTGGAGGTGCGCGCGCGCAGGAGCCCTGCCTCCGTGGCGCAGCTGCGGGTGCACCCCGCCGGCGTCGAGGTGCGGTGGTGAGGCGCCTCGTCGCGGCGCTCGCCCTCGCCGGATGCGGCTGGACGCTCCCCGCGCCCGCCCCGGCGCCCGACGCGGGGCTCCGAGATGCTTCGACCTCGAACGACCTCCCGGTGACCCCGCCGACGGCGACGTCGTCGCCTCCGTCGACGTCGCCGTGAGAGACGCGCCCACCGGCGTCGATGCGCCCGCGCCCCGGGACGTGACCCCTCCCGCCGACCGGGTCGACGCGCCCCCCCTCGACGTCGGCCCGCGCCCCGACGTCGTGACCGCGCCCGACGTCGTGACCGGCACCGACGTCGTCGCCTCTCCGGACATCGTGACCGCGCCCGATGTCGTTGCGCCGCAAGACGTTGTGATGACCGAGTGCGTGCCTGGGGCGCGCCGCACCTGCTACACGGGTCCGCTCGCGTCCCGCGGGGTCGGGGTGTGTCGCGACGGGGTGCAGACCTGCCAGCCCGAGGGTCGGTGGCCTATGGCCTGCGAGGGTCAGGTGCTGCCCTTCTGCGCGGGGCGGCTCTGCGGCGGCGACGGCTGCGGCGGCACCTGCGGGGCGTGCACCGGCGGCGAGCGCTGCGACGACAACGGGCTCTGCGTGGCGCCCACCTGCGGCGGCGCGAACTTCACCATCACCTGCCCAGACGCGACGCGCTGTCCCCGCGACAGCCACTGCGCGTCGGGGGGGCGGTGCGAGTGCGACGAGGGCTTCGTCGCCGAGAGCTGCGCGGGGGTGGCGTGCGGCGCCTGCTCGTTTCCCAACTGGTGGTGCCGCCGGGCGTACTTCTGCGGCGGCGGCGTGATCACCTGCCCTGGGGGGTACCTCTGCCCCGTGCGGAGCCGCTGCGACGTGGGCACGCGGAGCTGCGACTGCGAGGCGGGCTTCGTCGCCGTCGACTGCACCGGCGCGCGGTGCACGGGGTGCCCTGGGGTGTCGTACCGCTGCGTGCCTCCCTGAGGGGGATCACCCCAGGGCGAGGGTGGCCGAGGCGATCGCGAGGCCCCAGGCCCCGGCGACCTCTCTCGGGGTGTGCCTCCCCTCGCGCACCCGCGCCCAGCTCAGCGCGACGGCGGCGACGGCGAAGGGCCACACGCCGCGAGCCGAGCTCACGTGGATCAGCGCGACGACCCCCACGGGGACGGCGACGTGACCGCTCACCTTGAGGCCGCCCAGCGTGGCCGCGGTGACCAGCACCGACGCGACGGCGCCCGCGAGGCAGAGGCTCCGCACGATGGGGGGCGCGCCGAGGCCGCAGGTCGCGAGGTAGAGCGCGAGGGCGGCGAGGCAGGACGCGGCCAGAAAGGGCGGACGCTCCGCGCGCACCGAGAGGTCCGCGTCGCTGAAGCGCCCGCGGCGGAGGCCGTAGACCCAGAAGATCGCGACGGGGAGCACGGCCAGGGCGGCGAGGGCCGTCCAGGTGAGGCCCGCGCGGGCGTCGCGGAGGCTGGCCCAGGTCACCGCGAAGACCCCCGCGAGGCCCACGAACCCCGGGTGCAGCACGACCCCCAGGGCCCGCGCGACGGGTCGTCCCCGGCGAGGATCGGTGTACGACCACGCGATGAGCCCGAGCGTCGCGCCGGTGATGTCCACCGCGAGGTCGAAGAGCTCCTCGCCCGCGGGGAGGCGGTGGCGCGAGAGCGCCTGGGTCAGCTCCTGCGCGCCCGCCGCGGCGATGAAGCACAGCGACGCGGCGATCGCCTTGCGCCGCAAGGACATAGAGCGATCCTCGGGCTCGAGCGGGAACCACCACGAGGCCAGCATCGCCGCCAGCGCGCCGTAGAGCAGGCTGTGCGCGACGAGGTGGGTGAGCTCCACGCGAATGAGCGCCTCGAGGAGGCCGTCAGGGTGCCGGGGCAGGCGCTCGAGGGCGAAGGCGAAGGTCACGAGCAGCGCGCTGAAGAGCGCGGCGGCGGTGCGGGGATGGGGCATGTGGGAGGGGGTCTATCGCGCCCGCGGCCCCTCGAGGGGAGGGGCGCGGGTGATCGGTCGGGGCGCGGGGGTGAGCGGGGAGGCGAGGGAGGCGGGCGGATCAGCAGGGGATGCAGATCTGCGCGGTGCCGAGGCGGAAGATGTCGTACTGGCCGTTGTCGCAGGTGGGGCGGCAGACCCAGGTCTCGCTCTCGAAGGCGAAGTGCGGGGTCTGACCGGGGCCGCACTCCACGTCGGGCCGCGGCGCGCAGCGGATCTCGTTGTCGTACAGGTGCCCGTAGGTGATGTAGATCTCGCAGCCGCGCTCGCAGCGCCAGGTGCCGGCGAGGGTCCAGTACGGGAAGCGGTTGGCCGGGCACGAGGGGGGCGGCGGCATGCAGCGGAACTCGTTCTCGCGCACCTCGACGTTCACCTGATCGGGCGGGCACGAGCTGGGCTCGCAGGTCTGCGGCATGGTCGCGAGGCCGTCGCCGGGGGTGATCATCGACGAGCGGCTCGAGCTGCGCCCGAGGTGCCGACGGCGGAAGGTCAGGGTCTGACCGGGGGGGCAGCGGCACCAGTCGTCGACGGTGCCGTTGCAGTCGTTGTCGATGCCGTCGCAGCGCTCGGGCTCGGGGTTCACCACGCCGACGCAGCCGCTGAAGCGGCCGTTGCCGATGCAGGTGAGCACGCCCGCGCGGCAGGGGCCGACGTTCTGGGTGCCCTGGGCGCCGCCGTAGCAGCTGCGGGCCTGACCCGACTCGCAGGGGCAGCCCTCGTCGATCTGCCCGTTGCAGTCGTTGTCGACGCCGTCGCAGACCTCGGTGGTGGGGAGCACCTGACCGTTGCAGACGCCCCAGTCGGAGGTGCCGTCGGGGTTCTCGACGCAGGCCTGGGTGCCGCCGCGGCAGGCGCCGACGCCGGAGGTGCCGCCGGAGCCCGCGTAGCACGGGCGGGTCGCGCCGATGGCGCAGTTGCAGCCCTCGTCGACGGTGCCGTCGCAGTCGTTGTCGATGCCGTCGCAGCGCTCGATGACCGGGAGGACGTAGCCCTCACAGCGGCCCCAGGTGAGCGCGCCCGCGCTGCCGCAGGACTGCATCCCCGCCCGGCACACGCCGAGGCCGGCGGTGCCCGCGGGGCCGGGGTAGCACTGGCGGGCGGCGCCCATGTCGCAGGTGCAGCCCTCGTCGACGTCGCGGTCGCAGTCGTTGTCGATGCCGTCGCAGATCTCCTCCGCGGGCGCGCCGAAGCCGGTGCAGGCGCCCCACACGCCGATCTCCTGACCCGCGGCGTTGCAGCTCTGGGTGCCCCAGCCGCAGACGGCGACGCCCGCGAACGCGGGGTTGCCGGGGAAGCAGTACTGCCGCTGGCCGCCGCGGCAGGGGCAGCCCTCGTCGACCATCCCGTTGCCGTTGTCGTCGAAGCCGTTGCGGCAGATCTCGCCCGGCACCGTCGACGGCCCGTCGAGGGGGTCGGCGCCGGCGTCTTCGAAGCCGCCGTCGGCGCCCGCGCCGCCGTCGAGGCCGCCGCCGGGGGTCACGCCGCCCACCACCGCGCCGTCGGCCGCCGCCACCGCGCCGTCGGCGAGGAGGGTGCCGAGGACCGCGCCGTCGGTGCCGATGACCGCGCCGTCCGGGAGCGCCGTGCCGATGACCGCGCCGTCGGGGCCGTAGACGGGGAGACCGCCGGCGCCGCCCGCGTCGAGGTCACCCCCGCCGCCGCCCGCGTCGAGGTCACCCCCGCCGCCGCCGTTGTCAGCCCGAACGCTGCCGTCGGCGTTGTTGCCGCCGTTGTTCTCGCCGCCGTTGTTCTCGCCGCCGTTCAGGCTCTGGTCGGCCTTTCCGCAGGCCGCGACCCCGAGGAGGATCGCGGCGGAGAGGAGGGCGGTGCGTGCGAAGTGACTCATGGGTTCCTCTGAGGTGCGGCGGGGTTCAGGCATCGCCGCGATGCGATCAGTGAACGGTGACCTGGTCGAGGGCCGAAGCCGCGGTGCCGATGCCAGGGATCGAGCTCGCCATGGGACCGAACTGCACCCGACGCAGGCGGGCGCGCCACTTCTGGTTCCACATCCACTCGTCGATGCTCTCGGTGCCTTCGTAGTAGTACTCCGCCTGGGCCGTGCCGAGGTTGCCGAGGTACTCCAGCGCGCCGAAGACCCCGCCGCTGCCGCCCGCCTGTCCCCAGGCCGCCACGGCCACCCCGCGCTCGTTGGTGCGCAGGGGCGTCGCCGTGGCGATGGTCACCCCGCGGAGCTGCACGTACTCGCAGTCCTGCCCCGGCATGCCGTCGGTGCAGTTGCCCGAGCCCTGGTCGATCTCGTGCGGGCGCCACTGGGGGTTGTCGTCGGGGCAGAAGGCGCGGGCCAGAAAGGTCGACACGAAGCGCGCGAGGATGTCTCCGATGCCCGGGAACAGCGACAGCGCCGTGCGAACCCAGGGCTCGACGAGGGCGCGGGCGGCGTGGATGCACGTGCGCGAGATCGACACGGCCTTGATCGGCAGCGCCCGCGGCGCGAGGGGCAGCAGGATCGACTGCGCCACCGGCGGCCGGTACGTCGCGCCAGGAGAGGCCCCGGAGTAGACCCGCGCGTAGGCGAAGGCCGGCCAGGCCGTGCGAATCGCCTGCTGCGCGCGGTTACCCAGGGTCAGCCCGGGCTGCATGATGGTGTTCGTGTAGATGTTGAACGCCGCGTCGACGAAGCGGTCGGCCGCCTCGATCGCGGGCACCGCGCCGCCGCAGAACAGAATGGCGACGGTGCTGCAGAAGATCTTCGCCGCCATGATGATGCTCTGAACGATGCGAAACACCATCCAGATCGCCACCAGGATCGCCATGATCTGGTTGATCAGGGCGACGAGGTTCATCCCCTTCGCGTAGGTGACCGCGGCGCCGAAGGCCACGACGTCCGCCGCGTCCTGCATCCGCTCGCGGTAGATGATCGTGTTGCCAATTCCGATGATGTAATACAGGAACCCCGTCACCAGCATGGCCATGAAGACGCCGATGACCATCACCGCGCCGCGGTCGTCGGTCAGCAGGTGGGTCGGTCGCTGGTTTCGGTTCGGTCGGTGCGTCGGGGGGCTCACGCGGTCATCTCCTCCGTACAATCCCAGACGCGGGATGCACAGATCGAACCGCGGCCTCTCGCGCGGGTCAACACCTATTTTCAAGGGAGATCGAGCACTGGGGGCGGGGGAGCGGGAGGTTCCAACTCCCCGTGGGGTGGTCAGACTTCTCTCCCAGGGGGGAGATGGCTCAGGGCGAGGGCGCCGGAGCCTCGGCGACCTTCGCCTTCTTCTCACGCCGCGCGCGCTCCTCGGCGGTGCCCACCCAGGGCTTGCGGGTGCCCAGGATCCGGTCGAACAGGTCGTACGAGACGCACCAGTTCGCGTCCTGGTCGGGGCCCATGTGGTGGTCGTAGTGCCAGGGGAGGTGCTCGCGCGCCCACTCGGGGTCGCGGTGCGACCGGCGGTGCACCCGGTAGTAGTTCGCGATGGAGAGCGCCACCCCCGCGGTGAACCACGGGGCCTTGCGCCACAGCGGGAGGTGCAGCGCCGCGGCGGCGAGGAGCGCGGCGGCCTCCTTGCCCTGGGCGTGCGCGCCCACCACCGAGCGCTCGTAGTCCATGTCGCGCATCCCGGTCTTGCGGGCGTGCTTGTGGTGCTCGTGCCAGTGAAAGCTCCAGAAGCTCCCGCGGCGGCGGCCCAGGCCGTGGAGCACGTAGCGGTGCACCATCCACTCGCCGAGGTTGATGTACAAAAGAGCCAGTGGAAAACCGATCATCCCAGACCTCCTGCGAGCGCGTGGTTGAAAAGCTGACTGATCGGTCAGATTATTGGTCGAGGCGCTGAGCGGTGTCAAGGCGTCGGAGCGCAGGACCCACCCCCGACCCGGTGCGCGCGCCGGACGAGCGCCCCGGGCCGCCCGGCGGGGTGCGCGACACCCGGCGCCGTGAGGTGACCGCGCGTCTCGCGCAGGAGGCCCTGGCGCGCTTTCTGGTCGCGGGCGTCGAGGGGGTGAGCATCGACGAGATCGCCTCGGCCGCGGGGGTCTCGAAGGGGAGCTTCTACACGTACTTCGACGACAAGGCCGAGCTGGTGGGCGCGCTGATGCACACGGTGGCCGAGCCCGTGCGCGGTGCGATGGCGCGGTGCGAAGCGGCGCTCGGGGAGGCCACGAGCCCCGAGGCGCTGCGGGGCGCGTACCTCGAGCTCGCGGGGGCGCTGGCGGCGGCGATCCTCTCGGAGCCGGGGGTGGTCGCGCTGTACCTTCAGGAGTCGCGCGGGCCCGGCGTGGGCGCGCGGGCGCCGGTGGTGGCGCTCGCGGCGGAGGTGCATGCTCGCGCCGTGGACCTCACCCGCGCGGCCCGCCGACACGGGCTCATCAAGCCCCTCGACCCCGAGGTCACCGCCGCCGCGGTGGTGGGCGCCGCCGAGGCCCTGATCCACCGCGCCCTCACCGCGCCTGGGAACTTCGACGCCGGCGCGGTCACTGAAGCCCTGGTGACCATGGTGATCGACGGCATCGCGCAGGGGCCCAAGCCCGCCGCGCCGAGCGCGGTTCAAGAGGCGCGATGAGGCGGTGCCCGACGTGCCAGCGCGGCTACGCCGACGCGACCGAATTCTGCCTCGACGACGGCGAGGCGCTGGTCCCCCTCGAGGCGCGCAACGTGGCCGACCTGATCGGCGCGCAGCACCCGCCCGCCCGCGTGCACGCGCTGCTCCGCGCGGCCGCGCTCGCGCTAGGGTCCTTCGACCTCTCACGGCTCCAGGGCGCGCTCTACCCCGAGGACCTCGAGCTCGCGGGCGACGACCTCGACGCGCCGCGACTCGTCATCGCCGTCGACCTCGAGGCGCGCACCCGAGACGACGCCGCGGGCCTCACCCGCCGCGCCGCGGTGCAGACCCCCGAGGCGCTCCGGGGCGAAACCGGGGGCGCCCACGAGGCCGCGGCGGTGTACGGGCTGGGGTGCCTGGGCTTCGCCCTCGCCGAGGGCGCTTTCGCGTTCGAGGGCGCGTCCCCCGCGGCGATGCGGGTGCGCAAGCTCCTCGAGGCGCCGCCGCGGTCCGAGCGCGCGGGCGGCCTCGCGGAGCGGCTCGTCGAGGCGATGGCGTCAGACCCGGCCGCGCGCCCCGCCCTCGCGCGCTTCGCCGAGCCGCTCCCCGAGCCGGCGCCCGCGCCCGTCGTCGCCCGCGCCGCGGCGCCCGCGCTCGCGTCCCCCGCCACGGCGTATCCTCCTGCGCCGCAAGCGATCTCGTCGCTGGGCGCCCCCCGCGCGTCGTCTCGCGTCGGCGTCACCGTGATGGCCCTCGGCGGCGCCTTCGCCGCGCTGAGCGTGCTCGCCGCGGGGTGGATGACCCTCTCGATGCGCTCGAGCTCCGCGCCGGCCCCGGCCGTGTCACAAGCGGAGCCGCCGAGCCCGGTCGCGCCGGCGGCGCCGAGCCCGCCCCCGTCGGTCGCGCCTGCGGTGGAGGTCGCCGCGGCCCCGATCCCGGAGCCTACCGCCGAGTCTGCGCCGGAGCCGATCCAGACCGCGCGCCCGAGGGTCCGGTCTTCGTCGCAGCGCTCGCGTCGTCGATCGAGCTCGTCGGCGCGCGCCGCCGCTCGCCCGGCGCCGTCGGCCGCGTCGCCCGCGTCGCCCGGCGCGGGCCTGGGGCTGGGGCGCGTCGGGGCCGGCGGCGGAGGAGGAGACCGAGGACGCGGAGGCATCGACGAGCTCCTCTCTTCTCCCGCGCCGGCCAGGGCCTCCTCGTCGCGTCGTCTCCCCGCCCCGGTGAGGTCACCGGCGCCTCCCGCGCCCGCGGGCATCCCCCGACCTCCCCCCGCGGCGGCGCCCCGGCCCGCCCCTCCCGCGCGCGGGGCGATCGCGCGCCCCGTGGGGGTCGCCGCGCCGTCTCCGCCGGTCGAGACCCCCGTGACGGGCGCGCCGTCTGCCGAGGGTGCGCCGAGCCGCGACGCCGCGAGGCCCTCGGAGCCGGTCGTCGCGCCGCGCCCCGCCGCGCGCACGCTGCCTCCCCGCGCGAGGTCCCTGCTCCCG
>JAWKRB010000042.1:0-56521 GCA_041389885.1 Polyangiales bacterium | reverse complement strand
CGGCGGGCGCGAGGGCGTCGCCGCGGGCTCGATGACCGGCGCGGCCCGAACGCTCTTTCGGCTCGGCGGCAGCGTCGGGGGACGGGTCGAGGCGCGCTCCGGCGGCAGCGTCGGCGGGGGGCGGGGGCCCGTGCGCGCCGGGTCGCTCGCGCGCCGCGCGATGGTGGGCATCGACATCGTCATCGCCCGACGCGCGGGCACCGTCGCGGGCTCGTCGAGGGTGAGCTTGGGGTGCCGCGCCACCGGGCCCGACGAGGCCCGCGGCACGCCGAAATCCGCGGGCGGAATCGCCATGGCCACGGTGTGCTCGTCGTCAGGGAGCTCGGTGTTCACCATGGTGGTGTGCTCGCTCGGGTCGAGCGACACCTCGGTCTGCGTCGGCTCGTCGAAGAGCGCGCGGGGGTGCGCGTCTTCGCGAGGCGCGGGGCGCGGCATCGGCCGCGAGCTCGCGAGGATCACCTCGGCCGCGGGGGCGGGCGTGGGCCGCCGCAGGTCGAGGGCGGGATCGGTCTCAGGCACCAGCGCCGCGACGCGCTGCGCGATCACCCGCTCGGGGTGGGTCACCCGCATCGATTGCAGGATGGCGTCGAGGTAGCTCGCGATCTCCTCGGCCGTGGCGACGCGCTGGTTCGGGTCGCGCTGGAGGATCGCGTGGATCAGCTCGTCGAGCCCCGGCGCCTCGGTGCGGCGCAGCGCGGGCACGGGGTCTTGCAGCACCGCGTGGAGCGTCGCGGCGTCGTTGTCGCGGGTGAAGAGCTTCTCCCCCGCCACCGCCTCCCAGAGCACCACGCCGAGGGACCAGAGGTCGGAGCGCGCGTCGATGGGCTGCGCGCGGATCTGCTCGGGCGCGATGTACGAGATCTTGCCCTTGACCTGCCCGGTGCCCGTGAGGCCCACGTGCGCGGCGCTCTTGGCGATGCCGAAATCCAGGAGCTTCACGCCGCCGTCGCGGGTGACGAAGAGGTTGTGGGGCGAGACGTCCCGGTGGATCACCCGGAGCGCGCGGCCGTCGCGACCCCGCGCCCGGTGCGCGTAGCCCAGGCCCCGCGCGGCGGCGGCGATGATCGCCAGGGCCGCCGCGGTGCCCAGCGGCTGGCGCTTCAGCGCGCACTGCTGAAGGAGCCGCAGGAGGTCGGCGCCGTCGAGGCGCTCCATCGCGATGAAGGGCAGCCCGTCGAGCTCGCCCACCTCGAGGACCTGCACGATGTTGCTGTGATGCAGCTCCGACGCCAGCCGCGCCTCGCGGCCGAACATGTCGAGGAACGCGTTCTCGCTCGACAGGTGAGGGAGCACGCGCTTGAGCACCACCTGCTCCGCGCGGCCGTCAGGCCCATGTCGATGGGCCAGGAGCACCTCGGCCATTCCGCCGGACGCGATCTGACGGATGATTTCGTATCGCGCCTGAGTCACGGGCCTCCAGGCGCAGGGTACCCCCCGCGGCGGAAAGGCTCAAGCCTGCCGCCTCGCGCGCGGTGCGTTCTCAGCGCGAGAGCAGCACGAGCTCGGCCCGATCGTCGCTCCGCGCGCCGCCGGGAACGCGCACGACCCCTTGTGCCTCAAGGCGATTCGCGTCGACCCCGAGGTTCACCAGCGCCGCGCGGAGCGCCTCGGCCTGGCTCCTCGCCCTCGGCAGCGCCACCCGCGCGGGCCCTCCCACGAAGACCTCGACCCGCACCCGGCCGCCCTGCTGCCCCCGAACGATGTTCGCCACGGGCGTCAGCCGGGAGCGCGCGGTGGGCACCAGGGCGCTCCCCGTGAAGAGCCCGCGGAGCACCGCGATGACCCCCCGCGCGTCGCGGTGGGGGTCGAGGTCGGGCGTCTCGGCCATGGAGCGCAGCAGCGCCGCGTCGTCGAGGGGCGGCGAGCCCGCCATCGCGGGCGCCGTCGCCCGCGCCGCGCGGATCACCGCCTCGGCCGCTTGAAACGCCCTCCCCGCCAGGAGCAGCGCGTCGGAGGCCGACGCTCGCGCCTCGGCGGCGACCAGCGCGGCCTGCGCGGGGCCTCGCGCGGCGTCGTCGGCGCCCAGGAGCCTCGAGGCCGCGAGGAGGAGCTCCGCCTGCTGACGCAGGTCCGCCGCCGCGGCGACGCGCTCGGCGCTGGGTGGACCCTGCCGCGCCTGCGCCGCCGCCGCCCGCTCGCGCGACGCGCGCTCGTTCGCCGCGCGCTCGAGCTCTCCCTCGAGCACCGCGGTCTGCTGCTCGGCCCGCCTCGCCGCCTCGCCCGCCGCCTCGGCGCGGGCCGTGGCGGCCGCGGTGCGCTCCGCCGCCACCGCGAGCCGCGCGACCGACTGCGCCCAGAGCAGGGTCACCTCGGCGTCTCGCAGCGCCGCCTCGCGCTGATCGTCGGGCGCGCGCTCGGCGACGTCGAGGTCGCGGGCGAAGGCCGCGAAGGCCTCGGGGGCCGCGCGCGCGACCTCCTGCGCGACGGGGGACCGCCGCAGCCGGGCGAGGGCGCCGTCGCCCGCGGGCGTCGGCCTCGGCCCGCCCGCGCAGCCCGCGGTGAGCAGCGCGGCGAGGAGCCGGGCGCGCGCGCTCACGGGCTCACCCCCGCGTCGGCCGCGGGAGCCTCGGGAGCCGGGAGCCGCCAGGTCGACACGGGCTCGCCCCGCTCGGCCGAGAGCCGGCGCTCAGCCGCGCGCTCGAGGGCGCCCTGCGCGAGCTGCCGCCGGGTGTCGGCCTCGAGGGCGGCGGCCTCGGCGCGGTCCGCCGCGGCCTCGGCGCGGAGGGCGTCGATGCGCGCGCGCACCGCCTCGGCCAGGCGGGCGAGGCGCCGGCGCCGGGCGGTGACCACGTCGGGCATGCGCCGGTGCTCCGCGGCGACCAACTCGGCGGCGGTCGACTCGGCGAGCTCGAGCAGGGCGGCGACGTCGCGGCGCTCGCCTTCGCTGGGCGCGGCGCTGTCCAGGGCCTCGCGCACCGGCGCCGTGGCGCGGTCGAGGGCCTCGTGGGGCGTGGGACGCCGGGTCTGGGCTGCGGCGGTCGCCCCGAGCGTGGCCAGGATCACCGCGCCTAGCGCGGCAGCGCGTCGAATGGACATTGGGTCTCTGGGGATATGCGCCCTCCCCGGTGCGGTGGTCAACGGAGCGCCGTTGAAATGAACCCTTCGCAGGCGGTACCGTCCGCGCTCTTGTGATCGAGCGCGTCTCGCAGCATCAAAGCCGCTTTCGTGCGCCGGGGTTGAGCCCCGACGCGCGCGGCGTCGCGCTCGGCCCCGTCGGGGTGGTGCTGCTGCCCAGCCTCGAGCGCCTCGTGGCCTTCCTCCGCGCGGCGGGCGAGGAGGGCGCCCTCGACGAGCTGCTCGAGAGCCTGCGCATCGTGCAGGTGATCTCGCCGCTGCGAACCCGCGAGCTCCTCGTCGAGGTGCAGTCGAGCTCCTCGCACCGCATGGACCGCCTCGCCGCCATCGCCCGCCTCATGAGCGCGATGGTCTTCACGGGCTCGTCGCGGCACTTCGTGAAGTACCGCGACGCGCAGGCGCCCTTCGGCTACGACATCGCCGAGCTCATCGCCGACCCCGGCGACATCGCGCTCTACCACGACCGCTTCGCGCAGCCGTACCGCACCGAGAAGGTGATCCCGCTGCGCGACCTGCTGATGCGCCTGGCGCTGATCCACGTCCCGCGGGCGCGCGCCGAGGCGCCGCGGATGCTCTACGCCACGGTGCGCACGGGCCTCGGCGACGCGGTGGTGGGCTACCTCGCGCGGTGGAGCGTCGGCGCCCGCGTGGCGCGCGTGCAGTGGGCTCGGGGCGGCACCAGCGACGTCATCGACGAGGCCTGGCTGCTGCAGCTCACGCACCCCGCGCCGCGCTTCGTCTCGCTGCTGCGCTCGCTCCCCGGCGTGACCCTGTTCGCCCCCGACGGCGACCGCGCGGCGGTGGAGTTCGGGCACCGCCACCCGATCCCGCTCTCGGCCTGCGCGCCGCTCTTCGGCAGCGAGGAGCTCGTGCTCTTTCGCGCGGGCGGCGCCGCGGCCATCGCGCTGCCCAACCGCCCGCCCTTCGTCGACGTGCAGAGCGTGACCTCCCTCGCCACCAGCGGCCCCGAGCCCGTGGTGAGCGCGCGCACGCTGGGGGTGGCCGGGTCGTTCTCGCTCCCCCTGCGGCTGGTGCCCACGGGCTCCGCGCCGCGACGGGTCGCCGCGGTGGTGCTCCCGCTCAAGGAGCAAGACACCCTCGGGCGTGTGCTCTCGGTGCTGCCGCCGACGATGCTCGCGCGCATCCAGGTCGCGTTCACCGAGCACTCGATCTACGTGTACGGCCCCGACGCCGCGAGCACGATCCCGCTGGGGCTGCTCTTTGAAGAGGTCGGCGACGGCGTGATGGTGCCCCTGGGCTGGGGGCTGAACCCGCCCATCCCCCCTGAGGTGCTGCGGCAGCTCGCGAACGTGGGCTCTGACGTGCGGCTCTTCGTCGTGGGCGGGCAGCGGCCCATCACCTCGATCCCCGTGCGGGCCTTCGAGCCCGCGACGCGGGTGCTCCTGGCCGAGCTCCCGGTGTACGAAGAGAGCGTGATCGCGCCGCCCCTCGACGCCGAGGTCCCCCTGCCCGACCTCTGGCCCGTGCCGCCGGGGAGCCTCAGCGGCTGGTTCGCGTCGACGACGCAGGCCGAGCTCCCGCCGCCCCGCAGCGTGACGCCCCTCCTCGGCGCGGGCGACGCCGACGAAGGATCCAGTGGCTGAGCTCTCCCCGCTGGGCGCCTTCCTCGACCGCTTCGTGCTGCCGCTGCTCCGGGGCGGCCCCGTGCACGTGCAGGGGCTGCTGCCGCCCTCGACGCTCAAGCTCTTCGTCGCTGACCGCTACCCCGACGCGAACCTCGCGACCAGGGTCTGCGAGGCCCTGCGACTCCGGGTCGCCTCGATGGGGCCCGTGGGCGACGTGGGCGCGCTGCCCATGGACGCCATCGCGCTCTGCGCCGTGTGGCACAACCTCCTCGCGCTGACGCACCCCGAGGCGCAGCGCAGCGGGCGGCTGCGGCGGCGCGTGCGGGGGTGGTCCGAGGCGATGCTGGGGTGGGTCGACGTGCCCCGCACCCGCGCCGAGGCGGCGCTGCGGCACGCGCTGGTGGGCCGCCTCGAGGTCCTCGGGCGGGTCGACACGCACGTGACCTTCTGGGCGGGCTTCGCCGACTTCGTGGGGCTGCCTCCGCCCAAGGTGCTGGTGGCCTGGCCGAACCTCCGGCGCGTCGAGGAGACGCGGCGCCGCGTCGACCTCATGGAGCTCTTGCGCGCGCTCGAGCCCGGCGAGCTCGCCGGCGGCGACGACGACCTGCTGCCCGTGCTGCGCGCGGCCCTCGCGGCGTCGCCCCTCACCGACATCAGCATGGCCGACCGCCCCTCGTTCGTGGGCTTCGCCTGGGGTCCGCCGTTGATGAACGCGCTGAGCGACCCGGCCCTGCGCGGCGCGGCGCAGCGCATCGTGCTGCGCAAGGGCCCCGCGGCGCTGCGGGCCCTCGAGGCCGCGACGCTGACCCTCGCGCGCAGCGACGCGACGCCGTCGATCGTGGCGGGCTCGCTGCTGCGATTTCACCTCGAGCTGCTGATCACCGACGCGCTGTCGGGGCGCGCCTCGCAGGCGTCGGGCGCGTCGCCCTCGCAGCCCATGGCCCTCGACGCGCTGACGCGCATCGGCCACGCGCGGGTCGCGGCCTTCCTCGACCTCGACGAGGACATGCTGCGCCGCGTGGCGCCCCTCGATCCCTCGCGGCCCGTGGTCCGCGATCCCCTCTCGGCGCCGCTGCTGCAGCGCGCCGGACTCATGGAGGTCCGCTCGTGAACGCGCCGTTTCTTCAGAGAATGCGCTCCCTCGCCCGCGCGCTGGAGTCTCAATTCCTCGGCAAGCAAGAGACCATCCGACTGATGGTCCTCTCGGTGCTCGCGGGGGAGCACATCGCGCTCATCGGCCCGCCGGGCACCGCGAAGAGCGCCCTCGTGCGCACCTTCTCGAAGCTCATCGCGTCGCAGTACTTCGAGTACCTGCTCACGCGCTTCACCGAGCCCAACGAGCTCTTCGGCCCGGTGGACATGCCCGCGTTTCGCCAGGGGATCTACCGCCGGCGCACCGAGGGGATGATGCCCGAGGCCGAGGTGGTGTTCCTCGACGAGATCTTCAAGAGCAACAGCGCGATCTTGAACGCGCTGCTCACGGTGCTCAACGAGCGCAAGTTCAACAACGGCGGCACCGTCGTCGACGTGCCGCTGATCTCGGTCTTCGGCGCCTCCAACGAGGTGCCCTCGGACGAGAGCCTCAACGCGATCTTCGACCGCTTTCTGCTCCGCGTGCGCAGCGAGCACCTCGACGCGTATCACTTCCAGGAGCTCGTGCAGCGCGGCGTCGCCCTGGAGCTCGAGCGCCTCGGCGCGCGGCAGCCCCAGGAGCCCTTCGTGACCACCGCGGAGCTCCGGGCGGCGCAGCCCGAGATCGCGCGGCGGATGCAGGTCTCCGACGAGCTCATGGCGACGTACAAGAGCCTGGTGTTTCAGATCCGCGCCGAGGGCGTGTCGCTCAGCGACCGCCGCGTGGTGAAGCTCCTCAAGCTCATGGCCGCGAGCGCCTACTTCGACGGCCGCCCCGCCGCCGACACCAGCGACCTCTTCGTGCTCAAGCACGTGTGGAACACCCTGGAGCAGGCCGACATCCTCGACGGCATCGTCGCGCCGGTGCTCGACTCGTGGTTTCGCGCGCACCCCGACGCGCGGCGGCAGGGCGGCATGGAGGTGGGCATCGACGCGCTCATCGCCGAGATCGCGCGCATCCGCGCGTCGCTCACGGGCGGCGCGCCCGTCAGCGACCTGCAGCTCTTCGCGCACCTCAGGGCGCTTGGAGAGATCAAGGCCGCGCTGCAGTCGATGGCCACCGACCCGGCGCGCCGGGCCCTCGCCGAGGTCGACCAGCTCCTGGAGCACGTCTTTCGCAGCGGCCGCATCGCGGGTTGAGCCGCTAGACGCCCCGCGCGAGCGCGGGTTACACCAACGGTCGCTGCGGGCCGCGCGCGCTGCCCAGGACGATCCCCGCGATGCCACTGATGCACATCCACGAGCGCCTCGGGACCCTCGTCGCGGGGCGCTACCGGCTACGTCGCATCATCGGCGAGGGGGGGATGGGCGCGGTCTTCGAGGCCGACGTCATCCCGAGCGGGCAGAAGGTCGCGGTCAAGCTCATCAAGCCCGAGTACGCGAGCTCGCAGGAGGTCAACGCGCGCTTCGTGCAAGAGGCCCGCGCGGCGGCGTCGATCGGGCACCCGAACATCCCCGGGGTGCTCGACGCGGGCACCGACGACGACGGCCCGTACCTGGTCCTGGAGCTGCTCAAGGGGGAGACCCTGGCCGACCTCCTCGATCGCCGCGCCGCGGGGCCGCAGGAGGCGCTGATCATCGCCGCCGAGACCGTCGACGCGCTGCGCGCCGCCCACGCCGTCGGCGTCGTGCACCGTGACATCAAGCCCGAGAACATCTTTCTCGTGGGGGGCGCCGACGAGCGCCAGAGCGTGAAGCTCCTGGACTTCGGCATCTCGAAGATCCTCACGGAGCAGGCGATGGGCGGCGGGCTGACCCGCGTGGGCACCGCCGTGGGCACGCCCGATTACATGTCCCCCGAGCAGGCGAGCGGCAACCGCGTCGACGGCCGCGCGGACCTCTGGTCGATGGGCGCGGTGCTCTACGAGGCGATCTCGCTCAAGACGCCCTTCGAGGGGGAGTCGTACCAGCAGCTCCTGTCGCGCATCCTGCTGCACCCGCACACGCCGCTCCTCGAGGTGGTGCCCGCGGTGCACCCGGAGGTCTCGGCGCTCATCGACCGCGCGCTGCAGAAGGAGCCCGGCCAGCGCTACCCAGACGCCGCGGCGATGCGCGCCGACATCCACCGCGTGCTCTCGCTGCTCCCGCCCGACTCGAGCCTGGGCGTGGGCGACGACGCCACCGACTCGCTGTCCGACGAGTCGACGCGCGTGTTCGAGGCCCACGGAGCCCGCGCCCGCCGCCGCTCCCGCGCGGGCTCGTCGGGCACCAAGGAGGCCCTCGTCGCCCCGCCGGCCGGGGCCGCCCCGCCGCCCGTGGTCGCGCCGCACGTCGCGCCGATGCCGATGTCGTCGTTCCCCTCGGTGCCGCCGGTGAGCTCGGCCCTCTCGACGACGCCCTCGATGGCGCCGATGGGCCTCGCGCCGATGAGCCACGCGCCGCCGCCTTCGTTCGTCGTGTCGCTCCCGCCCGCGCCCGCGCCCGCGCCGCGGCCCTCGATGCCGCCGCGCGAGCCCGAAGCGCCGAGCGGTCGTCGCGGCGTGCTGCTGGTGGCCGCGGGCGTGACCGCGCTCCTCGTCGTCGCCGCGGGGCTCTCCCTGCGCGGCGCGCCTCCCCCGAGCCACGACGTGTCGCTGCCGCTGCCGGTCCCGCCGACGCCCGTCGACGCGGCGACGGCGGCGCCGGCCGCCCTCGACGTGCTGACCGTCGCGCCTCAGCTCCCGCAGGTCGTGCAGCAGGTGCTGCAGGCGCGGCCGCCGCCTCCGCGGGTGGAGCGACCCCGCACCGAGCGCGTGGAGCGCACGGAGCGCGTGGAGCGCACGGAGCGCGCCCCGCCTGGAGACGGGCGGCCGCTCGACAACAGCGAGTTCCTCCGCGTGGTCCCTCCCCCGGCGCGCTTCTCGAGCTGTCTGCATGACCGCGGGGGCACGATCGACGTGAACGTCAGCATCGACCCGCGGGGGCGCATCAGCGAGACCGCCTTTCGCCGCCCGCCCCAGGGGTCGAACGAGGCCGAGTGCGTCGCGCGCATGCTCCGTGGGCTGAGGTTTCCGCGCAACCGCCCGACCTCGACCCGGCTCTACCTCAACGTCCGTTGACCGCCGCGGGGAGGGTCGCGCTTGACCTCACGGCGAGAACGCACTTGAGATCCCCGCGATGACCTGGCCCGCGCTGCTCTCGCTCTCGCTCGCCGCGACCCTCTTCGCCGGCGCCGCGCTCGCGCAGCCCCACGGCGCGGAGTCCGACGAAGAGGACCGCGACGCCTCCGCGCCGACGCCCCTGCGCGTGGTGCCCCTGGTCGACGCGTCGACGGCGGTGGCGACGGGCCGCGGCGTGCAGGTGACCGCCGAGGAGGTCTTCGAGTGGGTGCGCGACAGCGGCCCCGTCGCCCAGCGTCGCTACGCGAACGACCCGGCGATGCTCCAGGAGATCCTCGACCGCCTGGTGGCCGACAGGCTCCTCGCCCGCGAGGCCCGCCGCAGGGGGCTCGAGCGAGACCCCGTCGTGCGCGCCGCCGTCGAGCGCGCGCTGGTCTCGCGGCTGCGCGCCACCGTGCTCAACCCTCGCGCGGGGGAGCTCTCCGCCGTCGCCGACGACGAGGTGCGGCGGTGGTACGACGAGCACCCCGAGCGCTTTCACGTCCCCGAGCGCCGTCGGGTCAGGGTGATCTTTCTCCCCGATCGGGCCGCGGCGGTCGAGGTGCTGCGCCTCGCGCTGCAGCGACGCCGGGGCAGGGTGGTGCACGATTTTCGCCGCCTCGCCGGGACGCGCAACCGCGACCCCGAGCTCGCGGGCTCCCGCGGAGAGCTTCGAGACGTGATCGCGCCGGGGGTCGCCGGCGGCGACGAGGTCGACCCCGGCCTGCGCGCGGCCACCTACGAGAGCTCGGTCGAGGGGACCGTGATCCCCCGGGTCGTGTCCGGCCGATGGCGCGGCGCTCAGGGCTTCTACGTCGTGCGCTTCGTCGAGCGCAGGGCGCCCATCCATCGCACCTTCGCAGACTCCGCGGAGTGGATCCGCGGGAGGATCCTGCTCGAGCGGCGCGTGGCCGCGGAGCGGGCCGAGGTCGAGCGGCTCGAGCGCGAGGCGGGGGTGCGCAGGGTGCCCCTGACCGGCGTGCTGCGCCTCGAGCCCGAGCCCGCCGACGCCGGGCGCTGAGGGCCCGTCAGGGGAAGATGTCGCGCTCGCGGTACGCGGCCTGGAGGCGCGTGAGCGCGAGGCTGTAGGCCGCGAGGCGCAGGTCGCAGTCGTGCGTGCGCGCGAAGGAGACCACCTCGTTGTACGCGCGCTTCATCGAGTTCTCGAGGCGGCCGTCGACCTCGTCGAGGTCCCAGCTCTCTGAGCGCTTGTTCTGCACCCACTCGTAGTAGCTCACGGTCACGCCGCCCGAGTTGGCGAGCACGTCGGGGATCACCGTCACGCCCTTGTCGAGGAGCACCCGCTCGCCCTCGGGCGTCGTCGGGCCGTTGGCGCCCTCGACGACCACCTTGCAGTCCATGTGCGAGGCCTCCTCGGCCCGCACCTGACCCTCGAGGGCCGCGGGGATGAAGATGTCGCACTTCGTCGCGAAGAACTCCTCCTTCGAGATCGGGATCCCCGCGGGGTAGCCGCTCACGGAGCCCTTCTGGCGCACCCACTCCGCGAGCTTGTGCGGGTTGAAGCCCTCCTCGGAGCGGAGGTAGCCCGAGTGGTCGCCCACCGCCGCGAGCGACGCGCCGAAGCGCGAGAGCAGCATCGACGCGTGGGAGCCCACGTTGCCGAAGCCCTGCACGGTGTACGTCGCGCCCTCAAGGCTCGTGCGCGACTCCCGCGCCCACTCGGTGATGCAGTGGACCACGCCCTGCCCGGTGGCCTTCTCGCGCCCCAGGGTGCCGCCGCTCGACACGGGCTTGCCCGTGACCACGCCGCGGTTCGCCTGCTTGTTCACGTGGCCCACGGTGTTCATGTACGTGTCCATGATCCACGCCATCATCTGGCCCGTGGTGCCCACGTCGGGGGCGGGGATGTCGTAGTCGGGGCCGATGTTGCTGCCGAGCGCGTGGGTGAAGCGCCGGGTGATGCGCTGGAGCTCGCCCGCGGAGTGCTCCCGCGGGTTGAACTTGATGCCGCCCTTGGCGCCGCCGTACGGGATGCGCATCAGCGCGCACTTCCACGTCATCATCGACGCGAGGGCCTTGGTGTCGTCGAGGGTCAGCTTGTGGTGGTACCGGATGCCGCCCTTGAAGGGACCGAGGATGTTCGAGTGCTGGATGCGGTAGCCCTTGAAGAGCCGCACCTCGCCGCTGTCCATGCGCACGGGGAAGTGCACGATGATCTCGTTCTTCGGCTCCGAGAGCATGAGCTCCACCGAGGGGTCGAGGCCGACGATGCGCGCGGCCTTCGCCATGGTCTCTTGAACGACCTTGAAGAACTCGTATTTGTCGCCCGACATACCCTCGTGTGCTCCTGTTTGAGCCGCCTCGCGGCCCCTCGGGCCGCCGCGGGGTTCTCCCTTGCGACGGCCGGAGCCGTCAAGACATCGGCGCGGTCAGCCCCCGGCGGCGACGTCGCCCTGCACGTCGTCGTCGGCCGCGGCGTCGAATTCGAGCGAGGCGTCGGCGCCCGCGTCCATCGGCGTCGGGGCGTCGGGGGGCGCGTCGGTCGGGGGCGCGTCGCGCGCGTCGGGGGCGCCGGCGTCGGCGTGGCGCACCGCCGTGGCGGGGATGCGGTCGCACACCGTGAGCCCCGCGTCCTGCGCGCCCTCGTAGCAGAGCACGAACTCGGGCTCCTCCCAGCGGTCTACCCAGTCGCCGCGAAAGAACACCGTCGCGAGGCGCGTGGCCGCGAGGCGCGAGCCCTTGAGGTGAAAGCGCTCGGAGCTGGCGACGGCGTCGCCGCCGACCTCGAAGGCCGAGAGCCCCACGAGGGAGCTCGGCGGGAGCATCGCGCCGAGGTACCACGCCGAGTCGCAGTCGAAGCCCCGGTCGCCCGTGGGCGACGTGCTGCCGTAGCCGACGTTCTGCGCGAAGAACACGTTCACGAGGCTGGGCTCGCCGTCGGGGGTCACGTAGTCGATGGCGAATTCGAGCCGCGCCCGCGACGCGCCGAAGGCCGCGTGCACCGCGCGGATGTCGTAGGAATTGTCCGGGCACGCCGTGCAGACCTTGTCTTGCAGCAGCCCCAGCACGCCGACGAGGCGACCCTGCGAGCTGAGCTCGGACGAGAACAGCAGGGTGATCCGGTCGCCGGGGTCGAGCTGCGCGGTGATCGACGCCGCGCCGGGCGACTGCGCGGTCACCTCGGCGCAGCTCGAGCCCACCGGGATCACCGCGAACTGCCACGACTCGTTCTGCTCGGTGACCACGGCGTTCGTCTCGAAGCGCGCGGAGATCTGCGCCTCGGCGATGCCCGCCGCGGGCCAGCGGGGGTCGCGCACCGCGGTGTAGCCGCCGGCGCCGTGGCGCATGCAGAGCGTCATCGCGCCGAAGCGCGAGGCCATGTGCGCGAGGCGCAGCTCGACGCCCGCGCCCGAGCCGCAGGGCCCCGCGTCGAGGGGGAGCGGCGCGTCGGTCGCGGGGCGGTCGTCGACGACGACGGCGTCGGGGAGGTCGGCGCGGTCTTCTGCCTTCGGGACGTCGCCGGCGTCGAGGGGCTGCGCGTCGAGCGAAGGCGCGTCGAGGCGGCCGCCCGCGTCGCGGGGCCTCGTCAGGAGCTCCTCGAAATCGAGGACGCAGCCGCTCAGCAGCGCGAGGGCGGCGACGCCGAGGGCGCGCATCAGAAGCGCCCCGACACGCCGATGCCTGAGGGCCCGAGCGACAGCGACGCGCCGGACGGCGCCTCGACGCGCCGGGGCGCGAGGAGGTACATCAAGAGCCCGGTGAGCCCGAGCGCGCCGCCCACGACGAAGAGCGCGTTGGCGGTGTCGCGGTTGCGAATCCCCTCGAGGGCGAGGTCGCGCTGGGAGTCGTCGTCACGCACCGTCTGGTATTGGTCCCACGCGACGAGGCTCAAGGCGAGCCCGGCGGCGAGGGCGGTGACGCCGGTGACCCCGACCGCGACCCCGAGGCTCCGCACCGGACCTCGCCGGGTGAACGCGCGCGGCGCGACCGCCGGCGTCTCGACGGCCCGCGCCCCGGCGTCGGCCGCCACGACCACGGCGGCGGCGCGCAGGGAGAGCCAGAGCTCTCGCGACTCTCCCCGCCCGAGCTCCGCGCGTGCCTCGGCGGGCTCGTAGCCCTCGGCCTGGGCGCGCACCGTCACCGCGCCGGGCGCGAAGGGCAGCGCGACGTCCGCGGCCCCTCGGCGCGGCGGGCCGTCGTTGACCGAGAGCGTGAGGTCGTCGGGGGCGGGGTCGACGCGCACCCGCAGAAACGCCAGCGAGGGGCGCAGCGCCTCGGCCTCGGCCCGCGCGCTGTCTCGCGTGGCCGCGTACCGAGGCTCGCTCCGCGCGCGCTCCTCCGCGTCACGCGCGGCGCGGTCGAGCATGGAGAAGGCCTCGGCCGCGCGGTCGAGCCGCGCGAGGGTGCGGCCGAGGTACATCCGTGTGTTCGGGCTGTCGTAACGCTCCAGCGACGAGAGGAACGCCGCGCGCGCGTCGTCGAAGCGCCCCGCGCGAAAGTGCTCCCTGCCGCTCTGGTAGAGCGCCTGCGCCCGCGCCTCGAGGGCCGCCGCGGCCGGGGCGTGCGGCGGCGGCGCCTGCGCGAGAGCGGGGCGCGGCGGCAGCATCAGCATCGACGACACCATCAGGGCAGTGAGGGGGCGCATCGCAGGGGCGCGGGGTCACAGGGGCTGATCAGATCCCGCTGGGATCGTACATACCACCCCCGGGGTCGCTTGGGTTCCCGACTTGCGCGTCGGCCCTCGCGCGGTGATGACGGCGCCGATGCGCGCGGCGGTGCCGAGGCTCGAGGGGGACCGCCTCGGTCGTCGCGGCGTCGAGCGCCTCGGGCGGCGTGAGCGACGCGCTCACCGCCGGGGCGGGCTCGGCCGTCGGAGGCGGCGCCGGGGCAGGCTCGGCGAGCGCCGCGGCGGCCTCGGGGGGAGGGGACAGCGCCGGGGTCGGGCGGGCCTCGCGGGGCCTCGCGGGGCCTCGGAGCTGGCTGAGCCCGAAGATCGCGCTCGCGGCGAGGAGGCCCGCGAGGAGGCCGCTGCGCCACGAGGAGCGCAGCTCCATCGACTCTTTGCGCGGGTCGGGGAGGGCGGGGGGGGCGGCGACGTCCGGCGGGGGCACCGAGTCGGGGGGCTGAGGCGAGGGGGCGAGCTCCCCCGCCGGGCGGCGCACCCGGAGGGTGGCGCGGCGAGGGGTCTCCCTGGGGCTCCAGCCCTCGCCCCAGGAGTCGCCCACGCGGCCGTCGAGGGCCTCGGCGAGGGCGTCGGAGAGGCTCTGCCCGGTGGCGAAGCGGTCGTCGCGGCTGCGGGCCAGCGCGCGAGACATCCACACGTCGAGGCTCGGCGGGAGCGACGGCGCGACGGAGCTCGGCGGCGGGATCGACTGCGTGAGGATCGCGACGAGGAGCTCGGCGATGGCCTCGCCCTCGAAGGGGTGCTGCCCCGAGAGCATCTCGTACACCAGCATGCCCACGGCCCAGAGGTCGCTGCGGCCGTCGAGGTCGCGCGAGGAGCGCGCCTGCTCGGGGGACATGTACTTCGGCGTGCCGATGAGGGCGTTGCTCGCGGTGGCGTGGCCGCCTTCGCTCAGGGTGTCGGCGAACTTCGCGACGCCGAAATCGAGGACCTTCACGTGCGGCGCGCCGTCGGGCGTGTCGCAGAGGAAGATGTTCTCGGGCTTGAGGTCGCGGTGCACGATGCCCTCGGCGTGGGCGGCGTCGAGGGCGCTGCAGAGCTGCCGCACGAAGCTCAGCACCTCGGGGGGCGTGAGCCTCGGCGCGCGGGCGAGGCGACGCGCCAGCGACTCGCCGTGCAGCAGCTCCATCACGAGGAACGACCGGCCGTCGTCGGAGACGCCGAAGTCTTCGACGCGCACGACGTGGGGGTGACGCAGCCGCGCGGCGATGCGGGCCTCGCGCAGAAAGCGCTCGGTGGACGCGCCCTCGCGCGCCGCGTCGGGGATCATCACCTTCACCGCGACGGTGTGACCGAGCACGCGATGACGCCCGCGGAAGATCTCTCCCATGGCGCCTGCGTCGATCTTTTCGTCCAGCGCCCAGCGGGCGGCCAGGACCTCACCGGCAAGGGTCATCGCCCTGCGACTTTAGCGACGCACCCCCCTCACGGCAAATCGCGCCGAAGCGGGAAGATCCGCCTGCTCCTCGCCTCGGCGGGGATCTCAGCGTCAGACCCACGGATGGGGTAGAAACCGCCACGGCTCCGTCGTAACCGCGAGAGTCCGCAACGCCCGCACCGAGCCTTGACGTGTCCAGCAACCCCCCCGACGACGAAGCGCGCCCGAGGCTGGGCCCCTCCGCAGGGAGGGGTGCGTTTCGTCCGCGTCGCCGCTCGCGGCGTCGCCGGGTGGGCTTCGCGTCGCTCTTCGCGCTCGCGGTGGTGCTGCTGGGCGTGACGGTGATTCGCACCCAGTGGTTCGCGGCGCAGATGGCGGTGCGCCTGAGCGCGGCGGTGCGCGCCGCGACGGGCCTCGAGGTGCGCTACGCCCGCGTGGGCTTCAGCCTCTGGCGCTTCTCCGCGCGGGTCGAGGGCGTCGAGGTGTGGCGCCCCGGCGCGCCCAGGCTCGTGCGCGTCGACTCCGTCGAGCTCGGCGTCTCGCCCTACGACGTCACCCGCGGCGACGTACGGCTCACCACGATCTCGGTCGAGGGCGCCGAGGTCGACCTGCGCTTCGAGCGCCGCGGGGGCGCGGTGGAGCTGATCAACGGTCCGGTGTCGCGGGGCGGCGGGGGCGGCGGCTCGACGGATCTGCCCTTTCGCGACCTCGCCCTGAGCGACGTTCGCCTGCGCGTGGCCCACCCCGACCTGGGCGCCCTCGCGCTGCGCGACGTCGACGTCGACGTGTTGAACCGCCCTGGGCAGCCGCTCCGCGTGGGCGTGCTCGTGGGCGGCGGCGACGCGCGCACGCGTTGGTTCACGGGCCCGGTGCGCCGCGTCGAGGCGCGGCTCTCGCTGCGTCTGGGCGCGACCGACCCGGACATCAACGTCGCCTCGGCGACGGCGCTGATCGGCGCGGCCAAGGCCGAGACCTCGGTGCAGGTCCGCGCGATGCGGCTGCGCCGCGGCGCCGAGGGCCACCTCCGCCTCGAGGCCGACGCGCGGGCGGCGACGCGCATCGAGTCGGTGCTCCGGGCGATCCCAGGGACGCCGGTGATCGAGGGCGGCGTCGCGGTCGACGCCCGCGCCGAGGTCGACCTCGACGCGCTGACCTTTCACGCCGCGGCCACCGTCGACGGCGACGACGTGGGGCTCTTCGAGCGGGACGCCAGCACGAACGAGATCATTCGGTACTCCCTCGTCGAGGGGCTGCACACCCGCTGCGACGTGACCCCCGAGCGCGCGGTCTGCGACGACGTGGCCATTCGCTACGCGGGCGCGCGGCTGACCTCACCCCGCATCACGGTCAGCGGGCTCTTCACGCGCCCGGCCATCGCGGGGCGCATCCGCCTCGACGGGCTCGACTTCACGCGGCTCATGGGCGACACGACCGTCACCCCGCGCACGAAGGTCCTCTGGATGCTGTCGGGCGACGCGGAGCTCCGCGGCACCCTCGCGCCCCTCGACCTCGACATCGCCCTGCGCGACCTCGACACCCGCGATTTCGCCGTGCTCCAAGACTACCACCAGGTGCTCCCGCGCCGGCCCGTGGTCGCGATCCCGCGGGCGCGCATCACGGGGCACATGCGCGTTCGCGGCGTGCACATGTCGTGGGAGGACCTCACCGCGACCTTCGGACAGTCCCAGATCGTCGCGCGCCGCGTGGCGATTCGCCTCTCGCACGACGCCACGCACCGCGAGCGCGATTTCGTCATCGAGGGCCTGCGCGCCCCCCGGCTGCACCTCGCCGACCTCGACCGCATCGCGGGGCTGCCCGTGCGCGGCGACGCGGAGCTCTCGGTGCACGTGAACTCCGACTTCGACGACGTCGTGCTCGGCGGCCACGCGCGCATCGCGGACTTCAGCATCACGGGCCTGCCCTTCGGCACCCTCGAGACCGACGGCGAGGAGTGGCGCCTGCGCGGCGTGCGCGTCGAGGTCCCGCGCCTGCGCGCGCGCTACCGGCAGACCGACTACCAGGTCTTCTCGGCGTACCTGGACTTCTCCCGATACAGCCTCACCGCGGGCGCCGCCGTCTCCACCCAGCGGATGCACCTCCAAGATTTCTATCACATGTTCCATTTCGAGGGAGACCCGACCTTCGAGCCCTTCGACGGCGCCGCGGCGATGGACGCGCGGGTGGAGTATGTGCTGGGTCGCCCCGGCGACGACCGCGACGGCGTGATGACCGTGAAGCTCGAGGCCCGCGACGGAGACATCACGGCCTACGGCGAGCGCTTCTCGGGCGTGCGCGCGTCGCTCTCCTACGACTGGCTGCGCCGCCGGGAGGGCGTGCGCGGCGCGTCGGTGCGGCTCAACAGCCTGGTGGCGAGCAAGGGCGCCGGCGCCGTCGAGGTCGCGGGCACCATGAGCCCCGGCGGGCGCATGAACTTCACCGGCACCGCCCGGGACCTTCGCCTCGAGACCTTCGACCAGCTCCGCCCCGAGACCCCCGGCGCGGCGCCCCTCGCGCGCGGCGCCCTCGGCGCGTTGGTCACCGTGGGCGGCACGCCCGACACGCCCCGGGTGAACGCCAACGTGCAGCTCTCCGACCTCGTGGCGATGGGGCGCTCCCTCGGCGCCATCGCGGCGCAGGTGACGCTCACGCCGACGAGCGCCTTCGTGCCGCAGAGCCTCGACGTGGCGCCGCCGATCAGCCGCCTGGGGCTGCGGCTCAACGCGCTCAACGACCTCGTGCGGGTGCGCGCCACCCTCGACACCCCGTGGGTCACCGCGAGCTGGCGCGACGGCGCGGGCGAGACCCACCGCACGTGGAACCGCGCCTGGGGACAGTCCGTGGCCTCGGGCTCGCTCTCGCTCACGCAGCCCATGGACCTGCTCCCCTGGCTGCCGCCCTCGCTCCTGGCGCGCCTCGGCGACGACCGCCGGGCGAGGGTGAAGGCGCGCGTCGACGTCGCCCGCGCGCGCCTCGACCAGCTCTCCCGCGCCGACCTCACCGCCCGCGTCGAGGAGGTCGACCTCCACGCCTACGGGGTGCCCCTGGCGCTGAGCCCCGGCGCGGCGATGCTGCTGCGCTGCTGCGACGGCGTGTGCGCGGCCTCGGACGGGCGCGGCGGCAGCGAGTGCCCCTCCCGCGACCGCCTCGGCGCCCACGACGCGCGGGAGCGCTTCGTCGACGACTCGCCGCTGCTCCTGGGCCCCGAGGGGACGCGGCTGTGGCTCGGTGGCGTGGCGGCCCTGGACGAGAGCCTGCACGTCGTCGCGATGGACGCGGCCACCCGCGGCGAGGCCGACCTCGAGCGCCTCGCGGCGGCGGTGCCAGGGGTCGTGAGCGCCCGCGGCGCCGCGCGCCTCGACGTGTCGATCAGCGGCGACCAGCGCGCGCCGAGCTACTCGGGCGAGATCACCGTGCGCGGCGGAGCGCTGCGGCTGTCGTCGAGCTACGCGCCGCCGCTCTCGGACATCGACGTCACCATCTCCCTCGCGCGCGACCAGCTCCGCCTCGACCGCTTTCGCGCCCTCGCCGGCGCGGGCCTCGTCGACCTCTCGGGCGGCACCGCGCGGCTCCAGGGGCTCGGCGTCGAGAGCTACACGGTGCCCATCAGCGTGCAGGGGCTCACCCTCGCGCCCATCGAGGGACTCGACGTCGCCCTCGACGCCGACCTCAACGTCAGCGGCGGCGCGCGGGGAGAGCCCGCGCTCGTGCAGGGCGGGGTGAACCTCCGCCGGGTGAATTACACCCGCCCCATCGCGACCTCCCTCGACGTGCTCGGGGGCTCGCAGGGCACGCGCACCGAGAGCAACACCAACGCCGAGCGCCCCTACGACCCCGCCAACGACTTCGTGCGCTTCGACGTGCGGCTGCTCACGCCGTCGCCCATGCGCGTGGCGAACAACCTCGTCGACGCCGAGATCGTCATCGGCCGCGACCGCGAGTGCCGCGTCGTCGGGACCAACCAGCGCTGGGGCGTCGTCGGCAGCCTCGAGGTCCCGCGGGGAACGCTGCGGCTGTACAGCAACGAGTTCGAGGTGCGGCGCGCGCGCATCGAGTTCGACGACCCCGAGCGCATCGACCCGGTCTTCGACCTGCTCGCGCAGACCGAGGTGCGCCGCACGGGAGACTCCAACCGTAGCCAGTGGCGCATCGCGCTCCACGGCTACGGCTCGACGCGCTCGGGCCTCAACCTGGACATGTCCGCGGAGCCCGCGCTGAGCCGCGAGGACATTCTCTTTCTGCTGCTCTTTCGCGCCACCCGCGCGGAGCTCGAGCGCCTGGGCACGAACGCCGGGCAGGCCATCGGCATCGAGGCCCTGTGGCTGCTCTCGGGGCTCGATCGACGGGTCACCGAGGCGATCCCGGTCATCGATGAGTTTCGCGTGGGGAGCACGTACAACCCGCGCACCAACGCCACCGAGCCGCAGCTCACCATCGGCCGGGGCATCGGCGAGCGCGTGCGCGTCGGGGGGTCGGTGTCGGCCAGCGCGCAGCCGCTCACCCGCGTGACCCTCGACCTTCGGCTCAACCAGGAGGCGGGGGTGCAGTTCATCGGCGAGAACGTGGGCAATCAGCTCGGCACCGTGTCGGTGAACGTGGGCGCGGACTTTCGCTGGAGGCTCGAGTTTCAGTGAGGTCGGGTCTCGCCTCGGCGCTCCTCGCCGCGCTGCTCCTCGCCGCCCCCGCGCGCGCGCAGGATCAGGCGAGCCCGCCCGCCGTCGCGCCCTTCCCTGAGATCGTCGACTCGCTCGCGCGCACCGTCGTGAGCGTTCGCGCCGAGCCGCCCATGACCGACGAGGACCCCTGGGCCCTCGTGGGGCTGAACCCGCAGGACCACCCGGTGCTCAGCGTCGAGCTCGCGCAGACCGTGCTCCGCCGCGCCCTGGCCACGGGGACCTTCCTCGAGGTCGCCCTCTCGGCGCGGACCACGGGCGAGGGCGTCGAGCTCGTTCTCCGCGGCGCGCGGCGGTGGACCCTCAGCGGGTACGAGCTCCGGGGCGTGTTCGCGCGGCCCTACAGCGAGGTCGAGCAGGAGCTCGGGCTGCGGCGCGGCGCGGCGATGACCGACGCCGAGGTGCGCGGCCTCGTGGACGCGCTGCGCGAGAGCTACGTCGCCGCGGGCTTCGACGAGGCGCGGGTGAACCTCAGCATCCGCGACACGGCGAGGGCCGGCGAGCGCGTGGCCGTGGTCGAGGTCAACGAGGGGCCGCCGAGGCGGGTGCGCGAGGTCGTGGTCGAAGGGGTCGAGGGCGAGCTCGTCGGGGTGGTGCGCGAGGCCGTGCCCCTGAGCCCCGGCGCGACCGCGGACCGACGTCGGCTCCGCACCTCGCGCGAGCTCGTGGGCCTCGCGCTGCGCCGCGCGGGGTACCTCGCCGCGCGGGTGAGCGCGGTGGACCTCCGGCCGGGGGAGGGCGACCTCGACGTCGTCGTGAGCGTGGTCCCGGGGGATCGCTACCGCACGGTGGTGCAGGGCGCCCGCGCCTTCGAAGACGAGGACCTCGTCGCCGCGCTGCGCCTCGACGAGGAGCGCGATTTCGACGACGCCGCCCTCGGGGGCGTGGTGCAGCGCCTCCGAGATTTCTACGCCCGCCGCGCGTTTCGCGACGCGCGGGTGAGCGCGCGGGTCGACCGCGAAGCCGAGGGCCGCAAGGTGCTCCGCGTCACGGTCGTCGAGGGGCCGCAGGTGTTCGTCGACGAGGTGACCTTCCCCGGCGCGACGGTGTTCACCACCCGCGAGCTCCGCGCGGCCCTCGAGGGCTCTCTGCGAGGCACGCTCCCCGACGCGCCGCGTCCCCTCTGGGGGCGCCTCGACCCGGCCCACACCTTCGTGCGCTCGGCCTGGGACGACGCCACCACCGCCGTCTCGACCCTCTACCGCGAGCGGGGCTACCTCGACGCCCGCGCGACGCTGATCACCCCCCTCACCGAGCGCGCCGACCCCGAGTGCGCCGACGGCTACCGCCTCCGCGGACAGGCCCCCTGGCGCTTCCCCTGCGGGCCGCGGGTGTCTGCCGAGGTGCGGGTCGAGGAGGGCGAGCGCACCATGCTCGAAGAGCTGGTGTTCGACGGCAACCGCGTGGTCTCGAGCGCGACCCTCGCCGAGCAGGCCGAGGTGCGCCTGGGCGTGCCCATCTCGTTTCGCGCCCTCGAAGAGGCGCGGGGGCGGCTCACCGACTACCTCCGCGAGGAGGGCTACGCCTTCGCGCGGGTCGACCCCGCGGTGGAGCGCTCCCCCGATCACCGACGCGCCCGCGCGCGCATCGAGGTGCGCGAGGGCGCGCAGGTGCGCGTCGCGGCGGTGGAGGTGCGGGGCAACGAGCGCACGCTCACCGACGTGATCCTGTCGCGGCTCGCGCTGCGCCCGGGCGACGTGTACTCGGTGTCGGCGGTGCGCCTGAGCCAGCGCCGCCTCTCGGAGCTCGGCGTCTTCGCCGGGGTGAACATCTCCCTCGAGTCTCCTGACACCGAGAGCCCCACGAAGACCGTGGTGGTGCAGGTGGTCGAGCGCCTGCCGCAGTCCCTCGAGGTGCGCGGCGGGTTCACCACCGGCGAGGGCGTGCGCGCGGGCTTCGAGTACGTCTACAGCAACCTGTTTCGCCGCGCGATCAGCGTGTCGGCGAGCGCGCGCATCGGCCGGCTGATCCAGATCCCCGGGCTCACGCCGGCCTTCCCAGAGCAGATCCAGCCCACGCCCTCGCAGCTCTTGAACTGGCGCCTCTCGCTCTCCATCGGGTCGTCGTACCTCCCGGTGCTCGGCCCGGTCTTCGGCTGGAGCGTCGACGTGTCGTCGGTGCGGCTCCTGCAGCCGCCCTACTACGCCCTCACGACCTTCGGTCTCGGGCTCACCCTCAGCGCGCGCCCGCTCACGGCCTTCAGCCTCACGTTCACCCCGGAGCTGCAGTACGTCTCGACGGAGATCTTCGGCGCGAACTCGATCCAGCAGCTCCTCACGACGCAGGTCGACCAGTGCGTCGCCGCGGCGATGCCCGCCCCCGGCGACGAGCTCGCGACGCAGGCCGCGTGCCGGCTGCGCTTCGAGCCCCTGCGGCAGCAGCTCCTGCGCGTGCAGGAGGGCGACTCGATCATCGGCGCGCTGCGCCTGGTCGCCTCGGTCGACCGGAGGAACAGCGCGCTCAACCCCACGCGGGGCTGGTACCTCAGCGCGACCGCGGAGCTGCTCCGGGTGTTCTCGGTCGAGCCCGCGAACGACAACCTCGCGCGCTCGACGGTGCACGTCCTCGCGAAGGCGTCGGGGTACATCCCGCTGCCTGCGCTGGACATGGTGCTGCTGCTCTCGCTCCGCGCGGGCGGGAACATCGCCCTCGACGGCGGCCGCAGCACCCACGCCTCGCGGCTCTTCTGGCTGGGCGGCGCCGACTCGATGCGCGCCTGGCTGCAGAACCAGCTCATCCCCGAGGACGTGGTCGAGAGCGTGCGCAGCCTCCCGGTCAACCAGCGCACCGACTCGCTGCTCGGCGCGAACGGCGGCGAGTTCTTCGTGAACGCGATCGTCGACCTGCGCATCCCGTGGGGCTTCTGCCCCTTCGGCGGCGTGTGCATCGCGTCGGCGATCTTCGCCGACTTCGGCAACGTGTGGACGCGCTTTCCCTCCCCCGAGCAGATCCTCACGCGGCTGCGCTTCGCGCCGGGCACGGGCGTTCGGGTGACCACCCCGGTGGGGACCATCGCCCTCGACGTGGGCTTCAACCCCTTCGCCCGCACCGAGGTCAACGAGAACACCTGGGCGCTGCAGTTCTCCCTCGGAACGCTCTGACGGAGATCGCGTTCAACCTCGCCCTCGCGTAGGGAGGGCTCATCTCGCTGTTTTTACGAGGGAAATCGTTCCGTCTACGCCCGTTCGCGACCTCGCGTGGGCGCCGCGCGACGGAGGGCAGCGGGGAGCGCGCGGCGAGGGGACCGGGCGCGAGCGTGTGCACGGGGAGGACGCGATCGATGCGCGAAGGCGTCCGGCAGAGGGAAGGCGCCTCAGTCGCCGGGCTGGCGCTCGAAGGCGCCGATGTCGCATCGGCCGCCCGCGGGGCGCGGCTGTCCGCGCTGGTCGACGGCGACCGCGTCGGCGCCCGCCACGCACGCCTCGGCGGGGATCGCGTCGACGGCGATGCTCGTGGCGGGCAGGCGGACCGTCGGCGTGGCGCCGCCGTAGCCGCTCACCGGGTCGAGCGCCACGGCCTCTCCGACGCGGTCGTTGTCGCGCGCGCTGAACGAGGCGCCCATCACGCCACCCAGGATGTTGTAGTCGTCGGACTGGTACATCCCGAAGGGCGAGAAGTCGCCTCGGGCGTTGCCCGCGACGATGCTGTTCTGGAGGATGAAGGGGCCGCCCGTGTAGATGTGCAGCGCGGGGCTCGTGGTGGAGCCCGTGACGGTGCAGAACGACATCCGCAGGGAGGGCGCGTTGAGCACGATGGCGCTGCCGTAGTTGGTCGCCGAGTTGCCCGAGAAGGTGGAGTTGGTCAGGGTCATCGACCCGAACACCGAGTGCGACGCCAGCGCCCCGCCGAGGTTGTTCGAGGAGTTCGAGACGAAGGCGCAGCCCGAGACCGTGGCGCGCATCCCCGCGTACACGTAGAGCCCGCCGCCGTAGTGCAGCGTCGCGCGGTTCGACGTGAAGGTGCTGTCGGTCACGACCGCGTTGGGGCCCGCCGCGGTGACCCCGCCGCCGTTGTTCGAGCGGTTCCCCGTGAAGGTGCTGCGGGTGAGGGTGAGGTCGCTCGCGGTGTAGATCGCCCCGCCGAGCATCACCGAGGCGTTGTCGGTGAAGGCGCAGTCGCTCACCGTGAGCGGCGTCGACGCGCCCGGCACCTGGATCGCGCCGCCGTAGGAGCCGGAGTATCCCCCCGTGAAGGTGAGCCCCGTCACGGTGAGCGGCGCGGTGACGTAGAGGAGCTGCACCGTCGACGCGCCGTCGAGGGTGAGCGCGCCGGCGCCGGGGCCCTGGAGCGTGATCGCCCGCGGGATCGCGATGGACGAGGTGAGGGTGATGGGGCTGAGCACCGAGGGCGCGAAGGTCACCGTCGCCCCGGCGGGGACCGCCGCGATCACCGCTCGAAGCGAGCCCGGGCCGGAGTTCGCGTTGGTGGTCACCACGCCCGCCGTGGAGACGCTCACGCGCACCGCGAAGCTGGAGCTCGCGCCCTGCGAGTCGGTGACCGACAGGGTGACCGTCGCGGTCGCCGCGACGTTGCCCGGCAGGAGCGAGAGCGCCCACCCGCTCCCGTCGCGCACGACCCGAGCGGTGACCATGCTCGGCTCGCTCGAGACGGCGGTGGGGGTGAGGGCGGCGGGGCCGTCCTCGGCGTCGTTGACGGTGAAGGGCACGAGCGTCGGCGTCAGGGCGCCCGCGTAGAGGGTCTGCTCCGCCGCGGTGTTGAAGGTGGGCGGCGTGTTCATCGCGTTGTAGGTGACGGTGAGCACCGCGGGCGCGTCGACCCCCGTCTCGGCGCTCACCTCGGCCGTCGCGCTCATCGGCGTCGGGAGGTGCGTGAGCCCGCCCTGCACCGTCCGCTGCGCGGCGACGGTGTAGGCGCCGAAGGCGAGCCCGTCGAGGACGGTCGTCGCCTCGAGGACGCGCGAGAAGGCCGCCGGCCCGGTGAGCGTGACCCGCGCGCTGCTGGGCGCGCCCGCGAGGCGCACGATCAGGCTCCCGACGGTCGGCGGCACCCGCCCGTCCGCCGCGCCCGCGTCGGCGGCGTCGTCCGTCGGCGCGACGTCCTGGGGCCCGTTGTCGATTGGGGCGCCGGCGTCCTCGGGGCCGTTGTCGATTGGCGCGCCGGCGTCCTCGGGGCCGTTGTCGATTGAAGCACCGGCGTCCTCGGGGCCGTTGTCGGTTGAAGCACCGGCGTCCTCGGGGCCGTTGTCGGTTGGCGCGCCGACGTCCGCGCCGTCGTCGGGGGCGGCGTCTCCCCCGTCGCTCGACGCGCTCGACGACGCGTCGATCACCCCCACCGTGTAGCTCTCGCCAGCGCAGGCCGCCCCGGCCGTGGCGCAGGCCACGACGATCCATCGGACTCGACTCATGATCATGTTCCTTCGCGACCTCCGCCGCGGGCGGCGGCGGAGCGGTTGTCTCTTGAACCTTGATTGTCGCGACGGCGACGACCCGTCACGGAATCTCACGGAGGGCGGCGTCGACCACCGGCTGGAGCATGCTCCCAGGGTAGGCGCGGCGAAGCGCGCGGCGTGCTCGCGCGCGGCGTCGTAGCGGCCCGCCGAGACGAGCGCCTGCACCCACATGCCCTCGCGCTCCGGCGCCATCCGCCCGCGGGGAAGCGCCGCGCGTGACGCTCGAGCGCGTCGATGGCCGCCGAGGCCTGCCCGCGGGTCAGCGCGGTGCGCGCGATCTCCAGCACCGCCCGCTCCCCGTTGAGCGAGGCCTCGTCGGGCGCCCGCGCGACGCGCGCGCGCGTCGGAGCCTGCGGTGACCGCCTCCGGCGCGGGCCCCGCGTCGCGCGCCGGCGCCTCCACCGCGGGCTCGGGCTCGGGCTCGGGCTCGGGCGCGGGCTCGGTCCTCGTCGGGGCGGGGGCGGCGCGGGCGCCGTGCGGACGAGGACCACGGGCGCCGGCTGCGGCGCGAGGGCGCGGTGCGCGAGGGCGCCGGTGAGCGCGCCGACGACGAAGGTCGCGAGGGTGAAGGGGAGCCGCCGCGCCAGGACGGGCGCGGGCGCGGGCGCGGGCGCGGGCGCGGGCGGCGCCGTGAGGGGGACGGCCAGCGACGCCGCGAGGCGGGCGCGGACGGCGTCGCGCGAGCCCGCGGGGACGCGGGGGTGGGCGCGCGCCTCGTCGAGGAGGGTTCGGAGGTCCGCGGGCAGGTGCTCGTCGCTCATCGCTCGCCCCTCGCCGCGCGGAGTCTCCGCACGGCTGCGCTGAAGTGCTCACGCGCGAGGCGGAGCCGGGAGTAGGCCGTGTTCAACGGGATCGACAAGGCCGCGGCGATGTCGGGCATCGAGGCGCCGTCGAGCTCATGGAGGACGAAGACGCTCCGGCGATCGTCGTCGAGGGCGTCGAGCGCCTCCTGCACCAGGTCGAGGGTCTGCCGGGAGGCGAGGGCCTCGTCGGCCCCGCGGGCGGGGTCGACCACCTCGGAGGCGTGCTCCATCACGTCGCCGCGGTGCTGCGCGCGGCGGCGGTAGTTCGCGGCGTGGCGGCTCGCGATGCCGAAGAGCCAGGGGCGCAGCGGGCGGCTGGGGTCGTACTGGTCGAGGGTGCGGTACACCACGAGGAAGGTGTCGTGGGCGAGGTCGTCGACGTCGCGCTCACGCACCCCCAGGCGGCGCAGCGAGCGCCATACGTAGTCGAACTCCATCTCGAAGATCGTGCGAAAATCAAGCCCCATCGGGGCGGGCGCGGACGTGGGGCGCGGTGCCAGGGCGGCGCTCACAGAGGGTGCTTGTCGCGAGGCCGCCGGGTCCGTCACGGAAAGGTCGCCGTCAGGTCGATCCCCGCGCCGACGGCGACGGGGGAGGCGCTCCACACCGCCGCCTCGCGCGCCCCCTCGCGGATCCGCAGGGTGACGGGGGTGAGGGCCCCGAGGAGCTCCGCCCGCGCGCGGAGCCCCAGCTGCGGCGAGAGGGCGAAGCGCGCCGCGAGGCGCGGCCCCGCCGCGGCGTAGAAGGCCGCCACGGGGAGGGCCTGGTCGACCTCGGTGGCGGTCGCGCCGAGGGCGCCGAGGGCCAGCACCGCGCAGGCGGCGCCGTCGACGCGCGCGCCGAGGCGCTGACGCAGGCACGGGACCACGCGCCCGGACGAGAGCGTCGCCTGCACCGCCCCGCCGCCCTCACGCGCGGCGCTCGACAAGAACGCGTGGTCGCCCTCGAGCGCGAGGCTCACGAGGCTCCAGCGCAGCCCGACAGACGCGTTCAGCGCGCCCGCGAGCCCGGGGTGTGACCGAGGTGAAGCCGCCGCCCAGGGTGACCTCGAGGGCGGGGCGACGGGAGGCCGGGCGCGGCGCGCGCGAGGGCGCAGGCGGCGCCGGCGGCGGCTGGCGGCGCCGGCGGTGGGGGCGGGGGTGCGGGGGGCGTGACGACCGGCGGCGCGGGGGGCGGCGGCGCGGGGGGCGTGACGACCGGCGGCGCGGGGGGCGGCGGCGCGGGTCGCGTCAGGCTGAGCGGGTCGATGACGATGCTGACGGCGAGGGTGAGGGCCGAGGCGATCTCGGCGCAGTCGCGGTGGGAGGACTCGATCTCGCGCGTGCCGAGCGCGGCGCCCGCGGCGTGGGTGACCTCGACGCGTCCGCGCAGACGGCGGCGGTGGCGCGCGATGGTGGCGCGCACCGTCATCGGCGCCGCGTCGCGAAAGGGGTCGTAGCCGAGGCGCGCCGCGACGGCGTCGCGTATGGCCTGCGCGTCTGGGCAGGTCGACGCGCCGGCCCCTCGCTCGTAGCGGAGCACCGCCGTGGGGCCGCGGGGCTGCGACGCCGCCGCGGGGGCGACGAGCAGCACGCCGAGGGCGAAGGCGCGGCGCGGCGTCGCTCTCATGCCGTCTGAACCGGCGGGTGGATCGGTCTCACGCGACCCCGACCAACGGATGCATCGGGCGGGGATGCTAGACCACGCCTCCCGCGGAGGGGGAGGGATTCAGGGCGAGCGCATCAATTCCTCATTGGTTTTAATGGAGACGGTGCTCACCGCTTTCAGCTGCCCCCTTCGCTCGCCGGGCGCTCCCTGCGAGCGAAGGGGGCAGCCTCTCCGCCCGCGACAAATCCATTGAATCCATTGAGGAATTGATGCGCTCGCCCTGGGGCCCCCTGCGCGCGTGCAGACGCGTTCGCTGGAGGTGCCGTGAGACCGCGGGCTCGCGGCGTCGTGCCCGCGACCGCGGTCGGTGCCGCTTCGAGAGCTCCGCGCTCGACCGCGGCGCGACGAAGGAGCATCCAAGGCGTCATGAACAAGCTCGTGGTGCTCGGTGCCTCTGGCGGCTGCGGTCGCCACCTCGTGACCCAGGCCGCGGCGCGTGGACACACGGTCACGGCCGTGGCGCGCGCCTCCTCTCGGCTCGACGCGCCCGAGGGCGTGCGCGTGTTGCGCGGGGCGCTCGACGACGAGGGGTTCCTGCGCGAGGCCGTGCGCGGCGCCGACGCGGTGCTCTCGGCCCTGGGGCTGCGCCTCCCCGGCATCGCCCCGTGGAGCCGCCCTGAGGACCCTGATTTTCTCGACCGCAGCACCCCGGTGGTGGTCCGCGCGATGAAGGCCGAGGGGGTGGGGCGCGCGGTGGTCATCAGCGCGGGCGGCGTGGCCGAAAGCTACGAGGTCATGCCCGCGGCCTTCAAGATGATCATCCGCGGGTCGGCGCTGCGCCACGTCTACCCCGCGCTGGCCCGCATGGAGCAGACCTGGCTGGAGAGCGGACTCGACGTGTGCATCCCGCGCCCCACCGGACTCACCGACGAACCCGCCACGGGCCGAGCCCGGGTCGTCGCGCGCGTCGAGGGCCGCGCGACCATCCCCCGCGCGGACGTGGCCGGGTGGATGCTCGACGCCCTCGCCGCCCCGCGCTTCGAGGCGCGCACCCCGCTGCTCACCGTGACCGGCGCGGTCTGACGCGCGCCCCGGCGCTGCCGCGCGATGCTCCCTCGGGCCGCGACCGAGGACGGCTACTCGAACAGGTAGGCAACGCCGCCGAGGCCGCCCACCGTGACCACGGTGGTGCCCAGGTTGCCGAACGCGAAGTTGGCCTCGGCCGAGAGGTACCAGGTGCCGAGTCGTCCGCCGATCGAGAGGCTGGTGGTGGCGACGGGCGCGACGTCCTCGCCACCGCCGGGCACCACGACGAGGCCGATCCCGAGCGTGGCGCGACCCTCGATCCGCCCGCCGAAGGCGAGCCCGACCTCGGGGAGCAGGGCATGCCCGTGGCCGCTGCGCGATGTGCGCCCCGGAGACGTGGCCGTGCCGTAGAGGTAGCTGGCACGCACGAACAGGGGCGTTTCGGAGAGTCGAAGGCTCAGCCGGGCGCCCACGGTCGCGCCGAATGGCTCGTCACTCCCATCGAGGGAGTGCACGTGACCGGCGAGGATCCCAACTTCCCACGTGCGCGGCGGGGGCGCGGCCGGCGAGGGCTCGTCGTCGGGGATCTGTTGCGGCGCGGGGCCTTCGGTGAGCTGTCGCGGCGCCGGCAGACGACCGTCGGCGCGGACGAGCCCTGGCGTCAGCGAGGCGGCGAGGGAGAACGCGAGGGCGCGGACGACCATCACGAGAGCGTAGCGCGATCCCTCCGCGCGACGGGAGGATCTTGGACGAAATGGTGAGTAGCATCGCATCATTAAGTCTTTTTTGTGTCGCCTACGGTGTAAAGATGAGGCCATCGGGTGAAGGCGCGGGCGGTTGATCGTTCGCTCACGGGCCGCGCGGGCTGCGGCGACGGGCGTCGCTGCGCGCAGCGAGGCTGAGGCGAGCGCGTGGTCCTCGGGGATCGCGGCGGTGCGGCGGGTAGGGCTGACGAGATGGGACTGGGCCACCCTCCCGCCGCGGGTGTGGGGCGTCGCCGCGCACCTCGCTCCCCGGTGTGCCTATCGGCCGCGTTCCGTGCGCTCCCTCACCACGTCGCTCTCCGCGTTGCGGTCTCCGCCGATGCGTGGCGCTCTCACCGTGCTTCATCTCGGCCGGTCCGTGCGTGGGGCCGCGCGTGTTGTGACCGCCCGGGACGCAGGGCGCGACGGAAAGATGGACCGCACGGGCCGCGGCCGCGAGCACTTCATGGAGGGACGCCGTGGAGGCTCGGGCTCGCGTCGGCGCGCCTCCTGCATTCCCGACGCGACGCACCCGCGTTCGCGCAAGATGCGCGCGTAGTGCGCAGGAGACCCGATGATTCGTGAACGCAGTGCGCTGGCCCTGGTGGCCGTGTTGGGATGTGCCTCGAACACCTCAGTCCCCGATGCGTCGGCGCGCGATGGGTCGGTCGACAGCGGCGTGCTGCCCGATGGCTCGGTCGACGCCACCGACGGGCGGGACGCCGCCCCGGCGACGGACGTGGCGCCGTCCGACGTGGTGCTGCCCGACGTGGTGGCGTCCGACGTGGTGGCGTCCGACGTGGTGCTGCCCGACGTGGTGCTCGAGCCCGACCCCGACGCGGGCCCCCCCGCGGACGCGCTCGGGAACCTCCCGGCGCACGCGTCCACGCGCGCGGGGCGCTTCATGACTCACGACAACTGCATGTCGTGCCACCGCTCGGCCGCCGGGGTGCTGCGCGACTCGGCGGGGGCCGACGTGAGCCCCCCGGCCCTGTGGCGCACGTCGATGAAGGCCGTGGCGGCGCGCGACCCCTACTGGCTCGCGGTGCTCGAGCAGGAGCTGGAGAACACGCCCCCCGCCCGCGCCACCATCGAGAACGTGTGCACCCGCTGCCACGCGCCGGCGGGGAACATCCTTCAGTCCGACGCGATGTCGGCGCTGCATTTCAGCGACGTGACCACCGCGACCTCCCCCGCGGGGCACCTCGCGCGCGAGGGGGTGACCTGCACGGTGTGCCACCAGACCACGGCGCAGGGGCAGGGCACCCCCGAGAGCTTTCTCGGCAACTTCGTGCTCAATGACCGTCGGGAGATCTACGGGCCGCACCCGAACCCCACGACCATGCCCATGCAGAACCAGGTGATGTACACCCCCACCGCGGCGGACCACATGACCGCCGCGGCGTTCTGCGCGAGCTGCCACACGGTGATCACCCGCCCGCTGAACGCCCTGGGCGAGGTGGTGGGCCCCGAGTTCAACGAGCAGGTCACCTACCTCGAGTGGCGCAACTCAGACTATCGCGCAGAGGCCCCGCGGGGCAGCTCGGCCCTCAACTGTCAGGGCTGCCACATGCCCACCCGAGACCCCAACGGGATGGACATTCAGACCCGGCTCTCGGTGGTCCCGCCCACGCTGGCGGCGCGCACGCCGATCGGGCGGCACACCTTCGTGGGCGCCAACGCGTACATGCTCTCGCTGCTCGCCGCGGAGCGCGACTGGGTGGGCTCGGCCTCGACCCCCGAGGAGCTCACCGCGGGCGCGCAGAACGCCGAGGCGCAGCTCCGCCGCGCGGCCACCCTCACCGTCGAGGGCGCCGCGCGCATGGGCGACGCGCTCACGTTCAACGTCCGGGTGTCGAACACCACGGGCCACCGGTTCCCCACGGGGTACCCGTCGCGCCGCGCGTGGCTCCACGTGCGGGTGCTCGACGGCGCGGGCAACGTGCGCTTCGAGGTCGGGCGCACCAACGCCCTGGGGCGCTTCGTGAACGGCGCGGGCACCCTCCTCGAGGCGCGGCGCGACGTCGTGCGCCCGCACCTGCAGACCATCACCGCCGACGATCAGGTGCAGGTCTGGGAGAGCGTCATGGTCGACGTCGACGGGCACGTCACGCACCTGCCCTTGCGGGCCGCGCGGTACATCAAAGACAACCGCATCCTCTCCCGCGGCTGGCGCGCGGACCACCCCGACGCCGCCCGCACCTCCGCGGTGGGCGTCGAGGGCGACACCGACTTTCGCGCGGGCGAGGACCTCGTGCGCTTCTCGCTCAACACCCAGGGGTGGACCGCCGCCCGCGTCGAGGCCGAGCTGCTGTTCCAGAGCATCTCGCCCGACGCGCTGCTCGCGGCGGGGCAGCGCTCGCTCCCGGCGGGCGCGCGGTTTCGCGCGATGGTCGACGCGCACCCCCCGGTGCCGCGCGTGGCCGCCGCCGCCAACGCGACCGTGCGCTGACCGCCGCGCCGGGGAGCGCTCGCCTGGCGCGGAGCCTCTGGTCAGGGCGCGTCGCGCACGGAGGCGGTCGCGCCCTCGGCGCGCAGCGCGTTCGCCAGAGACTCGGCCCACGGCCAGTCGTCGAAGGGGCCGAACGTGACGGGCGCCGTCGACACGGCGGCCCTGGCGTCGTCGAGGCCGAGCGTGAGCTGTCTGCGCAGCAGCGCCATCACCCGCAGGCGCTCGGGGCCGACGTCGTGCAGCACGACGACGCAATCCCCGCGCTCCGGCGGAGGCGGGGGCGCCGTAGACGGCGAAGAAGCCCCTGGCGTCGAGGTCGTCTCCCTCGACCTCGGTCACCGCGAGGCGCTGGCGGAGGGCCTCGACGAGCGCACGGGCCTCGTCGAGCGGGAGGGCGGCGATGATCTCTGCGAGCTCCGCGGGGCGCATGTCGCTCGCGACAAGCTACCCGAGCCTCGGGGTCTCGTCGCGCCCGCGCGGCCGAGGGGTCGCACCCGACACCCGCAGAGGCGCAACGGGCGCCTACGCCGCGAAGCGGTCCTTGAGCTTGAGAAAGGGCTTCTCCACCAGCGCGTGGAGCGCCGCGGAGGCCGCCAGCGTGAGCGCCGCCGTGAGCACGAAGAGCTCGACGAGGTCTCCCGCGCCGCGGCGCGTGTCGTCCTCGAAGAGCACGGCCCGCGCGAGGTCGAGCATGGGCAGGTGCGTGAGGTACATCGCGTACGAGAGCCGCCCCACGTAGCGCACCGGCGAGAGCTCGAGCGCGCGCACGACCGACGAGTCAGGGCGCAGCACCAGCTCCAGCACCAGCATCGCGCAGGCGAGCCCCAGCGCGCCCAGGCCAAAGCCGAAGCCCGCCGCGCTCCCCACGGGGACCACCGACAGCGCACCGCTCGCGTAGGCCCCCAGCGCGGCGATCACGCTGCAGGAGAGAAGCATCCGTCGCGGGAGGTCGCGCCCGGCGGTGAGGTCGAGGGTGAGCGCCGCGAGGGCGCCCCAGAGCAGCGCGTCGAAGCGGTAGTGCGAGATCATGTGCACCGAGCGCAGCGTGTCGACGCCGAGGCGCACCACCGCGTCGCGCGCCGCCGGGAGCGTGAGGCACACCGCGAGGCACACGCCCACCCGAGCGCGGCGGGCGCGCAGCACCGCGAGCACCGGGGGCCAGAGGAGGTAGAAGTGCTCCTCGACGCAGAGCGACCAGAAGACCATGTACGCGCCGCCGGGGGTGACGGCGTGGTGCTGGTGCGAGGGGGCCCAGGCGTGGAGGTAGTTGCTCCAGAAGGTCGCGTAGGGCCACAGGCCGTAGGGAAAGGGCTCCGCGAGCACGCGCTCGGGGCGCACCGAGCGCAGCGCGTCGACGCCGCGCAGGCCCCAGGTGAGCAGCGCGAAGACCACGTAGAACACCGGGAGGATGCGCAGCGCGCGGCGGAGGTAGAAGCGCCTGAGCGAGATCGACGGCGCGCCGTGGAGGCGGAGGTTCCTGGCCTCTTCGCGGAGGAGCAGGCTGGTGATGAGAAAGCCCGAGAGGGCGAAGAAGAGGTCGACCCCGGCCCAGCCGAAGTAGGCCACCGGGCGCAGCAGACCGAGCGACGCGACCGGCACGCGAGACGCGAGCGCCGCGTGCCAGAGGATCACCGCGAGCACGGCGAGGGCGCGGAGTCCGTCGAGGCCGCGCAGGTGCGCGGAGGGGGCGGGCGCAGTCACGGCGGCATCATAGCCGCAGGGGCGGAGGGAGCGCGTCGCGTTCTGGGAGCGCTGGGGGCTCGGGGATGAGCCCGTTGGGGGGACATCGCCGTGGTGGTCGTGGGTCCTGTCAAGCCGCGAGCTCATCGGCCACCTTCGCTGCGCGCTCGGGCGGTGGTAGAGAGCGCCCGATGACAACCCGCCCGACGCTCTCTCCAGACAAGATCTCCCCCGAGGCCGACGCCGTGGTCGCCTCGTTTCACCCCGACATCGTCGCCGAGGTGGCCGCCGCCGTCGCCCGCGACCCCGTGGTCGTCGTGGGCATGGCGCAGAACCCCGTGGTGAAGAACGCCCGCGCGCTCCTCGCCGCCGAGGGCATCGCGTACACCTACCTCGAGTACGGGAGCTACCTCTCGCAGTGGAAGCGCCGGCTGGCGCTGAAGCTCTGGGCGGGCTTTCCGACCTTCCCCATGGTGTTCATCGACGGCGTGCTGGTGGGCGGCCACCGCGAGCTCCTCGCGAAGAAGAACGCGGGCACCCTCAAGAAGTAGCGCCGGTGGCGTTCTCGCGAGGCGCCCCGCGATCTGCTAACTCCGCGGGTGATGCGACCTCGCGCGACCCCGATCCTCCTTACGGCGCTCCTCGGCGCCTGCGGCACGCCCGTGGGCGGCGGCTTTCCCCTCCCTGACGCGGCCGCCACGAGCGACGTCGCGGTCGTCGACGCGCCCGAGAGCCTCGACGCGCCCGCGCCCGACGTCGTCGCCCCCGCGACCGACGTCCCCCCGCCGAAGGACGCGGTGGTGCCCCCGGACGTCGTCGCCGAGGACGCGCCGGTGTCGCCCGATGTGCCTGCGCCGCAAGACGTTGTGACGCCACCCCCAGACGCGGCGGCCTGCGCGACCGACACCGCGTGCGGCGTGGGGCGCTTCTGCGACGCCAGCGGCGCGTGCCTCCCGCAGCGCTGCACGCCCAACGCGCGTCAGTGCGTCTCGACCACGCGGGCGCGCATCTGCGACAACCGCGGGGCGACGGCGATCGACACCGACTGCGCGTCGGGCCAGCGCTGCGTCGACGGGCAGTGCTTGATGAACGCCTGCACCCCCAACGCGGCGCGGTGCAGCGACGCGTTCACCCGCGCGGTGTGCAGCGGCGACGGCGCGATGGAGACCGCCGCGCGCTGCCCCACGGGACAGCGATGCGACGCGGGGGCCTGCGTCGCGCAGGCGTGCACCCCCAACGCGGCGCGGTGCAGCGACGCGTTCACCCGCGCGGTGTGCAGCGCCGACGGCGCCCGCGAGACCACCACGCGCTGCGGGACCAACCAGCGCTGCGCCTCGGGCGCCTGCGTCGCACAGGCGTGCGCGCCCTCGTCGGTGACCTGCGCGAGCGCGACGGTGCGGCGGGTGTGCGACTCGAGCGGGTCGAGCTTCGTCGACACCGCGTGCCCCGCGCCCTCGGGCGCGAGCGCGTCCTGCAGCGGGGGGACCTGCGGGTTCACCTGCGCCGCGGCGCGCGGAGACTGCGACGGCCAGAGCGCGAACGGCTGCGAGGTCGACCTCGGGAGCAGCGCCGCGCACTGCGGGGCCTGCGGCCGCGCCTGCGCGAGCGGGCAGAGCTGCGTGGCGTCGGTGTGCACCGGCGGCTCGACGACGGGCGGCTGGGGTCACGCCTGGGGCGCCGCGGGCACCGACGCGGTGAACGGCGTGGCGATCGACGCCGCGGGCAACACCGTCGTGGTCTCGATGTTCGCGTCGAGCGTGCAGGTGGGCTCACAGACCGTGTCGAGCGCCGGGAGCCTCGACGCGGTGGTCGCGAGCTTCGCGCCCAACGGCGCCACGAGGTGGACCCAGCGCGTCGGGGGGGCGACCAACGACTCGGGCACCGCAGTGGCGGTCGACGGGGCGGGGAACGTCTACGCCTGCGGCGCGGTGACCGGGACCGTCATGATCGGCGGCACGCAGATCGCCGCGCCCGACGGCTTCACCGAGACCTGGGTCGCGAGCTGGACCTCCTCGGGCTCGCTGCGCTGGGCGCAGGGCTTCGGCGGGGCCCAGCAGGACCAGTGCCTCGGCCTCGCGGTCGACGCCGCCGGCACGCTCTGGGCCGCGGGGAACTTCTCGGGGACCTTTCGCGCGGGCGCCACCACGGTCACCGCGCGCGCCAGCGGCGACGTGTTCCTCCTCGCGCAGCGCGCGTCGGACGGCGCGCCGCTGCGGCTCCGGTCCTTCGGAGGGAGCTCGGGCACGTACTTCGACGCCATCACCGCGCACGGCGACGGCGCGGTCCTCGCGGTGCACTCCCTCGCCGCCGACCTCGACCTGGGCTTCGGCGCCGTGGGCAACCAGGGGAACAGCGACGCCTTCCTCGTGCGGGTAAACGGCTCGTCCAGCTCGACCTGGCAGCTCCGCATCGGGGCGAACAACGCCGAGGTCATCGGCGGCGTGGGCGCCGACGCGTCGGGCAACGTGTACTTCGCCGCGCAGACCTCGAGCACCTCGCTCAACGTCGGCGGACAGGCGCTCACCTTCGGGGTCAACGACGGGTACATCGCCTCGCTCACCAGCGCGGGACAGCTCCGCTGGGTGACCCCCCTCGGCGCCCAGTCCCCCTCGAACGCCACCGAGGTCCCCCGCGCCATCGCCGTCCGCCCCGACGGCACCGCCTGGACCGTCGGGACCACCAACGCCGTCACCTTCTTCGCCGGCTCGACCTCGGTCCCCGCGAACGGGATCACCTCGGGCTTCGTCGTCGTCACCTCCGCCGGGGGCGCCGTCACCGCCGCGCGCACCGCCTCGATCACCACCGGGTCCCAGCGCCCCCTGGCCGTCGCCGTCAGCGACCGCGCCCTCGCCATCGCCGGCGAGCACACCACCCCCTTCACCTTCGAGGGCCTCAACCTCGCGCGCCCGGGGAGCAACACCGACGCCTTCGTGCTCAACGCTTCCCGCTGATTCACCGCAGATTCAACCCGCGCACATTGCGCGCTCCGAGGGCCCCGTGATACCCCTGCGCCTTCGCTGACTGACGTGTCAGTCAGCGGTCTGAACGCTCGGAGGACGCAATGGGCTCGACGCGAACTGAACCGATGGTGCTCGGCATCGATGTGGGCTCGACGACGGTGAAGGCCGTGGCGCTCGACCCGACGACCCGAGAGATCCTCTGGAGCGACTACCAGCGGCACAACACCCGCCAGCCCGAGAAGGTGCTGGAGCTCATTCAGGCCATCGAGGCCGCCTTCCCGAACTCTCCGCGGGACCAGTGGCGGACCTTTCTCACGGGCTCCGGCGCCCTGCCGCTCTGCCCGGGCATCGGCGGCAAGTTCGTGCAGGAGGTCAACGCGGTCACCCTCGCGGTCGAGACCCTGCACCCCGACGTGGGCTCGGTCATCGAGCTCGGCGGGCAGGACGCGAAGATCATCATCTTCAAGACCGACGAGAAGACCGGCGACAAGACCGCCACGCCGTCGATGAACGACAAGTGCGCGTCGGGCACCGGCGCCACCATCGACAAGTGCATGATCAAGGTCGGCCTCCCCTCGGAGAAGGCCACGCAGATCCACTTCGACGACAGCAAGCTCCACCACGTCGCCGCCAAGTGCGGGGTCTTCGCCGAGACCGACATCGTCAACCTGGTGAAGAGCGGCATCCCCTCCGACGAGATCCTCTGCTCCCTCGCCGACGCCATCGTGCTGCAGAACCTCTCGGTGCTCACGCGCGGGAACACCCTGCGGCACAAGGTGATCCTCCTCGGCGGGCCCAACACGTACCTCCCCTTTCTGCAGGAGTGCTGGCGCCAGCGCATCCCCGAGGTGTGGGCCGAGCGCTCCTACGACTACCCCAAGGACGTGCCCATCGAGGAGCTCGTCTTCGTGCCCGAGAACTCGCAATACTACGCCGCCTTCGGCGCCTGCGTGTACGGCATGAAGGAGCCCGCCGAGGTCGGCCTCTACACCGGCACCGCGGGCCTCGTGGAGTACATGGCCAACGGCCGCAAGGCGCGCCTCGGCGAGAGCGCCGGCCCGCCCCTCGCGCGCTCCGAGATCGAGATCGACAGCTTTCGCGCGCTCTACAAGATCCCGAAGTTCACCCCGATGGCGCTCGCCCCCGGCCAGCACGTGCGCGCGGTCATCGGCCTCGACGGCGGCTCGACCTCCTCCAAGGCCGTGCTCGTCGACGAGGACGGCGAGATCGTCTGCAAGGCGTACCAACTCTCCAAGGGCAACCCCATTCAAGACACCAAGGAGCTGCTCGCCCAGCTCCAGGGGTACATCACCGAGCGCGGCGCCACCCTCGAGGTGCTGGGCTTCGGCGCCACGGGCTACGCCGCCGACGTCTTGCAAGAGACCATGCGCGCCGACGTGAACATCGTCGAGACCGTCGCGCACATGATGAGCGCCGTGCGCTACTTCGGCGACGTCGACGTGATCTGCGACATCGGCGGGCAGGACATCAAGGTCCTGTTCATGAAGAACGGCGACATCGCGAACTTTCGCCTGTCGAACTCGTGCTCCGCGGGCAACGGGATGCTCCTGCAGGCCATGGCCGACCAGTTCGGACTCAAGGTCACCGACTACGCCGACACCGCGTTTCAGGCCGAGCTCGCGCCGAAGTTCTCCTACGGCTGCGCGGTCTTTCTCGACACCGACCGGGTGAACTTTCAGAAGGAGGGCTTCTCGAAAGAAGAGCTCCTCGCGGGCCTCGCGCAGGTGCTGCCCAAGAACGTCTGGCAGTACGTCGTGCAGATCCCGCGCATGGCCTCCCTCGGCAAGCGCTTCGTGCTCCAGGGCGGCACCCAGTACAACCTCGCGGCGGTCAAGGCCCAGGTCGATTACATCAAGGAGCGCGTGCCCGGCGCCGAGGTCTTCGTGCACCCGCACACCGGCGAGGCCGGCGCCCTCGGCGCGGCCTTCGAGACCCTGCGCGTGGTGAAGCGCAAGGGCAGCAGCACCTTCATCGGGATGCAGGGCGCGATCAACATCGAGTACGAGAGCCGCACCGACGACAGCACCACCTGCCACTTCTGCCCGAACGAGTGCAAGCGCACCTTCATCGACGCCGAGCGCCCCGACGGCTCCAAGGCGCGGTACATCTCGGGCTTCTCGTGCGAGAAGGGCACCGTCGAGAGCGAAGAGGCGATGCTCGCCCTGGTCGCCGAGCGCAAGGCGATCGCCAAGCAGTTCCCCAACCTGGTCGACTACGAGGCCAAGCGCGCCTTCGCGAGCTGGTTCAAGTTCGCCCCGATGCCCGACGAGGGCTCGCCGGTGAAGGACACCGTGCTCAAGCGCGGCTTCTTCTCGATCAAGAAGGTCGAGGTCACCCGGGGCTTTCGCCGCGCGACGAAGGCCGCGCAGGAGCGGCTCCGCCGGGTGCGCGTGGGCATGCCCAGGGTGCTGAACATGTACAGCACCGGCCCCTACTTTCGCACCTACTTCGAGGCCCTCGGGCTGCAGAAGCAGAACGTGATCTTCTCGGATGAGACCACCGAGGAGATGTGGGTCGAGGGCGGCAAGTACGGCTCCGTCGACCCGTGCTTCCCGTCGAAGGTGACGCAGGCGCACATCCACAACCTGCTGTTTCACCACCACCAGCCGAAGAAGAAGCTGGACTACATCTTCTACCCCATCCTCACGCACGTGCCGTCGTTCCTCGACGGGGTGATGGACAACGCGAGCTGCCCCATCGTGGCGGGCGCGCCCGACGTGATGAAGGCCGCGTTCACCAAGGAGGTCGACTTCTTCGCCCAGCGCGGCATCGAGTACCTCGACCCCGCGCTCACCTTCTCGGAGACCAACCTCACCGCGCGGCGCATGTTCGAGACCTGGGGCCCGCGCCTGGGCATCACCGAGGACGAGAGCGACCACGCCCACCGCGAGGCCCTCAAGGCCCTCAAGGCCTTCGACGAGGACCTCCAGCACAAGGGCCGCGCCATCCTCGACACCGTCGAGGACGAGCACCGCGCGGCCATCCTGATGCTGGGCCGGCCCTACCACTCCGACCCCGGGCTCAACCACGGCATCCCCGAGGAGTTCCAGGTGCTGGGCTACCCCATCCTCTCGGTGCGCTCGCTGCCCCGCGACCCCGAGTACCTCGCGCGGATCTTCCAAGAGGAGATCGCCCGCGGCCAGCACCCGCTGGACATCAACGACGTGTGGCCGGAGAACTACTCGGCCAACAGCGCGCAGAAGATCTGGGCCGTGAAGTTCGCCGCGCGGCACCCGAACCTCGCCCTGCTCGACCTGTCGTCGTTCAAGTGCGGCCACGACGCGCCCACCTACGGCATCGTCGACAGCATCGTGACGGCCTCGGGCTCGCCCTACGCCGCCCTGCACGACATCGACGCGAACAAGCCCAGCGGGTCGATCAAGATCCGCGTGAAGACCTACGCGCACTCGCTCAAGCTCCACGAGGAGCGCCTCGACGACGTCGCCCGCAAGCGCGTCGAGCTCGCCGTGGCCCTCGACCAGAAGCGCCTCGAGCTCCTGCGCCTCAAGCGCGAGCAGCTGGCGGCGCGCACGCTCTCAGACCCGAAGCTCGAGGCCGAGATCGAGGCCCTCGCGGCGCGGGTCGCGTCCTACGTCCCCCCCGCGCCCGCGCGCCCGGAGCCGCCGCCGGGGGTGGTGTCGATCAAGAAGAAGACCGCCGACGGGGCCATGGTCCCCATTCAACTCTGATGAACCAGAACGGGGTGATGCGATGACGATGGAACCGACGATGAGCGCCCGCGTGCGCCTGCCCGTGATGGGAGAGGCGCCCGCGCGCCGAGACGACACCGTGGACGTGGAGGCCGAGCTCCGCGCCTGGGAGGAGGCGGAGCGCGAGCGCCTGGGCCTCCGCGAGGGCCGTCGGCAGTGGACCGACAACATGCTCAAGCCCAAGGTCACCCGCGAGGAGAAGGAGAAGATCACCATCCTCATCGCCGGGCTCACCGCGGCGCAGGACTTCCTCGTCGAGGGCGCCCTCCGCGGCCTCGGGTACAAGGTGAAGTTCATCGGCATGGCCGACAACGCCGGGCTCCAGACCGGCAAGGAGTTCGGCAACCGCGGGCAGTGCAACCCGACCTACTTCACCGTGGGCTCGCTGGTGAAGCACCTCATCGACCTCCGCGACGTCGACGGCATCCCCGCCGAGGACGTGGTGAAGAACTTCGTGTTCCTCACCGCCGGCGCCTGCGGCCCCTGCCGCTTCGGGATGTACGTCACCGAGTACCGCAAGGCCCTGCGCGACGCGGGCTTCGACGGATTTCGCGTGATGCTCTTTCAGCAGCAGGGCGGCCTCTCGCAGGCCTGCGGCGACGACGTCGGCATCGAGATGAACCCGCCGTTCTTCCTCGCCATCGTGAAGGCCATCGTCTGCGGCGACGTGGTCAACGCCCTCGCGTACCGCATCCGCCCCTACGAGGTCGTGCCCGGCGCCACCAACGACGCGATGGAGGCCGTCAAGCGCGAGCTCTACGAGGCCCTGCAGTCGCGCACCAACATCTTCAAGGCCCTCTACCGCGCCCGCCGCCACTTCGAGGGCGTCGAGGTCGACCGGCTCCGCCCCCGCGCCAAGACCAGCATCATCGGCGAGTTCTGGGCGATGACCACCGAGGGCGACGGCAACTACCAGCTCCAGCGCTTCATCGAGAGCGAAGGGGGCGAGGCCGACATCCAGCTCACCACCGCGTGGCTGCTCTACAACATCTGGGAGGTCGCCCGCGACACCCGCGAGCGCCGCGACCTGCGCGCCAACGACGGCGGGCAGTACGGCCTCGGCGAGATGGACGGCTTCGACGTCGCCAAGCGCCTCGCCACCATGCGCCTCGCCGAGATGGGCCTGCGCGTGGGCTTTCAGGCCTTCGCCTGGCCCCTCGGGCTCTTCGACTACCACCTCCCCGACATGGACGACGTCGCCGAGGTCGCCAAGGACTACTACAACAACGACCTCCGCGGCGGCGAGGGCCACATGGAGGTGGGCAAGCTCATCCTCAACGTGGTGAAGGCCAAGGCGCACATCACCGTGAGCGTGAAGCCCTTCGGCTGCATGCCCTCGAGCGGCGTGTCCGACGGCGTGCAGTCGCTGATCACGTCGAAGTTCCCCGGGAGCATCTTCTGCGCGGTGGAGACCAGCGGCGACGGCGCCACGAACTTCTACTCCCGCGTGCAGATGTACATGTTCAAGGCGCGCATCGCGGCCGACGAGGAGTACCAGCGTACCCTCAAGGCCTGCGGCGTGACCGAGGCGCAGGTGCGGGAGTTCCTCGCGAAGCACCCGCGCTTCGCGTCGCCGCTGCACAAGCCCCCGCACACGGTCTCGGGCACCGCCGCCGACCTCGTGTACGAGGTCGCCCCGTACATCACCCAGACCCGCGCGCAGCGGGTGATGAACCGCGCGAAGGCCGCCGTGGGCCGCGCCCAGGCCGTCGCCGCCGCCGCCCCCGCCGCCGCGCAGCGGGCCGTGACCGCCGTGCGCGACCCCGAGGTCCGCGAGCGCCTCGGCGCCGACCTCGCGCTGCTGCGCGACCTCGCCGCGGGCAAGGCCGAGGAGCGCTTCGGCCCCCTCGCGAAGCGCCTGCTCGACCGCGCCGTGACCGACCGCGACCCCGTGACGGGCTCCCGCGTGGTCACCGCCGTCGCCTGACCCTCACGCGCCTCTCCCCCTCCCATCACGCCGCCGGTGCCCTTCGCCGCCCGCGCTCGCCGCGACGCTTCGCTTGGCGCCGCGCGAGCCGGGTTGGTACCGTGATCGGCGATGCAACGTCGTCGCACGCCTCGTCTGGTCGTCGCGCTCCTGGGGGGAGCACTCACCGTCGGCGGCGCGCAGGGCTGCGTCGAGGACTGGCCCGCGATCCCCGAGGTCGACGGGAGCCTGGACGGGGCGCAGGTCACCGAGGACCAGAGCCCCGGCGACGACCTCGTCGAGCCCGGCGAAGACGTCTCCGACATGGACGCCGCCCTGAGCGATATCGCGCCCGCCGACGACGCGGCCGCGAAGGAGGACGCGGCGGTGGAGGGCGACGCGACCGCGAAGGAGGACGCGGCGGTGGAGGGCGACGCGACCGCGAAGGAGGACGCGGCGGTCGAAGACGTCGCGACGCCCCCCGACGACGCGCCGACGGCGCCGCCCTGCCCGACGCCCACGGCGCCTACGCGCGTCGACCCCTGCGCGACGCGGGGCTCCGACTGCGGCTTCCCCTCGACGGCGCGGGTCTCGATCAGCGGCGCGCGCACCGCGCTGACCGAGTTTCAGGTGCGGGTCGAGCTCCCGATGGGCGTGCGCGCGGCGGTGGGCGCGAGCTGTGACCGCATGGTCTTTCGCACCGCCGAGGGCGCCTGGGCGCCGCACTTCGTCACCGACTGCGCGATGGGCGTCGTCTGGGTGCGCGCGCCGGCCATCGCCCCCACAGGAACCACCCTGACCCTGCGCTACGGCGGCTCGACGCCGCTCGCCGCGGCCAACAGCTACGACGACACCTTCGACCGCGTGCCCACCCGCGCGGCGAACGTGCTCGGCGCGTACAGCTTCGACGAGGGCACCGGCGCGCGCACCTGCCCCGCCGCGGGCACCACGCCCTTCGACGCGTACATCCTCCAGGACCGCTACCGCTCCGGGCACCCCGAGATCCGCGGCGCCGACCCCGAGCTGTGGTCCGCGGAGGCGCCGCCGAGCGTGCTGGCGCCGACGAACCCCGAGGCGCGCTTTCGCCGCGGTCAGCACTCGCTGAACTTTCCCCTCGCGCAGCTCGTTGACTCGTCGGCGCCGCCAGACGCGGGCTCGACCCCCGGACGGCCGATCAACTGGCGCTCGGCGACCTCCGCGCCCTTCGACACCGCGCGCGACCAGCTCACCGTGGGCATCTGGGTGCGGCCGCTCTCTCCCGCCAACGCCTTTGAAGACAACTTTCAGACCGTGGCCTGCTTCGGCATGCCCGACCTGGCCGCGCGGGCGCGCCACTGGATGATCCCCGAGACCGATCAGCGCATGATCGACAGCGCGATCTTCAACCCCTGGGCGATCTTCTTTCGCTCCGACGGGACCGACGAGTCGTACTACCAGGGCAACACCTGCGTCGAGCCCTGCACTGAGGTGATTCAGTACGCGCACATCACGACGACGGAGCCCCTCGCGAGCACGGTCTTCGTGAACCGCTGGCACTTTCTCGCGTTCACCTTTGACCGCACGACGACGCCGCACACCACCCGGCGCAGCTACTACGACGACCGGGTCTACAGCTACCCCGAGAGCCTCGAGCTCTTTCCGCAAGACCGCGTCTACTGCCCCAACCCCCTGTCCTTCTCCGCCTGCAACCCCGCCGAGGGGCAGCCCACGACCTGCTCGGTCCCCTGCGAGCCGCTCTGCCCTGGCGGACACGGCCCCTGCATCAACCCCCCCGACGCGCCGATCATGTATCCGCCCGCGCCGGTGATGCTCGGCGCCGACTTCAACGACGGCGTCGCGCAGCTCGGGATCCAGGGGCAGATCGACGACTTCTTCGTCATCAACCGCGCGATCTCGCCCGACGAGATGCGCGCCTACCGCGAGCGTCGGCAGTACAGCGCCGACCCCGTCATCGCCACCGTCACGCCCTGATCCGCGCGACCGCGCTCAGGGGTGCGGGCACCACGTCTGGAGCTTGTCGACCCCGCCGCGGCTCACCGACGAGTCGCGGTGGTCGCGCCCGGTGGCGCCGCACCGCCCCGCGTTCGCTGGCGGATCCTCCCGGGCGTGTACGGATCGGGCGTCCGCCGACGCAGCTCGGCGCCGCGTGGGAGAGTCTCGTGAAGCCCCGCGGCGGGATCGGGCGTGCTCACCGCGGCAGACAGAGCCGCCGAGAACCCGCCGCGCGGGGTCGACGCTCGCTACGTCGCGATGTATCCGCCGCCGACGAAGGTGCGCTCGTCGAGCGCCTCGATCGCGTAGTGGAGCAGGTGTGCTTCGGTGGCGGCGACGAGGGTGTCGTGCTCGGTGACCACGACCGGGGCGCAGAAGTCTTCGCCCTCGGGCGCCGCGATCAGCCCGCCGACCTCGCCGCGCGCGTTGAGCGCGTACACCCCGCGTCGCGTCGTGACCAGCAGGAGCTCGTCGGCCGTGATCACCGCCCCAACGATGTCGTCATCCGCCGCGAAGGACCAATGGAGCCCGACGTCGCTGCGCAGCGCGTAGATGGCGCGCGTGCTCACCAGGAAGACGGCGTGGTTGTGGCCCACGATCGGGGGCGCCACGAAGGTCGACGGACCCTCGGGCAGCGCGGCGGTCACGACCCGAACGCCGGCGCGGTCGACGGTCCAGTAGGCGTCGCCGTCGGCGGTGCGAACGACGAGGTGCATCCGTCCGCGCTCGTCGACGCTGAGCGCCAGCGGCTCGAAGCGGTCTGAGAACGCCGCGACGACGTTCATCTCCCGGTCGAGCACGTAGAGGCGGTCGAAGGTGGCGAGGTGCAGCGCGTCGCCCCACGAAGCCGCGAGCATCCGCGGCTCGCCCTGCGGGCTCTGCAAGAGGCCCGACACGCGCGACTCGTAGGGGCGGGTGCCCGCGGCGTCGTCCTGGTGAACGAGGTGCGGCCCCGCGGTGGCGCTGCGCAAGAAGCCCGACGCGTCGGGCGCGGTGTCGGCGCCGAGGTCCACCCGCTCCATGAAGGCGTGCTGGGACATCCCGCCCTCGTGGATGTCGTCGATGACCTCGATGCTCGTCAGCAGCACGCGCTCGGCGTCGGCGTCGAGGTGAACGCGGTGGTAGTCCATACCCGAGCGCGTGTGGACCACGAAGCGCCGCGCGCCGTCGGCGAGGTCGTGCGCCGCGAGGATGCCCGAGTGCGCGACCGTCCAGAGGCCTCCGGCCACGGGGTCGAGCACCGGGCGGTGCGACTCCGTGGCGCCGTGCCGGATGCGGTTGCCCTCGAGGTCGAAGAGCTCCCAGACGCCCTCGCGCGCGGCGACGAGCCGCTCGCCCGCGGTGAGCACCGCGTCGGGGCGGAGCGCGTGCTCGATCGGCGAGGACCAGCTCAGGACCCATCGCCCGACGGGGAGGGGGTGCGGCAGCCTGCCGTTGAGCGAGTGGTTCGCGTAGAGGCAGGGCGTGCCGGTGCCTCGGGGCGCAGGCGTCGCCGCGGGGAAGGGCCCGTCGGGCACGCCGTCGCGGATCGCGACGACGGGCACGCCGAGCGGCAGGGGAGCGCCGCTCCGGGTGAAGGTGTCGCTCACGGGTTCCTCGCGATGGTGGGCGTCTGACCCACGTCGAGCACGGTCTGGATCAGGGGCTTGTAGGAGTTTGCCTTGTCGAAGCCGTCAGCCTGCGCCACGTCTCCCGAGACGCCCGCGCAGGCGCAGAGGGCGTCGAAGAAATACTCCTCGATGGCGCTCTTCGAGTTCTCCCAGTTCTCGTTCGAGCTGGCGTCGCTCGGGACGATGAGGCTCCGCGGGCTGGCGGTCATGTCGATGTTGAGCTCCTCGGTGTTCGAGAGACTGACCGCGAGGTGCGTCGCGCCCGTCGCCGGGCCCCGGATGAAGTGGGGCACGAAATGGACCAGGCAGCGGCGCACCGCCGGCGGCCCGTCGTTCGCGCGCACGGTGAAATTCGCCGTGACCTTGCTGTTGAGGGAGCCGTGCACCCGCTGGTTGCATCGCGTGAACACCTCCTTCCACTTTTCGTCGTTGAGGTCTGGCGTGCTCGTGAAATTCACCACGATCATCACGATGAGGATCGCGTCGAAGGTCCCTCCGCCCGCCACGCCGGGGAGCACGGTGCGGGCGAACTCGTCCTCGCCGAGGAGGTAGAGGTAGGTGTTGCAGCGCCCCGTCGTGCCCTGCGGCGTCGCGTGGTGCTTTCCGATCAGGGGCCACGCCACGAGGCTGCGGTTGACGTGCGGCGTGGGGAGGTAGGGCAGCTTGTAGGTCGACGCGCCGTGCGAGACCTCGTACTTCGCGTTCGCGAAGCCGTTGACGCTCCGAAGCCACTCCGCGATGTGCCAGAAGTACCGCGCGCGCACCTCCTTGTTGGCCTTCATCATGGCCCGCGCGTCGCTGAGGTAGGGGCTGCCGGGGATGTGGTTCGAGCTCCCCGCGGGCACCCCGAGGGTCATCGGGCAGTAGTCGTCGGGGAGCCCGCCGGTGTGCCCGTTCTCGTGCGCCGCCGCGAAGCCCCGGGGGGTGATCGGAGTGGCCGCGGCCACCCGGAGCTGCCCCGTCCCGCCGGGGCCGTTCATCGACGAGGTCACAGACTCGGCGACGGTCTTGACGTGAAAGTGCGCCTTGGGCCGCTCGAAGGTCTGCACGATCGTGATGACCGGCAGCGAGGGCCCCGACGAGTCGGTCTGCGGGCGGAGAATGGCCCGCGACGGGTTGAGCGTGTCGTTGCCGTTCCAGCGCAGCGGGAGGTGGGTCATCAGGTCGCGGGTCCAGTCGGCGTGCGCGCTCGCCCCGGAGTTTTGAATGGTGCTGACCTCCGACGCGAAGTCGAAGCTGTAGCGATGGTAGCGAATGACCGCGCCGACCTCCTTGTCGTCCTTCACCGCGCAGCTTCGGAGCACCGCCAGGTCGAAGCGGCCGTTGCGAAATCGCCCGGCGCCCGAAGGCAGCGGCGCGCTCCATGAGTCGATGGTCGTGCCCGCGGCGAGGGGGGCGCTGCGGGCCACGAACTCCTGCTCGAAGAAGGGCTGCATCACGAAGTGCTTGCCCCCCGCGGGCTCCTTCAGCCCCGGCCTCGGGGAGAAGTTCGCAGCGGCCGGGGAGCCGTTGGGCGCCGTCGTCGCGTCGATCCAGCGCACGGCCGCGCGCGCGCCGACGGTCTCGTCGTCGGCGCACGGAGAGCCCGCGACGGAGCGCGCGTCGAACACGTCGAAGAGGTTCCCGTCGGCCGCGATGAGCCGCGTCCACTTCGGGTAGTCGCGCACGTAGTTCCACGACGCCTCGGGGGCGTCGTCGGCGGGCTTCTCGGTGAACCACGACTTCTTGTTGGGCGTGTCGGCCTTGTAGAGCCCGTGCTTGGTGCAGTCGGCCACCGTGTCGTCGAAGGTGTTCGCGAAGATCCCGAGGCGCTCGTCGTGGGTCCAGGTGCCGAGCATCTTGAGCTCGTGGTCGGTGAGCACCATGTCGTCGAGGCAGAACACCAGGGGCTTGTCGGCCGCCGTGGCCTTGTCCGCGATGTCTTGGTACCAGCCGAATTCGCCCGCCGTGGTCGAGAGCGCGCCGCAGTAGTTTCGCGCCTGCCAGAGCGTCGGGAGGTCGTAGAACTTCAGCCGCTCGGGGCCGGCTTGCGCTGCTCGACGGTCGCGGTGATTCGCTTGCGAACCGTCGCCGACTCGCTCTGCACGAAGGTGTCGGCGGGGAGCGCGAAGCGGAGCTGGGTCTGCGCGTCGGGCTTCGCCGCGGCGGCGCCGGTGGCGCTCTTCTGCTTGAACCACGGGAGGCACTGGATGACCTTGCCGTCTGACCCCGGGTCGATCCACCAGTTGCTCCGCGTCTGCGGCGCGTCGAGGTCGGAGGTCGGGATGGCGGCGAAGCCCTCGAGGGTCACCGCGGGCATGGCGACGTTCTCGCCGCCGTGGTCGCTCACCCCGTAGTGCCGGTCGAAGTACTCGAAGCGCACGAACTGCCACTTCGGCTTCAGCACGATCTTCACGGGCGCGCTGCGGGAGCCCAGGCTCGCGGGGCGGCCGTCCTTCGCGAGCGCGAAGTTGCCCGTGGGCGCGTCGAAGCGGCCGTCGTCGCCGGTGACCTCGCAGTCCATCTCCGCGAGCGTCGCGCCGCGGGGGAGGGTGAAGAAGCGGTTGGGGAGCGTGCCCGTCGTGTCGCTCGGGGGAGGGACGGGCCCCCAGCTCTGTGTCTTGGCAGGAGCCCCAGGCAGCTCGCAGAGGACCACGTTGGCCTCCGCGTCGCCGAAGGCGAGCGAGATGACCTGGTGGGTGAGCACGAGGTCGCCCGCGAACGCCGCGAAGCCCACCGCGCCTTGGGCGAGGTTCGTCTGACAGAACTGTGGCCGCTGCCGGCCGACGACGCCGCGGACGGGGACGCCGTCGGGGAGCCGGCGCTCGTTGCCCTCGGGGTCGAGAAAGAACAGCCGCGCGTGAAACTGCACGCGCGACTGGAGCGAGTTGGCAGAGGCCGACGCGACCCCCTGGGTCCCGCCGCGCGAGGCGCCGATGCGGAGCTGGGGCGCCTCGGTGAGCAGCATCGGAAAGCAGTCCGAGACCTCGGCCTCGCTCGCCATCGTGATGAGCTGCGGCGCGCCCTCAGGCGCGAGCACCTCGCACTCGGTGACGGCCTCCAGCACGATGTCGGCCAGGGGCGCCGCGGCGGTGACCGGCACGGAGTACGTGAACTCGTCGCTCCCTTGGTAGTTCGTCGGGACGGGCTTCTTCTTTTCGAAAGATGCGCTGACGAGTCGCCGCTCTCGTACCGCCCGGCGAAGGTGACGGTCGGACCCGCGAGGCCCCCGTGGGTGATGCGGGAAAGCTCCCGCCTCGGGACTTTCGGCGGTCTGAGATCGAGACGCGTACGCTGATGGTGTCGCCGACCTTCGCGAGCACACCGCCATCGGGGTGATGGTAGGGGCCGTCGACGTCGAGGAGCTTGAGTTTGGCAGGCATGGTCGCGCGTTCCTCTCAGGACCCGAAGGCGGTGCGAAGGGCGTCCTGGGTCGACGCGTCGAGGAGCCCGGTCTGCTGCAACCCGTGGCTGCCCTGAAAGGCTTCGAGCGCGCGAGAGAACGAGGCATCGCCGCTGTCGTCGATGGGGCCGTTGTAGGTGCCCAGCGAGCTGAGGCGCATCTTGGCCCCACGGATCGTGTCGACCGGGTCCATGTGCCCGAGGTCGATCTCGAACTCCTCTCCGCTCTCGGTCAGCCGCAGCACGCCCTCGCGGGCGGTGGGAGAGATCGACGCCTTCACCGCGCCGTTGCCGTCGGTGGTGCCGGGGATCTCCCGACCGTCGATCACCAGCACGTACGCGAGGCCGCTGCGAGGCGTGCCGTCTTCGCTCCTCAGCCGCAGCTCGAACTTCGCGGGCACGTTCTTCACCCGAAAGGTGTGCCGCGCGTCGGTGGGTCGGACGTATGATTTTATTGTCTTATCAGGGATATATATGACATCGCCCGGGAGCAGGACCGTGGGGTCCCTGCGGGTGTTGCGGAGGCCTTCGTTCTCGGGGTGCGCCCAGAGAGTCTCCCAGAAGAACCCGTAGGACTCGGAGATGCTCACCACGCACTCGCCCGCCTGCACCTTGTGCCGCGTCGGCATTCCTTGCTCCTTCTCTCGCGCTCGCGCGCGGGCCGATGGGATCCGTTCGACGCGCGCATGTCAACGCGGTTGATGCTCCGCGACGGTTCATGATGCACTCTGCCCCGCGACGATGCGGATCATTCTGTGGCGAGGCACTGACGCGATCGAGCTCCGCACCCGCTGGGACGCGGGAGACACTGCGGCGTGGAGGCGTGTCACGTCCGACCCGCAGCGCGCGGCGGAGATGGTCCTGCGCGCGAGCAGCGAGGACCGACTCTCCGCGCTGCTCCACGCGCTGCGCGTCGATCGCGCGACGCCGCACGCGCTGCGGGTCGACCGGACGCGGCTGCGCGCCAGGCTCGCCGAGGCGCTCCGGCGCGGCGAGCTCGTGCTCTGGAGGCGGCCCGCGCGCGCGCGCTCCGGAGACGGTGGCGCGGGCGGGTCCGAGGCCGACGAGGAGCTGCTCCACGCGCCCAGCGAGGCGAAGACCTGGATCGAGATCGAGCTCGTCGACATGGAGGGGAACCCCATGCCGGGCGAGCCCTACCGCATCAAGCTGCCCGACGGCACCGAGCGTAGGGGCACCCTCGACTCGCAGGGCCGGGCATACTTCGGCAACCTCGACCCCGGCCAGGCGGAGATCTTCTGGGAGGCGCGCGACGGTGACGCCACCGAGGCCGCGCCCGCGCTGGGTCAGGGGCCGGTGGGCGGCCCGAGCGGCGGCGGGGCGTCGCCCCTGAGCCTCCACGAGCGACACTGGGTCGAGCTCGAGCTCCTTGACATGGAGGGAGAGCCCGTCGCTCACGAGCGCTACTGGATCAAGCTGCCCGACGGCACGGTGCGCCAGGGCAACCTCGACGCGAGGGGCCTCGCGTACTTCGACGACCTCGACCTCGGGGAGTGCGAGATTCGCTGGCCCGGTCGCGACGAGGACGCGGCCTTCGTCGAGGCCGACGCCACCGCCCCGGCGCCCACGGAGCAGGACGCGGCGCAGGTGGCGGTGCTCCTCTCCGCGGCCCGCGACGGCACGCCCTTCTGCGAGGAGTGCGAGCGGGCACGGCAGGCGGAGGCCCGCGGTTCGTCAACGACCCAGGCGAGGGCCTGAGGGAGCGGCACCATGGGCAATCTTCCTCTCCAGCAGCTCAGCCCCCGTCTGTGGCCTCGCGGCGACGACGAGCACACGTACGCGCTCCTCGACGGCGCGCGCGACCCCCGTGTGCACCCTTTCACCGCCCGCGCCCCCTTCGCGTCGCGGTGTCTCTACCTCGGCGCGCTCTCTCCGGCGCTGGCGGCGGCTTCGCCGTACCTGATCCGCGTTCCGCGCGACAACCCCGCGTCGCTCGCGCTCCTCGAGGCCGCGTGGGGGCAGTCGTGGGGGGTCTTCCTCCGGTGCACGGCGCCGATGGGCGCGGTGTTCGGCCACTTTCGTCGGCTGCTCCGGGTGCAGGACGAGCGCGGGCGCAGGCTTCTGTTTCGCTTCTACGACCCGCGGGTGCTCCGACCGTACCTCCCGACCTGCCGCCCCGAGGAGCTCGATCGGGTCTTCGGGCCCGTGGAGGCGTTCGTGATGGAGGGCGAGGACGCGAGCGTGCTGCAGTTTCGCAACGCCCGCGGGGCGCTCCAGCGCGACGAGGTGCGGGTCGAGAAGCACCTCCCGTGGCTCGGGCGGTACCTCCGCGAGAGCCGCGGCGACGAGGGGGGCGAGCGCTAGTACCGTTCCACAGGGGAGGTGAAGGGTTCTGCGCGACCGACGTACCCACCTCCCGCGCAGCCGCGCACCCCTTCTCCCGCCTCGGGATAAGGGGTTCTTGGGTCGGGCAGAAGTCATGGGTGGCTGGGTGAGGACCGCGAACCCTACGAATTCCTACCCCTTGCAGAGCGTCTCTCCCGAGGCGGGAGAGGGCGCGCGGTCGCGGGGTGTGGGTCCGCGGTGCGGGTTGACCTCAACCCTTCACATCCCGCGCGGCGGGCAGGGGGTGGTCAGACCGCGCGGCGGCGCGCGGGCGGGGGCGGAGGCGCGGCGGGGAGCTTCGCGCGTCCGCCGATGGTCCCGCTCGGGCGCGCGGGGGGCGCGCCGCGCGGAACCGAGCTGGAGGTGTCGGCGGCGGTCACGGCCTCGGCTTCGGTCGCGGCCTCGGCGGCGGCCTTCGCGGCCTCGGCGGCGGCCTTCGCGGCGGCGGCGCGCTCGGCGTCGTCTGCGGCGAGGTGGCACTTCTTGTATTTCTGCCCCGAGCCGCAGTGGCAGGGGTCGTTGCGTCCAGGTTTCATAAGAGTTCCTCAGGGTTGGCGCGGGAGCGTAGCGCAGGTGCGCGGCGCGGAGGTCACGAACGCCCGTGGCGTCGGTGCTCCACCATCAGGCAGCGGTCCTCGATCACGCTCACCCCCGCGGCGACGAGCGCGCGGGCGAAGCCCTCGTGGCGAATCCCGCTCTGGAGCCAGACCCGCGGCGGCCTTCGCGGCGGCGGCGCGTCGAGGTGGGACATCAGGTCGTCGGGGCGCCGAAAGATGTTCACCAGGTCGACCTCGCCGACGAGGGCCAGGTCGCGCACCACGGGCCGCCCGAGGATCTCCCCCACATCCGGCTCGTGCACGGGCACCGGCACCACCTCGACCCCCGCCCGCGCGAGCGCCGCCGGGACGTAGTGCGCCGGGCGGTCGGCGTAGCGCTCCGAGCGAATCCCGAGCACCGCGACCCGCCGCAGCCCGCGCACCACCTCACCGATCTCGTCGTCGCGGGTGAGCACGCGCGACTTCTCACTCATGCCGCGCATTGTAGCCGCGTCGGGACGTCTCCGCCCCGGCCCTGCTCTATCCTCCCGCGGCCGTGAACCGCACCGCCCTCCTCGCCCTCGCCCTCGCCCTCTCCGCGTCGGGGTGCCACCGAAGGCGCCACCGACGGCCCCACCGACCCCGCGCCGCCGCGACCGCGCCGCGCTGGTACGTCGCGCCGGTCGGCGCCCCCGCGGTGCGGGTGCGCGAGGGCTACACCCTGCACGGCGCGGTGCGCGCGGAGAACGGACGCGCCGCGCCCGCGCCCTACCCCCTCACGCCCATCGTGGCCTCTGCGCGCATGGCCGACGGCACCTGGCGCTTCGCCGCGGAGGACGGGTCGCTCTACCGCGCGCGGCGCTTCACCGCGCCCCTCGACCGGGACGGCGCCCTGCCCTTCGCGCTCGAGGCCCCCGCGGCCCGCGAGGGCGCGGCGCTCCAGGGCGCGCACGGAGAGGGCGCCCTCGTGGTGAGGGCCCGGGACCTCTCGGCGCACGTCGTCGGCGACGGCGGGCGCGCGCGGAGGCTGCCCCTGCACGACGTCCTCGCCGCGATCAGCGTCGACGCGCGCACGCTCCTCGCGCTCACCGAGCCGGGCGCGCTGATGCGCTCCCTCGACGGCGGCGAGACCTTCGAGGCCCTGCGGCCCCCCGCGGGGGTCGCCCTCGCGCTCTGGATGGGCGACGACGGTCCCCGCCTGCGCACCACGGCGGGCACCCTCGCGTACCGCGGGGGAGCCCTGGTCCCCGACGGCTCCGAGCTCACGGCGGCGCGCTCCCTCGCCGTGCCCGACGACGTCTCTGAACGCTTGCAGCGCAGCCTCTTTCACGCCCCGTGGGACCTCTCTGGGGCGAGCAGCGCGTCGGGCGGTCCGTGGGTGTTCACCCTCGAGGGCGAGCGCCTCCGGGTGCTCCGCGCGCGCGACGGCGCGACCCTCTCGGACGAGGCGGCGCCTGGCTCGCGCTGCGCGCTCTCGCCGGCCTTCGAGGGCGTCGGCGCCGTGTGCACCCGGGGGTGGGCCAGGGTCGTGCTCTCCCGACGCTCGGCCGACCCCGGGTGGCGCATCTTGCGAGACGAGCGCGACGCGCAGCCCGTGGGCGAGGTGCGCTTCGACGCGCGCTCGCGACTGTGGGTCACCGCCGCGCCCTGCGCGCAGCGCCGCGAGGCCCGCGAGGCGCTCTGCATCGTCGACGAAGACGCCGTGGCCCGAGAAGTGCTCCACCAGGGCGAGCTCATCGCGGCGCACGACCGCCGGGTGATCGTGCGCACGGGCGGCTTCTTGCGCGTGCTCGACGCGCGCGGCGAAGAGGTGAGCCGCGCGCCCTATCTCCTCGAGGCGCCCGAGGGCTTCGACGCGCGCCCCCTCGCCGAGGGCGTCGCGCTGATCCCCCGCGGCGCCCACGCGCGCGACGCGTGGGTCTTCGCCCACGACGCCTGGCGCGCGGTGCGCCTCCCCGGCCGCTACGCGCGGGTCACCGACGGGGGCGAGTGGATCGCGTGGTCCTCAGACGCCTCGACGCTCCAGCGCTCCCGCGACGGCGCGCGCTTCGAGCCGATGCCCTCGCCCGTGCTCGGCGACGCGAGCGCGCTCGCCCTCGGCGACGAGGCGCTGGGCTGCGCCGCGGGGTGGTGCCGCCTGGGCGAGCGCCTGCTGCTCGGCCCTGGAGCGCCTCCCCAGGGCGAGGCCCTCGCGCGCCCCGACCGCCCCGCGCCCGACGCGCGCCTCACCCCGCAGCGCACGCTGCGGTGCGAGCACGGCGCCTCGACCCCCGCGGCCGAGATCGACCACGGCGCGGCGTCGACGGGCTACGCCGTGCGCGCCGAGGCGCTGGGACCCGACTCGCTCGCGGTCACCTGGGAGGGCGACGCGCTGCGTGGGCGCGCGCGGGTCACGGTGCCGCGCCGGGAGGGGGCGACGATGGAGGTGCGCGGCGTGCCCTTCGCGACCGCCCCCATGGCGCTCGTGACCCGCTGCGACACAAGGGGATGCGATCACCTCCTGGTCACCCGCGACGGCGCGACGGACCTGCGCCTGGGCCGCGCCGCGCCGAGCGGGGTGGAGGCGCACGCGTGGGAGGGCGGCGCGATGATCCGCGTGGACGACGCGCGCCCCGAGGGGTCGACGGTCACCCTCGTGCGGGTCGACGCGCGCGGGGCGCTGGGGCGCCGCAGGACCTACGCCCTCGCCGGCCGCCTCGAAGACGCCGCCGCCGGGCGCTGGGGCGACCGGGACGGCCTCTGGACCGCCAACCCTTCGGGCACCCTGCGCTTCTACCCCCTCGACGGCGTGGACGACGTCGCCGTCACGCCTCCGGCGCCCGACGCGCGCACCGCCCCCTGCGCGCCCGACGAGCGCGGCGAGGGCGAGGCGCGGTGGGTCCACGCGGTGCCGGTGGTGCGGGGCGACGGGTGGTTTCTCGAGCGCGGGCGGTGGCAGCACGAGGAGCAGCTCTCGCTCTCGTCGGGGCGGGTGTGCGTGCGGCGCCTCGGCGCGGGCGAGCCCCACGAGGAGCGCGAGGCCCGCGGCACCCGCGAGGAGCGCGTGGCCGTGCGCAGCCTGACGCTCCGCCCGGGAGCGGGCGGGTACGTCGGCGAAGCGTGGGCCGGGAGGAGACGTATCGCGCTGCGCTGCAACGCGATCGAGTGATCAGTCGGGAAAGACCGAGACGTACGCGCGGCCCTGGGTGCCGAGGCCCGAGGTGGCGCTGCAGCCGCTCACCAGGGCCGGGGTGAAGGTGCCCGCGAGGGTGCACTGCCCGGTGGAGGCGGCGATGCGCACGCGCCCCAGCCCGCCGGCGCCGCCGATGCCCGACGAGGTCACCACCGCCGCGCCGCCCGCGCCGCCCGCCGCGCTCACCACGGCGCCGCTCGCGACGCTCACCGTCGGGGCGTAGAGGTAGACCACGCCGCCGGATCCGCCGCCGCCCGCGCCGCCGGAGCACGCCGCCCGCGCGCCCGCGCCGCCGACCGCGAGGAGCCGGCCCGTGGAGGGCACGGTGAGGCTGCCGGTGGTCGCGACGCGGAGGGCGCCGCCGCCGCCGCCGCCGCCGGTGCCCTCGTCGCCGCCGCCGCCGCCGCCTGCGGAGCCCGGCACGAAGGTGCCCGCCACGGCGAGGTCCGCGGCCGCCGCGGTGCCGATGGAGCCGCCGCCGCCGCCGCCGACGTAGGCCGCGGGCACCTGCGGGCGCACGCCCGGACACTGGGTCTGCCCGAGGGTCCCCGGGCGACCGTTGTAGGTCGCGGACCCAGACGAACCGCCCTGCCCCGCCGCGGTGCCTCCGCCGCCGGTGACGCCGGCGCAGTCGCCCTGGCCGGGGTAGGCCGGGCCGAGCGCGCCCGGGCCGCCGCCGGCGAAGCCGCCGCCGCCCGCGCCGTAGGCCCGATATCCCGTGAACACCCCGCCGCCGCCGCCGAACTGCGCAGCGGGTGAGGCGAAGATCAGCTGGGTCTGCATGTCGGTGACGCAGGCGACGTTCGAGCCCACGCGGCAGGTGCCGGTCGCGCCCTGAAAGCCTCGCCCGTTGCCGCCCGACACCCCGGCCACCCACTCGCACGCCGGGCCGGGGGTGGCGGTGCGGGGGTCGCCGGTGAACCCTCCGGCGCCCGCCCGCCCCTGGCGGGTGCTGCGCGACGTGATCGTCGACTGCGAGCCGGGGCCGCCAGACACGTCGATGGTGCCGTCGACCACCACCGCGCCGGTCGCGCGGAGGTCGAGGACGGCGTTGTCGGCGCCGCCCCCCGCCACGTAGACGACGACGTTCGCGGGCACGTTGATCGTGGTGAAGTTGTGCACGCCGGGGGTGAGAAAGGTCGGGTTCACCCGAGGGTTGAACGCGCCCTCGGCGCCGGTGCTCGGCCGCCCGCACACGCCCGCCTGACACGCGGATCCAGCGCCGCAGGCGCGCCCGCAGGCGCCGCAGTTCGCGCTGTCGGTGGCGAGGTTGGACTCACAGCCGTCGGCGAGGTTGCGGTTGCAGTCCGCGAAGCGCGCGTCGCACACCGGCGCGCCGCACACGCCCGAGGCGCACGCGACGGTGGTGTTGGGGGGAGACGCGCAGGCGCGGCCGCAGGCGCCGCAGTTGAGCGCGTCGGCCCGGAGGTCGACGCAGCCCGTGGCGCAGCAGGTCTGCCCCGCCGCGCAGGCGGGTCCTCCCGCGCAGCCCGCGGTGGAGACGCAGCGACCCGCGCTGCACTGGGTGCCCCGCCGGCAGACCACGCCGCAGCCGCCGCAGTTGTTGTCGTCGGCGGCGGCGTCGACGCAGCGCGACCCGCAGCACAGCGAGCCTGGCGCGCAGGCC
>JAWKRB010000041.1:0-62222 GCA_041389885.1 Polyangiales bacterium | reverse complement strand
GGCCCTGGGTGGTGCGCAGGTGAATCGACCCCTCGAGGGAGGGATCGGCGAGCTTCGCCAGCCCGAAATCGGTGAGCTTCGCCGTCTCGATCACCCCGTCGCCCGACGCGAGCATCACGTTCTCGGGCTTCACGTCCCGGTGCACCACGCCCCGGCGGTGCGCCTCCTCGAGCCCCGCGAGCACCTGCGCGGCCCAGAGCACCGCGATGCGCGCGGGCACGGCGCCGTAGGCCAGCGCCTCGTCGAGCCCGCGCCCGAGCACCGCCTCGGTCGCGAGGTAGCGCGTGCCGAGGGCGGTCTTGCCGACGTCGAAGACCCGCACGACGTAGGGCGAGAGCAGCGCCGCCGCGGCCCTGCCCTCCCGCGAGAAGCGCGCGCCGATGTGCGTGTCAGGGCCGAACTCCCCGCGCAGGAGGCACAGGGCGACCTGCCGCTGCGCGAGGCGGTCGTAGGCGAGAAAGACCCGCTTCACGCTGCCCTCGCCCAGCGAGCGCACGACCTGGTAGCGCCCCACCACCAGCGTCCCCGGGTCCAGCGCCTCGTCGGTCATGCCCACCACCCCCCTCGTTCAGCGCGCGTGGCGCTTTCGCAGCACCGCGGCCATGCGCTGTTGCAGCTCGACGCCCTCGCGCACCGCGGCCGACTGCAGCGCCATCGAGGCCTCCGCCGCGTCGGTGCGCACGAGGAGCTCCTCGGCGAGGCGCCGCTCCTCCTCCGCGCCGTGCACCAGCGTGCCGATGAGGTACTCCACGGCCTCGAGCGACGGGATGCGGCCGATCGAGCTCAGCGCCGCGAAGCGCACCGAGGGGTCGGTCGAGTCGCGGTGCAGCCGCGAGAGCGGATCGAAGGCGTGGGGAAAGTGCAGCGCGCCGATGGCCTCCACCGCCGCCGCGCGCACGTGCGGGTCGGGGTCGGTCACGCCCTTCATCACGATGCCGAAGGTGCGCTTGAAGAACAGGTTGCGCGAGGCCCGGAGCACCTGCACCCGCACCGCCGAGGGGCCTCGCTCGAAGAGGTGCTCCAGCGGCGAGAGCACGGCGTAGAGCTGCACCTGCCCGAGCTGCGTCGCGACGTCGCCCAGGGTGTTCGGGTGGTTGGGCTCGTTCTGCGTGAGCGGGATCAGCCGCACCCGCAGCGCCTTGCGACGGATGAAGTCAGGCTGCACCACGTCGAGCAGCACCTCGCCGCAGGCCTCCACCGCGTCGCCGGCCTCCTCCCACTCGATGACGTCGACGTTCCATATCTCGGGGTACTGCACCGGCTTCTTGAGAAAGTCGGGCAGCGCCTCGGAGCTCGTGGGCTCGTCGCGCGCTTCGGCGTAGCGCTCGGAGAGCTGGCGGTAGCGGCGCACCCGCTTCTCGTCCATCCCCGGCATCGCCGCGAGCTGCCCGAAGACCGCCACCGCGCGGGCGTGCATCCCGACGGTGGTGAGCGCGCTCACCGCGGCGAGCAGCGCGTTCTCCGCGAGCTCCGCGGCGCCGCCGGCCGCCAGCATGTGGTCCGCCGAGCGGCGCCAGGCCTCGGCCTCGCGCACGCGGAGCATCGCGTGAAAGGGCATGTCGAGCGTGCGCGCGTAGTCGGCCGCCTCGTGGAGGATCGTCGCCGTCGCGTGGTGCTCGCGCGCCTCGTCCGAGCGCTTGATGAAGTCCTCGTAGTACTGAAACGCGTAGTACTTGAGGTGGTCCTCGCGGAGGATGCGGATGCAGTTGAGGTAGCCCTCGGCGAGGTTCTCGAAGCTCCGCGTCTGCGCGCCGAGGGTGAGCAGCACCTGAAAGCAGTCGAAGGCGCGCTCGCGCAGCCCCCGCGCCTCGAGCACGTCCGCGGCCTCCTCGAGCAGCCGCGTCGCGCGCACCCGGCACTTGTGCGCCACGTCGTCGGCGCCCAGCGCCGCGTGCACCCGCCCGAGGTTGAAGCTCACCAGCGCCGCGGTGTACGGGTCCTCCCGCAGCCGGGGGTCGCCGCTGACCTCCTCCCAGAGCGCCTGCGCCGCCCGGAGCTGCTGCTGCGCCACGTCGTCGCGGCGCATCTGCCGCGCGTCCTCCGCCGCGCGCTCGAAGGCGATCGCCGCGTGCGCCGGCCACCGGGCCGCGCGGTAGTACTGCGCCGCGGTCTGGTACTGCCGCTCGAGCCACGCCGCGCGGGCGAGGTCCCTGGGCTCCTGCGGCACGAGGGCGGCCATGCGCCGCGCGTCCTTGAGGTAGAGCCAGATGCTGGCGGCGGCGCGAAAGCGACCCTCCATCTGCAGCGCGTCGGCGAGGAGCTTGAGCAGCTCGTCGTACTCCCGAGGCGGCAGGTGCGCGCTCTCGTTCGCGTTGTGCATCAGCAGCCCGATGGCGGGGCCCGCCTGGCCCTGTCGCATGAGCTGCCTCGCCTTCGCGATGGCGTCGTCGTGCCACATCGTCATCGCGCGCTCACTCCTCGTCCCGCTCCCGCGGCGGCAGCGAGCTGCGCGCGGTCTCGCTCGCGCCCTCGACGATGGTGAGCGCCCGGCTGGCCCGCTCCCCGCGGTCGCGCAGCGCGGCGTCGGTGACCACCTCGTGGCTCGAGAGCAGCGGGAGGTACTCCAGGTCCAGCGTCTCGCGCGACGGCAGCATGAACACGCCGAAGACCTCGGCGTAGTCGCGCACGCGGCGCATGAGGTCCACCGGCACGTGGCACTCGGCGTGGGTGATCACGTACGCGGTGATCGCCGAGCGGTCGCGGTTGCGCTCGAGCTCCGCCGCGAGCTGCGAGAACACCCTCGCGTAGTTGCGCCCCCGCTCGCTCTTGAACGCGAGGATGCCCGCGACGTGCAGCGCCCCCGCGCCCCCGTGCCCGCTGCGCCCCCGCCGCAGCCGCATGGGCTCATAGAGCCGCGAGTCGAAGAAGCGCACCGCGCTCTCGAAGCCCATGAGGCTCATGCGCTTGGCGAGGGCGATGGCCAGGCCCCGCGCGAAGACCGAGCGCGCGCCGCGCATCGACGCGCTCGCGTCGACGAGGATCTGAAAGCTCCTCGGCGGCGGGCGGTCTTGCGCCTCGTGGGCGTAGTAGAGCAGCTCGCGGTCGGCGAAGCGCTGCTCGAAGAGGTCGTCGTCGTACGCCATCTCCGTGAGCACGAGGGAGTCGAGGGAGCCGTCGGGCACCACGCCGGAGTACCCGTCCACGGAGAAGACCTGCTGCCCGCCCCCGCGTCGGGTCTCGAGCACGCTCGGGAGGATGTCGAGGGAGAAGTTCACCACGTCGTTCGCCTCGGGCGAGTCGAAGACCGCGAGGAGGTCGACCAGCTCGGTCTCGGGCATCGAGCCGTCTCCCCCCACGAGCCCCAGGAGCTCCACGGTGTCGAGGTCGATCTGCTCGATGCCGAGGAGCAGGTGAAGCCGGTGCTCGAGCAGGTGCTGGAGGTACCCCAGCTCGGGGCGACGGTCGACGGCGAACCAGAGCTGCGGCAGCGAGAGCTGCGCCTGCGTGAGGGCCTCGGCGTTGAGGGGCACGGGCTCGAAGCTCACGCTGCTGCGCCAGCGGTCGGCGACGGGGGCGATGGCGCGGGCGAGGAGTGTGGCGAGCACCGAGTCGTCGATGCGCGTCGAGGCGATCTGCGCGGCGATGTCGGTGCGCGCGATCTCCTCGAGGAGCTGCGCGTAGGCCGACAGCACCGTCATCGCGGCCTGCGCGGTGGCGTGCGGCGCGGCGAAGTTGGGCGGGAGGTCGGTGGGCACCCGGATGGACGAGGCCGCGCCGAGCATGGCCGCGCCGAGGTCGTGCACGACGACGAAGGGCACCCGGAGCCCCAGGCGGATGATGGAATTGTACCAGCTCAGCGCCCTCATCCCGAGGGCCGCCTCGCTGGCGCCGGCGCACGAGACCACCAGCCCCCCGAGGGCGCGCACCTCCGCCGGGGACATCGAAGCGACGTTGCTCATCGAGAAGCGGCCCGAGACTCTATCAGCGCGGCGCCCCTGCGGCGATCCATCGTCGAATGAGATCGATATCGGACGCGGGGAGGCTCGGACCGCCGCGGGGCATGGAGCTTCCGCAGGGCTGCGTCGCCGCGACCTTGCGGTAGAGCAGGCTGTTGTTCACGTTGCGGGGCACGACCCGCATCATCCCCGAGGTGCCGCAGGAGCCTCCGGCGGCCGCGACGTTCACCAGGTTCGCGTAGCTCACGCTGGCGCCGAGGTTGAGCGAGCCCGAGCTCCCGTGGCACCGGGTGCACTCGCGGGTGAAGACCGCCTGCACCTGCGCGTAGGTCGCAGGCCCTGCGTCCACGGGGCCGGTGTCGCGCGGAACATCCGTGCGCACGTCCACGGGGCCCGTGTCGCGGGGGACGTCCGTGCGCACGTCGATCCCGGTGTCGCGGGGGACGTCCGTGCGCACGTCGATCCCCGTGTCGCGGGGAACGTCCGTGCGCACGTCGATGCCGGTGTCGCGGGGAACGTCCGTGCGCACGTCGATGCCGGTGTCGCGGGGAACGTCCGTGCGCACGTCGATCCCCGTGTCGCGGGGGACGTCCATGGGCGGTCCCGCGTCGCGCACGCCGCCGCAGGCGTCGGCGGACAGCGAGTCGAGGTACGCCGCGATCGCCGCGCGCTCGGGCGCGGGCATGTCCGCGGGGGGCGGCGGCATGAGCATCCGGGTCACGACCTGCTCGCGAATGCCGTCGCGACGAATGGCCCACGCGCAGCGGGTCGAGAGGTCGATGCCCGCGGTGCCTCCCGGGAGGTGGCAGGGCGTGCAGCGCGTCGCGAAGATGGAGCGGATGTCACGGTTCCACCGCTGCTCCTCGGGGTCGACGACGAGCGCGTAGCGCGCGAGGGCGCCGTCTTGCAGCGTCCACACCCCTCCCCCCGACGCCGCGATGAGCCGCGCGCTCGACGAGAGCGGGACCTCGGGCGACGTGCGCACGCGAAAGCCGTCCCAGATCGCGAGGCGTCCGTCTGCGATCAACCAGGTGTTCGCGTCGCTCACCACCACGCCCCGCAGCGCCGAGGCGTGCGTGTACACCGGCGAGAGCTCTCCGCGGGGGTTCTGCTCGTAGAGCAGCGGCCCGACCGTGACCACCAGCGCCCCGGCGCTCGACAGCGCCGCGCCGGTGACCCCGGCGACGTTGTAGCGAACGGCCCGCTCGGTCATCAGGTCGAAGACCTTCACGCCGACGTCGGTGAGGGCGCCGACGCGGTTTCCGCCGCCGAAGATCTGCACGAAGTCCGGGTCGTTCCACGCCGTGACGCTCGCGCCGCGGAGCACGGCGAAGCCGCCGTCGCCGCCGAAGGCCACGGCGTCCCTCGCGACGACCGCGGCGCTGCGAATGTCCCGCATCCCCAGGGCCAGCCGGGCGGTGACGTCGTCGAGGCTCGAGCGGTCGCGCACGCGAAACACCCGGCTCATGGCGTCCGCGCCGAGGATCCAGCGCCCGGCGGTCCCGTCGGCCGCCGCGGAGGTCACCGCCGCGCGCCAGCCCCGCACCGAGTCATCGCTCGCGGCGACGGCGCCCGCGACCATGACCCGAAGTCCCCGGTCGGTGAACACCGCCACGAGGTCTCCGTCTTCGGCCACGGCCTGCACCGCGCCCACCGCGGCGCCCGCGGCGTTCCACGCGATGGGGGTGACGGTGAGCGGCGGCGGCGGCGGGTCCTGCACGTCGGCCGCGACGTCTTCAGCAGACGCGTCGAGCGCCTCGCTCGCGTCGGCGGCGGGCTCGTCGAGCGACGCGTCGCCGAGGTCGTCGGCGGGCGCGTCGGGCCGGTCGACGGCCACGTCGCGGGGGACCTCGGCGTCCGCGCCTGGCGCGGGCCCAATGATCCCATTGGCCGAGCACGCGGCGAGGGCCGCCGCGGCGAGGCACCAGAAGCGCTCAGCTCTCACCCGGTCCACTCACGCGCGAAGAATGGATCGGACCACGTCGCCGTCACGCATGTACCGCCGCGGATCGACGCCGAAGGCGGCGAGGAAGGTCGCGAGCACGTCCGGCGGAGCCACGGGGCGAGCGCCGTCGGCGAACATCCCCGCGGGCATCGGCAGGAGCTGGTCGGGGTCGGTGCGACCGAAGGTGACCCCGCCCCGAAACCGCGGCGAGATGATCAGCGCCGAGCCGCTGGGGTAGTGGTCCCTCCCGCCGGTCATGTTGATCTGCGGCGTGCGGCAGAACTCGCTGACCACCAGGATGTGCGTGCGGTCGCCGAGCCTCGTGCCCATCAGCGTCGGGTGCGGCGTGGCGTCGAGCGCGCGCACCAGCGTCGTGACGGTGTCGAAGAGCTCCTGCTGGATCTGCATCTGGTTGCGGTAGTTCGTCGTGTGCGTGTCGTGGCTCGCCGAGGCCAGGCTCACGCAGCGCACGAGGTCGCGGCGCATCGCCTCGACCGCGAAGGCCGAGTTGAGCGCCAGCGCCGACTGGTACGTCGCGTTGTAGCGAAACGACGGCTGCGCGGCGCGGAGGGCGGCGCCGTCGAAGACCGAGCGCACGTCGCTGCGGTGAATCGCCCGCAGCGACTCGAACTGCAGCGCGAAGGCGTCGGCCACCCCGCGGTGCTGCGAGCGCCGCGCGAGGTCCTGCGCCTCTTGCGTGAGGAGCATGGTGACGGCGTCGCGGTCGGCGGTGAGGGTGTTGTAGTTCTGCCGCCCGAGCACCTTCGAGACCGTGTCGACCGTGGCGAGGCGCAGCGGCGAGGCGCGCGCGTCGAGGTGCTCGCCGAGGTACGTCGACGGGTAGCGCACGCTCACCGAGGGGAAGAGCTGCGCGCGGCCGAACTCGTTCGCGACGATGGTGTCGATGCTCGCCGCCACGGGCTTGCCGCCCGCGAGGTGGCGCCCGGTCGACGCGAAGAAGGTGCCGTCGGGGTGGCTCACGGTGTTCACCGCGAGGCCCGAGATCACCGTGCAGCGCGAGGCGATCTCGTAGAGGCTGCCCACCGCCGGACCCCAGCGAAAGCTCGTGCCCGGCGGCTCGAGGATCTCGAAGGTCTCTTCGCCGTTGCCGAGGTCCCTCGCCGTCCAGCGGGGGATGGGCGCGGAGTTGACGTAGGTCGTGGTGGCGGGGTCGATGATCCCTCGCGCCTCGTTGCGCGGGTCGAGACCCACGGTCACGTCCCACGCGCCCGCGGCGTGAATGAACACGAAGAAGTCGTCGATGGAGCCAGGGGGGTCGGCGAAGGCCTCGAAGACGGGCCCGGCGGTCGTCGCCGCCGCCGCCGCGCCGGCGCCGATCACCTTGAGAAACTTGCGTCGATCCAGGGCGTTCTCACTCATGGCCGCGCCTCTCAATACACATGGAATTCGGGGTGACGGACGAACGCGTAGCAGACCGTCGCCCAGCCGGCCTCGGTGGGGCTCATGCCAGGCCGCGTCGCCGTGCGCGCGACCGTGTCGCGGTAGAGCTGACGAAACCGCGCCGCGCGGCCGTCGGGCGCCATCGACAGGGGGTAGGCGAGAAAGCGCCGGTGCAGCGAGCCGATGCGCTGGTCGAGCTCGCCGTCGGTGGGCTGCGCGGCGGTGAGCGCGAAGTTGAAGATCACCCGCTGCGCGACGTTGGCGTTGCGCAGGTCGCTGGTCACCGCGCGGTCGCAGAGGGCCACGCCGATGCGCTCGAAGGCCGCGAGCATCAGGGGATTGGTCTCAGAGAAGCGCGGGATGTCCAGCGCGTAGTCGGGCATGCCCAGGGCCGAGAGGTAGTCGACCCAGGTGTCGAAGAGCGCGGACTGCCCCGCGGGGGTGGTGCCCCGGAGCCGGGTCTGCATCGCGAGCGGCGCCAGACCGCCGAAGAGCGAGAGGTACGATCGAATCAGCGTCTCGCCCGTCATCAGCCGAGGCCCCTCCTTGTGCGAGTTGTCGACCGGGAGGTTCTCGTGGCCGGGGATCTCACCGACCGGCGTGGGGGTGATCCCGCCCGGCACGTCGGCGGCGGCGCCCGCGTCGGCCGGAGGCGGGGTCACCGCGGGCACGTCGGCGGAGGGCGTGGGGGTGGGGGTGGGCGTCGGCGGCGTCACCGTGGAGGGCGGGTCGGCGGGGTGCCGAGCGGCGCGGGTGGCCGAGTCGGTGAGCCCCTGGCACCCCGCGAGGGACAGCGCCATGATCACGAACGCGTTGCGGCGCAAGGACTTCATCGCGCACCTCCCTGCTCGAGGCGCCACGCCTCTGGGGTGAGGTTGTTCGCCTCTCGGTACGCGGGGTCGCGCACCAGCGCCCGCACCAGCGCGCCGGTTCGAAAGCCGGTGCCGCGCAGCATCTGCACGAGCCTCGCGTGCAGCCCGCTGTCCTCGGCGGTGAGCGTGCGGCCCAGGAACGACTCGGTGACCTTGGTGACCACGCACTGCGCGAACTCGGGCGACGCGGTCATCTGCGCCGCGAGGCCCGCGGGGCCGAGGTCGGCGTTGGCGGTCGAGCCGTAGCCCCCGCGGATCATCGCCGTGGAGGTGTCGGCGAACTGCGGGTCGTAGAAGGTCGCGCACCCCGACGGGAGCGACGTGCCGCGCATCGCGCAGGCGGGGTTGACCGCGGGGAAGGTCGACGCGGGGATCCAATTCCACCCCGACTCGGCCACGCGGGTGAAGTACGCCGAGAGCGGCTCGAGGGTGTTGTGACACGCCGCGCAGCCCGAGCGGACCATCAGGTTGGGCTCGGTGCTCGGCGTGAGCGCGACGTTCTCGGCGATGAACTCGCGGCACTGAAACGCCTGGTACACCACGTGGGCGCGGGCGCGGCGGGTGCCGTACTTGGTGAGAAAGATCGGCATCGTGAGGATGCCCGCGGCCCGCGGCCCGCGGTCGGCGACGCGGCGCCAGGTGCTCACGTCGTGGGGCGTCAGGTCGGTCGGCATCGACTCCGGGCGCGTGAGGGGCTCGGGCTCGACGTAGTTGAAGTTCAGCGAGTTCGTGCAGCACGTCGCCGCCGCGAAGCTCCGGTAGAACTGCGCCACCGGGCCGTTCGCCATCGTCCAGCGGCCGGTCATGATCTCGCGCACGTCACGGTCCGAGCCGAAGAGCTCGTCGAGGAACCGCACCGCCTCCTGCGCCGACCAGTACCGGATCCAGTCGCTCTGCCCGCGGCTCACCGCGTCGAGGGGTAGCTCGGCGCCCAGCGGGATGTTGTCGGGGAGGCTGAAGGCAGGAGGGTTGGCGCCGAGGTTCGTGCCCGGCAGGCAGCGCTCCAGGCCCACCCCGCAGCCGCAGCGGTCAGACATCAAGAAGCCCGACCCGCTGGTGCACGAGATCGCCTCGCCCTCGTGGGTGCGCGCGTAGGCCTGATCGCCCGGCGGCGCCGTGAGCCTCCCCTCGGGGTACGGCGTGGCGCGGGGCCAGGCGCCGCGGCCCGAGCGGTAGATGGGACCCGTCGCCGCGGTCTGCGCCTCCTCGCGGCACACGCGAATCATGGTGGTGTCGGTGCGGTTGTCGGGCTCGCGCAGCAGCGCCGTGATGGGCTGGAGCATCGTCGCGTCGCCGCTCGTGGGCGAGATGCGCTGCGTGGGGTTGGGCGAGCGGTAGTCTCGATAGAGCCACCACGGGCGCACCAGCACCGTGCGCTCGTTCAAGAGCTGGTCGCTGACGTTGATCGCCGTGCCGGTGATCGTGCCGTTGCTCGCCAGCGCCAGGCCCGTCTCGCGGGGCGTGAGGCAGAAGTCACCGTCGGTGTTCACGTTGGCCCGGCGCTGACCGCGGCGCCAGTACACGTTCAGGTTGCTCCCGTTGGCGCCCCGGATCGTGACCCTGCGCAGCCGCGTCGCCGCGGCGACGTTGTTGAACGACGTGTCGACCTCCAGGCGCAGCAGGTCCATGTACACCCGCCGCAGCCGCTCGGCGTAGGCCGGGCCCGAGGTGTGCTGGTCGATCCACGCGTTGAGGTCAAAGTCAGGCCGCTCGAACGAGGTGAGCTCGGCCTCGGTCGGCACCCGACCCTGCAGGTCGATGGAGAGCGCGCGAAAGTGACGGTATTCTTGCCGAGTTCGCTCGGCCGACGCGACGCCCGAACACAACACGACCGAGAGGGCGCAGAAGACGAGGGTGGGGAGAAGTCGCCGCACGTTGGCACCTCCGCGCACATCGTGCGACCGATCTGGTCGCGCGAGCGTGGCAAGGCTGGATGCTCTCAGGGGTGCCGTTTCGGTGTCCAGGGTGCGTCGAAGAAATTCCCCTGTCTCCCGATACTTGTCAGGGTGTGGTAGGCCCCCGACCGCGATGCCCGACGAGAAGCTCCGCGCGTCTGCGCGTCGGCCCCTGCCACTCCCGTCGTCGTGGAAGGACGCCGCGCGCAACTTCGCCCCCGCCCGTGACCTCTGGGGCGCCTGGCGCGCGTGGAACCTCCACCGCGACTACACCGCCCGCCGGGAGCACTACGCCGCCCGCGCCGCGGCGCAGGGCGCACGCTACGACCTCGACGCCGTGACCTCGGCGGTGCGGGCGCGCCTCCGCGGCCGGGGCTATTCACCGACGCCGCGGGTTCGCGGCGAGGTGCACACCTTCGCGTGCATCCCGGGGTTCTCGTGGCACCGCCACCTGATCCCCGACCTCGAGGCCCTGGGCCCGGTGTCGCACTTCGACTACTGCGCGCTGGGCTACGGCGTGCTCGAGCTCACCGCCGACACGGCCGACGCGCGGCGGAGGCGGCGCGAGATGCTCTCGCGGGTCCTCCCGGCGTTTCGCGAGGCGCACGAGCGGCGCCCGGTCGACTGGGTGTTCTGCTACGGCGGCGGGCAAGACACGTCGCCCGCGGTGATCCGCGAGCTCACCGAGACCTTCGGCGTGCCCGTGGCGAACATGTCCCTCGACGACAAGCAGGGCTGGGTCGGGCGGGACCACGGCGAGTGCCGCAGCGGCGCCCGCGACATCACCTCGTCCTTCGACCTCTACATGACCTCGGCGCGGGTGTGCTGCGAGTGGCACCTGGTCGAGGGGGGGCGCCCGATCTACCTCCCCGAGGGCGTCGACGTGAGCGCCTTCGCGCCCCGAGAGACCGCGCGGGACCTCGGGGTGTCTTTCGTCGGCGCCGCCTACGGCTTTCGCCGCTCCTTCGTCGAGGAGCTGGCGCGCTTCGGGGTGAAGGTCGAGACCTACGGCTCGGGGTGGCCCGGCGCGCGCTGGGTCGACGACGCCGTCGAGGTGTTCAACCGCAGCGCGATCAATCTCGGCATGGGCGGGATCGAGTACTCCGAGGCGCTCACCAACGTGAAGGGGCGCGACTTCGAGGTCCCAGCGACGGGGGGGGGCGTGTACCTCACGTCGTTCAACCCCGACCTCGCGCAGCACTTCGACGTGGGGCGCGAGATCGCCTGCTACCGCAGCCGCGACGAGGCGCTCGAGCTCATTCGACACCTCTTGACGCACCGCGACGAGGCCGCGGCGATGTCTGACGCGGCGCGCGCCCGCTGCCTTCGAGAGCACCGCTGGCTGCACCGCTACGAGTCGATGCTGAGGGTGCTGGGCGTGATGAGCGCCTGAGCTCCCTTGCGCCGCGCCGTTGTGGGCGTGCACGATAAGGGCATGTCGCGCGCGAAGGTCGCTTGGATTCTTGGTCTGCTCGCTGTGGGCTGCGCCAGCAGCAATGACAACGTGGTGATCGAGGCCGACAGCGGCGTCGTCACCGACCTCGGCGCGAAGAAGGACGCCGACGCGAACGACGTGCCCGAGGTGCCCGACGTGCCCGACGTGCCCGACGCCGTCGACGGCGGTCCGCCGTGCAACGTGAACGACGACTGCGTGGCGCCCGACCTCTGCACCAACGCGCAGGTGTGCCGCTTCGGTCGCTGCGAGGTCATCGGCGGCCCCGCGAGCTGCGACGACAACGTGGCCTGCACCGACGACCGCTGCGACGCCGACGCCGGGCGCTGCGTGCACGCGCCCAACGACATGCGCTGCCCCTCGGGGAACTTCTGCGTCCCCTCGGCGGCGACGGCGGGCGGCGGGGGCTGCCTCGCGGAGCTCCCCTGCGAGCTCGGCGACACCACCTGCTCGCGCCTGCAGGGAGACCCCTGCAGCGGCACCTGGAGCTGCGACGCCGCGCGCCTGCGCTGCGTGCGCAGCGCGCCCTTCAGCTGCGACGACATGGACTCGTGCACCACCGACGTGTGCATGACCATGGGCACCGCGCCGACGTGCTCGCACATGGGCCCCGACTACCAGACCGACGTGATGAACTGCGGCGCCTGCGGCAACGCCTGCGCGGTGGGCCCGAATCAGGTCGGCGCCTGCGTCATGGGCGCCTGCCAGACGACCTGCGCGATGGGCTGGCGCGACCTCGACGGGATGCCGTCGAACGGCTGCGAGTGCAACACGGCGATGGCCGACGCGCCCGACCTGATGTTTCAAGACACCAACTGCGACGGCATCGACGGCGACGCCGAGCGCGCGATCTTCGTGTCTCCCCGGGGCAGCGACTCGAACCCCGGCACGCGAACGATGCCCAAGCTCACCCTCACCGCGGCCATCATGGCGGCGCGCTCGGCGACGCCGCCGCGCTCGGTCTACGCGGCCGCGGGCACATATGCCGGACCGATCACGATCACGTCGGCGGTGAACCTGTACGGCGGTTACGACGATCAGGACGGGTGGTCGCGAAACCGCGCGAACACGACGTCGATCGAGTCTGACACCAACGTCGGCCTCATCGTGCAGGGCGTGTCCAACGATATGGAGATCCAGCTGTTCAGCATCGCGTCGAGCCCGGGCGCAAACCCTGGCGAGAGTTCCTACGGCGTGAAGCTTCTGAACAACACAGGGCGGGTGACGCTTCGAGGCTGCAGCGTCGCCGCTGGTGCTGGCGCTAACGGTGACTCAGCACAGTCCGGTCAGCAGGGCCAGCAAGGTGGCACCGGCGGTACAGCCTCCGGACAGAACGCAGGAGGCGCAGGGAGCTCCGCGTGCGGCGTGCCCGGCGGAAGCGGTGGGCGCGGCGGAAATAGCGAGTCTGCAGGTAGCCCTGGCGCAAGCGGGAGCTCTGTCACGGGAGGAGGAGCCGCGGGCCGCGGCGGAACTCCAGGAGGCGGCTCGGGCTGCAACTCGTCGAGCTGCGGCGCCAGCGCGGACGGCGCTACAGTCGGCGAGGGTGGCGTCGGTCCGAATGGGACCGCGGGAGTCCCCGGTGCGAGCATTGGCACGCTGAGTCCTTCGGGCGATTACAGCGCCCCGAGCTCCGGAGCCGGAACGTCAGGCGGCCCTGGTGGAGGCGGCGGTGGTGGAGGCGGCAGCGGCGGCACGGCCGTTCGCACCCGCTGCGGCTTCTCGGTGTCGTGCCGTGGGATGCCGGGAGGAGGTGGCGGAGGCGGCGGCGCCGGCGGTTGCGGTGGAGGCGGCGGGCGCGGCGGCATGAGCGGCGGCGCCAGCATCGCCATCGTCAACATCTCCTCCAACCTCTCGCTCGAGAGCACGCAGCTGCGCGCGGGACGCGGCGGACGTGGCGGCAATGGCGGCAACGGCAACATCGGTGGACTTGGAGGCGGTCCAGGAAACGGAGTCGCCGGAGAGTGCTGCAACGGCTCCGGCGCCTCAGGGCGCCCCGGCGGCAACGGCGGCAACGGCGCAGGAGGCGCGGGCGGCTCGGGTGGCCCCTCATTCTGTGTCTGGTTCCAGGGCACGCCGCCGACGATCGATCAGAGCACCACACGTTGTGTACGCGGAGGCGCTGGCAGTGGAGGCAGCGGCGGCAACACCCCTGGAGGCACGGCTGCTCCGAGCGGCCCGCTCGGCGTCACCGAGGACTATCACGCGGGCGGCTGAGCGCATCCATCCGACGCCCAACCTGGCCCCCTCCTACTGAGCGAGACTCAAGCCAAAGATCACCGGACGGGGCTCGGGGTTCTCGATCGACGAGACTCCTGCCCCAACGATCCCTGTCATTGCGCCACGGTACAAGTAGACCGCGGGGCGCAGCATCAAATCGTTGCCCGCGGAGACCGCAAAGTCCGCCAGCCCGTCCGCGTTCGTGTCACCCAGCAACGTCGCCACAAACCCAAAAGAACCTCGGGCCTCGGGTTGCCGGGATATCGAGACCGTCGACAGTTGAGGCGCGCTGAGTCCGCCCAGCACGAAGCCGACGGTCCCACTTCGGTCGAAGCCCTGCCGAGGCGCACCGACGACAAGGTCTGGATACTCATCGCCGTCTATGTCCTTGCCACCTGCGATGGTTGTGCCGAGGAGAGACGCTAGATCACCAGTCGGCACGATGGTGGAAAGAACTCGCGCGGGCAGGGCATCGTTGGTGCCCGTGTAGATCAAGACCCGCCCTTGCCGACTCTCGGCATAGGGCGCCCCGACCGCGAATTCCAGGTACCCGTTCCCATCGATGTCTCCCGCAGGTGAGACGCTGGCGCCAAATCGGCCCGCAAGTCTCCCTGGGAGCTCAGTCGGTATGATCGGCTCGGCGAGGGCCCGGCTGCCTCGTACGAGCCAGGCCGTTCCCCCGTCGGAGTTGATTGCGGGGGCGCCCACGACGAAGTCATCCACACCGTCACGATCAAGATCCCCCACGCCGGCGACGGCTCCGCCGAACTGAGTATCGATCGAGCCGGGCCCTTGGATCAGGACCGACCTGCTGGAAGTCACGCCGCTCGGGCCACCAAAGTACACGCGGAGCGCGCCGCGCCCAGACATCGCGCCCGTTATGCCCACCGCCATGTCGGCGTAGCCGTCTCCGTTCGCATCCCCGATTCCCGCAATTGGGACCCCGAAGAGTTCACCCTCCGTGGTGCCCTCCATGAGCATGGTGCTGGTCACCGGTAGGCCGTTCGCGGAGCCAAGAAAGACCCGCACGGTCCCACGCCTGCCGCTCTCCTGAAGTCCTGACACCCCAAGGTCCACGAACCCGTCCCCGTTCACGTCGCCGACTGACTGGACGAAGGATCCGAAAAGCCCCTCGGGCTCTTCTCCTCCACGCAGCGTCCACGTCGGTGTCCCGCTCGCGATGCTCTGACCCCGATAGCCGTACGCCCGCCCGAGATCGCTCGCGTTCCCGAACGCCCCGACCACGAGGTCTGCGACGCCGTCGCCGTCGAAGTCTGGCACGCCGTACCAGAACACGCTCCGCGTCGAGCGCCCTGAAACGAAGAACTCCCACGTCGCGCTCGTCAGGGTCGCTCCATGTGCGTCGGTCGTCTCCACCCGCCAGAACACCGGGCCCCGCGGCAGGTCCACGTCGAGCACCTCGGCTGAGAGCTCCGCCGACAGCGCGCGGGTCAGCAAGACCCTCGAACAGCCCCGGTCAGCGCAGAACCGCAGCGTCTGAGCACGCCCGCTGTTCCCACGCTCCCACCGCACCAACGGGCGGTGGCTCCCCGAGATCGCCCCCGACAGCGGTGACAGCAGCCGCGGCGCCGTTGCTGCCACGCACGCATCCGCGTCGGAGATCGTGCCCGAACAAGTGTCCGCGCCGCCTCCGTCCGTGACATCCGTCGGCGCCGTCTCCTCGTCGAGCACATCGCGCTTCGACGTCATGCCCGCGTCGACCACGTCCATCGTGGGCGCCACGGCTGCGTCTGTCGTGTCCTCCGCCCCAATGTCCATCATGTGTGGCGTGTCCGCCTCGGTCACGTCCGCCGCGCGGTCGTCTGCCGCGACCTCGGTCCCTCCGTCCCTCGGCCGCAGCACTGGGGCCGGAATGCACCCCGCGACCCCGGCCAACACCACCCAACTCACCCCGCGCATTGGCATATCTCACGCTTACCGCAAGACGATTCCCACGCCAACCGACGAAGCTGCGGCGCTACGCGAGCCCGCGAAGCACGAAACGCACCCCGTCGGTCATCGTCGCGTAGATCTCCCCCGCGCGGAACATCGCCTCCTTCACGCCGTCGAGCAGCTTCGCCTCGACGCGCAGCGCGTCGCCCTCGGCGCGCACGACCAGGAGCCGCCCCCGAGGGTCCTGCGCCGTGACGATGAGGCGCCGCGAGGCCGGGTCGTAGGCGAACCCCCGCGCCATGTTCATCTTCAGCCGGTGCACCACGACGAGGCGCGAACCCTTGCGCCGCAGCCAGATCAGCGCGTCGACCCAGAGCGCGACCAGGTCGTCGGCGCCGAGCGCGATCACGTCGACGAGGAAGCCGTTGGCGACGAGGAAGGGGCTCGAGCCGAGGTTGAGGTCCTCGCAGGCGTCGACGTCGACGCGGTGGACGTTGAACGACAGGCCATCGACGACCCACAGCGAGCGCCCGTCGGGGGAGAGCGAGAGGTTCGTCACGCCGTGCTGCGCCGCGAATTGCACGGCGCCGCGCAGCGGACGCGCCTCGCCGTCGGGCTCGGTGAAGCCCAGCAGCGCGTGGCGAGACCAGTGCGCGCCGGGCTTGGAACGCACCGTCACGGCGGCGCCGGTGGGCGCCACGGAGCACCAGCTCTCCTTGTCGGGCAGGGCCTCACGCACGGCGTCCCAGCGGTCCTGCTGGGCCCATCGGGGGATCTCCTCGACGTGGATCCAGTGCGGCTTCGCCGGCGGACGTCGCGCCCGCCCGTTGGCGAAGCGTCGCTTACGGCAGGTCTCGGCGCGCTTGCGCAGCGGCGCGGCCCAGGCCTCGTAGGTCTCGATCAGCCCCGCCGCGCGAACCCACGTCACCCCCTGCCGAAAGATCAGCTCCCCGCCGCTCTCGTACGCGAAGCGCTCGTCGCCGTACCGCGTCGCCAGCACCTTGATCTGCCAGTCGCACACGCCCACAAAGTGAGTGACCCGCGGCCCGTGCACCACGAGGATCGTCCCGTGCCGCGTTGAGGTCATCTCGGTGCCCTGCACGAGGGCCGCGCCGACGTACATCGGCGTCGCCCCGCTGAGGTCATCGACCAGCACCTGTCGGTCGACGAGCACCGCCCAGAGGTTGTCGCAGACCCAGGCGAGCCCGCGCACGAGGCCGTTGTTGAGGTGAATCGCCATGCGCCACTTTGGGGCGGCCTCGCCGAGGTGGAGCTCGTACACGGCGTTCTCCGAGGCGATCATCGCGCGCAGCCCCTCGATGTCGGTCCCCGCCGGGCCGGAGGGGGGCGCGCCCTCGGGGAACGGCGTCTCGACCCGCTCCCCGTCGTCGTCGATGTGCGCGATCGCGACGGCCCTGCCCTCTGCCATCACCCTCGCGAGGGGCGGCGCGGCGGCGTGAATCACCTCGTCCCGCTTGCCCGCTTGATCGGGGCCGCCGACGAGAAAGGCCGAGAGGTCCTCGGGTTGGGGCTCGGGATAGTTGTAACGGTCAACCTCCTCGAAGCGCACCGTCGGCGCCTTCGCCTGCGGGGCGCTCTCCGCGTGGGCGTCGCGCGCGGGCGGCGCGGCGGGGGGCGCCGCGACCTCGAGGACGTCCTGGGTGTAGGGCGCGAGGCTCGGGTCGACCGCGCGGCGGAGCGCCTGCGCGAGGCTCGCCTCCTGCGGCGCGGGAGGGCCCGCGTCGGGCTCCGCCTGCCGCTCCCTGGACCACGCGTCCCAGCCCTCGGAGCGCGCGCCCCACGCGTTGGAGAACACCACGTCACGGAGCTTCGCCACGCGGTGCAGCTCGCCCAGGAGCTGCGCGACGCGGCCGAAGACCATTCGCGGCGCGTCGGTGTACCGCTCGCCCACGCAGAGCAGCGCGAAGCGGTCGCCCGACCACCACCACCCCCCCGGACCGGGCGACGCGGGCCCCTCGGCGAGCATGCGGGCGCTGCACGAGAGGACCGCGTCTCGCTGAGCCTCGCTGAGCGGTCGCTCGAACTGCAGCTCATAGACGAAGTTCGGCAGCGCCGGCGACCAGTCCGCGGGCTCACGACCGTAGAAGCGAAAGGGGAATCGGGCGCGACTCATGGGCGGGCACTCTACCGCCGACGCGCGTCTCTGGGGGCGCGGTGAGACACCGCGCGAGGGGGAGGATCAGTCCTTGTCGGACGCGTCGCTCTCGTCGGGCGCCTTCTCGGCGGCCTTCTCGGTGACCTTCTCGGCGGCCTTCTCGGTGACCTTCTCGGTGACCTTCTCGGCGGCCTTCTCGGCGGCCTTCTCGGTGACCTTCTCGGCGGCCTTCTCGGTGACCTTATCGGCGGCCTTCTCGGTCGTGTCGAGGGGCTCGAAGAGGCTCGCCGACACCGCGAGCGGCTGCGTCTTCATGCGGTACACGTAGAGCGCCGCCGCGAGGATCGAGGTCACGATGCCGAGGAACATCGAGGTCGACATCCCCGCCACCACGCCGCGCTCGGCGTCGTCGCGAATGATCTCGAGCAGCGCGCGGCCGATGCCGTAGAGCACGCCGAAGGCGAGAAAGATCTGCCCCTCGAAGCGCCGGCGCTTCCACAAGAACATCAGCGCCAGAAAGATCGTGAGCCCCATGGTGGACTCGTAGATCTGCGTCGGGTGCACCGGCACCGAGTGGTGCGCGCTCACCGGGATGTGACACAGCCCGTCGGTGGAATTGAAGAAGCCGTTGTAGCTCCGCTCGCAGACCTCGCGCGTCGCGCGAAAGCCCAGCCGCACGTGCTGCTGCCACGCGGGCGAGCCGTGGTTGTCGTGCCAGTGGGGGAAGGTTCCGATGCGCTTCAAGAACGCCGGCGCGTTGGGAGACAAGGGCTTGCCGAAGTCGCAGCCGTACAGGTAGCAGCCGATGCGCGTGATCATCAGCCCGGTGCCCAGCGAGGGGACCACCGCGTCGGCCCAGGGCCACAGGCGGTACCCGCGGCGGGTGAGGAAGATGATCGAGCCGAGGAGGCCGCCGAGGAAGCCGCCGTAGGCCACGAGGCCGCCGGAGCGCAGCCGCAGCATCGACTCGAGCGTCGGGAACTCGCTGAGGTTCGTGAGGATGTACAGCACCCGCGAGCCGATCACGGCGGAGAAGGCCGTGAAGACGTAGGCGTCGCCCATGTCTTGACGGTTGAGCTTCTGCCGGTCGGTGAGCGCGAGCGTCAGGTACCAGCCCACGACGAAGCTCAGCCCCAGCATGACGCCGTACGAGTAGATCGGCAGGGGCTCCCACGTGGCGCCGAACCAGTTGCGGCCGTTGACGAAGGCCTTGAGCACCTGGATCAGCTTCTGGGGGTTGCTCCCGGTCAGCGTCACCGGCGCGCTGAAGGCGAACACCCCGAGGCCGATGGCGATGGAGATCAAGGCGTTCGTCGGGTTGTCGGCGGGGAGCTCGAAGCCCTTCTTCTCCGGGTCGGCGTCGGCGTCCTTCTTGGGGTCGGGCTTCGCGGGCGCGGCGCGGTTGACCGAGACGACGATCGAGTACATCCCCCAGAGGACCAGGAGGGGCACGATGAATTTGAAGCCCCAACCGGGGATGGTGAACATCACGGGGTGCATGGCAGTGCCGCCGTGTAGGCCGTGCGGGCACGGGGGTCAAGGGAGCGATGACCCCCGCCGCGCGCGCCAACCCTCCCCGCCCCAGCCCTTCGAACACGCAGAGCGCCTTGCGCCCCAGCGGGTTTCGTCGTCTCTCGGCTCGGCCAGGGCCGCTACAGGAACGACTCGACGTAGTGCACGAAGGCCGCCGAGGTCCACTCCAGCGTGCGGTCGAAGCGCGCGCGAATGACCCCGTCGCGGTCGATGATCCAGGTCTCGGGAAAGAGCTTCGTGCCGTAGCGCCCCTCGACCACGGAGCGCTCGGGGTCGAAGAGCAGCGGCGCGTGCATCGACGGCGGAACGTACGGGCTCACCACGCTCCAGCCCTCGTCGACGCTCACCATCACGAGCTGAATGTCGTCGCGGCCGCGCATCATCTCGTCGAAGGCAGGCAGCGCCTCGGAGAGCTCCTCGATGCAGGGCGGGCAGTCCTTCGACCAGAAGTGCAGCACCACGACCTTGCCGCGCAGCGACGACAGCCGCAGCGGCCGACCGCTGCGATCCGAGAGCGTAAAGTCGGGCGCCCTCCGGTCGTTGCCCTGGTAGTCCGGGCGGAGGATCGACGCCAGCGCGCCGACCCGACGCCCCTCGCCGTCGAGCGCCGCCATGCCGAAGCGCACGCCGCCGTAGATCGCCGCCAGGGCGAACGCCGCCGCCGCGGCGAGGGCCCAGCCCCGGGGGCGCTCGGACGCGCGACCGCTCACGAGGGCACCCCCACGAGGAGCCGCTGGCGGAGCTCGTCGGCGTCGACCCGGTAGCGAAACGCGGCCGCGCCGTCGATCAGCACCACGGGGACCTCCGTGCGATACCGCGCGACGAGGCCGGGGTCGGCGTCGATGTCGACCACGTCGAGGTCGAAGGGGAGGTCTTCGCGCACGTCGTCAAGAACCTCTCGTGCGACCTCGCAGAGGTGACACCGGGCGCGCGTGTAGAGCGTCACGCGCCGCACGACGTCAGTGAGCGGACGCGTTGGGGATGAGCCCCTGCGGGAGCAGGGAGTACGGCGGAGACTTCGAGCCCGAGCCGAGCTGCGCGAGGCCGTAGATGATCCCCACGGAGATCACGAGGGTCACGGCGCCGATCTGCATGAGCTTGGGCGCGCTCCACTCGCGGTCGTAGCGACGCATGAGCTGGTAGTCTGCGGACTCTTCCTCGACGGCGGGCTGCTCGGACATGGACGTTGCTTCTCCAGATGACGTTCGTTGAAGGCGCCTCGAGGGGAGTGGGTCACACGCCCTCGGCGGCGCGAGCGGCGCGGAACCTAGCACCTCATCGCGACGGCGGTACAGGGTCCTGCGACGGGTCCAGTCGGTAGGGCGGCACCGCCCCCGAGTCGATCCCCATGAGGGGCACGCGCACATCGTTCACGTCGAGGAAGAGGCCCTCGGCGTCGAGGTCGGCGCGGTCGAGCACCGCGAAGGCCGCGGCCCGGTCGAAGCGCGCCAGGAGCTCTCCCCCGCGAACGTACGCGTACACCGCCCCCTCGGGGTCGACGCGGAGCCGCTCGAGGGGCACCCGCTCCCGCGCGCCGTCGGAGCGGTCGACCTGCACCGCGGCCTCGCCCTCGAGGACCCGCGCCGATCGCACCACCAGGGGCGTCCCGTCGAGGGTGACGTAGCACCAGCTCATGGCGTTCTTCAGGATCCAGCGCCCCGAGGCGTCGTCCCAGGCGATCCACCCCGCGAGCGACTCGGCGAGGCGCGGGTTCTCGATGCGCTCTCCGTCGTGCCACACGCGGCCGTCGACATCGATGCGGATCGTGCTCTCGCGGCTGAAGACGAAGGGCGGCTCCATGACCCGAGAGACCTAGGGTCTCCCGCGGCCGGGCGCCAGCGCCGCGGAGTGTGGTAATCGCCCGTCGATGTCAGCGAGCACCGAGGCCGACGCGATCCCCTTCGAAGACCCGCGCAGGTTCCTCTCGCGACACCGGCTCCGACCGAAGGACAGCTTCGGCCAGTGCTTCCTCGTCGCCCCGCACGTCGTCGAGGCCATCGTGCGCGCCGTCGACCCCCGCGACAGCGAGACCGTCATCGAGATCGGCACGGGGACCGGCACCCTCGCCCGCGCCCTCGCGCCCCGAGCGCGCAGGGTCATCGCCATCGAGCGAGACCGCGACCTGGTCGCCGCCCTCCGCGAAGAGCCCCTCCCCGCGAACGTCACCCTCGACGAGGCCGACGCCGGCGCGTGGGACTACGCGTCGGCCTGCGCCGCAGAGCCTTCGGTCATCGTGGGCAACCTCCCCTACCAGATCACCGGCAAGCTCCTGCGCGAGATCCTCACGGCGCCGGTGCGCTGGCGCGTCGCCGTGGTGATGGTGCAGCAGGAGGTCGCCCACCGCCTGCTCGACGCGCCGGGCGGCGACGACTGGGGCGCGCTCTCGATCTTCACCCAGGCCGCCTGCGAGGTGAGCCGGGTGTGCAACGCCGCCCCCGGCTGCTTTCACCCCGCGCCCCGCGTCCACTCGACGGTGGTGAAGCTCACGCCTCGGGCGGCGCCCCTCGCCGAAGAGACCGACGCGTTTCGACGCGTGGTGCACGCGCTCTTCGCGGCGCGTCGAAAGACCCTGCGCAACGGGCTCTCGAGCGTCGTGGGGCGCGAGGGCGCGGCGGCGGCGTGCGAGGCCGCGGGCATCGACCCCGGGCTGCGCCCGGAGGTGCTGAGCATCACCGACCTCGCGCGGCTCACCGCGGCCTGCGTCGCGCTCAATTCGCGTTGAAGCAGAGCTCGACGCGGTTCACCACGAGGCTGCCTGAGGGCGGCCCCGGCATGATGCGCAGCAGGGCGCCGGCGTTGCCCGCGCGAAACGCCGACGTCGCGTCGGCGCGGTACCAGCGGTAGGGCGCGCTGTTGGCGACGCTCCCCGGGGGCGCCGCGCCGCTGCCGTCGAAGGTCATCCACGAGAACGAGCCGCTCGCGGTGGTGTTGTAGCTCCGTCCGTAGATCGCGAGGGTGACGCCGCGGATCGACCCCAGGCCCGCGGTGCTGAGCTCGACGTCCATGAACACGTTGGAGCCCATCTCGAGGCCCCCCTCGCCCAGGAAGGGGTCGCCGAAGACGGGGCTGTACGACGTGCTCGCGCGCGCGTAGGCCCCTGCGCGCCAGCGCGATCGGTCGGGGAGCGTGTTGGCCTCGTACGAGACCGTGGCGCGCGAGCCCGAGCCCGAGCCGGTCCAACGAAAGCGCGCGACGTAGGCGCCGGTCGCGCCCGAGAGGCACCCCCCGGTGACGGGCACGTCGCGCGGCGCCACCACGTCCCGCGGCGCGGCCACGACGTCCACCACGTCCCGCGGCGCGGCCACGACGTCCACCACGTCCCGCGGAGCGGCCACGACGTCCACCGCGTCGCGCGGCGCGGCCACGACGTCCACCACGTCCACCACGTCCACCACGTCCACCACGTCCACCACGTCCGCGATCGCCGCGGGGGCGTCGATGGCGACCTCGACGGGGGCGTCCTCGTCGGAGGCGTCTGGTATCACGTCGGGCACCTCGAGGGAGGCGTCGATCTCTGGCTGCGCCGCCTGCTCGGCGCAGCCGAGGGCGAGCGCGCAGCTGAGCCCCGCGAGGACGCGGCGCGCACCGCCCGCTACAGACGCGACCAAAGGAACCACGCCGCCGCCGACAGGGCGACCAGAGAGAGCGTCAGCATCACGATCCCCTGAGCGCGCTTCGGGTCGCGACGCGGCGCGGGCTCTTCGACGAGCCCCTCGGGGTCGTCGGCGAGGTGCGCGAGGGGGCCGCCGGGGCGGTCGATCCACGTCGCGTCGGCGGGGGCCTCGGCGGCGCCGTCTTCTGCGCGATCGACCTCTTCGGGCGCGAGCACCGGGGCCGAGAGCTCGGCGTGACCGCGCTGATGCTCGCGCACCATCCGGCCCAGCATGCGCCGCGCCGCGCCGCGGTTGAAGGGGACCAGCAGCGCCGTGAGCTCGCCCACGAGCGCCGCGCGTCCCTGCACCGCGCCCTCGCGCACGCGGTCGCCGAGGTCGAGCACCCCCGCCGAGGGCGCGCTGAGGAGCCCCTCGAGCATCTCCACCGCGCCCCGCAGCACCTCGGCGTCGTCGAGGGCGGGCGAGAGCGCCTCTTCGACCAGGCTCACCGCGCCGTCGCCCGAGATCAGCACGCCGTCGGCCGACAGCACCCTGCGCGAGGTCTGCAGGGCCTCGACGCACTCCAGCGTGATGAACGTCGCGCTCTCCTGCGTCAGCGGCGAGCCGCGGCGCAGCAGCGAGGTCGCGAGGTCGTCGAGCTTGACGGGTTCCATCTACGGGTCTCGCGCGACGCGGGGGTCGCGCACGGGGATCTCCTGGGCTCGAAGGTACGCCCTCGCGGCCTCGAGGGTGAAATGTCCGTCATGGAAGATCGTCGCCGCCAGCGCCGCGTCGGCCCCGCCGCCCCCCCTCGCCGCGGGCCGCAGCGCCTCGGCGATGTGCTCCAGCGAGCCCGCGCCGCCGCTGGCGATCACCGGCACCGACACCGCGTTCACCACCGCGCGCACCAGCTCGAGGTCGTACCCCGCGCCCGTCCCGTCGCGGTCCATGGAGGTGAGCAGGATCTCCCCCGCGCCGCGCCTCGCGACCTCGGCGCACCAGGTCACCGCGTCGAGGCCCGTGTCGTGACGCCCGCCGCGGGTGAACACCGACCACGACGGCGGCCCGCCGCCCGCGCGGCGCCTCGCGTCGACGGCGACCACGAGGGCCTGCGCGCCGTAGGCCCCGGCGATGTCATCGATGAGCGAGGGGTTCTGCACCGCCGCGCTGTTCACCGACACCTTGTCGGCCCCCGCGCGGAGGATCGCGTCGACGTCCCCGCGCGAGCGCACGCCGCCGCCCACCGTGAGGGGCACGAAGACCACGTCCGCCGTGCGCGAGACCACGTCGAGGAGGATGTCCCGGCCCTCGTGCGTCGCCGCGATGTCGAGGAAGGTGATCTCGTCGGCGCCGTCGCGATCGTACGCGCGCGCGCAGTCGACGGGGTCGCCGGCGTCGCGCAGCCCGACGAAGTTCACGCCCTTCACCACGCGGCCGTTCTTCACGTCGAGGCAGGGGATGAGCCGTCTCGCGAGCGCCACGCTCAGCCCTCCCCCCGCGCCGCGGCCAGCGCCTCGCGCACGGTGAACGCCTTCTCGTACAGCGCCCTGCCCACCACCGCCGAGGCGATGACCGGGCGCGCCGCGAGCGCCCGGAGGTGCTCGAGGGAGCCGATGCCCCCCGACGCGATGACCTCCACCCCGGGCACCGCCCGCGCCAGGCGCTCGGTGGCGTCGAGGTTGGGCCCCTCCCCCGTGCCGTCGCGGGCGATGTCGGTGTAAAGCACCGCCCGCGCCCCGGCCTGCACGCAGACCTTCGCGAGCTCGATCACGTCGTGCGAGGTCGTGTGGGTCCACCCCCGCGTCGCGACCTTGCCGTCGCGGGCGTCGAGGGCCACCACCACGTCGCAGAGCGCGGCGACCTCGGAGATGAACTCCGGCGACTCCACCGCGCGGGTGCCGAGCACCAGCCGGTCGGCGCCCGCGTCGAGGTAGGCCCGCACCTGCGCGAGGGAGCGGATCCCTCCGCCCACCTGCACCCGCAGCGCGCCGCCGAAGCGCGCGAGGGCCGACGCGATGAGCGCGCCCTGCGTCGCCGCGCCGTCGCGGGCGCCGTCGAGGTCGACGACGTGCGCGCGGGCGGCCCCGGACTCGACGAATTCTCGAATGATTTCAAGAGGATCGTCGCCGTACACGGTGGCGCGCGCGTAGTCGCCGCGGTGCAGCCGCACGACCCTGCCGCCCAGGAGGTCCATCGCCGGGATCAACGCCGTCACTCGGTCACCCCCATCGCGTGAAACCACCTTCGGATCAGGTCGAGGCCGGCGCGCTGGCTCTTCTCGGGGTGAAACTGCACGCCCAGGAGCTTGTCTCGCGCGACGGCGCAGCAGAAGTCGTCTCCGTGCTCGCAGAGCGCCGCGATCACCGAGGGATCCTCGGGCCGCACGGCGTAGCTGTGCACGAAGTAGTACCAGTCGCCGTCGGGCATCCAGCGGGCGCCCTCGTGGCACGAGCGCACGGTGTTCCACCCCATGTGCGGCACCTTCACCCGGGTGCCGTCGGCCTCGGTGCGCGGCTCGAGCCGCGCGACGCGGCCCTGAAAGACGCCCATGCCCGCGCGCCCCGGCGCCTCGTCGCTGCCCTCGAAGAGCACCTGGAGGCCCAGGCAGATGCCCAGGTACGGACCTCCCGCGTCGATGTGGTCGCGCACCGCGCGGGTCAGCGCCGCGCCGTGACGGTTCAGCGCGACCGAGCAGTCCCCGAAGGCCCCCTGCCCTGGGAACACCACCACCTCGGCGTCTCGCACCCGCGCCGGGTCTTCGGTGCGGTGAACCTCCACGCGCTCGCCCAGCGCGGCGCGCAGGGCGCGCTCCACCGAGCGGAGGTTGCCGAGGCCCACGTCGATCACCGCGATGCGCCGCGCCTCGCTCACGAGGTGAGGGTCCCCTTCGTCGACGGGAGCGAGGTGCCCTCGACGCGCACGGCCTCTCGCAGCGCGCGGGCGAGGCACTTGAACGCGCACTCGACCACGTGGTGCAGGTTCTCGCCCTCGACCTTGCGCACGTGCAGGTTGCACTGCGCGCCGCGGGCGAAGCCCTCGAAGAACACCGACGCCAGCTCGACGTCGAAGGCCCCGATCTTCGCCTTCGGCAGGCCCAGCCGGTCGACGAAGTACGTGCGCCCCGAGAGGTCGAGGGCGACCTCGCAGAGGGCCTCGTCCATGGGCAGCGTGGCGTGGCCGTAGCGCCGGATGCCCACGCGGTCGCCGAGGGCCTCGTAGAGCGCGCGGCCGAGCACGATGGCGAGGTCTTCGGTGGTGTGGTGCCCGTCGATCTCGGTGTCGCCGGTCGCGCGCACGGTCAGGTCGATGCCGCCGTGCCGGGCGATCTGGTCGAGCATGTGCGAGAGAAAGGGCAGCGGCGTCTGGATGTCGGCGCGACCCTCACCGTCGAGGTCGAGGGTGACGGCGATGTCGGTCTCGCGCGTGGCGCGGTGAACGTAGGCCGTACGGGGCATCGTAGCGCGGCACCATGCACCGCCCGCCGACGCCCGCGCAAGTCAGCGCATCCACCCCTGCACGCGCTTGAAGAGCCTCGGCACGCCGTTCACGAAGCCGCCGGGGACCACCCGCTTGAGCCCCCAGAGCAGGCGCCCCTCGCCGTGGGGGAGGATGTAGAAGCGCCCGCGCTCGAGGCCGTCGAGGGCGATGCGCGCGACGTCGTCGGCGTCGATGGGGCTCTTCTCCATCAGCTTCTCGGCCATCTTTCTCGAGCGCGAGGGCACGCCCCGGCCGCTCGAGACGATGTTGGTCTTGAAGAACGAGGGGCAGAGCACGCTCACCCGCACGTCGGTGCCGGCGAGCTCGCCCCGCAGGGTCTCGCTGAGGCCGACGACGGCGTACTTGGTGGCGTTGTAGGGCGCCATCTCGGGCATGGCGATGAGGCCGGCGAGGGAGGCGACGTTGAGCACCCAGCCTCGGTTCTGCGCCTTGAAGCGGGGCACGAAGACCTCGCAGCCGTGCGCCACGCCGAGGAGGTTCACGCCGACGATCCAGCGCCAGTCGGTCTCAGACACGGTGCCCACGGGACCCGCGACGGCGACGCCGGCGTTGTTGACCACGAGGTCGGCGCCGCCCCAGCGGGCGTCCATGGCGTCGGCGGCGGTGTGCAGGGCGTCGCGGGAGGCCACGTCGCACTCGATCGCGAAGGCGCCCGCGCCGCACTGCCGCGCGGTCTCTTCGGCCCCTTCGAGGTTCACGTCCGCGCAGAGGACCTTCGCGCCCCGGCGCGAGAGCTCCAGCGCGAAGGCCCGACCGAGGCCGCCCCCCGCGCCCGTCACCAGAGCCCGCGCGCCGTCCAACCTGGATGCTCCCATCACCGCCACCGTGCCTTTCGCGGCGAAAGGTACACAAGTACCCCGGCGCCCGGAATGCTCCCCCCGCCGCGCGCCTTCTGGCCTCCGCGTGAGAGCCCGGCGCGATCGGCGAGGCTTCGGTGTTACCGTGACCGACAACCCTGTGGACAGAGAGCTTCTGGATCGCATTCGTCGGGCGCTCGCGTCGGTGATCTCTGGGCGCCCCGAGGCCATCGAGCGACTGCTCATCGGCGTGCTCTCCGCGGGGCACGTGCTCCTCGAGGACGTGCCGGGCGTGGGCAAGACCACCCTCGCGAGGGCGCTGGGCAAGTGCTTCGACATGCAGGTGACGCGGGTGCAATTCACCCCCGACCTGCTGCCGTCGGACATCCTCGGCGCGCAGATCCTCGACCCCCGCGACGGGAGCTTCAGCTTTCACCGCGGCCCGGTGTTCACCCACGTGCTCCTCGCCGACGAGATCAACCGCGCGTCGCCGCGCACGCAGTCGGCGCTGCTCGAGGCGATGAACGAGGGGCAGGTGAGCGTCGACGGGGTCACGCACCCGCTGCCGACGCCCTTCTTCGTGCTCGCCACGCAGAACCCCATCGACTCGCACGGGACCTTTCCGCTCCCCGAGGCGCAGCTCGACCGCTTCGTGCTCCGCATGTCGGTGGGCTACCCCTCGGCCGAGCACGAGCTCGCGATGCTCTTCGCCCGCCAGCGCGAGGACCCGATCGACGCGCTCTCTCCCCTCGCCGGAGCCCCTGCGCTGCTGGACCTTCAGCGCAGGGTGCGCGAGGTCGAGGTGCGCGAGAGCGTCGGGCGCTACCTCCTGCGGGTGGTGGGCGCGACGCGCGACCACCGCGACCTCGCCCTCGGCGTGTCTCCCCGCGGCCCCCTCGCGTACTTTCGCGCGGCGCAGGCGAGGGCCTTTCTCGAGGGCCGGCGCTTCGTGACCCCCGACGACGTGCAGGCGCTCGCGGGCCCGGTGCTCGCGCACCGCGTCGTGCCCACGCCGCAGGCGCGCTACGGCGGCGCGACCACCGAGGCGATGATCGAGGCGCTGCTGCCGCGGGTCGAGGTCCCGACCTAGTGTCGCGGCTGAACCTCGCGCGGCTCAACCACATCCTGATCCCGACCACGAGCGAGGAGCGGGATCGCTGGCGCCGCAGCGGCTTCGGGCGGGCGCTCAGCCCGATCAACGCCCTCTATGAGGTGCTCACCCTCGACGGCCAGTGGGTCTTCGGCATGACCTTCCTGTGCACCGTGCTCGCCCTCGAGGTCGACCGCACCGACGTGTACCTCTTCTGGTCGGGGCTGGCGGGGCTGATGCTCGGCGCGCTGCTGGTCTCGCGGCGCTTCGCGATGCCGCGGGTGCGCGTGTCGGTGTCGCAGCCCGCGCGGGTGGCCATCGGCGACGACGTGGTGTTCACCGTCACCCTGCACAACGACGGCGACGAAGACGTCTTCGCGGCGAGGGTGTCGGGGCCCTTTCTCCCGTGGGACGGCGCGTGGTCCGACCGCACCTGGACCGGGGTCGCGCCCACGCTCGAGCGGGTGCCCGCGCGCGGCTCGGCGTCGACCTCGTGTCGCGCGCGCTTCACCGACCGCGGCGAGCACCACCTCGACCCCTTTCGCGCGTCGGCCCTCGCGCCGCTGGGCCTCACGCAGGGGCCGCCGACGCGCTCGAGCGGGCTGAGGTTCATCGTGGTCCCGAGGGCGGCGAGGGTCGAGCGCCTGGGGGTCGAGCTGGGGCAGCGGCACCAGCCCGGCGGCGTCGCCCAGGCCGTGCAGACGGGCGAGTCGATGGACCTCCGCGGCGTGCGTCCGTACCGCCCCGGCGACCCCGTGCGCGACCTCCACGCCCGGAGCTGGGCGCGCGTCGGTCAGCCCGTGGTGCGCGAGTACCAGCAGGAGTACTTCCGCCGCGTGGCGGTGGTCCTCGACGCGGAGCTCGGCGACGTCGACCCCGACCGCTTCGAGGCCGCGATCTCGCTCGCCGCGGGCGTGGTGCAGCGCGCGGCCCGCGAAGACGCCCTCATCGACCTCCTCGTCGTGGGCCGCGACGTGCACGAGCTCTCCGCGCGCGGAGGCTCCGCCGAGAGCGTGCTGGGGGTGACCCTCGACGTGCTCGCCTGCGTGAAGAGCGACATCCCCTTCGACGCCGACGCCGTCGAGGCCGCCGTGCGCCCCTTCCTCGGCAGGCTCTCCGCCGTCCTGCTGATCACCCTGCACCCCGACGCGGCGCGCCTCGGGGTCGCGACGCGGGTGCAGCGCCTGGGCGGGCGTGCAGGGTGGTCACCGTCGGCGCGCGCGACACGGCGCCCGAGGGCGTGGCGGGGTCCGCGCCGCGGCGGTGCTCCGGGCGAGGCGCGGCCAGATCCCCGCGCGGTGTTCCTCGCGCCCCTGGCGACGGTGGTGGCGCTCGTGGCGCTCACCACGAAGATCCCGCTCACGGTCACCGCGGGCGCGCTCTTCGCCCTCGGCGCGCTGGTGGGCGGGCGGTTCGCGCGGGGCTCGCGGGCGGTGGTGCTCCTCGCGCTCGCGGCGGCGGGCTTCGTGCTCGGCGCGTCCTCGCGCCCGACGCGCCTCGTGCGCGACCGATCACCGGGCTCTGGTGCAACCTCGCCCTCGCCGCGGCGCTGCCCACCTCGCGCGGCGCCTTCGCCTTCGCCCGAGTCGGGTGCCGTCACCTCGCGCTGGGCGCGTTGACCTTCTGCTTCGCGGGCCAGGCGCGGGTGACTCGTGGTATCCGCCGCTCTCGCGCTCTTCGTCGCCGCCACCCTCGTCGCCCTCCGCGCGGAGGACCCTGGGAGGCCGAGGTTTCGCGCGATCCCCTTGCGGCGCTGGGCCTTGGGCGCGGCGGTGCTGGCCACGTCGGTGGGCGCGGTGGCCCTCGCGGCGCGCACGCTCCCGCCGCTGCACGCCAAGGCCATCGAGCGCTTCATGCGCGCGGTGCGCGGCGCGGGGACCACGGGCTTCGACGAGCAGTTCTCCCTGGGCTCCCTCGAGACCATGCTGAGCTCCGAGGAGCTCGTCGCGAGGGTCTACGGGCCCTCCCCCGAGCTGCTCCGCGGCATCGCGTACAACCGCTACCGGCACGGGCGCTGGACCACCCGCGGCGGCGCCGGTCGCATCCTCCGCACGCGGCGCGGCGCGATGACCGGGCGCGACGTAACCGCCGTCGAGCTCATGACCGCGGCCGCGCCGGTGTACTTCGTCCCGCTCCGCGCGGGGCGCCTGGCGACCGCCGAGGGCACCGTGCGCGTCGACGCCCTCGGCGCCCTGTGGCGGATGCACGGCGACGCCGCGCTGAGCGTCTGGTACCGCCCGGGACCGTCGCGCGACCTCGACCCCGCGCCCCCCGGCGAGGACGACACCGCCCTCCCGCCCAACATCGCCGCGCGCCTCGCGCCCCTCGCCGCGCAATGGACCGCGGGCGCCCGCACCGACGGCGACCGCGTCGAGGCCCTGGTGCGCGCGCTGCGCGGCGGCTACCGATACCGCCTGGCCGTCCGGCGGAGCTCGAGCGTCGACCCGGTGCTCGATTTTCTGTTCACCCACCGCGCCGGCAACTGTGAGTATTTCGCCTCGTCCACGGCGCTCCTCGCGCGGGCCGCGGGGATCCCCGCGCGGGTGGTGGGGGGCTACCGCGTGGGCGAGTTCAACGCGCTGGGGCGCTTTCACGTCGTGCGCGAGCGCAACGCCCACGCCTGGGTCGAGGTCTGGGACGGCAGCGGCGCCTGGGTCACCGTCGACCCCACGCCCGAGCGCGCGATCCCGGCGAACCTCCCGCACCGCTCCCCGTGGCTCCGGGGCTTCGCCGACGCCGTCGCGGCCTGGCTCACCGCGCTCCGCCGGGGCCTCGCGGCGCTCACCGCCACGCAGCTCCTGGTCGGCGCGGGCGTGCTGCTGGTGCTCTGGCAATCGTGGCGCCTCTGGCGCGCGCGCCGTGAGGAGCGCGGGGACCACCGCACCTTCGGCGCCGAGGAGCGCCCCCTCCCCTGCCTCCCGCGCCTCGACGCGCAGCTCGCCCGCCGCGGCCTCGGCCGTCGCGCGGGCGAGACCCTCGAGCGCCACGCCGCGAGGCTCTCCCTCGACGAGAGGCTGGACGCCGACACCCGCCGCGAGGTCGTCGCGTCGCTCCGCGCGTACGCCGCCGCGCGCTACGGAGACGGCGACGTCGACGACGCCAGCAGGCGGGTCGACGACGCGGCGAAGCGGCTCCAACGCGCGGTGCTGTAACGTGACAGATTATGTCAGACGAAGCGTTGACCGGGGGCCTCGGCGCGCGCAGGTTGGGACTCGTACGGAGGCCCTGATGCGTGATCTCGAACTGTCGCCGGTGAGCTCTGAGTCTGTGTTCGTTCCCTCCCTGGATCGCTTCGTGCCGCGCTCCGCGGTGGGGGCGCTGGAGGGCATCGCGGCGTCTCCGGTGTACGGCCCGCGGGCGGTGGTGGCGGCGGTGGCGCTCGCCTGGACCTGCCGCGAGAAGACCCCGGCCGACGCCGAGGACGCGCTCATCGAGTCGGTGCGTCGCAACGACCTCCTGGCCGACGCGGCCCTCGAGGCGCTCGGGCAGCTGGGCCTCCCGCGGGGCGCGGCGGCGATGCGCCGTTGCCTGCTGCTCGCGACGCTCCCTTCGCCGGCGCGGCGAATCACCGAGGCGCTGCTCAACCTCCTGTTCGAGGACGGCGTGGTGGCCTGGGACGACGACGTGGTGATCGCGCGGGACCTCTGCCTGCGCGCGATGGTGCGCTGCGACGCGCTGTGGTCGCAGGACACGGGATTCCTCGCGCGGCGCGACCTCCCGACCGAGCGCGGGCACCTCGCGGCCATGGCGGCGTGAGCGCGCGGCGTTGACACAGACAGACCCGGGGTGATACCCGCACCTCTCCGCGTCGGCGCTCGCCGCCGCGTCGACGTATCAGAGAGATCACGGAGGCATTCGATCATGGCCAACGGGGACCGACGTAATTCCCGCAAGATGCTTCGCCGCAAGTCGCAGGCGAAGAAGAAGGCGCGCGAGCAGCGCGCACTCGCCGAGCGAGCCGCGCGCTACGCCGCCTCGGGCAAGCCCGCGGAGAAGAAGACCCGCGCCGCGCGCAAGCCCGCCGCCACCGCCTGATACGCCCGCTCCCCCGTCTCCATCCGCGAAGACCTACCCCTCGCGTGCGCGGCCGTTCGACGGTCACGCGCCGCGGGGTGTAGAACTCGCGCGTCATGGAAACCACCCGCCGCGATCTCCTCAAGCACCTCGCCCTCGCGAGCGTCGCGCTCCTCACCCCCTCCGTCGTCGGCTGCAGCAGCACCGGCGCGCAGGGGAGCACCACCACGCCCACGCCCACCCCCACGCCCAGCAGCGGAGGCGCCGCCGCGGCGCTCCCCGCCGCGCGCCCCGAGGGGTGGGACGCCATCGCCTTCAACCGCGAGCGCGGCAACGCCGGCGCCGTCCCCGAGTCGTATCGCGCGCAGATCAACGGCCCCGACGCCGAGCGCATGCACATCGGCAAGCACCTCCCCTACCTCCCGACGCTCGCTCCGGGCGCCGTCCCCGCGGGGATGCTCGGGGTGATGTTCGGCGACCCCTCCCTCGGCCGCACGCGACACCCCAACGACGCCCCCTCCGAGGCGATGCCCCAGGGCCACTGGTTCGAGTGGGTGAAGGTCCGCAAGGCCACCGAGGGAGAGGCCCAGGAGGCCGTGAGCCGCTTCGGCGCCTGGCCCACGCCGCCCGAGGGCGACAACGGCCGCTTCATCCCCCAGGAGGGCACCGACCTCGCCGCGGACCACGGCAAGAACACCGTCTACCTCGTCGCCCTGCCCCCCGACGTGCGCCCCGGCGACGTGGTGCGCATCCACGGCCGCTGCATCTCCCACGGCGAGTACGTCGACTTCGTCACCCTCCCCGCCTGATACGACCTTCGATCCCACCGTATCCACGACGATAGGTCCAGATCGTCCCTGTGCATCCCCTCCGCGCTCACCCCATCGGTTTCACGGGGTGTCGGGGCGTTGGCACGCGCCCTGCTCTACCCTCCATCACTCCAGCGTAGCTCAGCGGATAGAGCGCGATAACACCCTTGTCGAGATGCTCGGGCGACCGAAGTGATGACGAGGGTTACTTCATTAGGGATGACGAGGTCGTGGGTTCGAGTCCCACCGCTGGAACCGCATTGATGACAGAGCAGACGGCGCAGTGAAGCGGCGGGTTACTTCATTCCAAGAGACAACACCCGCCGCGCAGGTTCTCGCCGTTTCTCTCCCTCTCTCTTCGCACACCCCGATGAAGGTCTCATCGGGGTCTCACCCGGAGAAGTGCCATGTCGAGCATCAACAAGGTTCGCACCCGCTCCCCCCTCTCCGGCGGCGCTCACCTCAACTGGATGGGCGGTCGCTCGTGGGACATCACCAACCCCCTCACCCGTCTCCGCGTGGCGGCCTCGTCGTGCTTCTTCGGCGAGCCGATGTACTACCACGACGACTCGGCCCCGGCCTCGAAGCGTCCGGGCCGGGCGCGGGTGAGCGCGCTCTCCGCGGGTGACCTCTCGCACCTGCGCGACACGCTGCAGGCGATCGACCCCGTCGAGTGGCGGGGCCTCGCGCCCGCCGCGCTGATGGAGTCGGCGATCGACGCCGCCCTCGCGCACGACCCCGAGGGCACGCTCCTCGAGGCCGCGCGGCTGCGCAACGACGAGCACATCCGCGCGACCCCGCAGGTGATCCTCGTGCGCGCGGCGAACCACGCGAAGGTCAAGGGCACGGGCCTCGTGCGGCGCTACGCGGGTGACATCGTGAAGCGCGCCGACGAGCCCGCGGTGGGCCTGGCCTACCAGCTCGCGCGCTACGGCAAGCCCGTGCCCAACTCGCTCAAGCGGGCCTGGGCCGGCGCCCTCGCGGCCACCAGCGACTACGCCCTCGCGAAGTACCGGATGGAGTCGCGCGGGGTGAAGACCGTGGACGTGGTGAACCTCGTCCACGCGAAGTCCGCGGCGGTGAACAAGCTCATGAAGGGCGAGCTCACCGTCTCGGGGCGCACCTGGGAGGCGATCATCTCGGCGAAGGGCTCGACGAAGTCGGCCTGGTCCGAGGCGATCGGGGTGATGGGGCACATGGCGCTCCTTCGCAACCTCCGCAACCTGCTCCAGGCCAAGGTGCCGGTGGAGCGGTTCGCGCAGAAGCTCCTGGCGGGCGCGAAGGACGGGCAGCAGCTGCCCTTTCGGTACTACTCCGCGTACCGCGCGGTGGAGGACCTCGCGCCGCCGGCCCTCCTCGACACGATCGAGGCGTGCCTCGAGACCTCCCTCGGCGCGCTCCCGCGCTTCGAGGGCCGCGTGGCGTCGCTCTGCGACAACTCCGGCTCGGCGCAGGGCACGACCACGTCGTCCCTGGGCTCGATGAAGGTCTCGACCATCGCGAACCTCACGGGCGTGCTCGCGGGGCGCTGCGCGGACGAGGGCTGGTTGGGCGTGTTCGGTGACCGCCTGGAGATGTCCCAGGTGCGCAAGAAGGCCTCGGTGTTCGACGCGCTCAAGGCCGCCGAGGCGAGCGCGCGGGGCATCGGGATGAGCACCGAGAACGGCATCTGGCTGTTCTGGGACAAGGCCATCCGCGCGAAGGAGCACTGGGACCACGTCTTCGTGTTCTCCGACATGCAGGCCGGCCACGGCGGGCTCTACGGCACCGACCGCAAGGCCTACAAGGACTTCGCGTGGCGCGGCGGCAGCAACATCGACGTCGCGAAGCTCATCGCGACGTACCGCGCGAAGGTGAACCCGGCGGTGAACGTGTTCCTGGTCCAGGTCGCCGGGTACCAGGACACGATCGTCCCCGAGTTCTACGACCGCACCTTCATCCTCGGCGGCTGGGGCGAAGGTCTCCTGCGCTTCGCCGCGGCGATGAACCAGCTCCCCCGCGGCTGATCCCACCTCCCCGGCGGTGCGGAGTCGAGGCCCTGCGTACTTGACTCCGCGCCTCCCCCTCCCACTATCCTCGTTTCATGTCCCCCACCCTGCCTCGCTGGTCGGTGGCGCTGACGCTCTCGCTCTTCGGATGCGGAGAGTCGGCCCCGCCGACGAGCGACACGCAGGTCGCGCCCCGCGGCTTCGTGCGCTGCGGCGCCAACCCCGCTGGGACCTTCTGCGACGCCAGCGCCCTCTGGGGCGCCCGCGCCACCGTCACCAGCACGAGCGCCGAAGGTCTCACCGGCGCGCTCACCAGCGCCGACTTTGACAGCGACGGCCGCCCCGACCTCCTCGCCGTGTACGACGGCGACGCCGCCCCCGCGCTCTGGCTGAACACCCCCGGCGGCTTCACCGACCACGCGGCGTCCTGGGGGCTCTCGGCGCTCCGTAGCGTGAACTCCGCGGCGTCGGCGGACCTCGACGGCGACGGCCGCCCCGACCTCATGCTGCACAGCCGCGACGAGTCTGGGGTGATCCTCTTTCGCAACACGGGGACCACCTTCGAGCGGGTCACCGCCCTCGGCGGGATGGACGACGTCACCACCATCGCCCCCGCCGACATCGACCGCGACGGGCGCCTCGACCTCACCTTCGGCGCCACCGCGATGCCCGGCGACTGCCCGCGCGTGTTCATCAGCGGCTGCCCCGCGGGGGTGCGCGCCTGGCGGCAGACGGCGCCGTGGACCTTCGCGCCCATCCCCGTCGCCGCCGAGGCGCGACGCGCGCTCTCGATCCGCTGGCACGACCTCGACCTCGACGGGCGCGACGAGCTGCTGGTCATCGCCGACTTCGGCATGCTCAACGGCGGCAACCAGGTGCTCCGGGTGGAGGGGCAGGGCGACGCCCTCACGTTGCGCGAAGCCCCTGTGCCGCAAGGCTTCGGCGCGGAGATTTTCGGCATGGGCGTGGCGCCGATCGACGTCGACCGCGACGGGCGCGACGAGCTGATGATCTCGAACTTCGGGCGCAACCTCCTGCTCCAGCGGCGCGGCGACGCGTGGGTCGACGTCGCCGAGGCGCTGGGGGGCGGCGCGTACGGCATCGTGACGAACGAAGCCAACCCCTGGAGCGAGTTCGACCCCGAGCACCCCTGGATGGGCCCCCTCGACGGCTTTCAGGCGCAGTACCTCGACCCCGCGAGCCCCCTCGCCCCCACCACGAAATGGACGCCGCTGGTCTTCGACTACGACCACGACGGCATCGACGACGTGTACCTCGGGGCGGGGTCCACGGGGCTCCGCGACCTGTTTCCCGAGCCTGTGCTCCAGAGCGGCGCGATGCTCCGGGGAGACGGCGCGCGGCTCCGCGACGTGACCGACGCGGTGCGCCTGGGGGAGCGCCATGGCGCGATGTTCCCCGTGGCGGCCGACTTCGACGGCGACGGCGACCTCGACCTCGCGCTGCCGCGGCAGGCCTTTCCCAACCACCCTGGGGGCGTGGTGTTCCTTCGCAACGACGCGAGCGCGGGGCGCGCGCTGTGGGTCGAAGCCCGCGGCCTCGCCGGCGCGCGAGACGGCATCGGCGCGCAGGTGACGGTGACCGTCGGGCGACAGCGCCACGTGCGACGCCTCGACGGCAATTACTCCATCGCCGGGAGCGGCCCCCACGGGGTCTTCGTGGGCCTCGGGACGCACGCCTCCGCCGACTCCGTGGAGGTGCGCTTCGTCTCCGGCGCCGTGCGAAGGCTGACGGGCGTGCCCGCGGGGCGCGTGGTGGTGCGCGAGTAGAGGGACTTCTTGCGCGACAGTGCGTTGGCGTCGGTCCTGGGGCGCGAGCTCAGAACTCCCAGGTGGTGGCGTCGTAGGTCGCCGAGGTCGAGTTGCCGCCGAAGAGCACGACGCGGTTGCGCGCGCTGTCGTAGGCCATGGCCGCGCTGTGTCGGCCCGTCGGCGAGGTGGGAAGAGCGCGGCGCGTCCAGGTCGTGCCGTCGTACTCCCAGGTGGTCGCGTCGTAGGTCGCCGAGGTCGAGTTGCCGCCGAAGAGCACCACGACGCGCCGGGCGCTGTCGTAGGCCATGCTCGCGTCGTGACGTCCCGTCGGTGCGCTGGGGAGCGAGCGACGCGACCAGTTCGTGCCGTCGTACTCCCAGGTGGTCGCGTCGTAGGTCGCCGAGGTCGAGTTGCCGCCGAAGAGCACGACCACGCCGCGCGCGCTGTCGTAGGCCATGGCCGCGCTGTGTCGGCCCGTCGGGGAGTTCGCGAGCGAGCGCCTCGCCCACACCGAACCCGTTGCGCTGCAGAGACCTGTGCTCGCGACGCAGCTCTGACCCGCGGCGCATCCGGGCGCGCAGGAGCCGCCGCATCCGTCGTCGCCGCAGACGCGCCCCGCGCAGCGCGCGACGCAGGCGTCCGCCGCGACCGCGTCGATCCGCACGACGTCCTGGGGCAGAACGTCTGCGGACGCGGGCGCGTCGACGATGTCGGGCAGCGACGTCACATCGATCGCGGGCGTGTCGATCGCGGGTGCGTCGATCACGGGTACGTCGATCACGGGTACGTCGATCACGGGCGCATCGATCACGGGCACGTCCGTCGTGGGCGCATCCGTCGCGGGCGCGTCGATCACGGGCGCGTCGATCACGGGCGCGTCCGTCGTGGGCGCGTCGGACAGGGGTGCGTCGGCCGTGGCGCCATCGCGCTCGGACACATCGACAGGGCCTGCAACCGGATCGGAGCACCCGCACGACAGCGATGCGAGGAGCGCGCTCACTCTGAGAATCGAGCTCGCGCCTGGGGCCGTGGATCGGCGGAGGGTCATGCTGCGCATGTAGGTTTCTCCTCGTCCCCGCGCCAGTTTCTTTCGTCGCGCGGTGCGGCGTGGAGCGCTCCAGGGCGCAGCGATCCCGTGGACTGACCTCGCCTTCGCGTCGGCGCGCGGGCGCGTGATACCGAAGCGCATGGCCCGATCCTCCACGCCCTCTGCGCAGCCCTCCCCCGCCGCCCGTGTCGTCTATGGGCGCGCCTTTCGTGTCGCCCGTCGACCCGAGGGGATCGCCTCCCCCGTGACCTCCGCGCTCCAGGCGATCGCCAAGAAGAACAAGTCGCGACAGGCCGAGGTGTGGGGCGTGTTCCCCGTGTTCGGGCGTGAGCTCGTCGTCGTGGGATTCCTCACCGCGCGCACCCCCAAGGCGCTGCCCCACGCCTTCGCCATCGAGCCCGGCGGCGACCTCGCGATGACCCACGACGTCGTGAGCTACCAGGCGACCCTGGGGTACGCCGTGGGGCGCGCCGATTCCGAGCGCCTCGACGCCGACTGCGTCGACGCGTTCGCCCAGGACCTCGCCGCGAACGACGCGTGGGCGGCGCTCGGCGCGTCCCCAGTGGCGCTCGCGACGCTCCCCGGCGGCGAGAGCCTGGACGCCCTCGACACGGCGGCGCACCTGCTGCTCACCGACGACGGACGCGGCGCCGACGTGGTCTACGGCATGTCGTTCTGGCGCGCGGGAGACACGTATCGCGAAGGCCGCGTCGACACCTGGACGCGCGCGGTCGACGGCGACGGCGCGGTGCGCGTGGTCGGAATCTCCCTCGCCCGCGTCGACGCCGAGACGCCGCTCCGGGTCGCGCCGACGAGCCAGGGAGAGGCGATCGACGCGCTCAAGACCGAGGTGCGCGCGGTGCTCGACAGCCCGCGCCCCTTCGACACCTACTTCATCGCCGACGCGAAGTAGTCACGGGGCTACAGCCCGACGCCCACGGAGCCCGGCGCGGGCGTGACCTGCGCGGCGAGGGCGGTGGTCGCGCCCGCGGTCCCGTTGGTCTGGCCGTTGACCGTCGCGAACTCGACGCGCACGCGGCCTACGCCGCCGCCGCCGCCGCCCGATCCGCCGCCGCGCACGGGGGCGCCGCCCACGGCCGAGACGCGGCCCGTCAGGGTGAGGGTCGTCGCGCGAAGGCGAACGGTGCCGCCTGAGCCCGCGCCGCCGCACGCGCCGCGGTTGCGCGCGGTCACCACGGCGCCCGACGCGCCGTCGGCCGAGATGCGCGCGGTGCTCGCCACCTCGAGGCTCGGCGAGATCAGGGTCACCACGCCGCCGCCCGCGCCGCCCGCGCCGCCCCCCACGGAGAACGCGCTGCCGCCGCCGCCCGCGCCGCCGCCGCCCAGCAGGATCACCCCGAGGCCAGGGTCCCCCGCGAGCCCGCCGCCGCCGCCGCCGCCGCCGCCGTAGTAGTTGCCGGTGGTCCCGCCGCCGCCGCCGCCGCCGGTGGCGCCGACACCCACCGCGCCCGCGAGGTACGGAGGCGCCGCGGTGCTCGACGAGGTCGCCGTGCTCCCCGCGCTCCCTGCGTTGCCGCCGTTGCCGCCCCGCGCCATGTCCGCGGGGTTGCAGGTCGACGCGCCGCCGCCGCCGCCGGGCACGGCGGTCAATCCCCCGGTGCCTCCCGCGGATCCGTCTGCGCCGCAGCCCGATCCGCCTCCTCCACCGCCGCCGCCGCCGCCGTAGCCCGCGCCGCCGCCGCCGCCCGCGCCGTCGTCGGAGTTCCCGGTGCCGTCGCCGCCGCCGCCGCCGGCGCACCGTCCGCCGGGGGTGGGCGTGGGCGCGCCGTCGCCGTTGCCTCCGCCGGGCTGCCCGGACGCGCCCGGCGCGCCGCCGTTGCCGCCTGCGCCCGCGTAGCACTCGCCGCCTCGGCCACCGCCGCCGGTGCCGTCGCCCGCCGCGCCGCCGCGAAAGCCGCGGGCGTCGGTCTCGATCGCGCCGCCCGCCTCGACGGTGACCCGCTCGCTCGCGCGCAGCCAGAGCACGCCGCCGCGGGCGCCGTCGAAGGCACCTGTGCTGAGCCGTCCTCCGGTGCGCACGATCACCCGCGTGTACTGCGGCACGCGCTGCATCACCACGACCTGCCCGGTGAGGTCGGCGTTGGAACTCTCGCCCAAGGTCGTCGAGGGCGCGCGGTCGAGCCGCACGGTGGTCCCCGAGACGCCCATGACGAAGCGCGTCTCCCAGCGACCCACGGACGCGAAGGCCGTGGAGGTTCCGCGCAGGTTGATGAGCAGCACCTCGTCGCCGACGGCGAGTCCGGTCGAGGGCGTTCCTCCGACGCGCGCCTCGGCGCCCGCGAGCGCGCTCACCGGGAACGACACCGCGTCAGGGACCGTGCGTCCGTTGCGAAGCCGCGCGGCGATGTCGTAGGCGTCGGTCACCACGAGCTCGCCGTCGCGTCCGTCGCCCGCCGGTCGCGCGGTGCAAGCGCCTGCGACACAAGCCGATCCGAGCTCGCACGCGTTGCCGCAGCGCCCGCAGTGGGCCTCGCTCGTGTTGAGCGCGACCTCACAGCCGTCGCCCGCCGCGCCGTTGCAGTCGGCGAAGCCCGCGTTGCAGGTGAAGCCGCACGCGCCCGCGGCGCACGTCGCCGTCGCGTTGGCCCGCGCGGGGCACACGTTGTTGCACGCGCCGCAGTGCGTGAGCGTCGAGCGCGTGTCGACCTCGCAGCCGTTGGACGACATTCCGTCGCAGTCGGCGAAGCCCGCGGTGCAGGTGAAGCCGCAGGCGCCCATCGCGCACGACGGCGTGGCGTTGGCGGCCGTGCAGGTGTTTCCGCAGGCGCCGCAGGCGGTGACGGTGGTGCGCGTGTCGACCTCGCAGCCGTTGCTCGCGTCGCCGTCGCAGTCGGCGAAGCCCGACTCGCAGGTGAAGCCGCAGCGCCCCGCGACGCAGGTGGCCGCGGCGGCGCGCGGGGGCGTCGCGCAGGCGTTGCCGCAGGCGCCGCAGTTCGAGACGTCGTCACGGAGCGCGGTCTCGCAGCCGTCGGCGTTGCTGTTGTTGCAGTCGGCGAACCCGTCGGCGCACATCCCCGCGACGCACACGCCGTTCTGGCACGCCGGCATGCCGTTGGGCGTGCGGCAGACGGTGCCGCAGCCGCCGCAGTGGGCGGTGCTGGTGCCGACCTCGGCGCAGGCGCCGTTGCAGCACGACTGCCCCGCGGGGCAGGCCTGTCCGCCGTTGCATCCAGGCACGCACACGGCGCCGACGCAGAGGCGACCGGCGCCGCAGTCGGGGTCGGCGAGGCACTCGACGCAGGCGTGCTGGGCGACGTCGCAGCGCCCCCTGGGACCGGCGTCGCCGCCTGCGCCGCAGCCCTCGTCGCTCCGGCACCCCGCGACGCATCGCTGCGCGACGGCGTCGCAGTGCTGCTGCGGCGAGCACGCGGACTCGGCGCTCGCCGTGCACTGCACGCAGCGCCCGGTGGCGAGGTCGCAGGCCGGGGTCTCGCCGGAGCACGCGTCGTTCGAGGTGCAGCGAGGGTCGACGTCGGCCGGGACGTCTGGCGCCGCGTCGGCGGTCGCGTCCCCTGGGGCGTCGAGGTCCTGGACGACGTCGGGGACGTCGGGCGGGGCCACGACGTCGGCGGTGACGACGTCGGCGGGCGCCGGGACGTCGGGGGCGGTCGCGTCGAGGGAGACATCGACCGCGCCGCCGGCGTCGACGCCGACGACCACGTCCGAGGAGGTCCCGTCGCAGGCGCCGAGGAGGGCGAGGACGGCGGGGAGGGTGAGGCGTCGGAGGGCGAAGGAAGGTCGCATGCTGGGGGTCATGGAATCGCAGTCCTGCCCCTGCGCGCAAGCGGCGCGGGCGGAGGGGCGCGAACGGTCGACCGACCTCGACGTCGCGCTTGCGCTCCGCCCCCGGCTGCGGTGACGCTCGCGGCGACGTGCGTAGCCCATCCTCGTCCCCGAAGATCCCGTGGCGCGACGCCCGCGTCCGGCTGCTGTTCGCCGGGCTCTTCGTGACCTACGCCTACTTCTTTCAAGGCGGCGGCTGGAACCAGAACACCCGCTTCGCCCTCACCCGCGCCATCGTCGAGCACCGCACCCTGCGGATCGACGAGACCGCGCGCGGGGGGGACCGGCTGATCACCGGCGACTACGCCGAGCGGGGGGGGCACTACTACTCCGACAAGGCTCCAGGCAGCTCGCTCACCGCCGTGCCCGCGGTGGCGTTGGCGTCGTACGGCACCTCGTCTCCGCCGACGCCCGGCGAGGTGACCTTTCTGGGCTACGTCGCCACCCTCGCGACGAGCGCGCTCCCGACGGCCCTCGCGGCGCTGCTGCTCTTCGCGTGCGCCCAGGCCCTGGGGGCCGGACCCGCGGGGGCGCTCCTGGCGACGGGGGTGTTCGCGCTGGGCTCCCCCGCCTTCGCGTACGCCACGCTGATGTGGGGCAGCGCGCTCGCCACGGCCTCGCTGCTGGGCGCGTTCACCGCGGCCCTCGCGCTCCGCGAGCGCGACGACGACGAGCAGCGCGACGGCCGGCTGGGGTTGTTCGTCGGCCTCGCGGGGGGATGGGCGACGGTCACCGAGTACCCCGCGGCGGTGCCCGCGGCGATGATCTCGCTGCTGGCCCTGGCGCACGTCTGGAGCGACCCGCTGCGGCGACGTCGCGTGGCGATGGGCGTCGCCGCGGGCGCCGCGGTGACCGCCGCGGCGCTGGCGATGTACAACTCGGCGGCCTTCGGCTCGGCGTTCACCCTGGGGTACTCGAAGATCCGAGGCTTCGCGGGCATGCAGCAGGGGATCTTCGGGGTCACGCGCCCGAGGTCCGAGGCGCTGTGGGGGATTCTCTTCGGGTCGTATCGCGGCATCGCGCGACTCGCGCCCGCGCTGCTGCTGGGTCCTCTGGGGCTGTGGCTCCTCGGGCGGCGGCCGGGGCATCGGGGCGCGGGGGTCACGGCCGCGGCCATCGCGGCGTACTATGTGCTGCTCAACGCCTCGTACGCGTACTGGGACGGGGGATGGTCCTACGGCCCGAGGCACATGGCCCCGGCGATTCCGTTCCTCGCGCTGGGGCTCGCGCCGCTCTGGGACCGCGCCTCGGCCGATCAGCGCCGCGGGATCACCGCCCTCAGCCTCTGGGGCGTCGTGCTCGCCTTCGTGGCCGTGAGCACCACCGCGCAGCCGCCAGAGACCGTGCGCGCGCCGGTCTCGGACCTGTTCTGGCCCGCGTTCTCGCGCGGCGACCTCTCGCTGAACCACCAGTCGCTGCTCCAGCCCGAGACGGTCTCGACCCGCGACGCCGCGAACCACGCGTGGAACCTCGGCGAGCGCGTGGGGCTCACGGGGCTCTTCAGCCTCGCGCCGCTGCTCCTCGTGTGGGCGTACATCGCGTCTGCGTGGCGGAGCGTGGGACGCGCGCCGATCCGCCCGGCGGCGGCCAGGGTCGCGCCGCCCGAGAGGCCCGCCCGCACCAACGCCACCGCTGGGCCGCGGGGCGAAGACGGCGAGGCGCCGCGCTGGCTCGACGCGCTTCAGCGCTGGCTCACGCCGCGGCGCGCCTCCCTCGTGGCGCTGGGCGCGCTGGCGGCGTGGTGCGCGCTCGCGGTGTTGAGCGCGAGGGGCGACTCGCCCACCGTCGACGAGTTCGTGTACCCGCCCGAGGGGATCTACTACCTCCGCACGGGGGACTTTCGCTTCAACCCGCAGAACCCGCCGCTCATCAAGCTGCTCTCCGGCGCGCTCATGCTCGCGCGAGGCGCGACGGTGGACCTCTCGGCGCAGTGGCGCACGGGCCTCGGGGGATGGGAGCCGTGGGTCTTCAGCACGCGCTTCATGCTCGACAACCGGGGGGCGTACCAGTCGATGTTCGTCGAGGCGCGGCTCATCCCCATCGCCCTCGGGGCGCTGCTGGGGTGGTTCGTGTTCGTGTGGGCGCGGGAGCTCTGGGGCTCCCTCGGCGGGGTGGTGGCGGTGCTGGCGTACGTCGCGTGCCCGACGATCCTCGCGCACGCGCGGCTGGTCACCCCCGACCTGCCGGTGACGTGCTTCATGTTCCTGTCGTCGTACGCGCTCTGGCGGTGGACCGAGGGGCCGAGCCGCGGCCTCGCCGTGGCCTTCGGCGCGTGCGTCGGGCTCTCGTTCGCGGCGAAGTTCTCGGCGGTGCTCCTCGCGCCGGTGCTCGCGGCGCAGCTCTGGGCCACCCGCGCCGCGCTGCGCGCGCGCGTCGCCTCGCTCGGGCCGCGCGGCGTGGGCGCGCACCTCGCGCTGGCGACGGTCGTCGCGGTGCTCGCCCTCGACCTGTGCTTCGGGTTTCGTGGGCTCTTCGCGCGCCTGGGCGACCTGCGCTTCGCGAGCGGAACCTTCCGGGGCGTCGCGAGCGCCCTGCCGTGGCTGCGCCTGCCGCTCCCCGACGCGCTGCTGCTGGGCATCGACGCGAAGACCGCCGACGCCGCGCGGGGCGAGTTCAGCGCGGGGTTCCTCTTCGGGCAGTGGTCCAACCAGGGGTGGCGCTCGTTCTACCTCGTGAGCCTTCTCACGAAGACGCCGCTGGGGCTCCTGGGCCTCGCGGGCGTGTCGATCGCCTTGTGGCGCAAGGGCGAACGCGACACCCAGCTCCCCGCGGCGCTGACCCTGGCCGCGCCCGCGGTGGCCTTCGTCGCGCTCTCGACGCTGCTCTTCTACCGGGTGAACTACGGCGTGCGGTACCTCCTGCCGCTGTTCCCTGCCCTCTACGTGCTGTGCGGCCGCGCGGCGGCGCTGGCGACGCGCGCGCCCTGGGTGGCGCCCACGAGCGCGGCGATGCTCGGGTGGGCGCTGATCTCGTCGTGGGGCACCCACCCCTCGTACCTCCCCTACGCGAACGAGGTGCTGGGCGGGCCCGAGCTCGCGTACGAGGCCTTCGTCGACTCGAACGTGGACTGGGGCCAGGACCTTCAGCGCCTCGCGGCGTGGACCCGCGAGCGCCGCGTCGAGTCGGTGCACCTCGCGTACTTCGGCCACGTCGACCCGTCGATCTACGGCCTGCGCTACACGCCGCTGCGCGCGGGCGACCGGCCCCGCGGCGTCGTCGCGGTGAGCGCGTCGCAGCTCCAGGGCATCGCGTATCCGTCGACCTACGAGCAGCCGGGGAGGGTGGTCCCCGTGGGCCGAGACGACTTCGCGTGGCTGCGCGCGCGGCGGGCCACGGCGGTGATCGGCCACTCGATCTTCGTGTACGACCTGCGGGGCGAGCGGTGACCCGCTGGCTCCTGCTCACCGCGCTCGCCGGCTGCGCGGCGACCGTCGACGGCACCGCGTCTGGCGACGCGGGGGGCGCCGCGCACGACGCCGACGTCCCGGCCGCGCCGAGGGACTGCGCGTGGCGCCCCGCCGCCGCGGTGGAGGTCTCGCCGCCGGGCGACCTGCGCTACCGCCTCGTCGACGCCGCGCCAACGCCCGACGGCGCCTGGGTGACCTACCGGGCGCGACGTCCCGGCGGCGACGACGACGAGCTCTTCGTCACCCGCGTCACCGCGAGCGGGGAACCGCACCCCGGCGCCCCCCTCGGGTCGGTGATCCGCGCGCCGCTGTTCGGCCTCGCGGGCACGGCGTCGCTGCAGACGTCGATGCTCGGCGAGGGCGAGGGCCTCACGATGCTCTTCGGCGGCGAGACCGACCGCGGAGCGTGCGTGTGGGCGCGGCTCGCGGGCCCCGACACGCGCGCGATCCGGAGCCTGAACCCCTCCGAGCTCGCGGCGGGGTTCACCCTCACCGGCTGCGGCGCGATGCTGCGCACCGCGGGCGGATACAGCTTCGTCTCGGAGCAGGTGCGCGCGCTCTGGGGCACGACGCTGCTCGAGCTCGACGAGGGGGGCGGCTTCACGCGCTCGAGCGAGCTGCCGATGACCGCGGGGCCGACGCAGTCGGGGGTGTCGCGCGTGGCCCTGCCCGGCGGAGACTTCCTCGGGAGCTGGGTCGAGGCGGCGGCGCCGCAGGGCCGCATGAGCTCGCTCAACGCGCGGAGGTTCTCGGAGCGAGGCGAGGCGCGGGGCGACACCTTCGCGATCACCACGACCGTCGAGACGCTGAAGGACTCGGTGCTGACGCTCACCGCCGAGGGCGTCGTGGCGCTGTGGGAGGGCCCGGCGGACCGATTCCCCGCGTCTGACGCGCTGCTGGTGCGGGCGCTCTCGCGGGACGGTCGACCCGTCGAGGAGCCCCAGGCGCTGACCTCGCTGGGCTTCTTTCTGGGCGGGCTGAGCGCCGCGGCCCGGGGCGACGAGCTGCTCGCGACGGCGATCACCGCGCGCGACGGGATGCGCCTGGAGCTCGTGGTGATGAGCGCGCGGGGCGCGCTGCGGGCGCAGGTCGACACCGGCCTGCGCGACCTCGACGGCCCCCTGCGGCTCTCGCGGGTGACCGCGACGCGCGAGGGCGCGCTGGTCTTCGCGACGGTGGCGCAGGGCGAGCGCGGGGGTCGCGTGGTGGCCGTGCCGATGCGCTGCGAGTAGCCGCGCTCAGGCGCCGAGCATGAGGTCGGCCTCGCGCTTGAGGAACTCCTCGATGCGCGCGCGAAAGGGACGCGCGAAGAAGGGGAGATCCAGCGTGAGGCGCACCTCCGCGGGCTCGATGCGCAGCACGCCGTCGCCGCCGCGGTAGCTCCCGCGGACCTCGCGGTCGCTCACCCAGCGGTGGTGCGCGGGCAGGTCGAGGGCGGGGTACCTCGCGGCGTAGTGGTCGACGCGGGCGCCGATGCGCGCGCGGAGGTCATCGAGGCCGAGGGCGTGGGGGCGTGCGAGTTCAATCTTCATCGTGGGGTGCGCTCAGAGAGACGGCGGCGCGTCGGAGGGGCGAGAGCGGGGCCGGGCGTAGCTGCGAATCTCGAGGGGCGTGTGCTGCAGGTCCAGCACCAGCAGGCTCTCGGGCGCGCGACCGTCGGCCTCGCGCACCACCTGCACGCGGGGGCGGGTGAACGACTCGGGGCCGCGCACGCCGTCGATCACCATGCCCACCCTGCCGTCGCTCAAGAGCACGATGGTCCCCGGAGGAAAGGCCCCGAGGCGCCGCACGAGGGCCTTGAGGATCACGGGGTCGTAGTGCTCCCCCGACGCCGCCATCATGCGGCTCAGGGCGTCGGGCGGGGCCATGAGCGGGCCTCCCGGTCGGTCCATCGTGAGCAGGTCGAAGTCGTCGGCGACGTGGATGATCCGCGAGTAGAGGGTGGCGCCCCGGGGGTCTTCGAACTTTCTGTGATGCTGGAGGCAGACCAGCAGGCGCTGCACGCGCGCCTCGTGAAAGCCTCGCTGGAGCAGCAGGCGACGCGCGCCGGCGGCGCCGTGGTAGGGCGCGTCGGCGGCCGCCTCGTCGCCCTCGGGGAGCCACCCCACGTCGTGAAAGGTCGCCGCGACGCCGATGTCCACCACCTCGACGTCGGGGATGTTCAGCGCCCGCGCCGTGAGCGTCGCCAGGGCCGAGACGCGGAGCGCGTGGGTGGGCACCTCTTGACCGCCCCGGCGGGTGAGGTCGACCCAGCGCTCCATCTGCATCGTCGGCGGCGCCTCGACGAGGGCCGAGACCATGCGGCGCACGGGCACGGGCTCAGGCTGCCGCCCCTCGGCGAGCTGCTGCCAGATGTTGTCGACCACGCGCGCGGCCTGCGAGCAGAACTTGTCGGTGTCGTCGACGCCGAAGAACTTCGCGTCGCTCTCGCTGACCTTGCCGAGGATCGCCACCGCGAGGACCTCGACGTCGGAGAGCCCCGCGGCGTCGAGGGCGCCGCGCAGGGCGCCGCGGCGGTCCTCCGCGGGCGGGGTCATGGAGATGACGCGGATGAAGGCCTTGAGCCCCTCGAGCGAGGAGCTGGTGTGAAAGACCACGCCGCCGCTGTCGTGCTTCGCGAAGGTCGAGATGAGCTCCTGCCCGAGCTCGGGCCACGACTCCATGTGGAGCCGCACCTCGCCGAGGTACACCAGGTCGTCGGAGACCACGATCTTGGCCGGACCCACGAGGTCGAGCACCCGCTGCAGGCTGTCGTGGAGGTTCTTGATCGGCGTCTCGAAGGCCGCGTTGCTCTGGTCGTGGAATCGGTTGAGCCGCACCAGCCCGGCGATCTCGCGGGCGAGGAGCTCGCCCTCGGTGCGCACCTGCGTCGCGAAGGCGCGGTCCTCCCGGCGCCGCGCGCGCTCCATGGCCTTGGCGATGCTCGCCTGGGCCGACTCGGCGCTCTCGGCGTCACGCATCGCGCACCTCCGCCTCGGCCGCCTCGGCGCGGCGCGCCTCCGCCATCGCCCTCCGCCGCAGTCCGACGATCACCTGCCTCACCTCGGGCTCGGGGTAGTTCATCAACACGAGCAGCCTCGCCTCGGCCTCGGGGGTCCCGATGGCGAAGAGGCCGGCGGCGGCGGCGCAGGCCCGGGCCGTCGTCGTCGCGGCGTTTCTCACCCGCCCGAGGAGCCCAGGAGGCTGCGCCCAGGTCGCGAAGGTCTCCTCGGCGCGCTCGGGGTCGAGGGCCGCCATGGAGCGGCCCAGCACGAACAACTCTCGCGCCGGCGGCGACTCCTTCGAGACGCGCTCGCCGTGCTGCACGAGCATGCTGAAGGCGCCGCGCTCGCCGCGGCGGGCGATGGCCTCGAGGGTGGCGCAGCGCACCTCGCTCTCGCGCGCGTGGAGCAGCCGCACCACGATCGTTCGCATGATGGCGTTGGTGTCGAGGCCGTCGATGAGCCGCACGAACTCGTGCTGCACCTCGGTGTCGACGGTGTCGACCATGTTCATGAGGTGGGGCGCGGCGTCGGCGGGCGCGCCGTGCGCGAGGCAGCGCAGGAGGTCGGCCGCGACGCCGCCGCGGGCGCCCTCGAGGCGCGCGAGGACCTCCTGCAGCTTCTCGGGGAGAAAGCGCTCGATGAGCTGCCGCAGCACGCGCCGCGCGCTCTCGCCCCGCTCCACCTCGAGCAGGTCGAGGAGCGCCGGGAGGGGGTCGTTCATGCGGGTGATCATCGCGTCGAACTGCGACGGAGGCTCGGTCGCGTCGTGGGGGATGGCCCGCACGAGCTTCGCGAGGGCGCCGGCGTCGAAGCACGCGTGGAGCATGGGCACCAGCGCCTTGGTCTCGTCGGGGTTGTTCGAGCGGGCGCGGGTCATCTCGTCGTGGAAGGTGAAGAGCGCCTCGATGCCCTCTTCGGCGAGGAGCACCTCCTTCACGTCGCGGAGGAAGGGCACGACGTCGTCGACCTGAATCGGCGCGTCGGCGTCGACGCCCACGCGGAGGAGCTCGCGCACGGCCTCGACGGCGAGGGAGGTGACCGTGCGCCCCTCGATCTCGGCGCGCAGCTTCGCCAGCTCCTCGTCGGCGATCTCGGGCCACTCGACGAGGGGGGGCCCCTGCGGCAGGTCGGGCCACGGAGGGTCGAAGCCCCCTCCCCCTCCGCCGCCTCCGGTGGCGTTCTGCGACTCGTGGCCGAGCACGACGCCCTCGCCGCTCGGCATGGACCCGTCGCCCGTGCCCGTGCCCGTGCCCGTGCCGCCCTGCCCCGCGGTGCCCGGCTTCTCGCCGACCTTGGCGCCCTTGCGAATCGTGCGCCCGTCGCCGTGGCCCTTGCCTCGGCGAGCGCCCGCGGCGGCCTCGTCCTCTTCGAAGGTGAAGCCCTCGACGGCGTCGATGGAGATCGACGTGAGGCCGGCCTTCCAGAGCAGGGTCACGAGGTCGTCCTCGTCGGCGTGGATGCCGACGTAGCGCAGCGAGAGCACCTCGAGCAGCCGCGCGATCTCGGACCAGTCGGCCCCGGCCCGCACCACGAGGTTGCGCACGCCGTCTCGGTAGAGCTTCCACGCGAGGGAGTGCTCCCGGTCGCGCTCTTCGTAGACGACGTCGGTGCCCATCCAGAGCTTCTCGGCGTCGACCTCGAGCTCGAGGTCGCCGTGCGCGGTGAGAAAGTGGGCGAAGCGCTCGCGCAGGCGCTGGAGCTGGTCGCGCACCGCGTCGTTGCGCGGGTCGTACAGGAGGTACGAGCGCGACGAGCGGGCCAGCGCGTTCAGCACGTCGACCGCGTCACGGACCCTGGGATCTTCAGACGCGCCCACGCGCCCGCCGCTGCGTTCTTCGCTGCTCATGAGCCTCGGCGCGAGGATAGTCCCACTCCCCTCGCCCGCGGAAGAACCGTGACCGATTCCCCAGCGCTCCCGCGGGCGTGCTAAGTGCCCGGCCGTGGCCGAGAGCGTCATCTTCGGGGTCGATCCCGGCTCGCACCGACTGGGCTGGGGCGCGGTCATTCGCAAGGGCAGCCGGTACGTGCACGTCGACCACGGGGTCTGCAAGGCCCCCGCCGACGCGCCGCTCCCCGAGCGCCTGCGGGTGATCGCCGAGGCCCTCGAGGAGGCGATCCGCGACGTGGCCCCCTCGGTGGTGGCCATCGAGCAGGCCTTCTTTCACCGCGACCCGCACGCGGCCCTGGTCATCGGCCACGCGCGTGGGGTGGCGATGCTCCTCGCGGCGCGAGCGGGGCTCACCGTCGTCGAGTACCCCCCGGCGATGGTGAAGCGCACGGTCGTCGGCTCGGGGCGCGCCGACAAGGCACAGGTGACCGGGATGATCCGGGCGATCCTGGGGCTCGCCGAGGCGCCGCAGGAAGACGCCGCCGACGCCCTCGCCGTCGCGATCTGTCACGCCAGCGGGTCGGCCATCCCCGGCGTCGCCGGCGCCAGACGTCGGACGAGGTGACGACACGGGACTCGACCCGCGGGCTTTGCTAGTTTCCGCCGCGATGTCGCTCACACAAGACTCGAGGCTCTCGCTCAACCTCCAGAGCGACCCGCGCTGGCTCGCCCTGGGCATCGCGGGGACCCTCGCCGCGTCGAACGGTCTCTTCATCTGGCTCTTCAGCGGCTCGAGGCTGCACCCCGCCCTCGGCCTGCTGCCAGGGATGAGCCTCGCCGTGTTCGCGGGCAGCGTGCTGGCGTACCGCGCGCGGCGCCGCGGGGGCGAGCTCAGGCTCGAGGCCAACGCCTTTCGCGTCGAGCTGAGGGACCCCGACGGGCGCCGGGAGCTCCTCGACCTCGCGGCGCCGATGGCGGCGGCGCTCGTGCGCGGGCTGCACGACGGGCGGCGGATGCTGGTGGTGTCGCAGCGCGACGAGCCCACGGTGGTGATCGAGCAGGGCCGAGGCACCCGCGGGCACGACGACCCGGCGTGGGTCGGCCGCACGCTCCGGGCCGACCTCGACGCCGCGGCGATCTCGGGCGCGAGCGCCGGCGCGGTGACCCTCGCCGAGGGCGGCGACCTCGACCCGCTGCTCGCGCACGTCGCGGCGCACCTCGACGCCGACGCGCCGTGGCTGCTGCACCCGACGCCCGGGGGAGAGATGCTGACGATCACCGCGCGAGAGATCTCCCTCGGGGGGCGCTCGGTGAAGGTGACGCCGGACCTCAAGGTGCTCGACTACGCCATCGGCGAGAAGGGCGCCGCGGTGGCGGCGATCGGCGTCGCGGGCGACGAGGGCGCGCTCCTGCTCATCGGCGGCGACGAGGCCCCGGTGATCCCCGGCGCGGTGGCGTCTGACCTGGTGCCCGACGTGTACCTCCCGATGACGGGCTTCGAGCTCGTGCGCCTGCTGGTCAACGCCGCGATCGCGGAGGTGGGACGTGGGGGATGACGCGCCCCAGCCCGACGCGTCGGCGCCCGAGCCGCGGTGGCACGCGATCACCGCCGACGAGGCGCTGCGCGCCCTCGACGCGAACGCCCTCGAGGGGCTGAGCACCGACGCGGTCCTTCGCCTGCGGGAGCGCTTCGGCCCCAACGCGCTGCCGACGCCCGCGAAGCCGTCGGTGCTCAAGCAGATCCTGTCGCAGTTCTTGAACCCGCTCGTGGGCACGCTGCTCGCCGCGGCGGGCATCGCCGTCGCGGTGGCGCTCTGGGGCACCGAGTCGACCGAGCGGGGGTGGTCGCGCTTCAGCGACCCCATCGCGATCCTGATCATCGTCGCGGTGAACGCGATCATCGGCTTCTACCAGGAGGTCAAGGCCGAGAAGGCCCTCGACGCGCTGATGCGGCTGTCGGCCGCGCGGTGCAAGGTGCGCCGCGGCGGCGTGGTGGTGCAGGCCGACGCGATTCAGCTCGTGCCGGGGGACCTCGTGGTGCTCGAGGCGGGCGACAAGGTCCCCGCCGACCTGCGCCTCGTCGAGACGCACGAGCTCCGCTCGGTGGAGGGCGAGCTCACCGGCGAGAGCACCGCCGTCGCGAAGGACGCGAGCGTCCCCGTCGCCGACGAGACCGCCGTCGCCGACCGGATCAACATGGTCTTCTCGGGCACGACGATCGTGCACGGCCACGCGACGGGCGTGGTGGTCGCCACCGGGGCGCGCACGCAGGTGGGCCGCGTGGGGAGCCTCCTCGCCGACGTCGAGAAGACCGGCACGCCCCTCGAGCAGCGCCTCGACGACTTCGGCAAGGCGATCCTCTGGCTGTGCATCGGCATCAGCGCCGCGCTCTTCGTCATCGGCCTGGCGCGGGGCAACGTGGCCTGGCACCTGCTGCTGCTCACCGCGGTGAGCGTGGCGGTGGCGGCGATCCCCGAGGGGCTGCCGGCGATCACGTCGATCACCCTCGCGCTCGGCATGCAGCGCATGGCCCTGCGCGGCGCGGTCATTCGCAAGCTCTCGGCGGTCGAGACCCTCGGGTGCGCCACGGTCATCTGCTCAGACAAGACCGGCACCCTCACCCGCAACGAGATGACCGCGCGGGTGGTCTGGGTGCTCGGTCACGAGTACACCGTGAGCGGCGAGGGCTACGACCGCAGCGGCGATTTTCATGAGGGCGGGCGCGCCGTCGCGGCGCCCACGGAGGCGGCGAAGAAGACCGTGTCGGCGGGCGTGGTCGCCAACACGGCGACGCTCTCGTACCAGGGCGAGCGCGCCGAGGTCGTGGGCGACCCCACCGAGGCCGCCCTCCTCGCCCTCGGGGCGAAGCTCCAGCTCGCGAAGCACGGCCTCCTCGAGGCCCAGCGCGAGCTCTACACCATCCCGTTCAGCAGCGAGCGCAAGCGCATGTCGGTGGCGACGCGGGCCGACCAGGGCGCGGTGCTGCTCCGCACCAAGGGCGCCGTCGACGTGCTGCTCCCGCTCTGCACGCACTGCCTCACCGACGAGGGGGTGGTGCCGCTGACCGACGCGCTGCGCGCCGAGATCCTGGCCGCGACGGAGCGCTTCGCGTCGCGCGCGCTGCGGGTGCTCGCGATGGCCGAGCGCGAGTCCCACGAGGGGCTCGACACGCCCCACGACGCCGAGCAGTCGATGGTCTTCGTCGGGCTGGTGGGCATGATCGACCCGCCCCGCCCCGAGGTGAAGCCGGCGATCGAGGCCGCGAAGCGCGCGGGCATTCGCGTGGTGATGATCACCGGCGACCACCCTGGCACGGCGCAGGCCATCGCGCGCGAGCTCGGGCTCTGGGAGGAGGGCGCGCGCGCCCTCACCGGCGAGGAGTTTCGTCGGCTCAGCGAGGCCGAGCTCCTCGAGGCGCTGCCGTCGGTGCGGGTCTTCGCGCGGGTCGACCCCGAGGACAAGCTGCGCATCGTCAAGCTGCTGCAGTCGACCGGGCGCGACGTGGTGGCGATGACCGGCGACGGCGTGAACGACGCGCCGGCGATCAAGCAGGCCGCCATCGGCGTCGCGATGGGCGCGGGGGGCACCGACGTCGCCCGCGAGGCCGCCGACATGGTGCTGCAAGACGACAACTTCGCCACCATCGTCGAGGCCGTGCGCGAGGGGCGGGCGATCTACCGCAACATTCAGAAGAGCATCTTCTTCTTGCTCAGCAGCAACGCGGGCCTCTGCGTCGCGGTGTTCCTCACGAGCTTCTTCGACCCCGCGTCGGTGCCGCCGCTGACGCCGCTGCAGATCCTGTGGATCAACCTGGTCACCAACGGCCTGCCGGCCCTGGCGCTGGGCGTCGACCCCCCGGAGCCGGGGCAGATGATCGAGCCTCCGCGGGCGCCAGACGCGCCGATCTTGAGCCGCGCGGAGTGGCTCAGCGTCGGGCTCGTGGGCCTGATGATGGGCCTGGGGGCGATGGTGATCTACGGGCTGCCGATCTGGCCCGCGGGGCTCACCGCGCACGAGATCTCGCGCTCCAAGCTCACGCTGGTGTTCACGATGCTCGCGCTCTCGCCGCTCACGCACGCGTTCAACTGCCGCTCGCGCACGGCGTCGATCTTTCGCCTGGGGCTCTTCACGAACCCGCTGCTCGTCGGCGCGGTGGTGGTGTCGGGGATCATCCACCTGCTCTCCCTGGGCGGTGCCCGCCGTAGCCGGTGTTCTACACCGACCACCACTGGTCGCTCACCGAGGTGGTGGTGGTGGTGGTGCTCTCGCTGCTGCCGATCCCCTCGGTGGAGCCGAAGCTTCGCGGGCCTCGCCGGCCCCCGACGGACGCGGTCCTCGGCCTGACCCGCCGGGCTGCCGGGCCCCCATGCATGAGGGAGCGTCCCGGCGGTGCTCCGGATTCCAGGCGCGGGCGTGGGTGGGGCGAGTCTGCTCGCACCTTCGCGCTGCGCCCCGGGAGCGTGGAAGGTGCTCCCTGCGCTCGGGGTCGTCGGTCACCTGGGCGCTCCTACGAGGTCACACTTCCGCGGGACGCGCGACGAGGTCCGTCGCGCCGATACGATGCCGCGGCGGTGGGTTGGTGCTCGCCCTCGCCCACGATGAATCCGGCGAAGAGGGGCCCTGCGCACGACTCCAACCTGGCATGACCTCCTCACCCCACGCGTGGCTCGCGGATTCTACCGCCCTCTGGACGATGAGGGAGAGAAGGTCATCAACGGTGATTTCAGTATGTTGTCGCCGTCTCCCGTTCGAGGAGAGGAGCCGACCGCCGCGAGCCTCGCGTGGGATGAGGTCGAGGAGCGTCGAAGATGCGCTACTACGGCATTCAAATCCACCGGCCCAACGGCTGGCCGATGCGCCGCCGCCGGCGAGCGCAAGCAGTAGCGGTTGAGCCGAAGGGGCGGTCGGCACCATCGGCTTGTTGGGCATCAAAGCCATCGAGGACGCACATCGTCGCATTACCTTCTCCTCGGAGTCTTCGGCACAGAGGCGACGCGGACGCACGGAAGGCAAAGGCTGTAATGCATTGAGTGCCCCCAAACGTGCGCCCAACCACGCAAATACATCAGCCTCGCCCGCCAGCCAGTTAGCCTCAGCGCTCCCTTGGTCATTATCGAGATGAAGAAATATGACCTCTTGAATCATATGTCGAACACCAACTGCTCACATAGAGGTAGGCGAGTTTTATGATCGCTCTGCCTATCAATTCACGTTGATTTATGGATACGGAGTCAATGGCCCCATGCGCGAACAGGATTGGAAGTCCAATGGACAACAAACAGGAGATCTTCAGCGATGCGGTTGGTGGTTTGAACAGGCGAGCAGAGTCGTGCGAGGACTTGTCGGCCAGCAAGCCATTCTTATCGAGCATCCTTACGTTAGTGTATTGGCGATCGGGAGCAATAATCAGATCGACTGTCGGAATGTTCATCAATTCACATACATGACGCAGCAGCCCTTCAAACAGACAAGAATCAGTGCCGCGAGTTGCTCGATGGGTGATTCACATGCTAGATACCAAGCCACGCTTAAACAGCGAGGACAGTGCGGGAGCCACATTGTCAACGAAAAGCCCAAACTGACTCTGGTGAACGAGCGCTTCCGCGCTATCCAACTCCCAACACGTCAGACCACCAAGCGCGAACTCCGTCTTGGTCGTTAAGGGGATGCACTTGTCCAAGTGAGGTCGATATCTGCCACCCCCCAATGTTGCGCTACCTCATTCAAGAGGTGTGTAGCTTGGCGGGCCATCGATTCTGGGTAGTTTGGACCGGAGTTGTGGTGCCGTGACTCTGGATTGCCTGAACAATCTCCGGTCGACACTGGTCAACCATGAAAAGCACGAATGCCAAAGTCGGTTTCGCGTATTGGCCTGCTGCGGATCGTACGCCTCACGAATCATGGCTTCCGTTCGCCGCCGAAGCGACAACTTATTGAGCCAGTTGATTACAGCGTCTGCCGCCTGCCGTTTTATGGGGAAGTCCAAGTCGCTGCATTCGAGATCGAAGAAGTTGCTCAAGCCCAGAATACGCCAACACACCAATTACGAGCGAATCGTACTGAAGATAGATGGCACGCCGAATTGCCGGGAGTAACTGCAGCGCAGCCTCGCGGAAACGTTTCGATGTACTAAGGCAACGGTCTGCTCGAATCGAGAAAGCCAGAGACGAATCCGTGTCCGCGTTGAACTTTGCCGATCGCGGAACTTACCTCCATAAGAAAGCGGCTATGTCCAGGGGACTTTGATGTCAAGAAGACGACGTTCGAGGCGCTAGTGAGTCAACGATACTCCGCCCGGATACCTGATGCGGCAGACGAGTGACGGCGCCGCGCATCCCAAGGACGGAGCGCTGAGCGAGTTTATTGATGGTTTTTGCCGAGACTGCCAAGTCCGTCGACGAGAGTGACTGGATGTAGCCCGCAAGAGTGAGCAACGCATACGATCGCCACTGTTGTTTATTTGTCGCAAAATCATCGAATGCCTTTGCGGCGAGCTCGCCTGCATTGTTTCTGGGCCAAAGTCTTGGGAATAGACTCTGGAGGCGGTGGTGTGATGCGGACACCACCCGCGATTGCCTGTTGCAGCTTTTTTCAGTTGGCCGTTGTTCTGCCGAGTTGCACCGGCATTAACCAGTTGCCGACGAAGTTCGTCGGCGCGGCTCATAAGCGCATCTAAAAGTAGTCCATCATCGACGGTAGGATTTGCGACGAGGTCTGTGACGCCTGCCCATTTGGTCCGGATCTGCACGAGTTCATGTCGATTGCCGCAACGGTAAAGCGTCACTACCCTCCGCTCAAATGCAGCCTGCCATGCTGTCAGCAGCAGGCTTGGATTTACCGTTGTCAGGTGACTGTGGAGGAATCCAGCCCATCCGGTAGTTAATACCTTGACCTCGTTAACTGGGTGCCACGAGAATCGCGGCCGCAGTGCCTGCTGCCCAACATAGCATTGGGACGCTTCCTGCTGCGTACACATAACCTACCGTTGTTCGACCGTCACTGCCTAAACCCGCATACCGCGATCGGGACATTAGACTGCCTCCTGCGCGCGACGGGCCCGCCTCGGCGTCCTTCCTCCCCTGCCTGGCGCTCCCTCCGCGAAGCTCCCACCCCGGTGCGCCCCAGGCACCTTCACGGGCTCCCGCCGAGCACGTCCGTCGCCACGCCGCCCGCCGCGCCCACCATGCCCGCCGCGGGCCATCGGGACTCCACCCCGACCCGGACGGAGGCCGTCTCGATCACGATCCGCAGACTTCACCACGCGCCGCGCACCCAGGAGGCGAGCGTCAACCGGATCCGCGAGTTTGTCGGCGTGCACCGCCGCCGTCACCCCAGAGACCAGGGCGCCGCGGAGGCCACGAAGCTCCCCAGGCACCTCGCGATCGAAGGCCCCACGTCGGCGTCGACGCAGCACCGGGCCCCCTGCGCGCGGGACATTCTCCACCAGAATGCCCACGAGATCGTGTGCCCGCTCGGCCGCTGACCCTCCCGCCCTCGCGCTGATCTCCGCCGCGCCCCTCACGCCCCGAAGGAGAACCCCATCGCGCCTGGTGCGTCAAGACTGCGCCCTTTCCCGCGACCCGCCACGTCATCCCGCCCCCGGGAGGTGCAACCGGGCGCACACCGCACGCAGAGGCTCGCGGAGATCCCCGAGCGTCTCTTGGAGCGAGGCGGTGCGCGCGGGCCCCCTCCGCGCGCCACGAAGTTCCCGCCGCTCGGCGGGCGCGTCGCGAGCGATCCTCGGGCCTCTGTCCGCCGGTTCGAGCCTCCGGATGCGCAGCCGGTGGGGCAAGGACGCACGAAAGAGCAACCTGCGCGTTCGCATCCGGCGCGCGCGAGGGCCGCCGCGTGACCCGCCGCGCTGCCGGTTCCGTGAGTCTGCGCGCCCTTGCGTAGTACAGTCCGCGGGCCCCATGCGCCCCTCTGCGGTCCTCGCCTGCGCCCTCGCGGCGCTCCTCCCTTCGTGCACCGAGACCTATGAGCGCTGCGCCGACGGCGCGGTCGCGGTCTCGACCAGCCCCCTTCGCTGCGCCCGCGACGCCAGCCTCGACGTCAGCGCCGACGCGACCGCCGACGTCCCGGTGGACGCCTGCGTGGCCGACGATGAGCCCGGCGACGGCGTCGACAGCAATTGCGACGGCGTCGACGGCGTGCGCGGCGCGCAGCTCTACGTGAGCGGCGAGACCGGCGACGACGCCGCGGGCAACGGGTTCTCCCCCGACCGACCGCTCCGCACCCTCGGCGCGGCGCTGCGCATCGCCGCGTCGCCAGGCGCTCCGCGCACGATCCTCCTCGGCGGGGGGACTACCCCTACGTGGCCATGGGCGACGTGCCGGCGAGTCGGTCGCGTACACCCTCGTCGGCGCTGATGCGGCTGCACGGCGGGTACGGCGTAGATGCGGGGTCCGCCGCGCCGGCGAGAGCGTCGTGCGTGGCGAGCTGCTCGGCCTCTGGGTAAGCGCGCCGCCGCCGACGAGGTCGTCGTGCTCACCGGACCTCACCGTGCGCGGCGAGACTCCGTCCATTCCGCTGACGGGACACTCGGTGTACGAATTCTAATGCCGAGCAGGCGCAGACCCTCCGGCTGGAGCGTACGCGTGATCGCAGAGCGAGGGCAATCGCGGGCCAGGAAGCGGCGAGGCCGGCGCCGGGATGCCCGGCGCGACGACGACGGGGGTCGGCGCCATGGGGATGCGACGGCGCGAGCGGAGGCAACGGGGGCAACGGCGAGAACGCGGGCAGCCCCGCGAGCCGTGAGGTGCCACCGGGATGCGCGGCGCCGACCTGACGGACGGCGCCCGGCGGCGCAGGCGGCGAGCCGAGCGCCGCGGCGGGCGCGCTGTCCCTGACCGGCCTCGGAGGGACCGCAGGCGAGGCCAGCCCACGCGAGCGACGGCGCGGTCGTCGCCCTCGGCGTGTTCGACCGGATGAACGGGTACGAGGCGCCGACCTCCGGCGCCGGCGGGGGCGGGCGAGCGGGCGGCGGCGGAGGAGGTGGAGGCGGAGGCCGCTCGAGCACGCCCGCGGGCATCGGCGGGCGTGGCGGAGGCGGCGGAGGCGGAGGCTGCGGAGGCGGAGGCGGAGGCGGCGGCCAGGGCGGAGGCGCCTCGGTGGGGATCTTCGTGGTGGGACAGACCCGGCTGGTGATTCGCGGCGGACGCATCGAGGTCGCGGGAGGCGGCGACGGCGGCAGCGGCGGCGCGGGAGGCAGCGGCGGCGCGGGAGGCAGCGGCGCGACGGGCGAGATGGGGATCGCCGCGGGCGACGGCGGTCAGGGCGCGACGGACGGGCGGACGCGGCGGAGACGGCGGAGACGGAGACGCGGCGCGGGCGGGCCGAGTCATGTTCCGCGCAGAGACCGCGTCGATCGACGCCGACGACGCGTTGGTCTACGAGATCGGTCCTGGCGGCAACCCCGGCGCGATGGGCGCGGGCTCCCTCTCGCGCGCGCTCTCGCAGCGGCCTCCCATGTGATCCGATGAGCGCGCCCCCGCCCTTCGGTGGCGGCGTCGCGACGTCACCACCGCCTGCGCCGAGGGTCTGGTGACCGGCTTCGACCTGTGAAGGCGCGCGGCGCCTCTGGACTACCGCCGCGGGGTGCGCACACGACACGGGGGCCGCGGTCGAGACCGGGTGTCGCGGAGAGCGCGCGGGCGCCCTGGCGCTGGGCGCGGCGGCGGGCGCGCGGGTCGCCCTGCTGGCCTCGGACCTCGCTGGACCTCGCAGATCGTTCCTGTCGCTGCGCGAGCTCGCGCGCTCGGGGTGGGCGCCTAGCGGCCGTCCCCGCGCACGGGGACGAGACGGGGAGGACGACCTCCCGCCTGGACGACCTTCGCGACGCGCGCCGCTCCCTTGCGACGCGCCCTACTGGCCCGAGCTCGCCGCAGACTCCCTCGCGCCTGGCTGCCTGCACCGCGTCGATGTCCTTGCGCGCCAGGGAGATGCGACTCCCCTCGTGGCCTTGGTGTTCTGCTCCGCGGGTCGGCGCCCGCGCGCGCCCGAGACGACGCGCGAGACGAGCGGGACGACGCGGTGCGGGTGCGCGGCGATGCCGACGCGCCGGTCGCGGTGGTGGCTGCGGGGAGGCGCTGGGGCTCATCCTCGCGCGCGCGGAGGCGGCGGGCGCGGCGCGCTGCGGGGTGGAGGTGGGCCGGCTGCGCCTGGGCCTCGTGTCGGGCGCTGCGGCGAAGCCTCGCGGGCGCGCGCGAGGTCACGGTGCTCGAGTCGCTGCCGGGAGAGCTCGGCGACGACGGGCTCCTCACGTTGCTCACGAGCCGCGCGCTCGGGGGCGGGGTGCCGCTGCGTGCGTGGGTGCGCGGCGCCGAGGCCGACGCGACGCGCTACGAAGACCCCGCGGCGCTGGACCTGGAGCTCATGCCTCTGGAGGTGCGTCGTCGCCTCGACCTCGCGGGCGCGCACATGTCCCTGGCCGCGTGGCAGGCGATGGAGCTCGTGAGCCGGGCGGCGCTGTGTCGCTTTCCGGTCGATGAAGACGACGACCTCGCAGACTTCGCCCGCGCCGCGCGAGACGCCGCCGCGGCGGTGGGACACGCCCTGCGCGAGCGTCCCGCCCTCGCCCGCCCCTGGGACCTCCCCGAGGCCTTCTCCGCCGTGCGCACCCGCGCGTCGGCCCTGGGCTTCGCGGTCGAGGTCATCTCCTGGGCGGCGCTCCGCGAGCCGCAGCGCTTCGCCCTCGCGCACCTCGCCGCGCCGAAGCGTCCCGACGAGACCTTTGGCGCGGCGCTCCTCGCGACGGGCCTCGTCGCGCCGTGATCGCGGGGATCTTCGTCGGCGGCGCCTCTCGCCGCATGGGATCCTCGCCCAAGGGCCTGCTCCTCGCGCCCGACACGCGCGAGCCGCTGGTCGTGCGCCTCGCGCGGCTCGCGCGAGAGGCCCAGCTCACGCCGGTCTTCGTGGGTCGATGCGACGCGTACCGCGCGCTGCTGCCCGACCTCGCGGTCGTCGACGACGACCCAGGGGAGTGCGGTCCGTTGGGTGGGCTTCGCGGGTTGTCACGCGCGACGGAGGGACGCGTCGTGGCGCTCTCCTGCGACCTCCCCCACCTCACCCTCGCGAGCCTCACCGCCCTGCGCGACGCGCCCGACGACGCGGCGGTGATCGCTCCGCGAAGAGGCCCCGACGCACCCTGGGAGCCGCTGATCGCGCGCTACGAGGTCGCGCCGGCCCTGACCGCCGCCGACGCGGCCCTCGCGGCGGGGGAGCGCTCGCTGCAGTCGGTGCTCCGACGGGTTCGCGTGCGCGAGATCACCCTGCCCCCCCGCGAGCTCGTCGACTGGGACCGCCCCGAGGACCTCGCGCGCTAGTCGCTTTCCACAGGGGATGTGAAGGGTTGAGGTATCGGCTGTCTCGCTGTCATCCGGCGCTGCCGCGCCTGTCGCCGGGGTTGGGCTTGGCGAGGGGCGTGGTCGTGTCGGCAACACTCCATGACGCTGAACCCTTCAAGTCCCCTGTGGAAAGGCACTAGCCCGACTCGCTCCACCACGCGACGCGGGTCACCCCCAGGGCGCGCGCCGCGGCGTCGCCCTTCGACGGGACGCAGCGCCACAGCACCATGAGCCGCGTGCGCTGCGGGCTCCACGCGAGGCGACCGTGGGTCGCCTGCTTGCCCTTGAGCGCGAGCTCGAACAGGTCGGCCTGCGTCGCGTCGGCGGAGGCGGCGGTCCACCGCTGCACGCGCGCCCGGGCGGCGCCGCGGGAGGCGAGCACGTACACCGCGTCGGAGTCGTCGGCCCACACCGCGCCCATCACCCGCTCGGCGGCCGTGGCCACCGCGACGGCGGGGCCTGAGAACACGCCCGTCAGCAGGTCGAGCGCGCGGAGCGATCCCACCACGCGTCCTCCGCGCGCCATGCGACCCGCGAGCAGGGCACGCTCCCGGTCGGGGTGCACATCGATCGTCGCCTCGGGGCCCAGCTCGTCAGCGCCCTCCGCGGTCTCGCGGAGCACCACCCCTCGCTCGGTGTCGACCAGGGTGACATCGCCCCGCTCGCCGGCGTCTCCTCGCGCGCTCTCGCGCAGCAGCGCCCGCGTCGGATCACAGGGGATCACCTCGGCCACCGCCCTCCCCGCCCGCGCGAGGAGCGTCGCGCGACCGTCGCGCCACGCGTAGCTCGCGAGGTAGCCGGGCTTCGCGCCGGGCGAGCCGTCGGGCGCGGGCTCCCCGAGCCACACGGTGACCCGCGCTCCGTCGGGGTCGAGGGCCGCCACCGTCGGCCGCGCCATCGGCAGCGCGGGCGCGATCGCCCACTCCGCGGGCGCGAGCTCGCGCAGCGCCTCGAGGGGCTCCGCGCGCAGCACATACCCCACGCGGCGACGCGCGCGCTGCGCCGGGCCGCCGTGCCACTGCCGCGG
>JAWKRB010000040.1:0-62439 GCA_041389885.1 Polyangiales bacterium | reverse complement strand
TTGGGCTCGGGCTTCTTCTTGGCCTCGGGCTTCTTCTTGGGCTCGGGCTTCTTCTTGGGCTCGGGCTTCTTCTTCTTCTTCTCGAAGTACGCGCGGAGGGGCTCGAAGTAGAAGTCCTCCCAGCCCTTGGTGTAGCGATCGCCTTGTCCCGCAGGGAGTTCGGAGTGGATCAGGCGCACCATGGCGCCGCCCTTGGCGCGCTCCACGGAGAGCTCGACGAGGGAGTCGAGGTCGCCGGGGGCGAAGTCGGTCGTGCGCCACGCGAAGGTCGCGCGGCGGCCGGGACCTACCTTCAGCACCCACCCGTGGATGTACCCGCCCCAGGCGACGTGGCGGGTGCCCACGCGCGCGTCGACGCTCGCGGCGGCGCCGGTGAAGGCCGCGTGCTTCTTCGCGCTCATCCACGCGGTGAACACCTTGTCCGGCGAGGCGGGGATCAAGGCGCTCAGCTCAATCTGCTCCAGGGGCATCGAAAGGTCCTCCGCGGGAGAGCAGAGCCCTACGCGTAAGCGGGATCCAGTTTTCGACGGAGCTCGCTCAGCGGCCCAGCCGCACCTGGTGCATCGCGTAGCACCAGCGCACGCCGGGCCACACCGCCGCGAGGGGCGGGCCCGCCACGCGCATCCAGGGCGGCAGCCGCGCCGGGTGCGCGTAGAGCAGCTCGTAGAAGCTGTGGCTGCGCTCGACCTCGAGCCCCGAGGCGTAGCCCGCGATGTCCCCCGGCGCGTCGACGCCCCAGGTGAAGCGCGCGTCGAAGTGCCGCATCGCGTCGTGCGCGCCCTGGAGCTGGATCACCGGCCTGGTCATCGTGTCGAGGATCAGCGCCGCGCCGGGCAGCGCCGCGCGCAGCCGCGCGAGCAGCGCGCGCACCTCGTCGACCTGGAGGTACACCAGCACCCCCTCGCTCACCGCGAGGCACGGGCCCCGCGCGGCGTCGCGGATCGCCTCGATCGTGTCGAGCTCGGTGATCGAGCCCGCGAGGGCGACCCGTCTCGGGTGCGGCGCGAAGAAGCGGTCGCGCAGCGACATCACCTCGGGGAGGTCTACCTCGACCCAGCGGGCGCGGCCGTTGTCGAGGCGCTCCTGGCGGCTGTTGAGCCCCACGCCCAGCTCGATCACCGTGCCCTCGGGGTGCGCGTCGAGGAACTCTCGCACCCAGCGGTCGACCAGCGCGCCGCGCACGCAGCACCCGAGCTGGCTCGCCCGCGCCGCCTCGAGCACCGAGAGGTCCACGTCGAGCGCGCGCACGATCGCCGCGGCCTTGGGGTCGTACATCACCGGCGACGCGCGGCGGCTCTCCTCTGCCCGCGCCCACAGCGGCACCAGGAGCGTGCGCGCCACGGGGCTCAGCGCGACCTCGACGGAGTGGTCCGCAGACGGCACGACGGGCGCGTTCACGCCTCGCTCGCCCGCGCAGGGACGTGCAGCCCGCACTCGCGCTTCGTCGCCGCTTCCCACCCCCCGCGGCCCGCGCGCTCGTGCTCCCCCGGGCGCACCGCGCGGGTGCAGGGCTCGCAGCCGATCGACACGAAGCCCCGCTCGTGGAGCTCGTTCGTCGGCACCTCGTGCTCGCGCAGGTACGCCCACGTCTCCGCCAGCGACCACGCCGCCAGGGGGTTGAACTTCGGCAGCGCCCCGTCGGCCCCGCGAAACGCCCGATCGAGCTGCAGCACAGGGACTTCGGTGCGGGTCGGGCTCTGGTCCCGGCGCTGCCCGGTCATCCACGCGCCGGCGCCGGCGAGCACCCGGCGCAGGGGCTCGACCTTGCGCACGCCGTGCAGCACTCCGCCGTGGCCGTCTTGAGAAAGCTGAAGAGCCCCTTCGCCCGCACGAGCGACTCGACGGCGACGAACTCGGGGAAGGTCACGTCGATCCGGATGCGGTGGTGCGCGCGCACCTTGTCGATGAAGCGCAGGGTCCGGGCAGCCGCCCCGTGTCGAGGCAGAACACGCTGAAGGTGCCTCGAGCGCGCGGCCATGTCGACCACGGCGACGTCCTCGGCGCCGCTGAAGGCGATGCGGCAGCGCGCGCCGTAGCGGGCCAGGGCGCGGCGCGCGACCTCTTCGGGCGCGCATCCTCGAGCTCCTGCGCGAGGGCGGCGATCTCGTCGGCGGCGATGGGGGCGGCGGTCTCGGCGCGGGCGCGTCGAGCACCTCGCGCACGAAGGCGCCGACGCTCGTAGAACACCTCGCTCGCCCGCGGCGTCTTCGACCACGAAGAAGGGCGCGTGGGCCACCTCGAGCCGCGCGGCCGTGCGCATCCCCTCGACCCGGCGTCGCCTTCGAGGCTCCACACCACCCGGTCGATGCGCGACGAGAGCCCGCGGCGGTCGAGGAGGTCCTGCGCTCCGCACGCACTTCGGGCAGGGGGTCGTCATGAGCAGCCGCTTCTTCACCATGGTGATTCGCATGACGGCCGCTGGGTAGCACCGCGCCGCGGCGGATGCGAGGACCCCGGCGGTTCCAATAGACGGTCGATGCGGCAGAGTTCGCGCCCGTCATGCAAGACCTCTTCAACCCCACCGGAGCACCGCGCGCTCCGACAGACCCTCCGGACGCTTCGCCGAGTCCGGAGGTGGAGGCGCAGGCCGCCGCCCACGACCGCGACGAGTCGTTCAACCTCCCGCTCTTTCGCAAGCTCGGCGAGCCCGGGCGCTGGGCCCTACCGCCCCCGTCGAGCACGGCGGCCTGCAGCATGGACGCCGTCGCCGTCGCCATCGCCCACGAGGAGCGCCCGCGGTCGACCCCGGCTTCACCCTCTCACCTCGCCCACTCGCTGCTCTTCGTGAACAACCTCGCGATCAACGGCAGCGAGGCGCAGCGCGCGCGCTACCTCCCCGACGCGTGCAGCGGGCGCCAGGGTCGGCGGCATGTGCATGAGCGAGCCCGGCGCGGGCACCGACGTGCTCGGCATGGGCACCCGCGCGGTGCCGCGGCGACACCTACGTGCTCAACGGCGCGAAGATGTGGATCACCAACGGCGCGGTCTCTGACGGCGAGCTCGGCGACGTCTTTCTGGTCTACGCCCGCGTCGAGGCCCCCGCAACAAGCTCTCGATGTTCCTTGTCGAGAAGGGGCTTGGCGCTTCAGCCTCGGCCAGAAGATCACCGACAAGCTCGGCATGCGCGCGTCGACCACCGCCGAGCTCGTGTTCGAAGACTGCGAGGTCCCCGCGGAGAACCGCGTGGGCGAAGAGGGCGACGCGACGATTCACATGATGCGCAACCTCGAGATCGAGCGCATGGCCTCGCGGCGATGTCGCTCGGCATCGCGACAAAGCAGGTCGAGGAGATGAACTACGCTAGCGTCGCAGCGAAAGTCGTTCGGCCAGCCCTGCGCGACTTCGGGCAGATCCAGCGGCACATCGCCGAGTCGTACGCGGAGTACATGGCCGGCCGCTGCTACGTCTACCAGGCCGCGGGGCAGCTCAGCCTCGACAAGCCCGGCCAGCGCCTCGACTCCGACGGCGTGAAGCTCTACTGCGCGACGATGGCGAAGCACGTCGCCGACCGCGCGATTCAGGTGCTCGGCGGGTACGGCTACGTGGGCGAGTACAAGGTCGAGCGGCTCTGGCGCGACGCGAAGCTGCTCGAGATCGGCGGCGGCACCCTCGAGGCGCACCAGAAGAACATGACCCGCGAGCTCGCCCGCGTCGACAAGCTCCCCTGAGACGCCCCTACGGGCGACGGGGCGGCGGGCTCAGGCCGCGCTCGCCTCGTCCTTGGCGTCGTGCGAGGCGAAGACGGGCGCGAAGCCCCGGTCCAGGCGCTCGTGGAACAGCCCGGTGGCGGGGTCGTAGACCCGCAGGTGCCCGCTCTGGGGGTCGTACACCGCGCCGTGGACCCGGAGCGAGCCCGCGTCGAGGGCCTCGGCCACCACGGAGTAGGACTCGAGGGTCTCGAGCTGCACCGCGACGAAGCGCTCGACGAGGCGCTCGATGGGCATCTCTGTGCAGTGGTCGATGAGGTCGAAGCCGCGCACGTCGGCCGAGCCCTTGCGCAGCCAGCGCTCGAGGTGCGAGCGCGCGGGCGCGCCGCCGTTCACGATGGCGTTGAGCGCGCCGCACAGGTCGTGGCCGCACACGATGATCTCGGGCACGTTCAGCACGCGGATCGAGTAGTCGAGCGCGGCGCCCAGGCTCGGCGAGGCGGCGTCTTCAGGGTGCGGCACGATCGCGCCGATGTTGCGCACGACGAAGAGCTCGCCCGGAGAGACATCGAGGATCATCTCGGCCACGACCCGTGAGTCGGAGCAGCCGATGTACAGCGCGCGCGGGCTCTGCCCCTGCACCAGGCCCTCGAACGCTTCGCGCTGAGGCTCGAAGACCTCGGCGCGAAATCGCTCGTTGCCCTGAAAGATGTCGCTCCGGTCGCTCAACTTCCTGAACGTCATGGCCGAGTTACGTTCACTCCCCGTGCCACTGCGACGCAGCGCGAGAAGCGCCCGCCTCGACTCCCCCCGCGTCGGGTCGATCCGACACCCCCGTCGTCTCTCCGACCCGACACTGTCGGCTCAGACCGACAGCGGCGCGTCGCTCGGAGAACGGGTACCACCACCGCCGCGATGCCAAGCACCGACGCCCCTCCGACGCGCCGTCCCCCGCCGCGGCGATGGACCCTCGCCACCGCCCTCGCGCTCTCGCACGGCGTGCTCGCCCTGGCGCTGGTGGCGATGTTCTCGCTGGAGGTCGTGTCGCTCCGGCGCATCGACCGCTTTCTCCGCGAGCTGCGGGAGGACGAGCTGGGCGCCCTCGCCGAGGAGGAGCTCCTGCACCGCGCGATGTGGGCGGTGGAGGTGGCGATGCGCCACGCGTCCGACGCCTGCGACGCGGGCGCCGACCAGCGGGCGGTGGCGCGCCCCCTGGCCGTCGTCGTGCGCGAGCTGCAGGACAAGGACCGCCACGTCGGGCTCCACGTCGGCGCCGAGATGCGCCGCATGGGCGACGGCTACGAGTCGGTGGCGCGGGAGGCGCTCTCGGGCGACACCTGCGCGCTGCTGCGGGCGCCCGCGCACCGGGCGCGGCGGCTGCGCCTCGACGAGCAGCTCACCGAGCTCTGGATCGAGCGCTCGTTCACCCTCCACCGCGAGATCGCCCAGCGCGAGGCCAGCGCGCGGGCGACGGAGCAGGGCTCCCTGGCGCTGAGCGGGCTCCTCGCGGCGGTGATCCTCGTGGTCGGCGCGGGGCTGGCGCGGTGGCTCGCGCGCTCCATCGCCCGCCCCCTCGCGCGCATCGCCGCCGACGCCACGCGCCTCGGCCGGGGAGACTTCAGCCCCATCGCGCCGGTCGACAACCCCGCCGAGGTGGCCGAGCTCGCCGAGGAGCTCGAGCGCATGCGCCACGCCCTCGCCGCCCTCGACTCGCTCAAGCAGGGCTTCGTCGCCTCGGTGTCGCACGAGCTCCGCACGCCGCTCGCGAAGATCCGCGAGGCCCTCGCGCTGCTCGAAGACGGCGCCGCGGGGGAGCTCGCGGCCCGGCAGCGCGGGCTCGTGGGCATCGCCCGGCGCGCGTGCGAGTCGCAGATCGGGCTCGTCTCGAACCTCCTCGACCTCTCGCGCCTGCGCGCGGGCTCGGTGGTGCAGATGCACGCCGAGGGCTCGGTCGCCAACGTCGTGCGCGAGGCCGCGCGCTGCGAGCACGACGACGCCGAGCGCCGCGGGGTGAGGCTCGCGGTCTCGGTCGGCGAGGCCCACGGCGTGCGGCCCATGGACGACGCGCTGCTCGTGCGGGCGGTGTCGAACCTCGTGCGAAACGCCGTGGCGGCCTCGCCCGAGGGCGCCGAGGTGCGGGTGCGCTGCGAGGTCGGCGGCGACCCCGGCGAGGACATCGCGCGGCGCGCCCCGCCCGCGTCTCAGTGGGTCTGCGTGCGCGTCGAGGACGAGGGCCCCGGCGTGCCCGCCGAGGCGCTCGGGAGCCTCTTCGAGCCCTTCGTGACGGTGCCCACGAAGGGGGGCGCGGCGAGGGTGGGCGTGGGGCTCGGCCTGGCCCTCACGCGCGAGGTCGCCCGCGCGCACGGGGGCGACGCGCGGTGCGTCGAGACCCCGGCGGGGGAGGCGGGGGCGCGCTTCGAGCTCTGGGTCCCCCTGGCGCCCGCGGATCGGTTGCGCCCGACCAGGGAACAGGGCACCAAGACCGCGTGACCCCCCTGGAACCGCGCGCTCAGGTGCCGCAGCCCACGATCCTCCTCGTCGACGACGAGGAGGAGATGCTCACGCTCCTCGCGATGCGCCTGGAGCACAACGACTACCGCACCGAGTCGTGCGTCACCGCGGCGGCGGCGCGGGCGCGCTTCGCCCGCGGGGGGCTCGACGCGGTGGTCCTCGACCTGCGGCTCCCCGACGGCGACGGGATGGAGCTGCTCGGCGAGTTTCGCGCGCGCAGCCCCGACGTGCCCGTGATCATGCTCACCGCGCACGGGACCATCGAGACCGCGGTGGAGGCCATGCGCCTCGGGGCCTTCGGGTTTCTCACCAAGCCCTTCAGCCACCATGAGCTGTTGCAGCGCGTGCGGCACGCCACGGAGAACGCCTCGCTGCGCCGCGAGCTCGCGGACTTTCGCCGCATCGTGGGCGGGGAGATCAGCGGGTCGATCCTCGGCGTGTCGCCCGCGGTCGCGCAGGTGCGGCAGCTCATCGCGCGGGTCGCGCCCACCGAGGTCACCGTGCTGCTCACGGGCGAGTCGGGCACGGGCAAGGAGCTCGCCGCGCGCTCGATCCACCAGCTCTCGCCGCGGGCCCAGGGGCCCTTCGTGGCGGTGAACTGCGCGGCGATCCCCAGCGAGCTCCTCGAGAGCGAGCTCTTCGGCCACGTGCGCGGGTCGTTCACCGGCGCCGCCAAGGACCGCGACGGGCTCTTCGCCGCCGCCCGCGGGGGCACGCTCTTTCTCGACGAGATCGGCGACGCGCCGCCGCACGTGCAGGTGAAGCTCCTGCGGGTGCTCCAGGAGCGCCGCTACACCCCCGTGGGCGCGACCGCCGAGCGCGAGGCCGAGGTGCGCGTGCTCGCCGCGACGAACCGCGAGCTCCGCGCCGACGTCGCCCAGGGCCGCTTTCGCGAGGACCTCTTCTTTCGCCTCCACGTCGTGCCCCTGGAGATGCCCCCGCTGCGCGAGCGCCACGAGGACATCGTGCTCCTCGCGGAGATCTTCCTCGAGCGCGCCTCGGCGCGGCACAAGCTCCCGGTCCCCGCGCTGCGCGCCGACGCCGTCGCGTGGATGCTCTCGTGGCCCTGGACCGGCAACGTGCGCGAGCTCGCCAACCTCATGGAGGCCGCGACGGTGCTCAGCGCCGGCGCCGAGGTCAGCGCCGAGGGCCTCTCGCGCCTCTCCGGCGCGGCCTCGCCCCGCGCGCAAACCGTTGCGCCGCAGGTCGATGAGCGCGACACCGGGGACGTCGGCGAGGTCGACGCCATCGACCCGGTGCGGGTGCTCACCGACGTCGCCCGCCCCCTGCCGCCGCTCAAGGAGGCGCGCGAGGCCTTCGAGCGCGCGTACATCACCGAGGTGCTGCGCCGCGCGGGGGGCAACGTCACCGCGGCGGCGCGCGTCGCGGGGCGCAACCGCACCGACTTCTACGACCTGCTGCGCCGCCACGGGATCCGCCAGCGCGAGAACTGACGCGCGGTTGTGCTGAGCGCGTTGATCCGCGATGCTGCCCCCATGCGCTCGCCTCACGTGCTCTTTCTGCTCACGGCCCTCATCGGCGGCGGCTCCGCGTCGACCTCCTTCGCCGCGCCGCCCTCGGGCTGTGGGATCACCAACAACTCCATGTACGTCGGCCGCTACCTCTGCGCCCAGGGCTGGACCGACATGACCCTCACCGTGGTCGACGTCGAGGGCAACCGCGTTCAGCTGCGCGGAGATTTCGTGCACGCCGCGAGCAACACGCGGGGCTCGTACCTCCTGCGCGGCTTCTGCCTCCCGCGCACGCGGCGCATGCTCCTCAGCCCCCAGGCGTGGGTGCAGCGCCCGCCGGGGTACATCATGGTGGGTATGACGGGCGTCGTCTCGCCCGACGGCCGGAGCTTCTCGGGCCGCATGCGCAACAGCTCCTGCGGAGACTTCTCCTTCACCCGGCAGTAGCATCGCGCCTCATGCGCGCCCGCGTCCTCGCACTGATGTGCCTCGCAGCCCTGGCTCAATGCGGCGGGGGCGCCTTCGAGGTCGCGGTCGACGAGCTGCGCGACCTCGACGGCGAGGAGGCCGCGTTCGTGCGGCTCTTGAACGACTACCGCGCGAGCATGGGCCTCCCCGCGCTCACGCCGACGCGGCTGCTGAACCAGGTCGCCTACGACCACTCCCTCGCGATGGGCACCCTGAGGTTCTTCAGCCACACCGCGCCGTCGGGGAGCACGCCCTTCACCCGCATGTCCGCCGCGGGCTACCCCTACGGCGTCGCCGAGAACATCGCCGCGGGCAACGCCAGCGCCGCGAGCACCTTCACCCAGTGGCGCAACTCTCCGGGCCACAACACGAACATGCTCAACACCCGCGCGAGGGCCATCGGCATCGGCCGCGCCTTCGTGTCAGGCAGCCAGTACCGCTACTACTGGACCAACGTCTTCGGCTCCGTCGTCGACGGCTCCGCGAACCCCGCCGACGCGGGCTCGGTCACGCCGCCCCGAGACGCGGGCTCGGTCACACCTCCCCGAGACGCGGGCTCGGTCACGCCGCCCCGAGACGCGGGCTCGGTCACGCCGCCCCGAGACGCGGGCTCGGTCACACCTCCCCGAGACGCGGGCTCCGCCGCGCTGCCGATAGGCTCCCCCTGCACCGCGGGGTCGCAGTGCGCCGACGGCTTCTGCGTGCCCGTCGAGGGCGGGCGCATGGCCTGCACCCGGCGCTGCGCCGACGACTGCGGCTGCCCCTCGGCGAGCCGCTGCGTGTCGGCCAGCGCGGACGGCTCGCTGCGGGTGTGCTACGCGGGTCCAAACGCTTGCGGCGCAGGGGTCTCTGACGCGGGCGAGGCGAGCGAAGACACCGGGGTGATTCAGGGGAGCTGCGCGTCGTCGCCCGGTCGCGCGGGGGGCGCGGGGTGGGTCTTGGGGCTCGCGGCGCTCAGCCGATTCGCTCGACGCGCACGCTCACGGTCATGGTCTCGCCGCCGCCGCCCTTGTAGATCGTCCCGCTCGTAGGGGTGGCGTCGCGGTAGTTGCGCCCGCAGGCGACGCGCACGTGGTCGGTGCCCGCGAGGCAGCCGTTGGTGGGGTCGAAGCCCACCCATCCCTGCGACGGGAGGTAGAGCTCCACCCACGCGTGCGAGGCCTCTCCCTGCGCGGCGTTGTCGTAGCTCGAGCCCGTGAAGAGGTAGCCCACGCGGTAGCGCGCGGGCACCGAGAGCAGGCGCGCGAGGCAGATGAAGAGGTTGGCGAAGTCCTGACAGACGCCGCGGCGGTTGACGTACACGTCGAAGGGGGTGGTCTCGAGGTTGGTCGACCCGCTGACGTATTTGAAGTCGCGGTAGATGGTGGCGTTGATGTCGAGCATCGCCTGCACCAGGTCGAAGTCCTGCCGGTGCACGAAGCTCATGGCGTACTCGTAGAGCTCCTGGAGCTGCGTCTCGGGGAGCTCCATGGGCAGGAGGTACGGGAGCATCATCTGCCGCTGCCAGGGCATCCACGCGAGGGGGAGCATCGAGCGCCGGGCGGGGGATTTCAGCCCGTCTTCGTCGAAGGCGTGCACCCGCACCACCGCGCGGTTGACCACGTAGAGCTCGGTGTACGGCGCCTCGATCTCGAGCATCGTGGTCGCGTTGCCGAAGACGTCGTCGAAGTCCCGGCGGAGGCACTCCGGGGTGATCGTGAGGTACTGCGCGAGCACCTCCTGGCGCCCGTCGTGCGTGGGGCGCAGCCGGAGCCGGTGGGCGCTGCGCTCGACCCGCGCGTCGTAGCGGTAGCGGGTCTCGTGCGCGAGGCTGAGCACCTGCGTGCCCGGGATCGGCGCGATCGCGCTGGGCGGCATCTCGATGAGCGCCGCGCGGCTCACCCGAGGCGGGGGCGGGGGCCTCGTCGCCGTGGCTCACCGGAACTCCCGCGGCGGCAGCATCGACGGCGGCGGCGGCGGTACATCGGCGCCACGAAGCCCGACGAGCCTCGTCGCCTCGGGTGGTTGTCGAACACGTACGCGCCGCGGCGGATCACCACCATCTGCCCGCCGGCCATGGGCGCCCACGACGCGCCCTGAAACGGCTGCGTCGAGACCAGGGCCACGGTGCGCGACATGTCCCCGGCGTCGTGCAGGTCGACCACGAGGTCGTCGGCCTCGAGGCGCGGCTCGTGGGGCGGCAGCAGCCGCGCGAGGTAGAGCCCGTTGTACCGCTCGTCGTCGTGGTAGGCGACGAGGTCGGTGCCGTCGGTGAGGATGAAGTTCGCCGTGCCCAGCGCGTCGAGCTCGCGAAGCCACCCGTGCAGGGTGGGCCACGGCACGTCGCTCAGCCGCCGCGCGCGCGCCGCGCGAAATCGCCCGAGGAGCCAGCAGAACGCGTGCTCCGAGTCGGTGTGCCCGAGGGGCTCGAAGGCGCCGTCGTCGTCGAGGGGCAGCGCGAGGTGGAGGTCGCCGAAGAGGTCGCCGTTGTGCGCGAGGCACCAGTCCCTGCCGCCGAAGGAGCGCGCGAAGGGGTGGGTGTCTTGCTCCTCGAGGGTGCGCGCGGCGCCGCGCAGGTGGCACACGAACACCGTCGACGCGAAGCGCTCCCACTCGCGGAGCACCTTGGTCATCGCGTTCTCGCCGATGGAGCTCGGGTCCTTCACCACCATCGCCGCGCGGGCGGGCTCGGGGTACCACGCGAAGCCCCAGCCGTAGGGCGCGTCGTGCTCCTTCACCTCGGCGAGCGCGCGGAGGGTGATCGACGGCGAGGCCGCGCTGTCGAAGCTCATCGCCATGAGCCTCGTGGCCTCGTGCTCCCTCTGCCGCGCGGCCGCGGCGGGCGTGTGCGGCGGCGGACCGCTCCTGCGGTCGTTCTCCTCGGGCATCGTGCGCGCCAGAATGCGTCCCTCGACTCGCCCGCTGCAACAAGATCCCGCGCCGCTGCGTAGCGCACCCGACAACCCCGCTCACCCCCCTTCGCCGGGAGCGAACCCATGACCCGACCGCACGTCGCCTTCGCCCTGCTCGTCCTCGCCGCCTGCACCCGCGCGCAGCCCGCCCCGCGCCCCTCGGCCACCTCGGGCGAGGCCGGGCCCGTGGCCGCCCACCCCGCCCCCGCGGCGCCCGTCGTCGACGAGCCCACGGGGGTCACCCAGCCCGCCCCCGCGGCCCCCGCGGGGCTCTCAGAGGCCACCTTCGCCGGCGGCTGCTTCTGGTGCATGGAGGCCGCCTTCGAGCGCCTGAACGGGGTGCGCGCGGTGCTCTCGGGCTACACCGGCGGCCGCGAGGAGCACCCCAGCTACGACGCCGTGAGCAACCACGCGACCTCGCACGCCGAGGCGATTCGCGTGCACTTCGACCCCGCGGTGATCACCTACGAGCGGCTCCTCGACCATTTCTGGCGGCACATCGAGCCCACGGCGCGCGACCGCGCCTTCGTCGACTCGGGGCGGCAGTACCGCTCGGTGATCTTCGTGCACGGCCCCGCGCAGCGCGCGGCGGCGGAGCGCTCGAGGCAGGCCCTCGCGGCGAGCGGGAGGTTCTCCGAGCCCATCGTGACGACCATCGAAGACGCGCCGGTCTTCTGGGTCGCCGAGGACTACCACCAGGACTTCTACCGCACGCACCCCGACCGCTATCACAGCTACCACGAGCACTCCGGGCGGCGGGAGTTCCTCCGCGCGCACTGGGGCGCCGACGCGGACTACTGAGCCTCAGCGCGACGCGACGGCCACCACGGAGCGGTAGTCGGTGACGCCCTGGAGCACCTTCTCCAGTCCGTCTTGCAGCAGCGTGGTCATGCCCGCGCGCGCCGCGGTCTCGCGCAGCTCGGCGACGGGGGCGCGGCGAATGATCCGCTCGCGCACCACGTCGTCGCACACGAGCAGCTCGTGCAGCGCGACGCGGCCGACGTAGCCCGTGCCGCGGCACGCGTCGCAGCCCACGGCGCGCCACACCGTGAAGTCTCGCGTGAAGGGGTGCAGCCGCGTGAACTCGTCGACGCCGTAGGCGGTGGCCACGCGCTCCCACTCCTCGCGGCTCCCCGCGACGGGCTGCTTGCACGTGGGGCACAGCGCGCGGGCGAGGCGCTGCGCGAGCACGCCGAGGAGCGCGTCGGTGAACTGAAACGGGTCGATGCCGATGTCGAGCAGCCGCGAGACGGTCTCGGGCGCGCTGTTGGTGTGCAGCGTCGAGAGCACCAGGTGCCCCGTGAGCGAGGCCTCGACCACGATGCTCGCGGTCTCCTCGTCGCGGATCTCGCCCACCATGATCACGTCGGGGTCGGCGCGGAGGAAGGTGCGCAGCGCCGTCGCGAAGGTGAGCCCGATCTTCGGGTTCATCTGCACCTGACGCAGGCCCGGCTGGGTGATCTCCACCGGGTCCTCCGCGGTCCACACCTTCACGTCGGGCTGGTTGAGCGCGCCGAGGAGCGCGTGGAGCGTGGTGGTCTTGCCCGAGCCCGTAGGCCCCACGCAGAGGATCAGCCCGTAGGGCCGCGCGGCCAGCGCGCGCAGCTCGCGGAGGTTGCGCGGCGAGAGCCGCAGCTCGTCGAGGGGCACGGGCTTCGAGTCCGACAGCACCCGCAGCACGGCGTCTTCGTTGCCGTTCACCGTGGGCACCGTCGCGAGGCGAAATTCCACCACCCGCTCGGGGAGCGAGAGCCGCAGCTTGCCGTCCTGCGGCCGTCGCTTCTCGGAGATGTCGAGGTCGGCGAGGATCTTCAGCCGCGACACCAGCTGCTGCCCGATGAGCGCGGGGAGCTCGCGAAACGGCTCGCAGTCGCCGTCGACGCGGAGTCTCACCATCGTCGACCCCTCGGCGCTCGAGGGCTCGACGTGGATGTCAGACGCACCGCGGCGAAAGGCCTCGGCGAGGATGAGGTTCGCGAGGCGCACCACCAGCCCCTCGCGCTCCTTCTGCGCGAGGGGGTTCGCGGCGATGCGGGCCTGGCGCTGAAAGATCGTGGTGTCGATCTCGTGCAGCAGGTCGTCCATCGCGCGCACCGCGGGGTCGCCGTCTTTGAGCAGCTCCTTGATGCGCTCGGTCACCTGCGAGACCGGCGCGAGCACCTCGCGCACGCGCCGCCGGCACAGGTGCATCGCCGCGTCGGTGACGTCGATCGCGAGGGGGTCGCCGATGGCCAGGGTGAGCGTGCGCTCGTCGGCGGCGATGGGCAGCACGTTGTGCTGCTCGATGAAGTCGCGCGGCAGCAGCGTGAGCGCCGTCGCGTCGAGCTCGATCTCGTTGAGGTCGACGAAGGGCAGGTGAAATTTCTCCGCCAGGGCCTGCGCGAGCTCGGTGGCCTCGAGCATGCCGAGGTGCACCATGATCGAGCCCAGGCGCCTGCCGCGCAGGCTCTTCTGCGTCTCGAGGGCCTCGCTCACCGCCGCGCTGGTGGCGTCGCCCGCGTCGACCAGCGCCTCGCCGACGCGCGTACGCCCGCGCCGGGGGTCGGTGAGCGCCGCGGTGACGGCCCTGGCCTCGGCGCCGCCCTGCGCCACGAGGATCTCCCCCAGCGGCTGGTGCCTGCCCTCGACCTGCACCGCGACGGCGCGGGCGACGTCGGCGACCTTCGCCGCGCCGCGCTCGACCAGCAGCACGCCGAGGGGGTCGGCGCGCTCCACCCGCCGCACGCCGCGGCGAAAGAAATAGAACTCGCGAAACGGCGACGTCGAGTCGTCGGGGGTGGCGAAGAAGCCGGGCTCGTCGTCCTCCGAGAGGGAGGCGCGCACGCGAAAGACCTCCCCCCGCGCCAGGCTCACGCGGAGCGACGGCCCATCCCCTTGCCGCACAGGCTCATCGGGCCCGCGATGGACGGCGACGTAGGCGACGCCCTCCGCGGGGATGGCCTCTCGGCTCGCGTCCTCTCCGCCGTCGGCCCCGAGCAGCGTGAGCTCTCGAAAGCGCGGGTGAAACGTGATGAGGCGCCCGCCGCGCGTCTGTCCGCTCAGCAGCCCGACGGTGACCGTGATCGTGCTCGGAGGCGCCGTGCCCGAGGCGTCCATACGCGCGTTGTCGCCCGCCCGAGGGGATCCCGGCAAGCATTCGTCACGCGCCCGGCGCGGTCACATGGCGATGAACATCACGAGCCTGTTGAAGAGCTCCATCACCGCGCGCATCGGCCGGCCGATGAGCGAGAAGCCCAGCACGTTCGAGAGCACCAGCACCCCCATGAGGATGAACGGCCCGTTGCGCTCGACCTTCTCCCACTGCGCGTGGAGGCGCTCGGGCACGTAGCGCGCGAGGATGCGGCTGCCGTCGAGGGGGGGGATGGGCAGGAGGTTGAAGATCCCCAGGCTCACGTTGATCACGAAGCCCATCTGGATCAGCGCCACCGCGGGGGGCGCCTGGCCGAGGGAGGTCGCGATGAAGGTCTCGGGGCGAAGGCGCATGAGCAGCCCGAGGGTCACCGCGCAGAGGAGCGCGAGCACGAAATTCGAGATGGGCCCCGCGGCGGCGGTGATGGCCATGCCCGTGCGCATCGACCAGCGGCGGTCGAAGCGCAGCGGGTTCACCGGCACGGGCTTGGCCCAGCCGAAGGGGATGCCCAGCATCGGCAGCAGGATGGTGCCGATGGGGTCGATGTGGGGGATGGGGTTGAGCGTGAGGCGCCCGCGGCGGGACGCGGTGTCGTCGCCCAGCTTGTAGGCCGACCACGCGTGCGCCCACTCGTGCACCGTCAGCGAGAGCACGAGGGGGATCAGCAGGGAGAGGCGGTAGAGGAGCTGGTTACGGTCCATCGCGGTGCGACGGTCTCTAGCGCGAAAGGGGGCGCGGCTCCAGCGAGGGGCTCACTCGTCGTCGACGTCGTCGCGCCAGTTGCCCTCTTCGCGCTCGCGACCGCGGCCTCGCGCGGCGGCCGCGCGACCCTCGCCGCCCTCGTCGAAGCGCTTGCGCCGACGGTCGGTCGGGCGCGCGCCGCCGGGAGGCGCCGGGGGGCCGAAGTTGTTCGCCGGGGCGCCGAAGCTGCGGGGCGCGCCGACGCCGATGGGGCCGTCCATGCGCGGCGGGCGGTCGATGGGACCGTCAGCCGGGCCGCTGCCCTTGGGGTGCGCGAGGTTCACGATGAGCCTGCGCCCGCGGAGGTCTGCGTTTCGGAGCTGGTCGATGGAGTTCTTCGCCACCTCGGCCGAGCCGAGGGTCACGAAGCCGAAGCCGCGCTTTCGCCCGTCTTGATCGAGGGGGAGGTGCACGCGGAGCACGGGCTCGACGCCGAGTCCCGTGAGCAGCGTCTCGATCTCTTCGGTGGTCGCGTCGTACGGGAGGTTGCCCACGTACAGCGTGCGGTCGGGCGCGGGGCCGCCCATGCCGCCGCCGCCCGGGCCGCGCGGCTCACGCGGCGGTCGGTCGCCCATCATCGGACGACCCTCTCCCCGCGCCGGCGGCTCCGCCTGAAACGGACGGACCGAGATGGACCGACCATCGACGATTCGGCCGTCGAGGATCGAGCGAGCTCGATCTGCGTCCTCGATGGTGGCCAGCCGAACGAACGCGAAGCCTCGGGGTCGACCGGTCATCCGGTCGCGAGGGAGCGTCAGCTCGACAACGTTGCAGCCCGACTCCGTGAAGAGGCCGCGCAATACCTCCTCCGTGACGCTGTCGGGCAGGCCTGCCACGAACAGCTTTTGCGCGTCTGATGTCGCCATCCGAATTGTCTCCGAAATACCTTCGATGAAATCTGCGGTGTGAGGGGTGGGTGCCCTGCATCGTCGACTCGCGCCGCCGCACAGAGCCCGAGAGGATACGGAAAGACTCCCGCACGTCAACTGCGCCTCGTCCCGACGCGTCCGCGGAGGCCCAGCGCATCCTTGACACTCCGAGCGTCCGAGGAGCACTGTCTCGGGCACGCGTCCCAGGCGACCAGCAGGTCGCCCGCGCGGCGATGCCATGGCCGAAGCTCGGGCTCAAAATTCATACAAGGTGACCGACCGGCTCGAAGCGGGCGGCATGGCGGAGGTGTTCCGCGGCGAGTCCACGAGCGTCGCGGGCTTCAAGAAGCAGGTCGCGATCAAGCGGGTGCTCTCGCACCTCGCGTCGAACGAGAAGTTCATCCGGATGTTCCTCGACGAGGCGCGGCTGAGCGCGCGCCTCACCCACACGAACATCGTTCAGGTGTTCGACATCGGGCACGTCGAGAACACCTACTTCATCGTGATGGAGTTCATCGACGGGCTGAACCTCAAGCACGTCATCGAGCACCTCAGGGCGCGCCACCAGTCGGTGCCCATGCACATCGCCGCGCACATCGCGTCGAAGGTCTGCGAGGGGCTCTTCTACGCCCACGAGCTCACCGACTCCGAGGGCCGCCCGCTCAACATCGTGCACCGCGACATCTCCCCGCCCAACGTGCTGATCAGCAAGCGCGGCGAGGTGAAGATCACCGACTTCGGCCTCGCGAAGGCCGCCGTGGCCGTCGAGAAGACCGAGCCCGGCGTGGTGAAGGGAAAATTCTCGTACCTCTCCCCCGAGACCGCCCTCGGCCGCGACGCCGACGCGCAGGCCGACATCTTCGCCGTCGGGATCATGCTCTGGGAGATGCTCGCCGGGCGAAAGCTCTTTCAGGGCGAGAGCGACTACGCGACGGTCAAGCTCGTGCAGCAGGCGATGGTGCCGTCGATCCGCTCGATCAACCCCGCCGTGCCCGAGGAGATGGAGCGCATCCTCCGCGTCGCCCTCGCGAAGGACAAGCGCCAGCGCTACCCCACCGCGCAGGCCATGGGCGAGGAGCTGTCGTCGTTTCTCTTCTCGCACCAGCTCCGCGTCACGCCCCTCGACGTGGGCCGCCTCGTCTCCGAGGTGGTCGCCGAGCGCGACGTCACGAAGTCGGGGCTGAGCCGCAAAGAGGGCTCGACCATCGAGACCCTCATTCAAGAAGAGCTGCTCGCGTTCACGTCCCTGGGTGACCCCTCGGCGTCGCTCGGCGGCGCGAGCGGCGCGACGCCCAACGACGCCGACGGCTCTCGCCCCCTCGACGCGGGCGAATTCGCGAACCTCAACGAGTGGAGCGCCGGGCTCTCGGGCGACCTCGAGGGAGGGGCGCGGCAGTCGATCCCCATCGACCTGATCCCCTCGCTCTCGCCCACGTCGATGTCGTCGCCGGGCAACCTCGCCGACGAGCTCGAGGGCGACGGCGACCTCTCCGCGCCGCTGCCCCCGCCGCTCACCCCGACCGTGCACGAGCCCCTGGTGCACAACAAGGTCTTCAAGAGCCTCGCGCCGCCGCCGGGCGAGGGTCGCAAGCTGTCGACCGCGCTCATCGCCGTGCTCGCGGCGCTGGTGGTCGCCGCGGTGGGCGTGGGCTTCTACCTGAAGTTCAACCGACAGCCCCCCGCGCCCGCGATGATCCCCGCCGACGGCGGCGACCCGCCTGATCCTGGCGAGCTTCGCTGACGCGATGTCCGGCCCCCGCGCGCAGGCCTTCGCGCTGGGAGCGCTGCTGCTCCTCGCGCTGGCGCTCCGCCTCCCGGCCCTCGAGAGCCTGCCCAACCCCTGCGGCGACGAGGGCAACTGGGCCTGGTACGGCGTCGAGCTCGCCGCCGGCCACCGGGTCGCCCTCGCCCCCGACGCGCGCTTCGTCACCCTCGCCTTCGCGCACCTCATCGCCCTCTCGCTCAAGCTCTTCGGGCACTCCTTCGCCGCCGTGCGCGCGCCCCTGGTGGCGGGCGTCGCCCTCGGCATGGTCGGCGCGTTCGCCCTCGCGCGCGGCCTCGGACGTCCCCGCGCGGGACTCGTCGTCGCCGCGCTGCTCGCGGCGCACCCCTGGAGCGTGATGTGGTCGCGCACGGCGACCGTGCCCTATGCCCTCGCGCTGTGCACCATGACCTGCGCGCCCCTGGCCCTGCTCGCGGCGACGCGCCAGGGCGGCGCGCGGCGGTGGGTCGTCGCCGGCGCGCTCCTCGCCGCGGGGCTGCACTTCTCGCCCCTGGCGCTGCTCACGGCCGTCTCCTGCGCGGGCTGGATGCTCTCGACGCCCGCCGCCCGCGCCCAGGCGCGCGCCGCGGGCCCGTGGCTCGCGCTGGCCTCCGCGGGCCTCGTCGCCTCGCCCGTGGTGCTCGGCGCGATCGCGGTCGCGCGCGAGGGGTCGACGCGCCCGCGGCACCTCTTCACGGTCTTCGGCGAGCGCCTCGGGGTGTACCTCCGCACGCTCCTCGGCGCGATCAGCGGCGAGTCGACCCTGCGTCACTTCGTCGCGCCGCGGCCCTCCCTCGCGTGGGAGCTCGCCGCCGCCGCGGGGGTCGTCGCGGTGGTCGTCGCGGCGTGCTGGCCGCGGCGCGACGACGACGAGGTCACCCGCTCGCTCGCGTCTCTCACGCGTTGGGGCGCAATGACTTCGATGCTGGGCACGGCGGTCCTCCTCGCCCCGGCGCGCACGTGGAACCTCCCTGGGATCGACGCCGAGCGCTACGGCTTCGCGGTGCTCGCGCCCTTCGCGCTGGCGCTCGCGACCGCGGCGTCGCGGCGCCGCGGCGGCCCCGGCGCGTGGCTGCTCTGCGCGCTCGCGCTCGTCGGCCCGACCCGCGCGACGCTGTCGTCGCTGCGCGCAGGGAGCGGACGCGACGAGGGCGTGTGGACCCTCCGCGGCGGCGGCGGCTACCGCGGGTGGAAGACGTCGGCGTCGGCCGAGGCGATCGCGACGCGCATCGCCCGCGACGTCGACGCGCTGCGCGCGGGCGGGCCCGCCACGATCGTCGTCGCCGACTACGCGTTTCACACGCTCCCCTTCGCGACCGGCGACGCGCCCGTCGAGACGGTCGACGTCGCGAAGCGCGAGCTGCCCCGCGCGCCCGGGCGCCCGCACCTCTTCGTGCGCTGGAGCGACGGGCTCCTCGCGCCGAGGGTGCGCGACGCGAGGCGCGCGAACGACGCGCTCACCGCGCTCATGCGCTCGGCGCGCTTCACCTCGCTGCGGCTGGTGCGGCGCCTGCCCCAGCGCGACGGCGCGGCGCTCCTCGAGCTGTGGTCCGCGACGCACGCGCCGTGAGCGCTCAGCGCGCGCCGCGCGCCGCCGCGAGGGCCGACTCCATCAGGGGCCGCGCCGACTCGGTGAGCGCCACCAGCGCGAGGGCCAGCGCGAGCAGCGGCGCGAGCGCGCGCAGCGGGACGTCGACCCCCGCCCGCGCCACGGGCCGCGAGACCCGCGCGACGCCCGCGAGGGCGAGCTCGGTCACGAGCAGCGCGAGCAGCGCCGACGCCGCGAGGGAGAGCGAGGCCTCGAGCGACCGCGCGACCCACCGCGCCGCGAGCGACGCGAGCTCGCCCAGGCGCCAGGCCGCGCCGGGCGCCGCGTCGATGGGGAACTCCCGCCACGTCCCCGCGAGCGCGCGGAGCACGCCGCGGTGCGCGCCCGCCGCGACGAAGATCGCCGCGGTGGTGGCCTGGAGCATCGTGGTGAGCGGCCCGTCGAGCACCCGCGGCGCTCCCGCGCCGAGCAGCGGGCGCCCCCGCGCCGCGTCGAGCATCTCGCCCGCGTAGCGCACGGCGAAGAACGGCGCCGAGAGCACCAGCGCCATCGCCACGCCCAGGGTGAGCTCCCGCCCCGCCACGACCAGGAACCACCCGTCGGAGGGCACCCAGCGCGGCCACGCGAGGGCGCCGCTGCCGAGCGCGAGCGCGAGCGCGAGGGCCATGGCGAAGCGCACGAGCGGGCGCAGGAGCACGCCTCCGAACACCGGCACCAGCATCACCGAGGGGACGACCCTCAGGGCGACCAGCAGCGCCGCGCCGAAGACCTGAAAGAGCATCAGGGCGCCAGCGTCGGCATCGCGCCCCAGAGCGCGCGGGTGAAGCGCAGGAGGGTGACGCCCATCCAGCCCCCGGCGAGGGCGAGCGCCGCGGTCACCGCGAGCGCGCGGGGCACCAGGCTCAGCGCGGGGTCGTGGAGCTGCGCGCGAGAAGCCGCGAAGCCGACGAGGGCCGTCGCGGCGAAGCCCGCGAGGAGGGCCGGGCCCGACAGCCACGCGGCGAGGAGCAGCGCCTCGCGCGCGAGCTCGACGGCGCGCGTCACCACAGGGGGCGCAGCGCGAGGCTCACTGCAGCGCGAAGGGATAGGTGACCGAGAAGGTCGGACGCGAGAAGGGCGGCACGTGCACGCGTCGCACCGCCGAGGTCACGCAGGAGGCCTGCGAGCCGGTGACCGGCGCGGCGACCGTCGCGGTGTTCACCTCGCCGCGGCTGTTGAACACGATGGTCACCGTGGCCACGCCGCCCTGGCCGGTGCCGCAGCTGCGCACCGAAGAGCCCGCGCCGCGCAGCGCGGCGATGACCGCGGAGCGCTCGGGGACGGCCGGGAGGTTCGACGCGGGCGCAGGCGCCGCCGCCGCGGCGGAGGGGCGACCGGCGACGACCTGGTTCATGAGGTCGTCGACGCCTCCGCCCGTGCGAGGCCGCGAAGGCGCCGCAGGCCGCGAAGGCGCGGGGGACGGAGACGGGGACGGGGACGGAGACGGAGACGCGGCGCGGGGTCGCTCGCGCTCGCGCTCACGCTCGCGGGGGCGCTCGGAGGGGGCGTGCGCGGCGCGGGGAGCCTCGGGCGTCGGGGCGGCCTCGGGCGCCGCCGGCGCGGGCGCGGCGGCCGGGGGAGGCGTGGGGGCAGACTCAGGCACCGCCGCGGGAGGCGGGGTCACCGCGTTGGGATCGGGCGCCGCAGGGGCAGGCGCGGCCGGGGGCGCGGCGGCCACCGCGGCGGGCGGCGGATCGCTGTGCGACTTCATGATGAACGCCGCGCCGACGCCGCCCGCGGCGAGGATGGCGGCGACGCCGATCCAGACCATGGGGTTGCTGCGCTGGGGCTCCTGCACCGGCACGGGGACCGCCGCGGGCACCGGAGCGACGGGCAGCGCCACGGGGGCGAGCACCGGCGCCGCGAGGGGCGCGCCGAGGCCCGAGGTCGCGCCCACGGAGAGGATGTCGTCGACGGAGGACTTCTTGCCCCCACGGTCCCCCTGGAGCGCGCCGGAGAGCTTGTTGATGTCGATCAGGCCCGACGAGTCTCCGTCGATCTTGGCGCCCGCGGCGCCGCCCCCGCTGGCCTTCTCGTCGCCCGACAGCTGCTGCAGCGTCGCGAGGGAGAACAGCACGGAGTTCTCGTTGCGCTGCCCCGTGAGCTGCTCGCCCTTGGGCACGTCGGCCGCGCCCGCGGGCTCTTCGGCGAAGAGCGGCTTGGCGGCCTCCTGCTGCCGCACCTCCACCGCGAAGAGGTCTCCCCCCGCGGCCTTCACGGGTCGGGTCTTCGCGGTGACCGAAGCCGAGACGCGCGTGGCGGCGTCGTTGTCGAGGGCGCCGAAGAGCCCCGACGAGGCCGCGGGCGCGGGCTCAGACGCCGCGGGCGGGACCAGCGACGCGAAGAGGTCGGCCCCCCCCGGCGCGGGCTCAGACTGCGCGGGGAACGCGTCAGAGAGCGACGACGGCGGCCCGAGGAGCACCGCCAGCTCGTCGACCTGATTGATCGGGAGCCAGCCCTCGAAGCCCTCGCGCCAGACGTAGGTCTCGGCGTCGACGGTCCCCTCGGCGAACATCGCCTGGACCTGCTCCGCGGTGTACGGGCCCTGCTGGTCGCCGTTCACCACGGCGTGCCACACGGCCTCGTATCCCTGATTCGGGTCCTCGGTCGGCGGCGCCTCCGCGGGCAGGTCGGTGCCGCGGACGAGGATGTCCTCGCCGCACTTCTTGCACTTGATCTTGAAGACCTTCTTGCCCTGGACCTTTTCGTCCGCGATTTTGTAGTTCGCGGAGCAGCTCTGACACACGATCTTCATGTCGAGTCACCCGATTGCGAGGAGTCCTCGTCGCCAGCGGTTGCAAAGAGCAGCGTTCGGTGTGGTTCGCGCTTTGATTCAAGCGCCGACGTAAGGGCCGCCACCACCTCGCGCCGCCATGATAGAGAGGCGTAGATTCTGGGGTCAAGCTCGCATTGTTCGCGAGTTCACAGCTTCGATCGGCGGGGCCTGTGACCCTTGGGTCCCAGGGCGACGAAGAAATCACCGCGGGGTGAGGGCGGCGCCGTCTTCGCCGCAGAAGTCCATGTACCCGGGGTAGTTTCGTCCGCAGGTGGGGCAGCGCTTCTCCCTCGGCTCGGGGGCGGCCGCGGTGGTCACCTCGACCTCGGGCGGGAGCGAGGCGCCGGGCGCGAGGGGTTGCCCATCGTCGGGGCAGAACGCCAGATCGCTGACATACACCTTGCGGCAGTACGGACAGTGCCGCGGCGAGGGCGCCACGGGCGCCACGGGCGGCGCGGGCGCCACGGAGGGCTCGGGGGGCTCGGGTCGCCGTCGGTTCTCGGGCGGCGGCTCGGTGGGCGAGGTCGGCTCGGCGAACTGCGGCGGCGGCATCACCTCCCGCCGAGGCCGCGCCCCGTCGTCGTCGTCGTCGTCCGAGGGCTTCGGCGCCCGACGCCGCTGCGCGAGCAGGAGCACCAGCAGCAGCAGCGCGGCGCCGCCGCCGAGGGCGAAGAGCAGGGAGGTGTGATCCCTGCGGGTCTCGGGGCCGAGGACGCCGACGCCGACCTGGGAGCCCGAATTCTCTTCGGGGGTGCCGCCGTCGGGGTCTTCGATGCGCTGGGCGACGAGGTCGGCGTAGCGGTCTTCGGTGACCACCTCGACCTCGGCGCGGGCGCTGAGCCCCCCCGCGCTCGCCGCCACCTCGAAGAGCCCCACGCCCCCGCCTCGCGCGGAGACGAAGCACCCGCGGTCCATGCTCGCCTCTCCGCCGCCGCGCACCCGCCGCACGGACCACGACACGCTCCGGGCCGACGACTCGCAGCGCGACGCGTCGGTCGCCCTGGCGCGAAAGCACACCCGGCCCCCGCTGGTGGTGCTCCGGCGCGAGGGGCTCAGCGCGAGCGTCACGGGGTCGCCCGGCGTACACCGCGGGCTGGGGGCCGGCGTCGGCGCCGGGCGGGGGGCGGGGGGCGGCGCCGGGGCGGGGGGCGGCGTCGGGGGCGGCGTCGGGGGCGGCGGCGTCGGGGCGGGCGCCGGCGCGCCGCTCACGCGCTCGTACGTGCGCGTCGCGGTGGCGGTGGCGCGGCAGGAGGACCCCTGGAGCGTCCACGCGTAGCGGGTCTCGCCGCGCATCGAGATCCGGTCGCCCTCGAGGGTCACGGTGTAGGTCCCTCGCTCGCCGAGGCTCTCCCCCGCGGGGGTCGCGCAGGAGACGTTCCACGTGCCGCCGACGCGCGCGTGCGCGAGGGCCTCGGTGCTCCGGTTGTCGCTCCAGCACTGGTCGGTGCGCTGGCGTCGACCGCCCGTCGAGAACTCGAGGTCTTCGCCCACGGCGCGCACGGTGACCTCGCGGCCGGTGGCGTTCGAGCGGTCTTCGGGGCGCGGCCCGCAGCCCGGGCCCCACTCGGCGATGGAGTACTCCACGCGGTCGCGGGTGATGCGCCAGGTCTCACCCTGGGCGGAGACCTGCGCCCCCGCGGGCGCCGCGAGCACCGTGATGACCGAGGCGTAGAGGATCGCGCGGAGGCGGCGCATCAGCATCGACAGGCTAGTCTCGAACGCGCGCGCCGCGCCAGCGAATGACGGAACTTCAGCGCGCCGCGCGGACCGCGCGGACGGCCTCGGTCAGCTCGGGCACGACCTTGAAGAGGTCGGCCACCAGGCCGTAGTCGGCGACCTGAAAGATGGGCGCCTCGGCGTCCTTGTTGATCGCGACGATGACCTTGCTGCCCTTCATCCCCGCGAGGTGCTGAATGGCGCCCGAGATGCCGACGGCGACGTAGAGGGCCGGCGCCACGACCTTGCCGGTCTGCCCGACCTGCAGGTCGTTGGGCACGTAGCCCGCGTCGACGGCCGCGCGGCTCGCGCCCATGGCGGCGCCGAGCACGTCGACCAGGGGCTCGAGCACGCTCTTGAAGTTCTCCGACGACTTCAGCGAGCGGCCGCCCGAGACCACCACGCGGGCCTCGGTGAGCTCCGGGCGCTCCGACTTCACCTCGTCGAAGCTCACGAACTCCACCCGCGCCGCGCCCGGGGCGTCCTGCGCGGCGACGGGCTGCAGCGCCGAGGCGCCGCCCGAGGGGGCCGCGGCCGAGAACTCAGACTGGCGCACCGACACGACCTGCACGGGGGTGGTGACGGTCATCGTCGCGACGGCGTTGCCGGCGTACATCGGGCGCGTGTAGACCAGCGACCCCGACGACCCATCGACCGCGGAGATGTCGCTCGCGAGGCCGGCGCCGAGGCGCGCGGCGACGCGGGGCGCGAGGTCTTTGCCGAAGGAGCTCGCGGTGACGACGACGACGTCGTAGCCGCCGGTCTGCGCGACGTGCGACACGGTGGGCGCGAAGGCCTCGCCCACGAAGTTCGCGAAGCGCGCGTCGTCGGCGACGAGCACGGCGCCGGCGCCGAAGCCCCTGAGCTCCTCGGCCGCCGCGGCGACGCCGCTGCCGATCACGAGGATGTCGAAGGACGGCCCGGCCTGCCGCGCGAAGGTGACCGCGCTGTGCGTGGTCTTCTTGAGCTTGCCCGAGGCGCACTCAGCGATGACGAGGGTCTTGCTCATGGTGGTCTCCCGTTTCCCTTCTCTCAGAGGACCTTCGCCTCGGACTGCAGCTTCTCGACGAGCTCGGCGACGTCCTTCACCTTCACGCCGGCCTTGCGCGACGGCGGGAGCGCGAAGCTCGTGTACTTCACCTTCAGCGCCATATCGACGCCGAGGGACGCGAGGGCCGCCTCGGTGATGGGCTTGGTCTTCGCCTTGATGATCATCATGAGCGGCGGAAAGCGCGGGCCGTCGTTGTACGCGAAGGTCGCCGGGGTCACGTGGTTGGTCACCGACTTGGGCGCCACCACGCGCAGGTCGACCGAGATCACCGCGGGGAGGGTGAGCTTGAGCTTCACCACGCCGCCGTCGACCTCGCGCCCCACCACGATGGACTTCTTGTCGGCCGCGAGCTCGAGGGTCGCCGCGAAGGTCGCGCTGGGCCATCCGAGGAGCTCCGAGAGCACCTGCGCCACCTGGTTCGAGTCGCCGTCGACCGCCTGCTTGCCGAGGATCACCAGGTCGGGCTTCTGCGCCTCGACCACCTTGGCGAGGGCCCGCGCGACGAGGTCGCCGTCGAGGTCTTCGTCGGTGGTGTGATAGAGCAGCGCGCCGTCGGCGCCCATCGCGAGGCCCTGGCGGAGGTTCGAGGTCGTCTCCTTCGGCCCGAAGGAGACGAGGGTCACGTTGTCACCCGCGATGCGCGCCTTGCCGTTCTCCGTGAGCCGCAGCGCGGTCTCGACCGCGTACTCGTCGAAGGGGTTGAGCTTGGGCTCGAGGCCGTCGGTGAGCACCTTCGAGCCGTCGGCGGCGACCTTGATCTTGTTGGCGTTGTCCGGATCCGCCGTGCGCTTCAGGGGGACAAGGATCTTCACGGTGACGACTCCTTCAGGGCGATGGGGGGGTAACGGGCGGGTGTACTAGGGTTCCTTGACGCGGCTTGTCAAGACGGTGCGAGGGCGCGAATGAACGGCGATTCAGCCCGCGCGGTCGCCGCGCAGAGCCCGCGCGCGCGACTCGGTCCACGCGATGACCTTGCCCTCGGGGTCATCGCCCTGAAAGCGCGACATCTCTTGGATCCCGGTGGGCGAGGTGACGTTCACCTCGGTGAGCTTGCCGCCGATGACGTCGAGGCCGACGAAGTACAGCCCGTCTGCGCGGAGCCTCGGGGCCACGGCGGCGATGATCCGGCGGTCGTCGTCGTCGAGCTCGCAGGGCACCACGCTCCCGCCGACGTGGATGTTGCTCCGGGCCTCGTCGGCGCGGGGCACGCGGAGGATCGCGCCGAGGGGCTCACCCTCGAGCAGCAGCACGCGCTTGTCGCCCGTGCGCACGGCGGGGAGAAACTCCTGCACCATCGCGAGGCGCTTGCCCGCGTCGGTGAGGGTCTCGATGATCGAGCGAAAGTTCTTGTCCGCGCGGTCGAGGACCATCACCCCGCGCCCGCCCGCTCCGTCGAGGGGCTTGATGACCCCGGGGCCGTCGAGTTCGTGGATGAAGTCGCGGATCTCGGCCTCGTGGCAGGCCACGAGGGTGCGCGGCATGACCTCGGTGAAGTGCATCGCGTAGAGCTTCTCGTTGGCGTCGCGGAGCCCCCGCGGGTCGTTCACCACGAGCACCTCGCCGCGCAGCCGCTCGAGGAGCAGGGTGACGTAGAGGTAGTGGTCGTTGAAGGGGGGATCGGTGCGCACGAAGACGGCGTCGACCTCGCGCAGGTCGGTGACCACCCCAGGCTCGACGACGGCGTGGCCCGGGGCCTCGGCGCGGCGCGCGCGGGTGCGGTGCAGCGTCGCGAGCACGGCGGCGCCCTTCGCGAAGAGCTCCCGCGGCCCGAAGGTGAACACCTCGTGCCCCCGCTCCTGCGCCGCGAGGATCAGCGCGAAGGTCGTGTCTTTGTCGACGAGCACATGCTCGATGGGGTCCATGAGAAACGCGATGCGCATCGTGAGCTCCGTGGTCGTTGGGCGCCCCGCAGGGGATGGACCTCGCCCTATGACCTCGATCGCGCTCGGGCGCAACGGGATCCGCCGCGCGATCGCCTCGCCCCAGAAATGCGTTCGGGCCACTCACCCTGCCGCGACGTACGCGGCGATGGGCGGTGGCCCGAACGTGGTCGAGTCGCTCAGCGAGCGTCGACCCAGAGGATCACTCCTCCTCGCCGCCCGTCGCGACGACCGGCGCGGGGGCCGGCGCGGGGGCCGGCGCCTTGCGCGGGGCGCGCTTGGCGGCGGGCTTCTTGGCGGCGGCGGGCTTCTTCGCCGCGGCCGGCTTCTTGGCGGCGGGCTTCTTGGCGGCGGGCTTCTTGGCCGTGGCCTTCTTGGCCGTGGCCTTCTTGGCGGCGGGCTTCTTGGCCGTGGCCTTCTTCGCCGTGGCCTTCTTGGCCGCCGGCTTCTTGGCCGCGGTGGCCTTCTTCGCCGTGGCCTTCTTGGCCGCCGGCTTCTTGGCCGCGGTGGCCTTCTTGGCCGCGGGCTTCTTGGCGGCCGGCTTCTTGGCCGTGGCCTTCTTCGCAGTGGTCTTCTTCGCAGTCGCCATCTTCAGACCTCCCAATGAGGGTGTGACTGCACATAGTGTATCGTCGCTTGGTGCGGTGTCAAGCACGTCAACCTATCGCGACGCACGTTTTCATACTTCGCCCTGAACTTGACGAGCTCCCGAGAACGTGTCTAGGGTCTCGCCCCCCGTTTTTGGGTGTGGAGGTGACGGAGCGATGCGGAGCGCGTGGGCGAGCGTGTTGGGTCTCTTGGTCGTGGGCGCGTCGATGTCGGCGTGCGGGCACGGGGAGCAGGAGTGGCAGGGCAAGCTGCGCGAGATCACGACGCTGCAGGGGCAGCTCCGCGAGATGACCTCGGAGCGCGATCACCTTCGGGAGCAGATCGAGTCGCTGCGCGCCTCGAACGAGGCGATGGCGCGTCGGCTCTCGGAGCTGGGGGAGAACGTGAACCGGCTCCAGGCCGACCAGGCCCGCACCGAGAGCGAGCTCACCGCGGCGCAGGCGCGCGAGGCGGAGCTCCGCCGCCGGCAGCAGCAGCAGGAGGCGCGCATGGCGACGTACCGCAACATGCTGGCGCAGTTCCGGTCGATGATCAGCGCGGGGCAGCTGCGGGTGCGCGCGGTGCGCGGGCGGCTGGTGATCGAGCTCCCCGCGGGGATCTTGTTCGACTCAGGCCGCGCGGAGCTCCGGCGCGAGGGGCAGGACGTGCTGCGCCAGGTCGCGACGGTGCTCTCGCAGATCAGCGGCCGTGACTTTCTCGTCGCGGGCCACACCGACAACGTGCAGCTCGGCCGCGGCGGCCGCTTCGAGGACAACTGGGAGCTCTCCGCGGCCCGGGCCCTCAACGTGGTGCGCTTTCTCGCGCAGAACAACGTGACCTCGGCGCACCTCGGGGCGGCGGGCTACGCCGAGTTCCAGCCCGCGGAGTCGAACGACACCGACGAGCACCGCGCGCTCAACCGCCGGGTCGAGATCGTGCTGATGCCCAACATCGAAGAGCTCCCCGACCTCTCGACCCTCGAGAGCCCGGCGACCCCGGCGCCGGCCCCCGCCCGCTGAAGCTCCCTGCCGATCTTCGTGCGGACCCACGGTCGCACCCCACACGAGGCGCGGATTCTCGGCGCGCTCGCGGGTGCCGCCCGTGGGTTGACGCAGCGCGCGATGCGGGGTACGGTCCCGCCGCGGTTGTTGATCTGCTTGCAGTTCGTGTAACCGCCGCGCGCTTCTCCCGTGGGTTGGATCGGTTCTCGGCCCCATCCGCGTCCTCGCGCGATCGATTCCAGCAAAGATGAGATTCGTCGACGCCCGCTCAACCCGCGGGAACATTCGACCGCCCCCAGAGAGTTCAGGGGATCTTCTGCAGAGATCGAAATCAGCAGGCGCGGCGGCGATGGTGCCGCCCGCATCGCGGCGCGTCCCGTCGAACGGCGCGAGAGCGCCGCACCCGTAGAATGCGCCGGAATCCGACTGGAGTGATGATGGACCAGGTACAGAACGTCTCGGAGTTCAAGGTGGGCGACAAGGCCGTGTACCCCGCGCAGGGGGTTGCGGAAGTGGTCAGCATCGAGGACCGGGACATCGCAGGTCACCGTCAGCGTTTCTACGTCCTCCGGATCCTCGACTCTGAGCGCAAGATCATGGTCCCGGTGAAGAACGCCGAGATCGTGGGCCTCCGCTCGGTGATCAACGAGGAGGAGATCCGCGAGATCTTCGAGATCCTCCGCGAGCGCACCGTGGCCTTCGACAACCAGACCTGGAACCGCCGCTACCGGGGTTTCATGGACAAGATCAAGACCGGGTCCATCTACGACGTCGCCGAGGTGCTTCGGGACCTCTACCGCCTCAAGGCCGAGAAGAGCCTCTCCTTCGGCGAGCGCCGGATGCTCGACAACGCCCGCACCCTGGTGGTCAAGGAGCTCGCCATCGCCCTCGCCCGCACCGAAGACTCGGTCCGCGAGGAGATCGAAGCGATCTTCGTCACCAACTGACCCCCCCGTTGGTCCCTCGCCGCGCCCCCACCGCGCGGCTCCCCCGATGTTACCCCCCCGACGCATGTCCACCCTGAGCTTTGCCGCTCTTTCGGTGCCATCACAGAGCCCGCGACGATTCTGTTGCGCGCTTGGTGGGCGGGTCGTTGTATCCTCCGCCGACCGCGAGGGCGATGATCGCTCCGCGAAGAGGCTTTTGCACTGACCAGGGCGATGGCAGGGAATCAGATCGTCATCAACGTCGATATCGGCGAGACGCGCGTAGCGCTCATCGAGAACGGCATCGTCACAGAGCTCCACATCGAGCGCCGTCAAGACCGGGACATCGTCGGGAACGTCTATCTGGGTAAGGTGACCCGGGTGCTCCCAGGCATGAACGCCGCGTTCGTTGACATCGGCCTCGATCGCGCAGCGTTCCTCCACGTCGAGGACGCGCTGGGTGAGGACGAATTCCGAACGCTTCTCCCGGAGGACGACGAGCCCCCGAGCGAAGAGGAGGTAGGGCCCCCCGACAAGCCCGACGACCCAGACGCGCCCGACGACCCCGCGAAGCCCGAGGCGGCCGCGAAGCCCGAGGGCGCCCCCGCGCGCCGCCGCCGGGTCGAGCGCAAGCCCCGCGAGCCCCGCGCGCAGAAGGGCATTCGCGAGCTGCTCCGCGAGGGGCAGGAGATCGTCGTGCAGGTCTCGAAGGGCCCCATCAGCACCAAGGGCGCGCGGGTCACCTCGCACGTCTCGCTGCCGGGTCGCTACGTCGTCTACATGCCGACGGTGGAGCACATCGGGGTCTCGAAGCGCATCGGCTCGGAGAAGGAGCGCAAGCGCCTCCGCGAGGTGATCGACGCGATCAAGCCCGAGAAGGGCGGGCTCATCGTGCGCACCCTCTCCGAGGGCCTCACGAAGAAGCAGCTCAAGACCGACGTCGCCTACCTCGTGCAGCTCTGGAACGACATCGCCAAGCGCCGCGAGGCGTCGAAGTCGCCCGCGCCGCTCTACGCCGAGCTCGACGTCACCCTGCGCACCGTGCGCGACGTCTTCGGCCCCGAGGTCGAGAAGATCGTCATCGACGACAAGGAGGGCCACGGACGTCTCGTGCGCTTCGTCGAGCACTTCATGCCCGACCGCAAAGACGACGTGGAGTTCTACAACGGCCACGAGCCCGTCTTCGACGCCTACGGCATCGAGGACGAGATCGGCCGCGCGCTGTCGCGCAAGGTCCCGCTGCGGAGCGGGGGCTACCTGATCATCGACCAGGCCGAGGCCCTCACCGCCGTCGACGTGAACACCGGTCGCTTCGTGGGCAAGCGCGACGTCGAAGAGACCGTCACGGCCACGAACATCGAGGCCGTGCGCGAGATCGCCTACCAGCTCCGGCTGCGCAACCTCGGCGGCCTCATCGTCATCGACTTCATCGACATGGACCGCCTGCAGAACCGCGAGCGGGTCGAGAAGGCCCTCGCCGAGGCCCTGCGCAACGACAAGGCGAAGACCACCACCGTGCGCATCTCAGAGCTCGGGCTCGTGGAGATGACCCGCAAGCGCACCCGCGAGTCCCTGGGGCGCACGCTCTTCGAGCCGTGCTTCTACTGCGACGGCACCGGGCAGACCTCGTCGCGGCTCACCGTGGCGTACGAGATCCTCCGGCAGATCCGCCGCGAGAAGGACGACCTGCGGGGCTACTCCATCATGGTCAACGCCCACCCCGCCGTGGCCGAGACCTTTCGTCACGAGGCGAAGCAGGACATCGAAGACGCCCAGCGGCGCTACCGACGTCACATCCAGGTCAACGCGCGGCCCGAGTATCACATCGAGCAGTTCGACCTGGTGGGCGGCTGAGCGGTGGAGCCCGAGCGCCGACGGCTCGCCGCGCGCCTCCGCGTGAACCATGACTTCGAGCCCTTCGAGGGGATCATCGACGCCTTCGTGACCGACCTGTCGGCCACGGGGGCCTTCGTGCGCACCCGCGCGGCGATGCCCGTCGGCTCCAGGGTCGACCTGTATTTCACCGTGCTCCACGCCGAGATGGAGTGCGTCGAGGGCGTCGGCGAGGTGGTCCGCACGCAAGAAGATCCCCCGGGTGTGGGCGTGGTCTTCGTCGAGCTCACCCCCGCGTCGCGGGCCGTGATCGAGCGGGTGCTGGCCGCGTCCTAGGGGCGCGTGACAGACTCAGGCGATGGGCATCCTCGACCAGCTCACCGATCAGCTCGCCAGGGCCGGACAGCGCGCCGGGAGCAACCTCCGCTCCGCGATGGACCGCGCGGCGCCGCCCCTCACGACGCTCCCCCTGAGCGACCGCCTCGGGCTCCGCGCGATGAGCGACGACGAGATGCGCCGCGAGCTCGAGCGACGTCGCCGCGCGCGACGCCGTCCCGCGCACGCGCGCCCCGCGGCCGACGACGAGCTCGACGCCGTCGCCAAGGCCCGGCGCGACCGCATGCGCGACCGACCGCTCTCGAAGTGCTACGCGCTGCTGGAGGTGCCGCCGGGCTCGCCCATGGGCGACGTCGAGCTCGCGTACCGGCGACTCCTGCGGCAGTTTCACCCCGACCGATACCTCGGCGACGCCGAGCGCCACGCCTCGGCCATCGCCCTGGTCACCACCCTCACCGACGCGTACCTCAGCCTCCGTCGCGCGTAGTCATCTCGCCGGCAGCCGCGGCGCCATCGACGCGAGCGACCGCGCGAGCTCTGCCTCTGCGTCGACCACCGCGCGCTCGAGGGCGAGGGACTGCGCCCGCGCGTCCCACCCCGCGCGGTACGCGTCGAGGAGCTCGGCGATGGTGAACGCGCCCGCCTGCCACGCCCGCTGCGCGCGCTCGCGCAGGTCGGCCGTCGCCTCTACGCCGCTCGCGCGAAACTCCTCGAGCGCGCGACGCGCCGCCGCGCGGAGACGCATCGCGCCGAGCGCCTCAATCTGACTGCGAGACGCGAGGAGCTCGGCCTGCGCGCGCATCCCCTGCGCCTCGCTCGACGCGCGGCCGATGGCGCCCTGGTTGCGGTCGAACACCGGCAGCGGGATCGTCACCCCGCCCAGCACCGACGCGCTGTCGGCGTCGTGCGTCACCCCCGCGCCGAGCCACACCGTGGGCGAGGGCATCGCGTCGCGACGGTGCCTCTCGGCCAGCGCCTCGAACGACGCCGCGCTCCGCCGCGCCTCTTCGACGTCGGGGCGCGACGCGAGGGCCGCGCGCACCGTCGCGTCGTCGTCTCCTGGCGTCGCGAGCTCCAGAAGACCCGCGAGGGTCACCGGCGCGCGGGTCACGTCGGGGCTCCCGAGGAGACCCACGAGGGTGAGCTCCGCGCGGTCGCGCGCGAGCGACGCGGTGGCGATCTCAGCCCGCGCCGTCGCGAGCGCCGTGGCGATGCGCTGCGCGTCGTAGACCGACGTGACCCCGCCCGCCGCGCGCGATCGCACGGCGCGCTCGAGCTCGGCGAGCTCGCCCGCGTTGCCCTCGAGCTGCCGCACCCGCGCGTCGGCGAAGGCGCGCTCGACCGCGGCGGCGTGAATCTCCGTGACGCGGCTCCACAGCGCCACGGCGGCCGTCGACTCGGCCACGCGCACCGCCCGCTCTGCGGCCTCGCGCCGCGCGCCGATCTGCCCCGAGAGCAGCAGCGGGAGCGAGAGCTGCGCGGAGTAATTCACGTGCCCGTCTGGGGGCGTGCCGCTCGCGAGCACGCTGCCGCCGATCGTGAGGTCCGGGTTGGGCAGCAGCCCCGCGGTGACCACGTCGAAGCGCGCCGCGCCGATCTGCGCGCGCAGCACCTCGCACTCGCGCCCCGTGCGGAGCCACGCGGCGATCAGATCCGCCTCTCGCGCAAGGGGTTGTGCGTTGTCGTGGCGCTGCGCATGGGCCGTCGAGGTCGTCGCGAGGAGCGCGAGGAGCAGCGACGCCGCCGCGGGCGCGAGGGCGCGCGAGGTGCCCGATCGCGCCGGAGGCTTCGCGTAGAAGATCGGCAGGAGCACCAGCGCCGCGGGGAGCGCCGCCGCGAGGCCCGCGATGATCGCCACGGCGAAGGGGCGCTGGGTCTCGCTCCCCATCGCGTGCGAGAGCGCCGCCGGGACCAGCCCCAGCGCGGCGAGCGCGGTGGTGAGAAGCACAGGGCGCAGGGCCTCGCGGGCGCCCTCCGTCGCGGGGTCCTCGGCGCGTCGGTCGACGGCGGCGTCGATGCGTCCGAAGAGCAGCACGCCCCCGAGGGCCACCTGCCCGAGCAGCGCGATGCAGCCCACGGCGCCCGACACCGAGAGGTTCTCGCCGGCGACGCGCAGCCCCGCGAGGGCGCCCACCACCGCGAGGGGCAGCATCGCCGCGATGAGCAGCGTCGGCCGCCAGCGCCTGAAATTCATGTACAGAATCGCGAGGATCAGCGCGAGCGCCAGGGGCACCACGACGGCGAGACGTCCCATGGCCCGGCGCTGGTTCTCGAACTCTCCGCCCCAGGTCACGCTCATCCCCTCGCTCGTCGGCAGGGCCGCGACGCGGCGGCGGCCCTCGGCGACGACCGAGCCCAGGTCACGCCCGCGCACGTTGAACTTCACCGCGACGAAGCGCGCGAGGTCCTCGCGCCAGATCGCCGCGCGGCCGCGGGTGAAGCGCACGTCGGCGACCTCGGAGAGGGTCACCCTCCTCGCGGCGTCGCCGATGACCAGGCGCCCGAGGGCCTCGGGGTCGGCGCGCACCGAGTCGGGGAGGCGCAGCGCGATGCCGTAGCGCCGCTCGCCCTCCCAGAGGCTCGTGGCGACCTTTCCGCCGAGGGCGATCTCGATGGTCTCCTGCGCCTCGTCGACGGTGAGTCCGTGCCGCGCGAGGCGGTCGCGGTCGAGGGCGATGCTCACCTGCGGCGCGTCGCCCGACTGGTAGATCGACAGGTCGGTCACCCCAGGCACCGCGCCCAGCGTCGCGCGGATGCGCTCGGCGTGGGCGGCGAGGGCGGCGAGGTCCTCTCCGCGCACCTTCACGACGACCTGCCCGATGATCCCCGAGATGGTCTCGTAGACCCGGTCGGTGATGGGCTGCGAGAAATTGTACTGCACCCCAGGCACCTCGCGCAGGGCGCGGCGCAGCTCCTCCTCGAGGTCGCGGCGGGTGGTGCCGGGCCGCCACTCGGCCATGGGCGCGAGGGCGACGAAGAACTCCACGTTGTTCGGCCCCTCGGCCTGCGCGGCCTGCTCCGGACGTCCCACGTGCGAGAGCACGTCCCTCGCCTCGGGGAGCGCGAGCATGCGCCGACGCAGCTCGGGCACCCGGTCGCGCGTCTCGTCGAGGGCGATGGTCGAAGGAAAGATCGCCGTGATGTACAGCCCGCCCTCGTTGAGCTCGGGGAGAAACTCCGAGCCGATCCCCCGCGCGTAGCCCGCACCGAAGAGCGCGCCCAGCACGACCACCGCCGCGACCCAGAACCGCACGCGCCGCGCGCGCACGAGCACCGCGACGTAGGCGCGCCCAAGGGCCTCGAGCCACCAGCCCTCGCCGTGCGGAATCTTCGCGGGCAGCGCCACCGCCGCGAGCGCGGGCACGATCGTCGTCGCCGCCAGCAACGCGCCCAGCAGCGCGAAGACGTAGGTGAACGCCATCGGCGCGAAGATTCGCCCCTCGACCCGCTCGAGGGAGAAGATCGGGAGGAGCCCGGCGATGATGATCATCATCGCGAAGCCCACGGGACGCGCCACCGCCGCGCCGGCCGTGGCGATGGTCCTCGCGCGGTCGGCTCGGGCGTGGCCGAGGGCCTCGGCGCTCGCCTCGATGGCGAGGGCGTGGAGCACGGCCTCGAGCACCACCACCGCGCCGTCGACCAGGATGCCGAAGTCGATGGCGCCCAGGGAGATCAGGTTGGCCGAGCGCCCCAGGAGCTTGAGCCCGAGGAACGACGTGAGCAGCGCGAAGGGGATCACCGCCGCGACGATCAGCGCGCCGCGAAACGTGCGGAGAAAGAGCCAGAGCACGACGATCACCAGCAGCGCGCCGTGCAAGAGGTTGTGCCCCACCGTCTCGAGGGTCGCGTCGATCAGCGCGCCGCGGTCGTAGAAGGGAACGATCCGCACGTCCCGCGGGAGCGCCGAGCGGTTGATCTCGGCGACCCGCGCGCGCAGCGCCTCGAGGACCACGCTGGGGTTCTCTCCGCGGCGCAGGAGCACGATGCCCTCGACGACCTCGGGGTCCTCTCCGCGTCCCACCGATCCGCGCCGGGGCACCGACGCCTCGACGAGGTCAGCGACGTCGCGAATGCGCACGGGCACGCCGCCGCGCTCGATCACCAGCGCCGCGCGGATGTCGGCGGGGTCGCGCATGGTGCCGAGGCCGCGCACGACGAACTCCTGCGAGCCGATGCCGACGTAGCCGCCGCCCGCGTTCGAATTCGTGCGCTCCAGCGCGCGAAAGACGTCGGCCACCGACACGCCGAGGTTCGCGAGGCGCACCGGGTCGATGCGCACCTCGTACTGCCGCTCGAAGCCCCCGAAGGTGACCACGTCGGCGACGCCGGGCACCGCGCGCAGGCGGCGCTCCAGCACCCAGTCTTGCAGCGAGCGCAGGTCGCGCAGGGAGCGCGGGCCGCGGAGGGTGTAGCGGTAGATCTGTCCGACGGGGGTGGCCTGCGGGCCGAGGGAGGCCTCGACGCCGGGAGGGAGCGTGGCCTCGCGGAGGCGCTCTGCGACCTGCGCGCGGTTCTCGCGGTCGAGGGCGCCCTCTTCGAAGCGCAGGGTGAGCAGCGCGAGGCCGAAGACCGACACCGAGCGCAGGTTGCTCATGCGCGGCGTGCCCGCGAGCACGCGCTCGAGCTCCAGGGTCACCCGTCGCTCGACCTCTTCGGCCGACTGACCGGGAAAGGCCGCGACCACGTCCACCGACGGATCGGTCACGTCGGGAAAGGCCTCGACGGGCAGCGTGCGAAAGGCCTGAAAGGCCACGGCGGCGAAGACCGCGGCGGCGAGCAGCACGGCGAGCCAGCGCTGCACCGAGAGGCGAACGGTGAGTCCGAACATCGGGGTGGTCCTCGCTTCGTGCGCTTAGAGGAGCTGGTCGAGCTCGCCGTCGAGGAGCACCGCGCCGCGGGTGACCACCCGCTCTCCCGCGTGAAGCCCCCGCGCGATCTGCATCTGGTCGCCCATCGAGAGCCCCGGCTCGATCGACCGTCGCTCCAGCACCCCCGGCGACACGCGCACGAAGACCACGGGCTCGTCGCGCCGCAGGAGCACCGCGCTGCGCGGAACCACCACCTGCCGCCCGCCCGACACCCGCACCTCCACCCGCGCGACCATCTCCGAGGTCAGCCGCGGGTCTTGCCGCGTGGGCGCGCAGGTGGCGTCGGCGGAGCGCGTGCGCGGATCGACCGCGCGAACGAGGTGCGAGATCGACCCCTCGAAGCGATCTTCGCCCAGCGCGCTCACGGTGAACACGCACGGGAGCCCCTCGGCGAGCCACACCGCGTCGCGCTCGGGGAAGGCCGCGCGCACCACGAGACGCTGGGGATCGCCCACGAGAAACGCCGGCTGCGCGTCGTCGGGAGAGACCCGCTCCCCCGGATCGACGTGGCGAATCAGCACCCGCCCCTCGACCGCCGCGCGGAGGGTGTAGCGATCGCCCTCTCCGCCGTTGATGCCCGCGGCCTGCAGCGCCGAGCGAACCCCCGCGAGCTGCGCCAGGGCGCTCTGCAGCCGAGAGCGGGACTCGGCGAGCTCGCGCTCGGTGGCGGTCCCGTCGGCGACGAGGCGCGCGAGGCGCGCGAGGGTCTGGCGCTCGGCGTTCACCGAGACCTGGCCGTTGGCGGCCTCGGCGCGGAGCCGCGCGACCTCGCTGCTGCGAAGGTCGACCAGGGGCTGACCGCGGGTCACCCCGTCGCCGACGTCCACCCGCACGCGCTCGACGAAGGAGGGGTAGGGCACGCGCACGGCGTACGAGGCGTTGGGCGCGAAGCCCATGCGCCCGTAGCCCACGAGGGAGGCGCGCACGCCCGAAGGACTCACCGTCTGGGTCTCGAGGAGCCGGTCGAGGTCGGCGCGCACCCGGAGGTGGGGTGGCGACGCCGTGTCGATCTGATACGGCGCGGGGAATTCGCCCCGCGCGGTGCGGGGTACGCTGCGCGCGCAGGCGCCGAGAATTCCGAGGGCGACGGTGAGAGCGAGCCGCAGAGACCGAGGGAGGTGCGTGTTCTTCAAGGGAGTGTCGACGCGTGTCGCAAGGCGCGTTCCAGCCTCGGGAACGCGCCGTGCTTGACCGCACGGCGATGCCCCTCCCTGACTCCCCCGTGAGGACCGCGTGCGGCTCGCGCGTCGGCTGATCCTCGCGATCGTGCTCGCGATCGTCTCGGTGCTCGCGGTGCACGGGTACTACCGGGTGCGCCGCGAGGCGGCCCTGCTCGACCGCGAGGGTCGCCGCGACCACCTGCTCCTCGGTCGCGCGCTGGGCGTCGGCATGGCCGAGGCGTGGCGCCGCGCGGGGCCCTCGGCGGCGCTCGCGCTCGTCGACGAGATGAACCAGCGCGAGCCCGAGATCGAGATCCGCTGGATCGGCGCCGAGGGCGACGCGATGTCCTCGCCCGAGGCCCTCGCCGCGGCGCGCGCGGGCCGCGAGGTGGCGTGGATCGAGCGACGTCCCGACGGCGCCGAGCTGCTGTTCACGTTGGTCCCTGTGCGCCTGGCCGACGGGCGCGTGGGCGCGGTGGAGCTCTCTGAGTCTCGCGCGGCGGACCAGCGCTTCGTGCACACGAGCGTGCAGAACACCGTGCTCGCGACCCTCGCCGCGGCGCTGGTGAGCGCGCTGCTCACCGCCGCCCTCGGGGTGCTCTTCGTGGGCCGCCCGGTGCGGCAGCTCGTGGCGCAGGCCCGGCGCGTCGGCGCGGGCGAGTTCGACACCCGGCTGCGGCTCCGCGCCCGCGACGAGCTCGGCGAGCTCTCTGAAGAGATGAACGCGATGTGCGACCAGCTCGCCGCCGCCCACGACCGGCTCCTCGCCGAGACCGCCGCGCGCCTCGCCGCGCAGCAGCGGCTGGAGCACGCCGACCGGCTCACCACCGTGGGCAAGCTCGCCGCGGGCATCGCCCACGAGCTGGGCACGCCGCTGCACGTGATCGCGCAGCGCGCGAGGATGGTGGTCGAGCGCGAGGTCGAGGGCGACGCCGCGCGCGACAAGGCGCGGATCATCCTCGAGCAGACCGACCGGATGACCGTGATCATTCGGCAGCTCCTGGATTTCGCGCGGCGCCGCGGGCCGCAGAGCGCCGTGCGCGACGTGTGCGCGCTCGCGGGCAACGTGGTCTCGCTCCTCGCGCCGCTGGCGCAGAAGCGCGGGGTCGAGGTCACGCTCACCCGCCCCGAGGGCGCGGTCGACGCGATGATCGACGACGGGCAGATTCAGCAGGTGCTCACGAACCTCGTGGTCAACGGGATCGACGCGATGCCCAGGGGCGGGAGACTCACCGTCACCGTCGCGCGGGCGCACCTGGCGCCGCCCGAGGAGCAGGGCGCGGCCCCCGCGGCGTGCGCGTCGGTGGAGGTGCGCGACGAGGGCGAGGGCATCGCCGAAGACGTGCTCCCGCATATCTTCGAGCCCTTCTTCACCACCAAGGACGTGGGCGAGGGCACGGGCCTCGGGCTCTCGGTGGCCTACGGCCTCGTGCGCGAGCACGGGGGCTGGATCGCCGTCGACAGCCGCGCGGGGCAGGGCACGCGCTTCACCGTCTACCTCCCCGTCGGAGCGCCGTCATGAAGAGCAGGGTCCTGGTCGTCGACGACGACCGAAGCATGTGCGAGGTGCTCGCCGAGCGCCTGAGCCTCCGGGGATTTCACGTCGACTGGCGCACCTCCGCCGACGAGGCCCTCGCCGCCCTCGCGGCCGAGAGCTACGACGTGCTGGTCACCGACCTGAACATGCGCGGGATGAACGGCATCGAGCTCTGCGAGCGCGTGGCGACGAACCGTCCCGATGTTCCGGTGGTGGTGATCACGGCGTTCGGGAGCCTCGAGACCGCGGTCGCGGCGATTCGCGCCGGGGCCTACGACTTCGTGACCAAGCCCTTCGAGATCGAGGTGCTCGCGCTGAGCCTCAACCGCGCGGCGCAGCTCCGCGGCCTGCGCGAAGAGGTCAAGGTGCTGCGGCGCACCGTGGCCGAGGCGAGCCGCTTCGAAGAGATCCTCGGCGCGAGCCCGGCGATGATGGAGGTGTACGAGCTCCTCGCGCGGGTGGCCGACGCCGACGCCTCCGTGCTGATCTCGGGCGAGAGCGGCACGGGCAAAGAGATCGTCGCCCGCGCCCTGCACCGCCGCAGCCGGCGCGCCGCGGGGCCCTTCGTGGCCATCAACTGCGCGGCGATGCCCGAGGCCCTGCTCGAGAGCGAGCTCTTCGGCCACGCCCGCGGCGCGTTCACCGACGCGAAGTCCGCGCGGCAGGGGCTGCTCCAGCAGGCCGACGGCGGCACGCTCTTCCTCGACGAGGTGGGCGACATGCCCATCGGCTTGCAGCCCAAGCTCTTACGCGCGCTGCAGGAGAGACGGGTGCGCCCGGTCGGGGGCTCGGCGGAGGTGCCCTTCGACGCGCGGATCTTGTCGGCGACCAACCGCGACCTCGAGCTCGCCATCGAGGAGCGGCGCTTTCGCGAGGACTTGTACTACCGGCTCAACGTGATCCCCGTGGCGCTCCCCGCGCTGCGCGCGCGGGGGGGCGACGTGCTGCTCCTGGCGCAGAGCTTCATCGAGCGCTTCGCGGCGCGGGCGGCGAAGCGGGTCACGGGGCTGCAGGCGCCCGCGGCCGAGCGGCTCCTCGCGTACACCTGGCCGGGCAACGTGCGCGAGCTGCAGAACTGCATCGAGCGCGCGGTGGCCCTCACGCGCTACGAGCAGATCGCCGTCGAGGACCTCCCCGAGAAGATCCGCAGCTACCGCAGCGCGCACGTGCTGGTCGCGAGCGAAGACCCCTCCGAGCTGGTGACCCTCGACGAGGTCGAGCGGCGCTACATCCTGCGGGTGATGGACGCGGTGGCGTCGAACAAGACCGCCGCCGCGCAGGTGCTCGGCATCGAGCGCGCCACCCTCTACCGCAAGCTTGAGCGCTACGGCCGGGGCGCCGCGAAGGGCTGAGGGCGCCGCGTATTACTTTGCGACGCGTTCAAAATTGAGACGCGCTCAGCCCTCGACCTTGAGGTAGCGCTGCTGCACCAGCTTCGAGAGCGTCTCCATCGTGTCGAGGTCGGTGAGCGGGCAGCGGTCGAGGATCGTCGAGAGGCGCCCGTGGTTCCACGCGTGCTGGAGCACCACGAGCCCCCGCTCGTCGAGGTCTTTGAGGGCGGGCACCAGGGGCGAGGCCAGGGTGTATCGCCCCGTGGCCGAGAGCATCCCCCCGAGGCGGCGGCACTCGTCGAGGTGGCGCATGCCCTCCATGAGCAGCCCCTCGGTCGAGAGGCTGAGCTCGTCGTCGAACTCCTTCTCGTCGGCGGGGAGCAGCTCGAAGGTGCCGCGCTCCCAGGTGAGCATGCGGTAGATCGCCTTCTGCGCGGGGATGTCGGGGAGGTCGTCGATGCTGGCGTAGGGCACGGCGCCCTTGCGGAGGTAGAGCCTGCCGCTGGAGCCGTCTTCGTGCTGAATCGCGAGCACGCCGTTCTTCTTGCTGGTCGCGAAGAGCTGCAGCAGGTCGACCAGGGGCACCTCGTCGATGGTGCCGCTCATGGTCTTGACCTGCGTCGTGCGGCTCGCGACCGACTGCATCTTAGCCCGCGCCTCGGCCTCGCGGCTCTCGCCCGAGCCGACGACGGCGTCGCTCACCTCGACGCGGGCGATGCTGGTGCCGATGAGCACCCGGTCGCCCTCCTTGAGGCGCGCGCGCTTCACCTTCTCGCCGTTGACGAAGGTGCCGTTGGTGCTGCCGAGGTCTTCGATGAGCAGGTTGTCGTTGGTGAAGGCGATGCGCGCGTGCTTGCGCGACACCATGTCTTCGACCAGCACGACGTCGAGCTCGTTGCTCCGACCCAGCACCAGCTCGCGGCCCGGCGCGATGGGGAACTCACCCCCCTGGTACTTCCCCGAAATAAATTTCAGCGTGTAGTGCTTATGTTTCGGGGCGTCCGGAGGAGGCATCAGGGGTATCGGGCAGTCTAGGGAATGCCCATGCAAGGGGTCAAGAACTTCACGCGCGCCCTCGCGTTGACAGCGCCAGGTGCTCGGAATAGGTTCCGCGCCCCTCGCGGGTGGCCGTTGACCCGCAGAGCCATTTCACGGAGCACAGAGCGCCATGTTTCTCGCCAGCCGCAAGATCAAGAAGAACAAGGTCCGCAACCGCACCGCGCGCCTCCGGGCGAAGCTCCGCCGCAAGAACCGCACGCGCTTCGCGCGGCTCCTCGCGGGCTGAACACGCGCCGCGCGCCGCGCGCACACGGCCAGTGGTAGTGTGCGCGGACCTCATGGACGGCCCACGACTCATCGCCATCGTCTCTGACTCCACCGGCGAGACCGCCGAGCGCGTGGTGCACGCCGCGCTGCTGCAGTTCCCCGCGCGGCGCGCGCAGGTTCGCATCCACCCCCGCGTGCGCGACGAAGCCGGCGCGCGGCAGGTGATCGAGTCGGCCGCCGCCGAGGGCGCCATGGTGGTCTTCACCATCGTCTCGCCCGAGCTGCGCGAGTTCATTCACCGCCTCTGCTACGAGACCCGCGTCGAGGCCGTCGATGTCATCGGCTCGCTGCTGGGCAAGCTCTCGTCGTTCCTCGACGCCGAGCCCCTGGGCCGCCCGAGCGTCTCGCTCCCGCTCTCGGAGGAGTATTTCCGCCGCATCGAGGCCGTCGAATTCGCCGTGAAGAACGACGACGGCAAGGAGCCGCGGAACCTCAAGAAGGCCGACCTGGTGCTCGTGGGGGTCTCGCGCACCTCGAAGACCCCCCTGTCGACGTACCTCGCCAACCGCGGGGTGAAGGTCGCGAACGTGCCCCTGGTGCTGGGCGTCGCGCTGCCGCAGGAGCTCGCCGAGGTCGTGCCCGACCGGGTGGTCGCGCTCACCATCGGCATCGACCAGCTCATCGAGATCCGCCGCGCGCGGCTGCGCCAGCTGGGCATGCCCCCCGACGCGAGCTACGGCCTGCGCGAGCACGTGCGCGAGGAGCTCGAGTACGCCCACACGATCTTTCGCGCGCACCCCGGCTGGCCCGTGATCGACGTCACCGGCCGCGCCATCGAAGAGACCGCGGGGATCATCGTCGACACCCTCAAGCAGCGCGGCCGCGCGCTCTTCTAGCCCTATCACCCCCCCACGAGTGCACCCATGACCAAGCTCAGCGACACGCAGTCGGTCACCGAAGGCAAGCTCACCCGCGTCGAGCACGAGGGCAAGACGCTCCTGCTCACCCGCGTCGGCGACGACTACTACGCCATCGAGAACTCGTGCCCGCACCTGGGCCTGCCCATGGCCCACGGCGAGGTGCGCGACGGCGCCATCACCTGCCCCTTTCACGGCTCGCGCTTCGACGTGTGCACCGGCGCGAACCTCGACTGGGTCAACGGCGTCGCGGGCATCAAGACGCCGAAGTGGACCCACAAGCTCATCGCCCTCGGCAAGAAGCCCGCGCCCATCCAGACGCGCAAGCTCACCGTCGACGGCGACGCGCTGATGCTCCCCTGACCCCCCGCGACGCGCCGCCGCGATGACCCCCTTCGAGATCGACCCCGACATCCGCGTCGCGCGCTCGCTGCCGCCCGCGGCGTACGGCGACCCGGAGCTCTTCGCGCGCATGCGCGAGCGGGTCTTCGCGCCGAGCTGGCAGTGGTGCCCCGAGGCGTCGGAGACCCCGCGCGACGGAGACGTCGCGCCCTTCACCCTGCTCCCCGGCTGCCTCGACGAGCCCCTGGTGATCGCCCGCGCCGACGGCGTGGCCCGCGCGCTCTCGAACGTGTGCACCCACCGCGGGCACCCCGTGGTCGCCTGCGCGGCGCGGGGCGCGTCGCTGCGGTGCCGCTATCACGGCCGGCGCTTCGGCCTCGACGGGCGCTTCGTCTCGATGCCCGAATTCGTTGGCGCGCAAGGCTTTCCGTCGCCCGACGACGACCTCGCGGCGGTGTCGCTCGACCGCTGGGGCCCCCTCGATTTCGTCTCGCTGCGCCCCGAGGCCCCCCTGCGCGAGACCCTCGCGCAGGTCGACGCGCGGGTGGGCTCGCTCTCCCTCGAGCGCCTCGCGCGCGACCCGTCGACGGACCGCGAGTTCACCTTCGACGCGAGCTGGATGCTCTACTGCGACAACTACCTCGAGGGGCTGCACATCCCCTTCGTGCACCCCGCGCTCAACGCCGCCATCGGCTACGACGACTACCGCACCGAGCTCGCGCCCTGGGGCACGCTCCAGCTCGCCTTCGCCCGCGACGAGGGCGACGTGGCCTTCGCGCTGCCGCCGGGGCACCCCGACGAGGGCGCGCGGGTGGCGGCGTTCTACGCCTGGGTGTTCCCGAACCTGATGCTGAATTTCTACCCCTGGGGGCTCTCGCTCAACGTCGTGCAGCCCCTCGGCCCGGGGCGCACCCGCGTGCTCTTTCGCGCGTGGACCTGGGACGCCTCCCTGCGCGCGCGGGGCGCCGGCGCCGACCTCGACGCCGTGGAGTACGAAGACGAGGCCGTGGTCATCGCCTCGCAGCAGGGCATGCGCGCGTCGCTCGCGAAGCGCGGGCGGTACTCCCCCTCGAAGGAGACCGGCGTGCACCACTTTCACCGCCTGCTCGCCGAGCGCGTGCGCGGGTGAGCGCGCTCAGCGCGGCTCGTCGGGGCGCGGCGGGGGCGGCGGCTGCGAGGTGTGCTGAAACCCGAGGTTGTCGTCGAGGATCGCCGAGAGAAAGCCCGCGATCATCCCGTCGGCCACGCGGAGCCGGCGCGAGAGCTCGCGGGCGATGTTGAGCACCAGCAGGAGGTACGCGCGCATGTCCTTGCGGTAGAGGCGCTCGAGGTCCTCGCCGGTGATCCGCAGGAGGATCGAGGGGGCGAGGGTGCGCACCGTCGCGCTGCGGGGCTGCACGTCGACGATGGACATCTCCCCGACCCAGCTCCCCGGGCCGAGCATCGCCACGCGCCCCTCGGTGCCGCCGCGGGAGCGCCGCAGCACCTCGAGCTCGCCGGAGATCACCACGAACATCTCCCGCGCCTGCTCGCCCTCGCGCATCACCACGGCGCCCGGGTCATACAGCGAGGCGTCGAGGCTCCCCGCGAGGTCTCGCAGGACCTCTTCGCTCAGGCCCCCGAAGAGACCGACGTCGGCCAGTTGCTCCGCGCGAATCAGGGGGCGAGGCGAGATCGTGTCACTCACAGCGGGGGGATCCTATCGCGCCGGGGCGCGCAGAAGAAGCGGCGTACTTCTCCGAAGTCATGCTTAGAATCGCCGCATGACCGTCGGCGGCCGAGACGCGAGAGAGGCAGACCTCCCCCGACCCTTCGGCCCCTACGAGCTCGTGCGGCGACTCGCGAACGGCGCGGTGGCCGAGGTCTGGCTCGCGCGGGCGCGGTCGGTGGCGGGCTTCGAGAAGACCGTGGCGCTGAAGATGGTCCACACGCGCCTCGAGGCCGAGGCCGGCGTCGCGCAGCTGCTCATCGAAGAGGCCCGGCTCACCTCGCGCCTCAGCCACCGGAACATCACCCAGGTCATCGACCTCGGCCAGGTCGACGGGCGGCACTACATCGCCATGGAGTTCGTCGACGGGATGGACCTCCGTCGCCTGCTCAAGCGCTTGCGCGCCAAGCAGCTGACGCTCTCTCCGCGGGTGGCGGCCTTCATCGTGCGCGAGGTCGCCGAGGGCCTCGAGCACGCCCACCGCCGGGTCGACGCCGAGGGCGAGCCCCTGGGCATCGTGCACCGCGACGTCTCTCCCGCGAACATCCTGGTCTCCTTCGACGGCGAGGTGAAGCTCTCGGATTTCGGCCTCGCGCGCTCGTCCGCCCGCAAGCAGGCGACGCAGGCCGGGCTGATCAAGGGGAAGTACGGGTACATGGCCCCGGAGCAGGCGCGCTCGCAGCCCCTCGACGGGCGCGCCGATGTCTTCTCCGCCGCCGCGGTGCTCTACGAGCCTCCTCACGGCACCGCCCCCTACCCCGACGCCGCCCTGCCGGTGCTCCTCGGAGCGGGTCACCCGCGGGATCGACTTCCCCCGGAGCGCCACCGCGGAGACATCCCCGAGGCCCTCCTCGCGGTGCTGCGCCGGGGCCTCGCCGCCGAGGTCTCGCAGCGCTTCGCCAACGCCCGCGCCCTCGCCGACGGGCTCAACGCCTGGCTCTACACCCAGGCCCCGTCGCCGGAGATGGAGCCTCGCGCGGGTGCTCGAGTCGGCCATGGAGGGCTCGCGCAACGCCTCGGGCTCCCCTGGGCGCGCTCCTCGTCGACGACGACTCCGAAGAGATCACCGACATCGAGGCGCACAAGAAGATCCGCCAGCGCATCCGCGAGGAGACCGGGCAGATCGACGCGTGGCGCCGCTGCCGAGCCCCGAGCCCGGAAGAAGACCCCGAGGCCCGCACCGTCTTCGAGCCGGTCGACGTCGCTGAGCCCAGCGCGCATGGCCGCGGCGAGGGTCCTCTGCGCGCGCTCCGGCCCGTTCCCGCTCCTGCGCCGCAAGAGCCTGCGCTGCAAGCCCCCTACGCCTCTCCGCCCCCCCGCCGCCTCCGCCCCCTGCTTCCTCCGCCCCCTTCGCCGCGCTTCGGAAGACGCGTCGGAGGGCGTGTCGTCGACGGTGTTGTTCGACGGCGCGGCGCCGATGTTTCCGCCTGGGGCCGCCGGCGCAGGCGCCGGGCTACGCGCCTCAGGGGCCGATGCCGACGATGGCCAACGGCGCGGGCTGGGGCGCCGCGCCGGCGCCAGGGAGCCCCAGCGTACCTGTCGCCCCCGCCGCGAAGAGCGGGGGCAAACGGCTGATCGCCGCGGCTCGTGGCGCTCGCGAGCGTCGCGTTGATGGCCGCGGTGATCCTACGGGGCCGCTGACGGCGTGCTAGCTTCGTCGCCTTCATGAAGCCTCGGACCCTCGCCGCTGCGTGCGCGCTCTCCTCGCTCTCGGCCTCCTCGTGCGTGGGGCTCATCCTTCGACGGCGGCGGCGCGGGCGACGCGGGCGCGATCGTCCCGAGACGCGCAGTTTGCGCGCTGGTCGACGCGTCTCGCGCGCCGGTCGAGGCGCGCCCGGAGGCGTCAGACGACCTCCCCGAGGCGAGCGACGTCGTGACCGCGGTCGACCGCCCGCTGCCCACCAACCGCCCGGCGGCCCGCCGGGCGACGCAGACGGTGCCGTCGTTCCCCGGCGCCGAGGGCTTCGGCGCCGTCGCCACGGGCACGCCGCGGCGGGCGCGTGTGCGTGGTGACCACCCCTCGCGTCGAGCGGGGGCGGGAGCCTCGCGTCGTGCCTCCAGGCCCGCGGCGCGCGCACGGTGGTCTTTCGCGTGAGCGGGGTGATCAACGGCCCCATCGACCTCACGCAGGGCGATCGTCACCATCGCGGGCAGAGCCTGGCGGGGTGATCGTGCGCGGCAGACCCCAACAACTGCAACAACGTGATCCTCCGCCACCCAGCTCGCGCGGCGGCGACGACGACACCCCTTGCAGGCCCTCGGGGGCGCGGCGGGTGATCCTCGACCACGTCTCCTCGCCAACGCAGCGCGATGAGCTGCTCGAGGTGTCGCGCCTGCAGGACATCACCGTGCGTACACCCAGCTCGCCGAGCCCGTGGGCGACCACTACCGCTACGGCGGCCTGCTGATCAACTACTCGAAAGACCGCTTTCCCCTCGCGAACATCTCCTTCACCACAACGTGTGGAACGGCGTGCACGGCCGCCTCCCGGAGATCTCCTGCGAAGAGAACGGCGACGGCCCCGGCACCACGAATTGCGCGGGCCGACGGCTTCGCATCGACATCAGCAACAACGTGTTCTTCGACGTGGGCGACCCGGTTTATTACAACCGCTGCGTCGGCACGAACGAGGGCAACGACTGCGCGGCGTCGTCGCGCAACTTTCTCCTCGACCTGAACTTCGTGGGCAACCTGATGTTCCGTCGGCGGAGCTTCAACGACCGGCCGATGTTCGTGAACGAGGTGTCGCGGAACACCGCGAACACGCTGTTCTACGCCGACAACGTGCTCACCTGGCAGGGCCGCGCCGCGAGCGTGAACCTCGCGCTCCCGAGCCGCGGCGCGCGCCTCGACATGCCTGCGATCAGCGTGGTCAGCAGCGGGCAGCTGATGACCATGGTGCGCGCGCAGGCGGGGGCCTTTCCCCGCGACGCCATGGACGCGCGCCTCGCGGGGTACCTCAACGGCGACGTCGACGCGCGCCCGCCGGCGTGGAACTCGAGCGTCGGCATCGACCGCGGCGACGCCTTTCGCGTGACCGCCGCCCCCGCCCCGCCCGTCGACACCGACGGCGACGGCATGCCCGACGACTGGGAGCGCGCGCACGGCCTCCGGCCCGACTGCCCCGGCGCCTCCCTCGGCACCCTCGCGGCGAACCCCGCGAACGGCGTCGCCGGCTGCACCGCGGGGTACACCGACCTGGAGTGCTACCTCAACGAGCTCTCGGCGCGACGCGTCGCCGGGATGTAGCCCGCACCAAGGACCGTATGAACCTCACCGAGCTCGCGCGCTCCCTCGCCCGCAAGACCGCCCGCGCGCTGCGCCCCGAGGCCCGAGACCCGCGCGCCCCGCCGGTGCCCCCCGGCGACCCGGTCTTCGGCCACGCACGCGCGCTGCGCGAAGACCCGCTGCACAGCTTCGCGAGCTGGCGCGCGTCGCACGGCGACGTGGTGGGCCTGCGGGTGCCCGGCGTCGATTTCGCGCTGGTGCTCCACCCCGACGGCGTGCGGCACGTTCTTCAGACGAACGCCCGGGGGTACTCCAAGCAGACCCGCGGGTACGACAAGATGCGGCTGTTCCTCGGCAACGGCCTGGTGACCTCCGAGGGAGACTTCTGGCGCAGGCAGCGCCGCATCGCCGCGCCCGCGTTTCACCGGCAGCGCATCGAGGGCTTCTCGAGCTCGATGGTCCGCGCGACGGAGGACATGCTCCGGCGGTGGGACGCGCGGCCCCAGGGCCTGCGCGACGTCGACCGGGAGATGATGACCCTCACCATGCGCATCGCGAGCGAGACCCTGCTCGGCAAGGACCTCTCGGGCGAGGCCGACCTCGTCGGCGACGCGCTCACCTTCCTCACCCTCAACACCAACGACCGGATCACCCGGCTCCTCGACCTCCCCCTCAAGGTCCCCACCTCGGAGAACCGGCGGTTTCTCCGCGCGGTGAAGGCCGTCGACGACATCCTCGAGGAGCTCGTCGCCGAGCGCCGCCGCGGCGCGGGGGAGCACCACGACCTCCTCGCGATGCTGATGGAGGCGAGGGACGAAGAGACCGGCGAGCGCATGAGCGACGTGCAGCTCCGCGACGAGGCAATCACGATCTTCGCCGCGGGGCACGAGACGACGTCGAACACCCTCTCGTGGACCTTTCTGCTCCTCGCGAGGCACCCCGAGGTCGCCCGGAGGCTCTACGACGAGGTCGACGCGGTGCTCCGCGGGCGCCCGCCCGCCCTCGACGACCTCCCCGCGATGCCCTTCGTGAAGCGCGTGGTCCAAGAGTCCATGCGGCTGCACCCGCCCGCGTGGATCATCGGCCGACGCGCCGAGGTCGACGACGAGGTCTGCGGCTTTCGCGTCGCCGCGGGCACGCAGGTGCTGCTGAGCCCCTGGGCCACGCACCGCCACCCCGATTTCTGGGACGACCCCGAGGCCTTCGACCCCGACCGCTTCACCCCCGAGCGCAGCGAGGGGCGCCCCGCCTTCGCGTACTTTCCCTTCGGCGGAGGGCCGCGGGTGTGCATCGGCAACACCTTCGCGATGATGGAGGCGCAGCTCATCCTCGCGGCGATCTCGCGGCGCTACCGCCTCGAGCTGAGCCCCGGCGCCAGGGTCGAGGCCGAGCTCGGGATCACCATGCGCCCCGGACCCACCCTCCCGATGACCTTGCGTCGCAGAGGGATCGACGCGGCGGAGGCCTGAGCCCGCGATGGTGGTGATCGACCCTCCCGTCGACTGGGGCGCGCCCTTCAACGCGCGCTACGGTCCGTCGTCGCACCTGATGTCGACGCTCCCCGGCGCCGAGGGCGCGCGGGAGCTCGCGGAGTTCGTCGCGCGCGCGGGCATCCCCGGCCGGCCGCACCACCCGGGCACCTGGCGCGAGCACTACGACGTGGTCGGCCCGTGGTTCGACATCGCGAAGGACGCGGGCGCGCAGGCCCTCGACCGCGCGGGGCTCGTGCGGGTGCTCAAGGCGCGGCGCGAGGCCATGGGGCGGTAGAGACGCCGCTCTACGCGACGCACTCGACGAGGGCGCGCACCAGCGTCGGCACCTGCGACTCGGGCACCGAGCACAGCGCCACGCGCAGCGAGCCGTTGCCCGGCACCACGAACACGCCGCGCTCCTTGAGCCGCGCCGCGGAGCCCTTCGCGTCGCTCGCGAAGAGCGTCACGAAGAAGCCGCCGTCGTAGCGGGGGTAACGCAGCGGCGTGCCCCCCGCGGCGGCGTTGAAGGCCGCGACGCGCCCGTCGAGGAGGGCGATGAGCCGCGCGCGCTCGCCGCGCACCGAGGCGTCGAGGGCGGCGTCGGTGAGGCACTGCGCCACCGCGTGCTGCCCCGCGGCGTTGCAGTTCGACCAGGTGCCCCGGCACGCGTAGGCCATGGCGTTCTTGATCGCGCCGCGCTGCGCGTCGTCGGCGCTGCACGCGATGAGGGCGCCCACGCGCTGGCCGTAGAGCCCGAAGCTCTTCGAGGCGCTCCAGGCGAAGAGCACCGCGGCGCGCTCGGCCAGCGGCGCCAGGTGCGCGAGGAACGACTTCTGATCGCGCGAGAAGGCCAGGTACGCGACGTCGGCGAGCACCGTGGTGGGCACGCGCCTCGCGGCCGACTCGAGCACCGACGACACCGCGGTCCACTCGTCGGGCGACATCGAGTAGCCCGTGGGGTTGTGGCAGGGGTCGTTGAGAAAGACCAGGAGCCGCCCCTGCGCCGCCGCGGTCTCGTCGATGGCCCGCGCGAAGGCGGGCACGTCGAAGCCGCCGTCGGCGTTGAACATCGAGAAGGTGCGAACGCCCCGCTCGTGCTCGTCGCAGAGGGTCTGGTAGGGGCCCCAGTAGAACGACGGCGTCACGATCGACTGCCCGCGCTCGAGAAAGGTGCTCACCGCGTGGCGCAGCGCGCCCGTGCCGCCGGGCGTCGACGCCGCCACGGCCATGTCGGCCAGGGCTGACCCCCCGAGCAGGTCGCGGATGACCGCGTCGAGGTACGCGGGCACGCCTGCGATGGGCGCGTAGCCCGCGACCTTGCGAGGCTCCACCGCGCGGATCGCGTCGATCACCGTCGGGAGGATCGCGAGCTGACCGTCGTCTTCGAGCAGCGCGCCGACGGTGGCGTTGATCACGGCGTCGCCCTGCGCCCTGCGCTGGGTGGCCTCGCGGTTGAGGGCGAAGATGGGGTCGTCGCTGGGGCGCGCGGTGTTGCGTTCGGTGAGGAGGTTCATCGGCGCCGCTGTGTTTGTCACGGGAGGACCCACGATGTCACCTCCCTCCGCGCAGAGGACGGGCCCCGGGGAGCTTGCGAGGCCCGCGGGGGGCGTGGTAAGGGCTGCGCCCCTGTTTCGCGGGGGGATATGAAGCCCCCGCGCTTGCGCGATACGAAGGACGAACTCCATGGCGACCCCGAACCCCCTTGCCAAGGCCAACCAGCTCGCCGGCTCCAAGGCGCAGCTCATCGACAACGTGAAGGCTCTCGCCACGGAGAGCTTCTGGATCGACCGCACGCGCAACGACGACGCGTGGAAGCGCATGTCGAACCGCAAGCTCCTTCGCCTGCACACGGTGCTCACCGTGGCGTCGAAGCGCTTCGCGTCCCGCGCGGAGATCATCGAGGCCATCGCCGCGGCCGAGGGTCACGGCAAGGACGCGGACTACAAGCGCGCCCTCGAGAAGCACCCCCTCCCCCGGCTCATGGACCACCTCAAGAGCGCCGAGGGCCGCGTCTCCAAGGCGAAGAAGGCCGCCGACAAGAAGGCCGCCCGCGCCGCGAAGTCCGCGAAGTGACCGGTGCGGGCCCCGGGAGATCCCCCGGCGTCCGACCTGGCCGCGCTGCTCCGACGCGTCTCTGAGACCCTCGCGCTCGAGACCCCCTTCGCCCCCACGGGCGCGCTCCGTCGCGTGCGCGAACTCCTCGCGACGGTCGATTTCGCGCGCCCCCTCTCCTCCCAAGACACCCTCGCGCTGCTCACGGAGCTGCTCCGCGCCGGCGCCCCCGACCTGAAGAACCCGAGACATTTCGGGCTCTTTCACCCTCCCGTGGACCCCCTCGCGGTGGCCGCCACGGCCCTCTCCGCGGGCCTCGACGCGCAGCTCGCGGTGAACGGCGCCGCGCCGGGGGCCATCGCGGCGGAGCGCCACGCCCTGGCCTGGGTCGCCGCGCGCTTCGGGCTCCCTCCCGCGCACCACGGGAGCTTCACCTCGGGCGCCTCGGCCTCGACGCGGGAGTCTCTGCTCCACGCGCTCGCGGCGGCGCACCCGGGCTTCGTCGACGACGGCCTCGCGGCGCTCCCTGGGCGCCCGGCGGTGTACGCGTCGCGCGAGGCGCACGCGTCGCTCGAGAAGGCCGTGCGCGCCTGCGGCCTCGGCGCCCGTGCGCTGCGCAGGGTGCGCTGCGACGCGTCGTGGCGCATGGACCTTCGCGCCCTCAAGCGCGCGATCCGCGACGACCGCGCGGCGGGGTTCGCTCCCCTGGCGGTGGTGGCCACGGCGGGCACGACGAACACCGGCGCCATCGATCCCCTGCCCGAGCTCGCGGCGCTGTGCGAGGCCGAGTCTCTGTGGCTCCACGTCGACGCGGCGTGGGCGGGGGCCGCGGCGCTCTCGCCCCGCGCCGCGCCGATGCTCGAGGGGATCTCCCGCGCCGACTCCATCGCCTGGGACGCGCACAAATGGCTCCCGCTCCCCATCGCCGCGGGGGTGCTGCTCACGCGGCACCCGGCGCTGGCGACGCGGCTGTGGTCCGTCGACGCGCCGTACATGCCGAGGGACCACAGCCCCCACCCGATGCCCTTTCGCGAGACCGCCCGGTGGTCCCGAGGCTTCGAGGGCGCGGGGCTCTTCGCGTGGCTCGCGCGCGAGGGGGCGGAGGGTGCGGCGCGCTGGGTCGACGCGGGGTGCGCCCGGGGCGAGGCCCTGCGCGAGGCCGTGCGCGACGCGGGGTGGACCGTGCTCTCGCCCGTTCCGCTGCCCCTCGCGTGCTTCTCGCACCCGCGGATTCGCAGCGCGGGGCTCTCCCCCCAGCGGGCCGCGGCGGCCCTGCGGCGCCGCGGCGCGGCGGGGGTCAGCGAGACCTGGATCGACGGGCGCGTCCCCGCGCTCCACGGCACGGCGATGCACCCCGGCCTGGGCCTCGAAGATCTCGACGCCCTGCGCGTCGCGCTCCGCGACGTCGCCGAGACGGCGTGATACGAACGCGCCTCACGATGTCATCGACGAACGAGCTCCTCGACCTGGCCGGTCGCCACCTCCTCCGAAACTACAAGCAGCCGCCGCTGGTGATGACCCGCGGCGAGGGCTGCCACCTCTGGGACACCGACGGCCGCCGCTACCTCGACCTCTACGCGGGCATCGCGGTGTGCGTGCTCGGCCACGCGCACCCGGCGCTGGTGAAGGCCGTCTCCGAGCAGGTCGCGCGCCTCGGGCACGTCGCGAACTACTACTACACCGACCGGCAGGTCGAGCTCGCCGCGCAGCTCGCGCGGCGCACGGGCCTCGACCGGGTGTACTTCGGCAACAGCGGCACCGAGGCCAACGAGGCCGCGCTCAAGCTCGCGCGGCGCTTTCACTACGGCCGCGGCGACGTCGAGCGCGTCGACATCGTCGCGACCTGGTCGTCGTTTCACGTACCGCACCATGGGCGCCGTCGCGATGACCGGAAAGCGCGCGTACTGGGAGGGCTTCGGCCACCGCCTGCCGGGCGTCTCGCACGTGCCCTTCGGCGACCTCGACGCGATGCGCCGCCGGGTGAACGACCGCACCGCGGCGGTGATCGTCGAGCCGGTGCAGGGCGAAGGCGGCGTGCTCCCCGCGCCCGAGGGCTACCTCCAGGGCCTGCGCGCGATCTGCGACCACGTCGGCGCGCTGCTGATCTTCGACGAGATCCAGACCGGCGTCGGGCGCTCGGGGCGCTTTCTCGCGTGCCAGCACGAGGGGGTGCTCCCCGACGTGGTGACCCTCGCGAAGGGCCTCGCGGGCGGCGTGCCCATCGGGTGCTTCGTGGCCCGCGAGCGCTACGCCGACGCGCTCCCGCCCGGCACCCACGGCAGCACCTTCGGCGGCAACCCCCTGGCCGCCGCCGCGGCCCTCGCCGTGCTCGAGACCCTCGACCGCGAGGGGCTGATGGAGAACGCCGCGCGCATGGGCGCGCACCTCGTCGCCGGCCTCGACCGCCTCGCGGCGAAGTACCCGACGCTGTGCGAGCCCTCCCGGGGCCTGGGGCTCTTGTGCGGCCTGCCCCTCACCGAGGCCGTCGACCCGCGGGCCGTGCTCACCGAGATGCGCGCCCGGGGGGTGCTGATCGTCACCGCGGGGGAGCGGGTGCTGCGCTTCGCGCCGCCGTTGATCGTGACCGAGGCCGAGCTCGACGAGGGGTTGCGCTGCCTCGACGAGGTGCTGGGCGCGCACGCCGCGGAGGGAGTGTGATGAGGGCCAAGCGAGATTTTCTGAGGATGTCTGACCTGCGGGCCGAGGAGGTGCACACCCTGCTCGACCACGCGATCGCGATGAAGAACCAGCGCTCCATGGGCGTGCGCAGGCGCACCCTGGAGGGCAAGAGCGTCGCGCTGATCTTCGAGAAATCGTCGACGCGCACGCGGGTGTCGTTCGAGGTCGGGGTGTTCGAGCTCGGGGGGCACCCCGTGGTGATCAACGCGAAGGACTCGCAGCTCGGTCGCGGCGAGTCGCTCGCCGACACCGCCCGCACGCTCTCGCGCTACGTGCACGCCATCGTCATGCGCACCTTCGGGCAAGACCGCGTCGAGGAGCTCGCGCGCTTCGCCTCGGTGCCCGTGGTGAACGCCCTCACCGACGAGGAGCACCCCTGCCAGATCCTCGCCGACCTGATGACCGTGCGCGAGAAGCGCGGGGGTCTCAAGGGTTTGCACTACACCTGGGTGGGCGACGGGAACAACGTCGCGCGGAGCTGGGCCGAGGCCGCGGCGCTCCTGGGCCTCGACCTCACGGTCGCGAGCCCCGAGGGCTACGCCTTCGCGCCTGGGGTGCTGCCGCCGTCGGTGCGGGTGTCGCACGACCCCCGCGAGGCCGTGCGGGGCGCCGACGTGGTGATCACCGACGTGTGGACCAGCATGGGGCAGGAGGCCGAGAACGCCCGGAGGATGCGCGATTTCGCCGGGTGGATCGTCGACCCCGAGCTGATGTCCCTGGCCGACCCGAGGGCGCTGGTGCTGCATTGTCTGCCGGCGCACCGGGGCGAGGAGATCGACGGGGTGTACCTCGACGGCCCCGAGGTCGCGGTGTGGGACGAGGCCGAGAACCGGCTGCACGCCCAGAAGGCGCTGCTGGATCACCTCTTTCGCCCATAACCAACGCCCCCTGCCTCGCGGGCGAACCGCGCGCACAAGGTTCTGGACCTGCCGGGACATTTCCAAGACACTCTCGGGCGTCGAGAAGCGCGACGCTGCGGTTCCGAGTACACAGGGTGACGGATGGACAAGGTCATCGGGATTGATCTGGGAACGACCAACAGCTGCGTTGCCGTCGTAGAGAACGGCACCGCGGTGGTCATCGCGAACCGCGGTGGCTACAAGACCACCCCGTCGATGGTGGCGCTGACAGAGGCCGGCAAGCGGCTGGTGGGGCACCTGGCGAAGCGCCAGGCGATCACCAACGCCGAGAACTCGGTCTACTCCGCGAAGCGGCTCATCGGCCGCAAGTGGAACTCCCCCCAGGTGCGTCAGGTCGCGACCACCGCCTCGTACACCATCGTCGAGGGTCCCCACGGCGACGTGCGGGTGCAGCTCCGGGAGAAGACCTACTCCGTGCCCGAGATCTCGGGGATGGTCCTCGCGGAGATGAAGCTCATCGCCGAGGAGTACCTCGGGCAGGAGGTGCACAAGGCCGTGGTCACGGTCCCTGCGTACTTCAACGACAACCAGCGGCAGGCGACGAAGGACGCGGGGGCCATCGCGGGCCTCGAGGTCATTCGGATCATCAACGAGCCCACCGCCGCCGCCCTCGCCTACGGCTTCGGCCGCAACATCGACCGCACCGTCGCGGTGTACGACCTCGGCGGAGGCACCTTCGACGTCTCCGTGCTCGAGATCGGGTCGTCGGGCGTCTTCAAGGTCATCAGCACCGCGGGCGACACCTTCCTCGGCGGCGAAGACTTCGACGCGAAGGTCATCGAGCGCCTCGTCGAGGGCTTCAAAGACGAGCACGGCATCGACCTGCGCAAAGACCGCATGGCCCTGCAGCGCCTGAAAGACGCCGCGGAGAAGGCCAAGATCGAGCTGTCGTCGGTGCGCGAGGTGGAGATCAACCTCCCGTTCATCATCTCGTCCGGGCGCAACGACCCGCTTCACCTCCAGCGGGTGCTCTCCCGCGCGGATTTCGAGTCGCTCACCGCCGACCTGGTCGAGCGCACCATCGAGATCGTGCGGCAGACCCTCGACGACGCCGGGCTCTCCCGCGACGAGGTCGAGGACGTGATCCTCGTGGGCGGCATGACCCGCATGCCGCTGGTGCAGAGCAGCGTGGCGGAGTTCTTCGGCCGCGAGGCGTCGAAGGGCGTGCACCCCGACGAGGTCGTGGCCATCGGCGCTGCGATTCAGGGCGCCGCGCTCATCGAAGACGCCGCGCTCGAGAACGCCAAGGTGGTGCTCCTCGACGTGACCCCGCAGACCCTCGGGATGATGGTCGCGGGCGGGCTCTTCGAGCCCATCATCCCGAAAGACACCACGGTCCCCACCGCGCGCACCAAGACCTTCACCACCTCGCGGGACAACCAGACCGCGGTGAAGATCCTCGTGATGCAGGGGGAGAACGAGCAGGCCGACCAGAACGAGCTCCTCGGCGAGTTCATTCTCACGGGCCTGCGCCGCGCGCCCGCGGGCATGGTCGAGATCGAGGTCACCTTCGAGATCAACGCCGACGGCATCGTCAGCGTGCACGCGAAGGACCTCGAGACCGGCAAGGAGCAGTCGATCACCGTCACCGCGACCTCGGGGCTCACCCGCGAGGAGATCGAGGCGATGATCGGCGAGGGGCAGCAGTACGCCGTCGAGCGCAAGCGCGACGAGCGATCCGAGGAGCTGCGCCAGGAGGCCGAGGGGCTCATCGATGAGATCCAGCGGCTCTTCGAGAAGGTCGCGAAGGTCGTCGGCGGCAGCGACTACGGGCGCGACGCGCTGGACAAGGCCCAGGGCGTCATCGAACGCACGAGGCTGGCCATTGATCGCCGAGACGACGCGGCGCTCAAGGAGCAGGTTGACGCCCTGAACCGCACGCTGCGCATGTTCAAGGGCGTCGTGTCCAAGGGCTGAAGCGATGCCCCGGAGTAGGACGTGATGGGCGCGAAGGACCCGCCGAGCATCGAGCCAGACGACTGGTTCGGTCTCCTCGACGACGCGCCTGCGCCTACGCCGCAGCCGCCCCCGGAGCCCCCGGAGCCTTCTCGCAAGAAGACTCCGGTGGTGCTCCCGTCGATCGACGACGCGCCCGCGTCCGAAGGCCCCGAGGCCTGGGAGTGGGACCCGTCGGACGCCCCCCGGCAGCCGCCGCCGTCGTTCACGCGCACCCAGTCGTTCTCGGTGGAGGACGTGCAGAGCTTCGCCCACGAGCTCCGCCGACCCACCGCCGAGGTGATGGACGACGAGGGCGCGCTCTCCCCCGCCGAGCTCAGCCCCGCCGAGGAGAGCGACGCGCCCCCCGAGGCCGAGGGCGCCGCGGGCGCCTTCATTGATTTCGGCTGGTTCCCCGCGCCCGAGCCCCCGGCCCCCGAGCCTCCCGCGCCCGAGCCCCCGGCCCTCGAGCCTCCCGCGCCCGAGCCCCCGGCGCCCAGCCCCAGGGCCTTCTTCGCGGTCGATCCGCCCGAGGACGACGCGCTCTCCTTCGAGTTTGACACACCAACCCCCCGAGGGGTGTCTGCGGGACCGATCTCGACCGCGGTGACCCGCGCGAGCCGTCCGCCGGTGAACCCCACGGCGCCAGGGATCCCCTCGGTCATGGCGTCTCGGCGCGCGGGCAGCTCGACGATGATCTTCGGCGTGGGAGACGCGGCGCCCGCGGCGCTTCCCCCGCCCGTCCCCATCCCCCGGCCCTCGACGCCGATCGTGCCGAGGGCGAGCACGATCCCGCCCATGGCCGAGCCTGCGCCGACGCCGGAGCCTCGCGAGTCTCGGCCGCCGACGCCGGTGCGCCCGCCGGCTCCCCTGTCGGTGATGCGCGCGCCGACGCCGATCGTGAACCCGATCATCAGCGCCGAGGCCCGCGGTGGACCGCTCTCGCCCCACGCGCTCCCCCTGACCCCGACGCCCATCGCCCCCGCGCCGACCGAGGACCTGCTGCACCCGACGCCCTCGACCGTGCCCCCGCCGGTCGACCCTGCGGCGCGCCTGGGCCACCGGGCGCCGCCGAGGCTCCCGCCGCGCTCGCGCCCGACGGGGCAGATCCCTGGGCCGTCGACCTTCAAGCCGCCCACGAGCCCTCGCGCCGGTGCGCTCCCGCCGCTGCCACCCCCGCCGTCTCGCCAGGCGCCCGCGCCGCCTCCCTTCAAGCCTCAGCCCGCCGCCGAGCCGCCGCCGCCGCCGCCGCCGCCGTCGATGTCTCCGCTCGCCGCCGCGCTCTCTGACGCGCCCTTCGCCGACGAGAACAGCTGGTCCGCGCCGCTGGCAGACGACGTCACGCCGGTGACCTTCCCGCGGCGGCAGGACCTCGCGCGCGCCTCCGCGCTGCGGCAGCACAAGGCCACCCCCGCGGTCGGGATCGTGATCCCTGAAGAGGCGATCCCGACGACCCGCTCGCCCGCGCCCGCGCCCGCGCCCGCGCCGCAGGAGGAGCTCGGCGAGCTCGCGCTGCGCCGTGAGATGCGGGAGCGCTTCGAGCTCGACGACTTCAGCGGCGCGCTGGGCCTCGCGCAGCGGCTCGTCGAGATCGACCCCCATGACGGCGAGGCGCTGCGCATAGACGAGCAGTGCCGCAAGCGCCTGCGCGCGATCTACATCGGCCGCCTCGGCGACCTCGACCACGTGCCCGTGCTGACCATGGCGCGCTCCGAGCTCCGCTGGCTCGCCCTCGACCACCGCGCGGGCTTCGTGCTCTCGCTCATCGACGGGGGATCGAGCATCGAGGACATCATCGACGTGTCGACGATGCCGAGCTTCGAGGTCCTGCGCACGCTGCACATGCTGCACACGCAGAACGTGATCTCGCTGCGGCGCCCGCGGCGCTGAGCCTCGCGCGAAAGTTCTCGCTCCCGCGCGTCCTGCGGCACGCTCGCGGCGTCATGCACCTCCTCGTCGGACTCGCGATCACCCTCGGCGCCTTCGCGCTCTACGTCTCCACGCGCCCGGCGGCGGCTCCATGCGCATCACCGGCGCGGAGCAGGGCGCGCGGGTCGAGCTCGACCTGGAGTTCATCAAGCCCTTCCCCGCGAAGAACCGCACGATCTTCACCCTCGAGGCCGCGGGCGAGGGGACCCGGGTGACCTGGGCGATGGAGGGCGAGAACGGCTTCGTCGCCAAGGCCTTCGGCGTGTTCATGAACATGGACGCGATGGTCGGCAAGGACTTCGAGCGCGGCCTCGCCGCCATGGCCGCCGCCGCCGCCGAGGCCCGCGTGACGTGACGCGGGCGCTCCTCGCCGGGCTCTGCCTCGCCGCCTGCGCCGCGAGGCCCGCCGCCCCCGCCGACGCCTCCCTCGACGCGACCGCGGTCGTCTTCGATGGGGGAGACGCGCGCGAGACTGAAGACGTGACAGATGTCCCTGCGGCAGAGGACGTTCGCGCGCCCCAGCGGGTGCTCCCGCCCTCGACCCGCGCGCTCTCGGACCTCGTGGGCTTCTCGCTCCCTGGCCGCGACCTGCCCACGGGGGCGGGCGGCGCCGCGACGGCCCGTCGCCGCTGGGCCTGGAGCGCCCTGCGCGAGCTCGGCGTGCGGCGGGTGCGCCGCGAGGTCTTCTGGCACCACGTCGAGCCCCGCGAGGGCGAGTTCCACTGGGAGGACTACGACCCCGTCGTCGCCGAGGCGAGCGCCGAGGGGGTCTCGCTGCTCGTGGTGCTGGCCTACGGAAACCCCTGGGCCTCCAGCGCGCCCGACGCGACGGAGTATCACCCGCCCGACGACCCGCAGACCTTCGCCCGCTACGCGGCGGCCGCCGCGCGGCGCTACGGCGACCGCGTGCGCGACTGGGAGGTCTGGAACGAGCCCAACGCGGGCTTCAGGTTCTGGCGCTCCCGCGCCACGGGCGACCCCGCGGCCTTCGGCGCCCTCGTGCGCGCGGCCCGAGACGCGGTGCTCGCCGAGCGCCCCGGCGCGCGCGTGGCCTTCGGGGGCACGGTGTTTCTCCCGCAGGTGATCCCCGGCGGCGCGGCCTTCGCGCGGGAGTCGCTCGACGCGAACCCGGGCCTCGCGGGCGCCCTCGACGCCTTCGCGATGCACGCCTACACCCTCTACCCCCCGAGGGTCTCCCCCGAGTTCGCCGGGCCCCGCGAGCTGCCCCACGTCGAGAAGGTCCGCGAGATGGCCGCGGCCCTCGCCGGCGCGGGCTACGACCCGACGCGCCCCCTGTGGATCACCGAGGTGGGCTGGCCCGTCACCACCACCATCACCGAGGCGCTGCAGGCCCGCTACCTCACCCGCGCCGTGCTGCTCTCGGCCCTCGCGGGGGTCGACGGCGTGTGGCTCTACGAGCTCGGCGATGGGCCGTCGCGGGTCGACGACCTCGTGCCCGAAGACTCCTTCGGGATCTTTCGCCACGACCCCGACCCCTCCGACGACGCGCCCCCGGCGCCCAAGCCGGCGTTCACCGCGCTCCGGTCGATGCTGCGCGCCCTCGGGGGGCTGCGGGTCACCGCGAGGGAGCTCCCGCCCGGCGCCCCAGAGGACGTGTATGTCCTTGCGCTGCAAGGAGATCGCGGCGAGCGCGGCTGGGCGGCGTGGCGCGCGAGCGACGGCGCCGAGCCGTGGCCCTGGCCCGCGCCGGCGGGGACCCTCACGTCGATCACCGGCGACGCGCTGCCTCGCGGGAGCGACGGGTCGGTGCCGCTGACGGGGGCCCCGGTGTTCGTCCGCGCGCCCTGATCGCCGCGCGGCGCTGGATCGCGCGCGGTCGCCGCGGGTATCACTTCGGGCATGAAGGTCCTCGTGCTCAACGCCGGCTCGACGTCGGTGAAATACAACCTCTACGAAATGGACACCGAGGCGCGCATCGCGACGGGGCGCGTGGAGCGCATCGGCGGCGACGCGGCGCACGTCGGCGCCGACCGCGTCGCGACCCCGGTGCACGCGCCCACGCACCGCGAGGCCATCGCCGCGGTGCTCGCGTCGCTCGCGGCGAGGGGCGCCCTGGCCCACGCCGCCGAGCCCCTGGCCGTCGGGCACAGGGTGGTGCACGGCGGCGAGGAGCTCATTCGCCCGGTGCGCATCGACGACGCGGTGAAGCGCACCATCACCGAGTGCGCGGTCTTCGCGCCGATTCACAACCCGGTGAACCTCGCGGGCATCGAGGCCGCGCAGGCGGTGCTCCCCGAGGCCGAGCACGTCGCGGTCTTCGACACGGCGTTTCACGCGCAGATGCCCGCGGCGGCCTTCACCTACGCGGTGCCGCAGTCGCTCTACCTCCAGCGCGGAATTCGCCGCTACGGCTTTCACGGACCCAGCCATCAGTACATGGCCCTCTCGGCCGCGGAGCACCTCCGCACCGACCTCTCGCGGCTGCGCCTGGTGACGTGTCACCTCGGGGGCGGCTGCTCGCTCGCGGCGATCGACGGCGGGGTGTCGGTGGAGACCACCATGGGCCTCACGCCCCTCGAGGGGCTGGTGATGGGCACGCGCAGCGGCGACCTCGACCCGGCGATCCCCGTGCTGCTGGGCCGCGGGGGGATGTCCCCCGACGAGGTCGACGCGCTGCTCAACCGGCAGAGCGGCCTCGCGGGGCTCTCGGGCGTCGCGAGCGGAGACTACCGCGACATCGAGCGCGCGGCCGACGAGGGCGACGTGAGCGCGCGCCTCGCCATCGAGGTGTTCACCCACCGCGTGCGCAAGTACCTCGGCGCGTACGCGGCGATCCTCGGCGGCGTCGACGCGGTGGTCTTCACCGGGGGCATCGGCGAGAACAGCGCGCGGCTCCGCGCGGCGGTGTGCGAGGGGATGACCTTCATGGGCGTCTCCCTCGACCCCGCGCGCAACGCCGACCCGAGCGCGTTCGCGGTCTCGGGGGTCACCGACGTCTCGACGCGCCGCGCGCCCGCGCGGGTGCTGGTGCTCCCCACCGACGAGGAGCGGATGATCGCCCGCGAGGTCATGCGCTGCCTGCGCGGTCCCACGGCGGCGATTCGCAGCGTGCAGGCGCGGCCCATCCCCGTCGGGGTGAGCGTGCGCCACGTGCACCTCTCGGCGAAGGACTGCGCGGCGCTCTTCGGCGAGGGCTACGAGCTCTCGCACCGGCGCGACGTGACCCAGAAGGGACAGTACGTCACCCGCGAGACGGTGGACCTCGTGGGGCCCAAGGGGGAGATCCGCGGCGTGGCGATCATCAACCCGCTGCGGAGCGAGACCCAGGTGGAGCTCGCCCGCACCGACGCCTTCGTGCTCGGCGTGAAGCCGCCGCTGCGCGAGAGCGGGCAGCTCGACGACACGCCGGGGATCACCCTGCGCGGGACCAAGGGCGAGGTGCGGCTCCCGCGGGGGGTGATCCTCGCGCAGCGGCACGTGCACATGAGCCCCGACGACGCCCGCACCTACGGGGTGAAGGACAAGGACGTGATCCGCGTGCAGGCCGACGGCGACCGGGAGATGGAGATGGGCGACGTGCTGGTGCGCGTGCGCGAAGACTTCGTGCTCGACATGCACATCGACACCGACGAGGCCAACGCCGCGGGGCTCCACAACGACTCGGTGGTCTCGTACGCGGGCGTGCAGTCGGACTGATCGGCGCGGCGGGGGGACGGCCTCGCCCCCCCCGGCGTCGGGCGATTCGAAGATCTGACATATTCTCAGTGATTCCAGGGTGTTGCCGAGATCCGTGGGGATCGAACGGCCGAGCGCGCCGCTGCGGGGATCTTGACCTTCTGCCCTGGGTCGGGATCCTCCCGGCGCGTTGTCTCGCTCGTCGCCGATTTCGTTCCCTGTGCTCCGCGCGGCGGCGTTGATGACGTCGATCGTCGCGGCGGGGACGCTGGC
>JAWKRB010000039.1:0-69008 GCA_041389885.1 Polyangiales bacterium | reverse complement strand
GCGACAAATCCATTGAATCCATTGAGGAATTGATGCGCTCGCCCTGGGGGGCGTGCGTGCCTCATCCCGCGGGTTGCAGGTCTTACTGCACACCGCGAAGGCGGTGTGACCCCTTGTGGTGCACGGGGTGAGCCTCGTACCCCGAGCTGCGAGCGGCAGGCGAACCCCGGTTCGAGCGCGGCGCTCAGCATGAGAGGCAGACCCTCGGGAGACCGCGGCGCTCAGGGTGTCGCGAAGCGCCACGCGTCGACGAGCTGCTCGACGGGTCGCTCCGTGATCGGATCCGCGTGCGCCACGAGGATTCGCTGCACCGGCAGCGCGCGCATCTCCTCGATGGACGCCGCCACCGCCGCGCTCGCGCGGGTGAGCATCTTGACGTCGGGGGGCGTGCTGACGTGCTCGTAGCGTCCGAAGAGGCGCGCGGCGACGCGCCAGGTCCAGTGGTCGCGCGCGCAGGCGGAGAGCAGGAGGTCCGCGGCGATCAGGGAGCCGCTGGCCGCGTGAAAGAAGACCGTCTCGTCGAGAAAGGGAACGCCCCGCAGCGCGATCGGGCGGAGCTCGGGGGTCGCGGCGAGGACCTCGGGGTCGTCCGCGCGGGTCGACACGCGCACCTTCGGGTTGCGCGCCTGGGCGGTGCTCGGTCCCACGACGCGCGCGCGGGGGTAGCGGGCGGCGGTCGCCGGGGTCTCAAGGTGGTGAAAGCGATTGGGCACGACGATCCAACGCACCTCGCCGAGCGCGTCGAGGGCCGCGCAGACCTCGTCGGTGGGCGCGCAGGGGCTGTGCACCCAGAGGGCGTCGCCCGCGAGCCGCACCACCGTCGTGCGCGAGCGCAGGCGCACGCCGCCGAACCAGATCGGACGCTCGGCGACCCAGATGGAGTCGGGCACGACCGCTTCGAGAACGCTGGGGATCAACACAGACCCTGACCTCTCCGGGGAATCCCGCCTGTCGGCGTGCGCGTACGGGGCGCTCCGCCACGTCGCCTCGGTGGGGTCGAGCGGGCCTCGGGTCAAGCTCCGGCGCCGACGCCTCGGCGGGCCCCGGGGGGGGCGGCCGAAGGGCCTCGCGCGCGCCCCATCCCTCCTCGCGCGGTTCGCGAGAGCGCTACCCCTTCGCGCGGTAGGGCCTGGTGAACGGGACGCCGTTCAACGTGTGCGTGCAGCAGGGGCACGACGGCTCGAGGCTCTCGGGACCGATCGCGCTCGCCACGCGCCGCAGGCGATGGTCCTCATCGACGTACAGCCCGCTGAAGTACGTGCTCTCGCCGACACGAACGACCTCGCGCCCGTCCTCCTGGCGGAGCGCGACGAGCCAGAAGATCGGCTCGGGCCGGTCGAGCCGCGACAGCGCCTCGCGGTGCACCTCCCCCCAGTCGTCGCCCACGCGCGAGAGCAGAAAGCGAAACAGGGGCGTGTAGTCGAGCCCTCGCGGTACGCCCCGCGCCATGCCGGTGCGGTCGTCCTCGGCGTCGCTGCGCCGCCATCGGTACTCGCCCCCCGAGCCGTGGTGAACGCCTCGCGCCCGGGTGTTGACCTTGCGATACAGCGGCTCCTTTCTCTCAGAGCGCATCGATCCTCCTTGTTGGGTCTGGAGACAGATGGCCGCGGCGCGTGGAGGCGCCCTCGAAAGAGTGCGTCGATGCACGGTCCCACTCGGGGATCTCTCTCGTCAACGGAGAGCGCCTCGCGAGAGACCTGTCGCGCTCGATCCGCGGACGCGGGGCTGAAGGGCCCGAGCTCGGCGCCGCGAGGCGCTACGCACCCCTCGCCGCGCGGTCGCGCTCGACGCGAGCCTTGATGCCCAGGAGCATCCGTCGGTCCATCGCGAAGCCGACGGGCTCGACGAAGGAGGGGCCCTGCGCGAGGCGCGTGAGCAGGTCGTCGGAGCAGCTCGTGCGAAAGCGGCTGATGAGCCGGCACCGCGAGTCGCCCAGGGGCTCGGTCGAGCGACGAATGAAGCGGGAGCGCGGTCGGTTGGCGAGGAAGTATCGCTTGAAGGCGGTCCACGCGTCCTCGTCGGTGGCGTCGACGCGCACCTCCACCTCGAGGCGCGCGCGCCGCTCGCCGAGCGGGATCACCCGCAGGCTCCACGCGACCTTCACCTGCGATCCCGCGGAATACGCAGCGAATTCGTCGGCGCCCGCGACGTGCACGAAGGGGATCTCGACGTGCCACACCTGCCCGATCGCGCCGACGGCGACCTCGCGTCCGGGCTCTTCGAGGAGCACCTGAAAACCGGGACGCTCGGCGCTCGAACGGAGCTCGTCGAGGTGGAGCGAGGGCCCCTCGGGCGCGTCTCCGCGGAGCCGCTCGGGCAGCGTGCGCAGCGCGAAGAGCGCGCGCACGACCGGGGTGCGTCCGAGGAGGTCGCCGTGTCGCGCGAGGTCCCAGAGGCGCTCAGAATCGAGGGCGAGGTCGACGCCGTCGAGCTCCACGAGCCGCGGCGTGGGGAGGAGGCGATCGAACACGCTCGGGGCGCTGTGCGCAGGCGCCCCAGCTGCGCGCGCGGAATCGTGTGCGATGAGGTCGCTCATGGGGTCTCCTCTCACCGGGCGGACATCGCCCGAGGAGAGGTCAGCATCTTTCGGACCGCCCCCCGCTCACCCCACGCGCACGAGCCGCGGCACGCCCGTCGCGAGCAGCTCCCGCGCGGGGGAAGGCGCGGAGGAAGGCGCGCGGGAAGGCGCGGGGAAGGCGCGGGGAAGGCGCGGGGAAGGCGCGGGGAAGGCGCGGGGAAGGCGCGCGGGAAGGCGCGGGGAAGGCGCGGGGAAGGCGCGCGGGAAGGCGCGCGGGAAGGCGCGCGGGAAGGCGCGGGGAAGGCGCGCGGGAAGGCGCGCGGGAAGGCGCGCGGGAAGGCGCGGAGGAAGGCGCGGGGAAGGCGCGAGGGAAGGCGCGGGGAAGGCGCGCATTTATCCAACTGCCCCCTGCGCTCGCCGGTCGCTCCCTTCGGTCGCTGGCTCGCTGAAGGGGGAGCCTAGTGAGGGCGCCCCCGCTGGGACGGGGCTGACTGGGCGATCGTCGCGCGTGCCGCGCACGACGGTTTGTGGATGAATTTCGGGGTGTTGAATCGGGTCGCGTTCACGCTGTTGCGTCGCGATGGTCGATCACCCAACCGTCGTGCGCGGCACGCGCGACGATCGCCCGGTCAGCCCCCGCCCCGGCGGGGGCGCCCTCTCTTAGGCTCCCCCTTCAGCGAGCCAGCGACCGAAGGGAGCGACCGGCGAGCGCAGGGGGCAGTTGGAAATGCGCGCCCCTGAACGCGGCCTGACCTTGAACGCGGCCTGACCTTGAACGCGGCCTGACCTTGAACGCGGCCTGACCTTGAACGCGGCCTGACACTGAACGCGGCTTGAAGGCGCCCGCCCCGCCCCCCGCTCACCCCACGCGCACAAGCCGCGGCACGCCCGTCACGAGCAGCTCCCGCGCGCCCTCGCGGTAGCCCCCCTCGCCCGCGGCGGCCGGGACCAGCGCGCCGCCCAGGCGCACGCGATCGCCCGGTCCGATCCTCACGGCCTCTGCGCGCTCGGCGGGGATCACCACCTCGTACTCGTCCTCGCCCTCGGCGAGGCCGCCGAGGAGCCCGCGCAGCACGTCGCCCTTCGCCGTCTCCCGCGCGCCCTCGGGGAGCTCCCCCGCCCACCCCACCCGCGCGCGCCCCACGGGCACCTGCACCACCCGCCCGTCGGCGAGCCGCAGGGTCAGCGCCGTCGTGCGCCCGTCGCGCAAGAGCACGGCGCCCCCGCGGTGCGCGTCGGCGAGCACCTCGACGCCCCAGGCGAGGCAGTCCTCTTCGCCCGTCCACGAGGGCATCCGCGCCCTCCCCTCGACCACGCCCTCGACCCACGTCGCGCCGCGCATCGGGAGCCCCCGCGGCGCGCCCATCGGGAGCAGCCGGTGCTTGCGGCGTTGCCAGGCCGTCACCGCGCGTCCGATGAGCCACACGACGATCACCGCCGACAGCGCCACCGCCACCACCGCGACGATCACCCCGATCACCGCGCCCAGCTCCCCCGCGCCCGCGAGCTCGCCGCACCCTCCGCAGCCGTGCCCGAGCACCTCCGCCGCGCCCCCCGCGATGCCTCCGCTCGCGCCCGCGCGGGTGAGCCTTCGAGCCTGCGCCCGCGCCGAGGGAGGCCCCCACACCGCCGCCAGCGCGCGCTCGCGCCCCGCGCCTTCGGTGAGCGGCGCGAGGGGGTGCTTCGGATCGAAATCACACGGCTCCCCCGGCGCCAACGCCACGCGGCACACCAGACACATCGCCGGCGTCGGCACGCTCAGGTCGTTCATGCCCCCTCCGCGACGTCGCGCGGGAGCACCCGCCCCCGCGGCAGCGCGTCGACGCGCGCGTCGCGCGACACCAGCAGCGCGTCGGGGCCCTGCGAGGGCGCGCCCGCCTCCAGCGCGAGGGAGGTGCAGAGCCGGTCGAGGTCCTCGTCGCGCCAGCCCCGCTCGTGGAGGATCAGCGCGTCGGTCGCCACCGCCAGCGCCCCCACCTCAGGGCCCCGCAGCGGCGCGCCGCACGCGCGGTGCAGCGCCGTGAGCAGGTGGTCGTCGACCATCGCCGACGCGACGTGGTGCCCCCGCGCGATCAGCGCCCGCGCACCCCCCTCTTCGACCACCCGCGAGGTCACCGCGAAGGTCGCCAGGGGCGCCTCGGCGCGCACCCTGGCCGCGACGTCTTGCGACGACATCCCTTGCGCCGCAAGCGCTTCTGCGCTCGGGAACCACGTGTGCAGCTCGCACCCCACCCCCGCCACGAGGGCCGCGCGGGGCGCGTCTTCGGGCCAGCGCGCGAGCACCACCGGGGCGCTCGGGGTGCCCTCCACCGCCGTCATCGCGCCCGGAGGGAGCACCCGCGCGACGAAGCACGCCGGCGCGCCGCAGGGGCACACCCGCGACGGATCGCTCCACGGCGGCAGCACGTCGCACCCGAAGCGCACCGCGCGCTCGAGGTCCTCGTCGGCGCGGGGGGAGCGCTCGCGGCGCTCGGGGAGCGCGATGGCCGGACCCTGCGACCCGTCGGGGCGCTCGGGCACGAGGCTCCACCCCGCCGCGGTGAAGCGCACCTCGGGGCGCATCCCGCGCACCTCGGCGGCGATCGCAGCGGCGTCGGCGAGCATGTCGAGCGTCGCGGCCACGGCGCGCGCGGCGCCCAGCGCGAGGCCCTCCCCGCGGAGCGCGAGGCTCAGGGCGAGGCGGTCGAGGTCCACCGCGCGGGCGAACTCCCCGCGACGCAGGGTCACCGACGCGCCGTCGTCGTCGTCGAGAGCCACCCCCGCGCGACACGCCGCCACGCGCACGAGCTCGCGCAGCACCTCGGCGTCGATCACCGCGCCCGCGCGCAGCTCTCCCGCGCGAATGGCCTCGGCGTGCGCGGGAGCCCAGGTCGTCCACGCCTCCGACGTCGGCACCACGGGGCGCCACGCGAGGAGCTTCAGCGGCAGCAGCAGCCCCCGCGCGCACTCGCCCACGCGCGCCTTGACCCGCGCCTCGAGGGACGCCTCGCGGGGCCCCGCGAAGACCCACAGCCCGGCCTCGACCCGCGCGAGCACGGGCGCTCCCCCGGCGGCCTCGTCGAGGGCGCCGCGCCAGACCTCCCGCGCCGAGAGCGGCGGCAGCGCGTCGACCTCGCAGGGCTCCGACGCGCCATCCAGCGCGCGCCTCCGCCACCGCCAGGACCACCCTTCGCCCTCGTCGACGCCCTCGTACACGCACTCCTCGCCGCGCCCCGCGCAGGCGCGCACGTAGGCCAGCGCCGCGAGCCTCCCCGCGGCGGCCTCGGGGCACTCGCAGCCGACCTCGACGAGGGGGAGGCGCTCGGGCTGCGACGCGGTCCACGCCGCGATGGACGCGGCGCTGTCGCCCCCCGGCGCGTCGGCGAGGAGCGCGACCCTGCGAGACACGCGCCCGCAGCGCGCGCAGCGGTCGACGCGGTGGAGGGTGTCGTGGGCGAGGGCCTCTCCGCGGAGGGCCGAGGCGCGGTCTTCTCGGGCGTCGTCGAGGGCGCGGTGCAGCTCCCTCACCGCGGCGCCTCGGGCGCGGGGGGGAGCGCGGCGCCGAAGCGCTCGGCGTCGGCGAGGGGCGCGTCGCTCCGCGAGACGTCGGTGAGGTCGGCGCGGGAGAAGCTCGCGCCGTGCGACACCGTCTCGTGCATCGCCGCGCCGCGGAGCTTCGCGTCGCTGAGGTCGGCGTTCTCGAGGCGCGCGTGCGAGAGGTCGGCGTACGAGAGGTCGGCGCCCAGCATCCGCGCCTCTTGCAGCGCGCAGCGCGTGAGCATCGCCCGAGACAGCACCGCCGCGCTGAACACCGCGCGCCGCGCCATGCACCCCACGAGCTGCGCGCCGGGGAGCTGCGCGCCGGTGAAGTCCACCTCGTCGACGCAGGCGCCGTCGAGCTCGAGATAGGGCGCGATCACCCCGCGCATCGTGGCCCCTCGGAGCTTCGCCTCGGCCATGCACGCCTTCGAGAGGTCGGCCCGGTCGAAGCACGCGCCCTCGAGCTCCGCGCGGGACCAGTCGGTCTCAGCGAGGTTCATCCCCTCGAAGCGCCGTCCCGCGGCCCGCGCCTCGACGAGGCTCGCGCGCACCATCGTCGCGTCGTGGAGCACCACCCTCGTGAGGTCGCACCCGTCGAGGTCGGCGCCGGTGAGATCGGCCCCCGCGAGGGACGCGCCCGTGAGCGTCGCGCCGAGCATCGACGCGCCGGTGAGCAGGGCGCCGCGGAGGTCGGCGCGGGAGAGGTCCGCGCCGTCGAAGGTCACGCGCTCGCCGCGCACGGCGTGGAGCTCGGCGCCCTCGCACCGCGCGTCGGTGAAGTCGGCGTCGGTGAGCGCGGACTGCGTGAGGTTGGCCCGCGCGAGCACCGCGCCCGTGAGGTCGGCCTCGACGAGGGACGCGCCGACGAAATGCGCGTCGTCGCACTGCGCGCCGCTGAGGTCGCTGCCGTCGAGCACGGACTGATGGAACACCGACGCGCGCAGGTCGGCCTCGCGCAGCGTGCACTCGCGCAGCGTGGCGCCGTCGAAGCGCGCGCTCGAGAGCTTCGCGCGAAAGAGGCTCGTGTCGTCGAGCACCGCGCCGTCGAAGGCGCCCTGCGAGAGCTCGGCGCCGTCGAGGACGCAGCGGGTCAGCCTCGCGCCGCTCCACCAGCTCGCGCCCATCGCGCCGCCGAGAAACTCCCCGCTGGTGATCGACGCCTCGCGCCAGTCGCAGCCCCCGAGCTCGCACTCGGCGAAGGCGACCTCGTCGAAGACCGCCCTCGCCCAGCGCGCGCCCGCGAGCTTGCAGAGGTGCATCCGCACCCGCGCGCCGCGGGCGCCGAGAAAATCCGCGGGCGCCGCGGGGTCGCTCTCGACCTCCATCCACGTCGAGTCGTCGAGGGTCGCCCCCGCGAGGCTCACGCCGCGCAGGGTCACCCGGTGAAACACGCAGCCCGTGAGGATCGCCTCGTCCATCCGCACGCGCTCGAAGGTCACGTCGCGAAAGGTCGCGTGCGAGAGGTTCTTCTGCGCGAGGTCGCAGTCGCTCACGGTGACGTCCTCGAAGCCGCCGTGGGCCTCGAACCACGCGACTAGGGCCGCCTCGCTCTCGATGCGCGCGCTCACCGCGGGGCCTCGGGGTCGAGGAGGGTGCGGCGGAGGTCCGCGAGCTCCCACTGCACCTCGTCGGTGACGGCCTCCCAGAACGCCGCGGCGAAGAGGCTCGTGCCCCGCAGGTCGGCGTGCGAGAGCCGCGCGGCCTCGAAGCAGGCCTCCATCGCGTCGCTCTTCAAGATCACCGCGCCCACGAGCACCGCGGCCCGAAAGTTCGCCTTGCGCAGCACGCACTGGTTGAGCTGCGTCTGCACCATGCTGCAGCCCGAGAAGTCTGCGCCCTCGAGGTTCGAGAAGCTGAAGTCGGACTGGTCGAGCACGCTGTCTTGCAGCCGCGCCTCGCGGGCGAAGACGTTGCGCGCGCGGCACCCGGTGAAGTCGGCGCGGGCGCCGGCGCGCACGTTGCTCAGGCGCGCGCGGTCGAAGACCGACCCCGCGCAGCGCGCGGCCTCGAGGGAGGTCTCATCGAGGGAGGCCTCGGTGAAGTCACACTCCGTGAGCGTCGCGCGGTCGAGGTCGGCGCCGTCGAGCACCGCGCGGGTGAACACCGCGCGGGCGAGGGACGACTCGGCGAAGACGGTCCCCTTGCAGTGCGCCTCGTGCCAGCGCGTGTCGTCGAGGGAGGCGCCGCCGAGCTCGGCGTCTTCGAGGGAGGCGCCGGAGAAATCCGCGAAGGGCGCGTCGAGCCCCGCGGCCTCGACGCCGTCGAGCCTCGCCTGCACGAAGCGCGCGCCCCGCGCGCGGACCTCCCCCAGATCCGCGCCGGTGAGGTCGGCGCCGTCGAGGTGCGCGCGGTCGAGCACCGCGAGGCGCAGGGTGCTCTCTCGAAAGATCACGCCGCGGAGGTCGAGCTCGGAGAGGTCGGCGCCGGTGAGGTCCTCTTCGGTGAAGTCGCGCTCGTCGCGGGTGAGCTTGTCGATCACGTGCGCGCGCTTCGCCAGGCCGTCTCCGGGCTCTTCAGCGGCGACGGCCTCGACGTCTTGCTCGGCGGCGGCGAGCTCGGGGGGGACCTCTTCGCCGTCGGCCTCGATCGCCGCGCGGAGCTTCGCGAGGTTCTCGCGGTTCTGCTTCACCGTGATGGGCTCCGGGGGCGCCTCGAGGCTCGCGAGAAAGTTCTCGGGGATGATCCCCAGCGAGCGCAGCATCGCGTCGTAGGGCGCGAGCGCCTCGGCGAGGGCGGGCTCGGCCTCCTCTGCGGCCTCGACGTCGTCATCGGCTTCTTCTTCGGCGAGGCGCCGCTCGTACCAGGCGCGACACGTGTCGAGGGGCGTCTGCGCGTCGAGGGGCTCGTGCACGTAGAACAAATGCGCGACCTCGGTGAGGGCCTCGCTCTCGACCGCGGCCACCCCGCGCCAGGTGCACAGCACCCGTCGGTGGTCCGCGTCGAGCACCACCGTGTCGAGCACCAGCGGGACCTCGCGAAACTCTCCCCCCTCCCGCGGCTCCATCTGCAAGAAGGCCCGCGCGCGCAGGCCAGGGAGCCTCCCCTCGACCAGCCGCCACTCGGGGTCGAGGGCGCGCCAGGCGAAGTCTTCGTCGCCGCGAAAGTACCCGCTCACCCGCTGCGCCTCGGGCGCGGAGTTGAAGTACGTATAGTCGAAATCCTCTGGGAGCCAGGGCCATCGGTGCTTCAGCCACCCGCGGTCGTAGGTCCCGGTGAGGCGCGCGCGCGGGGGCCAGGAGCGCGCGAGGGGCGCGGCGCCCGCGGGCTCGGGGCGGCTCCGCGGCTCCGAGACCAGGTCGGCGGGGTCTTCGATGCGCGGCGGCGCCCGGCGGTCGGCCCCAACGCCCACGGGGTTCGTCGCGTGACCGGGACCTCCGTACGCGTACTCCCAGCGCAGCGGCAGCGACGCGAAGGGCGCGGGCTCGCTGAGCCCTCCGAGGGTGCTCCAGCTCCGCTCGCCGAAGACCGCGAAGGCCCGCTGCATCGCGCCGAAGCGAAACGACGCCACCCCCGAGGTCACGGTCTGCCCCTGCGGCGCGTGAAAGGTGCCCGCGAGGTGCACCTCGCCCCGCGGCTTGTGCAGCGCGAAATCGGTGTCGTAGCGGAGGCTCTGGGCGTCGTCGTCGTCCCAGTGCGCCTCGCCCGAGCAGCCGACCTGATCGTCTTCGGGCGCGGGCGCCCAGGCGCCGTCGTCACCCCGGATGAAGGTGCCCTTCACCACGACCACGAGGGATCGCTGCGGGGGCCGCAGGGCGTACACGAGAAAGCCGAAGGCGAAGGGCGTGTCTTTGAGAACTCGCACGGGGGCTGACGGTCTCTATCCGAGCTTGATCGACGCGGCCTGGTACTTCGCCGTCGCCGCCTTCACGCCCCAGTTCACGGCCTGCGCCTTGAACATCATGGCCTTGTACTTCAGCGAGCCCACCTGCACCGCGGTGGTGCCGGCCTTCTCTTTCACCACGCCGTGGCTGCGCTTGAAGATCGGCGAGGCGAACATCATCTGCCCCCCCGACTCGAGCTTGAGCAGGATGCCGCCGGTGATCGACGTGATGCCCATGCCCTTGATCTTGCACATCGCGCCCGCGGTGATGCCCACGGCGGCGAGGCCCGTGATCGACGTCGAGCCCGCGCTGAACATCGACGCCATGGCGAGGCCCGTGGTCGACGAGGTGACCATCGCCGTGGCCTTCCACTGCTTGCACGAGCTCTCGATGAGGGGCGCGTCGCTCTTGATCTGCGTGCCCGCCTTGTTCTTGATGAACACGCCCGAGTTGTTGACGATCTCGACGTCGGCGATGTGCTTGATGATCGGCGACTGGCACTGAATCGCCGTGTCGGCCGTGCTCTTGATCGCCGCCGGGGTGTACCAGGCGATGCCCGTCTGCGCCTTGCCCAGAATCCGCGCCGCGGCGGTCATGTCGATGTCGGGGCCGCCGCCCCCCGCCGCCGCCGCGGAGGGAGGGAGCGCTCCGAGGGCGGAGTCTGCCGCGCTGCGCGACTCGGCCGCCGCCGACTCGGCCCGCGCGGTCGCGATGGCCATGCCCGCGTTGAAGATAGACCCGCCCACGCTGGCGACGCCGCCGATGGCGCTGAAGCCTCCCTCGGCGATGGCCAGACCGCCGAGCACGCCGGTGATCACGGGCACGCCCACGCCCGACACGGCCGAGCTGCCGTGGGGATCGGGAGGGCCCGCCGGCGCGTTGGGGGGAAAGCTCGGGAGGTCGGGCGTCGCGGGGGGGCCCGGAGGCACCGCGGGGGGCGACGCCGCGCCGCCGCCGTTGGGCGATCCGCCCTCGTTGCCGGGGTGCGCCGCCGCGAGCACGGCGGTCTCGCCGCTGCCCGCGATGACCGTCACCGTAGAGGTCGCGTGGAGGTCGATGGTCGCGTCGGTGGTGATCTTCGTCGCCGCGGTGACGCGCATGGTGAACGCACCCACCGAGTCGATGCCCGTGGGTCCGTTGGACTGCATCGCCATCGCGCCGTTGGTGCTGATGAAGCCGTCGTTGGCCGTGGCGATGTAGAAGCCGTTGCCCGTGGGGCCGTGGGTGCGGCCGACCGAGATGGTGGTCGCGGGCGCGGTGGCGGAGATGTACCACTGGTGCCCGTTCTGGGTCTCGGTGGTGTGCGAGGGCACCGGGGCGCTCTCGTCCATGATGTCCCACGGGTCGAAGACAATTTCGCTGGGCATCGATCAGCCTCGGTTGTCGTGAAAGCCCATGACCATGCCCGACCGCGACCGGATGCGGTTGAGCGTCGCGTCTTCGGCGTTGACCGGCGACGCGTTGGCGGGGTTCGGCACCGCGCCCACGATCACCGGCCGGTCGGGGTCTCCGTCGAGGTGCACGAGCATCACCTCGGCGCCCACGTGCAGCGGAAAGTGCATCCCGTAGCCCGCGCCCGAGAAGGGCTGCGCGCGCCGCACCCAGCGCGAAGAGCGCCCCGCCGCGCTCTTCGTCGCGTCGCCCAGCACCGCCACGCGGTACCTCCCCTCGCCGTCGAGGGGGGCCGAGCCGTCGGCGGTCGCGCTCCCGCCCTCGCCGTCGATCTTCGCGTGAATGAAGCCCGCGATGCGGGGCTTCGGCGTCACCCTCGGCGGGCGGTACGCGTTGGCGTAGGGGATCGCCGTGACCTCGTTGTGATACCCCACCGAGCCCTGCGCGCTCGCGTCGTGCGACTGCTCGACGAAGTGGCGCACCTGCGTCACGAGGTACTCCTGCTCGAAGTCGTGGGAGAAGTGGTCGAGGAGTCCGAAGCGGTGCCCCGCGCGCAGGCCCCGCACCCGGCTCACGAGCTGGTAGGTCTCGCGCTGGCAGAAGATCTCCTCGGCGCGGATGCGCGCGGTGCGCTTGGCGCCGGGGAGGTCTTTGAAGTGGTCGCCGTAGTCCATCACCAGGCCCACGCCCTGGGGGTCGACGTTGAAGCCCGCGCCGATGACCCGGTCGGGGGTGCGGTAGTTGAAGTCTTTGACCCCGACCTTCTGCGCGCCCACCTGCCGGTGCCGGCCGATGGAGGTGACCACCTCGCGCAGGTCGGTGACCCCCGCGCGCGGGTCGAAGGAGATCGACTCGTGGCCCTCGAGGGGCTGAAACGCGACGTTCATGTCGCCGAAGACGACCTTGTCGACGCCGTCGGCGTGCTCGAAGAAGAAGAAGATCCCTTCGTGCTCGCAGAGCCGGGAGATGAACGCGAGGTCGGTCTCGCGGTACTGCACGCAGTACTCGCGCTTGGGGTACCGCGCCGAGAGCCGCATCTCGAAATCGGTGCCCGTCTCGAAGCCCGCCTCTTGCAGCACGTCAGCCACGATCTCGGGCACCGTGAGGTCTTGATAGACCCAGGTGCCGAAGGTCAGCGACGTGCGCCACAGCCGCGGGACCACCGTGATCGCGTACTGGATCCCCGACGGCGTCGAGTGCGGCAGCGTGTCGATCGCCGACACCGCGCCGTGGATCACCCGCGGGTCGTCGTCGCCCACGCGCAGCGTCCACGGCTGCGCGAGGATCGCGTCGACCTCGTCGAAGCTCAGCCCGCCCTCGGTGGTCGACTCGACCACGAGCTGAAATTCAAAGGGCTTCGAGAGCGACTCGACGCCCGTCATGCGCCGCAGCAGGAGCGATCCGTCGGGCACTGCGTCGGTGCTCACGGAGACATCGAAGTCAGAAAACACGACCGGCATGGCGTACCTCTCCCGCTAGATTCCGAGAATGACCAGGGGCTGGCTCGGCGCGATCTGCGCGCCGGGGGGCGCGTTGGCGTTCGTGCCGTTGTGGCGCGTGGGCTTGAGCCAGGTCATCGCGCCGCTGCCCTCGATGATGACCACCGGCGAGCCCATCACGGGCTTGGCCTTGTCCATGTTGGTCATCGAGACCATGCCCTTGAGGGTGCCGGCCTCGTCGCCGTTGGAGCGCGAGACCTCCGTCGACGCCTTCATGGCCTTCATGTTGAGGATCTTGACCTTCTTCGCGCAGCTCCCCCCGCTCGCCATCATCGGCGGCGCGAGGTTGGGATACGGGATCGGAACAAAGGGCGCAGGAGGCGCCGGCGTCTTGCAGACATCGGGGAAGCCGAAGCACATCCCGCCGCCCTTGGTGCTCGCTGGGAACATCGCTCACCCTCTCACGCGAGGTAGATCTTCTCGCCCTTGATCTTCACGTCGCGCTCGGCCTTCACCAGCGCGCGCTTGCCCCGCAGCTGGAGCGCCTCGGTCGCGATCATACGAACCTGCGCCGCCCGTGTTTGCGCGAGCGACTCGACCTCGCGGTAGCTCGCGTGCGCGCGCTCGAAGATGCGCTGCGCCCGCGTCTCGATCACCTCGGCGGTGGTCGAGGCCCGCCGCGCGACCACCGCGAGCACGCCCGCGTCGACCCGCGCGAGGGCGACCTTCGCGAGGGCCTCGACGGCCTCGACGCCCACGCGGGTCACCTCGGCGCGGAGGGAGCCCCGCTCGAGGGTCACCCTCGCGTCGCCGTCTTCTCCCCCGGCGAGGAGCGTCACGCCGTCTTCGCCCTCCACGCACACGCGGCCCTGCGCGCGGAGCACCAGGTCGCCCTCGGCGTCGAGCACCGTGCGCCCGGTCTCGGCGTCGCGGCGGAGCCTCGGCGCGGGCTCGGCGCTCGACGACACCACCCCCACCACGTAGGCCTGGCCGTCGTCGGCGCGACCCACGAGCACCGTGTCGCCCGCGACGGGCTCGTAGTCGCCCGCGGTCGCGAGCGTCGCGTGCACCAGCGTCGCGCCGACCCTGCACGCCACCCTGCGCCCTGCGACCTCGACGACGCTCACCGCCCCGAGGGTCAGAGACACGGGCAGCGGGTCAGACGCCGACGCCGCGCGATTCGAAGTGCCACCCATAGCCTCCATCTGACACGCGGCGGCGAAGCCTGTCAAAGCGCGCCGCGCGCTCAAGCTCCGCTGTCAGAGAGGACCTCGAAGCGCATGCCCGCGCGACGCAGCCGCGCGAGGAGCGCGTCGCCCATCGCCGCGGCGGGGGTCACCACGCCGTACACCGCGGGGAGCGCGTCGCGGTCGAGGGCGAGGCAGAGCGCCGACTCGGCGAGCATCTTCGCGGTCTCGTCGTAGCCGGGGTCGCGGCCCGAGACCCGGCCCATCACCGCGCGCCCGCCCGAGCGCGCGCGCAGCGTGACGGTGAACCACGCGCGGGCGCGCTCCTCCGCCGAGGGGCCCTCGCCCGAGCCGCGGATCCTTCCGAGCAGCGCGCGCGTGGGGCCGAACTGCGCGAGCAGCGCGACGGCGCCGATGCCCACGGCGCCCGCGACCAGGGTGCTCGCCGCGCGCACCTGCGCGAAGTGCCCGTAGGTGAAGCTCGGTCCATACGCCGGCAGCAGCGAGGCGCTGCGGAGCACGATCTGCGGGTCGATGGTGGGCAGCGGCGCGGCCCAGGCGTGCAGCTCGGCCTCGCGGTGGAGCTTCGCGCGGGTCTTGATCGCGCGGCCCGCGTGCGGCGCGAGGGGCAGGCGCACGGCCTGGCGCTTCGCCATGTACTCCAGGGCCGAGTGCCAGGTGCCGCCGCTGAAGCTCGCGCTGGAGCGCACGAAGGCGTCGATCTCCAGCGGCCCCTCGGGGGCGAGGTGGCGCACGAGCATGTAGGCGCCGAGGTCGTGGGGCACGCTGTCGAAGCCGCAGCAGTTCACCACGCGCAGCCCGCGCTCGGCGGCGCGGAGGTGGTGCCGCTGGATCGTGTCGGACACGAAATCGGGCTCGCCGGTGATGTCGACGTAGTCGGTGCCGGCGTCGACGCAGGCCGCGACGGTGTCGTGGCCGAGTCGCGCGAAGGGGCCCACCGTGGTGAGCAGCACCCGCGCGCGCGCGGCCATGGCGTCGAGGGCGCCGCGGTCGTCGGTGGACGCGACGATCAGCCCCACCGACGCGCACCGGGGGTCGATGTCGGCCACCGCGCGCCGCACGGCCTCGAGCTTCGACGCGCTGCGGCCCGCGATCGCCCAGCGCAGCGTCGGCGCGTTGCGCGCGAGGTACTCGGCCACGAGCCGTCCGGTGAAGCCCGTGGCGCCGTAGACCACGACGTCGAATTCCCGCGCGCTGCTGTTCTCGCTCACGCCCCGCGGAGTAGGGGATGGCGGCGGGTGCGTCAATCCCGAAGGCGCGTGGCGCGGCTCAGCGCGGCGGATCGACGACGACGAACTCGACCCACCCCTCGCGCGCGCCCGGCCTTCGCGCCGCGCCGCGCGCTTCGACGACCTCGTCGGGCACCAGGCGGTCGGGGTCGACGCCCATCCCCGCGAGGCGCTCTCGCACCCACCGCGCGCGTCGCAGGCCGAGCGCCCGCGGCGAGCCCTCGGGCACGTGCCCCACGAGCCGAACGCGGCGGAGGTCCAGGTGCTCGCGCATCACCTCGGCCACCGCGCGGAGCACGTCGAGGGACGCGCGGGTCGGCCGCAGGCTCCGCCCGAGAAAGGCCACGGTCGTCGAGCGGTGAAAGGCGACCGAGGTCCCTCGAACGACGGCGCCGAGGCTCACCTCGACGCGCGCGAGCGGCGCGCCGGCGTCTTGCGCGAGGGCCTCCCCCGAGAGCAGCGCGAGGGCGCCGCCGAGGAGCATCGCCGTCGCCGCGGGTCGTCGCGCGTCGCGGGTCTGCACCCCGCCGTCGACGTCGCGCGTGACGCGCGCGCAGAAGCGCTCGCCGCCCAGCGCCAGGGCGCCGCGGACCTGCGCCGCGGTGAGCGACGCGAGGTCCCACACCTCGAGGTCGCAGGCGTCGCAGCGGCGAACGGCGCCGCCGCCCATCGCCTCCCACGAAGCGTCGCAGGGCTCGGCGATGCGCAGCGCGTCGAGGATCGGCAGGGTGCCCTTCGCGCGCGCCATGCGGTCAGTGTACGCCCCGCGGCGCGATCCTTCACCAAGGGGTCTCAGCGCGGAAAGCACCCGTACGAGATGCTCGAGAGCCCGAGGGGCAGGCAGCGCTCCTGGGGGTTGCAGTCGCGGTCGCTCGCGCAGCCCATGCGCTGCACCTCCTGGGCCCATTGTCCGATGTGGTTGCCCGAGCGGATGTCTTGAAAGGGCAGCCAGAAGGCCGCGGCGCTGAGGTCCCCGGTGCGGTTGGGGCGAATCGCGGCCATCCAGAGCTGCGCGGTGCGCTGGTCGGGCATGCGCGACTGCTGCTGGAGCCGCAGGCCGTAGTCCCTGCGCGACGAGAAGGTGATCCAGAGGATCGTGTCGCCCTGGTAGGTCTGGAGAAACGGCGCGAATTTGGGCCAGGAGTTCCCGAGGTCCCCGTCGCCGTCGGCGCGCGCGAGGCGCACGGGGGTGCCGCCCTCGGCGCGCACGGCCCAGAGGTGGGCGTCGATGGCGTTGTACGAGGTGCCCCCGGAGCGGTTGAAGACCACCCAGCGGTCGTCGGGCGCGATGCTGGGATAGTAGTTGTTCTCGTCGCTGGCCGCGGTGACCAGGGTCGTGGGCATCGAGAACGAGCTCCCCGACCAGAGCATCGAGAGGAGGTCGCCGGGGGGGCCGTGGCCCGGCTGCCCGAAGAGCGCGAGGCCGTTGCGCTGTCGAGAGAAGACCACGCGCTGCCCGTTGCGGGACCAGTCGGGCATGGAGCCGCGGATGTCGGCGGGGAGGCCGGGCACCTGCGCGAAGGTGGTCCCGTCGAGGAGGGAGAGCCGGGCGCCGTCGGAGGTGAGCACCCTGCGGTTGTCGGGAGAGAAGGTACCGAAATTCGAGCCGAAATCTCCCGACAGGGTCGCGCGGGTGGGCACGTCGAAGACCCGGCTGATGGCAGGACCGGGGATGAACCTCCCCACCACCGCGCGCGACCCGTCTCGCGAGATCACGTGGCAGCCCAGGCAATTGAACAGGGGATCGCCCTGGAGGTAGGTCTCGGCCCGCGCGCCCACGCGGCCGAACTCGAAGCGCAGGATGCTCCCGCTCGCGGCGTTCCAGTAGTACAGCCCGCCGCGCACGTCGGTGTTGGTGACCTCGATCTCGCGCGACGCGCTGCGGCCCACGCGCCCGCCGCTCGCGAGGGTGCTCCCGCGCACGGCGAGGCTGAGCCGCCCCGAGGGCTGCGCCGCGCGGGCGACCTCTTGAAACATCGGCTCGGTGAGGGCGAGCACGCAGCCGTCGGAGACCCGCGCGCAGGAGGTGAACACCCGCACGCTCCCGCGGTCGCCGCGAAACGACACCTCGAAGAGGTCGTTGCCCGCGCCGGGCCTGAAGTGCACCTCGAAGCCCGTGAGGTTGGGCGGGAGGATCACCCCCGCCTCGGGGTACACGATCGTCGGCGCCCGCGCGGGTCTTCGGCGCCGCCGAAGCGCGAGGCGCTGTCGCCCGGCGCGGCGCCCGCGGTGAAGTCCTGGTCGCGGGGGCGGGTGTCGGCGTCGCGCGGCGTGTCCCACACGTCCCCGAGCATCACGGGCGGAACGTCTCGAGGCGTCACCACGTCGGGGGGCGCGGGCGCGTCGAAGTACCAGATGTCCCGCGGGGTCACCGCGTCGCGGGGCGGGCCCGCGTCGACCCCAGGCGTGACCGCGTCGAGACCCGCGGCGTCGTCCCGAGGCGCGGCGACGTCGGGCGCGGCGACGTCTCGAGGCGCGGCGACGTCCCGAGGCGCGGCGACGTCTCGAGGCGCGGCGGCGTCGCGGGGCGCGGTCACCACCCCCGACTCTTCACGGGCGGCGCAACCCAGCAGCGCAGAGAGCGCGATCGCGGTTCGACGGGGGCTCATCGCGGCGGAGAATACCCCCGTCGCGGGCCCTCAGCCCAGCACGCGCTTGCGCGCCGCCTGCACCACGTGGGGCGGCGCGCCCACGCCCTTGGCCATCTGCCGCACGGGCTCCGTGGCGACGTACTGCACCGCGCGCACGGCGGTGTCCTTCGGGCACTTCGGGTTGCGCGCGAGGCCCTCGGCCACGGCGCTGCGGGTCACCCAGTCGCCGCGGCCGCCGATGAATTCCAGAAGCTCCGCGCCGGTCTGGGGGTTCTTCGCGATGGCGACCACCTCTTCGACGGTGAGGTGCGGGTTCTTCAGCACGTGCAGGTGCAGCGAGCGGTTGCGGTCGCGGAGCACCGCGGCGCGGTCGTCGCGGTCGCCGTGCAGGGCCATGCGGGTCTTCTCCACCATGGTCAGGGTCTCGTACTTCGGCGGCTCGCCCGCGCGGGCCGTGGGGCGCGGGGGGGCGCCGTCCCACCACTCGTGCGCGGGGTCGCGGTCGGCGGCGTCGGCCCCCTGCGCGCTCGCCGCCACCGAGGCGACCACCTCGGGAGGCACCGTCACCGCCATGCCCGCGCCCGGCGTCGCCGCGAGGACCTCGCCCTCGAAGCGGTGCTCCCGCCCGTCAGGGGTCACCAGCGCCACCTCGACCTTCGCGCCGTAGAGCACGCCGTCGGGGGGCGGGGCTTGAATGAAGATCCCGCCCCGCGCGATCTGCTGCGCGTGATCCCGCTGCGCGTCGCTCACCCGAAACCAGCTCAACCTCAGAATGTCCACCGCAGGGCCCTCGCCGCGGGAGGGTACCGCGCTTTCCGTAATTTGCCCGAAACGCGCTGCGGTCGAGGCTGACATCTCGGGTCGGGGTGGTAGAAGGGCGACCACCGAGATGAGCGACCACGAGACCGTGCATGTGCTGTTCGAGAACCCCGACTGGCTCCCGCCGCTGCTGGCGGGCCTCGAGGCCGAGGGGCTGCGCGCGGAGCTTCACGAGGTGCGCGAGGGCCTCGTCGACCCGTCGCAGGAGCCCCCTCCGGGCGTCTGGTGGAACCGCATGAGCCCCTCGGCGCACACCCGCGGCCACGGGACCAGCGTCGCCCTCATGCGCGAGACCCTCGCCTGGCTCCACGCCTGGAACCGCCGGGTGATCAACGGCGCCCGCGCCTTCGAGTTCGAGGTCAGCAAGCTCCAGCAAGACCTCGTGCTCCGCAAGCACGGCATCGCCACGCCCCGCACGGTGCTCGCCGTGGGCGCGGCGTCGATCCTCAAGGCCGCCGCGAGCTTCAAGGGCGCGCCGGTGCTCATCAAGCACAACCAGGGCGGCAAGGGCCTGGGCATCGCGCTCTTCGAGACCCTCGAGGGCCTCGAGGCGCACCTGGGCTCCGACGAGTTCTCCGCCGACCCCAACGGCCAGGTCGTGGTGCAGCAGTACGTGCGCGGCGCCGGCGCCTACGTCACCCGCGTCGAGCTCGTGGGCGGGCGCTTTCTCTTCGCCATGCGCTCGTCCACCGAGGGCGGCTTCGAGCTCTGCCCCTCGGACGTCTGCCAGGCCGAGCGCGCGAAGCCCGACGTGTGCCCCGCCGACGGCGCCGCCACCTTCTCCCCGTCTCCCCTCACCGCGAGCGACCCCCTCGTGCGGCAGTACGAGGCCCTCTGCCGCGAAGAGGGCCTCGACCTCGCCGGCATCGAGTTCATCGAAGACGCCGAGGGCCGAAGGTACACCTACGACATCAACGCCAACACGAACTACAACGCCGCCCTCGGCCGCGAGCTCGGCGTCGACGGCATGCGCGCCGCGGCGAGGCTCATTCGCGCCGAGGTAGAGAACGCACGGTCGCGCCGTTAGCGCGCTGACCCTCGCGGGTGAAACCGCCCGCGTGCCCGTCGCATCTGAGACAGCACGCTTCTTGCTCACGCAGCCCCTTCCGATGAGGTCCATGGTGTCACGCTCCCAGTCGATTCGCGCACTCCTGCTCTCTTCGCTCGTCTTCGGCGCCTGCGGCGGCACCGCGGGCACGGGCAACCCGATGACGGCCGACCCCGACGCGTCGATGGCGGCGGTCGACGCGTCGATGCCCGCGGCGGACGTGCCCCCGGCGCCGATGGGCCTGCCCGTGCTGGGCGGCTTTCGGCACACGCCGGAGTCGGTGCGGGTGACGGTGGTGGCGACGGCCGACGACGGCCTCGACAGCCCGCGCGACCTCGCGTTCAACCCCGAGTCCCCCGACCAGCTCTGGATCACGAACTTCGGCAGCAACTCGATCACCATCGTGTTCGGTCCGGGCACCGCCGACCGCTTCGCCGACACCCGCGGCGCTCCGGGGGCCGAGCACTTCCTCGCGCAGCCCGCGGCGCTGGCCTTCGGCGCGCCGGGCATGCTCGCGACCGCGCAGGAGATCAACGTCGCCACGCAGCGCAACACCCCCGCCGACTTCATGGGCCCCACGCTGTGGGACTCGAACATCGAGATCTTCAACGGCGGCCACTCGACGCACCTCGACATGCTGCACAACAGCCCGAGCTCCAACGGCATCGCCTGGGAGACCGCCAACGTCTACTGGGTGGTCGACGGCGCCCACCGCGCCCTCGCCCGCTACGACTTCGGCGAGCCCCACGAGCACGGCGGTGAGGACCACTCCGACGGCGTCCTCCGCCGCTTCGCCGACGGCATGCTCCAGCACATGCCGGGCGTCTCGGCGCACCTCGAGTACGACCACGCGAACAGCCGCCTCTACGTCACGCAGCCCGCGACGAACCAGGTGCTGATGTTCGACCCCGCCGAGGCGACCCTGGGCACGCGCATCTCGCCGAACTACGACGGCTCGCGGCAGAACCGCATGAACGGCGGCACCATGCAGCCCTTCATCAACGGCGCCGAGCACGGCCTCATGCGCCCCTCGGGCATCGCCCTCGTGAACGACGTGTTCTACATCGCCGACAACGGCAACTCGACGGTGACGGCGTTCAACCGCGAGGGCCAGCGCATCGACTGGGTCGACCTCTCGTCGGTCTCCGCGCCGGGCACGCTCCAGGGCATCGCCCTCGACGGCCGCGGCTACATCTACGTCACCGACACCGTCGGCAACCGCGTGCTCGAGATCGCCCCCCTCTCCGCCATGTGAGCGCCGCCAGGGCGAGCCACAGCGCGCTCGCCCCCCCGCGCCCCCCCGCGCGGCAGCCGCAGCCCCTCGCGGGCGGGGCCGTGATCGACGCATCCCCCTGCGCCCCAGGGACATCGGCGACGCCCGCCGCGTCGACACGCGCCCCCGCGTCGCGGCTCATGGCGGTGTTGAGGTCGGACATCAGCGTCGGCCAGCGGGGTTCGCAGTCGTCGACCCCCTGCGCGGCGCAGAGCACGGGCCCCGCGATGTCGCGAAACTGCAGCACCGGGGTGAAGGTCCGTCCGCCGTCGCTCGAGCGCCCCAGGGCGAAGGGGCCGCGGATCCAGTCGCCGCAGGCCCAGAGCTCGCCCTCGTGCACGGCGAGGCAGAGCACGCGCAGGTCGCTCACGCGGGTGAAGGTGTCGCCGCCGTCGTCGCTGCGGTGGAGCCCGCCGTTGATCGAGCCGTACCAGACGGTCTGTCCGTCGGCGCTCCGGGCGAAGCCCAGCATCCGGTCGGCGGTGCGGGCGACGGTCTCGGCGACGCGGCCGCCCTCGCGCACGCGCACGAGGGTCGAGCCCAGGTCGACGTTCGCGCGGAGCCAGAGGGCGTCGGGGTCGCTGGGGTGCATCGCGGCGATGAAGACGTCTTCGCCCAGGAGGCTCTGCGCGATGTCGACGCGGGTGACGGTGTCGCCCCCGTCGTCGCTGCGCAGGAGCAGCGGGGTGTCGAGGGCGTCGTCGAGGCCCGAGAGGTAGAGCCGCTGGGGGTTCGTCGGCGCGACGTCGATCGTCGCGAGGCGCACGTTGGGAATGCCCTGGCCGCGGCGGGTGAAGGAGGTGCCCTCGGGGGCGGCGCGGAGGATCCACTGGGGCTCCCCCAGCGGGGTCTCGATGCCGTAGAGCACGCCGCGGTCGGGGGTGCTCGTGAGGTCGAGGACCTCGCGGCCGCGCAGGGCGAGGTCCTCTTCGACGCCGCACTGCCCGGGGGTCCACGCGCGGAGGCCGTAGCGATAGCCGTAGACCGAGCGGCCGCGGGCGTCGATCTCGACCGCGGGGTCGATCGAGGGGCCGAACTCAGGCGCGGAGAAGAGCGCGCCCTCGCAGAGCCAGCGAAAGGTCGCGCCGCGGTCGTCCGAGACCAGGAGTCCGAAGGTGGTGCGAAAGGTCACCCGCCGCGCGTGCTCGCCGACGCCGAAGACCACCTGCTGCGCCGCGGGAAAGCGCCCGTTCGCGGAGGCCGTGGACGTGAGGCAGAGCCCGAGGGCGAGGGCGGTCAGTCGCATGGGAGGGGTACGATGGTACGCAGTGGAGCCGCGGGCCAGAAGTGGTCCGCGCGCACCGCTTCGTGCGACACCCTCACCCTGGAGGCAACGATGAATTTCTGGGACCGCACCTGGGCGCTCACGCGCATGACCTTCGACGTGATCAAGAAGGACCAGGAGATGCTGCTCTTTCCGCTCCTCGCGGCGATCAGCTCCATCGTGTTCAGCGCGGCGATGCTCTTCCCCACGGTGATCGTGCACCTCTTGAACGACGGCGACTCGCTGGTCTTCGGGCCCCTCCAGGCCGCGGCGACCTTCGCGACCTACTTCGGCCTCGCGTTCATCACCACCTTCTTCAACACCTGCGTGGTCTACACCACCCGCGTGCGGCTCTCGGGCGGCGACGCGACCTTCGGGCAGAGCCTCTCCTTCGCCTTCTCGCGCGTCGGCAGCATCGCCGCCTGGAGCCTGCTCTCGGCCTCCGTCGGCCTGCTGCTCTCCATGCTCGAGAACGCCGCGCGCAACGCGAAGGGCGTCGGGTCGATCCTGCTCTCGATCCTCCGCGGCCTCCTCGCCACCGCGTGGAACGTCGTGACCCTCTTCGTCGTGCCCGCGATGGTCTATCAAGACCTCGGGCCCATCGACGCCATCAAGGCCTCGATGAACACCCTCCAGAGCACCTGGGGCGAGAGCCTCGCGCGGCACTACGGCATGGGCCTCGCGCAGTTCCTCTTCGTGCTGCCGGGCGTCCTCGGAATCTTCGCCACGGCCTTCTTGATGTCGTCGGGCGTCCCCGCGGCCCTGGGCCTGCTGCTCTTCGCGCTCCTCGGGCTGTACATCCTCGGCGTCGTGCTGGTGTTCAACGTCGCGAACTCGGTGTTCAACACCGCGCTCTACCACTACGCCGCCAGCCGCCAGGTGCCCCAGGGCTTCTCGCCCGAGGTGCTCCAGGGCGCCTTCAGGCACGCCTGATTCGCCCCGTCTCCGCCGACCTCGACCTCGTCCTCGCGGCGCTCTCCCCCGCGATGGACATCCTGCGCGCGCGCTACGTCGACGCCGCCCCGCCGCCCTTCGCCGAGCGCCGGGGGTGGACGCCCTTTCTCGCCTCCCTCACCGACGACGCCCTCGACGACTGCGAGCGCCGGGGCCTCGCCGCGCACCTCGAGACCCGCGCCGACGCGCCCCCCTCGCTCGTCGATCTCGCGGCCTCGACGCGGGCCCTCGCGGCCCTCGCGCCGCCGCTGCCAGCCCCCCAGGGCGACCCCTCGCGCGCGCCGAACGTCAAGGCGCGCAAGCAGATCCAGCTCGACGCGCTCCTCGACGCGCTGCGGCCCATGGCCCTCGACGCGGCCCGGGTGGTCGAGCTCGGGTCGGGCAGCGGGCACCTCACCCGCCTCGCCGCGGCGTGCTTCTCCCTCGACGCCCTGGGCCTCGAGCGCGACCCCGCGCGGGTGACCTTCGCCGAGTCCCTCGCCGCGGGCACCCGCGCGCGCTTCGAGCTCCGCGACGCCCTCGCGAAGCCGTTCGCGATGCGCGCCGACGACCTCGCCGTGGGGCTTCACGCCTGCGGCGCGTTGGGCGACGGGCTCGTGCGCGCGGCGGCGGAGGCGGGCGCCGCGGTGGCGCTGGTGTCGTGCTGCCTGCAGAAGATCCCAGGGCCCGAGAGGGCGCCGCTCTCGAAGCGCGCGGCGAAGGCGGGGATGATCTTCGAGCGGGAGTTTCTCGGGCTCTCGAACGTCACCGAGCGCGGCGTGGGCGTCGAGGCGAGCCACGCCGAGAACCTCGCGTCGCGCGAGGCGCGCTTCGCCCTCGCGAGGCTCCTGCGCGCGCGGGGGGTGCGCGTAGACCCCGGCGAGGCCATGCGCGGGCTCAACCGACGCAGCGCCCACCGCGGGTTCGCCGAGCTCGCGAAGGCCGCCTGCGCCTCGCGCGCCCTCGAGGGTCCTCGGGAGGCCGAGCTCCGCGCGCACGCCCTCGCCGCGAGGGAGGAGTTCGCGCGGGTGCGGCGCTTCTCGCTGCCGCGGGTGATGCTCGCGCGGGCGCTGGAGCTCGCGGTGGTCCTCGACCGCGCGACGGCGCTGGAGGAGCGGGGCTACGAGGTGCGCGTGCGCAAGGTGTTCGACGAGCGGGTGAGCCCGAGAAACCTCGGGGTCTTCGGGCGGCAGAGGGGGATGAACGGCGCCGCCGCGGTGATACCTTCGCCGCGATGAGAGTGCTGGTCACGGCCGCCCAGGGCTTCGTTGGACGCGCGGTTCTCGCTGCGCTGCAGGCCGATGGACACACTCTCCGTCGCCCTCGGCGAGGCCGTCGAGGGCGCCGAGAGCACACCCCGGCGACCTGCAAGACGAGCCCTCGCTCCTGCGCGCGCTGCGGGGATCGACGCCGTGATTCACCTCGCGTGCACCGAAGACCCGCGCGCCTCGACCCGCGACGCCGAGCGGGTGAACCTCATCGCCACCGAGAACCTCCTCGCCGCCGCGCGCGCCGCGGGGGTCCGGCGCCTGGTGCACCGCTCCAGCGAGACGGTGACCCGCACGCTCTCGCAGCGCTCGTACGTCGACGAGAAGCTCCCCCACACGCCGCGCTTCACCGAGGCCGTCACCGAGACCCTCGCCCTCGCCGAAGACCTCGTGACCGCCGCGAGCGGCGGCGGCATTGAGACCGTGTGCCTGCGCCCCGGCGCGCTCTGGGGCGTCGGCGATGACACCTTTCTCCCCGTCGTGCTGCGCCAGGTGAAGGACGGGAGCTTCACCTGGATCGACGGCGGCGCCTCGCTCATCGCCACCACCTGGGTCGAGAGCTTCGCCCGCGCGGCCGTGAGCGCCCTCACCGCCCCCGACGCCGCGGGCGGGGTGTTCTACGTCACCGACGACGAGCGCTTGTCTCGCAAAGACTTCGTCGGCGGCCTGCTCCGCGCGTGCGGCGCGCCGACGCCCCGCGCGAGCGTGCCCTTCGTCGTCGCCTACGCCCTCGCCGAGGCCCGCAGGCTCCTCGGCGCCACGACGGGACGCACCGTCGGCGAGGTCCTCACCGAGGGCCGCAGCGCGCACTTCAACATCCAGCGCGCGCGCACCGTGCTCGGGTACACCCCCGCGGTCACCGTGGCCGAGGGCACGGCGCGCGTGGGGGAGTGGGCGCGGTCGCGCGGCGGGTGGGAGGCCCTCGCCGCGCGGTGATCACGCGTAGCGCACGCCGACGGTCTCGATGATCGTGGTCACCGCGCGCTTGACCACCTCGGTGTCGGGGTCGCGCACGACGACGTAGCCGTCGCCCTCGTAGGTGTCGGCGCGGGGCGCGCCCACCACGGGGAGCTTCGCCTTCACCACGAGGTGCCCGACGCGCCGCTGCGCCTCGTCGACGCCCGTGACCGCGCTCACCCTGCCGGTGCCCACGCCGCGCAGAAACGCCACGCCCACAGCGTATTTGCGCTCGTAGGGCCCATCCCAGGCGCCGTCGACCACGGCCCGCGCCCAGGCGCGGTAGAAGTCGGCGTCGTGGGCGTAGCCGTTGGCGAGCACGATGTTCGCGCCCGGGGGACGCGCGGCGATCTCACCGATCGCGAGGGTGCCGTCGTCGCGGCGGAACCACTCCATGTGCGTGAAGCCCGTGTCGAGGCCGAGGGCCTTCACGGCGCGCAGGCCGAGCTCGCGGGCGTCGTCGAACTCGGGGCCCTCGACGTGCCGGGGGAGCACCACGACCCACTGGATCCACGGGGTCTCGGTGACCTCCAGCGGCGTCGGGAAATACCGCGAGAACGACGTGAAGCGCACGACGCCGTCGATGGTGATCGTCTCGAAGCTGTACTCCCGGCCGCGGAGAAACTCCTCGGCCAGCGCCGGGTGCTCCCGCGAGGGGTGCAGCGCGCTCAGGGCGCCGCGGAGCTGGTCCACGTCGTTGACGCGCCAGGTGGCCTTGCAGCCCATGCCCGCCGGGGGCTTGAGCACCAGGGGAAAGCCCACCTCCTTCACGAAGCCCAGGGCGTCGTCCCAGCCCGTGAGCAGGCGGTGCCGCGCGCAGGGCAGGCCGTGGCGGCGCAGCTCGTCCTTCATCCGGGCCTTGTCGCGAAAGAGGTCGGCGACCTCGGGGCCGGGGCCGTGAATCCCCAGCACCTTGCGCACCTCGCCGAGCTGCACCTGGATGGCCTCGAGGATCCCCAGGAGGCGGTGGATCTCGCCGAATTTCGCCCGCAGCCCGCGGGCGGCGTCGCAGAGCTGCTGGGCGTCGGTGCCGTCGCGCACCGTGGCGACGTGGGCGAAGAGCCGCGCGTCGTCGCCGCGGGGGGGCTCTTGAAAGATCCCGAGCAGCCGCACCCCCTCGAGCTTCGCCGCCGCGCGGGCGAAGCGCATGGTGGTCTCCATGGGAAAGGGCGCGGTGAAGATCACGTTCCGCATGGGCGCCGTTGTAGCATCGCGCACCGTCATGAATGTGGTCTTCCTGTCACCGAGTTATCCCCCGGAGATGCAGCAGTACACCCGCGGCCTCGCCGAGGTGGGCGCGCGGGTCTACGGCGTGGGCGACGGGCACCCCGGGGGCTTCTCCGCGGCGCTCAAGGGTCACCTCACCGACTACCTCCAGGTCCCGCGGATCATGGACCAGGCGGACGTCATCGCCCGGGTGCGCGCCTGGCTCAAGGGGCGCTCCGTCGACCGGGTGCTCGCCAACTGGGAGGTGCTGGTCGAGACCGCCGCGGCGCTGCGGGAGTCTATCGGCATGCCCGGCATGTCTTCAGACACCGTGCGGGGCTTTCGCGACAAGCAGCTCATGAAGGAGCGCGTCGCGCGGGCGGGGCTGCGCGTGCCGCGCTCGCGCCGGGTGCGCTCCGTCGCCGAGGCCTACGCGGCGGCTGAGGAGATGGGCTTTCCCATGGTGCTCAAGCCCATCGCCGGGGCGGGGAGCGCCGACACCTACCGGGTCGACAGCCGCGCCGAGCTCGACGACGCCCTCGCGAAGACCCGGCACGTGCCCGAGGTGAGCTGCGAGGAGTTCATCGAGGGCGAGGAGTTCACCTACGACACCCTCTGCATCGACGGCGCCCCCGTGTACGAGAACGTCGCGCAGTACCTCCCCAAGCCCCTCATCGCCCGCACCCACGAGTGGATCTCCCCCGTCATCACCACCGTGCGCGACCTCCAAGACCCCCGCGTGGTCGACGGAATCGCCTTGGGACGCAAGGTCCTGCGCGCGCTGGGGATGGGCGACGGGTTCACGCACATGGAGTGGTTCCGCAAGCCCGACGGCGAGGTGGTCTTCGGCGAGATCGGCTGCCGCCCCGGCGGCGCGCACATCGTCGACCAGATGAACTACACGAGCGACATCGACCTCTTTCGCGAGTGGGCGCGGGTGGCCTGCCACCGCCGCTTCGAGGCCGACGCGCCGCGCAAGTACAACGCCGCGATCATCTTCAAGCGCGCCAAGGGCTCGGGCCGCATCGTGCGCATCGACGGGCTCCAGGAGTTCATGCGGCGCTACGGCGAGCACGTCGTCGAGCAGCACCTGCTGCCCCTCGGCGCGCACCGCCGGGACTGGAAGCAGACGCTGATCTCCGACGGCCACATCCTCCTGCGCCACCCCGACTGGACCACCGCGAACGCGATGGCCGACCTCGTCGCCCGCGACATCACGATGTACGCGCGCTGAGGCCCTCACCCCCCTGCGCTTTCTTTGACGCGCCGCGCCGCCGACCGACACGCTGCGCCGACGTGAGATTCGCCCCCGCCATCCTCGCCCTCACCCTCTGCCTCGCGCCGTCCTCCGCGATGGCGCAGTGGCAGGCGCACGGCGACCTCGGACTCGCGGTCCCCGCGGGCCCGTGGCAGGGGCAGTCCTTCGGGCTCGGGCTCGCCGCGAGCGCGGGGGTCACCGCGCAGCTCGGCGCCCTCGCCGACCTCGCGCTGAACCTCGGCGCCGTCACCGTGTCTTCTCGCGATGAAGCCGTGCAGGGCGTGCCCACCCGCGACGCCGGGGGCGCGGCGTGGCTCGCGCTGGGCGTGCGGCTGCGCCCCCTGCCGCGTCGACCCGACGGCGCCGCGCGGCTCTGGATCGAGGGATCCGTCGGCGGCGCGCTCACCGGCCCCGTCGTCGTGCCCGCGGTGCGCGCGGCGATCGGGTGGTCGTTTCCGCTCGGTCCCACCGAATTCGGCCCCGCGCTGAGCTGGCTGTACCTCCCGCAGACCGACGACCTCGCGCTCCCCGGCGACGCCCACGTCGTCTCCCTGGGCGTGCGTATCTCCCTGCCGCGCAACGCGATCCACGCACCTCCCCCGCCGCTGCCGCCCCCGCCGCCCCCGCCGCCGCCGGAGCCCCGGTGCCCCGCGAGCGACGGCGCGCCCACCGTCGCCGACGTGAACGGCGACGGCTGCCCCGACCCCGACCGCGACGGAGACGGCGTCGCCGACCTGCGCGACCGCTGCCCCGACGAGCCCGAGGACCGCGACGGCTTCGAAGACGAAGACGGCTGCCCCGACCCCGACAACGACCGCGACGAGATCCCCGACGCGCGCGACCGCTGCCCCAACGAGCCCGAGGTGGTGAACGGCGTCGACGACGACGACGGCTGCCCCGACGAGGGCCTCGTCGAGCTCCGTCAGGGACAGATCGTCGTGCAGGAGCGCGTGTTCTTCGACACCGACTCGTACCGCATCCGCGCGCGCTCGGAGGCCGCCCTCGACGCGGTGGCGACGCTGCTCCGCAGGCTCCCCCCGCGGCAGCCGGTGACCATCGAGGGCCACGCCGATCAGCGCGGCGATGATCGCTACAACCACCTCCTCTCGCTCCTGCGCGCGGGCGCGGTGCAGCGCGAGCTCGTGAGCCGGGGGCTGCTGCTCTCGCGCTTTCGCATCCTCGGCTTCGGTCGCACCTCCCCCCTCCGCGAGGGACACTCCCCCGAGGACCTCGCCGCCAACCGCAGGGTGCAGATCATCGTGTCGGGCGTCGGCTCCGTGGGCGTCGCGCAGGTCCCCGGCGGGTGGGTGCGGGTCACCTCCGACGGCGAGCGCCACAGCATCCCGGAGCCCCCTCGATGAACGCGCGCGCGCTCCTGCTGCTGACCGCCCTCGCGGGCTGCGGTCGCCTCGTGGGCGGGCGCTGCGACGACGGGTGGATCCCCTCCCCCGGCGCCTGCGACGCCGGCTCGTCGCACGACAGCGCGATCGACGCCGGGGCCGACGTCGCGAAGGACGACGCGACCGACGCGACCGACGCGACCGACGCGACCGACGCGACCCTCGACGCGACCGACGCGACGACCGCCGACGCGGCCCTCGACGCGACCGACGCGACGACCGCCGACGCGCCGACCCTCGACGCGACGACCCCCGACGCGACATCCCCCGACGCGACCCTCGACGCGGCCGACCCCGACGCGGGGCGCCCCTGCGCGCCGCCCGAGCGCGCCTGCGACGGGCGCTGCGTAAACCTCACCGCCGACCCCATGAACTGCGGCGACTGCGGGCGGGCCTGCGTCGCGGGCGCGTTCTGCGTGGGCGGCGCGTGCAGCGTGGTGTGCGGCGACGGGAGGATCCGTTGCGACGGCGCGTGCGTCGACCCGCAGAGCGACCCGATGAACTGCGGCGCGTGCGGGGTGGCGTGCCCCACGGGCCTCTGCAACGGCGGCGTGTGCCGAGACGGACGCGTCGGTCACCTCGTGCTCATCGGACACGACCTCGCGGCCACTCGACCCGACCAGAGCCGCCTCGTGGGCAACGCGGCCTTTCTGGCCTCGGCGAGCTCGACGCGGGCGGTGGTCTACGCGGAGTTCGCCGAAGAAGACGCGCTCCGCAACCTCGAAGACGCGGTGCGCGCGGTGGCGGGCCCGCGCACCGCGACCCTCGAACGGGTGCGCGACGTCGACGCCCTCGAGGCCGCGCTCTCGGTCGACCGCACCGACGCGGTGTTCATCGCCCACCAGGCCAACGCGTCGCCCGCGCAGGTCGAGCTCGTCGCCCGGAGGGTCTCCGCCCGCGTGGTGGCCTTCACCCGCGCGGGAGGCGCGTTCGTCGTGCTCGACGGCGGAGGCGCGAGCGCGACGTGGTCCTTCGCCGAGCGCACCGCGCTGCTGCCGGTGTCGGGCACGCGCGACGTCACGGGGCGGCCCACGACCCTGACCAACGGCGCCGACGCCCTCGCCATCGGCGTCGCCTCCGCGTGGCGCGCCGAGCGCCGCTCCGCGGTGTTCACCGGAACGCTGGGAGTAGGCGTCGTCGTGCGGGCCGAGGGCGAGCCCCTCGCGCTGCACCTCGTCGTCACGCGCTGACCCCGCGAGGCGTCGCCCTTCAGCCCAGCTCGTCGAGGCTGAGCCAGCGCGTGCGCAGCGTCGGCGACGGCGCGGGGCGCGTGGGGTGGCTCCAGGCCAGAGAGAGCGCGTGCTCGGGCGTCGGGTCTCGCCGCGCGAACCACCACCGCTCGGCCCGGTCGTCGAAGCCCGGCGCGAAGTCGACGCCCTGCGGCGTCTCGTCGTCGCCCACGCGAAACGAGAAGTGCCGCAAGGGGATCGCGAGCCCCATGGACCGGGCCTTGATGTACGACTCCTTCAGGGTCCAGAGGGTGAAGAAGCGCGCGCGCTGGCGCTCGGGGGCCACCGCGCGCAGGTCGCGGAGCTCCGCCGGCGCGAAGTACCGATGCGCCACCCCGAGCGGGTCCCCACGGCGGGGGTGCCACTCCACGTCGCAGGCCGCCTCCTCGCTGCGAGACACCGTCATCGCCACGAGGCCCCGCGTGTGCGAGAGGTTGAAGTGCAGCGGCGCCGACGGAGACGGCGCGGCCACGAAGGGGCGGCCGTGCTCGTTGCGGCGAAAGCGCCAGTCTGACGGCGCGACCTCCGCGTAGCGCGAGAGCACCCCCCGCACGAGGCGCCGCGCCCGCAGGTGCTCGTCCCGCGCCTGCGGGTGCGTGATCGACGCGTGACGGTCGCGCTCGTCAGGGCTCATCCACGCGAGGCCCCGGCGCCGCTCGTCGTCGTCGCTGGGAGACGGCGTGGGCAGGAGCCAGAGGTCGAGGCCGTGGTCGTCGAGGTCGAGCGGCATGAGCCGATGCATCCTGGTCCTTCTCCGCCCCGGGTCAAGGGAGCTGGACGCGGCGGCCGCCGCCAGCCCATGACCTTTTCAGCCCCGCCTCGAAGTAGCGGTTGCGTCGGGCCAGGGAGGGGTGCGACAAACAAGCCGCAGCCCGAGGCGATCGCCCCGCTGACGACCGAGTGAAGTACGACCGGATGCCCGACGACGCCACGCTCAGTTCCCAAGACACCGCGGTGGTGGGGCTCAGTCGACGCCCGCTGTACGACGCCGCGCTCGCGGTCGCGATGCTGATCCTCGCGGGCAACGTGGTCTGGGCCGACGCGAGGGGGTGGGTCCTCGCGCGGCGGGGGCTGCTCGCGCTGCTGAGCCTGGCGGTGCTGATCGGGCTGCTCCGCGCCGTGGGGGAGTTGCGGCGAAGCCGTGGGCCCCTCCAGGGCCCCGAACGCGCGCCGAGCCCCGTGCCGTGGGGCGCGGCGATTCGCCTCGGTGGCGCGAGCGCCGCGCTGGTGTCGGCGGCGGCGGTGGGGGTGAGCCTGTGGCAGGCGTCGCGCTTCTCGCTGCTCTTCGCGGCCCTCGGGGCGACGGCGGTGCTGGTCCTGGCCGCGGCGGAGTGGACCGAGCGGCGGCGCGCCGCGCCCGATCGCCAGGGCCTCTCGGAGGGGAGCGGGACCTTCGGCGCCTCCCTCGCGGCGCTGCTGCTGCTCCTCTGCGTCGCCGACCTCGCGATGGGCCTCGCGCGAGACGCCTCCCCCCTGCACCGCCTCTTCGCGCTGCTGACCTTCGCCGCGCTCTTCGTCGTCGCCCGGAGCCTCGAGGCCGCCCTCTCGCACCGCCGCGCGCGCATCGCGGCCGCGGAGCTGACCCTCGCGCGGCTCCAGCAGGGGATGCTGAGCAAGGGGCGCAGGTGGAGCAACGCCGACGACGCGCAGCGCGACGGGGAGTGGATCACCCGCGAGATCGTCACCCAGCTCGACCTCGCGCGTGGGATGAAGGTCGCCGACGTCGGCGCCGGCGCCGGGTACTTCGCGCGCAAGCTCGCCGAGGCCGTGGGCCCCGAGGGCCTGGTCTTCGCCACCGACGCGGACCTCTGGGCCGCCGCAAAGCTCCGCGAGCTGCAAGAGTCCGAGGGGCTCTCGCAGCTCCGCCCGATGCACGTCGACCACGCGATGCCCCTGCCCATCAGCGAGCGCGTCCACCGCGTGCTCCTGGTCAACGTCGGGCTGTTCAGCGAGCAGGACGAGGCCCGAGGACAGGAGCTCTTGCGAGACTTCGCCGCGAAGATCTCCCCCGGCGGCCTCCTGGTGCTCTATCAGCAGTTCGTGCACGAGAAGGGGTGGCGCAGCGGCCCTGACCTCCCGCCGCTGCCGGCCTCGGAGCCCGAGGGCGAGACCGTGCTCCGCTGGGCCTCGGCCTGCTTCGACCTCGTCGCCCGCCCAGCCCTCCCGGCGCCGGCGAAGCCCTTCGACGCGCGCGAGCGCCAGGGGTACCTCCTCGTGCTCCGCCGTCGCTGACGTCGCTCAGGTGCGCACGGCCGCGAGGGTCCACGCCGCGCGCGCCGCCAGCAGCGCGGGCACGTGCGCGGGCGTCGCCCAGAACGCGTTCACCGCGATGGAGGGCGCGAGGCTCTCGAAGTGGTGCCACCACCCGCGGGGGATGAACAGCAGCTCCCCGGCCTCGAGCGCCACGGCCTCGCCCCGCGCCTCGGCGAAGCGAGGAAAGCGCGCGAGGTCCGGCGCGTCGAGGCGCACCTGGCTGTGGTGGGCGTTGAGGCTCCGCAGGGGGTGCGGGTACAGCGCCACGCGCTGGTCGGGGGCGAAGAGCGTGACCCGACGGCGCCCCGAGATCTGCGCGACGAGGTTGTGGGTCATGTCGAAATGCAGGTCCGAGCAGGTGCCCGCGGCGCCCACCCAGAGGTTGCGCTTCTGCGCCACCGAGCCCACGCAGTACGCGTCCACCGGCGCCTCGCGCGAGAGCGCCGCGAGGTCGCCCTCCAGCGGCAGCCGGAGGTAGTACGGCGGCGCGCCGGGCGCCGCGAGGTGCGCGAGGTACTCCGCGACGGGCATGGGCTTCACCCGCACGCCCTCGCGCAGGTCGACCACGAAGCGCCCGTCGGTGAGCACCACGGGAGACACCTCCCGCGCGCCCAGCCGCGACGCGAGCCCGTCGAGGCGCCACGACGCCGCGGGCCACGACGGGACCACGCCCCGCAGCAACCCCGGCCGCCCCGCGTCGACGCAGCGACGGGCGAACGTGCGTGCGTCGGGGCGGTCGAGCCGCTGGACAACGCTTTCTGACGGGTGATAGCCCATGCGCGTGCTGCGGCGCTCACTCTCGCAAGGCGACGCGGAAGGTACAAGCCCGGCGGCGCCCCCGCGCGACCGCGCCGAGCTCGAGGCGATGCTCCGCGAGGGCCCGCGGGTGGTGCGAGGGCTCGTCTCCCCCGCGCGCGCCGCCGCGCTGCGCCTCGAGGCCCTCGCCGCCCTCGACCCCGGGGTCCTCGCGCCCGTCGCGCCCGTGCGCGGGGGACGGGTGGTGCTCGACCCGAGGCGCGGGCTGCGCACCGCGCGCGCGCCCCTCGGGGCCTTCGCGCGCGCCGTGCTCGCGGGGGAGTCGTCGGGGTACGTCGCCGCGAGCGAGAGCGATCTCCCTGCGGCGCTGAGGGATCTGCTCCCCGTGGCCGAGGTCTACGCCCCCGCGCCGTGGCGGGTCACGAAGCTCTGGGTGGGCGCGCCGGGCACCCTCTCGGCGCTGCACCGCGACCTCGCGCACAACGCCCACACCGTGATCGAGGGGCGCAAGCGCTTCTGGCTCGCGCCCCCCGCCCACGACCGCGACGTCTACCCGTGCGCCCCGTGGAGCTCGGTCCCCAACGGCGCCCGCGTCGACCCCGAGGCGCCCGACCTCGCGCGCTTTCCCCGCTTCGCGCGGGTGCGCCCGACGGTGCTGGAGGTGGGCGAGGGCGAGACCCTGCTGCTCCCGAGCCGGTGGTGGCACCACGTGCGCACCGAGGCGCCGAGCGTCGCGGTGAACACCTTCTTCGCCTGGGGCGCGCTCTCGACGGCGGTCGCCGCGGCCAACGCGCTCAAGGGCGCCCTCGGGCTCAACCGTTGACGGCGCCGGGCTCCCGCACGGCCGCCGCGCGCGCGTGGATCCGCCGGGTTCGCGCGGGGCAGTGGCTGCACTTTCTCCCGCTCCCCGCGGCGGGGGTGGCGTGGTCACGGGGGTGGTCGCACGCGCTCCCCTCGCTGCTGCGCGGCGCCGTCGCGGCGGCGGCGGTGCTGGCCTTCGGGTACCTCCTCAACGCCGTCGCCGACCGGGACATGGACCTCGACCCCGAGAAGAACCCCCTCACCCGCGAGGCCCCGGCCCCTCACCGCGGCGCCCTCGCGGCCCTCGCCCTCGCGGCCCTCGCCGCGGCGGCGGTGTCGCCCTGGGCGCTCCTCGCGGCCTCGGTGAGCCTCGTCAGCGGCTGGGGGTACTCCGCGGGGCCGCGGCTCAAGGCCCGCCCCTTCGTGGGCACGGCGCTCAACGTGAGCAGCTTCGGCCCGCTGCTCTTCGTCGCCGCCGAGGGCGCGCGCGAGGCCGCCGGGGTGCTCCCCCTGGCCCTCGCCTTCGCGGGGCTGCTCGTGCAGAACCAGCTCCTCCACGAGAGCGCCGACCTCGAAGAAGACCGCCTCGGAGGCCTGCGCACGACCTTCTCCGTGCTCGGCGCGCGGGGCAGCGCGGCGGTGGCCCTGGGGTGCGCCCTCGCGGCGCTCTGCGGGCTCGTCGCGGCCACGCGGGGAGCGCCAGGGGCGGCGCTCTTCGGGCTGGTGCTGGCGTGCTCGCTCCTCGCGCCGGTCGCGCTGCTGCGGCGTTGGCCGCCCTCCCTCGCCCGGCGCGCGCACCGCGGGGCCGCCGCCGTCGCGGGCGCCGCGGTGTTCCTCGCGGCCCGCGCGTGACGCGTGGGGCAAAGGTCCCTACGATGGAGGGTCCACGGATGTCTGGGCTGATCGAACGGCTGACGGTGCGGCTGACGGTGCGTTTTCTCTGGCGCTCGCCCGCCGCCGTGGCCGAGGCCGTGCGGGGCTTTCAGGCCACCGAGGCCGACGGCGTGTGGCACCTCCGCCGGGGCATGCGCGCCGTGCGCGACCCGAAGCAGCGGGCCGAGATGTTCACGCACTCCCTGGAGGAGGAGAGCCACGCCGACGAGTTCGCGGCGATCTACCCGGCCTACGCCCGCGCGCCCTTCGCCGCGAGGCACTACGAGCGCCGCGACCTCTACCCCGCCGGAGACGACGCCGGCTGGCGCGCCATGGCCTACGTGAACGTGGGCGAAGACGACGCCACCGCGCGCTTCAAGCTCCTCGCCGACGCCCTCGAGGACGGCCCCCTGCGCGACTCGCTGCGCCGCATCGTGAAGGACGAGGAGGGCCACGTGCACCTCACCCAGGCGATGCTCCTGCGCATGGGCGCGACCGCGAGCGAAGCCGCTGCGGCGCAGCGCGACGTGCGCCTCGCGCGGGCCTGGGACGCGTGGCTGCGCGCGGGCAAGCGGGCGGTGAACGCCGTGGCCGTGGCGCTGCTCAGCGCGGCGTACTGGCTCGCGGGGCCCTTCGTCGCGGGCGCCGCGCGGGCGCGGCTGCGGCGGCGCGTGGTGGCGCACGACAACAACCAGCTCAAGAGGCTGTGAGTGAAGGTCCTCGGGGTGTCTTACGGCTACCACGACGCGTCGGCGTGCGTGGCGGTCGACGGCGAGGTGCGGGCGGCCTGCGCCGAGGAGCGCGAGACGCGGCAGAAGCACGACGCGAACTTTCCGGCCTTCGCGATCGAGCGCGCCCTCGCCGACGCGGGACTCACCGTCGCCGACCTCGACGAGGTGGTCTTTCACGAGGACCCGCACGCGAAGTTCTCCCGCGTGCTCTGCGCCGCGATGGCGCCGTACCCCCGCTCGCGCAGCGAGTTCGTCAACGCGATGAAGGCCTGGCTCGGGCGCAAGCTCTGGGCGCTGGGCTCCCTCGCGGGACGTCTCGACGTGCCCCTCGAGCGGGTGAGTTATCTGGGCCATCACTTCAGCCACGCGGTGCAGGCCTTCATGGGCTCGGGCTTCGACGACGCCGCGGTGCTCGTGCTCGACGCCGTGGGCGACTGGGCGTGCTCGGCCCTCTACGCCGCGCGCTACGTCGACGGCCGCCCGGTGATCGAGCGCGTGCTCGAGGTCGCGTACCCGAACTCGCTGGGCCTCGTGTACTCCGCGGTGACCGCGTGGCTGGGCTTCTCGCCCAACGACAGCGAGTGCAGCACCATGGCCCTCGCGGCCTTCGGTCGGCCGATCTACGCCGAGGCCTTTCGCGAGGTGATCCCTGAAGACCCCGAGGCGGGCTACGCGGTCGACCCCGCGTACTTCAATTTTCAGCGCTTCTACCAGGGCCCCGTGACCGAGCGCTTCATCGAGCGCTTCGGCGCGGCGCGCGCCCCCGGCTCTCCCCTCCCCTTCGCGTGCTTCGGCGAGGGCGGCGCCGTGAGCGAGGACCACCAGCGCTACGCCGACGTCGCCGCGAGCGTGCAGCTCGTGCTCGAGGAGCGCGCGCTGGGGCTGTGCGCGACGCTGCGCGCGCGGGTCCCGTCGGAGCGGCTGTGCATGGCCGGGGGCGTGGCCCTCAACTGCGTGCTCAACGCCCGCGTCGTGCGCGAGGGGGGCTTTCGCGAGGTCTTCATCCCCCCCGACCCCGGCGACGGCGGGACCAGCGTGGGCGCCGCCCTCTACGTCTCCGCCCTGCGCGCCAGGGAGCCCGTGACCGTCGCGCGCTACGGCCCCTACGTAGGCCCCCGCGTCGACGAGGGCGACGACCTCGAGCTCATCGAGCACGTGAAGCCCGACCACGCGCTGCCCTACCTCAAGCCCGGCGCCGAGCGCGTCGCGGGCGTGCGCTGGCGGCGCGCGCGCCTCGAGCCCGACGCGCTCGCCGAGGAGGTCGCGCGCAGGCTCTTCGCGGGCGAGGTCGTGGGGTGGTTTCAGGGCCGCGCCGAGCTGGGCCCGCGGGCGCTGGGCAACCGCTCGATCCTCGCGCGCGCCGACGACGTCGCCGTCGCGACGAGGCTCAGCCGCGCGGTGAAGGAGCGCGCCGCGTACCGCCCGTACGCGCTCGCGGTCGCGCGCGAGGAGGCCGACGCGGTGCTCGATTTCGGCGACGGCCCGCGGCCCGACGCGCGGTGGATGCAGTACGCGGTGCGCGTGCGCGACGAGGCGCGCGGGCGCGTGCGCTGCGGGCTCCACGTCGACGGGACCACCCGCGCGCAGGTGTGCGGCGCCGACGACAACCCGGGGCTCCACGCGGTGCTCACGGCCTTCGGCCGGCTGAGCGGGACCGCGGCGCTGATCAACACCTCGTTCAACCCCAGCGGGTACCCCATCGTCGCGACGACGGTCGAGGCGCTGGCGATGTTCGCCCGCACCGACATGGCCGCCCTCGCGGTGAACGGCTCGCTGGTGTGGAAGGAGCGCGGGGCGTGAACGCGGCGCTCAAGGCGATCCCGCGCACCGTCGCGCGCACCTTCGGGGCGCTGCGCGCGCAGGGGCTCTCGGTGTTCGCGCCGCTGGTGGCGCTGCTGCTCTTGCTCGCGGCGCTGCTCTGGGCCATCAACGCCGTCGCGCCGCTGGCGCCCTTCGTGTACTCGCTGTTCTGAGAGGACCGCACATCATGGCGACCGAGACCGCCCGCGCGCTGGGCCACGGGGTGATCGAGCTGGGGCGACGCGCGCTGCCCGTGGCGCAGCTCGGCGCGAGACGGGTCGTCGGGCGCAAGAGCCCCTTTCAGATGACCCTCTCGGTGACCAACCGCTGCAACTTTCGCTGTGAGTACTGCAACATCCCGCTGCAGCGCCGCGCCGAGATGACCGCCGACGAGTGGATCGCCGCCGTCGACGACCTGCGCGCCGCGGGCCTGGGCCGCGTGAGCCTCATCGGCGGAGAGCCCCTGCTGCGCAAGGACCTCGGCGCGCTCATCGCGCACCTGAAGTCCGTCGGCGTGCACGCGGCGATGAACACCAACGGGTGGTTCGTGGCCGACCGCCTCGACGAGGTCGCCGCCCTCGACCTGGTGTGCGTGACCCTCGACGGCCCCCGCGACGTGCACGACGCGCAGCGGCACAAGGGATCCTACGACAAGGCGATCGACGCCCTGGAGCGCCTGCGCGCCCGCGGCGTGCCCGTGGTGACCATGACCGTGCTCACGCCGAGGGGCATCGGCGCGGTCGACCACGTGCTCGACGTGGCGTCGTCGATGGGCTTTCAGGCCTTCTTTCAGCTCGAGCACGACGCCGACACCGACGTGCTGCTCCCCATCGCGCGGCGCACCGACGACGCGGGGGTGGCCTCGGTGGCGCGGGCGCTCCTCGCGGCGAAGCGCGCCGGGCGCCCCGTGGGGAACACCGTCGCGCTGCTCGAGGCGCACCTGCGCGGGCGCTACCTGGGCGGCTGCGACGCGTGCTACGCGGGGATGTACTACGGCTACGTGATGAGCGACGGCACCGTGGCGCCCTGCCTGCTCACCCAGGGGCAGGTGGAGCAGGGCAACGGGCGGCGCTACGGCTTCGCGCGGGCCTTCGAGATGCTCGCCGCGCCCACGGGTCCGGGCTGCGCCTGCGTGCCCACCCACGCGGTGAACCGGGTGCTCGAGTTCAAGCCCGCGGCGGTGTGGGACGCGCTGCGCCTCGCCCTCGCGAGCCGTTTGGGGTGACGCGCGACATCGAGGCCGCACCCGTGCTAGACCTCGCGGGTCGCATGGACCGCCTCTCTCGACGCGAGCTGCTGGCCTCCCTCGCCGCGACGCTGGCGGGGTGCGGCGCGTCGCCGTCGGCGCCTCCAGACGACCCGGTCGACGCGGGAGATTTCGCCAACGACGCGGCGGTGCCCGACGACGCGGATGTCGGCCCGACCGTCGAGGTGCGCTTCGAGCACGGGGTGGCGAGCGGAGACCCGCTGAGCGACCGGGTGATCCTGTGGACCCGCGCGACGCCGCAGGCGCCGACCGTTCCAGGTGACAAGGCGTTGCTGCGCTGGGAGCTCGCGTCGACCCCCGATTTCACCGAGGTGGTCGCCCGCGGGAGCCTCGTGGCCGACGCGCGCCGTGACTGGACCGCGAAGGTCGACGTCTCCGGCCTGCGCCCTGGGAGCGTCTGGTACTACCGCTTTCGCAGCGGCGACGCGGTGTCTCCCATCGGCCGCACGCGCACGGCGCCGGTCGAGCGGGTCTCTCGGCTGCGCCTGGCGGCGGTGAGCTGCGCGAGCCTCGCGCACGGGTACTTTCACGTCTACCGCGACATCGCCGCGCGCGCCGACCTCGACCTCGTGCTGCACCTCGGGGACTACATCTACGAGTACCCCTCGAACTACTTCGGCGACGTGCGCGCCTACGACCCGCCCACCGAGCTCTTCACCCTCAGCGACTACCGCCGCCGCTACGCGCAGTACCGCAGAGACCCCGACCTCCAGGCCATGCACCGCCAGCACCCCATGGCCGCGGTGTGGGACGACCACGAGTTCTCGAACAACTCGTTTCGCGACGGCACCGACGGCGTCCCCGACCCCCGGTTTCGCGCCCGCGCCGAGGCCGCGCGGCGGGCGTGGTTCGAGTGGATGCCCACGCGCGAGAGCCGCGGCCCGTGGATCTACCGACGGCTGCGCTACGGCCCCCTCGCCGACGTGACCCTCCTCGACACGCGCTACGACGGCCGCGACGCCCAGAAGCCCTACGAGACCCCGCGGCTGCGCGACCCCTCGCGGAGCCTCCTGGGGATGACCCAGGAGGCCTGGCTCGCCGCGCAGCTCGCCGACGGCGGCGCGCAGTGGCGGGTGCTCGCGCAGCAGGTGATCCTCTCGCCGCGGCCCAACGACCTCAACGTCGACGCCTGGGACGGCTACCCCGCCGCCCGCGACCGGCTCTTCGCCGCGCTGCGCCTCCCCGGCGTGGGCGACCCCGTGGTGCTCACCGGCGACGTGCACACCTCCTGGGCCTTCGACGTCACCCCCGACCCCCGCGACCCCCGGCGCTACGACCCACGCACCGGCGCGGGCTCCCTCGGCGTCGAGCTGGTGACCCCCGGCGTGAGCGCCCCGAGCCTGCTCAACATGGGCGAGTTCGAAGAGGAGCGTATGCGCAACTCCTTGCAGCACTTGCGCTTCGTCGACCTCACGCGCCGCGGCTGGGTGCTCGTCGACCTCACCGAGGCGAGGATGCAGGCCGTGTGGAACCTCCTCGACGACGGCACCGTCGAGCGCGGCGACCGCACGCTCACCCCCCGCGTCGCCGCCGTGCTCGAGTCGCGCGCGGGCGCGCGGCACCTCGTGCAGACACAGACGGCGGACCCTCCCCCCGACGACCCGCCGCCCCTGGCGCCCTGATCGCTCAGCCCTCTTCGAGGAGCTTCAACGCCGGCGCGTAGAGCCCCCGCTTGATCGCCTGGAGCGTGGCGGGCTCCTTGCCCGCGAGGGCCTCCGCCCGCGCGATGGCGGCGGGGAGCACCTCGGCCTCGGGGAGCGCGGCGCTCACGACGCCCGCGCGCGCCGCGTCGGGGCCGCCGTAGCGCCGGGCGGAGGTGCACGCCTCGTGGAGCACCGGCTGCGGCAGCCGCGCGGCGATGAGGGCGAACATCGGGTCGGTGAAGGGGATGCCGATGTCGGCCTCGGGGAGGCAGAAGAAGCCGCGGTCTTCGCGCATCACCGCAGCGTCGTGGGCGAGCATGAGCATCCCCCCGCCGGCGAATGCGTGGCCGTTCACCGCCGCGACGGTGGGGCGGGGAAAGCACAGCACGCGGCCCAACAGCTGGTGCACCGTGCGGGTGAACGCGACGACGTCGACGCCGGTGGCCATCCACGCGAGGTCGAGGCCGTTGGAGTAGAACTTCCCCTCGCCCGTGGTGACCAGGGCCGAGGGGGTGCCGCTCCGCTCGACCTCGTCGAGGGCGGCGTTCATCGCGGCGACGAACTCGGGGTTGAAGCGGTTCTCACCGAGGCACATGCGGAGAACGAAGACGCTCCCCTCTCGCGACAGGTTGATCATCGCCCGAAGGGGAATCCCGTCTCGCGCGCCGCGTCAAGCGTCGTTCGCTACTGGAGCACCACGCGACCCGGCGCCATGCCCGTCGCCGTCGAGGTGCCCTCGCGGGTGTGGCAGCTGTTGCAGTCGCCGTGCGGCGGCGCGCTGCCCATCTCGGCGATGCGCCCGTTCGTGCCCCGCACGCGCACCCGGCGAAAGGGCAGCTGAAAGCGGTGCGTGGTGTAGAAGTTCCCGGCGCTGTTGGCGATGATGAAGAAGGGCTCGCCGCTCGAGTCGGTGATCTCGACCTCGTTGCGCGCCTCGGCGGGCCCCGCGTTGCCGTTGCAGTCGTTCTCCTCGTTGAACTCCGAGTAGATCGTGCCCGCGACCGTGAAGACCGGACCCCGGCGCCGCTCGGAGTGGCAGGTGATGCACGCGCGGCCGGGGTGCATGAGGTTGTCGCCGTAGTCTCCCCGGCCCCAGTAGGTGCCCGAGACGCACGCCGTGCCCCAGCCTGGGAGCCTCGGCGTGGGCGCCTCCTCTCCGCACGAGAGCATGGCCGCAGAGCTCGCCGCGACGAGCGCGAGGGTCAGGAGCGCGCGGCTCATCGCGGCCTCCTGCGGCGGGCGGCGAGGCCCAGCAGCGCGAGGGCCGCCCAGGCGCCGCGGGGCCGACCGGGCGCCGCGCGGCAGCCCCCGTAGGCCGACGAGGCCGTGGGGTCGTAGCGCTCGGTGCGCGGGCCCGCGTCGACCGCGACGCCCGAGTCAACGGGCGCGCCGGCGTCTGCGCCCTCGGCGCCCACGGCGACGGAGAGCGCGGTGATGGCCCAGGCGTCGTTGGAGCTGGTGGAGAGTCCGTTCACGGCGTTTCCTGCGGCGAAGATCATGGCGGCGCCCGCGGTCATGGGCGCGACGACGTCGAAGGGCACGCGCACCTCGGCGCCGCTGCGGGCGACCCGGGCGACGTGGGTGAGCTGCCCGCTGCGGAGCTGCGACACTGTTCCGTTGGGCGCGAGGGTCGCGCCGGCCGCGGCGATGTTGAACCCTCCCGCCACGAAATCGCTCCGGGTGCTGGTGATCACCAGGGTGTAGGTGCCGCGGGCGCCAGGGTCGAGGCGCATGGGACCCTCGATGCGCGCCGAGGCGCCGGGGTTGACCCCGTGGCAGGTCAGCGCGGTGCCGCAGCCGCGCATCGCGCGGTCGACCTGACGGCCGTCTTCGTTCGCGAACGCCGGGAGGGTGCAGAGCGCGCCGGAGAGGGCGAGCGTGGTCGCGAGGCGCGCGCTCACAGCTCGATTGCCGCCGCGATGGTGAACGCCGTGAAGGTCGAGTAGCCCACGATGGCGTGGAGGGTGCGCATCGCGCGGCCCACGTCGGCCCGCGCCTCGTTGCTCGTCGCGCCGACGATCTGCGGGTACGCGCTGATCACGCCGAGCAGGGGGAGGAGCACCATGCCCGCGCCGTGGATCCACGCGAGGGTCTTGTGCAGCCGCAGCCTGCGCTGCGCGGCGCCGTCGCCCTCGGAGGCGCGCTCGGGGTCGGCGGCGCTGGCGCCGATGATCCCCGCGGTGAGGTAGAGCCCCACGGTGGTGAACGCGAAGCCCTCGTGGAGCCCGGTGATGAGGCTCGACTGGCGGCACCCGAAGGCGTCGGGGTTGCTCGCGCAGGCGCCGCGGCCGAACCACGAGTCCTGGTTCACGATCTGGATGGTGCCGAGGATCTCGGTGACCAGCATCGAGCTCCACGCGGCGATGCCGAAGGCGCGGTGCGTGCGCAGCGAGCGCTCGCGGTGCCGGAGCACGTTGCGCGCGATCTGCTCCGACTCCTGGCAGGCCTCGCGGTCTGCGGCGCAGGCGTCGTCGGCCGCGGGCGGGGGCGTCGGCGCGGCGACGGGCGCGGGGGGCTGCGCGGGGGGCTGCGCGACCGGCACGCGGCGGGCCGAGGGCTGCGCGAGGGTGAGGGCGCTCTGCCCGAGGTGGGCGCCGACCGCCGCGAGGTCGACCACGTCGGCCCGGAGGCGCGCGTTGAGGATCACGGGCCCACGCGCGGCGGCGACGTTCTCGGGGACCATGGGGAGCAGCGCCACGAGCAGCGCGCCAGCGGGGACGATCATCTCAGCGACTCCATTCCGACGGCGCCTCAAGGGAGAAAGTGAAAGAGGCTCACAGGGCGCGTCAGATCTATTATCCCAGCGCTCCTTCGCAGGAAAGGCTCAATCCGTTACCCCTGCGCCTTGTCGAACGCGCGCTTCCTGCGCAGCTCGCGCGGCCTGCGCACCGGGTGCAGCGCGGGCGCGTCGCGGGGTCACGCCCGGGGCGCGATGGGCGCCTTCACGCCCCGCCCCCACGCGATGAACGCCGAGAGCCCCCCGAGGATCAGCGACGGCGCCATCATCGCCGCCTCGCCCAGCGCCACGTGCGTGCCCGCCGCGCCGAGCATCACCAGCACCAGCCCCACCGCCGCGAGGGGCGTGAGCCTGGGCTGAATCCGGAGCGCCGAGGGGAGCACCAGCCCGAGCGCGCCCGCGAGCTCCGCCGCGCCGATGGCCCGCACCGCGAGCTCGGGAAAGTGCGTGACCCAGGGCATCTTCGTCGCGAGCTCGGCGATGGGTGTGCTGAGCTTGGTCGCGCCCGCGCCGAGGAAGGCGAAGCCGGCGAGGCCCTGGGCGATCCAGAGGCCGAGGTGAAGGCCCTTCGAGGGGGCGGGGGCTGCGAGGTGCGAGGCGGTGTCGACGGTCATGGTCTTGATCTCCGGTGGGTGTTGAGACCTCAACCTGGATCGTTTCTCAAAGTGATACAAGACAGCCAACATGAGACCGAAGGTTTCTGAAAACGAGACGCTGTCGGGTGACCTGGCCGACCTTCGGGCCTTCTGCCTCGCGGGGGACCTGGGCTCGATCACCGCGGCGTCGCGGGCGATGGGGGAGAGCAAGGGGGCCACGAGCCGCCGGGTGGCGCGGCTGGAGCGGGCGCTCGGCGCGGCGCTGCTCCGCCGGGGCGCGCGGCGGGTCTCGCTCACCGAGGAGGGCGTCGGCTTTCGAGAGCGAGCCGGGCGCGCCCTCGAGACCCTCGACGAGGCCGCCGCGGAGCTGTGGGCGGGGCGCGCGGAGCCCCGAGGCGTGCTCCGGCTGACCGCGCCCACCGACCTCGGGAACCTCATCGCGCCGGTGGTCGCGAGCTTCATCGACGCGCACCCGGCGGTGCGGGTCGAGGTCGAGCTCTCGCAGGCCACCCTCGACTTCGAGGCCCACCGCATCGACGTGGCCTTTCGCGCCGCGGCGACGCTCCGCGACTCTCCCCTGATCGCGCACCGGCTCGTGGAGATGAGCCTCGCGCTCTTCGCGTCGCCCGGCTACCTCGCGCGCCACGGCGCCCCGGCGACGCCCGACGCGCTGTCGGCGCACCGCCTCGTGCGCATGCCCTACGGGGGCAGGGCGCCGCGGCTGACCCTGCGGCGCGGCGACGAGCTCGCGCCGCTGGGCGTGGCCTCGGCGCTCCTCGCGAACGACAACACCTTCACCGTCGGCGCGACGGTGGCGGGGGCGGGCGTCGGGCTGCTCCTCGAGGCGCACGCCGAGGCCGACCTCGCCGCGGGGCGCCTCGTGCGGGTGCTCGAAGACTGGCGCCTCGTCGAGCGGGGCGCGCTCTTTCTGCTCCACGCCGACGCGGCGCTGCTGCCCGCGAAGGTGCGCGCGTTTCGCGACCACGCGCTGCGCGCGCTGCGCCGCCCCGAGGCCGCGCGGGTCACGCCTCGGTCCGCACCGTGAGGGTGCCGCCGCGCACGTGCAGGTCGCGCTGCGGAAAGGGGATCTCGATGTTGTTCTCTTTGAACGCGCGCCAGATCGCGTAGTTGATCTCGCTGCGAAACAGCCGCGGTCGACCGACGTACTCGGTGGTCCAGACCCCGAGCTCGAAGTTCAGCGAGCTGTCGCCGAAGGCCTCGAAGGTCACGCCGGGCGCGGGGTCGGCGAGCACGCCGGGGTGCGCCGCGGCGACCCCGAGGAGCACCTCGCGCACGCGGTCGACGTCGGCGTCGTAGCTCACCCCCACCGGGATGCGAAAGCGCACCACCCGGTCGGTGTGCGACCAGTTGGTCACCGTCGACGAGATGAACTGCGAGTTGGGCACGATGATCGCGATGTTGTCGCTCGTGCGCACCGTGGTCGCGCGGATGGAGATCTCCACCACGTCGCCGTCGACGCCGTCGACCAGGATGCGGTCGCCCACCTTGATCGGCCGCTCAAAGAGGATGATCAGGCCCGAGATCAGGTTGTTGGTGATCGTCTGGAGCCCGAAGCCGATGCCCACGGAGAGGGCGCCGGCGATGACCGTCAGCGTCGAGAGGTCGATGCCCACGGTCTGGAACACCACGAGCAGCCCGACCGTCACGAACACATACCGGACCAGCGTTCCGATCGACTCGCGCACCCCAGGGTCGAGCGCCGTGCGCGCGAGGACGCGCTGCACCAGCACCCGCTTGAACCACCCCGAGGCCATGATGACCGCGGTGACCAGCAGCAGCAGCAGCACGAGCATCTGCACCGTGACCTGCCGCGCCCCGAGCTTGAAGAGCTCGAAGGAGAAGATCATACGAAGCAGCTCAGCGGTGTCGTTCAATCGTTCATCTCCGTTCTGCGGTCCCTGGCCGACCCTTGTACCGACATCACGAGCCCTTTCAAGCCCGCGGGGCGGTCGCGCTCAGGTGCCGCAGAAGGTGCGGTAGCGCCACTGCTCGTCGCCCGGCGGCTCCGCGAGGTCGGCGCGCTCGGGCTGGTCGTCGTAGGGCCGCTCCAGCGCCGCGCGCAGCCGCTCGAAGGGCGCGAGGTCTCCCCCGGTCGCCGCCTCGAGGGCCGCCTCGACGAGGTGGTTGCGCGGGATGAACGCCGGGTTCGCCCCGCGCATCGCCGCCGCGCGCGCTTCAGCGCTCGTCGCCTCGTCGCCGCAGCGGCGCCGCCAGGCCGCGAGCCAGTCGGCGAATCCGTCGACCCCGGCGAAGCTCTCGCTCACCCGATCGCCTTGTCCCGCAGCGAGATCGCCCATCCGTCGGAAGGTGAGGGTGTAGTCGGCGCGGGCCTCGGCCATGAGCCCGAGGAGCGCCCTCGCGAGCTGGTCGCCCTCGCGGGCCTCGAGGAGGGCTGACTCGCGCGCATCGCGGCGGCGTAGAAGCCCTCGTAGCGCCGGGTTGAGAACCGGCGATGCGCGCCTCGAGGTCAGCCACCACCGCGGACTCGTCGGCGCCCGGCGGCGGGAGCAGCGCCTCGGCGAGGCGCGCGAAGGTTCCTGCGCCATGCAGGGCTGGTTCGAGAGGGCGTAAGCGCCTGGCGGTCGATGGAGCTGGCTGCGCCGCGCGCGGTCGTAGCCGTCGACGAAAGCGCAGGGCCGTAGTCGAGGGTCTCGCCCGAGACCGCGCAGTTGTCGGTGTTCATCACCCCGTGCACGAAGCCCAGCGAGACCCAGCGCGCGACGAGCGACGCCTGCGCGGTGATCACCGCGTCCGAGAACGCGAGGGCGGGCGCCGGGTCGCTCCAGCGCCGCTCGAAGGTGATGCTGCGCGAGGCGACGCCGACGAGGATCTCAAGAGGGCCTCGCGGTGCGCGCGGCGAAGTAAGGTCCCCACGCGAAGGTGGCTCGACGCGACGCGGGTGGGCACCGCGCCAGGGAGCGGAGACTCGCGGTACACAGGCTCGCGCCCGTGAGCGTCTACCACGCGAGGCGCGAAGGTGATGAGCACGCCGAGCGCGTGCATCGCCTCGCTCACGAGAAACTCTCGCAGCACGGGACCGAGCGCCGCGCGTCAGTCTCCGCCGCGGGAGTGGCGTGGGGCGTCAGGCCCGCGCCCTTGAGCTGCGCACTACCGTCGCGCCGCGCGCCCGAGGCGTCGATCGCCTCGCCCCAGGAGGATCGCGCAGCCGTCTCCCAGCCTGGGCACGAAGCCGCCGAACTGGTGCCCCGCGTAGGCCAACGCGATGGGCTCGGCGCCCTCCAGGGACGCGGTTACCCGCGAAGAACCGCGAGCATCTCGGGGGCGCATCGCGTCGGCGTCGAGCCCGGGCTCCGCGGCGAGGGGGAGGTTCACCGCGAGCCACTGAGGCGCCGACACGGGCGTGGGTGAGACGCGAGGCGAAGAAACGGTCGGGGAGGCGCGCGTAGCGGTTGTCCGGCGAAGGGTCACGGCGCGCACCGCTGGTTGAGGTGCGCGTTTGCCAAGCGTCGCGCCGAGGTCCGCGCTCAACCGAACACGTCGCCCGCGGCGGTCGCCAGTGATCGCCAGCGCGATCGAGCCGCGCCTCAAGCGCCGCGCGGTCGTCGCAGTCGAGCGCCACGCGCGGCCGGACTCGAAGTCGTCGACGGCCACGCCGCCTTCGCGCCAGCACCGCAGCACCGCCCCGCGAGGCTCGCGCCAGCTGCCTCCGCGGGCCTCTCCGCGGGCCTCTCCGCGAAGGCCTCTCCGCGGGCCTCTCCGCAGGCTTCGCGGTCTGCGAGCGCGTGTTCAGCCCCGCACGGTTGCGCGACGCGAGCAGGGTTTCCGCGATGGTGTCATGCGCGAAGGCACCCGGTCGACCAGCGCCGCGACGGGGACCGGCACGCGAAGCAACGGTCGGTGATCTCGGCGCCCGCGTCGAGCTCCTGATCCAGTCGTGATGGGGTGGTGCACTCATCAGTGCCGTCGGCGCGCGCACGGCGAAGAGCCGACGGACCCCGCGCTTCGCGAACTTCTCGACCTTGTCATTTAGCGTTGCGCGAGGCGCTCGGTGTCGAGCACCTCAGAAGGCGATCTCTGCTTCGATCCTGCCGCCCGCCCGTGGTGGCGTCGGGCACGCGCTCGGAAAGATGCTCACGTCGGGCGCGCCGCGTCGCTCTCTTCATCCGCGCGGGTGAGCATGTCGACCGCGACGGAATGCCACCCAAAGGCCAGCACCCCCGCGAACACGTGCGTAGGTGATGACCTCCTGCCGCGTGCTGCGTGGCGTGCGGGGGTTGGCGCCCATCGTGCGGTACGCGCCCGTCGACGATCTCGGCGTGCGACTCGGAGGAGCGATGTGAGGCGAAGATCGACGGCGGGAGGCGCTGGCCCTTGCCGGCGCGTACGCGCCAGGCGACGACGACCCCGGAGCCACGAGCGCAGAGGAGATGCGGAAGGCGGCGGTTCCATCGCAGCGGAGCGTAGCGCCGCGGAGGCGCGGGCGGCGTCGGCGAACGCGCTCGAAGGTCCGCGGCGAGGCGCGCGGCAGATCTCTTCGAGCGCCACCGAGTAGCCGTAGCGCGGGTGCGACGACGCGAAGGCGCGCAGGCTGCGCGACATCGAGCCGCGCGCGCCCGTCGGCGAGGAGCGCGGCTCACGTAGCGCACCACCGCGGTGCGCCCTGGCCGCGCCCGTGGGTCGAAGGCCATGAGCACGCGGAGGTCGCCGAAGCTCAGCGCGAGGGCGTCGTCGATGCCGTCGAGGTCGGCGCGGCGCATGTCGCTTGCGCGCCGCCGGGTCTTCGACCTCGATCATCGCTGGCGTCGCGAGGAGCGCGCCGTCGAGGGCGATGAGGTCGTTGCCACGTGTCGACCTCGGCCTGCACCGCCGCAGGGTCGGTGATGCGCTCGGCGCCGGAGCATCTCCTGCACCACCGGGCCCAACGCGGTGGCGTGGTCCTCGAGGAGCCAGCGACATCCTCAGGGCCGAGGGCACCGGCACTGTGCGCGCGATAGTCTCCGCGCGCGCATCGCCAGGCCGGGCGGCCTCCATAGGCGCAGGTCGAGGCTCTCGGAGGTCACCTTGCGCATCGCGTTCGCTCCGGGGTGGGGACCTGAATTCCTCCGGGCGCGTCGGCGACCCGTAGGCGTAGGCATATGCGAGCTCGATCGGTGCAGACGCGCGCGGTTCTCGCGCGAGATGCGCTGCGAGGCCAGGGGGCAGTCGCTGGCGACGTGCGCGGCCTCGGCGTCTTCGACGCCCCGCGTGAGCCTGCGCGCGTACTTCACCCCGAGCTCGTAGAACTCGGCCTTCATCCCCCAGGTGCCGTCGACCGCGCTGCACTGCTCGATCGTGGTGACCTCGGTGTCGCTCACCCGCTCGAGCAGCGAGCGCGCGGGGAAGCCCACCCGCTGCGCCCGGAGGTGACACGGCGCGTGGTACGCGACCGAGCCCAGTGAGCGCTCGAACTTCTTGGGCAGCGCGCCCTCGCGCCACTGCTTCCAGAGGAACTCCATGAGGTCGAAGGTGTGCGCCGCGACCAGCCGCGCGTCCTCGCTGTCGAGGAGCTCGGGGTACTCCTTGCGGATCTGCATCGAGCACGAGGGGCCCGGCACCACGATGGCCCGGCCCGCGCGGGCGTGCGCGACCATCGCCGCGACGTTGAAGCGGGCCTTGTCGGTGGCGGCCTGGAGGTCGCCCGTGTCCATGTTGGGCATGCCGCAGCACTGCTGCTCGGGGCGCTCCACCGCGAAGCCCGCGTGCTCGAGGACCTTCACCGCCGCCTGGCCGATGCCCGGGCGGTTGTAGTCGACGAGGCAGGTGGCGAAGAGGGCGACGGCGCCGCGCTCGCCCGCGCGCGGGCCGGGCGTGCGCTTCGCGAGCCACCGCGGGAAGGTCTCGCTCGCGTACTCGGGCAGGGGGAACTCCGAGGAGATCCCCGCGACGCGGTCCATCGCCTTGCGCGCCAGGCGGTTGGCGCTCACGAAGTTCACCACGGGGGCGAGGGGGCCGCTGTTGAGCGCGCCGAGGAGCCCGGGCTCCCCGAGGAGCGACTCCTGCAAATTCACCCCGCCCTCGCGGCGGGTGCGCACGACCTTCTCGCGCCAGAGCAGCCGCGGGAGGTCGACCAGCCACGTCGACTCGGGGTCGTCGGGCGTGTACGGACACTTCACGTAGCAGAGCTTGCACTGAAAGCAGAGGTCGGTGGCGCGCACGAAGTCTTGCGCGTCGAGGGTGAGCGCCGAGTGCAGGCGACCGTGCCGCTCGTGGTTCTCGTCGATGCGGTCGAACACGAAGGGAAAGGTCGGGCAGTAGCCCACGCACATGCGGCAGCCGTGGCAGATCTCGAAGACCCGGCGGAGCTCGGCGTCGAGGTCGTCAGGGTCCCAGAAGCGCGGGGACTGCGGGTCGAAGGCGGGCGCCCTGTCGGGCGTGGGCTTGATCTCCACGGGCGGTCAGCTCCAGGCGATGGAACAGGTGGGATGCGCGCGGGCGGACGCGCGTCGCGCCCGCGGCGTCGGGCTCAGGGGCTCAGGCGCCCTGCAGGGCCTTGAGGGCCTTCTCGAAGCGGCCGGCGTGCGACTTCTCGGCCTTCGCGAGGGTCTCGAACCACTCGGCGATGTCGTCGAAGCCCTCTTCGCGCGCGGACTTCGCGAAGCCGGGGTACATGCTCTGGTACTCCTCGGTCTCGCCGTGCACCGCGCTCGCGAGGTTGCGCTCGGTGTTGCCGATGGGGAGCCCGGTGGCGGGGTCGCCCACCTGCTTCAGGTAGTCGAGGTGGCCGTGCGCGTGGCCGGTCTCGCCCGCCGCGGTGTCGCGAAAGAGCCCGGCGACGTCGGGGTAGCCCTCGACGTCGGCGTTCTTCGCGAAATACTCGTACCGTCGGTTGGCCTGGGACTCGCCTGCGAAGGCGTGCTTGAGGTTCTCGTGAGTGCGGGTGCCAGCGAGCTTGGGCATTGGGGTGCGTCTCCTCCTCCGCGCGTCGTAGAGCGCGGCGGCATTGACGTAGAACACCCGCCGTCCCCCTTGCAAGACCCCACCGCGCCCGGACACGCGCCGCGGCCTCGCGGGCGAGCGCCGCGCGGCCCGTGGTATTCACCTGCGCGCCATGTCTCCCACGCAGACCCGCGCGCTCCAGGCCGCCGCCGCGCTCCTCGTCGCCGCCGCGACGGCGCGCTTCGCGCTGCAGCGTGGGCTCGCTCTACGACGACGCGTTCATCTATTTTCGCTACGCCCGCGTCGCCCGCGAGGGCTGCTTCTACTGCTTCAACCCCGGCGGCCCCCGCGTCGAGGGGGTCACCAGCCCGCTGTACTTTCTGCTCATCCTCGCGGCCTCCGTCGCGGGGTCGCGGTACTTCGTCGCCGCCACGGTCCTCGGCGCCCTGGGCGTGACCGTGGGCCTCGGCGCCGCCGCCGTCCGCGCGGCCTCCCTCGTGCGCGGGCGCGCCGCCGCCCTCGCCGCCGTCGCCGTGCTCACGTCGCTCTGCCTCGACGACTGGTTTCAGCTCAACGCCGTCACCGGCCTCGAGACCGCCGTGGCCATGGCCCTGCTCACCGTCACCGCCTGCAGCGCGCTCACCCCAGGGCACCCTGGCCTGGGCGCCCTCAGCGTGCTCGCGAGCCTCGCGCGCCCCGAGGCGACGCTGGCGGTGGTGCTGCTCCCGCTGCTCCCCTCGATGCGCGGCGCGCGGCGGCTCGGCCCCCCCATCGCGGCGCTCGCGGCCTTCGCCCTCGCGCGCCTCGCGCTCTTCGGCGACCTCGTGCCCAACACCTACCACGCGAAATCCGGAGGCGACCTCGCCCACGCCCTCGCGGGCGCGCGCTACCTCGGCGAGGTGATCGCCGCCGAGCCGCTGTGCCTCCTCGCGCCGGCGGCGCTGCTCTCGCCCGTCACCCGCGAGGGCGGGCGCTACGTGCTCGCCATCGCGCTGCTGTGGTTCGGCTTCTTCTTGCGCTCGGGGGGCGACCACTTCCACTACGGACGCCTCGCGGCGCCGCTGGTGCCCGCGATGATCCTGGTCGGGGTGGCGGGGCTCTTCGACCGCCTCGCGCAGCGCCGCGCGCTCGTCGCGGGCCTCGGCGCCGCGCTCGTGGCGCTCACCCTCTGGCGCTCGGCGTCGCACCGCGTCGGCGCGCAGCACGGCTTTCCCAACGTGCACCGCTGGATCCTCGTGGGGCGCGCGCTGCGCCAGCGCTACCCCGGCGCGACCCTCGCGACGGTGCCCATCGGCGCCATCGGGTACTACTCCCACGCGCGGGTGATCGACCTCGTGGGGCTCACCGAGCCCGCCATCGCCCGCGACGGTCAGCGCGTCCCCGAGTCGGCGTTTCGGCGCCACTGGATCGGCCACGAGCGCTTCAACACCCCGTGGGTCCTCGCGCAGCGCCCCGACGTCATCGTGACCAGCCTCTGGCGCGACCGCCCCTGGCGCACCCTCGACGAGTCGCGCCCAGGGTTCTACGCCGACCGCGACCTCTGGGAGGCCATGCGCGCGGGACGCGCCCCCTACGAGGTGCGCGACCTCGAGGTGGAGCCCGGGCTGCACTGGCTGCTCTTCGTCCGCCGCCCCGAGGCGGCCCCCGCGCCGGGGCCCTGAGGGCGCCGAGGCTGCCGCGAGCCCGACGGCGCGACCCTCGTCACCCCACGCGCGGAGGGACGCGGGACTCGGCCGCGAGCCTCGCGCCGCGCAGGGCGCGGGCGCTCACCGCGAGGGCCCCCGCGAGGATCACCGCGCAGAGGGCCGCGCGCGCCGCGAAGCCCAGAGGTCCCTCGAAGCCCGCGAAGGGCGCGCCCGCGACGCGCGTGAGGGACGCGTAGGGCTGCGTCGACGCGTCGGTGGCGATGCGCGACGCGATCCACGAGGCCGACGGGAGCGCGAGCACCCCGACGAGGGTGTAGTTCACAAGCCGCTGCGGCGCAGGGGATCCGCGCAGGTCACCGACCGCCGAGAGCGACGCGAAGAGCGCCGATGCGAAGAGCGCCGCAGCGACGTCGGCGGGGCTCAGCGACGCGCTCGCGAGCAGCCGCGCGGCCAGCACCGAGGCCCCCGCGAGCCCGGCGCCCAGCGCGGACCACCCGAGCACCCGGCGCTCGGTCGCCGCGCCGTCGCGCACCCAGGCGCGGAAGGTCGCGCCGCGGGAGGGCGAGGTCGCCCACAGCGCGAAGAGCGGCAGCGCCGCGGCGACGACGGTGGTGAACGCGAGGTCGCGCCGCGCGGCCGCCGCGCCGAGGGCGGTGGCGACCGCCGCCGAGGCCACGAGCGCGAGGTGCGGCGCGAGGGAGCGGTCGAGGGAGTCTTCTTCGCGCGCGATGCGGCGCAGGGCGAAGCGCGCCGAGAGCGCCAGCGCGAGGAGCTCGAAGCCGAGGAGGCCGGGCCAGCCCCGGTCGCGGGTGACGCCGAGCACCAGGCCGTAGAGCGGCAGGCGCATCAGGGGACCGAGGATCCCGAGGCCCCCGGCCTGGTTCAGCGGGAGCGAGCGGTTCATGCCCAGGGCGAGGGCCACGGCGCCGACGGTCCACGCGAGGCCCGCGGTGACGCTCGCGAGGGCGACGCCCAGCGCCTGCGGGAGCTCCCGCTCGCCCGCGCACGCGACCGTGGCCACCGTGGTCAGCCCGAGCAGCGCGTACACCGCCCACGACGGCCCGAGCGTGTACGCCGCGAGCACCTCCCGCGGCGTGCGCCCCGCGAGGCGCTGCTGGTCAAGGGCGCCAGACTGCCGATCGGCGAAGAGCTGCTGCGCCGCGAGCATCGGCGCGACGAGGGAGACCAGCAGCGCGACGGTGCCCTCGAGGGCGAGCGCGATGCCGAAGCGGTACCGCGCGGCGACCGAGACCCAGCCCAGGGCGCCCACGAGGCCCGCGCCGAGACCCAATTTCCACATCGCGCTCGGCCGCGCGGAGTGCGTCGCGAGGGCCGCGAGGACGGGGAAGTGCGAGCCATCGAAGCGGTCGGTCTGGGGTGTGGTCATGTCGACTCCGTGTCACGGCGCGAGAGGTGGCCATACAGCGAGGCGATGTGCGGGCGCTCGGCGGAGAACGACACCACCGGCAGCCCGGCCTCGATCATGGCCCGAAGCAACGCGGCCTGCGCCGCTGGATCGTCTGAAACCTGAACGCGCGCGACGTTCCCGTCCAGCTGCGAGAGGCTCGCGCTGGGCGACGCGCCCGCGGCCTCGGCGAGCGTCGCGCGGAGGCCCTCGGCGGCTTCGAGCAGCCGCACCGCGACGGTCACTGTGCCCGCCTCGGCGCCGTGGAGCTCGCGCGCGGTGCCGCTCGCCGCCACCCTCCCCCGCGCGAGGACCACGAAGGCGTCGCAGAGCGTGTCGAGCTCGCTGAGCACGTGGCTGCTCACCAGCACCGCGACCCCGCGCGCGGCGGCCTCGCGGAGCACCTCGGCGAGCATCGCGCGGGCGTCGGGGTCCATGCCGTTGGCGGGCTCGTCGAGCATCACGAAGGGCGCCCCCTGGAGCATCACCTGCGCGAGCCCGAGGCGCTGCCGCTGGCCCAGCGAGAGGGCGCGCACGGGGTGATCCCGGTGCCCCGCGAGGCCCACCCGCGCGAGCCACGCGTCGGCGTCGGCCTCGAGGTCGCCGCGCGCGCCCCGGTCGATGCGCGCGGCGAAGAGCAGCTGCTCGCGCACGCTCAGCCGCTCCCACACCGGCGGCGTGTCGGGCATGAGCGCCACGCGCCCGCCCTCGACCCGCGCCTCGCCCCGCAGCGGCGGGTGCAGCCCCGCGAGGCAGCGCATGAGGGTGGACTTTCCCGCGCCGTTGGGGCCCACCAGCCCGTAGATCCTCCCCGCCTCGAGGGAGAGGCTCACGTCGCGGAGCACCACCGCGTCGCCGTAGGCCGCCCAGAGCCCCTCGGCGCGCGCCCGCGTCTCCGGGGGCCTCGGCGCGTCGGCGGGGGGTGGCGCGCGGTACATCACCCGCGATCATACGCCACGCGCGACCGACCTCGCCCTGGGTCCGGTAGAGTCGGGGCGATGGAGCCCACGCCCGCCGAGCCGCTGACCCTCCCACAGCGCCTGGTGGCCGAGCGCCCGCAGGGTCGCACGCGGAGCCTCGTGCGCGCCGCGAGCGCGCTGCTCGTCGTGACCTTCGCCGCGTCGCTGGTGCTCTCGACGCTCTTTCCCGACCGAACGCTGATGCCCAGGGCGCTCTCGCTGGCGCTGGGCATGGGCTACCTCGTCATCCCCGGGCTCTCCGTCGCCGCCGCGCTGAGCCAGCTCTGGTGCTGGGTCGCGCCCCGCCTCCGCGCCGACGTCACCGCGAGCGGCGCGGGCGTGACCCTGCGTCGCGCCTGGGGGCAGCGGGTGATCTCCCCCGCCGCGGTGTCGTCGGGGTGGACCCTGCGCACGGCCACGCAGGCCGAGGTCGAGCTCGAGCTCCAACGCGGCGACCTGATCTCCATCGAGGTGCGCGACCCGAGGGAGGCCGACGCGATCCTCGACGCCGCGGGGGTGCTGCCCGAGGAGCGGGCGCTCACCATGCGCCTCGGGAGCCCGGCCTCGCGCCTCGCGATCGCCCTCGCCTCGCTGCTCCCCGGCGCGATCGCGTCGTCGGTGGTCGCGCTCGCGGTGAGCTCCCTGCTGGGGCTCCCGAGCGCGGCGATGGGCTTCTTGATCTTCACCCTCACGGCCCTGAGCGCGGCCCTCGCGGTGCGCGTCTTCGGCCCGCCCACGGTGCGCGTCGGACGCGACGGCGTGTCGGTCCGCGGCTGGCGCAGGGACGAATTCATCCCCTACGCCGGCCTCGCGGGGGTGAGCGTCATCGGCTCGTCGATCGCGCTCCCGCGCGTTCAGGGCGCGCCGGTGGTCTTTCCCGCCTGGGGCACCCCCGCGGCCCGCAGAGACGCCCTCGTCGCCCGCGTCGGCGAGGCCCTCGCGGAGTCTCGCGCCCGCGGCGACCTCTCCGCGCGCCTCGAGACCCTCGACCGCAACGGCCGCGACGTCGCGTCGTGGCGCGCCGCCCTCGACGCCCTCTCTGTCGGCCGCGACGACTACCGCAGCGCCTCGCTCAGCCGCGACGAGCTCGTCGCCGCCCTCGACGACCCCGGCGCCTCGGGCGACCGCCGGGTGGCGGCGGCCTACGCGCTCTCGAAGATCGACCCCGACGCCGCGGGGGCGCGCGTGCGCCTCGCCGTCGAGACCGTCGCCCACGAGCCCGTGCGCGTGGCGCTCTCCCGCGCCGCCGAGGGCGACCTCGACGAGGCCGCGCTGCGCGAGCTCGACGAGGCGAGGGCGCGCCCGCGCTGAGTCACCCCTGGGCGCGCAGAAAGCCCTCTGCCGCAGCGAGAAAGACCTCGGGCGCCTCGAAGAACGGCGCGTGCCCGCAGCGGGCGACGCTCACCCGCCGCGCCCCCGCGGCCTCGGCGACCTCCTCGGCGGCGCCGGGGTAGACCGGGTCGTCTTCGCCGTGCACCACCAGCGTCGCCGCGCCCCGGCGCGCGCGTAGCGTCTCGGTGAGGTCGTAGCGCCCGAGCGAGTTCGACGCGGCCCAGGCCGCGACCTCGTCGACCTCGACGGCGGTGAGCCTCGCGACCGACGCGGGGTCGAAGAGCGCGGGCGCGATGCGTCGGTCGAAGCGCGCGCGGAGCCCGCTCGGGTCGCGCGCCGCGGGCTCTGGCCTGGGTCCGACCTCGCCCTGCCCTCGCGGCGGCGGCGGCGAGACCAGGATCATCGCCCCCACACGCTCCGGGTGCGCCTCGGCGTAGCGCAGGGCCACGAGGGCGCCCCAGGAGAACCCCAGGAGGTCGACCCGCGCGGCGCCCAGGTGCGCGCGCACCCGCTCGACGTCGTCGACGAGGGTGGCGACGTCGGCGGGCTCGCTGCCCTCGTCGAGGGGCGAGCGGCCGCATCCCCGCGGGTCGCTGTAGACCACCTCGCGCGCGCTGGCGAGGGCGTCGAGGTGCGGGCGCAGCAGGTCGTGGGGCTCCCCCGGCCCGCTGCCCAGCACGAGCAGCGGCGCGCCCTCGCCGACGCGCACCAAGAACAGCGTCGCGCCTGGCGCCGCGATGCGCTCGACCTTCACGCGCATGATCTCTCCCTCCTCCGCGCGACGAGCGCGACCGCCGCCGCGAGCAGGGGCGCGGCGAGCTCGACGGCGTGGAGCGCGAAGGCGTAGCCCAGCGCGCGGGGCGTCGGCGCGCCGAGGGCCTGGAGCACCCACACCACGCTGAGCTCGAAGGCGCCGAGGTGCAGCGGCGCGCTCGGCACGCTGGTGGCGGCGTTGATCGAGAGCTGCATCAGCACCGCGGCCGCGGCGCTCACGTCGACGCCGCAGGCGCGCAGCAGCGTGAGGTGCGCGCCGATGCCCGCGAGCCAGTCGGCGGTCACGCTGCACGTCGACGCCGCCATGCGCGAGAAGTCGTTGCGCGGCAGGGCGTTCGACGCGTCTCGGAGCACGGCGAAGCGGCCCCCGACGAGGCCCGCGACGCGCAGCGCGAGCACCGCGGCGACGCCCACCGCGGCGAGGGAGGCCGAGGCCGCGCGGACCCAGGGCGGCAGCGGAGAGAGCGCGGCGGTGACCCCGAGGATCGCCAGCAGCGTCGCCACCGAGAGGGCCTTCTCGAGCACGGTCACCCCGAGCGCGAGCCCCAGCGGCACGTCGGCCTCGTCGACGAGGGCGTGCGCGCGAAGGAGGTCGCCCGCCCGCGCGCCCACCACGGCGGAGTAGAGGCTCGTGCGCGCGATGAGGGCGAAGCCGAGTCGGTAGGAGACGTCGGCGGGGCGCAGGAGCAGGGTCCAGGTGAGGGCGCGAAAGGCGACCTGGGCGACGCGCAGCGCGAGGGCGGCGGCGAGGCCGAGGGGGTGGGTCTCGGAGAGCGCGCGGAGCGCGGCGGCGCGGTCGACGCGGGCGAGGACGACCACGCTCGCGGCGGTGACGGCGAGGGCGACGGCGACGCGCAGGGCGCGGCGAGGTCCCTCGGCGCTCACGTCTCGCCGATGGCGCCGCGGGTGGGGACCATCTTGGGCGCGCGTCGGATCTGCACGACCACGGCGGGCGCGTCGGGCACCGCGGCGCCCTGCGGCGCGCGGGGGATCACCGCGCCCTCGCGCGCCTCGAGCTCGCGGGCCTCGCCGTCGGTGGAGCGCATGTACAGCCGCAGGAGCTTGAAGAGCGCGGACCACGCGCGGGGCCGCTCGCGCCGCGCGGGAAAGAGGTGCGGCCGGGTGAGGTGCCCGTCGCCGTAGAACGTGTAGTAGATCGCGCTCTCGTAGGGCGTGAAGCCGTCGCGCAGCGCGCGCAGGGTGTACCTCGCGAGGCCGACGACGTAGCGGTGGCGCTCGTCGGCGAGCTGGCGGGCGACGATGCGCGCGCCGAAGACCGCCTGGGTGAGCAGGTGAAAGGTGGCGATCTGCCGCCGGGTGATGTGCCGGTGGACCATGTTCACGCCGCGCATGAAGTCGGCGGGCTCGGCCATGCTCGCCTCGTCGATGAACGAGCCCATCTCCCCCGCGCGCTGCAGCACGTCGGTGCCCGCGAGGGGCTTGTAGAGGAAGAACGCGGGGTACTCGACGCCGTGGTCGTAGGCGAACTCCATCGACTCCATGAGGTGCTCGGGCCGCTCGCCGGGCCCGCCCACGAGGAAGTACCCGGTGATGGAGATCCCGAGCTCCTTGATGCTCCGCAGGGCGTCGATGAGCTGCCGCTGCGGCAGCTCCTTGTTGTACCAGTCGTTGCGCGCTTGCTCGTTGGCCGACTCGACGCCCACGCGGAGGTTGATGCACCCGCTGTCCTTGAGCGCGGCGAGCACCTCGGGGTTCACGTGGTCGGCGCGGGTGTACGCGCTCCAGGGGAGCTCGCGGTGCAGCCCTCGCCGTCGGTACTCCTCGGTGAAGGCCCGGAGCCACTTGGGCGCGACGAGGAAGTTCAGGTCGTAGAAGTAGACGATCTTCATGCCCATGGGCTTGAAGCGCCGGTAGTTCCGCTCGATCTCGTCGACCACCGCGACGGGGTCGCGAAACCTCAGGAACTTCTGCCCCGCGTAGAGCGCCTGCACGTTGGTGATCGCGCAGAACGAGCACTTGTTCGGGCACCCGCGGCTCCCCATCACGGGCATCGCGCCGAAGTAGAAGAACGAGCGCCGCAGGGTCTCTTCGTCGTAGAGCCCCCAGTCGAGGGCGGGGATCTCCGCGGCCTCGAGGGGCGGCCCCTTCTCGACCTTCACCACCTCTCCCTCGCGGCGAAACCAGAGCCCCGGGACCTCGTCGAGCTCGCGCCCCGCCTCCATCGCGTCGAGGAGCCGCAGCAGGGGCACCTCGCCCTCGCCGATGACCAGCATGTCGAAGGCGCGGTGCTCGATCACGCTCTGCGGCGAGAGCGTCGCGTGGTGCCCGCCGGCGATCACCGGCCGCGTCGGCGCGAGGCGCTTGACCTCGTCGGCCACGGCCTTCGCGCTGGGGAAATACGGCGTCGAGACGTAGAGCCCCACGACGTCGGGCGCGAACTCGGCGAGCCGGCGGGCGAGCAGCGCGCGCCAGTCGCCGCCGTGGTGAAACGCGAAGTCGAGCACCGTCGCGCGGTGCGCCGAGCGCGCGTGGAGGTAGGTGCCCAGGGTGACCAGGCCGATGTGGTTCGCCTCGGGCTCGCCGGTGATGGTCGGGTTGACCAGGAGGATCTTCATCTGCGCGTGTGGCGCAGTGTCGCATGGGCGCGGACTAATTTCCGCAGAGGGCGCCCAGGCCCCGCGCGCGCGCCCAGGGCGGCGGCGGGAGGGTGACCCGCGAGGGCCCCCGGGTGACCCGCAGGATCACCGTGTGATCCAGGTCCGCGACGCGCTCGGTGAAGGGCCGCCACATCGACGACGGCGTGAGGGGCTCGGTGCGCCACTCGGCGCCGAGGACCACCAGGTCACCGGGGTAGAATGTCTCGCGCGCGAGTCCGCAGGGCCACAGGGCGCCGGTGCGCTCGTAGCGCGCGCTGAAGGCCCGGGCGACGGCCTGGAGCTGCCCGTTCGAGGGGTGGGTCACCTCGGGGAGCGCCATCGCGACGTCGAATCCGAGGAGGTATCGCACGCGAAACGATCCCCGAGCCGCGAGGAGGGGCGCGAGGTTCTGCACGTTGGTCACCACCGTGCGGGGCGGGCGCGCGCGGGCGAGGTCGGCCACGCGGTCGGCGAGGGCGACGGGGGCCCAGGGGGCCTCGAAGCGCGCGAGGTCCTGCGGGGAGGGGAGCGCGGTGAGCAGCGGGAGCGACAGCGCGACGCCGAGCGCGAGGCGGCGCACCGAGGGGCGCGCGACCCCGAGCGCGCACCACGCCGCCGAGAGCGGCGCGGACAGGAGGAGCGCCGAGGTCCCCCCCGCGCGCGCGCCGATCCACGCCGCGGCCGCGGTGAGCGCGAGGGCCACGGCGGGCCCGAGGGAGCGCGGGTTCAGCGTCGCGAGCGCCCCCCCGGCCACCGCCACCGCGGGCAGCGCCACCGAGAGGTACCGCGGGACCACCTCGGGGCCGAAGGTCCCAAAGAAGGGCAGCGCGACGAAGAGCGCGCCGAGGGAGCCCGTGACCCCCGCGATGATCCTCGTCGACGCGAGCGCCCCCCGGGCGCCCCCGGCGGCCATGAGCGCCCACGCCCCCGACACCAGCGCCGGCGCGAGCGCCAGCCGCCGCGCGGCCTCGGGCGAGGGACGCAGCCGAAACGCCTCTTGAATCCCCGGCGCCGACAGCGTGTCGAGGGGCGGGTAGCGCACGAACCACAGCCCCATGCGGTGGTACACCGCCCCCGCGGCGAGGTACCCCACGGGCCAGAGCAGCACCCCCGCGAAGGCCGCGCGACGCTCCTTGCGCCACAGCGCGTAGAGCGCGAGGGCCGCCACCGCGGGCGCGAGCTCGTACCGCGCCCACACCGTGAACCCGAGGACCGCCCCCCCGGCGAAGCGCGCCCTCCCCCCGTCGCCCTCGTAGAGCGCGCACCCGACGAGCAGCAGGGCCGCGCCGTCGGTGTTCGACTGCCCCGTGACGGCCCCGTAGAGGTACGCCGGCGACGCCGCCAGGGCGAGGGCCGCGAGGGCGCCGTCTCCCCCCGCGCGCTGCATCCAGCGCCCCGCGGCGAGCACCCCCAGCGAGGCCACGGCGACGTGCGCGACGACGAATCCCCCCCAGCCGAAGGGCAGGGTCGGGAGGTACAGCAGCCCCAGGGCGGGGTGAAATCGCTGGAGAAAGAGCCCCGCGGCGAACGACTCGCCGAGGAGGGCGGAGGCGAACCAGGTGAGGGTCCCCTCGTCGGAGGCGGCGCGACCGAGGGCGGCCCAGGCGAGGGCGAGCACGAAGAACCCCGCGGCGATCGCGCGGGGCGGGTCGCGCAGGGCGCGCGAGGAGAAGGTCACCGCCGAGCGAGTCGCGTCTCGGCGCGGGCCTCACGGACCACCACGCGCCCCGAGGGCACGTTCTGCTGCACCTGCGTCGCGCCGGTGGGCCAGCGGATCTCGACGCGGTCGGCCCGCTGCGCGGTGCCGAGGCCGATGAAGGCCACGGGCTCGCCCTGCACCGCGCCGCTCACCGCGCGGATCTCCCGCACGATGCGCCGGTCGCCCACGAACGCGGTCACCGTGGCGCCGTATCCGTCGGTGCTGTTCTCTCCGCCCCGCGCGGCGATGCGCAGCGAGTTGCCCCCGGCGCCCACGTTGCGGAGCACGGTGAGCGACTCGAACGAGAGCCCCGGCGAGGGGTCGCAGTGCCGCAGCACGAGGTCTTGCCGCCCGTCGTTGTCGATGTCGGCGGGGGCGATGACGTAGCCGTCCTCGGTGCGGTCGGCCGCCTCGAGGTAGGCGACGTCGGTGAAGGTGCCGTCGCCGTTGTTGCGAAACAGCTTGTTGCGCTGGTAGCCCGCCATCGAGAGCGACGGCGCCGCCGCCACGCCCGCGGCGCCGTCGAGGTGACCGCGAAACTCTCGCAGCACGGTGAGCATCGGGTTGGGCTCGAGGACCCTGCGCGCCAGGGGGTTCGTCCCCGTGATGGTGTCGTGGGCCTCCCAGGTGCGCGTGTCGTCGCCGAGCACCGCCGCGCGCAGGAACAGCGACGAGAACTCCTCCTCGCCGCCGGACCACAGCCCGTTGGCCACGTAGAGGTCGAGGCGGCCGTCGTTGTTGTAGTCGATCCACTCGGCGCCCGCGGCGCCCTCGCCCACCCAGCCCAGCCCTGCTTGCTGGGTCACCTCGTCGAAGGTGCCGTCGCCGCGGTTGCGGTACAGCATGCTCCCGCGCAGGTCGCGGTGCATCGTGGTGAGGCGCTCGGCCACGCGGGGGTTGCCCTCGCGGCCCTCGGCGCTGGCGGCCATGCGCAGCCCGTCGAGGAGGTCGACGTGCGTGGTGACCACGTCGGTGTCGCCGTCGCCGTCGAAGTCGCCCGCGGCGGCGCCCATGCTCCACCCCGTGGCGTTCACCCCGGAGGCGCTGTTGACCCGCGCGAAGCTCCCGCCGCCGGCGTTCTGGTACACCGGGCTCACGCGCCCGCTGTCGTCGATGACCAGGAGGTCGGAGCGGTGGTCGCCGTTGAAGTCGGCGACGAGGGTGGCGTGCGGGTACACGTCGCGGTCGCGCGCGAGGGTGCTGTCGGGGGCCGACTCGGTGAAGCGCCAGTCGCCGCGGTTGAGCCAGAGCCCCTGGGAGACAAGGCCATCGGCGCGGCTGCCGCGGTTGAGGTTGTTGGTGAAGTCTCGCGCGCCGGGGAAGCCCAGGTACAGGTCGAGGGTGCCGTTGTTGTCGAAGTCGGCGACGGCGAGGGGCATGCCCCGGTCGTAGCGCTGGGTGCGCGGCAGCGCGTCGGGCATGAGCACGAAGCGCCCCTCGCCCGCGTTGCGGTACACCGCGAGGTCGTCGCCGTCGGTGGCGCGCTCGACGAAGCGGAGCATCACCAGGTCGCGCCGCCCGTCGTTGTCGAGGTCGGCGAAGACCGCGGACTTCACCCGCGTCTCGCCGTGGAGCCCCGCGGCCTGCGAGACCTCTTCGAAGCGCCCGCCGACGTTGCGAAAGAGCTGCACCGCGCCCTCGTTGCCGACGAGCACGTCGGGGCGCTCGTCGCCGTCGTAGTCGGCCACGGCGAGGGCGTAGCCCCCGCGGCGGATGGCCTCGCTGCGGTGCGCCACGGGGACCCGGTCGAGGCCCGTGCTCGCGGTGGCCGCGGCGAAGGTGGGCGCGCGCGAGGCCTCGAGGCTCTCCATGGCGCGGGGGGTCATCCCCGTGACGCGCCAGGCGCCGTCGCGGCGGGCGACGGTGACCGCGAGCCAGCCGCGGTCGTTGCGCCGCGCGCCGTCGGCGGTGCGGCCGCGGAGGTCGAAGTTCACGTCCATCGTCGCGGTGTCGCCCGCGGGCACGAAGCGGTGCACGTCGAGGCGCACGTCTTCGACCTGCTGAAAGGTCGCGAGGTAGCCCCGCGCGTCCTGCGCGGCGTCGGCGCCGGCGCTCAGGCGCCACTCGTACTCCCGCACGCCCTCGAGCTCCCGGCGGAGCACGCGCTCCCCCGCGGACCACGCCAGCGCGCCGCCCTGCACCAGCGCGCCGTAGCCCGCGGCGTCGCGGCGGGCCCAGCTCTGGCGCCAGGGGTTGAGCAGCGTGCGGCGCACCTCGGCGAAGCTCGCCTCGTCGGCGTTGAGCCTCGCGAGCTCGGGGCGCGCGGCGACGTGGTCGCGCATCTGGGCGACGCGGGCGTCGACGCTCGCGGGCATCGCCGGCGCTCGAGCCGCCGGGGCCGCCGTCACGGTCGAGCTGGCGGGACGCGCCGCGGGGGCCGTCGCGCTCCTCCGACAGCCGCTCTCCGCAGCGCCCAGGAGCGACAACGCCCCCAGCACCATCGCCGTCGCGCCGCGCAGAGATTGCGAGGGCGCGCACGCGGTTGCGGAGTGTTGATCGTCAGAGGTCTTGGGGATCAAGTGCTGCACGGGTGACCTGTCTTTCTCGAAACAGTCCTGGCACGAACCGCACCACCGCACGCGCCAATCGAAGGTGATATCGTCGCGTATCGTGGCTCAAAGCGCCAGCCCCCCGCGGGTTCGTCATTCAATCCCTCGCGGGGATGTCGTGCTCGCCAACCTCCCGCTCTACGGCACGCAGCCGTGGCTGAGCAACGGCGTGGTGCACCTCTCGGGGCTCCTGCGCAGCGCGGGGCTGCGCGCGCGGGTGCTGCGCCCTCGGGGCGCCCTGGGCGAGGCGCCCACGGTGGTGTTCGCCGCGGCGTACCGCACCTTTCTCCGCGACCCGAGCATGGCCGAGCGCCTCGACGCGATGGCCCGCTGCTACGCCGAGGTGCCCTGGTACTTCGACGAGATCGTCGACGCGCTGCTCGAGGGCGGCGAGGCGGTGATCGCGCTGTCGGTGTTTCGCAACAGCGTCGACGTCACCCTGCAGGTCGCGCGGCTGCTCAAGGCGCGGGCGCCGTCGCGCGTCGTGGTCCTCGGCGGCCCTGAGGCGATCGAAGAGCCCGAGGCGCTGCGGCTCCCGTGGATCGACGTGGTGGTGGGTCGGGGCGCGGAGCGCGTGTGGCTGCCCCTCGTGCGCGCCCTCCTCGACCGACGCCCGCAGGCGCTCCCCGCGCACCCTTCGCTCTGGTACGGCGACGCGCTCAGCGCGCCGCGCCTGGTCTCCCTCTCGGGCGAGCCGCCGCCGCCGCCGCCCTCGTCGGTGGACTACGCGTCCCTCGTCGCGCTCATCGCCGACGACGACTGCCCGACGATGCCGGTGTTCCTCAACCTCGGCTGCCCCTACCGCTGCGGGTTCTGCTCGAACCACAACCTGTACGGCGAGTTCGCGCGGGGCGAGTCTGACCTGGTCTTCGAGCAGATCGAAGAGATCGTCGCCGCGTGGAGCGCGCTGGGCAGCCCGCGCAACCTCTCGATCCAGTTCAGCGACGCGACGACGAACGTGCTGCCACAGCAGTTCGAGCAGCTCCTCGCGCGGGTGGCCGAGGCGCGTAAGAAGTGGTCCGCGGAGGTGTCGTTTCGGGGGCAGGTGCTCCTCGACCGCAGGGTCACCGAGGAGGGCGTGCGGCTCTGGAACGAGGCCGGCTTCGACAGCGTGTTCTTCGGCCTCGACGCCGCCAGCGACGAGATGCGTCGAGCCCTCGGCAAGCCCGGCACCGCGGAGCAGGTCGCCGAGGCGCTGCGCGCGTTTCAGCGCGGGGGCGGGCGCAAGGTGTTCATGGGCGTGCCCATCGGCATCCCCGGGTCGACCGAGGCGCACTTCGAGGCGAACGCGGCGTTCGTCGAATTCGCGCTGGGCCTCGGCGTGCTGGGCGGGGTGACCCTGCTGCCGTACATGTTCTTTCTCCAGGGCCAGGACCCCGCGCTCACGGCGAACAACACGGGCGAGCGGCGCGGGCTGCTCTGGCGCCTCGACGTGCCCGGCGGCGACCCCGCGGTGCGCGCGCGGCGGACCATGGACCTCTTCGACCGCGTCGACGGCCGCGTGTGCGCGAGCACGCCGTTTCCGCCTGAGCACGCGTGGCCCATGATGCTCCCCGACGCCGACCCCGACGAGCTCGCGCGGTGGTTCGCGCGGCACGGCGCGGTGCACGACCAGTTCGCGGTGGAGGCCGTCGCGGCCGACGAGCCCATGCCCTTCTCGCCCGCGCGCGGCGCCGCGGTGGAGGGCGCGCCCGTGCTCGACCGCGACGAGGCGCTGAGCTTCGCGCCGCTGTGGGACAGCGCCCTGGCCGACTCGGGGTGGTCCCTCGACGGGATCCAGTGGGACAGCCTGGTGCGCGACGCCCCCGCGGTGGTGCTGCTGCTCACCGGGGGCCAGCGCAAGGCCGCGGTGGCGCTGCAGTCTGCGAGCGGCGCGCCCCGGGGATTCGCACGCACCCGGCGCTTCGCCGTGAGCTACCTCTCCCGCTGGCACGACCACGAATTCGTCTTCGACCAGGACCTCATGGCCCGCATCGTCGACACGCTCCAGCGCTGGGAGCGCTCCGCGGCGCGCGCGGGGTGAGGTGAGGGGGATCGAGGCCCGGTGCGCGCGCTGCTGATCAACCCCCCGCCGAGGCAGCGCGTCGACCAGTTCGACACGCCCGACTTCGGCCGCGTGGGCCTCGCGTACCTCGCCGCGATGCTGCGCCGCCGGGGCGACATCGAGGTCGCCATCGTCGACGCGCGCCTCGAGCGGCTGCGGCACGACGAGGTGCTGCGCCGCGCGAGGACCTTTCGCCCCGACCTCGTGGGGGTCACGGCGTTCACCAACGAGGTGCGCTCCGCGGGGCGCGTGGCGCGGGGGCTCAAGCGCGCGCTCCCCGGCGTGATCACCGTGCTCGGAGGACCGCACGTCTCGGCGCTCCCCGAGCGCACGCTGGAGGAGTTCCCGGAGTTCGACCTCGGGGTGGTGGGCGAGGGCGAGCACACCCTCGACGAGCTCGCCCGCGCCCTGGCGGCGTCGGCGCCGGTGCGAGGGATCCCGGGCCTGGTCTACCGCCGCGACGGCGCGCCCTGGCGCAGCGCCGAGCGCGACAACGAGGTCGACCTCGACGTCTTTCCCCGCCCCGCGTGGGACCTCCTCCCCCGCGCGCCCCGCGCCCTCCTCGTGACCCAGCGAGGCTGCCCCTACGCCTGCAATTTCTGCGAGAACCCCGCGGGCCGCAGGGTGCGCCAGCACTCCGTCGCGCGGGTGCTCTCCGACATCGAGTGGCTGCTCTCGCGCCACCGCGTGCGCGAGCTCCTCGTGTGCGACGAGATCTTCACCGTCGACGCGCGGCGCAGCGAGCGGCTCCTCGACGCGATGATCGCCGCGGGCGTCGGCCGGCGCGTGCGCTGGTGGGCGCAGACCCACGTGAACACCGCGAGCCGCGCGCTCTTCGAGAAGATGCGCGCCGCGGGGTGCTACCGCGTGGGGCTCGGCGTCGAGACCGGCGACGCCGACGCGATGCGCGCGATGCACAAGGGCATCACCCGCGAGCGCGTGCTCGCCGCGCGGCGCGTGGCCGCCGAGGCGGGACTCGCCGTCGAGGGGCTGTTCATCCTCGGCCACCCCAACGAGACCTGGGCGAGCGCGATGCGCACGGTCGATTTCGCCGTCGCCCTCAACCCCGAGGTGCCCGTGTTCTCGACGATGGTCCCCTACCCCGGCACGGAGGTCGCGCGCATGGCCGCGCGGGGCGAGGGCGGCTACCGGCTGCTCTCGCGCAACTGGGACGACTACATCAACCAGATCGGCCACTCCCTCGCCTTCGAGCGCCTCACCCGCCGCGAGATGGAGGCCGCGCAGCTCCTCGGGTACCTCAAGGTCTTCGCCGCCAACGGGCGCTGGAGCGACCTCGCGCGCTTCGCGTGGACCTACCGCAGCGAGGGCGCCGCCGTCGCCCGCAAGCTGCTCTCGGGCGCCATGCCGCCCCCCGCCGAGCCCGACGACGTCGACGGCCCCTACCGCCGAACCTCCCGCGATTTCGACGAGCCCGCGGCCGCGCCGGCGCGCGTGTCACTCCCCGTGCTGAGCTAGCGCGCGGGTCGTCCGCGCGCAGAGGTCCTGGAGGTCGTCGGCGCCGCGCTCGGCCTCGGCCGTGAGGGCGTCGCGGAGCCGCTCGAGGGCGTCGTGCACCGCCGAGCGGGGCGCGCCGCCGTCGCTCGCGTAGAACATCCCGAGACCGCGGGTCTCGCGGCAGTAGTCCCGCCCCGGCACGACGCGCTCGACGAAGACCGCCATCGCCGCGCCCCCGACGTCGAGCGTCACCGAGGGCGCCGGCGCGCGGGGACGGCGGTCGCGCATGGGGATCAGCCGCGGCGGCCCGTCGTCTCCGGCGTTGAGCTCCCGCGCGCGCTGCTCGGCGGCGGAGAAGAGCGCGCTCAGCGGTCCCATCCCGAGGGAGCCGGGGTCGCGGTCGGTGCGGTAGACCTCGCCCTCGCGCCGGAGCGTCCCCTCGGCGCAGAGCGCGTCGAGCTTCGCGCGCAGCTCGTCGACGTCGTCGCCGTAGAAGCGACGCAGCGTCTCGGGCTCGCAGCGCCCGTCGCGGATCAGGTGCGACAGCGCGTCCATCGCGCCGTCGGTCGCGCCGTCGACGCGGGTGACGCGGTACGCCGGCGCGTCGGGGTTGAACTCGCTCACGGGGGAGGCGTTCTCGTAGCGCGCGGCGCCGAGCAGGTGCGAGAGGCCGAAGCGCCCGAGGGCGAACATGTCCATCTCGACGGTCTCCATGTCGGAGTACTGCCAGGTGAAATACCGCCCCGCGTCAACGTAGTCGCGGCGCGCGAGGGTCATCACCGTGGGCAGCGCGCGCCACACGTACTCCGGGTGCGAGCGGGCCAGCGCGCGGGCGCCCTCGCCCTCGGCGAAGCCGCGAAACTGCCGGTAGACCTCGCGCTCGTCGGCGACGGAGGCGTACACCGGGTGCGCCGCGGTGGGCGCGAGGAGGTGCACGCTCACGGTGCTCGGACCGAGGTCGAGCACGTCGGCGACGCTGCGAAAGAAGCGCGCCTCGGTGTCTCCCTGGAGGCGCCAGGCGAGGTCGACGTTCACGTCGTCGACCCCCAGCGCCGCGGCCTCGCGCAGGATCACCTCGAGCCGCGCGAGGTCGGGCGCGCGCCCCACGCCGTCGAGGAGCGCGCGCTCGGACGACTGCACCCCCGCGCTGAGGCGGTTGATCCCGTGCGCCGCGGCCACGGCGAGGGTGCCGTCGCGGTACGCGCTCGGGAGCACCTCGAGGGTGCGCCGCCCCTCGGGCGCGAAGTCAAAGGCCCCCCGAAGGGCGACCATGAGTCGCTCCAACTGCTTGGGAGAGAGGAGGTTCGGTGTTCCTCCCCCGAGGTAGAGGTTCTGGACGTGGGCGCCGCGGAGCGCGGGGGAGAAGAAGCGCGCCTCGTCCTCGGCGCGCGCGAGCCACGCGTCGAGCTGCGCGGGCTGCGTGAGCAGCAGCTTGCCGCAGTGGCAGAACGAGCAGATCTGCGGGCAGTAGGGCACGTGCACGTGCATCCACACGGGCCGGGGACCTCGGGTCGCGCGCTCGGCCCAGAGCGCCCGCACCTCGCGCGCGGAGGCCCTGCGCGCGAAGGGGAGAAAGCCGCGGTACTCGGTGAAGCGTCGCGAGCCGTCCTGCGCGGCGGAGGCGTCGTGGGGGGCGGGCATCGGGGGGCGGGCGGTACGCTAGTACCTTTCCACAGGGGAGGTGAAGGGTTGAGCGCGACAGACGGGCCCACATCCCGCGCTGCCGCGCACCCCTTCTCCCGCCTCGGGCTGCGTTCGACACACAAGTCAGGAATCCGCTTGAAAACAAGCGTGATGCGCCTCTGGTCTGTCCGCGCCGCCC
>JAWKRB010000038.1:0-69706 GCA_041389885.1 Polyangiales bacterium | reverse complement strand
AGATCGTCGACCTCAAGCGCGTGGGGCCGCGCGGTCCTACGGGCCACGAGCTGCTCTCGCTGCCGCTGGTGCGCGCCCTCGACGCGACGCTGAGGCGCAAGGAGCAGGCGATTCTGTTCTTGAACCGCCGGGGCTTCGCGCCGAGCGTGCGCTGCGCGCGCTGCGCGGTGTCGCTGGAGTGCCCGTCGTGCAGCGTGACCCTGGTGCTGCACCGCCGGGCGTCGTCGCTGCGGTGTCACTACTGTGATTTTCGCGTCCCCTTCACCGGCGCGTGCTTCACGTGTGGGTGCACCGAGCTCACGCTCATCGGCGTCGGCACCGAGAAGCTCGAGGCCTCGCTGGTGGCGTCGTTCCCCGGCGCGCGCGTCGGCCGACTCGACCGCGACGTCGCGAGCGGCATGGGCGCCGAAGAGGTGCTCGACAAGCTCCGGCGCGGCGACCTCGACGTGCTCGTGGGCACGCAGATGGTCACCAAGGGGCACGACATCGCGCGGGTGACCCTGGTGGGGGTCATCGCCGCCGACGCGACGCTGGCCTTCCCCGACTTTCGCGCGGCGGAGCGCACCTACCAGCTCCTCTCGCAGGTCGCGGGGCGCGCGGGGCGGCGGGAGCTCCCTGGGCACGTGGTGATCCAGACCTGGCAGCCCGAGCACCCGGTGCTGCTCCGCGCGAAGACCCACGACTATGAGGGCTTCTACGCCGACGAGGTGAGCGCGCGCGCCGAGCTGGGCTATCCGCCCTTCGGGCGCCTGGCCGCGCTCAAGCTCGACGGCCCCGACGACGAGCGGCTCCGCGCGGTGGCGCTGCGCGTCGACGAGTTTCTGCGCAAGCTCCCCGAGGTCGCGAGCGGCCCGGTGCGGGTGCTGGGCCCGGCCCCCTCGCCCATCGAGAAGCTGCGCGACCGCTTTCGGATGCAGTTCCTCATCCGCTGCACCGAGCGCCCACCGCTGCGCAGGGTGCTGGGCCGCTTCGTCGAGGCGCTCGACGAGTTCACCCAGCACGACGTGCGCATCGCGATCGACGTCGATCCGGTGAACATGCTCTAGGGCCTCTCCACAGGGGAGGTGAGAGGTTCAGCGCGACAGAGGCCCTCGCCCGCGCTCGCGGTGTGCACCCGGTCGAGCCACGCCGAGAGCCGCGCCCGGCGCGCGACGCGGTCTCGCTGCCAGGGCGTGAGCTCCGTGCGGAGCCCGTGGAGCTGCGCGAAGAGCCCGAGGTCCGCGACGGTCGCGCGCTCGCCCATCCAGAAGCCCCCCTCCGGCGCGCGCGCGTCGAGCTGGTCGAGGAGCGCCTCGAAGCGGGTCCAGCACGCCTCGGGGCCCGCGCGCCACACGTCCCTCGCCCGGAGCGACGCGACGACCTTGCGTCGCAGCACGCCGGGGATCACGGCGCGCAGCGGCGCGGGCATCCCCTGAAAGTATAGCGACCTCACGGCGGTCCAGTTGCGGTCGTCGGCCCACCGCGCGGCCACCAGAAAGCCGTTGAGCGAGGTGTCACCGAGCTCCTCCCAGAGCCACGCCTCCGCCGTCGACCGCGCGTCGAGGCCGCGCAGCAGCGAGGCGCCCGACCGCGCGTCGATCTCCCTCAGGATCGCCGTCGAGTCGCTCACCGCGCGCCCGTCGATGAGCAGCACGGGCACCTGCGCGACGGGGTTGAGCGCCTTGTGCGACGCGGGCATCTCGCCGTGGCGCCGGGTGTACGCGAGGCCCGCGAGTCGCAGCGCGCGGTGCACCTTGAGGCAGAAGGGCGACGGGGACTCGAGCCCGGGGATCCCCGGGTCGCCGAGCTCGCAGAGGGTGATCTCGGGGGCGCGCGAAGGGGCGGTGAAGGCCGGTGCGTCGGTGTGCATGAGGCGACCGTGACACGTCAGACTGTCAGCCTTGTGTCAGGTTTGTGCTACCGTCGGCCGGTGCGCAGAACCGAGCGTCTGCTGGCGATCGTCGAGCACCTGCGCGCGCGGCGCACGGGGGTCACCGCCGAGGCCCTCGCCGAGCGCTTCGGGGTGACGGTCCGCACGATGTACCGCGACCTCGCGAGCCTGCGCGACGCGTCGCTGCCCCTCGGCGCCGAGCGCGGGCGCGGCGGGGGATACGCCCTCGACCGGAGCTACACCCTCCCTCCCGTGAACTTCACCGCCCGCGAGGCCGCGGTGCTGATCTCGGCCGCGCGCTGGATCGCCGCGATGCGGATCGTGCCCTTCTCCCGCGCCCTCGACGCGGCGACGGAGAAGGTGCGCGCGGCCCTCGACGCGTCGGCGCAGCGCGAGCTCCTGGGTCACCTCGACGCGCTCCGCTTCGTGGGCGTGCCCGCGCCGCGGGTGCCCGAGGCGGTGCGCGCGGCGGTGGAGAGGGCGTGGTTCGAGCAGCGCGCGCTGCGGATCACCTACGTGAGCGCGCGGGGTGAGCGGAGCGTGCGCACGGTGCGGCTCCGCGCGGTGCTCATGGACCGAGGAGAGACGCGGCTGCAGTGCGACGACCTGGAGAAGGGCGAGGCGCGCGAGTTCGTGCTGCACCGCGTGGAGCGGGCGGTGGTGACGGGGGCGTGATCGAGAGGGAGGGAGGCGGGGGGCGCTCAGCGCGGGGTCAGGGGACGACCTGGATCACGCCGCTCATGCCCGTGCCGTTGGTGTTGCCGTGGAACGAGCAGAAGTACGGGAAGAAGCCGACGTTCGGGAAGGTCACCGTGGTCGAGCTCCCGGTGTTCACCAGGGTGATCGGGTTGCCGCTCGTGCCGCGAACCGAGGGCTCGAGGGGGTGCCCCGCGAAGGAGCCCGTGAAGGTCACGGTGCCCCCGGCGCGCACGCGGAGGCAATTGGGCGAGTAGGTGTTCCCGTTGGCGCCGCCGAACGCGACGGCGGTGCCGTCCATGTACATCGACTCCATGTCGCAGGGCGCGAGGGCCATGAACGCAGAGCCGCCTGCGTCGGTGGCCGCGGGCACGTCGGTCGCCGCAGGGACGTCGGTCGCCGCAGGGACGTCGGTCACCGCGGGCACGTCGGTCGCCGCGGGCACGTCGGTCGCCGCGGGCACGTCGGTCGCCGCGGGCACGTCGGTCGCCGCGGGCACGTCGGTCGCGGTGACGACGTCAGCGCCGGCGCCAGCGTCGGTGGTGGTGGCAGGATCCGAAGAGCAGGCCACGATCAAGGGAAGGACCATGAGGAGAGAAGTACGCATGGGGCGAAGATGACATCGCCGACGCGCCCTGCAAAGTTTGTGTTTCAGCGCATCGACGCGAAGCCGACGCCCTTCTCGGCCAGCACGGCCTCGGCGGCGCGCACACCCTGATCGAAGGCCTCTTCAAAGAGCGCGACGCCCGAGAGGTCCGAGTGCGCGAGGTGAATCCCTCGGTAGGGACGCGCCGCCGCCGCCCTCGCGCCGCCCCAGATGAGCCCCGGACGGGGGCGCACCATCGCGTGCCCCCAGCGCACCACGTCGAGGCGCTCGACGCGCTGACGCAGCCCCGGGTGCGCGCGCTCGAGGTCCGCCAGGCACATGTCCGCCCAGTCGTCGCGGGTGGCCTGCAGCGCGCGCCGGCGCTCGGCGCGAGGCTCCCCCGTGAGGGGGAGGTACCAGGTCCAGGTGGTGGGCCCGTGGTCGCGCAGGGCCTGGTGAGAGCTCACGACGTAGCCCAGGGAGGGGCTGTCGTAGAGCACGTTGTCCCAGGCCGGGGGCGCGCCCGGCGTGGGCCTCGGGCGGCCGTCGAGGTGCAGGTTCGCCACCACCCAGGGCCCGTGCTCAAAGGCCCCCGCGAACTCCGGCGGCGCCTCCCGCCAGGGACGCACCACCCTCGCCGCGAGGAACACCGGCACCGCGAGGATCACCCGCTCCGCGCGCACCGCCCGCGCGCTCCCGTCGGCGCGCAGCGCCGTCACCAGCACGCCGTCGTCGGTGGGCAGCACGTCGACCGCCGCGGTGTCGACGCGCAGGCGCGGCCCCGCCGCCCGGCGCAGGTGGTCGACGAAGCGCGCGTTGCCCTCGGGGAAGGTGATGACCTCCCGCGAAGGGTCGCCCGGAGCCCGGAGCCTCCCCGCCCAGTACAGCAGCATCGCCCAGGCGCTCGTGTCGTCGAGGGTCGCGCCGTAGTCGTCGCGGCACGCGTAGCCCGCGAACCACAGCAGCCTGGCCGAACGAAAACCCTTGCGCCGCAGCCACTCACGCGCGCTGAGGCGATCGAGCGCGGCCACCTCGGCGTCGTCGCTGCAGCCCGCCACGGGGAGGGTGAACGCGCGCCGGCCGCGCGAGTCGCGCCACGCCACCCAATGGTCGACCTCGGCGCGAAAGCGCGCGTGCTCCTCGTCGTCCTGCGCGGTGGCGCCGTGCGCGGGCCAGAGGCCGGGGCGCCAGGCGCCCTCGTGCCACAGCCTCTCCTGCGGCTCCCGGCAGAGGTGCTGCTCGGCGATCACGGGCTCGCCGTCGTCGCCGCGCCCCTCGACGAGCTGCATCTCGTCGAGGAGCCTCAGCAGCGCGCGGTTCGTCGGCAGCGGGACGGTGATGTAGTGCGCGCCCCAGGGGTAGCGCCCCGCCGCGCCGAGCCCCCCGCGGGCGGTGCCGCCGACCACGGGGTCGAGCTCCATCACCTCGAAGTCGTCGAAGCCCGCGCGCCGCAGCCGCCAGGCGGCCGAGAGCCCCGCGGCGCCCGCGCCGACGATGACCACGCCCGCGCGCTCGACGCGCTCCGCGGTCGGGGGGCGCGCCATGGCGTCTCGCGCCCGGTGCCCGAAGCGCTCGGAGGCGTGCACGATCTGCCCCGGCGGCACGCGCCTCGGGAGCCGGCACGCCGCGAGGGCCGCGGGCGCGCCGATGAGCCCCGCGAGGAGCTCGCGTCGTGAGGGCAGGCTCACCGCGGCAGCCGCGCGGCGAGGTCGCGGGAGGCGCCCAGGGCCTTGAGGAACTCTCGATAGTCCCGGCGGTCGTGCTGCGCCGCGGCGCCCGGCGCGAGGTCGAAGTCTCGCACGCGGGTGAAGAGAAAGCGCGCGGCGGCGAAGGTGAGCAGCGCGGGCCAGGCGTCGCGCTCGGCGTCGGTGAGGGGCGACTCGGCGGCGTAGGCCCCCAGCAGCGCGTCGACCCGCGGGAGCGCGTGCGCCCCCCGCGCGGCGTCGAAGCACAGCGCGTGGACCGCGACGGCCAGGTCGAGGAGCCGCGGCCCCTCCCCCGCGGCCTCGAAGTCGAGCACGCCGCAGCGGTCGAGCTCGTCGAAGTGCAGGTTGTCGGCGAAGAGGTCGGCGTGCACGAGGGCGCGCGGGAGCCCGGCGAGCTCGTAGGGCGCCCATCCGTCCCGAAAGACCGCGTCGAGGGCCGCGGCGGCGTCGGGTCGTTCGGCGCGCACGAGGGCGCGCATCGGGAGGTAGTGCTCCTCGAAGAGCGCGCGGGGGTGAAAGCGGTGGGGCGCGAGGCCCGCGGGGTCTGCGCGGTGCAGCGCCGCCGCCGCGCGGCCCAGGGAGGCCAGGCGCGCGGGGGTGAGCTGGTCGTTGGGGTACGAACGACCCGGCAGCGCGGTGAAGAGCAGCACGGGCTTGTCGCCCAACAGGGTGTACGCGCCGCCGTCGAGGGTGGGCAGCACGCGAGGCACCGAGAGCCCCGAGATGCGCGCGAGGAGCGCGACCTCGTGGTCGACGTACCGCGCGGCCGGCGCGCTCGTCGACCCGGAGATAGTACGTGTTCGAACGATCCTCGACGCGGAGGTAGGTGTTCACCGAGCCGCCGTCGACGGGGCTCGACGACACGGGCGTGACCCCGAAGCGCGCGAGGAGCGCGCTCAGGGTCTCGTCGGGGATGTGGGTGAATCGCCCCATGGGCGGCGGCGTGGGAAGGCGCTCAGCGGGCGCTGGCGCCCGTGGCGCGCTGGGTCACGACGATGGCGACGCGGCGGTTGGCGGCTCGGCCCCCGGCGGTGAGGTTCGGGCGAATCGGCCGGGTCTGGCCGTAGCCCCGCGAGCTGAGCCGCTCGGCGGTGACGCCGAGGCGCACCAGGGCGTCGCGCACCGAGGCGGCGCGCGCCTCGGAGAGGGTCTGGTTGGCCGCGGCCTGGCCCTGGTTGTCGGTGTGCCCCTGGATCTCAATGGCCGTCACCTCGGGGTGACGGTTGATGAGGTCGGCGATCTGCTCGAGGAGCGAGTTCGAGTCGGGGAGGATGTCGGCGCTGTTGGTCTGGAAGTGGACCTGACGGCGCAGGCTGAAGTTGTTGCCCACGAGGGCGACCTGGCGCTGGGCGGGCGGAGGCAGGGGGTTGACCCGGACCTCGGCGCTGGCGGTCTCGCGCGGATTCACGTTGGTGTTCACGCCGCCGACGGCCATGGTGGTGTTGCTCGGGCCCGCGCTGAGCACGTAGGACCCCGCGAGCACGTCGTTGACGGTGAAGTTGCCGCCGGCGTCGGTGGTGACGGTCTGCGGCGCGGGCGTCGACTGCCCCTGCGGCGCGAGGAAGCCCGGCCCCGGCGTGACGGTCACCTGCACGTTGGCGACGCCCTGGCTGTTGCGCGCGTTCAGCACGCGGCCCTGGAGGTTGCCCCGGCGCGGCAACGCGCGGAGCTCGCACTGCACGGTGGCGTCGAGGTTGGCCTCGGCGGCGGGCGCGGGGGCCGTGGCGGGCGCGCTGCCCGCGGGGGCCTCGGGCGCCGCGGGGGGCTGCGCGATGGTGAAGCGGCAGTCGCCGGAGTTGTAGTCCGGCGCGGTCACGCGGAGCTGGTACTCGCCCGGCGGGAGGCGCCCGGAGAGGAAGCGGCCCTGGCCGTCGGTGGCGAGGATGTGCAGGTCGTTGCGCCCGGCGAAGTTCACCACGGCGTTGGCGATGCCGGTGTGCCCCTCGGCGTCGCGGACCATGCCCGTCACGCGCCCGCCGGGCGGCGTGCGGTCGACGGGGCGGTCGACGACGCGCTCCGGCCCCGGGACCTCGATGCGGCGCTCGACGGGGTGCGAGTCGTACGCGAAGGCCGCGCCGAAGTAGAACTGCCACGGGGTGTTCGGCGAGAGCTCTCGCACGAAGTCGGAGGTGCCGCTGGTGGCGATGTCGACGGCGAGGAGCGCGCTCAGCCCGCGAATGGGCGGGAGCACCCTCGCGCCGATGGTGAAGGTCGAGGGCATCGACGAGAAGCCGGTGTTCGCGAAGCACAGGTCGTCGTCCGTGGCGCCGCCGGGGCGGGTGCCGGTGCTGCCCGGCTCGAAGCACTGGTACGACTGCCGGTTCACGGGCACGCCGACGTTCCACTCGACGAAGGGGTGCACGTAGGGGAGCGAGGCCTCGACGCCGAGGTTGATGGAGAAGCGGTCGACCCGGTTCACGCCCAGGGCGTAGCGCTCGGCGCGGGAGACCTCGAGGTAGCAGCTCGCGTCGTTGGTGGTCGCGCAGCGGGACGCGTCGTAGCCCGGCTGCGCGCGGCGGCGCGCGTCTTCGGTGGGCGCGACGACCGCGGAGCTGTTGTCGAAGAAGTACCTGAAATTCAGGTGAAAGCGCACGGGCACGTTGCGAAAGTGCTCGCGCAGGTCGAAGGTCGAGTTCACCCGGAGGTGAAAGCTCGTCGCGTCGCCGAGGAGCCCGATGTCGCCCGAGCGGTTGAGCAGGTACACCGCGGCGTCGCCGCCGAGGTAGAGCCCGCGCACCACCCTCGCCCCGGCCTTCACGCCCAGGGTGGTGTCACCCAGGGCCTGGATGAGGCCCGGTCGGGTGGTCATCATGGGCGAGGAGTTCGAGGTCGCGTAGGCCCGCACCGAGCCGAAGACCTCGAGGAAATCGAGGGGCGAGTACGACAGGGTGACGGTGCCGCCGACGTGCGACGCGCTGTCGACGCCCGTGAGCGCCGTGCCGCTCAGCCCCTGCGGGCGGAGGAACTCGCCGCCCGAGAAGTACTCCCCGAGGAGGCTGAAGCGAAAGCTCCCCGCGCCGCCGCTCTGCGCGGAGGCGGTGTGGAGCAGGCCCACGGCGCCGTCGAGCCCGGAGAAGCGGGGGAGCATCCGGGTGCGGCGCTCCTCGTCGGTCTCGGGGGTCTCAGGGGTCGAGGGGCGCGCCGGGGTCGCGGCGCTGCCCGAGCTGGAGGCGGGGGTCGCCGCGGCGGGGGCGGCGGCGGGGGCGTCTTCTTCCTCCTCGTCCTCCTCGTCGTCGTCCGTGGTGGTGCGATTGTTCGCCGGCGCACGGTTGCCCGGTGCGTTCTGCGCCGAGGCGACCAGCGGCAACGCCGATGAGAGCATCGCCAGGATCAAAGCCAACCGTCGAGACTGCCGCATGCTGAGGACCCTCCGAGAGCGACCGCGCCGCGCGTTGTGCGCGTAGCCCACTGCGCCGTTCGCGCTCTGCGTGAGCGTGACCCGGCGAAATGCGCCCGCTATGTACCATCGGCGGTTTCGCGACGTAAAGAACCGTGCGCCACGCCTCTTGCGGCGCGCTCGCCGCACCGAGCGACGCGCTCAGCCCTGGAGGCGCTGCACGGTGACCCCGCCGTCCGCGCCGCCTGACGCCAGGAGCTGGTCGACGCGCTTCTCGGCGAGCTCGAGGCGACGCTGTCCCTCGCGGGTGAGCTTCACGCCCTCTTCAAAGCACTGCAGAGACTCCTCCAGGGGGAGGTCTCCCTTCTCGAGGGTCTCGACGACCTGCTGGAGCCTCGTCAGGATGTCCTCCAGCGAGAGCGTCTCGGGGGATGCGTTCACGGCTTCGTCCACGTCGTTCGGAGCTCCTCGGGGAGAGGGCATTGCCGCAGGTCCCCGAGGAGGTCAAGAATTCAGCGGAACGAGGGGAGGGCTCAGGGGAATCCGACGACGAGGCCGGGGGCGGTGCGGCTGTTGGACGTGCCGTCGCCCATCTGCCCGTTTCCGCCATAGCCCCAGCAGGAGATGATCCCGCCGGCGCGGCGCGCGCAGGTGTGGTAGCGCCCCGCGGCGTCGATCTCCGTGGCGTCGGAGATCCCGAGCACCGCGGTGGGGGTGAGGCGGTTGGTGGTGGTCCCATCACCGATGCCGCCGTAGCCGTTGTAGCCCCAGCACACGATGGTGCCGTTGGCGCGGCGCGCGCAGGTGCGGTCCGCCGCCGAGCCCGACTGGTTGCCGCGCCAGACGTCCTCGCCGGTGCCGATCTCGACCGCGTCGGTCAGCCCGGTCACCAGCCCCGGCGCGTACCGGGTGTTCGCGGTGCCGTCGCCGAGCTGCCCGTAGCGGTTGTACCCCCAGCACTGCACGGTGCCGTTGGCGAGGCGCGCGCACGTATGGTGGGTGCCGCAGGCGATCTCCACCGCGGTGTTCACCCCGACGACCGCCACGGGCGTGAGGCTGTTCGTGGTGTTCCCCGTGCCGAGATCGCCGTAGCCGTTGTAGCCCCAGCAGCGCACGGAGCCGTCTTGCAGCCGCGCGCAGGAGTGCAGGTAGCCGTCGCACACCTCGACGGCGGTGTTCAGCCCCGCGGTGAGCCCCGGCGCGACGCGGTTGGCCGTGCTGCCGTCGCCGAGCTGGCCGTAGTTGTTGTAGCCCCAGCACCACACCCGCCCGTCTGCGGCCACCGCGCAGCTGTGCGCCCAACCGCCGCCGCCGAGGTCGACGATGTTGCGGAGGCCCACGACGGGCACCGGGCTCGTGCGCTGGGTCACCGTGGTGCCGTCGCCCAATTCGCCCGCGCCGTAGTGCAGGCCCCAGCCGACGACGGTGCCGTCGGCGAGGCGCGCGAACGAGCTCCCGCCCGAGGCCGAGACCTCCACCGCGGTGCTGATCCCGCGGACCTGCTGGAGCACCAGGCTGCTGGTGGTGGTCCCGTTGCCGAGCTGGCCCCAGCCGTTGTAGCCCCAGCACCAGACGGTGCCGCCGCCGCGGATCGCGCACACGTGGTCGTTGCCCGACGCGATCGTCGAGACGTTGCCCGCGCGGCACGCGCCCGAGAGGCAGTACTGCCCCGTAGCGCAGGCGTTGCCGCAGGAGCCGCAGTTCGCGTTGTCGCTCTGCGTGTTCACGCAGGCGCCCGAGCAGAAGGTGAGCCCCGTCGCGCAGCGGTCGCGGCAGGCCCCGGCGGTGCAAGTTCTCCCTGTGCCGCAGGCGTTTCCGCACGCGCCGCAGTTGGCGTCGTCGCTCTGGAGGTTGGCCTCGCAGCCGCTCGACGGGCTGTTGTCGCAGTCGGCGAAGCCCGCGGCGCAGGTGAGCCCGCAGCGCGCCGAGGCGCAGGTGCGGGTGGCGTTGGGGCCCGTCGCGCAGGCGGTCCCGCAGGCGCCGCAGTTCGCGGGGTCGCTCTGCAGGTCGACGCAGCTGTTGCCGCAGCGCACCTGGTTGGTGGCGCAGCCCGAGATGCACGAGGGCGTCATCCCCGCGGTGGAGCACAGGGGCGTCGAGAGGCCGCACGCGCGGCCGCAGGCGCCGCAGTTGAGCGAGCTGTCGAGGGCGGTCTCGCAGCCGTTCGACGCGTTGCCGTCGCAGTCGCCGAAGCCCGCGACGCAGGTGAAGCCGCACCCGCCGTTGGTGCACGTGGGCACCGCGTTGGCCGCGGCGGGGCACACCCGGTTGCAGCCGCCGCAGTGCGCGGTGGCGGTGAGCAGGTTGGCCTCGCAGCCGTTGAGGTCGAGGCCGTCGCAGTCGCCGTAGCCCAGGTTGCAGGTCGTGCGGCACTGGCTGGTGACGCAGGCCACGGTCGAGTTCTGCCCGGCGCGGCAGGCGTTGTTGCAGGCGCCGCAGTGCGTGCTGCTCACCTGCGTGTTGACCTCGCAGCCGTTGGACGCGTCGCCGTCGCAGTCGGCGAAGCCCGGCGCGCAGGTGGTGCCGCAGGCGCCGCCGGCGCAGGTCGCGCGGGTGTTGTTCCCCGCGGGGCACGCGGTGCCGCAGGCGCCGCAGTGCTCGACGCTGGTGGCGGTGTCGACGCAGGCGTCGCCGCAGCGCTGCTGCCCCGTGGCGCAGCCGCTGGTGCAGACCGAGCTCGCGCCGGTGGTGGTCGCGCACACGGGGGTGCCGCCGCTGCACGCGTTGCCGCAGCGGCCGCAGTTGCCCGTGCCGTTGAGGGCGGTCTCGCAGCCGTTGGAGGGGTCGCCGTCGCAGTCGCCGAAGCCGGGGTCGCAGGCGAGGCCGCAGGAGCCGGCGGTGCAGGTCGCCGCGCCGTTCGCGCCGCCCGCGCAGACGCGGCCGCAGGCGCCGCAGTTGCCCGACGAGCTAAGGAGCGAGACCTCGCAGCCGTTGCTGGCGTTGGCGTCGCAGTCCGCCGAGCCCTGCGCGCAGGTGAGGCGGCAGGCGCCCATCACGCACGCCGCCGTGCTGTTGGGCCCGCCCGGGCACACGTTGCCGCACGCGCCGCAGTTGCTCGCCGAGCCGTTGAGGCTCACCTCGCAGCCGTTGGAGGGGTCGCCGTCGCAGTCCGCGAAGCCCGCGTTGCAGGTCAGCTGACAGGCGCCCATCACGCAGGCCGCGGCGGCGTTGGCGCCGGCGGGGCAGACGTTTCCGCAGCGCCCGCAGTCGGTGCTGTCGCTCTGGAGGCTCGCGCAGGTCGAGCCGCAGCGGGTCTGCCCGGGGTCGCACCCCGAGACGCACTGCGACATCCCCCCGGTGGTCGCGCACAGGGGCGTCGCGCCGGAGCAGCTCCGGCCGCAGCTCCCGCAGTTCGCCGAGCCCTCGAGGGAGACCTCGCATCCGTTCGACGAGTCGCCATCACAGTCGGCGTAGCCGGGCAGGCACCGGCGCGTGCAGGCGCCCATCACGCACGCGGGGGCGGCGTTGTTGCCCCCCGCGCACACGTTGGTGCAGGTGCCGCAGCGCATCGCGTCGTCCTGCACGCTGAAGCAGGCGCCCGCGCAGCAGGCCTGACCCGTGGGGCAGCCGCGGCGCTCGTTGCAGCCCGCGACGCAGGCGCCCGCCTGGCAGACCTGCCCGAGGCCGCAGTGGTCGTCGGTGACGCAGCTCACGCAGGTGTGGCTCGCCGTGTCGCAGCGCAGGCCCGGGGCGCCGCCGTCGCCCGCCCCCGCGTCGCCGCCGGTCGCGCCCGCGCAGTCGTTGTCGGCGCTGCATCCCGCCTCGCAGCGGTTGGCCGCGGTGCAGTACTGCCCCTGGGCGCACGATCCCCGGTTGCTGGCCGTGCACGCCACGCACCGTCCGGTGGCCACGTCGCAGATGCGGTTGCCGAGCTCGTCGCCGGCGCAGTCGGTGTTGTCCCGGCATCCGCCCGGACCCGCCTCGACGGGGGTCGCGTCGACCACGTCGAGCGCCGCGTCCATGTCGGGGAGGACGTCGTCGGCGACGTCCCCAGAGCTCCCGTCGACGGCGGCTTCAAGCGGCGCGTCGGCCTTGCCCCCCGCGTCGTCGTTGACCGAGACAACAGAGTTGTTGCCTCCGCAGCCCGCGGCGACGAGCGCTGCGGCGAACCAGAGTGTCGATAGACCCGATCGCTTCATGGGGGCACCACCTCGATGCCCTCGTTCGTACCGCACTTCGCCCCCGGCCCGCACCTCCGCAGGGCGCCCACCCTACGAGGCCAGCGCCCTCAGCTGCACGTCGTCATGGGCGCAGAAGACCCGCAGCGAGTCGCCCCCCTCCGCCGCCAGCGCGCGGAGCCTCGCGTGGTTCTGCCGCACCTTCGCGTAGTCGACCGCCACGAGGCGCTCGAAGCCGGCGAGGCCCCGGGGGATCAGGGGCGCCGCGGGGTCGACCACGCTCCGGTGAAAGAACGCGTCGCCGCAGTGCACGAGGGTCACCGCGCCGGTCTCGACCGCGACGCAGGCGTGGCCGCGGGTGTGCCCGGGGAGCGGCAGCGCGAGGATCTCGGGCGGCAGCCCCGGCAGCTCGCGCGCGCAGGCGAAGCCCCGCCACGGCGCGCCCTGGGCCCGGTAGCCCTGCCACTGCGGCGCGTGCGCGAAATGGCACCGGCGGTACCGCTCGCGCTCCATGCCCGAGGGGCGCAGCGCCGCGGCGCGCTCGTCGTCGTGTACGTGCACCGCCGCGTGGGGAAAATCAGGGAGGCCGCCGGCGTGGTCGAGGTCGAGGTGGGTCACCACGACGTGCCGCACGTCGGCGGGCGAGAAGCCCAGGCGCCTCACGTGGTCGAGGGCCGTGGGCGCGTCGCGGCGCAGTCCCGTGACGAAGGTGAAGGGGCCGCCGAGGCGGCCGGCCGGGTCGCGCAGGTCGTCGGTGCCGACGCCCGTGTCGACCAGCACGAGCCCGCTGGCGGGCGTCTCGATGAGCAGGCAGTGCGCGCACATCTCCCCCCGCTCGAAGAGCCCGCCGTCCCCGTTGACCCACGAGCGTCCCAGGGGACACATCGTCGCGCAGCTGATGTGGTGAACCTTCACGGCGCGGGAGCCTACACGCTCGCCCCCGGCGCGAGGAGCGGCTCAGAGACCCGTCGACAAACCCATCTCGCTCTACTATTCTGAACTCAGTGTCCAGACTGATAGATTCCCTGAGCCGACGTCAGGCGCTCGCGCTCCCGCTGCTGGCGGCGGCGGGGTGCCGGCCGCGGGCCGAGGCGCCGGGGGTGCTCCGGCTGGGCTTCTTCGCGAGCGTGGCGCACGCGCCGGCGCTGACCCTCGCGGCCTCGGGGCGGCTCGCGGCGGGGCTGCCCGGCGTGCGGGTCGAGACGGCGATCTTCAACGCCGGCCCCGAGGCGATGACGGCGCTGTCGACGCGCTCGATCGACGCGTGCCTGGTGGGCCCGCTGCCCGCGGCGACGCACTTTCTCCGGTCGCGGGGGCGAGCGCTGCGGGTGCTGTCGGGCGTGTGCTCCGGGGGCTCGGCGCTGGTCGTGCGGCCGGGCGCCGGGGTTCGCGGCGCCCGCGACCTGCGCGGCAAGACCGTCGGCACGCCGCAGCTCGGCAGCAGCCAGGACGTCGCGCTCCGCCGCTACCTCCGAGCGAACGGGCTTCGCGACTCCGCCTCGGGCGGCGAGGTGCGCATCGCCAACACCGCGAGCGCCCACATCGCGTCGCTCTTTCAGCGCGGCCACCTCGACGGGGCGTGGCTCCCCGAGCCCTGGGTCTCGCGGCTCGAGGCGCTGGGGGCGCGGGTGCTCGTCGACGAGCGCGCGCTCTGGCCGCAGGGGTCCTTCGCGTCGGCGGTGCTGGTGGCGCACCCGCGCTACGCGGCCGCCGCGCCCGACAACCTCGCGCGGCTGCTGCGCATGGTGCACGCCGAGGTCGAGGCCGCCGAGCGCGACCGCCTCGCGGGGCTCCCGCGGCTTCGCGACGCGATTCGGGCGCTCACGCGGGTCGAGCTCTCGGCGGCGATCCTCGCGCGGGCGGCGACGCGGATGCGCTTCACCCTCGACCCGCTCCCGGCGAGCGTGGGGCGCATGGTGCGCGACGCCCAGGGCCTCGGGATGCTGCCGCCGGGCGACATCGCCGGGCTCTTCGACGGCGAGCCGCTGCGCCGCGCGCTGGCCTGAGGGCGGTCAGCCCCGGCTCTTCGCGTCGCGCCCCTCGCGGCGCGTGCGCACGATCTCGGTGCCCACGCCCTCGTCGGTGAAGATCTCGAGGAGCACCACGTGGGGCGTGCGGCCGTCGACGATGTGGGCCTTGCGCACCCCAGCCTCGAGGGCCTCGAGGGCGCACTCGACCTTGGGGATCATCCCGCCGTCGATGACGCGCCCCTCGATGAGCTCGCGGGCGTGGTCCCGCGAGAGCGAAGAGACGTGCTCGCCGGCGCCGTCGCGCACGCCCTCGACGTCCGTCAGGAGGATCAGCTTCTCGGCGCGCAGGGCCTCGGCGACCTTGCCCGCGGCGATGTCGGCGTTGAGGTTGAGCGAGCTGCCCCGCTCGTCGACGCCGATGGGGGCGATCACCGGGATGAACCCCGCGCGCATGAGCTCGACGACCACGTCGGGGGTCACCTGGCGCACCTCGCCGACGCGGCCCATGTCGACCTCCTCGCCGTCCTTGGAGGTGATGGGCGGGAGCTTCTCGGCGAGGATGAAGCCGTCGTCCTTGCCCGAGAGCCCCACGGCCCGGCCGCCGTGGCGGCAGATGAGCGACACGATGTCCTGGTTGATCGAGCCCGCGAGGACCATCTCGACCACGTCCATGGTGGCGTCGTCGGTGACCCGGAGTCCGTCGACGAAGCGCGAGCTGACGCTGGAGCGCTTGAGCATCGCGCTGATCTGCGGCCCGCCGCCGTGCACCACGACGACGTTCACGCCGATGTACTTCAGCAGGCAGATGTCCCGGGCGAAGCTCTCCTTGAGCTCCGGCGCGATCATCGCGTGGCCGCCGTATTTGATGACGAACGTTCGCCCCTGAAACCGCCGGATGTACGGCAGCGCCTCGAGGAGCACGTCGGCCTTCGCGATCGCGTCGTTCACGTCGCGCTCTCTAGAATGTTTGAGGGGCGGAGGGAAGGGCCGGGGCGAGATCACCTCGCGCCGCGGCCCCTCGGAGGGGGCGCGACGCCTAGCGGCGGGTGTAGAGGAAGGTGTAGGCGCCGCTCGCGCCGTTGTACCCGTCGACGTAGAGCGCGTGCAGGCCCGGCCCCGCGGGGATCGAGCTGGTGAGCGACGACTGCAGCCCGCTGCCGCAGGTGTCGTCGGCGCAGGTGCGCACCGTCGAGCGGCCCGCCGAGTGCTGCGCGAGGATCGTGTCCCACGTCGCGCGGCCGCAGGTGGACGCGGTGAAGGTCGACGCCGCGGCGCCCTGGCAGGTGTACCAGACGTAGGTGTCTTCGGGGCTCGTCGAGGGGCACGAGGTGCCCGTCACGCGGCCCGTGCCGCTGGTGGTGCCCGCGAGGGTGCGGTTGGTCGCCGCGGTGAGCAGCACCGGCGCGTCGTTGCCCACGGGGAGGTGCTGAAAGCGCACGCTGGCGGTGCCGAAGCCGCAGCCCGAGACCATCAGCAGGTAGGTCCCGGGGTTGAGGTAGGCCATCACCTGCGACTGCAGCCCCGTGGCGCAGCCCGAGAGCCCGCCGTCGTCGTTGCAGGTGGCGCCGTTGGTGATGCCCGCGCTGGAGATGTTGCCGCCGGTGGAGGTCAAGAGGGCCAGGGCGGTGTCCCAGCTCGCGCCGATGGTGTCGGCGTAGACCATCTCCGGCGCGGTGAGCGTGAAGCGAAAGAACACGTCGCGGTTCGTGGTCGAGCCGGTGCACGTGCAGCTTCCGTTCACGTCGTGGCGCGCGTTGGTGGTGTCGACGCTCAGCAGCTGCGAGGCCGCCGCGAGGTTGATCGTCGTCGCGCCCGACACGGTGTCGTTGCTCGGCGCGGCGGTGCACGCACCCGCGCGGCAGAACTGCCCCGCGGCGCACTGGCGGTTGCAGCCGCCGCAGTTCGCCGCGTCGGTCTGCGTGTCGACGCAGGTCGCGCAGCGGGTCTGCCCCGAGGCGCAGGCGCCCGCGGCCACGGTCACGGTGTACGCGCCCGCGCCCGAGGAGCCGCAGCCGTCGACGAGGAGCGAGTGGAGACCCGCGCCCGCGGGGATCGTCGACACGAGCGTCGAGCGGGTGCCGCAGGTGAAGCCCGTGTCGTCGTTGCACGCGCTCACGCTGGTGCCGCGCGCCGCGCTGCGCTGGTCGAGCACGGTGTCCCACGTCGCGCCGCCGCAGGAGGACGCGTAGAAGGGCGTCGCCGTCGAGTTCGGGCAGGTCACCCAGAAGTAGCCGTTCTCAGGCCCGCCGGAGCAGCCGCAGTTGGGCGCGGTGCTGGTGCCGGTGCCCGAGGTGGTCCCGCGCACCGTCGACGCGGTGGCCGTGGCGCCGAGGCGCGCGGAGGTGCCGTTGCCCGCGGGGAGGTGCTGAAAGTGCACCGTCGCGGTGCCGTTGCCGCAGCCCGAGACCACGAGGTAGTACGTCCCCGCCGCGAGGCGGAGGGCGATCTGGCTCTGCAGGCCGCCGACGGTGCAGAAGCCCGCCGAGTTCACGTCGTCGTTGCAGGCGACCTGCCCCGCGCCCGAGGCCGTGACGTTGGCGCCCGTGCTGCTCTGGATGAACAGCGAGGTGTCCCAGGTCGTGCCGAAGGTGTCGGCGTAGACGAACTCGGGCTGGGTGAGCGTGAAGCGGTAGAAGACGTCCTGCGAGCTGCCGCCGGTGCACCCGCAGGCGCCGTCGGTGTCGTGCCGCGCGTTCGCGGTGTTCGCCGTGAGCGTCTGCGAGGGGGAGGTCAGCGAGATCGTCGTCGCGCCCGCGCGCTGGTCGTTGGCCGGCGCCGTGGTCGAGCGGCACACCGCCGCGCTGCAGGTCTGTCCCATGGGGCACACGTTGCCGCAGCGGCCGCAGTTGTTGGCGTCGGTCTGAAAGTTCACGCAGCGCCCCGAGCACACCGAGGTGCCCGTGGGGCAGGCGCAGGCGCCCGCGGTGCACCGCTGGCCGCTCGCGCAGGCCGTGCCGCAGCGCCCGCAGTTCGACGCGTTCGTCTGGAGGTTCACGCAGGCCGTGACCATGCCGGTCGTGCACGAGGTCTCGCCCGTCGGGCAGCCGCAGCGGCCCGAGGAGCAGCTCTGACCCATCGCGCAGGCGTTGCCGCAGGCGCCGCAGTTCGACGCGTCGGTCTGGGTGTTCACGCAGGCGCCGCCGCAGCTCGTCTGGCCGGTGGGGCAGGTGCGCTGGCACACGCCCGCCGCGCAGGTCGAGCCCGTCGCGCAGGCGTTGCCGCAGGCGCCGCAGTTCGACGCGTCGGTCTGGGTGTTCACGCAGCTCCTGCCGCACAGCGTCTGCCCCGAGCCCGAGCACGCGCAGGCGCCCGAGCGGCAGGTCTGGCCGGTGGGGCACGCGTTGCCGCAGCCGCCGCAGTGCGCCCCGCTGGTGTTGGTGTCGACGCACGCGCCGCCGCAGCTCGTCTGGCCGGTCGGACAGGCGGTCATGTCGGTCAGGCAGGCGCCGGCGCGGCACACCTGACCCGAGGGGCAGGCGTTCGCGCAGCGGCCGCAGTTCGCGAGGTCGGTGTTCGTGTCGGTGCACGCGTCGCCGCAGCGGGTGAGCGGCGCGGCGCAGGTCGTGGCGCCGGCGCAGGTCCCCGCCGAGCAGGTCTGACCCGCGCCGCAGGCCCGGCCGCAGGCGCCGCAGTTGGCCGTGTCGGTCGCGGTGTTGGCGCAGACGCCGCCGCAGCTCGTCTGCCCGCCGGGGCACCCCGCCGCGCGGCAGCTCCCCGAGGCGCAGCTCTCGCCCGCCATGCACGCCGCGCCGCAGGCGCCGCAGTTGCCCACGTCGGTCGCGGTGTCGACGCAGACGCCCGCGCAGGCCGTCTGCCCGCCCGGGCACGTCGTGGTCGCCATGCAGGCGCCGCTGTTGCACGCCTCGCCCGCGCCGCAGACGCCGCCGCAGCGGCCGCAGTTCTGGTTGTCGCTGTTGGTGTCGACGCAGGCGCCGCCGCAGTCGGTCTGCCCGCTCGGGCAGGTCGCCGGGGCCATGCACGCGCCGCCCACGCAGCTCTGCCCGGCGCCGCACGCGCTGCCGCAGGCGCCGCAGTTCTGGGCGTCGTTCGTGGTGTTCACGCAGAGGCCGCCGCAGTCGGTCTCGCCGTCGGCGCAGCCGCGCATCATCGCCGAGCACGCGCCGCTCACGCACGACTGCCCCGCGGTGCACGCGTTGCCGCAGACGCCGCAGTGGTTGGGGTTGGCCTGGAGGTCCACGCAGGTGCCCTCGCACTCGGCGAGGGGGTCCTGGCAGCGGGGTCCGCTGTCGAATTCGAAGCCCGTGTCCTGCTCGAAGACGACGTCGTCCTTGAAGAAGCCGGCGTCGTCCGCGGGCAGGGGCTCGCCGGTGCTACAGCCGACTCCGACAGCGAGCGCGCACGCGAGCGCCAACCAACGCATCCTGGTCATCTGGTGAATCTCCTTGTGAGGCGAAGCGGCGCGGTGGGAGCAGGGCATCGGCACCGCGCGCAAGCACGAAAGTTCGGCGAACATACTCGCGGGGTGCGCTCGCGTGAAGGACCCGCCACGTGGCGCGCGTCACTCCTGGATCGCGCCGCTCCGAATCGCGCGAGGTGCTTGCGGCGCAGGGCTCTCCGTCGCGGGCGCGGCGCGGATGAGCCCGCGGAGCACCTGGTACCCCACCCTGAGCTGGAGGTCGCGCAGCTCGCTGCCGGGCGCGTCCGCGGGCGCGCCGTCGCCCCCCTCGCCGTTGGGGAGGTGCTGGTCGAGGTCGCGCTCCCGCTCGGGCGCCGTGGAGCTCCCTGACGCGGGCGCCTCAGGCAGCTCGACCTGCTCGACCTGCACGTCGGGGGCGATGCCCTGCGCCTGGATGCTCCGCCCCGACGGGGTGAAGTACCGCGCGATGGTGAGCTTGAGCGCGCCGCCGTCGGCGAGGTCGATGACCGACTGCACGCTGCCCTTGCCGAAGGTGCGGGTGCCCACGAGGGTCGCGCGGCGGTGGTCCTGCAGCGCGCCGGCGAGGATCTCCGCGGCGCTCGCGCTGTACTCGTTCACCAGCACCACGATGGGAAAGTTCGGCCGCGTGCCCGCGGCGTGCGCGCGCGCCTCGTCCTGCGCGGTGCCGTCGCGCCCGCGGGTCGAGACGATCACCCCCGAGGCGAGGAACTCATCCGCCACGAACACCGCCTCGTCGAGGAGCCCTCCGGGGTTGTTCCTCAGGTCGAGCACGAGGCCCCGCAGGGGCCCCCCCGCGCTGCGCGTGAGGGCGTCGAGCGCGCGGTCGACCTCGACGCTCGCCCGGTCCTGAAAGGCCTTGAGGGCGATGTACGCCACCCGCTCGGGGAGCAGCCGCGACTCGACGCTGCTCACCCGCACCACCTCGCGCACCAGGGTGAGGCGAATGGGCTCGGCCACCCCGCGCCGTCGAAACACCACGCGCACCCGGGTGCCCGCGGCGCCGCGCATGCGTCGCACGGCGTCGTCGACGTCGAGTCCCCGCGCGTCGCGGCCCTCGATGGAGATCAGCTCGTCGCCGGCCCTCACCCCCGCCCGCGCCGCGGGAGAATTCGGGATGGGGGAGATCACCGTGAGGTAGTCGCCGCGCGCGTCGATCTCGACGCCCACGCCGCCGAACTCGCCCGCGGTGTCGCTCTCGAGCAGCGCGTACTCCTCGGGGTTCAGGTACGACGAGTGCGGGTCGAGGGAGGCCACCATCCCCCGGATCGCGCCGTCGACCAGGCGGTCTTCGTCCACCGGGTCGACGTAGCTGTTCTCGATGTGCGCCATCACCTGCGAGAGCACGCCCAGGCGGCGGTAGGGCGAGGCCCTGGGGGGGTCGGCGGAGGCCCGTTGCGCGAAGAGCGCGCCGCCGCCGAAGCTCGCCGCGAGGGCGCAGGCGACGGCGACGCCGCGGAGGAGCGAGGTGCTGCGTGCGCCCCGGGGCGCCACGGTCGAAGTCATAGGTGCGGGGAGTGTACTCCCCAACCGACAGCGAATAGCCTCCGGCGCATGAACGGAGTGCCGATCCAGACCTATCTCCTCCCGCTGGTCATGCTGGTGGTGGTGGCGTTCATGTACGCGCGCGGCATGAAGGCCCGAGCGACCATGCTGCAGGACAATCCCCAGTACGGCCTCGGGGTGCTGTCCCAGCGCTGGCAGCTCCAGATGCTCGAGGGTGACCCGAGCTACAACCTGTTCATCAACAGCCGCGACGCCGAGGTCGCCTCGCACGCGCCCCCCATCGCCGGCATGAGCGCCGACACCCCCGCGCACACGGCGCGCATGGAGGGCGTGCACCGCGATCACCCGGTGCGCTTCGAGTTCTACGACCAGACCCACATCGAGCGCGGGATCATCGAGATCACGTACACCCGTCACTACCGCTGCGCCCTCACCGTAGGCGTGCGCGCGGCCTTCCCGCCCTTCGAGATCACCCTGCGCACCGAGAACCAGTACCTCGTCACCGAGCGCAAGACGCCGCTCCCGGAGAGCACCTTCGGCCAGGGTCTCCTCGACCAGGCGCTCAAGCTCTACGCGGCCGACCCCAGGGTGGGCCCCACCCTCGCCCCGACGCTGGGCGCGCTCTGCGCGATGACCTACGTGCACGTCGTCGGGGGCGACGGCGCCGTGCGCTTCGAGATGTCCCCGCTGGGGCCGAGCTACGGGGTGTACTACGCCGAGACCGTGCTCCAGGTGCTCCTCGCCGTCGCCGACGTGCTCGAGGGACGTCAGCCGGTGATCCCCGCGCCACCGCCGCCCCCGATGAGCTGACGTGTACGCCGCGCCCGAGCAGCAGCCCATCCCGTGCCAGCGCTGCGGCGCGGGGATGGTCCCGACCGAGCAGCCCGTGCTCTACGCCAACGAGCTCCGCATGGGCTGCAGGTACTGCGGCGCCGTCGAGACCATCTCGAACGATGACCGCCTGCGCGTCTCGCGCGAGCGCATCGCGATGCTGCGCATGGCGCAAGACGCCGTCGAGGCCCCCGCGCGCCACGCCGACCAGATCATCGCCATGCGCCCCTGGCTCGGCGGCGCGGTGGTGGGCGGCTTCATGCTCCTCAACGGGCTCAACGGCGTCTCGCAGGCCCTCGGCGGCCTCGACCGCGCCGGCGCCGCGATGAGCGCCGACGACCGCCTCGACGTCCTGCTCACCGTCTGCGTCATGCCCGCGATGGGCATCGGCGTCGCGGCGGGGATGTTCCTCGGGTGGACGCTCGCGCTGCGGCGTTACCGCGACCTGGTCACCCCCATGCGGCGCGCCCGCGCGCCGATCGCGCCGGGGGCGCCCGCGAGGTGCCGGTGCTGCGGCGCCGACCTGCCGAACCTCCCGGGGGCCTTCGCGCGCTGCGGCTTCTGCAACACGCACAACCTCCTCGACCGCGCGCTGATGGACGAGCGCGAGTCCCTGCTCCAGCAAGAGACCGCGGGCTACCAGCAGCGCGCCGCGGGGGTGCTGGCGAAGGCGAATTCGTTCAGCCCGACCTTCACCCGCTGGTCGCTGATCGGCGCGGGCCTCGGCGCGGCGACGATGGCCGCGCTGGGCGCCCTCGCCGCGGTGATCCTCTCGCGGGGGTGACGCAGATCGGCCCGCGGCGGGGCGCGTCTCTGCTACACCCTGTGCTCCCCCTCGTGTCGCCCCGAGCCCGCCACGCCCTACGCCTCGCCGCCTCCCTCGGGGCCGGCGCGCTCATCGCCTGGGCGCTCTACCGCCGCCTCGGCCTCGACCCCGGCGTCGTGCGGGTGAACCTCTCGCGCGTCCCCCTCCTGGCGCCGAGGCTCCCGGCGGAGCTCCGCGAGCCCATCGAGCTCCTCGCGCCCCGCGCGCTGTGGGGCCTCGTCGCGCTGCCCTGGTTCGCGCTCATCGCGGGCTTCTCCCTCGCCGACCTCCCACGGGCGCAGCGCGCGCTCGGGGTGCTCGCGCGTGCGGGCTTCTTCACCCTGCTGCTCCTCGCCCTGGCGCGGCCCACGGCGACCAGCCAGAGCCGCAAGGTGTGCACGGTGTTCGTCGTCGATGTCTCCGACTCGGTGGCCGACGACGCGCTGGCGCGCTTTCACGACGTGGTGCAGTCCGCCACGCGCGCCCGGGGCGAGAACCTCGTGCGGCTGGTGACCTTCGCGCGGCGGCCGCGGGTGGTGCCCCTGCCCGAAGACCCCGCGGCGCCGCTGCCGCCCCTCGCGCGGCACGACGCGGCGCGCGGCGCGACCGGCGCGGGCGCGGGGTCTGACCTCGCCGCCGCGCTCTCGCTCTCGTACGGGCTCTTTCCGACCGGGTACCTCCGCCGGGCGGTGGTGCTCTCCGACGGCGTGCAGACCGAGGGCGACGCCCTCGCCGAGGCCGACCGCGCGGCGCGCTTCGGGCTGCGCGTGAGCGTGGTGCCCGCGCGGGAGCGCCCCCCCGCCGAGGTCGCCGTGCGGGCGCTGCGCGTGCCCGACCGGATCACCGTGGGCTCCCCCTTCGAGGTGCGCGCGACGGTGTTCTCGTCGCGGCCCTCCCGCGCCTCGGTGACGCTCTTTCAAGGCGAGACCGTCAACGGCCTCGACGGGGCGCGCACCGTCGACCTGCAGCCCGGCGAGAACGAGCTGCGCTTTCGCTCGGTGATGCAGGTCCCCGGCGACGTCACCTACTCGCTGCGGCTCACCCCCGAGGGCCCCGACCGCTTCGCGGAGAACAACCGCTACGTCACCGCCGCGACCGCGCCGGGTCGCCCGACGGTGCTCTACGTCGAGGGCGACGCCACGCGCGGAGAGTGGTTTCGCAACGCGCTCTCGGGCGGCGAGTTCGAGGTCGAGTCGAGGGGCGCGCGGGGATTCCCGCAGTCGCTCGAGGAGATGCGGCGCTTCGATTTCATCGTGCTGAGCGACGTCGGGGCCGAGCACGTCTCCGCGGGCTCGCAGCAGGCGCTGGGGAGGTACCTCCGCGAGCTCGGCGGCGGCTTCATGATGGCCGGAGGCTCGAGGGGCTTCGGCCTCGGGGGCTGGCAGGGCACCGAGGTCGAGCGCCTGCTCCCCGTGCGCCTCGACGCCGAGCGCCGCAGGGACCAGCCCTCCGTCGCCCTCGCGCTGGTGATCGACCGCTCGGGCTCGATGCAGGGCGCGCCCCTCGCCCTCGCCCAGGCCGCGGCCCTCGCCACCGCGCGCGCGCTCGGCCCCGACGACGCCCTCGAGGTCATCGTCTTCGACACGCGCCCCGAGCGCGTGGTGCGGATGCAGTCCGCGCGCAACCGGGTGCGCATCGAGAACGAGCTCCGCCGGCTCCGTCCTGGCGGCGGCACCGCGATCTTTCCCGCCCTCGACGCCGCGGCGCAGGACCTCGCGCTCACCCGCGCGGTGACCAAGCACGTCATCGTGCTCACCGACGGCCAGGGCCAGCCCGACGAGCCGCCGCGGCTGCGCATCCTCGTCGACGCGATGGCCGCCGACGGGGTCACCGTCAGCACCGTGGGCCTGGGCCCCCAGGTCGACCGCGAGCTCCTCGAGGGCCTCGCCCGCCGCGGCCGCGGGCGCAGCTACGTGACCGCCGACGCCAACAGCCTGCCGCAGATCTTTCTGCGCGAGACCAACCTCGTGTCGCGCTCGGCCGCGGTCGAAGACCCGGTGCTCCCGCGGGTGGTGACCCCCACGAGCTTCACCCGCGAGCTCGGCGCAAATGCCCCGTATCTCTATGGATTCGTGAGCACGCGGGCCAGGCCCTCCCCCGCGCAGCTGCTCCTCGAGACCGACACCGGCGAGCCGCTGATGGCGCGCTGGCGCGTGGGGCTGGGGTGGTCCCTCGCGTGGACCAGCGATTTGAAGAACCGGTGGGCGGTGGAGTGGATCCGCTGGCCCCGCTGGCGCGCGTTCTGGACGCAGGTGGTGCGCGAGCACATGCGCCAGCGCCGCCGCGAGGAGATGTCGCTGCGCGCGGAGGTGGTGGCCGGCTCGCTCCGCGCGAGCGTCGACGTGATCACCGAAGACGACCGCTTCGAGAACGGCCTCGAGAGCGAGCTGGTGATCCGCGGCCCGCTGCCGAGCGCCCGCGAAGACCGCGTGCCGATGCGCCAGGTCGGTCCCGGTCGCTACGAGGCCGACGTGCCCATGGACCGCTTCGGCGCGTTCACCCTCCGCGCCGAGCACCGCCGCGACGGCCGCGTGCTCGCGCGCAGCCGGGGCCGCGCCGACAACCCCTACCCCCGGGAGTACGCCGCGCTGGAGCCCGACCTCGCGACCCTGACGTCCCTCGCCCGCGCCACCGGCGGCGGCGTCGACCCGACGCCCGCGGCGATGTTCGACCCCGGCTCCGAGCGCATCCGGCACCCGCACCCGGTGTGGAAGTACCCCGTCTTGCTCGCGGTGGGCGCGCTGCTCCTCGACCTCACCCTGCGCCGGGTGCGGCTGTTGGATCGCGCGCCGACGCGCCGACGCGCCCGACGCGCCGACGCGAGGTCGACCCGGTGATTGGGCGCTGTACCTTGGCGCTCGAGCGGGTATCTTCGGCGCCGTGCGTCGGGTCCGTCGTGTCGCTCTCAGTGTCGCGCTCTCGCTCACGCCCCTGACGGGCTACGCGCAGACCGACCCCGCCGCGCCCGCCCAGGCGCCGCCCTCGTCGCCTGAGCCCGCGGTGGTGGTCGTCGCCGAGCCCGAGGCCACGCCCGCGCAGATTCAAGCGCGAATCTTCTACGACCAGAGCCGCGCGCACTACGCCGCGGGGCACTACCGCGCCGCGGCCCGCTCGCTCGAGGCGGCGGTGGCGGTCGATCCCGAGGGCGCGAACCTCTGGTACAACCTCGGCAACGTGTGCGAGCGCCTGGGCAACCTCGAGCGCGCCGAGGCGGCCTACCGGCGCTACCTCGAGCGCACCCGCGACCCGGTCGAGCAAGAGCGCACGCGGCGCATCCTCACGCGGCTCGAGGGCGCGCGGGTCGAGCTGTCGAGCCTCGCCACGCGGCGCGGCCGCGCCGACGGGCTCTTCTGGGCGCTCACGGGCGCGGCGGTGGGCGCGACGGGCTTCGGCGCGGCGTGGCTGCTCTCGAACGACGCCGGAGACAACCGCGCGGCCCCCTGGGGGCTCACCGTCGGCGGCCTCTCGCTCGGCGTGCTCGCGACGGTGCTGTACTTCGCCCGCGAGGCGCCGTCGCGACGCTCGCTGCTGGTCGACGTGTCCCTCGACGGTCGGCTGAGCCTGCGCGGCACCTTCTGACCCCTCTCCCCTCCGGCGCGGCGCGCGATCTCGCGCGTCACGCCCCGGGTCCTCGAAGGGGTCGCGGGAGGTCAGTCGCGCATCGACCAGACCTCCGCCGAGGTCGTGACGACCAGGGGGCCGGCCTTGGACGCCACCAGGGCCATGACGGGCTTGTCTGAGACCTGCGCCCACTTCAGCCCGTTGACCGAGTGAAACAGCCCTTCTGCTCCGCCCAGGAGGACCCCGCGCGAGGTCGCCAGCAGCCTGGGCCGGGCCACCGGCGACGGCGTGTGTCTGGCCTTCTCCGCCCCGTCGAGGAGCACGCCGATGGATCCCTCCCCGAAGGTCACGGTGGAGTCGGTCGTGAACACCGCCTCGGACAGGTGGCCTCTGGCGGCGCCGAGCTTCACCAGACCGCCGGGGGTCAGCTCGCTGATCTGCTTGTACTGCAAGCCGATCAGCCGTTCACCGCGGGGCAGGATGCGCGTCAGAACCATGTGCTTCTCGTGGACCGCGAGCGTCCACGAGCGGCCATCGGGGCTGGAGTAGACCCGCCCCTGGCGCTCGTCGCCCCTGGCGTACCCCGAGAGCCACCAGGTGCCGGCCGCGTCCACCATGAGGTCCTGTCGGGTGAGGCTCTCAGGAGGAGGGGCGAAGGGCGTCGGGGCGAACCTCACCGCGGGGCCCACGCTCATGCTCGCCAGGTGGACGCCGTACGCGCCGTCGCAGAGCACGAAGCCCTGGGGGGTGACGACCCCGTTCGGATCAGGCCGGAGGTGGGGGTTGGGGCCGAGTTGAATGGCGGAGAGGTCAATGGGCGCGTCGGCGAACGCCTCGCCGGTCTCGGACCAGTAGGCCGGCGCCACGTCGGCCCCGTGGATCGACGGGAGCAGCAGCACGCCTCCCGCGTGCGCGAACACGCTGTAGGCGGGAGAGCGGGTGGGGGCGAACACGCGGTGAAGGTTCATCGCGGCGCAGGAGCGCGCGGCGCCGCGCGGCTGTCAAGCGAGGTCGCCGCGGGGTGCCCGCGCGAGCGCCTGGAGCGCTCGGGGCGAGGGTTGCGCTTGCAACGCCTCGCGCGTCGGGGTTTCCTCGCGGGCTGCGCGCGGGCGCAGCAGGAGGAGCGTATGGCCGACGAGCAGAGGTTCACGTTGATTCGCGGTGGCACCGTGGTGACCGCGGAGGGCGAGCAGCGCGCAGACGTGCTCATCGCGGGCGAGCGCATCGCGGCGGTGGGCGCCGACCTCGTGGCGCCCTCGGGGACGACCGTCGTCGACGCCGGCGGGGCCTACGTGATGCCGGGAGGCATCGATCCGCACACGCACATGGAGCTGCCCTTCATGGGCACCGTGGCGTCGGAGGACTTCTTCTCGGGCACCAGCGCCGCCGCCGCGGGCGGCACGACGATGATCATCGACTTCGTGATCCCGTCGCCGAAGCAGCCGCTGCTCGAGGCCTACAAGACCTGGCGCGGCTGGGCCGAGAAGGCCGCCGCGGACTACAGCTTTCACGTCGCCGTGACCTGGTGGGACGAGAGCGTTCGCCGCGACATGGGCGAGCTCTGCGAGAAGCACGGCGTCAACTCGTTCAAGCACTTCATGGCGTACAAGAACGCGATCATGTGCGACGACGAGGTGCTGGTGAACTCGTTCACCCGCGCCCGCGAGCTCGGCGCGATGTGCACCGTGCACGCCGAGAACGGCGAGCTGGTCTACCGGCTGCAGCAGGAGGTCTTCGAGCGCGGCTTCACCGGCCCCGAGGGCCACCCGATGTCGCGCCCCCCCGAGGTCGAGGGCGAGGCCGCCAACCGCGCGATTCGTATCGCCGAGGTGCTGGGGGTGCCGCTGTACCTCGTGCACACGAGCTGCATCGACGCCCTCGAGGCCGTGACCCGCGCGAAGCTCGAGGGGCAGCGGGTCTTCGCCGAGGTGCTCGCGCAGCACCTCGTGATCGACGAGAGCGTGTACCGCAACACCGACTGGAACGCCGCGGCCCACTACGTCATGAGCCCGCCGTTTCGCCCGAAGGAGCACCAGGAGGCGCTCTGGCGCGGGCTCCAGTCGGGGATGCTCCAGACCACGGCCACGGACCATTGCTGCTTCTGCACGCCGCAGAAGCAGGCGGGCCTCGATGACTTTCGCAAGATCCCCAACGGCACCGGCGGCGTCGAGGACCGCATGGCGGTGCTGTGGCACCACGGGGTTCGCACGGGTCGGCTCACGCCCGCGGAGTTCGTCGCGGTGACGTCGACGAACACGGCGAAGATCTTCAACGTGTACGGCAAGAAGGGCACCCTCGCCGCGGGCGCCGACGCCGACGTGGTGGTGTGGGACCCGGCGAAGACCCGCACGATCTCCGCGAAGACCCACCACCAGAAGATCGACTTCAACATCTACGAGGGCATGGAGACCGTGGGCAACCCCGCGCTCACCTACGTGCGCGGCCGCCTCGCGTGGGACGGCAAGGACCTCCACACCGAGCGAGGATTCGGCCGCTACGTCGACCGCCCCTGCCACTCGCCCTTCTTCGCGAACCAGATGCTGCGAAATCAGCAGGACCAGCGGGTTCCGGTGAAGCGCGAGCGCCCGACGCCCGCGGAATGATCGCCGCGGTGGGTGGAAAGTACCCGCGCCTCGCTTGACGCGGCAGGGTCGCTGCGGTGAAGCATGAAGACTGAGGTCCCCGATGCCGGTTCAACGTTCTTATAGTCCTCGCTGGCTCACGGTCGCGCTGCTCTCGGCGTCTCCCTTCGCGTGCACGCCGCCGCTCCCCGACGTGGTGATCGTGGGCGACGCCGGCTCTCGAGACGCGGGTCGCATCGACGCCGCCCGCAGCGACTCCGGCGTGGTCACCCGGCCCGACGGCGCCGCGGCGCCCGACACGGGAGGCGGAGGAGGCACCGACAGCGGCGGCGGAGGAGGAGGCGACGGCGGGGGCGGCGGGACCGACGCGAACATGTCCACGCCCGACGCCGACATCCGCTGCTCGGGGATGCACGACTCCGACGCCGACGGCCTGACCAACGCCGAGGAGTGCATGCTCGGCACCGACCCCTACCGGGCCGACAGCGACGGCGACAACATCCCCGACGGGGTCGAGCTGCGCTACCCGCGCATCTGCGTCGCGATGAACCCGATGGCCCAGCGCCGCCCCTCGGTCGCGTGCATGACCGACTCGCAGTGCATGACCGGCGAGCGCTGCACGGGCCTCTCGCCCACGCTCTCCGACAGCGACGGCGACGGCGTGCCCGACGGCGAAGAGGACCTCGACCGCGACGGCATGATCGTCGCCGAGCGCGGCGAGACCGACCCCCGCATCGCCGACACCGACGGCGACGGCACCCCCGACTCGATGGGCGGCGTCGAGATCTGCCGCCCCCGCGGCCTCGCGTCGGTGACCCAGCTCGGCCTGCCCATGGCGCAGGTGCAGATCGGCCACGACCCGCTCTGGGGCAGCGCCCGGCGCGTGCCCGTCTCGCCCAACCTCTCGGGCGTGATGATGGAAGAGGCCGCGACCAACGTCGCCGCGGCGGTGTTCAACATGCGAGGCATGTCCACCGACCTCCGCGCCGAGTCGATGCGCATCGAGACCGCGATCACCACGGCGATGGGCAGCGCCTCGGCCGTGCTCGTGGGCCGGTCGTTTCGCACCCACGAGATGCACGAGGGCATCACGTCGACGTACCGCGTCGCGCGCTCGACGAACGCCAGCGCGCTGCGCGACCTCGCGGCCCGCGCGCTGCTCGGCACGATGCCCACGGCGGGCGCGGCGGTGGGCACGTCGACGGAGTTTCTCGTCGACATCGCGACGGTGTTTCGCTCGAGCGGCGCGGCCGGCGGGACCGAAGACGTCGTGGTCACCGTGGCGCCCCGCACGCTCTACGAGAACACCGCGACGCTCACGGCCATTCGCGCCATCGACCTCGTGAACATGACCGGCTTCGCGCTGGTCGATCAGGGCCTCGGCGCCAACTGCCAGGTCTTTCGCGCCGCCGCGCCGCCCGCCGCCGACTTCATCTGGACCGTCGACACCTCGGGCTCGATGACCGACGACCAGGAGCGCCTGGGCAACACCGCCACGCGCTTCTTCACCCGCATGCGCTCCGCGGGCGTCGACTTTCGCGTCGGCGTGCTCACCGCGGGCAGCACCACGCTCAACCTCGACTCGCCGGGCTTTCGCTGGATCTCGGGCACCGACCCCACGGGCGCCGCGCGGCTCTGCCAGGAGGTCACCACCTCGGCCTGCCGCACCGCGCCGGGCGACTCGCTGCGCCCCTACGCCTTCTCAGGCGGGACCGAAGAGCCCACGGCCGCCGCGGTCATCGCGCACAACGAATTTCGCACCCGCGGGATGCGCGGCGAGACCAACCCCGACCGACGCTTTCGCGCGGGCGCGAGGGTCGTCACCTTCCACGTCACCGACGAGCCGGGCTCCAACGACTTCAGCCGATACTTCTCGCGCAGCCAGGCCCCCGACACCTCCATGGCCTGGGGCTCGGCGTACAACGCGACGACGCTGCAGAACATCGTCAACTACTTCCGCCGCCACATGATCCTGACCTTCGGGCTCGTGCCGCGCAGCGCGACGCCGTGCAGCTCCGCGGCGGTGGCCGACCTGCCGCGGTGCGTGATCGAGGGCAACGGCGGCGCGGTGATCCCGATCCAGACCGCGAGCGACCCCGAGATCGACGCGGCGATGACCCGCATCGTCGAGGCCATCGCGGGCGCGACGAGCCAGTACATCCTCGACCGCACGCCGATCACCAGCACGATCAAGATCCGCGTGCGCGGCGTCGACGTGCCGCGCTCGCGGAGCGAGGGCTTCGACTACGACAGCGTGTTCCGCGCGATCGTGTTCTACGGCGATCGGTACCGCCCGCGCACCGGCGACGAGGTCGTGGCCAGCTACCGCATCTGGCAGCCCTGCCCGCGCTCGGGCGCCACCTGCGTGTCGGACCTCGACTGCTGCGCGCCCACCGCCTGCCGCGAGGGTCGCTGCAGCCTGCCCTGCCAGCCCACGGGCGAGATGTGCGTGCAAGACGCCGACTGCTGCGCGCCCAACGCGTGCATCTCCGGCCGCTGCGCGCCCCGGCCCATGTGCGTGCCCCGCGGCGGCGCGTGCGTGCCCAGCGAGACCGAGAACACCTGCTGCCCGCCCAACTCGTGCATCGACGGGACCTGCGGCGAGTGCCGCGACCCCGGCGCCGCCTGCACCGCGAACAGCGACTGCTGCGGGGGGAGCCCCTGCGTGGCCGGTCGCTGCGCCTGCCGCCCCACCAGCGGCCGCTGCACCACCCCCGCGGACTGCTGCTCGCAGTACTGCGTGAACGGACTCTGCGGTCCGGGCTGATCGCCCGCTTGACCGAAGCCCCCCCTTCGCCGCTAACTCCCGCCGCGATGAGCGCGGAACGCTACGCCTTCGGACAGAACTGGAGCGACTACGTCTCCCGGCACTTCAGCGAGGAGCGCGTCGAGCGCTCGCGCCGTCACATGCTGGGCTTTCTCGGCCTCGACTCCCTCGCCGACAAGACCTTCCTCGACATCGGCTCGGGGAGCGGCCTGCACTCCCTGGCCGCGCACCGCGCCGGCGCCGCGAGGGTCGTGAGCTTCGACTACGACCACGACTCCGTCGCCACCACGCGGCGGCTCTGGGACGGCGTCGGACGCCCCGCGAGCTGGGAGGTCAGCCAGGGCTCGATCCTCGACCGGTCCTTCGTCGACACCCTGCCCACGGCCGACATCGTCTACTCCTGGGGCGTGCTGCACCACACCGGCGACCAGTGGACCGCGATCCGCAACGCCGCCTCGCGGGTGCCGCCGGGAGGGCTCTTCTATATCTCCCTCTATACGTCCGACGCCTTCAAGCGCCCGGACCCGTCGTTCTGGCTCGACGTGAAGCGGCGGTACAACCGCGCGGGCTGGCTCGGTCAGCGGGCGATGGAGGCGTGGTACATCGCGCGCTTCGAGGTGGGCCTCAGCCCCTTCGGGGTGCTCAAGGTCGCGCGGCGCCTGGTGAACGAGCGCGAGAGCCGGGGCATGTCGTTCTACACCGACGTCAAGGACTGGCTCGGGGGCTGGCCCATGGAGTTCTCGTCCATCGCCGACGTCACCCGCTTCGGCGAGAAGCAGCTGGGCCTCACCCTCCTGCGGATGAAGGACGGCGAGGCCACCACGGAGTACCTGTTCCAACGCCCCGCCGATGGCTGAGCGCGACGACAAGGCCGGGCAGGCCTACTGGGACGGCGCGTGGCGCGACCGTCCCCTGCCCCCGCGCTTCGACCCCGAGGCGACCCACCTCACCGCCTGCGTCGACCGGGGATTCGATCGGTTCTTTCAGCGCGCCTTCGCGGGCGTCGCCCCGCGCGAGGGCGCCCTCGTCGAGGTGGGGTGCGGCGCTTCGGTGCTGCTCCCATACTTTGGACGACGCTTCGGCTTCTCCCTCGCGGGCGTCGACTACTCCCCCGACGGCGTCGACCAGTCGCGCGCGCTGCTGGCGCGCGAGGGCGTCGAGGGCGACGTGCGCCAGGGGGACCTCTTCTCGCCCCCAGACGACCTCCTGGGTCGCTTCGACGTGGTGTTCTCGCTGGGCCTCGTCGAGCACTTCACCGACGCGCCGGGATGCCTCCGCGCCCTCGCCCGCCTCGCGCGCCCAGGGGGCCGCGTGGTGACGGTGATCCCCAACCTCGCGGGCGCCATCGGCGCGGTGCAGAAGGTGCTCGACCGCAGCGTGTACGACGTGCACGTGCCCCACGACCGCGAGTCGCTGCGCGAGGCCCACGCCGCCGCGGGGCTCACGGTCACCTCGGCGGAGTACCTCCTCACGGTGAACTTCGGGGTGCTCAACGTGTCGCGGCTGCGGCCCTCTCCCCGCGCGCTCCTCGCGCGCGCCGCGATGCGCGTGCTGGTCGACGCGTCGCGGGCCGTGTGGCGCTACGAGTCCCTCGCGGGGGAGCTCACGCCGCGCCGGGGGCTCTCGCCCTACGTCTGCGTCGTGGCGCGGGTGGGCGAGAGCGCGCGGTCGTAGACCGCCATCGTCGCGTCGATCATGCGCTGACGACTGAAGCGTGACTCGGCGCTCTCTCGTGCGCGGGCGCCCATGGCGGCGCGGGCGGGCCCGTCGAGGGCGAGGATCCGGTTGATCCCCTCGGCGACGTGCTCCGGCGCGTGCGAGCGCAGCGCGAAGCCCTCGACGCCGTCGCGCACCAGGGCGTCGTAGTTCCCCGCGGGAGAGACCAGCGAAGGGGTCCCGCACGCGAGGGACTCGATGACCACGTTGGGCATCCCCTCGGAGGGCGGCGCGGACGTGAGCACCGTCGCGTCGGCCGCGGCGATGAGCGCCTCGGGCGCGTCGGCGAGCCCGCGCCAGGTCACGGTCCCCTCGGGCAGCGCGCTCGCCGCGAGGGCGCGCAGGGCGCGGTCGTACGCGGGCTCCTCGACGCGGCCCACGAGCTCGACGAGCATTCTCTCGGGCAGCTCGTTGCGGGCGCGCAGCAGGGCGAGCGCCTCGACGAGCGCGCGCTGGTTCTTGAAGGCCCCGATGCGGCCGACGCTGAGCAGCACGGTGCGCCCCTCCCAGCCGAGCTCCGCCCGTCGCGCCTCGCGGACCGCGGGGTCGAGCGGCGAGAAGCGCGCGAGGTCGAGGCCGTTCTCGACGAGGTCGATCTTCTCGGGCGAGAGCTTCGCGCGGGCGATGAGCTCGTCGCGAATGCCCACGCTGTTCACGATCACCCGACGCACCAGCGCGCGAGAGACGCGCTCGCGGAGCATGTCCTCGTCTTCGAGGAGCTTCGCGCGCACCGAGCCCACCACCGCGGGGGAGCCCGCGAGGCGCGCGGCGAGGCGGGCGTACCAATTCATCGATCCCATCCACGAGTGCACGAGGTCGGGCTTGAGCTCTCGCATCGCGGCGACGAGCCGCAGAAAGCAACGCAGGTCGAAGCCCCCCTCGGCGCCCAGCGTCCGCCGCGGGATCGACGCGTCGACGCCGTAGTCGTCGCGCGACACCGCGGTCACCACGCAGGGCTCGTAGCGCGCGCGGTCCATCCCCCGCGCGAGCTCGACGACCTGTCGCTCGGCGCCCGCGCGCTCGAGCGACCAGATGAACAGCATCACCCGCTTCGGTCTCACGGCCTCACCCCCCGCAGCCGCGCCGGCAGCAGCGCGCGGTCTTCAGGGTCGAACCCGAGCGCGACGAGCCCGCCGACGTACGTGAGCGCCGCGAGCGTCGCGGCGAGCAGAAAGCGCGCGACGAGGTGCAGGTCGAAGGCTGCGTACGCGACCCGCGCGACGATCAGCGCGGCGAGGGCGGCGAGCACCGCCTTCGCGAAGCCCTTCGAGAGCCCGTGCACGCGAAACACCGACCACGCGAGGAGCCCCTGCCCGAGCTGCGCGATGACCAGCCCCGTCGCCGAGGCTACCGCGGCGCCCGTGAGCCCGTAGCGCCGCACGAGCACCGGGAGGATCAGCGCCTGCACCCCCACCGAGAGCCCCGCGCAGAGCGTGCTCAGCCAGGGGCGCCTCCCCATGGGGATCACGTAGGCGGCCAGGGAGACCGCCGACACGAAGTGCCCCACGGTGAGCACGGCCATCGCCGTGGCGCCCGCGGAGAACGAGCGTCCGAACACCCGCAGCAGCGGGTCGCCGAGGCCGCCGAAGAGCACCGCGAGCGGGAGCACGGTGATCGCGCACCAGCGGTTCTGCCGCGCGACGACGGCCTGCACGCCCGCGGTGTCGTTCGCGCGGAGCAGCCCCGGCAGCCGCGCGGTGATCACCGGCACGAAGGCCCCGCGGGTCTGCGAGATGCTCACGACGTAGAGGGCGCAGGCGGCGTAGGCGCCCATCTCGGCGCTGCCCGCGTAGTGCTTGAGCGCGAAGCCGTCGATGCGCCCGCTGGCCGCCCACACGAAGTTGGTGGCGACGTACGGGAGCGCGCTGCGAATGGCGCCCCAGTCGGTGCGCGCGAGGACCGCCTCGCGCAGCGTCGCGCGCAGGGGGAGCTCCCGCGAGTAGCCCCACAGCGCGACGCCCGCGGTGAGCGCCATGCCGAGGACCACCGCGCCCGCGGCGGCGCCCACGGTCCCCCACACGCGCAGGGCGACGGAGGTGAGCGCGAGGAGCGCGAGGGGCTGAAAGAGCCCGCGGGTGAGGAAGTCGTAGCGCATCTCCATGCGCGCCTGCGTGGCGACGAGGAGCAGCGTCGCGGCGTGAAAGAACACCGGCACCAGCGAGAGGATGCGCAGCGGCGCGAGGGCGTCGGCCTGGCCGTCGCGGGCGCTGATCCACGGGGCGGCGACGAAGACCGCGGCGCTCATCGCGAGGCCGCTGAGGGTCACCACCCGCAGCGCGGCGCCCACGACGCGCGCCGAGGCCTCGGCGTCGCCACGGGCGTGGGCGGCGCCGACCTCGCGGGTGACGTAGAGGTCCATGCCGCAGAGCGAGACCAGCGACAGAAAATCCACGACCATGTTGGACCAGACGTAGGTCCCGTAGCCCGCGACCCCGAGGTAGCGCGCGAGCTGCACGTGAAACGCCGGCATCGCGGCCTGCGCGAGGAGCGTGAGGGCGTTCGTCGCGACGCCCTTCGCCTCCTGCGCGGCGCCCTCGGAGGGATCGCTCATAGAGCGCCGAAGCGCCCCACCCGCTCGGGCATCACCCTGGGATTGAAGAACGGCACCGCGCGGTCGAGCCGTCGCTTGAGGTCACGCACCGCGCGCGCGAGCCCGACGGGCTCGGGGGGCGTCGCCCCCTGCGCGGCGGCGGCCCAGGCGCGCTCGTACTGCCCCTGCTGCGGGATCGCGTCGCGGGTCGTCTCGTCGGTCTTCTCGACGACGAAGAAGAGCCCCGCCATCGTCACGCCGCTGACCCGCACGTCGTGAAAGCGGTCTGCCAGCGCGGCGAAGGCGCCGGGCTTGTAGCGGTACACCGTCCACGGGTCGCTGAAGCTCCTCGCCTGAAAGATGTACGGCGCGTGCACGCGCCACCGGTTCGCGGCGTGGTAGTCGAAGAGCAGCGTCGGGGAGAAGCTGTAGAACCCGTGGTCGATGAGGTTCGAAGTCGGCGCGATGTGCACCGCGCGGCCGCCCACGCGCAGCGCGTCGAAGACCGACGCGAGGGCGTTGGGCAGGTGAAACACGTGCTCGAGGCTGCCGCCGTTGAACACCAGGTCGTAGCGACCGCGCTGCTCGCGCGGCAGGGGCGCGTTGAGATCATGGATCACGTCTGCACCCTCGAAGTCCGAGACGTCGAGGGCGCTCACGGCCTCGAAGCCCAGCGCCGTGAACAGCGCGCGGTCGTCGAGGGGGCCCTCGGGGGAGGCGCGCAGGGGCGACCCGTGGCGCCTCGCGAGGGCGCGGAGCCCCGCGCCGTCGAGCTCGACCGACTGCCTCCCGAGCTGCAGCACGCTGCCCTGAAAATTCGACCGGGCGCCCTCGAGGAGCATGAGTTCGACGGCGGCGGGTGCGATGCCCATGGGGGTGATCCGAGCGCCGGGTCATAGCAGAGTGGGGCGCGCGGGGCGACGCGTCTGCACCCGCGGCGCGATCCGTTCTACGCTCCCTGGGGTGTCAGCCGCTGAACGACCCCCTGGCGCGCGCTCGGCGCGATGCTCCTCGCGGTGGTGGCGCCGCTCTCGCTGTGGGTCCTCGTGGCCCGCGCGATCTCGCCCCCGAGGCGCTGGGCGCCGCGGTGGCCTTCTCCGTGGGCTCCTTCGCCATCCTCGCGGGGATGCGCTTCGCGCCTCTCCCCTGGCTCGCCCGCCGCCCTCAGGCGATCGCGGCCCTGCTGGGCGGCGTCGCGCTCGCGCTGCTCTCGCTGAAGCTCCCGGCGATCCCCTCGCACCTCGCGGGCTCCTACGGGCTCATCCTCGCCGGAGGCGCGGTGGGCGCCGCGGTGGGGACGCAGATGCAGCGCGCGGGGCACATCCTGCCCGTGGCGCTGCTCTCCGCCGGCGTCGACCTGTGGAGCGTTACGTCTCCCCACGGCCCCACCCACGCCATCGTGCGCAACCCCGCCCTCGTCCGGCTGCTCACGGTGAGCGTCGCGGTGCCCTCGAGCCCCGAGCCGCAGCCGGCCATCGGGGTGGGCGACGTGATCTTCGTCGCGCTCTATCTCTCTGCCGCGCAGAGGTTTTCGCTCCCTCGAGGGCGCACCCTGGCGCTGCTCGGCCTCGGCGTGCTCGCGGCGGGGGGCGCGGCGATGGGAGCGGGAACGCCGGTGCCCGCGCTGCCCCTGATCGGCTTCGCGATGGTCCTCGGTCACCGCGAGGCGCGCGAGGTCCACGCCGAGGACCGCCGCGCGACGGCCTTCGCCGCGCTGCTCTTCGTGAGCTCCGTGGTCCGCGTGGCGATGCGCTGGGATCAGATCCGCGCGGGGCTCTGAGTCACTGCCCGAGGGGCTCGCGAAAGGCCCACCCGGCGTGTCCTCCGTCCCAGCGGATCGCGTACCAGCTCCCGCGGCGGTCGACGATCTCGACCGCGGTGCCGCGGGGGATGCGCGCGACGATCTCGCCGGTGCGCGGCGCGTCGCGCACGATGGTGACGTTCCACACGGTGGTCGCGCGGGAGATCAGCCGCATACGGAGCATGTCGGCGGCCGTCGGGAGCCCCGAGGGCGGCGCGGGCGCGGGCGCGGGAGCGGGAGCGGGCGCGGGAACGGGCGCGGGAGCGGGCGCGGGCGCGGGCTCAGGCGCGGGCGTCGCGCGAAAGCCCTCGGGCAGCGGCCCGAATCGCGCGGTGAAGTACCAGAGGTAGCGCGGGTGCTCGGCGGCGACGGACCAGAGGTCGTTCATCGGGCCCAGCGCGTCGCGCACGCAGGGCACGAAGGTGACCTTCTCGGCGACGGTGGAGCTCCGGCCGAGCAGCACCGCCACGCGGTGACGCACCCGGTCGACGCGGAGTCCGATCGAGAGCGCCTGCTGGGGGTTTCTCGCCGCGACGACCGCCGAGGGGCACTGCCCGAGGATCACCCCGAGCCGCGCCCGCAGCGAAGCCTCGATCGCCGCGGGGGCGTCGCAGTCGGAGGGCGCGAGGTTGATCTCTTCGCCGTCGCTGCAGCCCATGAACGCGCCGCCCCGCACGCTCACCGGCACCGAGGGCGTCGCGGGCGGAGGGGGCGTCGCGGGCGGCGCGTCGACCGGCGCGACATCGGGTGCCTCGCCCGCGTCGACCGCGAGCGCCGGCGCGGGCTCCTCGCCCGTGAGCTCCGCGGGGCCCGGCGAGCACCGCGCGACCACGAGGAAATACCCGGCGAGCCCGAAGGTCAGCGCGCCGCCGAGGGTCAGCGGGAGCCGCGCGGAGTCGCCCTTGGGGCGCACGATGGACGGCGCCCTCAACGGCGCCCCGCGGATGTGCCCTGAGCGACCATCACATGCAGCTGTTCGGAGCGCCGGGGGAGCCGAAGTTCGACGTGGTGTAGTTCGTCCCCGAGGCGCACCAGTTCGTGCCGATGTTGTTCATCGTCGAGTCGAGGATGCCCGGCCGGAGCGCCTTGGACCGCCCGGGGGTGTTGGGCCAACCCGAGCCGTAGCTCACCGAGTCGAGGACGACGTCGTCCGCGGTGCTCAGGGTCACCGTCTCGGTGCCGGAGTTGTTCAGGGTGATCATGTCGTAGGTCGCGAGCGCGACCGCGGGACCGCCCGAGATGCCCAGGTTCGCCGAGCGCGCGATGACCGCGTAGCCCAGCGGGAGCACCAACAGCGCGGGCCCCGTCGAGGTGATCGCCGACATCGCCGCGAGGTCGCGCACGCGCATCCCGCGAAGGTCGACGGCGTAAGGCGCGGGGTTGTAGACCTCGATCCACTCGCCGTCGGGCTCAGACACCGGGTTGTCGGTGTCGTTCATGATTTCGGTGATGACCAGCGCCCCCTCGGCGGCGAGGGTCGCGCACGCGCCCGACACGCAGCGGCGCCCGACCTGGCAGTACCCCGTAGGGTTGCCGGGTTGACACGGGCAGCTCAACCCGGTGCAGGTGGGGCCCGTGTCGGCGGGCGGGATCACCACGTCGGGTCGGTCGACGATCACCGGCACGTCGACCACGTCGGGTCGGTCGACGATCACCGGCACGTCGACCACGTCGCGGGCGACCTGCACGTCCATCGGGGCCGGCACGTCGACCACGTCGCGGGCGACCGGGACGTCGACCACGTCCATCGCGACGACGTCCCTCGGCGCGGTGACGTCGGTCGGCGCGGTGACGTCGGTCGGCGCGGTGACGTCGGTCGGCGGGACCGCGTCGACGGGCGAGGCCCCGTCGACCGACGCGCCCGCGTCGACGACGTCGGCCCCCACGACGTCGGTCGGCGTCAGGACGTCTTCGCGAGACGCGTCGGGGACGAAGGTCGCGCCGGGCCGGAGGCCGTCCCAATCGTAGGAGCAACCCGCGACCAGCGCGAGCGCGAGGGCGACGCCCGGAGCGGCGTGTCGACCGAGAGGCTTCGCGTCAGAACGCACCGGCGACCCCCAGCATCCCTCGCGAGGGATCCGTCCAGAGACGCACCGAGGCGCGCTGCGTCTCGGTCGCGGCGCGGGGCCCGCCCACGGCGACCATGATCGTGCCGACCACGAGCAGCCCCACCCCCGCTCCGAGGCCGACGTTCGCGAGGGTCTGCCACTGCTGGCCCTCATCGATCGCGGGCACGTTGCGCGCGGGGCACCGCTGCCCCCGGCACGCCGCGATCAGCTCGTCGTAGCGCGACTGCGCCTGCAGCCCGAAGCCGACGAACATGCCGAAGCCCGCGAGGCTCAGCGCCCCCACCACGAAGCCCGCGGTGCGCACGCCTCCGCCCCGCGTCGCCGAGGCCGGCGGGACGACGGGCGCGACCACCGGGCTCGCGGGCGGCGCGAGTCGCTGCAGCGTCACGTCGACCGAAGCCAGTCCGCCGGGCGCGAGGCGAAGGCTCCGTCGAAAGGTCTGAAAGCCCGGCGCCTCGGCGACGACCTCGACCTCGCCCGGCAAGAAGGCCTGCGGAGACCCGAGCGCCGACGGCGGCACGAGCGCGCCGGCGACGCGCACGGTCAACGCGGGCGGCGACTCGGGGACGCGCAGGGCCAGGCGGGCGACGCGCCCGTCGAGGGTCTCCAGCTCGCGCAGCGCGCGCTCCCTCGTCGAGGCGTAGCGGGAGTCGCCCTGCGCGAGCGCCCCGGCCGACTCGGCGGCGGCGGTGAGCGTGTTGAAGGCGTCGACGACGCGGCCCATGCGCAGCGCGCAGAGCCCGAGGTACAGCTGCGTGTTCGGGCTGCGGTAGAGCTCGAGCGAGGCGCGAAACTCACGCTGCGCGCCCTCCCAGTCCTGCGCCTCGAAGCGCGCGCGGCCGGCGTCGAAGCGCGCCTGCGCGGCCGAGGCCTGGCTCGCCTCGACGGGCGGAGTCTGAGCGCGCGCGGAGGTCGCTCCCAGCGACAGCGACGCGACGACGCTCCAGACGAGACGGTGTGATCGGGGTTGGGTCATCAGATCGAGGTCGGCAGGTCGCTCTCCCGCGAGGGCGGCGAAGGTGGAGGCAGAACCGGCGCCACGGGGCGCGCGACCGGAACGACAGGACTTGTCGCGGGCGCCACAGGACGCGCGACCGGCGCCACGGGACGCGCGACCGGCGCCACGGGGCGCGCGACTGGCGCCACGGGGCGCGCGACCGGAGGCACGGGACGCGCGACCGGCGCCACGGGACGCGCGACCGGCGCCACGGGACGCGCGACCGGAGGCGCGGGACGCGCGACCGGAGGCGCGGGGCGCGCGACCGGAGGCGGCGGGGCGACCTGGGGCTCGGCCATCGGCGGTGGCACGACGTTCGTCGGCTGCGAAGGGGGCTCGGGCGCCTGCGAGTGCGTCGGCTGGAGCTCGGCCCGCGACGCGGGAGGGGGCGTCGAGTCGGCGGTGGTGAAGCGGTAGATCGCGAGGCCCAGCGCGACGCCGATGCCCACGACCACCACCGCGATGAGGGAGGCGTTCGACCGACGCGACGGCGCCGTCGGTTGCAGGGCGGAACCCCCATCGCGCGGCGACGGCGCGAAGGCCAGCGGGGCGGGGACCATCGACGGCTGCGACGGAGCCTGCGGAAAGCTGATCGCGGCGAGCGTCGGCGCCTCGGAGTCGAAGCTCTCGGGATCGGGGGGCGTGGCCTCCCGAACGGGCGTGGACGCGATCGTCGAGGGCTCGGCGGGCGCCGGCTCGGGCGCCGCGGCCTCGGCCCGGGGCAGCTCCGGGTGCGACGTGCGCGCCGGGAGCGGCGGCGGGGCCGCGTCGGGGCGTGACGCCTTGCGCGACGACGGCGGCGGGAGCGCTGGGGCCGCGCGGGGCAGCGGAGGCAGCGGCGAGCGCAGCGCCTCAGGCTCGGGGACGAGGCTCGGGCTCTGCACCCGCGTGGGCGCCTCGTCGACCGAGGTCGCGACGGACGCCTGCGCGCTCGCGGCGGAGGCGCCGATGCTGTGCACGCCCGAGGGCGTGGGCGCGGCGGCGACCTCGCTCTCCCCCGCGGGGACCACGCTCGCGCGAAACACCGGCAGGTCGCGGGTGGTCATCGCGCGACGGCGCTGCTTCACCTCGGTGAGCTTCTCCGAGGCGATCTCCTTGACGTGCCGCGCGACCTCCCGGGGCGTCGCGATGCCCAGCGGGATCGCGGCCACCTCGAGGGCGTCGGCGAAGTCGGCGGCGGTGTCGAAGCGGTCTTCGATGTTGCGCGACAGGGCCTTGGCCAGGACATCATCGAGGGCCGTCGAGAACTCCCCGTCGACCTCGCGCAGGTGCAGGATCGGGCGGTTGAGCAGGTTCTGCAGCACCTCGCCGTCGGTCTTGCCAGGGAAGAGCCGACGCCCGGTCAGGCACTCCCACAGCACCGTCGCGGCGGAGAACACGTCCGTGCGCCGGTCGATGGGGAGGTCGTTGGGCTGCTCGGGCGCCATGTACGAGAGCTTCCCCTTCACGATCCCGTCGCGGGTGTTCGAGATGCGCTCCTCGGCCTTGGCGATGCCGAAGTCGGTGATGCGAGAGATGCCGTCGGCGCCGACGAGGATGTTCTGCGGAGAGACATCGCGGTGCACGGGCTTGAGCGGGGTGCCCAGGTCGTCGACGAGGTCGTGCGCCGCGTGGAGCCCGGCCAGGATGTCGAGCATGATCCGCACGGTGATGCCCACCGGGATGCGCCCGTTCTGGTCCCTCGCCGCGCGAAACAGCGAGAGCAGCTGGTCGCCCTCGATGTACTCCGACACGATGTAGAGCCCCTCCGACTCATGCACCAGGTCGAGGGTGCCCACCACGTTCGGGTGGTGAATCCGCGCCGCGAGCCGCCCCTCATCCAGGAACATCTGCACGAAGGTCTCGTCCTTCAGCAGGTGAGGGTGCAGGTACTTGATCGCGACGAGGCGCTGAAAGCCCGCCACCGAGAGCGCGCGGCCGAGGTACACCGTCGCCATCCCGCCGGTGCCGAGCTCGGCGATGATCTCATAACGACCGAGGCGTGTGCCCGGCACGATCGCGTGAGGTGGCGGTAGCGAGGAGTGGTGCGCCATGGGGTGGGTCTCGGCGGAGGCGCGGCATCCTACCATCACCTACCTCGCGTTTGCACCCCCGGCAGCCCGGCGCTCCCCCGGCGCCCCCGCCTCCCGCAGGAGCTCTCGCGTGCGCGAGAGAAACTGGCGTCTCGCGACCGTGGCGCGCTAGCGTAGCCCACGATGGAAACCAGATCCTCGAAGGGGTCGACCACCGCCTCGGGCGCCGAAGAGAGCCCGCGCCTGAGCGCCGAGGTGCTCGAGAACCTCTGGAACGGAGTCGAGGCCACCATCGAGGGGTCGTTCCTCTTTCGCTCCCTCGACGAGGCCGCCCGGCGTGAGCTGGTCGAGCGAGGGGTCGTGATGGTGTGCACCGCGGGTCGGGAGATTCTCGCGGAGGGCGAGCTCGGCGACGACTTCTACCTGATCGATCACGGCGTGGTCGAGGTCACCACCAGCGTCAGCGGCAGCCCGGTGTCGCTGGGCACGCTCCAGCGCGGGGGCTTCTTCGGCGAGGTGGCGATGCTCACCGGCCGCGCCCGCACCGCGACGGTGCGCGCGCTCACCGACGTGACCCTGGTGCGCTTCGACAAGGCCGACATCGACGAGGTGCTCGACCGGGCCCCCGCGGCGCGGCGGCTCCTCGAGGCGATGATCGCGGGCCGGGCCAAGAGCGCCGCGGAGAAGATCACCCGCCACCTGTCGACCATGCCGCCCTCCGGCGGCACCCCCGTGGAGTGACCCCCTTCGCCGTCACCCTCCACCCCTTCGACGAGGACGAGGCGGTGGCGACGGTGTTCCCCTCGGCGGTGCGGGGCGACGCGCTGTTCCCCAGGGCCTTCGACTCCCCCGAGGCGCGAGACTTCGCGGCGCGGTGGCTCCCGCGCATGCGCGACGCGTGGGCCGCCCTGCGCGAGGGCGACGGGGGCCCCTGGGCCTCGGTGGTGAGCTTCGCGACGGGCGTCCTCGCGGGCTTCTCGCACCCCGTGTACTTCCTCGGCGACCTCGGGCTCTCGTACTGGCGCGGCCCGGGGGAGTGCCCCCTGCGCACATACACCCGCCCCATGGCGGTGCTCGCGGCGCGGGTGCCCGAGCTCGGCGCGGCGGTGAGCGAGATCCCCGACGGCTTCGCGGGCGCGGGGAGCGCGGGGGCCTTCGTGCCCGCGACGGGCGTGGTGATCCTGCTGCGCGAGATCGAGCGACGGCCGGGTCACCTCGCCGAGCGCCTCGACCGCGCGGGCTACGACGCCGTGGGCGCGCTCGCGACGCTGCTCGAGTGCCTCCACTACGCCCGCAGCCGCCGCCTCGGCGTGCTCGAGCTCACCAACGCCGTCGATGCCTCCGAGCGTCTGGCGCTGTTCCCCGTCGCGAACCTCCGGGGGGGCTGGCGCGGGGGGTTGCTGCCCGAAGCGCGCGCGCGCGTAGAAGCCGCCCTGAGCGCCGACGCGCCTCTCCAGGGTTGACCCTGCGCCGCCCCGCGCGGGTTGCGCTACCTTCGCGGCGATGGAGCGTCTCGCGCGGTTCGCAGTCGTCCTCACGCTCACGCTCCCCGCCGCCGCCCAGGCGCAGGGGCTGCCAGGCGAGGTCTCGCTCCCCGGTGCCTCGGTGGCCTCGGTGGCCGGCGCCGACGCCCTGCGCGTGAACCCCGGCGGCGTCGGCGTCGGCAGGACCTGGTCGCTCCGCGCGACGAGCGTGCACCCCCTCGAGGGCGCCGCGGGCTCCCTCGGCGCGACCGCCGTGTCGTTCGCCTCGCCGCTGCCCTTCGGCTTCGGCGTCGCCGTGGGCGCGCAGTGGCACCGGCCAGAGCTCCCATCGCCCCGCACGGGCCCGCACTGGGGGTCGTTCGACCTCGGGCTCGCCTACGCCTTCACCTCGCGGCTCACCGTGGGCCTTCAGTTTCGCACGGTGGTCACCGCGCCCGACACCCGCGGCGACCTCTCCACCGACGCCGCGATGGACGTCGGCGCCCTCTGGCGCCCCAGCGCGCACTTCGCCCTCGGTCTGACGGCGCGCAACGTGTGGGGCCCGCGCAGCGTCGAGGGCGGCATCGACACGGCCTTCGTGGGCGGCGCCGCCGTGCGCCCCACGGGGAGCGACGCGCTCACCTTCGGCGCCGACGCCTCCCTCGACCTGCGGGGCCAGCTCGTCGCGCGGGGCGCGGCGCGGGTGGCCATTCCCCACGTGGGCTTCTTGCGCGCCGAGGGCGTCTACGAATTCGGCGCGGAGCTCTGGCGCGCGGGCGTCGGCCTCGACGTGCGCTGGGGCGCGGCGGACGTGGGCGTCGGCGGGTACCTCGGCGCCGGCGACCGCGCGGGCCTCGCGGTCTCTGCGGGCCTGAGCGGCGAGCGCAGCGCCGTGAGCCTCCCCTCGCCCACGGTGACCGTGACGGTGCCCCTCACCGACGAGCCGGGGCCTCGCGGCTTCGCGCGGCTGCTCCTGCGCCTCGAGCGCCTGCGACGCGATCCCTCGGTGCGCGGCGTGCTCTTCGCGCCCCGCGCCGACGTGCCTGGCCTCGCCAGCGGCGAGGAGCTCCGCGACGCGTTTCAGCGGCTCCGCCGGGGCGGCGTGCGCGTGGGATGCCACCTCACCGAGGCGAACACCGCGACGTGGTTCGCCTGCGCCGGCGTCGATCGAATCACCGTCGACCCCGCCGGGGGCGTTCGCATGCAGGGACTTCGCAGCGCGCGGTACTTCCTCGGCCCCGCGCTCTGGGACCTCGGCGTTCGCACCGATTTCGTGCGCATCGCCGACTGGAAGAGCGCCGCCGAGCAGCTCACCCGCGGATCCTCCACGCCCACCGCGCGCGCGCAGGAGGAGTCCCTCCTCGACGGGTGGTTCGCGACGCTCCTGCGGGGCGCGGCGGCGCAGCGGAGCGCCCTCGCGGGTCACGCGTCGCAGGCGATCACGGGCGGCCCGTACACCGCCCGCGAGGCCCTGAGCGCCCAGGTGGTCGACGCCGTGGTGACCCTCGACGTCGCCGAGCGTGCCATGTCCCGCGCCACCCGCGCGCGCGCCGTCGAGCTCGACGACTACGTGGCCGAGGGGTCGCGCCGCTGGGCGCCGGGCCCCGCCGTCGCCGTGATCTGGATCGACGGCGACATCGTCGACGGCGAGTCGCGGGTGATCCCGCTGTTGGGCAATCGCATGTCGGGAGACCGGGACGTGGTGCAGTCGATCGAGGCCGCCGCGGCGAACCCGCGCGTGGGCGCCATCGTGCTGCGCGTCGACTCGCCTGGGGGTAGCGCCCTCGCGAGCGACCTCATCTGGCGCGCGGTGACCCTCGCGAGCCGCCGCAAGCCCGTGGTGGCGAGCTTTGGGCGCGTCGCCGCGTCGGGGGGCTACTACGTCGCCGCGGGCGCGCGGGAGATCTTCACCAACGCCTTCACCCTCACGGGCTCCATCGGGATCTTCTACGGCAAGGCCGACGTCGCGAACCTCCTCGCGCGGCTGCACGTCGGCGTCGAGCTCTCGCGCCGCGGCGACCACGCCGACATGGACAGCGTGTTTCGCCCCTACGACCCCGCCGAGCGGCGGCTCCTCGGGCAGAAGATCGGCGAGTTCTACAACCTCTTTCTCCGCAGGGTCGCGGCGGGGCGCCACCGCGACGTCGCCAGCGTCGACGCCGTGGGCGAGGGCCGGGTCTTCACCGGCGAGCGCGCCCTGGAGCACGGGCTCGTCGACCGCGTCGGCGGCTTTCTCGACGCCCTGGACCGCGCCCGCGAGCTCGCCGGACTGCGCGACGACGCCGAGATCGTGAACCTCCCCGAAGAGCCCGGCGGGCTGCTCCGTCTGGTCACGGGGCTGCTCACCACGGCGTCGGGGCCCTCAGCCCTGGGATCGGTGCTCCCGCTTCGCGAAGCCGCCACGCTGCTCCGCTGGCTCTCGGTCGTGGGCGCCCACAGCGGCCGCCCCATGGCGATGACCGAGCTGCCCATGGACCTTCCCTGAAGGCGCCGCGCGCGTCGCGGCGCGCGAGTCTTCCGCCTGCACGCGCCGTGGAGTACTGATCGCGGGTCATGTCGCGCAGCGTGCATCCACGGCGTCTCGCGCTCCTCGCGCTCTCGGCGGCCTTCGCGAGCCTGGTCCACTACGCCTACGCCTCCAACCGCGGGGGCTACCGCTACCTCCGGGCGCAGGAGCGTCGCTTCGTCTTCGGCGACTCGTACAACCCCTCGACGCGCGGCGACACCACGGCGCTCCCGCCGGGCAACGTCGCGAACCCCTACGACCTGGGCTTTCCGGTGTGGTCGCGCACCGAGGTCACGCTCGAGCGCGTCCCCGACCCTTCGAGCGGTCGACGGGCTTCGACCGTCGTGATGCAGGTGTGGTCCCCCGGGGCGACCTTTCAGCCCGCGCGCGACCTCGCGCCGGCGACCTACGCCGACGCCCGCGCCGCGTGCCCGCAGGGGATGGAGCACGTGCGCGGGAGCTACCTCGCCAGCTCGACGGTCGAGGTCCTCCAGCGACGACACTGCCTGCCGGGAGAGAGCACCGAGGTCCCTGGGATCGGTGACATCTGGTGCCGTCGTTACAACCGCCCGAGCTACGAGGCGGCGATCCGGCGCCTGCGCGCGGCGCCCTCGACCCGCACGGTCCCCATGAACTTCTGCATGGACCGCTTTCAGTTCCCCAACCGCGAGGGCGCGGCGCCCTCGGTGGCGGTCACCTTCGTCGAGGCCGAGGCCCTCTGCGCCGCGCAGCAGAAGCGGCTCTGCACCGACGCCGAGTGGACCTTCGCCTGCGAGGGCGACGACGCCTGGCCCACCAGCTCGCCGCACTGGGAGAACCGCCACGGCCCCCGCTCCTTCGACGGCTCGGAGGAGCGCGGGTGCACGGTCGCGGGCAACGTCGACGGCACCAACTTCCTCTCCAGCACCCGCCGCATCCCGCAGGACTACCTGGACTTCGGCATCCTCTGGAGCCGCAATTCGCGCGGCCGACGACCGTCGGAGCGCACGCTGCTCGCGGCGGCGCGCTCTCCCCTCGCGTACGGCTTCGTGCTCGCGTCGCTCTACGGCTCCGAGACCAACGGGCACGCCGCGGGGTGCACCTCGCCCTTCGGCGTGCGCGACCTCGCGGGCGGCGTCGACGAGTGGACCCGCCGCGCCGGCCGCGTCCCAGCTGGCGGCTACGAGAGCATCCTCAAGGGCGGCTACGGCGGCAGCGAGCCCGTGCGCAACCGCTGCCGACCCGCGACCGGCGCGCACGGCCCGACCTTTCGTTACTATCAGATCGGGTTCCGCTGCTGCGCCGACGCGCGCTGAGACGCACCGCGCGCGGCGGGTGTACCCTGCGATCGGCGGGTCGCCGCGGACAGGGTCGTCGAACATGAAGCAGAGCCCCGAACGCCGCTTGCCGATTCGCCGCTGCCATCGCTGCCATCACGCCTCGCTGGTCGTGGATCGGCAGTGGCACCGGAGCGTCCTCGGGATCATCGCCCGTCGAGACAGCGTCCTCGAACTCCGTTGTCAGTCGTGTCGAGCCGTCGTGGTGCTGTTCCCACGGTCCGAGATCGTGATCGAGCGGATCTTCGGCTGGCTGCTGCTCCCGGCGATCTTTCCGGGGATCTATTTTCTGGTGAGCGCGCGCCGCAAGGAGCAGGCGTGGATCGAGAACCCCGTCGTCGATGGGCTCGGTCCCGCGCCGCCGCCCGAGGTCGGCCCCGCCTCGCACCCGCGAGACCCCTGGGAGCCCTCTGGGCCACCGAGGCGACGCTGTGCGTGCGGCGCGGCCGCTCCGTGCGTGCGCATGATGCGACGGGGCACCTACCGTCAGCACTTTGGCACGCTCTACACTCATCAATGTGGGCACTGCCGCGAGCAGTTTCAGATCCTCAGCGTCGACGGGTTCGTCTGGTCGTTCGTGCTCGCCGCGGCGCTGTCTGCGCTCGGCGTCGCGATGGTGCTCTTTCCCCCCGGCGGCCAGGTCGGCGCCGAGCGGAGCAACCGCGTGTTTGGGGTGGGGCTCGCCGTCGCGGGCGTCGTCGCCTGGTGGATCCTCGCCCGACGGCTGTACCAGCGCATGATGCACCCGGAGGTCGCGTAGCGTCCGCGCCGCCCGGGCCGGGGGCCCGGGGGCGCTCCCGTTGAAGGCCCCGCCCTCTGGGGGTAGTGCTCACCGCGGGAATGACCATGGCCTCCACGAAGATCCTCACGGCGCCGACGTTCCTGTGCGCCCTTGAAGACGCCACCGCGGCCCGCACCCGCGCCCGCGCCGTCGCGCGGCTCCGCACCTTCGAGGGTCCTCGGCCCGCGGTCGAGGCCGTGGACCGCGAGGTCGTGAGGGACTGGGCGCGGTCGCGGTTGAGGTCCGTCCTCGCGCTCTCGCGACGGCCCGAGGTGCGCATCCGTCACGCAGCGCTGTGGGCCCTCGGCGAGAGCGGCGACTCCCGGGCGGTCGAGGGCCTGGTGAGCGCGCTGCAGCGGCCTCAGGACGAGTTCGACCACGACCACGTCTTCATGGCCGTGTCGCGACTGGGCCCCGCGGCGTTGCCCCCGCTGCGCGCCATGGCCATGATGGGGTGGGGCGAGGCCGTGCTGTGCCTCGGTCACGTTCGGGGTGACGACTCGGGCGCCGTCGACGCGCTGCGCGCCGCGGTCGGAGACGAGCTCTCCGTGCGCGTCCACGCCGTGGGCGCGGAGCGCGAAGCGTAGAGTTGCCTCCCACGGCGAGCCCCCAACGACCCACACGGCACCTGGAACCCGCGGGGCCTTCGTAGGATCCCCGGCGCCTGGGGGCGAGCACCAGCAGGGCGGTCGAGGCGGCGGGTACGTTCACCGCGAGGCCGTCGGCGAGGAGGGCCGCGCCGGTCGTTCGTGTCTCGGGGATCGCGGGGCGCGGCGCGTCGACCACGCGGCGCGACGACGCCGGGGTCAGCCCGAGCGGCGCGAGGTCGCGCGACCGGACCGAGGGGCTGTCGTCGACGTCGCCGTAGCGGTTGCCCCAGCAGAGGTTGGTCTCGTTGTCGATCTGCACGCCGACGAGGCAGCCCCCGAGAAAGGGGCGGAGCTCTTGCGCCACCCGGGCGTACCAGCCCCGCGTCGCCGCGAGGAAGGCCGGGTCGAGTACGAGGGCTGATGGCCCGCGGCGCCGTTGCCGTAGGACCAGGTCTCGCCGCGCGCATTGCGAACGAGCGACGAGGGGTCGGCGGCCTTCCACCACGCGGGCACGGCGCCGAAGTAGCCGAAGCCGTTGTACCACTCGCCGGTGATCAGCGGCCCGGGCTTGGCGATGACGTACATCCCACGGTCGCAGGCCATGCGGATGAAGCGCCCCACGTCGCGCGCCCGGTCGCCGCGCCCTCGCGCCCGGTCCGACGGGCTCAGTCACAGCCCAGGATCCGCTCGACGCGATCGCCGAGGATCGTGACCGTTCCCCCCGTGGAGAGCCGCAGGACCCGCGCGCCGCCGACGAGGGTGTTGCTGATCGCGCGCACGCCGCCGCGGCAGCGCGCGGTGTCGAAGCCCGCGCTGTCGTCGATGGTGCCGTAGCCGAGCCCGCCGATCACGTAGCGGTCGCTGCCGTCGGCGTCCATCATCAGGTCGTCGCCGTCGCCGCCGATAAAGCGATCGTTGCCGAAGCCGCCGAGGATGGTGTCGTTGCCGCCGCCGCCGATCACCTCGTCGTCCTCGGAGCCTCGGGGACCTCATGGCGCGACGGCGCGCAAGGCGTCGGGCCCGAGGCGCTGGGCGAGCTGCGCGCGATAGAGGCTCGCGGGCGCGACGCGGGACCCGAAGGACTCCCACGCGCAGCGGCCCTGCCGTCGCGGCGCCGAGCAGCCGATGGCCCAGTTGATCGCCGTGGGCGGGCTGTCGCAGCGGATGAGGTCGGAGCCGCTGTTCCAGAAGACCTGCGCCGCGCCCGACCAGCCGTGCCCGCTGCCGTAATTGCTCCGGTCGTAGACCGCGAGCGAGGCGTCGGAGCCCGCGGTGCGGACGTTGTCGTAGAGCGTGCCGGTCGCCCAGCGCTCGTGGGGGCCGGCCTCGGAGTACGAGCGCTCGGAGCTGCAGTCGAGAAAGACGTTGGGCCCCGCCTCGGTCTGGTGCGTCACGAAGTCGTGCCGCCCGTCGCGCACCGTGTCGCGCAGAAAGAGCACGTACTGCCCGCCGTCGACGTTGAAGGCGTAGCGGCGCCCGCCGACGATCTCCGAGACGGCGCTGGTGTGTCGACAGTCCTGCACGGTGAGGTGCTTCGCGCCGTCCTCGGCGCTCACCAGGGCGTAGCCGAAGTGGCGACCGCTCACGCCGCGCACCCACGCGTTCTCGACGTTCGTCATCGAGATGAAGGTCCACGCGTGGTCTTCGTCGGTGGCCGAGCGGTACTCCGAGTCGCCCGCGAGCGACTCCACGCCGACCTCGCGGATGCGCCCGGTGTGTCGGTAGGCATACACGCTGCCGCCTCCGTACTCCCGCTGGAGCGCGTTCATCACCGGCGCGTCGAGGGTGACCGTGTTGGCCGTGAGGGCCGTCACCACGCGCTGGTAGCGGAGGTCCTTGGTGCCGGGGGCCCACTGGGTGATCGCGCGACCGTCGGACCGCGGCGGGATCGCGTCCATCCCGAGGTCGTGAATCCACGCCGCCGTGCTGGGTCGGTGCACGATCACCTCGGCGCCCACCGAGAGCCCCGCGGTCCCGTCGCGCAGGCGCAGCGTGCGGGCCCCGACGGGGACGTACGCGTCGGCGACCGAATGGCGCGTGCCGGGCAGCTCCATCGGCGAGCCCCGGCCCGCCACCACGACGAGGGTTCGCTGCCCGCGGCCCGTGCCCAGGAGCACCGTCGAGGCGCCCTCGCCGCGCAGCACCACGCCGCTCGCGCGGATCGAGAGGCTCGTCCCGATGCGCCAGGTGCCCGCGCGGAGGAGCACCGCGCCGCGGTGACCGTTGCCGTTCACGGGCATCGCGCTCACGGCGTCGATCGCGCGCTGGATCGCCGCCGTCGCGTCGCCCGACACCGGTGAGAGGGTCACCCGCGTCGCGACCGTCGGGAGCCTGACCCCGCCGCCGCGATAGCCCGCGCGCGAGAAGTCGGGCACGACGTCGCCGCGTCGGTCGGGGAGGTAGAGGAGCTGGCCCTCACGCCCTACCTGGACCCAGCCCCCGTCGGGCCGCGGCTGCTCGACGTCGGCGGGCGCCCCCGCGTCGCGCGCCGCGTCGGCGCGTGCGGCGTCGTCGGCCCCGAGGTCGCGCGTGAACCCATCGAGCGCGGCGCCGTCGCGCGCGTCGAGGCCCTCGGCGTCGACGGGGACGTCGAGGGTGACCTCATCGCGTCGGGGCGTGTCGCTGCGCGGAGGGACATCGGCACCTCCCGCGGGCGCGTCGACCGCCACGCCGGCGTCGAGTTCAGCCGTGTGACCGTCCAGGCCTCCCGTGGTCACGTCGCTGACCTCCCCCGCTGCGTCTTCGACCTGCGCGTCGGCGGGGTCGTCGGACCGCTCGAGGTCCGCCTCGATGCATCCGCCGAGCGCCGCGGCGAGCGCGAGGGGAGCGTAGCGAGGCAGCTTGAAGACCATGGGCATGGTCGGGGGCCACGCAAGTCCCGTGCGCGCCGCTCGGGCGGGCAGGCACGTGCCGTGCTGGGACCGCCGCCATGCGCGCATGGACTTCGTCGCTCGTGCTGTCGGGCGCCCTCGCGGCAGGTTGCGTCGACCCTGCCGCGCCCGAGGACGCTGCCCCGGCGGAGGCCGAGGCCGACGACGTGCTCGGCGCCGATGACGCGACCGCGCCCGTCGACGCCGACGACTCCGGGGGAGGGGCGCGGGAGGTCGACGCGCGCGCGCCGCTGGACGCCGTGATCGACCGGACGGACGCGTCGGGTGCTCTCGACGTCGTGGACGTCACGCTCGATCGCGCCGCGTCCGAGGACGCGGGCGATGCGACCGGCGACGTCGCCCGCGACGCGCTCGGGGACGTTCCGCGCGACGCGGCGAGAGACGCGCCACGGGCGCCGGGTCTCGCGCGGCCCTTCGGCGCGCACCTGCACACCTACGCCGCCGGGACGATCACCCCCTCGTCGCCGCCCGCCGCGCAGGACGCCGCCGTCGCGGCCCTCTACGACCGCTGGAAGGCGGCGTACCTCCGACAGCGCTGCGGCGCAGGGCGATACCTCGTCGACACCGCGGGTGACACCGCCGGGGCGACGGTCTCCGAGGCCCACGGGTGGGGCATGGTGATCGTGGTTCACATGGCGGGTCACGACCCCGACGCGCGCCGGATCTTCGACGGCATGGTCCGCTACTACCAGGACCACCCGAGCGCGATCGACCCGGCGCTGATGGCGTGGGCGCAGGGCGCAGATTGCCGCAATGTCCAGGGCGCCGACGCCGCCACCGACGGCGACCTCGACATCGCCTACGCGCTCCTCCTGGCGGAGCGACAGTGGGGCAACGGCGGCGCGGTCGACTACGGCGCCCTCGCGCGGCGGAGCATGGCGGCCATCGCGCGGCGCGAGGTGCACCCCACGGCCCGCACCCTCCTCGTCGGCGACTGGGCGACCGAGGCGCGGTGGCGTGACGGGACGCGCCTCTCGGACTTCATGTTCGATCACCTGCGGTCGTTTCGCGCGGCCTCCGGCGACGCGCGGTGGGACGCGGTGCTGGCGCGGTCGTACGAGGTCGTATCAACCCTCCAGCAGGACTTCACCTCCGACGGCGCAGGCGGTCGCACGGGCCTCCTCCCCGACTTCGCCGTCGGCATGAACAACGCCGCGCCGCGCCCCGCCCCGGGCGGCTGGCTCGAGTCATCCCACGACGGTCATTTCTATTGGAACGCGTGCCGAACGCCCTGGCGCGTCGCCGCCGATCACCTCCTCCACGGCGAGCCTCGCGCGCGCGAGGCCGCGCGGCGGATGAACGCGTGGGTCCGCCGCGCCACCCGCGACCTGCCCGCGCGCGTGGCGACGGGCTACCGCCTCGACGGCGGGCCGATCCGCGCGAGCACGGAGATGGCCTTCGTCGCCCCCTTCGCGGCCGCCGCGGCGGTCGACGCCGCGAATCAGCGCTGGCTCGACGCGCTCTGGGCTCACATGGTCGACGCGCCGTTCACGAGCGCGCGGTACTACGGCAACACCATCCGCCTCCAGGTCATGCTGCTGGTGTCGCGCAACGCGTGGGCGCCGTAGCGCCTCGGACCCGCGAACCCGCGCCGCGGCGCCGCCCGCGAAGCGCGCGCCCATCCCGAACGCGAGCGCGTCTGCGCCCCCTGGTGCGACAAGCTCCCCCCAGGAGAGTGACCGGTCACTCCGCCCCCAGCGCGAGGTGAAGCCTCGGCGGTCTCCGAAGGTGTTGATCTCTCAGCAATCTTGGGCTCCCCGGGCCGCGGCATCGGGATTGCTCAGGCGCTCGCCATGACTCGTTCGAGGCGAAGCGTTCTGGCGATCTGGACCTGCATGGCGACGGTGTCGTGCCTCGGGATGGAGCCCGAGGACGAGGACTTCGACGAGACCGCGGTGGAGTGGGTCACCTGCGGCGGCCGCGTCCCGGATCGCACGGCCTCCACGGTGTCGGCGCTGCCCTTTCAGACCCTCGACCGCGCCACGGTGCCGTCGGCCACCGCAAGCATCGCGTGGACCTGGCCGACGACGGCCAACGTGATGGCCAACAACTTCGGCGCGGGGCGAAGTTACAACGAAGGGCACGAGGGCGCCGACCTCGGGGGCCGTCGCGGCGACGTGATCCGCGCGGCGGCGGCCGGGCGCGTGGTGTACGCGCTCTCGAGCTGTCCGGACAACGACGTGCGGCGTGACATCACCTGCGGCAACGGCTGGGGCAACCACGTGGTGATCGACCACGGGAGCGGGGTGTTCACGCGCTACGCGCACCTACAGCGACTCGCGGTCGCGGTCGACGCGACGGTCGTGGCCGGCCAGACCCTCGGGACGATGGGGCACAGCGGTCTCAGCGACGGGCCGCACCTGCACTTCGAGCTCGGCTCCCGCGCGCCCCTTCGCGCGCTGCGCCGCGCCGCAGAACTTCGACAAGGTGTACAACCCCGCGCGCCTGCGCTACGCCGCCGTCGCCACGACCTGAGCCCCGCCGCGGTGGTGCCGGGTGCGCGTCGACGTGGCCAACGTGCGGGCCGCGCCCAACGGGACCGTCCTGCGCACGCTCAACCAGGGCGCGTCGATGAGCGTGTCCCGCGCGGAGGGGACCTGGTACTCGGTGCGCTTCCGCATCGACGGGCGCGACTGGGGCGGCGACGCGTCGCCCGCCTGGATGAGCGCGGAGGTGCTCTCCTGCACGCAGTGAGCGGCTGGCGGGGATGAGCCGCAGCCCGAATTCGCCCCAGTGGGGACCTTCGCTACAGGCCGCGACCTTCGCGCGACGCGGCGAGACGCCCGGGTCGCCGAGCTCCGCCTGGCTCGGGTCAGCGGAGCGATCACGACCACGCCCCGCCCGCGCTGACCCTAGCGCGACGCGCTTCGGGGGCCGCGACGCACCTCGAGCCGCGCCTCGCGCGCAGCCCTCGGCCGTGGCGCGACCCTCGGAGTCGATGGCACAATCACCGTCGATGCGGATCCCTTCGGTCGTCGCCGCGCTGGTCCTGCTCGGGTGCGCGACCGGACTCGACGGCGCAGACCAGGTCGCCTCCGGCGTGCGGGTGGCGGGCCCCTGGGTGCTCCCCGCGTCGACCCTCGCGGCCGGCGACCGTCAGTACGTGCCCTACACCGGCTCGCCGCGCATCGCCGACGGCGGGCGCTGCACCAGCACCAACGCGTTCGCGTGCTCGTGCACGCACCCCTCCTGCAGCCGCGGGCTCCCCGGCACCCTCGCCTTCGCGACGTACCTCCGACGGCGCTTCCCGCAGATTCGATCCGCCGGCGGCTTCGACTGCTGCCGACAGAACACGGGCAACACGGCGTACCTCAGCGTGCACAGCATCGGGCGGGCCATCGACCTGATGATCCCGACGATCTCCGGCGACGCGGACAACACCGCGGGCGACGCCGTCGCCAACTGGCTCGTCGCGAACGCCCAGCGCATCGGCGTGCAGCTCGTGGTGTGGGACCGCACGGCGTGGAACGGCAGCCGCGCGCCCGGCACCAAGGTGCGCCCCTACACCGGACCGATCCCCCACGTGGACCACATCCACATGGAGCTGAGCGTCGACGGCGCCAACCGCCGCACGCCCTTCTTCACCTCGGGCGAGGTCAACGGCGGCGGCTGCACGGCGCGCTGCGACGGCGCCCGCCTCCTCGGCGCCGACTGCGCGGCCACCGAGTGCGCGGCGCTCGGCGCGACCTGCGCCGCGACGCCCGAGCCGCGCTGCGTCTCCCGGGAGTGCCCCCCGACCGGCACGGCCTTCATCTGCCTCGACCGCGGCCGCCGCGCCGAGTGTCGAAACGGGCTCATCACCGCCGTCGGCGACTGCGGGGCCTTCGGGTCGTACTGCTCCGTCGCCGGCGTCGCGCCCACCGCCGCGCGCTGCACGCTCTCGCTCTGCGTGTCCGGGCCCGAGATGATCCCCGAGGCCCACACCGCGTGCTCGATCACCCCGGGGAGGCTGCTGGAGTGCGACGCCAGCGGCGCCGGCCGCGAGGTGCCCTGCCCCGCCGGCCAGGTGTGCAGCGTGGAGTCCGGCGCCGCCCGCTGCGCACAGCCCCAGGCGGTCTGCCCCGTGCCCGCCGCCGGGGCGCCCGCCGACGACCGCGCCGTCTGCCTCGGTGAGTCCGTCGTCGCCCGGTGCTTCAACGGCAACGTGATCCAGGCCACGCGCTGCGGCGACAACGGCATCTGCTCGACGCTCGGCGGCGCCCCCCACTGCGCGCAGCGCGCGTGCGTCAACGCCGACGGGAGCCTGCGCACCGGGGTCGTCTGCGCCCCTGGCGGAGTCGTCGTGCGCTGCGACCCGACAGGGTCCTTCGAGTCGGTCACCCGGTGCCCGGCCGGCACCACCTGCCTGCAGTACCCCGACGGACGCGCGTTCTGCGGCGCCCTCGACGCCGGCGACGACGCCGGCGGCGCCCCCATGGACGACGACCTCCCGCCAGAGGCCCCAGACGGCGGCGCGCCCCCCGACGACGCCGGCACCCTCCCCGAGGTCGGCCAGGCGACCGATGCCGCTGCGGCGCAAGACGTGGTCACCGCGACGGACCTCGACGCCTCGGGTGAAGGCGTCGTCGGCGCGGGATGCGGCTGCCGCGCCGGCGCTCCCCGCGCGTTCGGCGCGTCCGGCTGGGCCGTCGCGCTGGGGCTCCTCGTGCGCCGCCGGCGACGCGCGGCCCGGTGACAGACCGCAGGCTGGGCCCCCTGCCCCTGACCACGCCCGCTCACCGCGTTGCAGTCGGGAGCGCCGTCACGCGAAGATCCCTGGCATGAAGGGCCTGGCAACGCTCTCTCCCTCACTCGCCGTGATCTTGAGCCTCTTCGGCTGCGCGAGCGGGGAGTGCACCGAGGGCGAGGCCGACTGCGTGGTCGTCGAGGTCGACGGCGGCCCCCTCGCCTTGGACGGCGCGCTCGTCGACGGGCCGTCCGTCGGGTTGGACCTCAAGTCCTTCGACCTCAACACGCCAGAGCTCCCGCCGCCGGCGGACGCGCCGATCGAGACCGGCGCGACCTTCGCGTGCGGCGACGCCGGCGCGGGGACGGTGTGCGGCCTGGGTCTGCGATGCAACGCGGCCGGCGCGTGCCGCTGCGGCGACGGGCGCCTCGACGAGGGTGAGCAGTGCGACGACGGGCGCAACGAGGGCGGCTCGGGGTGCGAGCCCGACTGCCGCTTCACCTGCAGCGACGCGCGCCCCTGCACCGGCGCGGGCGACGTCTGCCGGGCGCCGGACTCTTGTGACCCTCGCACCCACCGCTGCGTGCAGGGGCTGGCCCGCCCGGGTGGCACCCGCTGCGGCGACGGGCGCGTGTGCGACGGCGACGGCGCCTGCTTCGCGTGCCCCGACGAGGGTCAACCCTGCGACGCTCCGCGCCCCTGCACCCGCGCCGCCGTGACCTGCTCCAGCGGGCGCCGGGAGTGCGTCTTCGCCGGCAACCAGACGCCGGGGACCTCCTGCGGGACCCACTCCGTCTGCGGCGCCAACGGCCAGTGCGTCGAGTGCATCGAGAACGCCACCTGCGTCTCGCTCACCCCCTGCCGCGTCGCCGCCACGCGGTGCGCCACGGGGGTCCCGGTCTGCACCGACCTCGGAAACGCGCCCGCGGGGACTCCCTGCGGCGAGGGACGCGCCTGCGACGACGCGGGCGGGTGCCGCGCCTGCGCCGAGGGCGCGCCGTGTGACAGCGGAAACCCTTGCGTCGCAGGGACATCGCGCTGCACCTCGGGCGCGCCGACCTGCGTCGCGGGCGCGAACGTCCCCGCCGGCGTGGCCTGCCCCGGCGGGGTCTGCAACGGCGCCGGGAGCTGCGTCCCCTGCGTCGCCGGGAGCCCCTGCTCGGCGGGCGGCGCCTGCGTGCTCGGGGCGATCGCCTGCGACACGGGCGCGGCGGTGTGCACCCCGCGAGGCAACGCGCCCGCGGGCACCGCGTGCCCGGGCGGGCAGTGCAACGGCAGCGGCGCGTGCGTGCGCTGCGGCGACGGCTTCATCGACCGCGCGCTGGGCGAGATCTGCGACGACGGCAACGTGGCCGCGGGCGACGGCTGCTCGTCCGATTGCCGCAGCGTGGAGTGCACCCTCGGCAGCCGGCGCTGGGAGGACCCCACCACGCACACCTGCTACTGGCGTGACCCGGATGTCACCCGTCGCGACACCGCCGTCGCGCGCTGCGCCAGCGTGCGCGGCGCCCTGGCGGCCTTCGAGACCGAGCAGGAGCTCAACGCCGTGTACCCCACCATGGGCCTCGGCGGATCGAACCGCGTGTGGATCGCCCTGCAGGGCCGCGCCACGCGCGGTCCGTGGTTCTGGGACAACGGCGCCCCCCTCGGGTACACGGGCTTTCGCAGCGGCGAGCCCAGCGGCGATGGCACCTGCGTCGAGTGGGGACCCGCGAACAACTTCAACGACATCGGGTGCAGCAATTCGCGCGATTTCGTGTGCGAACGCCCCGCGCCCGGCACCCCGCGCTGATCGAGGGCGCCGCGCGTCCTCGCGTCCCCCGGAGTCCGCGCCGTCGCCGTCGCGCAGCGGGCTTCATCCGGTTCGCCCGCGCGCTGTCCCAACACTACTGTCCTGGTGCCGTGAAGGGCGGTCGCCGGAGAGCGACGGAGGCAAGCTCGTGGAAGGCGAGGCATACGCCCTCCGAGTTGCCGTCGAGGATCACCCTCGGACCCGACGGCCACGCGGCCTGGAGGGACGCGACGACCTCCTCGGCCCCACGGCGACGCCCTCCGAAGAGCCATCGGGAGACGCTCACTGCCGATCCCGGGCGTGCGACGCGGTTCTCGTCGCCGCGTCGTTCACGCGGCGGGCGAGCTGCGCACGACCGGGTTGCGCAGCGACGCCGCCACGCTCACGAACGACCTTCGGCCCGCGAAGAGCAGCCCGCCGCCCCACAGAAGGCCGACGAGGAGCAGTCCGCCGTGGAGCAACCACTCGTACCACCTGTTGCCCGCGGGGCCTCCTGAGACCTGGAAGATCTCGTGAATGAAGACGCGCAGCGGAACTCCGATGAAGCGCGCCGCGCCCAGCCCCGACACGAGCGCCCGGTACCAGCCCGTCGCCTCGACGCGAATCGCGTGCCCGCAGTCGCCGCAGCGGTAGCGAGACGCCGGCAGCGTCCTGCGGGCGTCGCGAGAGAGGTCGAGGCCGGAGCAGCGCATCGTGTCCTTGCCGCAGCGCGCGCATCGGCGAACGAACCGTGATGCTTCGTGGTCCGACCTCGTGAGCTCCCCTCATGGGCCGAGGACCCCACGCGCGGACGGAGCTCGCCGCGCAGGCCTCGCGGCGGCCGTCGAGGCGCCTCAAGGGTTCGCGTAGGTCCGCTCGAAGATCACGCGCCCCGCGCCGTTGATGAAGCGCACGGTGAGCTCGTTGCGCGCCGGGTCTGCGCGCAGGGTGACGTAGTTGTTCTCGCCCGTGGTGAAGTCCCACTGCGGCGGGAGCAGGCTCAAGAACAAGGGGTTCGGGAACTGCCCGCCGGGGCCGACGATGAGGTCCCGCATGGCGCTTCGCGCGCCCGAGGGCTCGAGCTTGCCGACGGCGCCGAGGTGAAAGTCCCCCGACACCCACCACACGCCGCGAATGCCCCGGCCCGTGATGTGGTCGAGGATCTCGTCGCGCGCGGCGTCGTAGCCCTCCCAGCGGTCCTCGCCGCCGAGGAACGTGAAGGGCATGTCGGCGATGGGCACGGAGTTGGCGATGACCTTGAAGCGCGCGGTGGAGCGCGCGAGGCCGTCCTTGAGCCAGTCCATCTGCGCGCGAGAGAGGTAGACCGCGCTCCGGGTGGTGCGGGTCGACGGCCTGCGCTCGCCGCGGCAGTCGAGGATGAACAGCTCCAGCGTGGCGCCCCACCTCGCGCTCCGCCAGATGCGGTCGGGATCCGTCGGGTGACGACGCTGCGCGCGGTGCTCGAAGTACGCGCTCCGCGCCGTGGCGAGGAGCGTCGCGTCGACGCGCTCGGCGTTCCAGTTGTTGTCGACCTCGTGGTCGTCCCAGGTGCTGTAGAGCCCCGCCTCCCGAAACATCCTGCGGAAGCCGTCGCTCGTGAAGTTCTCCGCGTACTTCGCCCGGTACTGATCGGCGGTCCGCGCGCCGTCGCAGTAGGCCATGTCGCCGAGGTGCACGAAGGCGTCGAGCTCGCCGTGGTCGCCGACGCGCTGCAGCGGCGCGAAGGGTCGGTAGCGCGCGTTGGTGCAGCTCGTGGCCCCGAGGAGCACCGGCTCCAGCGCGCCCTCGGCGAGCGTCGTGCGGAACCTCGCCGCGGCCGAGCGCCCGGTGACCCTGCCCCCGTCGCGGGTGAGGAACACGAAGCGGTACCGCGTCCCCGCGCGCAGTCCCTCCGCGAGGACGTGGGTGAACCCCGAGGGCCCCGGGGTCACCTCGCGCTCCAACGCGACCTCGACCGGTCGGCCCCCCTCCATCCGCTCGACGCGCACGGCGAGGGTCGCCGCGCCGACGAAGCGCGTCCAGAGCACCGCGGAGCTCGAGTCCATGTCGCCCGACATGAGTCCCAGCGGAAAGACCCCGCCGAGCTCGGGCAGCATCAGCGTCGCGTCGAGCGCCCCGGCGTCCTCACGAACGTCCGCGCCGGAGTCGCCGACCAGGCCCCCCGCGTCGACCGACGCATCGACCGACGCAGGGACGTCGTCAGGGCCGAGGGCATCCTCGGGGACATCCAGCGATCCGTCCTCGCCGCCGGCGTCCGCGACGTCGTCCTCGCCGCCAGCGTCCGCGACGTCGTCCTCGCCGCCAGCGTCGACCTCGACGACGTCCCCCGCGGACGCATCCAGCGCCTCGTCGCCCACCGCCCGGTCTGGCCCCAGAACGTCGCCCGCCCCGTCCTCCGTCGCGAGCGCGTCGAGGGCGCCGTCGGGCCCCGTCGCGGTGCCGGTCTGCCCGCACGCGCTCGCCGCAGCGGCGCCCGTGAGGACCAGGAATCCACGGCGTGTGATCTCCATCGCCACCGGAGATTACTATGCGTGACACCCCGTCGCCGCCGCGAGGAGTGACAGGCGGCTCAAGCGGGTTCGTCCATGTCGAACCAGGCCCGGAGGTACGGGTTCAGAAAGAACCCGTCGGGGTCGACGCGCGTTCGCACCGCGAGAAAGGGCTCCCAGGTGCCCGCGTCGCGGTATTGCTGTCGGAGGTAGCCCCGCATCCCCGTCTCGGGGTGGTCCGGGTGCGGCCAGGCGTGGCAGGGCTTGCCCTGGTGCCCGCGGACCTCGCGCCCGAAGGCGGGGTCGGTCGTCATGCGCGTGTTCATCTCCTGCGCGAAGTCCTCCCACGCCGGGTGGTTCGCGGTGGTCACGATCTCGGGCGCGGCGATGAACACCTCGGCCCTGCGGTCGGCGGGCTGGTAGCCGGGGCTGAGCAGCGCCGAGCTCGAGGCCAGGGTGCGCATCTCCACCGCGGTCACGATGGGGCTGGCTCGGGGGTCACTGAGCGGAAAGGCCTCGAAGCGCGCCACGACGGCGTCGTGCAGGCTCGCGAAGTCGCGGCGCACCCGCTCGTAGCCGTCGGCGGCGTCGTCGTTCTCGAAGAGCTGCTTCTACCAGTAGTAGAAGAGGCTCGGCGCGATGCTGTGCTGCTCGCAGATGTCCGAGACGGGCTTCCGCTCGACGAGGTGCTCCCGGAGGATCGCGAGCTTCTGCTCCGGCGAGTGGTGACGACGCTGCTCCTTCGACATGACCTGACCCCTTGCCGCGTCCTATGCGCGGCGACAAGGCCGTCAGGTTCCGGCTGGGGCGGAACACGAGCACCTCCGCGACCACGCGCTTCGCGCCCCTGAGGGCAACGAAATTCCCCTTGTGCGAAGCGAGCTCACCCTCCCCGTACGCACACTCGCGAATCATCCGCACCACGTCGAGACGCGACCACTTCCTCGCTGTACAACCGAGCGCCGATCCCGGCGGGCGCCCCTCTCCGTGCGAGCGGGATATGATGCGTCCCATGCGTCACGGCATCTCACTGCTCTTCGGTGTTGCGCTCGCGTCCATGGCGCCTTCCACGGAAGCGTGCTCGTGCCGACCTTCGCCGCGCGCCTCCGTCGCGGCGCGGCAGAGCGCGGCGGTGTTCATCGGCACGGTCGTCTCGGCGCAGCCGTCGTGGTCCGGTGCGCAGCCGCCGGAGGCGGAGATCGACAGCGCGCACTATGTCATCACCCTCCGTGTGGCCGCGCGGTGGCGCGGCGCCGCGGGCGCGACGGTGACCGTTCGCACCGCCTGGGCCCGTTGCGGATACGCCCTCGAAGCGGGCCAGGTCTATCTCGTCTACGCCTACGCCTTTCGCGGGCAGCTCTGGACCAGCCTGTGCACCCGCACCACGACGCTCAGCGGCGCGGGCTATGACCTCGGAGACCTGGGGCGACCGCGCTCCGGTGCGATCCCGCCGGGGGCGCCCCGGCCGAGGCGGTGGGGCTCGAAGCGCTGAAGAGATTCTCCGGCGCGATCGATGTCGCCGGGGCTCGACACGCACGCCGCGCTGGCGTGAGATCGGGCGATGAGCGCGTCGGTGGAGTCTCCCGTGACCGCGCGATACGCCCTCGGGCTTCGCGCTGCGATGCTCGCGTTCGCCGCGACCTTCGCAGCGACCGCCCTGCGGCTCGACCGTCTGGAGCGCGCGTCAAGCCTTCACCTCGGGCTCTACATGGCGCTCGTCTTCGCGGTCTCTCTCGGGCTCGAGACCCGTCGGCGTATCACCGTCGCAGGCGAAGCGCTGTGCATCGTCGGGCTGTTGCGCACGCGGCGCTACGAGGTCGCGCAGGTGCGGGCGCTGCGTCGTCGGGAGGTCATCGAGCCGACAGGCGTGGAGATCGAACTCGACGACGGCTTCGTGACCTTCCTCCCTGAAGCGTGGACCGGGGCCGATGCGCTGCGGGCTGCGCTCCTCCACGCCCGCGAGGCGGCGCCGTATCGCGAGGCCGGGGCGCTCCCGGTCACCGACGCGCCCATCGTGCTGGCGCCCGCGCGTCCATCGGGCCTCCGCGGTCTCATCGCAGACCTCGCCTACCTCGGGCTCTTCGCGCTGCTGGCGCTCCTCGCCGGCTCGATGCTGCTGCTCGGTTGGTTCGTGTACCGAGATGTCTCGCGCGCGCTGTGGTGCGTGGCCGCCGTCGTGCTGTTCGTGGGGGGCCTCGCCTCGCTGGGCTCGGGGCTGCGCACGTCCTGGCGGCTCCATGCGCGGGGGGCCATCGAGCTCACGCGGGAGGGGCTCAGGGTAGGTCCCGCTGAGGCGCGACGCATCTCGTGGAGCGAGGTCGTTTCGGTCGAGGGGCGGTGCGTGCATCTCCGTGACGGCGCGAGCGTCCCGGTGAACCGCGACGAGGCGTCGGTGGTCCGCGCGGCGCAGGCGCGCTACGCGACAGCGGAGTGCGACGCGCGCTGAGGGGAGGCGAGGGCGCGACCGCTCAGCGCCCGAGCACCGCGACGCTCCAGGGACTGGGCGGATCAGAATCCCGGTTCGGTTCCCTCCGGGGTACCATCGTCGCGAGGAGGACGAGATCCGCGCGAGCCCCTGGCGATGAGCTCCGCGGTCCCCGGCGTCGATCCGCGCTCTCCCGGTCTCGCCCCCGAGGTCGTGCGGGGCTATCTCACTGCGCCGCCGACGACGGTGGCCGAGGTCATCGACGTCGCCCTCTCGCTCCTGCCTCGGCCGCGGCGCCAGCGCGCACGCGCCGCCCCCGCGAAGAAGCGCCGCCGCTGAGCCCGATGGGGGTTTGCGGATCCGCCGGTCCGTGCTCTCGTGCGCTCCGTCGCCGTGTCGCTTGCTTCGCGCCCGCCTCGCCCACGCCCCTGCCGCGTCGCGCTCATGAGCGCCGCGCTGTTGGGCTACGCCGCAGAGGCAGCCTCCCAGTCGCTCCCGTCATGGTCGCTCCGTTGGGACGCGCCTGCGGTCTGCCCCACCGCCGCCGCCGTGCGCGCGCGCGTGGCCGTCCTCGTGGGCGCCGCGCCGCAGCGACGGGCCCGCGTGCGCTGGGATCTCACCGTGCGCCCTGACGGGACCGGCTTCGTCGCCGCGGTGCGCGCCGAGAACGAGGGCATGACCTCCTCGCAGACGCTCTCCGCGCCGCGCTGCGTGGAGCTCGCCGAGACCGCTGCGTTGCTCCTCGCCTGGACCGTGCAGCCCGAGGGCGCCCCCGCGCCGCCGCCGCCGCCGCCACCCCCTGCACCCCCACCGCCTCCCCGCACCGCTCGCCGCTGGGCGAGCGTGGGCCTCGGACTGCGGGTCGACGTCGGCCTCTCGCCCTCTCTCGCCATCGGTCCTGCGCTCGCGCTCGGTCTCGGGGCCTCGCGGTGGTCGCTCCGCCTCGACGCCACGTGGCTCCCCGCGCAGGACGCGCCCCTCGACGCTCGCCGCGGCGGCCGCTTCGAGGCCTGGAGCGCGGCGCTGTCGGTGTGCGCGCGCTGGGGGCGCGGTCGTTGGCGCGCGGGGCCCTGCGCGGGCGTCGAGGCCGGCGTGATTCACGCGGAGGGCTACGGCGTGAGCGACCCCGCGTCGACGTGGGAGCCGTGGGTCGCGGCGCGCGGCGGCGGCGCGTTGGACCTCGCGCTGTGGGGCCCCGTGCACCTCGCGGTCGCGGTCGTCGCGCGGGTGCCTCTGCGCCGCGCGGCGTTCGTGCTGGAAGGCGTCGGCGCGGTGCATCAGTCGGCGGCCGTCGGGGTCGTGGGGGACCTCGCCGTGGACGTGCACTTTTGATCACGGATCGCGCGTCGCCGCTGCACCGCGGTGTCAACGAGCCCCTGTTGTCTCCCGACGCGCTGCCACCCCGACGTGATCCCCCAGGGGTCGACGTGATGCCCTCCTTCGAGGTGCTCTACGACACGCACGTCGACTTCGTGTGGCGCATCGCCCGCCGCCTCGGGGTGGCCGAGGCCGCCCTCGACGACGCCGTGCAGGAGGTCTTTCTCGTGGCCCATCGACGCGCCGCGGACTTCGAGGGGCGAGGCACCGTTCGCGCGTGGCTCTACGGCATCGTGCGCCGCGTGGCGCGCGACCACCGACCGTCTCGGCGAGAGCGCCTCGACGCGAAGGGCGCGCCCGACGCGGTGGACCCGCGCACGGCCCACGACCGCCTCGAGCGCGCCGAGGCCATGCGCACGCTCTACGCGCTGCTCGACGAGCTCGACGACGAGCGCCGCGAGGTCTTCGTGCTCGCCGAGCTGGAGCAGATCCCGATGCCCGAGGCCGCGCAGATGCTCGGGCTCAACGTGAACACCGCCTACGCGCGGCTGCGCGCGGCCCGCGCGAAGATGGAGAAGAGCATCGCCCGCCTGCGCGCGGCGCGGAGGGAGCAGCCATGAGGACCCGGCGCGAAGAGCTCGATGCGCTCGTCACCGCCGCGCGCGAGGCCGAGGGGCCCACCGCCTCCGACCGCGCGCGCATCCGCGCGGCCCTGATGGCGCAGGTCGCCCCGCCGCCGCCCCCGACGACGTCGACGAGCCCTGCGGCGACGCTCTCGGCCCCCGTGGTGGGTGGGATCGGCGCATTGGTGGTGGCCGTCGGCGTGGGCTTGCTCGCGCCTCGTCGCCCACCGCCCGCGCGTCGCCCCGTCGCCGCGGCGGTCGTGTCGAGCCCACCGCCCGCGCCGCCGCGCCCGCCACCGCCCGCGCGCGACCTTCGGACCGACCGCACGCCCCATCCCGCGCCCTTGCCGGCGCCGCCGCCCGCCGTGCGTCGTCGCCCGCGCGCGATCCTCGCGGAGCCCGTACCTCCGCTGCCCGCACCGCCGCCGCCCGCACCGCCGCCGCCCGAGGTGTTGGCGCCCGTGCCCGCGCCCTCGCCCGCGCCCTCCCTCGCACCCGCCTCAGGGAGCGGACACACGACGCCCTCGGACCACAACGCGGCGCTGCCGCCCGAGCTGCTGGTGCTGGCCGAGGCCCGCGCGTTGCTTCGCGCGGGAGACGCCCGGGGCGCCCTCCTTCGCCTGGAGCGATTCGCCGCGGAGCACCCCGATGCCCCTCGCGCGGCCGAGCGATCGGGCGCGACGCTCATCGCACGCTGCGCCGAAGGCATCGCCGGGACGGGGGAGGTGAGAGAGTACCTCGCGCGCCACGGAGACTCTCCGCTGGCCGCGGGCGTGCGGGATCGATGCGCGTCGCTGATCCCGCCGCGTTGATTCCGTCACGGATCCGCGACCCTCGCTGCACGGCGCGGTTCGAGACTGGAGGACGAGATGAGGATGCGACACCCCGCGCGGTGGGGAGTGCTGGCGAGCGTGGTGGCGCTCGGGTGTGAGCCAAGGGTGATCCTCGGCACCGACGACAGCGGCGCGCTGCCCGACGCCGCGATGCCAGACGTTGCTGTGACCGATGTGCCTGCGCCGCAACGCGATGTGTCGACCGACGGCGGAGCCTTCGATGTGCCTTCACCCGACGTGGTGGTCCCGCCCGACGTGGTGGTCCCGCCCGACGTGGTGGTCCCGCCCGACGTGGTGGTCCCGCCCGACGTGGTGGTCCCGCCCGACGTGGTGGTCCAGCTCGACGTGGTGGTCCCGCGTGATGGGGTGTCTGTGCCCGACGCAGACGGCACGCCCTGCGCGCCCGGCGGGCAGTGTCCCACGGGCTATGTCTGCGAGTTCGCGCAGGGCTGCGGCGAGACCGCCGGGACGTGTCGCAACGCGGGCTGTCAGATCCAGCCCGTGGCGCCGCAGTACTGCGGGTGCGACGGCGTGACGGTGCAGCGCGCCGACGCGTGCCTCCCCAATCGCCCGTGGCGCGCGCGCGGTGCGTGCCTCGACGCCGGGAGCCCCCAGGATGTTCCGCCCCCGACCGACCTCGGTGCACCCGTGGACGTGTCCACGCCCATCGACGCCGCGGTGGATGCTGCGATGCGGGTCGACGCGCAGGTGCCCGCCGACCTCGGGCCCTACCGGGGTGTGTTCTGCGGCGACACCGAGTGCGACGGGCGCACCGAGTTCTGCCAGCTCACGCGCCCGCCGGGCTTCTGCGTGCCCTTCGGCCAGCGCTGCCAGGCCACACCGACCTGCGAGTGCATCCGCGTGGCGTACTGCAACGGCTACCTGCCGTCCTGCAGCGACATCCCCGGCATGGGGATCCGCGCCGGCTGCACCGGTCTGCCCGGCCCGTGATCGCCGCGGGGGAGGTCCCGTCACCCAACGGATTACGCCCGACGAGCACCTCCGCGACCACGCTCTTCGCGCCCCTGAGGGCAACGAAATTCCCCTTGTGCGAAGCGAGTTCGCCCTCCCTGTACGCACACTCACGACGGATCCGCGCCACGTCGAGACGCGACCACTGCCTCGCGGGTCCTGGCGTGGGGCGTTTACGGGGAGGGTGACGTGAAGGTGGCCCGGCAGTGCCCGGTGACTTCGACCCCCTCGGGGGCGAAATCGGATGTGTCCTCGTGGTGAAAGTACCACCGCCCGCGACGCGGCGACGCGGTGATGGAGCAGATGTCGGCGAGGTCGGTGAAGGTCGCGATGACCTCGCTGGTGGACTCTGGTACGCGAGTGCGACCGATGGTGGTGTTGTTGCGCACGTGCACGACGCGGTACTCGCCGCCCACGCGCTCTGCGACGCCCCACCACGCGCCGTTCTCGCACACGTGGTGGGCGATCCCGCCAGTGATGCCTGGCAGCGAGGTGACCGCGCCGTCGGCGAAGCTCACGACGTACCACGTGCGTCGCATCCCAGAGGTGCTGTTGCCCGAGTAGATGATCCCGAAGCCCCACCCCGAGAAGAACCCCGCGTCGTGGTAGATCACCACGGGGGAGCGCAGGGTGATGGGGGTGCCGGCAGAGCCTCCGGTCGCCGGGTCGAGGCGCGCGAGCTGGGTGATGGTGAACGGCACCGGCGCCGCCCCGGTGCTCCCGCCGAACTCCACGCCCTCGGCGTTGCGCGCGAGGTAGACGACCTCGTTCGACAGGTCCGAGATCATCGCGTCGTGCGTGGTGGCGTAGCCCATGAAGCCGGCGAGGTCGTCGGCGGAGCGGCCTCCGGAGCGGAGGTCACCGTTGTAGATGAGGCGACCTCCGGCGATGGCGATGCCGCCGCGGTCGTCGCCTGTGTCGGCGAGGTCGCTCACGGTCTGGCACGAGTTGCCGGTGATCGACCCGACCGCGAAGTCCTCGGCGCCGGCGTTCGCGCACACGCCGGCCACGCAGCGCTGCTCCGCGGCGCAGGCACGGCCGCAGGCCCCGCAGTGCGCGGCGTCGGTGGCGGTGCTGACGCATCGCCCGGCGCACAGGGTCGAGGGCGGGGAACACGTCGGCGCGGTCATGCAGACGTTCAGCACACAGCCGCCGGGGCAGTCGCGCTCGGTGAAGGTCGCGCCGCGGCCGTCACACTCGCGCGCCCGAGAGGGCGAGACGCACTCGGTCCTCCCTGGTGAGCACGCGAGGGGGACGCAGCTGCCCGCGGGGTTGCAGAAGGTGGCGCCCGTGCAGTCGCCGTCCCGCGTGCACCGCGCGACGACGTCGGTCGCGGGCGCGTCGAGGGGAGGCCCCCCCACGTCGAGGGCTCCGGCGTCGGCCGCGACGACCGCATCGACCGCCGCGCCGAGGTCCAGCGTCGGCGGAGCGTCGGCGGGCGACGCGTCGTGGCTCAGGGACGCATCGTCCGCAGCGCTTGTGTCGTCGGTCGCCGCGTCACTGCGAAGGCTCGCGTCGTCGCCCAACGCCACGTCTGTGGGGAACGCGGACCCGGTGCGCGCGGTGCATGATGACGCCGAAGCGCCAACGACCAGGGCCGCGGAGGCGATGAGCAAGCGCATGAAGCTGGGCGGTAGCCCCTCCCCGCGACCGCCGTCAAGTGAGCGCCGATGTGGGCGTGCGCGACGCCGCGCAATCGGTGGCGGGCGCGGCGGCGTGTGCGCAGCAGGAGGGCTGAGGCGCCTCGGGGTGCGACGGCCCCATGCCATGCTGCGTGGGCCTCACACCGGAGGGGACCCGCAGCGCGAGGAGGGCGACGCGGGCCAGCACGCCGCTTCCGCCGCGGCCGAACGCGCCGTAGATGTACACCCCGCGGCCCTGGTCGCGCCGCGCGACGATCCAACGCGCGGCATCGTCGACGCTGATCGTCGGTCGGCGAGCTGCGATCGAGGGTGGGGGGCGCGAGGCGGACCCAGGGCGCGCGGGCCATGGACGGGAGGGTTGGGAGCTCCGAGGTGAGGTCCAATACCGACATAACCCCTTGTGCCACAAGGGATTCAATCTCCCGAGGGAGCGGTCTCGGCGCGACCCACACGTCCGGCGCGACCTCGCTGGGGCCGTCTCCCCGACGCTTGAGGTGTGACGTGCACCAGCTCACCGCGCGAAAGGGAGAGATCGCGAACTGGAGCCACGCCGGGCGCTCACCCTTGAGCACCGGGCCCGGGCTCTCGCCCAGGGTGTCGTGGAAGGTGAGCGCGCAGTCGGCGAGGCGCGAGGGGGCGCCCCAGGCGACGAGGACCCCGAGCGCGAGGGACAGGGTGGCCCAGAGGAGCGCGAGGCCCCGCACGGCGGCGTCGACCCCGACGAGGAGCAGCGTCCGTAGCAGGGTGTCGCGGTCGCGGACCGTGGGGGCATCGGCTGGGGCCGTGCGCGGTGGTCTCACCGCGCGGAGGGAGGGTGACGGGATCAGCCCTTCGCCGCGGCGGCCGCCATCTCGACGCCCTCGTGGGGGAAGCCCTTGGTGGGTGCCTTCTGAATGCCCTCACCGACCTCGAAGCGGGCGAAGCGGGTGATGGCGGCGCAATTGCCCAGGGCCTTCGGGAGTTGGCCGATGGTCGGCCGCGACTCCTTCACCGAGGTCTGGTCGAGGAGCACGATCTCCGTGAGCCACGTGCTGACGTTGCCCTCAAGGATCCTCTCGCGCACCTGGGGGTTGCGGGCGCGAATCTTGTCCGCGTCGCGCTGGTCGCCCTGGCGGTTGGTGCGGAACTCCTCGTCCTCGGTGACGAGCGCCTGCGCCGCCGCCTCGAGGTCGGCCGGAACATCGTCGTCCTCCTCCTTCACGCGCTCCACGAGCAGCGCCTTCACGCGCTCGATGAAGGCCGCGGGCTCGTTGAGGATCTTCGCGTCCTCCTCGTTCATCTGGCCCGAGAAGACCTCGCGCTGCTTCGCGATGAGGGCGTCGTCGACGTCGCCGCGGGGGTGACCGACGAGTCCACGACCTCGACCAGCACCGCGATGCGGTCGTTGGAGCAAACATAGGTGCGCAGCGCCGCGTTGGGCACGGCCGTGTACACCGTCACGCGGCGGAGCGAGCGCTTCTCGCCCGAGCGGCCGGTGACCTCGGCGATGGGAGACAAGCAGCCCAACGGGTTACGCCCGGCGAGCACCTCCGCGGCCACGCCGCTGGAGCCCCTGGAGGCGACG
>JAWKRB010000037.1:0-71489 GCA_041389885.1 Polyangiales bacterium | reverse complement strand
TCGAAGGGACGAGCGGCGGCGCGGACAGACCAGAGGCAGATCACGCTTGTTTTCAAGCGGATTCCTGACTTGTGTGTCGAACGCAGCCCGCCCCGGGAGAGGCTCGCGGTCGCGCGGGACGCGGGGGCGTCCGTCGCGCTGAACCCTTCACATCCCCTGCGACGAGGCCCTGGTCCGCCGCGCCGCACCCAGGTCCGAGAAAGCGCGGAGACGCGACGCGGTGGAGGGAGACGGCGCATCCAACGCCGCGCGGTGAAGCACGACACAGACTTCGCGATCCTCGGCGCGGGCTTCGGCGGCCTCGGCGCGGCGCTCACCCTCGCCGAGCGCGGCGCGAAGGTCACGCTCCTCGAGGCGCTGCGCTACCCCGGCGGCTGCGCGAGCACCTTCACCCGCGGGGGACGGCGCTACGAGGCGGGCGCCACGCTCTTCTCGGGCTTCGACCCCGGGCAGCCCTTCGACCGATGGATCGCGCGGCACGGGATGAGCGTGCAGACCGAGGTCCTCGACCCGGTGATCTCCCTGCGCGCCAGGGACTTCGCGCTCGACGTGCCCCCCGACCGGGAGCGCCTCGTCGCGCGGCTCTGCGCCCTCGACCCCGCGCGCGCGTCTCGCCTGCGCGAGTTCTTCGCGATGCAGCGCAAGGTGTCAGACGCGATGTGGGCCGTGCTCGACGACCCCGCGCTGCTGCCGCCGGTCACGCCCCGCTCGCTCCTCGCGCACCTCGCGCGGAGCCCGCGCTACCTCCCCGCGCTGCGCTGGGTGGGACGCCCGCTCGGCGCCGTCCTCGACGTCTACGGGCTCGCGGAGTGCGCGCCGCTCCGCGCGTACCTCGACGCGCTCTGTCAGATCACCGTGCAGACCGGCGCGGCCGACGCCGAGGCGCCCCTCGCGCTCGCGGCCATCGACTACCCCTTTCGCGGCACGCGGCACGTGCGCGGCGGCGTCGGGCGCCTCGCCGACGCGATGCTCGACGCCGTGCGCGCGTCGGGCGGAGAGGTGCGTATGCCCGACGCCGTGCGCGCCCTCGCGCGCGAGGGCGACGGCTGGGTGCTCCACACGCGCCGGGGATCGCTCCGCGCGCGCGCGGTGATCGCGAACCTCGTGCCCCGCGCGCTGACGAAGCTCTGGGGCCAGAGCACCCCCTGGCTCGACGGGCTCACCGCCCGCGTCGACGAGGGCTGGAGCGCCTCGATGCGCTACCTCACCCTCGCCGCCGACGCGCCGATCTCTCTGCACGCCAGTCACTTCGAGCTCATCGACGACAGCGCGAGGCCCTTCGTCGAGGGCAACCACGTGTTCGTGTCGGTGTCGGGGGCCGACGAGGAGAAGGCCGAGGGGGGGCGGCGCACGGCGACGGTGTCGACGCACGTCCCGCTGGCGAAGCTCAGGGCGATGGGGGAGGACGCGCGGGGGGAGTACCTCGCGGGGGTGCAGGACGCGATGCGAGCGACGATCCGACGGCGCGCGCCCGAGCTCGACGCGGCCACGGTCGACGCGTTCACGGCGTCGGCGCGCACCTTCGCGCGCTTCACCGGGAGGACCGACGGGGCCGTCGGCGGCGCGCCGCGTCGCGCGGGGTGGGGGGCGTATCGGGATCTGGTCCCGCCCGCGGTGGCGCCGGGGCTCTACCTCGTGGGCGACTCGGTGTTCCCTGGGCAGAGCACCCTGGCGACGGCGCTCGGCGGGGTGAAGACCGCCGAGCGCGCGATGCGAGGGTGACGGCGCTCAGCGCGCGGCCGCGGCGCGCACGGCCGCGAGGACCTCGTCGGAGTGCCCGTCGACGCGCACCTGGGGGAAGACCTGCGCCACCCGCCCGTCGCGTCCGATCACGAAGGTCGCGCGCTGCAAGAAGCCCCCGTTGTTCTGCACGCCGAAGGCCGCCGCGAGCCACCCCCGCGGGTCGGCGATGAGCCCGAAGGGCAGCGTGTGGTGCTGGGCGAACGCCCGGTGCGCCTCGAGGCTGTCGGTGCTCACGCCCACGAGGTCGGCCCCGGCCTCGCCGTAGGCGCTGAAGGCGTCGCGAAACGCGCAGGCCTCGCGGGTGCAACCCGGCGTCTCGTCGCGGGGGTAGAAGTACACCACCAGCACGCGCTCCCTGGGTCCGCCCGTCGAGGCCACGGCGTGGCCGTCGTGGGTGGTGGCGCTGAAGGTCGGCGCGGGGTCGCCCACGGCGAGGATCGTGTCGCGGGCGCGCGACTCGACCGCGAGCTCGGTGGCGCGCAGGCCGTTGTTCGCGGGCGCCTCGGGCGCCGCCGCGGGGGCGGTCGCGACCGGCGCCGCGGGCGTGACCGTGGCCGAGGGAGGGGCGCTGCGGGAGCACCCGAGGGCGAGGGAGAGGGCGAGGGTGTAGGTCTTGTTCACGGCTCTGGGATGATCGCCGCGGCCGCGGCGTCGCGCGCCTCTCTGCCAGGAGGGCCTACGCGAGGTCGAAGACCAGCAGCTCGCCGCCGTCGGTGCCCTCGACGGTCAGCGCCCCTTCGCCCGAGAGCGCCGCGCCGTCGCCCGCGCGGAGGTCGTGCCCGTTCACCCGCACCGCGCCGCGGGCGACCTGCACCCAGGCGTGGCGGCCTGGCGAGAGGGTCAACCGCGCCGACTCGCCGCGCTCGAAGACCCCCGCGTAGAGCGACGCGTCGGTGTGGATCTGCACGCTCCCCTCGCGCCCGTCGGGGGAGGCGACGAGGCGCAGGCGCCCGCGCTTCTCTGCGGTCGCGAAGGTCTTCTGCTCGTAGCTGGGCGCGAGGCCCCGGCGCTCGGGGAGCAGCCAGATCTGAAGGAAGTGCACCGGGTCGCGCCGCGAGGCGTTGAACTCGCTGTGGGTGACCCCCGTGCCCGCGCTCATGCGCTGCACGTCGCCGGGCAGAATGGTCGAGCCCGTGCCCATCGAGTCGCGGTGCGCGAGGGCGCCGTCGAGCACGTAGGAGAGGATCTCCATGTCCCGGTGCGGGTGCGTGCCGAAGCCCTCGCCGGGGGTGACCCGGTCCTCGTTGATGACCCGCAGGGCGCGAAAGCCCATGTGGGCGGGGTCGTGGTAGCCCGCGAAGGAGAAGGTGTGGCGCGAGTCGAGCCAGCCGTGGTTCGCGTGGCCTCGCGCCTCGGCGCGTCGGAGGGTCATCATGGGGGACTCCAGTCTGCGCGGGGGCGCCGCGCGGGTTCGCGTCTCCGGGGCGCGAGGCTCGCACCCGGCGAGCACCGACGTCAGGGCGCCGCCGGTGAGGGTGAGCAGGGTGCGTCGGTCGAGTCGCGCGTCACGGTTCATCGTCGCCTCGGGGGAGAACCTGACGCCGCCGTGCCCTCAACGGAATCGGCCAAAGAGTGATAGGATCCATCAATGTTGGAGATGGACGCGTTCACCCTCGACCAGCTCCGCGCGATGGTCCTCGTGGCGCGGGAGGGGAGCTTCTCGGCGGCGGCGCGGCGCCTCGGGCGGGTGCAGTCGGCCGTGAGTCAGTCGATGTCGAAGCTCGAGTCTGCCCTCGGCGTGACCCTCTGGGACCGCGCGACCAAGGCTCCCACGCTCACCCCCGAGGGGCGCGCGGTGCTCGCCGCGGCGGAGCGCGTGTGCGCCGAGGCCGACGCGCTCCGCGGCCTCGCGGCGTCGATGGCCTCGGGCACCGAGGCGTCGGTCTCGATGTGCGTCGACGCGCTCTTTCCGCTGCCCGTGCTCGCCGAGCTCTGCCGGGGCTTCGCCGAGGCCTTCCCCGACGTGGACCTCCGGGTCGACACCGAGTCGCTCTCGGCGGTCTCGGCGCGGGTGCTCGACGGCACGGCGACCCTCGGGGTGGTGAGCCCCCTGGGCGCGATGCCGGGGCTCACCCGGCACCGCCTCGCGAAGCTGCGCATGGTCCCCGTGGCCTCGCCGAAGCACCCGCTGGCGAGGGTGCGCGGGCCCATCCCCGCGTCGCGCTTCGCGCAGGCCGTGCAGGTGGTGCTCGCCGAGCGCGGGGGCGGCGGGGTCGACGACCAGGGGGTGCTCTCGCCCCGCACCTGGCGCGTGGCCGACCTGCACACCAAGCACGCGCTGCTGCGCGCGGGGCTCGGGTGGGGCAACCTCCCCGAGCACCTCGCGCGCGAGGACCTGCGCCGCAAGCGCCTGGTGCGCGTGCGCCCCGAGTCCTGGCGCGACGACGAGCACACGCTGCACCTCTCCGCGGTGCACCGCGCGGGCGCGAGGCTGGGGCCGGCGCACCGCTGGATCATCGCGCGCCTCTCGGAGCTCTGCGCCCTCGACGACGCGAGGCCGCGGCGCGCGCGCTGAGCGTCAGCTCCCGAGGGGCGCGGTGCCTTCGAGCCACACGCGCGAGCGCAGGTGCAGCCGCCCTGGGTAGTGGACCTCGAACCAGCCGCTGCTCTCGTCGAACTCCAGGCCCACGCCCGGCACGATGGGGTCTCTCGACGCGATCACCTCGAAGGACCAGCGCGAGCGCCTCCCTCCGGGCATCGGCACCGTCGCTTGCAGCGGCAGCGCCTCGCGCACGGCGCGGAGCGCGGCGTCGTCGAAGCCCGCCACCCGCGAGCCCCGGAGGATGCGCACCGAGAGCACCCTGCCCTCGGCGTCTTGCTGCACCTCGACCTCGGCGCGGGTGCGCTGGGTGTTGCCCCGCGACGCGTCGACGATGCCCGTGAAGGGGGCGACGTTGCGCGCCATGGGGTTGTTGCTCCCGCCCGCGGCGACGCCGTCGAGGGCGTCGGCGGCGGCGCCGTGTCGTCCCGGCTCGGCGGCGGGGCCCGCGGCGCTGCGGAGCACGTCGCGAAAGGCCGCCACGGGCATGGCCACGCCCGCGGTGAGCGCGCTGAGCATCGTGGGCTCCCGCGCCACGCCGGGGCGCCAGGTCTCCAGCATCCGTCGGCGCAGCGCCCAGAGGTACCCCCGCACCCCCGGTGCGTCGTGCTGGTGCGTGGCCGCGAGCTGGTCTCGCACGAAGCCCGCCGAGGCCCGGTGCACCCGGTCGCCCTCGGTGCCCGGCGTCGTCGCGATGAGGTCGCGAGACCCGTGTCCGTCGTCGGTCGCCGTGAGCACCACCGCCCCCCGGGACCACGCGTTGAACGCCGACGCGCCGCTCTGTCGCAGCACCTCGTTGGCGTCGATGCGAGGCGCGGGCGCGACGGGCGCGGGCGCGGGGGGCGTCGCGGGGGCCGTGGGCGCGGGGGCCGTGGGTCCCGTGGGGGCCGTCGCGGGGGCCGTCGCGCGCGCCCGCGGGGCGGTCACGGCGCGGGCGAGGGGCGCCGGGGCCGCGGGGGCCGTCGCGGCGGTGGGCGCGGCGGTGGGCGCAAGCGCCTGGGGCGCAGGGGATTCGGCGAACTCAAGGTCCACCGTGGGGATCTCCGACGGCGCGGTCTCGGCGGGCTTCGGCGCGGGCGCGGCGCGCGCGAGCAGGAGCGCGACGGCGTGCGCCGCGAGGCTCGCGAGGAGGGGTGCGCGCCGGGTTCGGGGAGCGGGGGCAGACAAGACGGCCGGAGGGTAGCCGGGCGGGTGCGCGCTCGCAAAGGCCCCGCGGGCCTCGGGGAGGGGGAGTGGACGGGCGCGCTTTCCGCTATACCGCGGCACCCTTGCGCGCACCTTCGACGACGACCCCCGCGGCGGCCTCGCGCGACCGGCCCACGCGGGCGCTGGGCTACATGCTCCTGGCCGCGGGCGCCTTCGCGGTGATGAACGCCTTCGCGCGGGGGCTGCGTGAGATCCCCTGGCCGATGCTCGCGCTCTCGCGCAGCGTGATCGGGCTGAGCGCGGCGCTGGTCATCGCGCGCGCGCGCGGCGCGTCGCTGCGGGTGCGCGACGGCGCCGTGATGTGGCGCCGCAGCCTCTTCGGCAGCACGGGGATGGTGTGCACCTTCTACGCGCTCACGCACATGCCGCTCTCGGACGCGACGGCGCTGCTCAACACCACGCCCCTCTGGATCACCCTCATCGCCTGGTGGACCCTGCGCGAGCGCCCCGGCGTCGCGGTGATGCTCGCTCTGGGGGTGGCGGCGGCGGGGGTGCTGCTCCTCGAGCGCCCAGGCTTCGCCGCGGGGCAGTGGACGGGCCTCGTCGCGCTGGGCGCGGGCGCGGCGGGGGCGGTGGCGATGGTCTCGCTCCGGCGCCTCTCGGGCGAGACCCCCGAGGCCGTGGTGGTGCACTTCTCCGCGGTGGCGTCGGGGGTGATGGCCGCGCTCTCGGCGCTGTGGCTCTGGCGGCGGGGCGCGCCCGCGGGGATGAGCGGGGAGATGCTGGCGGGGGTGCTGGCGATGGGCGCGGCGGCGACGGTGGGGCAGCTCGCGATGACCCGCGCCTACGCCCTCGACCAGGCCGCGCGGGTGGGCGCCGTGGGGTGGATGCAGGTGCTGTTCGCGCTGGCCCTCGACGCGGCGGTCTTCGCGCGGGCGCCGGCGGCGTCGGCGCGGGCGGGCATCGCGCTGCTGCTGTGCGCGGGCGCGATCCTCGTGTGGGACGCGCGCCGTCGGGGTTAGGGAATGGGCCAGCCGCAGCCGCGGGCGAAGGCGTCGCGGCCCGCGTCTCGAAAGGCCTGGAGCCACGAGCTCGTGAAGCTCTGCGCGCGACGCATCAGGTCGGCGACCTCGGGGTCGCGCTGGGCGACCTCGGCGGTCCACGGCGCCGTGGGGTCGATGCGACCCGTGGGGTTGCCCAGGCCCGGGACGCGCGTCGAGAGCCGACGGATCCCCGGCGCCTCGGCCCAGGGGTCGTTGGGGTCCTCGGTGGGGCGCATCCCCGGCTGGTCGGACCACGCCTCGATGAAGGTCATCTCGCCCTGGTCGTTGAAGGTGAACTCCTCGTAGATCGGGCAGCTGCCGCGGGCGTAGGTGAACGACACCCTGCACCGGGCGAAGGGCTGCGTGGCGAAGGCGCGGCAGTCTCGCGTGGGCACCGTCGAGGGCTCGGCGAAGAGGGCGAGGCGCGTCTGCGCGACGATCCCCTCGCGCTCGTAGCCCGTGAGGAAATACCAGGGCGGCCACTCCCAGCGCGCCACCAGCGCGGAGTAGTTCGGCACAAGCATGGGGTCGGCGCGGGTGTCGAGGGTGTCGAAATAGAGGTTGGCCTGCGCGACGTAGTACTCGGGCGTCTGCGTGGGGCGCAGCGCCGTCGAGGTCGCCGCGAGGGGCGAGGGCGCGGCGGGAGCCTCTGCGCCGCAGCTCGTTACGGCGGTGAGGGCGAAGGCGGCGAGGGCGCGCTGGATCATCCGTGAGGTCCCTGTGCCTTTCATGGGTGCAGGGAGCATCGCGCGCGGTGGTGTCGTGCGTCTACCTCGGCAGGCGCGTCGCGAAGAGCGAGCGGAGCGCGACGCGACGTCCCTCCCCGCCGTCGACCGCGGCCTGCCGCTCCCGCAGCCGCGCCTCGACGGGGCCGATCGTCCAGCAGCGCGAGGCGGGGGCGTCTTCGAGCGCGCCGACGGCCTCGGCGTTGAGCGGGCAGACGTCCCGCGCCTCGAAGGCCTCGCCCGACTCGTCCTCCTCGAGCCAGCGGAGCGGCAGCCCCTGCGTGCGGCAGACGTACGGGCGGTGCGCGTACACCCGGCACGCGCCCTTCGCGTCGAGCATCGCGCAGGCCCCGGCGGGCGCGGGTTCGCCCTCGGCGAGGAGCGACGCGTAGCGCTCCCGCAGGAGCTCGGCCTCGACCTCGAACACGGTGAGCCCGTCGACGCAGCACCCGGCGCATCCCTCACGGCACGCGAGGGCGCCCGGCTGCGCGCGCGCGATGGGCGCGGCGAGCTCATCGACGACGACGTGCAGGCGCACCACCCACGCGCTGCGGGCGGGGTCGATCTCGGGGGGCCGGGTCATGGGGGTCGCGGGAGACTACAGGTCGGCGCCCCGAGCGCGCCCGGCGAATTCGACGTCGCGTCGGGCGCTACAGCTGCGGCGCGGTCGGGAGCTGGCGCAGGCGGTACGCCCGCAGCTCGGTGGCCTCGGGGTAGAGGTCGCGCACCTCGTCGAGGGTGAGCAGCGACCAGGGGCGCCGCATGTGCGCGCCGTTCTTGGTGAACACCAGGTCGTCGGCGACGTGGTTGGCGGCGTGCACCGGCCCCACGCCAGGGACCACGAAGAGCAGCACGTCTCCCAGCGTCAGCGAGGTCATCGGGACCTGCTCGTAGTCGCGGTTGAGGATCTCCTCGGCGCCGGCGCCGTTCACGAAGGCGTCGAGGGGCTGGCTGAGGGAGAAGAAGTGGAGCGCGGTCCAGTAGCAGTCTCGGGGGGGATCGCCGGGGAGCGCGAAGGTGTTGAGCCGCCTGCGCACGAAGGGCGGGAGCAGGTGCACCACGTCGAGCCTGCCGCCGCCGCTGCGCTGCGAGAGCGCGCGAAGAATCGGCCGGAGGTCGCGCCCGCTGCTGCCGCGCCCCCAGTACCTCACCAGCGCGTCGACGTCGGAGCTGCGGTCGAGCTCGAGCCACACCATCGTCGCGCTCATACGCGTGAGGGCCTCGACGATGCGCAGCCGCTCCTCGTCGTTGCGCGCCGCGGCGCAGAGCAGGTGCGAGTCGGAGAGGTTCACGGTGTTTCCCCGGCGCCAGGTGAGGCGCTGCACGAGGGAGAGGTCCACGATGTCGCCGAGGTCGCTCCAGCGGTCTTCGCCCACGGGCTGGCTGTACGGGTACGCGAAGCCCGTGTTCACCTCGAAGCGCCCGATCTGCTGGTAGAGCGTCTCGCGCCCCGTCGTGGACAGCTGGAGGCCGAAGTTCGCCGTCGGGGTGACCGTGCAGCCCTCGGCGTTGCACACCGCGCTCTGGACCATCGCCGCGGAGTCGCGCGCGTTGCCGTCGGCGCTCGCGAGGAGCTCGCGCACCCGCTCGCGGGTGAAGCCAGGGAGCACCCACGCGGGCGGCTGGGTGTAGCAGAGGTCCGGGGTGAGAAAGCGAGGCGGCTGCTCGAGGTGAAACGGCATCCGCTCCAGCCTCCCCCAGGGGCCCTCGGGGCGACGACTCGTGGTCGCGGCGCCGCGGCTGCCGTCACGGCTCAAGAGGAACGCGGCCAGCGCCGCCGCCACCACCGCCACCGCCGTACGAATTCGTCGCCGCGTGCCCTCGGACGTCGACTCCGCGGAGCGAAGCGCCCCAGGAGCGGGTGCTTTCTCCTCAGCGGGCGGCGCGGGCGCCGGCTCCTCAGAGGGGCGGGACGCCGTCGGCGCGCGGCGCGGCAGGGGAGTCGTCGGGGGGCGTCGTCGCATGGAGGGTGGCTGCGCCCCGAGGCCGCAACCCCCGTGCCGCGCAGGGCCATTTCGGGCTGCGACACGGAGGTCGCGACCGCGGGAGTTCGCGAATCGGGCGCGGCGAGCGCCCCGCGGCGCACTCAGCGGGCGACGGCGAGCGCCCGAAAGAACGCCCGCAGCTCGGGCCGGTCGATCACCCGCAGGTCGTCGCTGGGCATCAGCGCGGGGCGCACGCGCAGCACGCCCTCGTTCAGTCGGTCGAGGTGGATCACCGGAAAGCGAATCGCCGCCGCGCCCTGCTGAAGGTACTCCCTCGCTGCGTAGAGCAGCTGGCCGTCGAGGCTCACCAGCACGGGGACCTCAGAGAGCGTTGCGCGCGCCGCCCGCACCCGCGCCGCGGCGTCGTCGGTGAGGGTGATCGCGACCTCGAAGCGCGGCGCGCCCCGCACCTCGTAGCCGCGCACGTCGCGCTCGTCGAGGGCGACGAGGGGCCGCGCGGGGTCGAGGCCGCGGGCGCACGCGAGCCACGGCTCGTAGGCGTAGACGAAGGGGCAGGCGCCTCGCAGAAAGCGCAGCGAGAACCTCGGGGCCGCGACGGCGCGTGGGAGTTGCGGCTCGGGGCGCCGCGTCGACGCGCACCCGAGGAGCGCGGCGCAGAGGGTGATGTGAGGGCGTCGGAGCATCTGGGACCTCGGGCGACCCTACACTCAGGACCGGCTCACTCGGTCAGGGAGAGGACCGCAACGCGACCGTGCACCAGCAGCGCCAGCCGCGCCCCGTTGGGGGAGAGCCACGCGCGCTCGGGCCGGGTGTGGGGCGCGAGCGTCGCGAGCTCGCGGAGTTCGCCGTCTGCCCAGCGCACGAGCGTCGGCCGGGGCGCGAGCTGCGTCGAGACCGCGATGAGGCGCTCCCCCGCGCAGGCCAGCACCTCGCGCGCGCCGAAGGGCAGCGTCGCGGGCTCGTGCAGCCCAGCGCGGTCGAGGCGGTGTCGCACCACGGCGCCCGAGACGGCGAGGCGCGTGTACGCGACGCTGCGGCCGTCCTGCGCGAGACACGGGACGCTGTAGGTCTGGAGTCTGCCCTCGGCGAGGCGCGTTCGGGTGCGGAGGTCGTCGACGCGCCACAGCGTGCCGGTCGAGGCGCGCTGGGACGAGAGGGTCACGAGGGTCGCGGGGTCGTCGTCGAGCCAGGCCGCGTCGCGGCGCTCTGGCGTGTGCGCCCCCGCGGAGCCCGCCTCAAGGTCGACCAGCGCCACGCCCTGATCGATCACCGCCGCGCGGCTCCCGTCCGGCGACACCCGGACCTTCGCCACCGGACGCCGCCAGGGCGCGGACTCGTTCACGGGGGCCGGGGGGAGCTCCATCGCCCAGCGTCGTCGCGCCTCGCCCGACTCCAGCGACCACTCGGTGAGCGTGCCGTCGCCCTCGCGCACGAAGAGGGCGCGCCCGTCGCGGCTCCAGGCCACCGCGACCCCCTCGCCCGCGGCGAAGCCCTCATAGCGCGCGCGCTCATCGCCCTCGTCGGCGCCCCAGACGCGGCAGGTCCCGTCCCGCGCGACCGTGGTCACCAGCGCTCCATCCGGGGACCACGCGAGGTCTCGCACCACGTCGTGCCCGCTCGACCCCCGCTCGACGAATCCGGTCTCGAGGTCGACGCGAAAGGGCACGCGGGTGTCGACGCCGAAGAGCGTCTCGCCCGAGGCGCTCACCGCGCCGAAGAAGGGGCCGCCCACCGCGAGCTCCGCCGCCCGCGCGCCGTCTCGGGTGATCACGAGTCGGGCGCCGACGCGCGAGACGCGCACGACGCCCGAGGGGGTCGCCGCGAGCATGCGCGTCGGCGTGTCGAGGGGGGCGCTCTCGATGCGCTCCGCCGGGTCCATCGGGACGCGGGCGAGGGCGTCTCCTCCGACCACGCACACCGCGGCCCTCTGCGCGTCGAGTCGCAGGTGGCTCACGGGCTTCGGGAGCGAGCGCTTCACCGTCACCCCGTCGGAGACCCTGGTGAAGCCGACGCCGAGTCCCTTCCACCCGACGATCCCGTGCGCGACGAGGGCGCCGTCGTCGCTGACCTCGACGGGCGCCTCGCCCGCGAAGCGCCGGATCAGCCGCAGCGGACGCATCCGCCACACGCTCACCATCTGCGCCGGCGACTCGGAGTGCGGCACCGTCGCCAGCACCGTCCCGTCGCGGGAGAGGGACGAGGCGCCGACGCTGATCACAAAGTCGGCGAGGCGCTCTCCCGTCAGGGTCACGGCCGACTGGCCGTTGTCGATCACCACGGCGTCTTCGGGGCGCGGCCCTGTCGCGAGGGCCTGACTCGGCCTCGTGAGCGTGAGGGTGACTCTGTGAAGCACCGAGAAATCGCGCGTCGAGACCAGGGTGGCGCAGTCGTGGCCGATGCACCACGCGGCGTCGCCGTCGGGGGTCAGCGCCACGCAGGTCACGGCGTGAGGGAGCGACGCGTCCTCGCCGAGGAGGGTCACCGGGGCGCCCTCGATGAGCTCGCTGAGTCCCTTGCGCACGCCGCGGAGGGTATTCGCAAGGAGGGCCCCGCGGCGACGGTCGCGCGCGCTGGCAGCGCGCAGCCGCCGTGTACAGGTAGCCTTCCACAGGGGACTTGAAGGGTTGAGGTGAACCCACACCGCGCTACCGTGCGTCCTCTCCCGCCTCGCTGCGTTCGACACACAAGTCATGAATCCGCTTGAAAACAAGCGTGATGCGCCTCTGGTCGGTCCGCACCGCCGCTCGTCCCTTCGACCCAGCGCGGGGCCCCTCCACCCCGCCCCCTCCTCCATGGGCTTCGCCGATGGAGGAGAATTCGAGCAGGGATGGCAGACACACCCGCGCGGTCTCCAGGCCATGTGACATCCCGAGGGCGGTTCGACGCGGAGCATCCACCCGAAGGACATAACCCCTCCTCCATACGGCGAAGTAGCCGGAGGAGGGGCGGATGAGAGGGGCGGACCGACCAGAGGCGCATCACGCTTGTTTTCCAGTCGAATACAAGCATGTGTCCGAACGCAGCCCGCCTCGGGAGAGGGCCCTTCGATGGGAGAGCATGGGTAAGATCGCCCGGACCGTCCAGTGCCCAACCCCAGGCGTCTGCCCGACCGAGATTTCCCGAGGCGGGAGAAGGGGTGCGGCAGCGCGGGATGTGGGTCCGTCCGCCGCGCTCAACCCTTCACTTCCCCTGCGATGAGTGCCTAAGCTTCACCCGGCGTTCATGACGACCCCCCCGCGCGAGCGCCGAGCCGACAGCGGTGCGACGCGCCGCCCCCGCCGGGCACGCGTCTGTGCGCCAAGAAGGGCCCCCGTTCGTTTCGGTCTGCTCATGAAGACCCTCGGTCTCGCCGCGCACGCCGCCTCCGCCCAGGCCCAGTGGATCGAGCGGCTCTCCGCCGCCCGCGAGGCCCTCGACGAGGGCGACGCCGGCGCCGCGCGCGCGGAGTTCACCGCGATCGCCGCGCAGGGCGACGACCCCCGCTCGGCGGCCTCGGCGCGCTACTACCTCGCCGCCCTCGACGACGAGGCGTACCGCTTCGCCGACGCGCGCTCCGGGCTGCCGCCGCGTCGATCGGCATGGACCCGGGCTCGCGCTTCGCGCGGGGATCCTCGCGCGGGTGCAGGAGCTCGAGGGCCGCCGAGGAGGCTTCGCGCCCCTCGCGGCCCTGGAGCGGGTGCGCCCGCTCTCGAACGACCCCGAGGCCCTCGCGCGCGCCTCGCCCGCGACGCCCGGGGATGACCCCGCAGGGAGCTGCCGGGCAGAGGCGCCCTCGTCGCCGAGGGGCTCTCGACGCGCTGTGCGGCCCCAGGAGGCGCGGCGGTGTACCGCGAGCTCGCCCTCGACCCCCACGAGCCCGGCCAACCTCCGCGACCTCGCCGCGCGCAGCGCCTCGTCGGCACGGCGTGACCTCGAGCAAGACCTCGCCGCCCGCAGCGTCGCCGCCGTGCGAGTCGTCGGCCCGAGGTGCGAGCGCTCGCGGCGGTGCACCTGCGGCAGCGGCGCCTGCGCGGGGCGGTGGGGGGTGCTCCCGATCACCGCGGTCCTGGGGCGGCGCGGCGGCGTGGGGCGCGCCGGGCGGGGCGCTGGGCCGGCTCCTGCGGGCCTTCGGCGCCGGCCCCTGCCCCTCGCGCACCTCGCGCTGCTCTCCTCGGGGGCGCAGGGCTCGCGCACCTCAGCGACGGCGAGGCGGGCCCTTCTACGTCCTCGGCGCGGGCACCCTCGGGGTGTACCTCGCGGTGACCGCCGCCGCGGTGGCGAGGCCCGCGCGGTGGTGAGCGGCGATCCCCACCCGCAGCTCGAGGCTCCTCGCGGCCCTCGCCGTCTCGTACCTCGCCATGGAGCGCCTCGACGTGATGATGCTCGAAGGGATCGGGCTGTGAGCGACGATCTAATGCGACCTCGACGACCTCGCCGACGTGCTCGTCGTGCGCCGGGGACAGGCGCAGGCTGCTCGTCCATCGGCAGCGCGGTGGAATGCTGCCTCTCGGCCACCGCGGGCGCGGCGATCCTCGCGGCGGTGAGCGCGGCGCGTAGAGCGACGACGACGACGACGACGCGCCCCACGGCCCCCACGGCCCCGAGGACGCGTGATCGCGCCCCGCGTCGAGCCCTTCAGCCTGGGTGCGCGTCGACGACGGCGCCCTCGTCGCCGTGGACCAGACCCTCGCCCGTCGCCTGCAGGGCTCGACGGCGCGCTGCTGGCGCGGCGAGGGCGAACGTCGGGACCCTCGCCTCCCTGGAGGTCCACGTCGCGGTCACCAGCCCGCTGCCCCGTCGCCTGCGAGGCTGCTGCGGACGCGTCGCCCGACGGCGTCGACGTCGATGTTCGACCCTCGAACGATCCTCCGCGCGCTCTCGCCGACGGGGGTCTTCTGTGGCCTTCGGCGGCGGCGAGCCCTGCTCCGCGACGACCTGGGCGAGCTCGCGGCCTCGCGCGCGCTCCCTCGGGATCACCCCGTGGTCTACCAGCGGCCTCGGCATGACCCCCGCTGCGCGGCCTCGCTCGGGCCTTCGCAGGTGAACGTCTCCCACGACGGCGTGGGCGAAGTACGCGAGCGGTGCGCGGCTTCGAGGGCGCCAGGGTCGCCGAGCGGGGCCATCGCCGCCCTGCGCGACGCGGGGGTGCCCGTGGGGGTGAACTTCGTGCTCCACCCGACGACCTCCCGGCCCTCCAGGGCCACCGTGCGCCGCGCGCGAGGGCTGGGCGCCAGGAGGTCCAGCCTGCGCCCTGGCCGGGCCGCGCTGGCGTGTCGCTCGACTACCTGTCCGAGAGCTCGCCGGGCGACCTCGCGGCGCTCGGCGACGCGGTGAGGCGCCTCGCCGAGGCCAGCGGCGACGACTTCTCCGTGCGCGTCGACTGCGCCCTGGTGCCGCTGCTCGGGGACGTCCTGGGAGACCCCGCGGTGCTCGCGCGCTTCGGGGTCTTCGGCTGCGAGGCGGGGCGGCACCTCGGCGCCTGGCGGAGAGACGGCGCGAGGGTGGGGTGCAGCTTCGACACGTGGTCCCCTGGGGGCGCGGAGGAATTTCGTGCGTATGCGAACGATCCCCCGTCGCCGTGCCAGGAGTGCCCCTGCGCGAGGTCTGCCGGGCAGCTGCAAGGTGGTCTCGACCCTCGACGGCGCGGTGGGCCCCGACCCGAGTGCCCGCGTGCGCCGCCACCGGGGCCTGCGTGAGCCGCGCGCTGGGACGGCGCCGTGGCCGCCATGGGCCTGGGTCCCGCGGTGTTCCTCGCGGTGCGCCTGGCGTCGCGGGCGATGGTGCGCGAGCCTGACCCCCGGGTGATGCTGAACCTCGAGCGCTCCCCCGCGCCGGGGCGTACTACCTCGTGGCGCTCTTCGGCGTCGCGCTCCTCGCGACGGCGACGACGGCGCTCGCGCGGCGCAGGGGCTGGCGCAGCGAGCGGGTGGCGCGGGCGTGCTTCGCCGTCGGAGCGGCGTCGGCGGCGCTGGGCGCGGCGGTGGTGCGATGATGCTCCGCGACGCGGCGGCGGCGCTCGCGGTGGGCGCGGCGTGGATCGGCGCGGCGCCCGCCCGAAGGATCACCCGCGTCGTCGCGGCGTGGCAGGCGCTGGCGACGGCCACGGTGGTGGCGCTGCACCTGCGCGGGCGCGTCGCCTGGGAGCTCGACCTGCGGCGCCCGGTGTACCTCGCGTCGGTCGCGCGGGGAGAGTCCCTCGACCGCGGCGCCACGCTGCTGCTGAGCGCGTCGATGCTCTCGCTGGCCCTCGCGCTGCTGCGCTGGCGGCCGGGGGTCTCGCCAGGGGACCTCCGCGCCGCCGGGGGCGTCACCGCGGCGCTTCTGGCGGCGTCGGCGCTGCTGCTGTCTCGGGGGTAGGCGCGTCGAGGTCGAAGCGCCGGGTGAAGACCGTGCCGAACGAGAACGCCGCGGCCTGCCAGAACCACACGCTGGTGAAGAGAAAGCCCACGCCCAGCGCGAGGAGCCCGAGGAACGACAGCGCCATCGCCGTCAGCGCCACCGACCACGCCTTGAGGTACGGCACCCCGCCCTCGAAGACCCTCCGCAGCGCGCGGCGCGGGTCGAAGATCTCCCGCGGGTCGTAGCGACGGCAGTAGTGCGACATGAACCCGGGGATCGCCACCACCGCCAGCGCCCACAGCGCCGCCCCCGCGGCCATGCACGCAGGCGCGCGGAGCCACACCCCGAGGGCCGCGAGCGTGACCCCCGGCCAGCCGTACCAGACCATGCCCGCGAAGGTGATCGCGCCGTGGCGCAGCAATTCGCGGGGCTCGTCCCACGCGGGCCACGGGGTCTCGCCGCGCTGGAGCCGGTGCACGACCCGCACGCGGTGGCCCATGTTCAGCAGCCACCCGACGACCGGCACGAGGAGCCAGAGCGCGCCGATCGCGAGGTCGCGCCGCGAGGCCCGAGACTGGAGCGGAAAGCGCAGGCTGTTGCCCAGCGAGAGGGGGCTTCGCAGGTCGATGCGCGGGCCGTCCATGGCCCCGGAGTCTCGCACGCTCAGCGCGGGCAGCGCGCGACGCTCGCGCGAACGCCCTCGCGCATCGCGGCGGTCGCGCCCGCGGGGAGCTGCTCGGCGGCCTGCGACGCGCCCGCGCAGTCACCCCGCGCCGCGAGCGCGCGCGCCGCCCACGACGCGACCTCGGCCCGGCGCAGCCCGCTCGGGAACTCCCGGAGGTACCGCCTCGCCTCGCTCAACGCCTCGCCCTCGCGCCGTGCTCCTCGGAGCGCGAGCACCCGGAGGTAGCGCGCGTCTTCGCGGCGGGGATCCTCCGCGGGCGCCGCGTCGAGAAAGCGCGCGAGGGACTCGGCCGCGGTGCCGTGGTCTCCCCGCGCGTGCGCGAGGGCGCCCGCGCGAAAGTCACGGGCGGGGTCGACGGAGTGACGCGACGCCGCGGGCCTGCGGGGCGCCGGCGGGAGGGCGTCGGGGGGGAGGGCCTGGGGCGCAGGCGGGGGCGGCGCGACGACGACCGGGGGAGGGCGAGGCGCGGGCGCGGGGAGGGGCGCCTCGGGGGCCGCGTAGCGCGAGCCCGCCGCGAGGAGCTGCTCGGCGTCGCCCCGGCGGCGCACGGCCACCAGGCCCTCGTCGACGCGCACCGCGCGCAGGAGCCCGCCGCGGGCGACCACCTCGAAGCGCGTGCCCCGCACCTCGACCTCGGCGTCGCGGAGCAGCACGCGAAAGCGCTCGCCGGGGCGACGGCGGCGAACGCGCAGGGTGATCGCGCCCTCTTCGAGGCGCACCCGGGTGTCGCCGCCCTCGTCGCGCGCTCCACCGCGCGCCCGCCGCAGGACGCGGCCTCGCCCAGCCGGGTCTCGCCCGCCGCGAGCGCGTCGGTCGTTGGAGTTCGACGTGACCGTCGCCCCGAGCGCGACCGCGACGACGGCGCCGGCCGCCGCGAGGGCCGCGCGCCAGGGTGTGCGTCGGGGCGCCTCGCGCCGCAGCGCGCTCGAGACCAGCCTCGCGCGGAGCCTGCGGGACGCGAGCTCGTCGGGGGCGGCGTCGGGGAGCGCGTCGAGGGCCTCGCGTCGCTGGGCGCGCTCGGCGTCGGGCCTCGCAGCCGGCGCAGCGCGCGGCGTGCGCGAGGATGTCACGGACGTCGTCGTCGCCGAGGCGTCCGTCGAGGGCGGCGTCGAGCTCGTCGCCGCGGGCGCAGCCGGGGGCGCTCATCGCGCGTCCTCCCTGGTGGCCGCGCGGAGGGCGGCGCGGGCGTGGTGGAGGCGCGTCCACACGGTGTTCACGGGCACGCCCAGGGCCGCCGCGGCCTCTTCGCCGCGGAGCCCCTCCATCTCGACCAGGAGCAGGGTCTCTCGCTGCGCCACGGGGAGCGCCGCCAGGGCGCGGGCGAAGCGCGCGAGGTGCTCTCGCCCGAGGGCGCTGCGCTCGGGGTCTGGGGGCTGGCTGGGCCCGTCGAGGAGCGCCATCTCGTCTTCGCGGGCGCGCCAGAGCTGGAGCCGCCGAAACACCCTCCGGCGCTCGCGCCGGGCGCACTGCAGGGCCACGCCGAGCACGAAGCCCCGCGGCGATCCGCCCGGCTGGTGGTTCTTCGCGGCGTCGGGGAGGGCGAGGAAGGTGGTCTGCACCAGGTCGTCGAGGTCGAGGCGCGTGCCCCGGAGCCGCGCGAGCGCGCGGTAGACGTCCCGGTGCCAGCGCTCGAAGGCCGCGCCGAGGGCGGCGGCGTCTCCCTGCGCGACGCGGGCGAGCAGGGCCTCCTCGTCGACGGCGAGCATCGCCGCGCGCAGCGCGCGGGCGCTCACGGCGCGACCTCGAGGCGCAGGCCCAGGGACGCCGACACGCTGAGGGGCGAGGACCCGCTCGGCGCGGACCGTCGCTCAACCGCGCGAGGCGCGCGAGGCCCTCGACGCGCACGAAGGCCGAGCACGCCAGGTGGCACAGCGCCGCGCCCAGGTCTACCCCCGCGCGGAGGGACCACGCCGTGCGTCGGTCGGTGTTGCCCCGCTCGATCTCGGTGCGCAGCCCCGCCGCGGCGAAGACGGCGCCGAGCTCGAGCTCCCAGCGTCCCACGGGAGTCAGCCCAGCGCGGCAGGGCCGCGCGGTGCCCTGAGCTCCTCGCCGCCGTCGTCGCGCGCGCCCCAGTCGCCGCGGAGGCCGATCACCAGCCGTCGGACCCGCAGGTCGAGCTCGGCGCGCTGCACGAAGAACGCGCGCCCGGCGTTCCACGCCGCGCCCAGGGCCCCGGCGACCCGAAGCCGAAGCGCGGGCTCGGGCGCGGGCGGCGCGACGACCGGCGGGGGCGGCGGCGCCGGGGCCGGGGCGGGCGGCTCGGGCGTCACGGGCACCTCCGGCGGGGGCGGCGGCGCTGCGCCGGGGCTTCGGGCTCCTCGGGCGGCGTCGCGAGCAGCGCCAGCGCCGTCGGCAGCGCGTCGGCGACGGAGGGGAGGGGGCGCCTCGCGACGCGTCCGTCGTCGAGGGTGAGCTCCAGCACCACGCGCTCGTCCTCCCAGAGCACGCGCAGCGCGCCGCAGCGGCGGTCGCCCTGATCGAGGCTCGCGAGCCCCGCGCGGAGCCGCGAGGCCGCGCGCCGCGGGAGCTCGTCGGCGAGCTCGATCCTCGGCGGGCACGACGGGTCGCAGCGCCCCGCGGCGCCGAGGGCGACCCCGGCGAGGCAGACTGCGAAGGCGGCGGCGCGAGGGCGGAGCATCGTCGTGAGAGTCGCCGCGAGGGGCTCAGACCTTCAGCAGAATCGCCGCGCGGTCGATTGTCGCGAAAGCCGTGAAGGTCGAAGCGGGCTCGTGGCGAGGGAGGCGCAGAGGGGCGCGAGGGGCGCCTCTCCCCCCAGAGGAGTACCGCGAAATGAAGATGGTTGTGCTGGCGATGATGTCCGCTCTGATGATCTCGGCCGCAGGATGCAAGTGCGGCCGAGACCCCTGTGACCTCGACGACCGACACGGGGGCCGCCGTGGCGCGTGGCACCACCACGACGACGACGACGAGGTGTGCCCCGCAGACGCAGGATCGAGCGACGCACCGGCGGGGGGTGACGCGGGCGTCGCGCAGACGAACGCTCCTGGCGCGGGGGGCTCGGACACGGGTGGCGGTGCGGGGAGCCCCGGCGCCTCCGACGCGGACGCGGGGGCGCACCCCGACGTCTGCAACAACCCCCCGCCGCCTTCGATCTAGTCCCTTTTCACAGGGGACTTGAAGGGTTGAGGTATCGGTTGTCTCGCCGTCATCCGGCGACAGGCGCGGTCGTGTCGGCAACACGCCATGACGCTGAACCCTTCCCCTCCCCTGTGGAAAGGTCCTAGCGCGCTTCGGGACGTCGTCCCAGCGAGTCGCGCGCGGAGAAGTACGCGAGGAGCCCCACGGAGCCGAGGAGGTACATCGAGACGATCCAGGGCCAGGGGTTGATCCCGCGCTCCTTCGCGTCGCGGTGGACCACCCCCGCGAGGACGGTCATCGCGATGACCAGGTCGAGAAAGACCTGCGTGGACCATCCGCCGCCCGCGAGCACGGCGAAGAAGCCCAGCGGGCCGTGCTGCGCCGAGACCCAGAGCGAATACGCGGTGAAGGGGACGAAGACTGCCAGTGCGAGGCGCGCGCGCGAGTTCATGAGGACCTCCCTCTCGGCGCGAGACCTTCGCGCCTGTCAGGGAGCCATCCTAGGGACGGGGCGGCGCGGATTCCCATGACCTCCGAGGTCATGTCGCGCGCGACCCCTCCTCGCCTACGCTCGGGCCATGCAGACCTCACCCGCCTTTGGCCCCCTGCTCCGCCAGCAGCGCGCGGCGCGGGGATACACCCAGGAGCGCCTCGCCTTCGACGCCGAGGTCTCGACACGCCACCTCAGCTTTCTCGAGACCGGCCGCTCGTCGCCGAGCCGCGAGATGGTCCTCGCCCTCGGGAGCGCCCTCGAGCTCCCGCTGCGAGAGCGCAACGAGATGCTCCTCGCCGCGGGGTTCGCGCCGGTGTACCCCGCGTCTTCGCTCGACGAAGACACGCTCGAGCCCGTGCGCCGCGCCCTCGACCACCTCCTCGCCGCCCACGACCCCTTCGGCGCGGTGGTGGTCAACCGCGCCTGGGACCTGCTCCGCATGAACCACGGCGCCCAGCGCCTCTTCGCCTGGGCGATGCCCCTGTGCGACGCGCCGCCCGAGGTGTTCTCGAACGTGCTCCGGGCCACGCTCCACCCCGGAGGGCTACGCCGCTGCCTCGCGAACTTCGACGAGGTCGCCGCGGTGCTTGTTGAGCGCCTCCAGCGAGAGCGGGAGCGCGAGCTCGACCCCGCGCGCCGCGCGGCGTTGCAAGCGCTCCTCGACGAGGCCGGCCCCCTCCCGAAGGCGAGGCGAGGCGCGCCGCAGGGGCCGGTGATGGTGCTGCACCTCCGCAAGGGCGACGAGGCGCTGCGGGTGTTCACCACGATCACCACCCTGGGCACGCCCATCGACGTGACCGCGCAGGAGCTTCACATCGAGTCGTACTTCGCCGCCGACGAGGCCACCGAGCGCTGGTTTCGCGACGGGGGGTGAGCGGCGGCGCGGGGCGCCTGGGCGCCGAGCGCCGCGGGTTCGACCGTGGTTCACGAGATTGTCACGAGGCCGCCACGAGGCGGTCCGCGGGGATGGGGTATCGACGCCGTCCATGATCCCCGAACGTCGGGCCTTCTTGCAGCTCCTGGCCGCGCTCACCTCCACCGCGGCGTGCAGCGATCCTGCTGCGCCTTCGACCGACGCCGCGGGGGACCTCGGCGGCGACGCCTCGGCCGACGCCGCGACCGAGCCCATGGACGGCGGCGCCGACGCAGGCGCGATGGGCGACGACGCGCTCACCTTCGCCGACAGCGGCCCGCGCGAGGATGTTCCGGTCGAGCCCGTTCCCGCCGACCCTGGCGGTGTGTTCATTCACGGCGTGGCGAGCGGCGATCCGCTGCCGACCGCGGTGATTCTGTGGACGCGGGCGAGCCCTCCTCGCACGAGCCCCCCCGAGAGCCTCTCGGTGGCCTGGGAGGTGGCGACCGACCTCGCCTTTGCTCAGGTCGTCGCCACGGGGACCTTCATCACCCGCGCAGACCGCGACTGGACCGTGAAGGTCGATGCCACGGGCCTCACCGCGGGGACGACCTACTACTACCGCTTCGCCACGCTGGGCGAGACCTCCCCCGTGGGGCGCACGCGCACGGCCCCCTCGGGCGCGACCCCGCGGCTGCGCTTCGCGGTGGTGTCGTGCAGCAACCGCGCCTTCGGGTGGTTTCACGCCTACCGCAAGGTCGCCCGGCGCGCCGACCTCGACGCGGTGATCCACCTCGGCGACTACATCTACGAGTACGGCGACGGGGAGTACGGCGGCGCGCGACGCCTCGATCCTCCGACGGAGATTCGCAGCCTCGACGACTACCGCCGGCGCTACCGCTGCTACCGCCGCGACCCCGACCTGCGCGCGATGCACCAGCAGCACCCGGTGATCGCGGTGTGGGATGACCACGAGTTCGCCGACAACGCGTGGCAGAACGGCTCGCCCAAGCACGACCCCGCGACCGAGGGCGCCTGGCGCGACCGCCGCCGCGCGGCCGAGCAGGCCTACGCCGAGTGGATGCCCATTCGCGAGCAGATGGACGGGCGGATCTTTCGCGCGCTGCGCTACGGCGACCTCGTGGACCTCGTGATGCTCGACACGCGCATCTGGGGCCGCGACGAGCAGGGCACCTGGGGGACGCCGGTGCTCGACGACCCTGCGCGGCAGCTCCTGGGTATGGAGCAGGAGAACTTTCTCCGCGCGCAGCTCACGGCGAGCGCGGCGCGGTGGCGGGTGCTCGGGCAGCAGGTGATGCTCTCGACGCCGCCTACGGTGCTGCCAAACTCCGACGGCTGGGAGGGCTACCGCGGCGCGCGGGAGCGCTTCTTCTCGATCCTTCGCAAGATGACCGTGCGCGACGTGGTGGTGCTCACGGGCGACATCCACTCGTCCTGGGCCATCGACCTCACCGACGCGCCGCGCGACCCCGCGCGCTTCGACCCCGAGACCGGCGTGGGCACCCTGGGCGTGGAGTTTATCACCCCCGCGGTGACCTCGCCGGGCTTCCCCACGGTGGTCGCCAGCGCCGCCGAGCGGAGCCTCCGCACCGAGCGCCACATCAAGTGGGCCAACCTCTCGCAGCGCGGGTACACCGTGCTCGACGTGACCCCCGAGCGGGTGCAGTGCGCGTGGTTCCTCTTCGAGCGGGTCGACACGCCCATCGAGCTCCGCGAGTCGCTCGCGGCGGTGTACTCGTCGCGCTACGGCGAGAAGCGCCTGCGACCCGACGCGGTCGCCGTGCCCCGCGCCGACGCCCCGGCCCTCGCGCCCTTCGAGACCGCGTGACGATGTCACCGACCTGTCACACCGCCCCGCGCCCACTTCGACTACGCCGCGGCTCCGTGATCCGCCGAGCGTCCGCCGCCGCCGCCGTGCTCCTCGCGCTCACCGCGCGCGCCCCCGACGCCCACGCCGTGCGCCTGTGGGAGGAGGTCCGCTCGGGGTGGCGCCCCACCGCCGCGACGCCCGGCGAGCTCAGCCTCGCGACGATGTTCACGGGCTCGGTGGCCTCGCCCGACCTGCGCCTCCCCGACTTCGTGCCGCCCCTCGCCGCGGGCGGCCACGTCGGCGCCAGCCGCTACCCCGAGGGCGTCGCCGTGCGCTGGCTCGACATCGGCTTCTTCGCGCAGCCGCAGTTCGTCTTTCAGACCGGCTACGACACCGAGGCGCGCACGAACTTCAGCGTCGCGCCAGGCGTGAACCTCCGGCGCAACCGCGTGGTGATCCACGGCCAGGCGCACCCCCTGCTGCAGGTGCGCCTGGAGTTCGGGCTCAGCGACCGCCTGGAGCTCTACGACACCTACGCGCTGGTGCCCGTGCGGCGGTGGCTGCAGTTTCAGATCGGGCAGTTCAGGGTCCCCTACTCGCGGCAGGAGATGGTCAGCGGCTCGAGGCTCCAGTTCGCCGAGTCGTCGCTCTGGAGCGGCGCCGCGAACTCGTCGGGCATTCGCTTCGTGCCGAGCTTCGACATGGGCGCGATGGTCTGGGGCTGGGCCGGCCGCGACGACCTCGTCGAGTACTACGCCGCGATCTTCAACGGTAAGGGCCCCAACCAGCCCTTCAACCTCGACGGGTATTTTCTCTACGCGGGCCGCGTGGTGCTGAGCCCGCTGGGGCGCCCCCGGGCCCTGCAGGAGAGCGCGGTGAACCTCCCGAGGGAGCCCCGCTTCTCTATCGCCCTCAACGCCTACGGGCAGGTGCGCCAGATCGGCACCACCACGATCGGCGGCGTGCAGGTGCCCAACCGGATCACCGCCACGGGCGTCGGCGCCGACGTGTTCTTCACGGGGTGGGGCGCGTCGCTCTACGGCGAGTTCATGTTCCGTGACACCGAGGAGACCGACGTCGCCGCGAGCCCCACGACGCAGTCGCTCGGGTGGCTGGTGCAGGCGGGGTACCTCATCCCGCACCCCGCGCTGCGCAACCACCTCGAGGTGGTCGCGCGGGTGCAGCAGTTCAACCCCTCAGACTGCTTCACCCGCACCCGCGGGGCGGGCACCTGCGACGTTCGCCCGTACCCCTCGGCCACGCGCGAGAACTACCGCGATTTCATGAACACCACGGCGATCAGCTTCGGCGTCAACTGGTACCAGCTCGGTCACGGCTTCAAGGTCCAGACGTCGTACACGATCTTCAATGAAGGTCGCGACCTCGAGAACGGCGCGGCGGGCAGCGGGATCATCACCAACGACGTCTTCAACCTTCAGCTCACCGGCTCCTTCTGATCGAGACGAGAGGATCACCCCACCATGCGACGCACCCTGCTCACCTCCGCGCTGTTCCTGGCGGCGTGCCAGACGCCGAACCCGACGAGCACCGACGCCGGAGCGACCGTCGACGCGCCCGCGCAGGACGTCACCCCCGGCGATGACGTCAGCGCCCCCGCCGACGGCGGCGCCGACGGCCGCGATCGCCTCGACTACCAGCCCGAGGGCTGCATGCACCGCGTGCACACCTCCGAGGGGACCACCGGGAACTTCCGCGGCGACTCCACCACCTTCGGCGCCGCGCCCACCCCTCAGGGCGTGCACGTGACCTGGCCCGCGGACCCGTCGAGCAACATCGCGGTGCTCTGGCGCACCGACGCCGACACCCGCGCCTCGGTGGTGCAGATCGGCACGTCGATGACCACCCTCGACCGCACGGTGGTGGGCCACGTCTCGATCGGCGGCACGGGTCCCAACGCGGCGCCCATCCACGAGGTGCACATCTGCGGGCTCACCCCCGACACGACGTACTACTACCGCGTCGGCGGCGAGGGGCACTGGAGCGGGGTGCAGACCTTCAAGACCGCGCCGGCGCCGGGGCGCACCGACTACGACGTGAACTTCGCGGTGACGGGTGACTCGAGAGACAACCCGGTGGTCTTCAATGAGGTGCAGCAGGCGCTGCTGCGCGCCAGCGGGATGCGCCAGCCCGACTTTCAGATCTTCTCGGGCGACGCGGTGTTCCTCGGGCAGATTCAGGGGTCGTGGAACCAGTGGTTCGAGAACGGCGCGCCCACCATGGGGCGCATGCCCTTCATGCTCGCGCACGGCAACCACGACGGCCTCGCCATCAACTACCTCGTGCAGTTCGCGCAGCCCCAGGCCGACGCGCAGGACCAGGACGAGCTCTACTTCTCCCTCGACTACGGCCCCATTCACTTCGTGGTGCTGAACGACACGCCGCGGGGCGGCGATCTATCGTCCCTCGCGGGGCAGCAGCTCACGTGGCTCCGCGCCGACCTCACCCGCGCCCGCATGAACCGCGCGCGGGTGCCCTTCATCGTCGCGGTGCACCACAAGCCCTGCTTCGGCTCGTCGGTGCACAGCGCGGCGACCGACACCGAGTTCATTCGCCGCACCTGGCCGCCGGTGTACAACGAGTACGGCGTCGACCTCGTGCTCTCGGGCCACGAGCACGATTTCGAGGTCAGCAAGGAGCTCGACGGCGAGGGTCGCGAGGTCAGCGGCGCCCGCGGCACCACCTACGTCGTCGCCGCTGGCGCGGGCGCGCAGCTTTACGAGGCGCGCAGCCGCACCTGGACCCGCTACTCCGAGAGCGTGGTGAACTTTCTGCTCGTGCACGCGACCAACAGCGTGCTCGAGGTCACGCCCCACCGCGGCGACGGCACGGTCATCACCCAGGGCCGCGTCTCGCTCACGCCGCGCATGTGATCGAAGGTCGGGGTAGCATCGCGCGCCCGACCTCCCGCATGACCCCGACCCTCCTCTCTCTCTCGACGCTCTTCGCCGCGGGCTTCGTCGCCGGATCGATCAACAGCGTCGCCGGCGGCGGCTCCCTCGTGGCCTTCCCCGCGCTCCTCGCCGCCGGGCTCACGCCCCTGGGCGCCAACGCGACCTGCGCGACCTCGCTCATGCCCGGCTCCCTCGCGTCGTTCGTCGGGTACCGCCGCGAGCTCGAAGGGACCCGCGACCGCGCGCTGGCGATGGCCGTCCCCAGCGCCCTCGGCGGGCTGCTCGGCGCGAGCCTCGCGATGCGCGTGGGCGACGCGCGCTTCGCCGCGAGCGTGCCGTGGCTGATCCTCGGGGCGACGGCGCTGTTCGCGCTCCAGGCGCCCCTCGCGAGGCGCCTCGCCGGGCGCGAGGAGGCGCCCATGACCCGCGGCAGGCTCCTGGCCGTGGCGGCGTTTCAGCTCGTCATCGCGGTGTACGGCGGCTTCTTCGGCGCGGGCATCGGCATCCTCATGCTCGCGGCGCTGACCCTCGCCGGGGAGCGAAACATCCACCGCGCCAACGCGCTCAAGAGCCTCGCGGCGGTGGCGATCAACGTCGTCGCGGCCGTCGCGTTCCTCCGCGCGGGGCGCGTCGACCCGATCGCCGCCGTCGCCGTCGCGACCGGCGCCGTGAGCGGGGGATACCTCGGCGCGGGCTACGCGCGGCGCCTCGGCCAGCGACTCGTGCGGCGGGTGGTGATGGGCGTGGGCCTGGCCCTCACCGTCACGATGTTCCTGCGGCGCTAGTACCTTTCCCCAGGGGATGTGAAGGGTTCCGCGTGAGTGCTCCCGGGGGCGGCGCCTCTCCGCCTGAAGGGGCAGCGCCTCTCCGCGAGCACTCCGGGGGGGGTCACGCGCGGGATTCGTTCGCGTCCGCGTCGTGCGGCGGCGTCGCCGAGCCTCGACGGGCCGACCGCCCGACTTCGCTCCGTCGCCTCGCAGGGGCCGCGTCTCCAGGGTTCGCCGCGAGGGCCGCGGCGAGGTGATCGCTCAGCGCCCGCGCGCCCGCGGTCGGGAACCTCTCCGGAGGGCGCAGCGCGTAGATCGGCGCCGGCGGCGGCGAGAAGCCCTCGAGGAGCGCGACGAGGCGCCCGCGCGCGAGGTCGTCGCGCACGAGCCAGTCGGCCAGCAGCGCCACGCCGAGGCCGCCCCGCGCCATGACGAGCGCCGCCTCGCTGCTGTTCGACCAGAAGCGACCGCGCACCGGCACGGCGACCTCGGCGCCGTCCTCGCGGGCGAAGCGCCACACCCTCGCCGCGCCGACGTCGCCGTGCGCGAGGCACGAGTGGGCCTTGAGGTCGCGCGGGGTCTGCGGCGCCCCGCGGGCGCGGAGGTACTTCGGTGACGCGACGAGCACGCGCCGGGCGTCGGCCAGCTTGCGTCCGACGGCGCTGGTGTCGACCGGGACGCCCACGCGAATCGCGAGGTCGAAGCCCTCGTCGACGAGGTTCACGTAGCGGTCGTTGAACACCGCCTCGACGCTCACCCCGCGGTGCCGCTCCAGAAAGCCGCGCAGCGCGGGCACGATGAAGCGCCGCCCGAAGACCACCGGCGCGCTCAGGCGCACGAGCCCCTCGGGCTCGGCGCGCTTCGCGTCGAAGTCTCCCCGCAGGTCGTCGAAGGACGAGACCAACGCCCTCGCCCGCACCAGGAGCCGCTGCCCGGCGTCGGTGAGCTGCACCGAGCGCGTGGTGCGCCGCACCAGGGTCACGCCCAACTCGGCCTCGAGCGCGGCCACCCACTTGCTCGCCGTCGACTGCTTGACCTTCAGGTCTCTCGCCGCGGCGGAGAAGCTCCCGCGCTCGGCGAGGCGGGTGAACAGCCGTAGCGCGTCGACGCGGTCCATGACCTACCCCTCCTAGAATAACGGTTAGCACAGAAACGAGGTCGATCCCCAGAATGGAATGAGTCAGCCTGGGGGTCGCCGCGTCGGTCGCGCGGCGCAGAGAGGAGCGTGGCGCGTGTCGGTGATCCCTGGAGCTTCGGTGACCCTGCCCTCGGGCGTGACGATGCCGCGCGTGGGGCTCGGCGTGTTCCGCGCGGGCGCGGGGGAGGCCACCCGCGCGAGCGTCGGCGCGGCCCTCCGCGCGGGCTACCGCCACGTCGACACCGCGGCGATCTACCGCAACGAGCGCGAGGTCGGCGAGGCCCTCCGCGCCTGGTGCGACGAGACCGGCGGCCGCCGCGACGAGGTCTTCGTCACGTCCAAGCTCTGGAACGACGACCAGGGCTACGACGAGGCCCTGCGCGCCTACGAGCGCAGCGAGCGGGCGCTCGGCGTCGGTCCGCTCGACCTCTTTCTGCTGCACTGGCCCGTGCCCGAGCGTCGCCTCGACTCGTGGCGCGCGCTGGAGCGGCTCTGCGCCGAGGGCCGGTGCCGCGCGATCGGCGTCAGCAACTTCACGGCGGTCCACCTCGAGGAGCTCCTCGCGCGGAGCGAGCGAGCGCCTGACGTGAACCAGGTCGAGCTGCATCCCTTTCTCGCGCAGCGCGATCTGGTCGACGCGTGCCGCCGCCGGGGCGTGCAGACCGTGGCCTACAGCCCCCTCGCGAAGGGGCGCTTCCTCGACGACCCCGCCCTCGCGCGGGTCGCGCAGCGGCGAGGCGCGAGCGCCGCGCAGGTGATGATCCGTTGGTGCCTCGACCAGGGGCACGTCGCGCTGCCCAAGTCGTCGAACCCCGAGCGCATCGCCGCGAACCTCGCCGCGGCTGACCTCGTGCTCACCCCAGAGGACCACGCCGAGCTCGCCTCGTGCGATCGCGGCGCGCGCACCGCGTGGGACCCCACCGCCGTCCCCTGACCGACCCCACGACCATCCACACGGAGAGCGGAGATGAACCCCTCACAGCAGATCGCCTTTCTCGGACTCGGCGCCATGGGGCGTCGCATGGCCTCGCGCCTCGCCGCCGCGGGCCACGCGCTGCGCGTCTGGAGCCGCTCGGGGGTCCCCGACGACGCGCCGACGCTCCGCGCACACGCCGCGCCGACGGTCCGTGCCGCGGTGGAGGGCGCCGCGATCGTCTTCGCGATGGTGACCGACGACGACGCCTCGCGCGCGCTCTGGACGGGGCCTGACGGCGCCCTCGCCGCCGCGTCGGAGGGCGCGCTGCTGGTCGAGTGCAGCACCCTGACGCCCGCGTGGGTCTCCGAGCTGGCCGCCGCCGCGGGGGCGCGCGGGCTGCGCCTCCTCGACGCGCCCGTGGTGGGGTCGAGGCCGCAGGCCGAGGCCGGCGCCCTGACCTTCCTCGCCGGGGGCGACGTCGAGGACGTCGCGCGCGCGACGCCGACCCTCACGGCGATGGGCGGCGCGGTGCAGCACCTCGGTCCGACCGCGGCGGGGGCGAGCGCGAAGCTCGTGGTGAACGCCCTCTTCGGCGTGCAGGTGGCCGCGCTGGCGGAGCTCCTGGGGTACGCCGAGCGCGCGGGCCTCGACCTCGCGGCGCTCTCGCGCGCCCTCGAGGGCAGCCCCGTGACGAGCCCCGCCGCGAAGGGCGCGCTCGGGCTGATGCGAGCCGGGCGCCACGCTCCGATGTTTCCGATCGACCTGCTGCGCAAGGACCTGCGCTACGTCTCGCAGACCGCCGCGGCCTCGGGCGGCGAGCTCCCCGTCACGCACCGCGCGGGCGAGGTGTACGCGCGCGCCGCGGAGGGTGGACTCGGCGGCGAGAACCTCACCGCCGTCGCGAAGCTCTACGCAGCCTCCGAGGCCGCGCGCCCCTGTTGATGTGACGCGCGCGGGAGTAGACTCTGCGCGGCCTCGGATCCCCTGAAAGCACGCAGGCACTCCCCCATGAAGATCGCCATCCTCGGCGCGACCGGTCGCACGGGCTCGCTCATTCTCCAGCACGCCCTCGACGCGGGTCACACGGTGCGCGCGCTCGTGCGCTCGCCGGGGCGGCTGCGGGTGTCTCACCCGAACCTCGAGGCGCTCCACGGCGACGCCCGCGAGTCGAGAGACGTCGCGCGGCTCGTCGCGGGCTGCGACGGCGTGATCTCGGCCATCGGGCCGGTCGACGGGCACAACAACATCTGCAGCGTCGCGACCGAGAACGTGATCGCCGCGGGGGCGAAGCGCTACGTGGTGGTCTCCGGCGCGGCGCTGGACCTGCCGGGCGACCGCAAGGAGATGGCCGACAAGGCGATCTCGTTCGTCGTGCGCACGCTCACGCTGGAGGCGTTCAAAGACAAGGTCCACGAGCACGCGCTGCTCGAGGCCAGCGGGCTCGCGTGGACCGCGCTGCGCCCGCCTCGCCTCACCGACGACCCCGCCGAGGCGCCGGCCCGCGCGAACCTCGAGCGGCTGCTGAGCGGCAGCGTGTCGCGCGACGCGCTCGCGGCCTTCGCGCTCGCGACGCTCACCGACGACACCTGGCTCCGCCGGGCGCCCTTCGTCTCGGCCTGAGCGGGGCTCAGCGCGCGCGCATGCGGTTGTTGCGCGGGTTGTGCTCGAGCTCCGCGAGGCCCAGGGCCTCCATGACAGGCGGGATGTACATCCCGAAGCGCCCGCGCAGCCCCTTCTTCTGCCCGTACCAGCCCCCGACGGGGTTGTCGGCGGCGCGGCCCCAGGCTTCGACCGTTCCCTCGGCGGCGGGCTTCTGCTCGTCGGCCGAGCCCAGGGGCACCCAGTCGCCCCGGGACTTCAGCATCGCGTGCAGGTCGTCGAGGGCGCGGGCGAGGTACTTCAAGGTGGTGGTCCCGACCTGGCACACGAGCACCGGAGGATCGGCGGCGTCGTCGCGGTAGAGCGTGTACTCCGACGTGAGCGGCGGGGTCTTGAGCCGCCAGGGGTCTTCTTTCGTGCCTGTTCCTGACCAGTGCGTCGTCATGCTCGGCTCCTCCTCGCGCCGCTCCCACGGGGCGCGAGGCGCGCACCATGCACGCGTTCGCAGGACGAGGCGAAGAAGTGGGGGGGAGGCTCAGCCGGGCGGGGTCAGCGCGCAGCGTCCCTCGACGCAGCGCGGACGCATCGCGGCGCAGGCGGGGGGCCCCGACTCGCACATCGGGCAGCGGACCCGCGCGTTCGGGGGAAAGAACCTGCACGCGCAGCCGCAGGCCATGTAGTTGCAGTCGGTGTCGGCGCGGCAGGTCGGCGTCGAGGGCGCGGGGGACGGCGGCGCTGCGGGCGGTGCGGGCTCGGGCGGCGCGGCGGGCGTCGGGCGCGTGCACCCGAGGACGAGCGCGGCGAGGGCCGCCCAGAGGCGCGCGCGGTGCGGTGCGGCGGGCATGGCGAGGACGGTGCCAGCGTGCGCGGGGAGGCACAAGCCGAGCTTCCTCACCCCGCCGCCGCGGGGGACGAGTCCCTCTCCACAGAGGAGGTGAAAGGTTGAAGTGAGCCCGCACCGCGGGCCCCCACCGACGCGACCGCGCGCCCTCTCCCGCCTCGGGCTGCGTTCGACACACAGGTCAGGAATCCGCTTGAAAACAAGCGTGATGCGCCTCTGGTCTGTCCGCGCCGCCGCTCGTCCCTTCGACCCGACGCGGGGCCCTCCTCTCGCCCTCCTCCATGGGCTTCGCCGATGGAGGAGGCTGGAGACACAAGGGATGGCAGATACATCCGCGCGCGGTCTCAGGCCATGCGGACGCATCCCAAGGGCAGTCTGACGCGGAGCATCTTCCCGAAGGACGTAGCCCCTCCTCCATCGGCGAAGCCCGCGGAGGAGGGCGGTGAGCCCCGCGCTGGGTCAGAAGGGACGAGGGGCGGCTCCTGACCTGGGTGTGTCGAACGCAGCGAGGCGGGAGAAGGGGTGTGGCGGCAGCGCGGGATGTGGGTACTTCGCTCGCGCTGAACGCTTCAAATCCCTTGTAAGGTACTAGCGCTGCACCCGCCGGTGGTGAGCCCGCGAGTCAACCCCTCCGCCGAAGAAGGTCACCGTGCCGCGGGGGACGCGCGCGTCGGGGGTGTCGAAGAGGGGGCTCTCGACGTCCAGCAGCCCGTCGCCGTTGAGGTCACCCAGGAGCCGCAGGTCGGCGTCCGGGCGCATCACGCCCGGGATGCAGCGGTCGAAGAAGCGCAGCGATTCGCCCTGGCAGCTCGTGGGCGCGAGGTACAGCCGCAGCCGTCGCTCGTTCGCGCGGTAGAGCGCGAAGGTCCCGTCGCGGTCGAGGGCCGCGATCTCTTCGACGCCGTCGCCGTCGAGGTCGCACGCCGCCACGGTTCTCGCCGGCGCGGTCACAAGTAGCGCCTCGCTCGGCGTGAGGCATGCCCTCGGCGCCGAAGAGCACACGCGCGCCGAAGACCGCGTGCAGCGGCTCAAGAGCCTGACGTGCGGCTGTGCAGGAGGTCGGCGTAGCCGTCGTCGTCGAGGTCCCCCGCGGGCTGGACGCGCACCGCTCCCCAGGCGTTCTGCGTGCGCTCCTCGGCGCTCCAGCGCACCTCGAGAGCCTTCGCGGGCCGCCCGCGATGAGTCCGAAGCGCCACACGCGCTGCGAGTCGCCCCTCGGGCAGCGTCTCGACCCGCGCCTCAGCGCGTCGGTGAAGCCGTCGCCGTCGACGTCGCCCGCCGCGACCAGCGAGAGCGCCTCGACGCGACGCCCTGGCGCGCAGAGATCGCGTCGCAGGGACTCCGGGCGCGGCGGTGAACACGCGCTCCGCGAGCCCCGCGCCGCTGCAGCGCACCCGCACCTCGCAGGCGCGGGAGGGCGCGGCGGTCACCGCGTCTTCGACGCCGTCGCCGTCGAAATCGACCACCGCGCGCAGGCACCCCGCGGGCATCTCGGTCGTCGGGACCTCCAGCGCGCGGGTCGCCGAGCGCGCGCCGTCCCGCGTGCTCACGCGCCAGAACAGCGTTCCCGGGCGCAGCGCGCTCGGAGGGATCCACGCGCCGTCGCGCCCTTCGCCCTCGACGAGCACGCGGGCGCACGCGCGGTCGGCGCAGAGCGTCACGCGCGCGCGGGCTCGTTCGCGGGCGCGATCCAACGAAAGGTGGGCCGCGCGCCGCGCACGCGCTCACCGCTCAAGGGACGCAGCAGCCGCAGGGCGGGAGGCGTGCGCCCGCAGGGAGCGCTTGCGGGAGGCGCGTCAGAAGCGCCCGCGTCGGGGGCGCTCTGCACGGTCAGGGCGCATCCCGAGGCGAGCGCCGCGAGCGCGCATCCGAAGGGGACTTCGCACCCCTCGCATCGGCGCATGCCCGCGCGGCGCTCCGGCCAAGCGCCGCGTGGTACACCGTCGCGCATGAGCCGCGCCGTATCGATCGACTCGCTGCCGGTGTCGCTTCGGGTCGAAGACGCGGTGGAGGCCGCCTGCGCCGCCGACATCGCGTTCATCGAAGAGCGCCTGCGCCGCGGGCAGTCGGTGCTGGTGGAGTGCGACAAGGAGCTCACGGTCTACCTCTACCTCGCCGTGCGCCAGCGCCTCCGCCGCGCGGCCCAGCCGCCGCGCATCGTGCTGATCGACGGGCGCCCCGCGGCCGACGCGCCGCCCCGCGCCACGCTCTCGCGCATGATCGAGCAGCTCGGCGACGCCATTCGCGGCGCCGTCGAGCGCGCGGTGATCGTGCTGCCGCACCTCGACGTGCTCACCACCACGCACACCGGTCTCACCCTCGAGGCGAGGGAGTGCATCCCGCTGCTCTACGAGAACCCCGAGGCGGTGGTCCTGGGCTTTCGAGACCCGAGCTTCGAGGTGCCCAAGGTGATCCGCGACGTGTTCGCCGCGCGCCGGGAGATCACGGGCATCCCCCGCGGCGCCCTCGCGAAGATCATCACCCAGCGCGAGGCGAAGTCGCTGCACGCCAGGGACTTCGATCCCTTCGGGCTCTACCGGTACTGGCCGCCTTCGGGGCTCAACCCAGGCGCGCGCGCAGGCCTTCGCCGACCTCGCCCTGCGCCGCGAGGCCGGCGCCGACGAGGACCTTCTACCCGAGCCCGGCGACACACGGTCACCGACGGCGTCGAGCTCCCCGAGCGTCGACCTCGACCGCGACATCGGCGGCTACGGCGAGGTGAAGGCCCGGCTGCGCGACGAGCTCCTCGATCTGGTGCGCCGCAAAGACGCCCTCACCGTCGAGGGCGACATTCGCGCGCTCGAGTCGTTGCTCCCCCGCGGCGTGATCTTTCACGGCCCGCCGGGCACGGGAAAGACCTACTTCGCCAAGGCCGTCGCCGCGGCGATGGACGCGACGGTGATCGTGGTCTCGGGGCCGGAGCTCAAGTCGAAGTGGGTGGGCGAGTCGGAAGAGAACCTCCGGCGGATCTTTCGCCAGGCCCGTCAGAGCGCGCCCTCGGTGATCGTCTTCGACGAGATCGACGCCTTCGCGCACCAGCGCGGGAGCTACCAGGGCTCTGGGGTGGAGCACTCGATGGTCAACCAGCTCCTCACGGAGATGGACGGCTTTCGCAAGAACGAGATGGTCTTCGTGGTGGGCACGACGAACTTCGTGTCGTCCCTCGACGGCGCGCTGCTGCGGCCGGGGAGGTTCGAGTTCCTCATCGAGATCCCCGCGCCCGACCCCGACGACCGCCGCGCGATCGCGAAGATCTACAGCGAGCGCCTCGCCCTGGGCCTCACCCCCGAGCTCGTCGAGCACCCTTCGTGGCGGCGCAACCGAGGGCCTCGCCGACGCGGAGAAGTCCCTCCCCTTCACGGGCGATCACCTCCACGCGCTGTGCCGCGCGCTCAAGCGACAGCAGCTCCGCGAGGGCGGCGGTGCGTTCACCCCCGACGACATCGACCGCGCGCTGCAGCGCAAATCGCGCCGGCGCGTCGTGCTCTCGCCCGACGAGGAGAAGGTCATCGCCGTGCACGAGGCGGGGCACGCGCTCGCGGCCATGCTGCTCCCCAGGGCCACCGCCCCCGAGCGCATCTGCATCGCGCAGGACCAAGACGGCGCCCTGGGCTACGTGCTCCGCGCCGCGCGCGCGCGCCCCTACGTCACCACCGAGGACGAGCTGCGCGCCGACATCTGCGTGGGCCTCGGCGGACAGGTCGCCGAGCGTACAGGTTTTCAAGTGAGGTGAGCGGCGTACACCGACCTGCAGCAGCACGCCAACGCCATCGCCCGCGCGATGGTGGAGCAGTACGGCATGTCGCGGGCGATGGGTCCGCGCGTGGTGCCGAAGACGAGCGCGAGGGCAGGCTCGCCGTGTCGCCCAGCCGACGAGAGGGGTGACGCGGAGGTCGAGTCGATCCTCCGCGAGGAGCCCAGGCCGTTGCGTGAGGCGCTGCTGCGCGCTAACGCGCCGCAGCTCGAGGCGCTGTGGAAGCTGCTGCTGGAGAAGAAGGTCCTCGAGGGCGACGGCCTGCGCGGCTTCGCGGCCGAGCTCTCGGGGGAGAGGGACCGGGTGAGCCATGGCTGAGGTCACGATCAAGCTGCGATTCAACCGACACACCGGCCGCCGCGAGCTCATCGTGGCCTACGAGGGCGAGTCTGACGCGCTGCCCCACGAGCACGAGCGCGACCACCGCGCCCTCGTCGAGGCGCTCATCGGCAAGCCCATCGGCGAAGACACCGACGTGATCGTGCGGCGCTCGCGCAAGGACGGCACCGTGATCGACAGCCCCGACGACGCCGAGCCCGCGGCCCGCGCGCCCGTCGCCGCGAAGCGCTGAGGGGTGTCGTGACCCCAGCGAGCCCCGCTCAGGTGGGGTGCGCGCACCCCAGGGTGTGACGAAAAGTCTTGTAAAATCAACGGTGAGGGTCCTGGTACGGGGCGCGCGATGAGGGTGTGCACCACCCAGGAGGTGCGCCATGCGCATCGAGCACGCCGCCGTCACGCACGTAGGTCGCAGGTCCAACAACGAAGACGCCTTCTGCGTCGCCCCTGAGCTCGGACTCTTCGTCGTCGCCGACGGGATGGGCGGCTACGAGGGCGGCGAGGTCGCGAGCCGGGTCGCCGTCGACACGCTCCGCGGCTTCTATCGCCGCAACGCCGACGACGACAACACCACCTGGCCCTTCGGCCTGGAGCCCGAGCGCAGCCTCGCCGAGAACATGCTCTCGGTGGGCATTCGACTCGCCGACGCCGAGGTAAACGCGCGCAAGACCGGCCGCCTCGCGTCGATGGGGTCGACGGTCGCGGCCCTCGCCCTGGATGGTCCTCGGGTGGTGGTGGGCCACGTCGGCGACTCGCGGGTGTACCGCCTGCGCGGGTCGTCGATCACCCAGGTCACCCGCGACCACTCGCTGCACGAGGACATGAAGGCCGCGGGCATGTCGGTGCCGCCCAAGTCGCAGTTCGCGCACGCGAACGTGATCACTCGCGCGCTGGGGATGAAGGGCACCGTGAAGGCCGACCTGCGCACCCTCGACGCGCGGCCGGGGGACGTGTTTCTGCTCTGCACCGACGGGCTCATCGAGACCGTGACCGACGCGCGCATTCGCGAGGTGCTCCTCGCGCAGAGCCCCGGCGACGCCGCCGCGACCCTCGTGCGCGAGGCCTACGACGCGGGCGGGAGGGACAACATCACCGTCGTCGTCGCGAGGGTGGTGGGGTGAGCGCACCCCGGGCTCGCCCCGCGCTCGGCCAGCGCTTCGCCTCGGGCGTCGGCGGGAGGTTCTGAAAGGTCTGTGCGGAGAGGTCGGCCACCAGCTTCGGCGCGGGGGGCGCGTCGCGCGGGGCGCGCACGTCGCGTCGGTACAAGCGACCGCCCTCGCTGAAGAGCAGCGAGCCGTCGTGGTCCCAGTCGGCCCAGTCGAGGCGCCCGAGGTCGAGGAGCGCGTCGCCGCGCTCGTCGACGAGGCGGAAGGTGTAGACGCAGCGCGCGCCGTTGCGCTCGAACATCCCGTGCCACAGGCGCTGAAGGTGCATCGCGGCGCGACGAGGCGAGGGCTTCTGCTCGATCCACGGCTCGGCCCAGACCACCGACAGGCTGTCCGTCGGCGGCCCCTTCACGCCCTCGCGCAGGAGCCTGAAGCCGTGTCGCACGCGGTCGGCCTCGGCGCCGAGCCTGCGCCGGTAGTCGCTCATCGAGATCACCTCGAAGTCGCTCGGAATGTCTCTCCCGCCGTGCTGCTCGAAGTTCACCCGGCCGTACTGCAGCGCCACCTTGCGGTTCGTCTCGAAGACGCCGCCTCCGCCCCAGGTCCCGCGGTCGGGCCAGAAGGCGAGGGCGGTGAAGAAGGGCGGGCGGCTGATGGCGGTGAAGGTGTCGACCTTCGACTTGAACTTGCCCGCGAAGTACACGAGCAGCTCGCCGTCGGGGGAGAGGTCGCAGCGCTCTTCGTAGACGCGACCCGAGAGCCACTGACCGCCCTCGACGCGGTCGGTCGCGAGGTCCCAGCGGAGCATGCGGACCTGCTTCGCCGGGCCGCGGCGAAACACCACGGCGGTGCGCGCGTCGCGGGCGACGATGGCGTAGACCCGCGCCGACGGCGGGGTGGGCGAAGCAGCGGGCGCGTCGGGGGAGTCGTGGGTGCGGGTCATCGCATGGCAGACGGGCAAGAGCCCCTACAGGGCGCCCGATACCCGGTGATAACGTAGCACCCGCGCCGCTTCACCCCGGGAGAACGCCGTGATCCTTCGTCGATGGGTTCTCTGGTCCTCGCTGCTCTGCGCCGCGCTCTCGTGCGCCCCGACTCCCCTCGCGCCCTCGATCGACGCGGGCGGAGACGTCGCGTCGGGCATCGACGCGCGCTTGAACGACGCGCCCCTCGACGAGCGACCCCCGAGCTTCGACGCGGACCCTGCGCGCGACGCGGACCCCGCGCGCGACGGGGCCTCGCCGGGGGACGACGTCGCCGCGACCGACGCGTCCCGCGACGTCGCCGAGGCCGCGATGGACGCGAGCAACCCCGACGCGATCGTGGGCCTGCGCGTCGACCCGCCCACGGCGACGCTCACCGTCACCTCCCTCACGAGCCCTCAGACCCAGAGCCTTCGCGCGGTGGGACGCACCCGCGGAGGCCGGGACGTCCCGGTCACCGCCCTCTGGACCGTCGACCGCGCCGACCTCTTGAGCGTCGACGCGGCGGGCCTCGCGCGCACCACCAACGCCGCGGGCGGCGACGCGGTGGTGACCGCGCGGCACGGCACCTTCGCGGCCACCGCCAACGTGCGCGTGCGCTTCGACCTCGCGCTCACCGCGCCCGGCGCGAACCCCTTGTCGCCCATGGCCTTTCCCGACACGGCCACCGCAGGCGCCGACCCGTCTCGCACCCCCGCGTGGGTGTACCCCGCGAACGAGACGGTGTTCCCGCAGAACGTCTACAAGGTGCTGTTCCAGTGGCGTCGCGGCGGCGGCGACCGCTTTCGGGTGACCTTCGAGAGCGACCGCGTGCGGGTCACCCTCTACACCGACGGCGAGCACGCCGACTGCGCCGCCGCGCGCACGGGCCTCGGGTGCTTCGAGCCCACCCTCGAGATCTGGCGCTACATCGCCGGCTCGAACCCGCGCGGGAGCGTGCGCGTCACCGTCGACGGCGCGCAGGCGTCCTCGCCCGGCGTGTATCACCGCTCGGCCACGCTCTCGATCGGCTTCTCCCGGGGTCCGGTGCCGGGCGCGATCTACTACTGGAGCACCACCGTCGAGGGCGTGCGGCGCGCGACCGTGGGCGACGCCGCGCCGACGAACTTTCTCACCCCCGCCGAGGCCGACCGCAACTGCGTCGCGTGCCACACGCTCTCGCGCCGGGGCAACCTCAGGGCCGCCGACGTCGGCGGCAACAAGCTCTGGGTGGTCGAGGCCTCGCCCACCACGCCGCCCCGGCGCGTGCTCGCCCCGGCGGGGCGCGACGCGATCCCCATGTTCTGGAGCACCTTCTCGACCGACGAGACCCGGATCGTCACCGCCGCGCGAGGGGTGATGACCCTGCGCAACGTGACCGACGGCGCGGCGATCAACACGGTGCCCCTCGCCGCGCGCACCTACGGCACGCAGCCCGCCTGGGCCCTCCACGACCGGCTCATGGCCTTCGCGCTCAGCGCGAGCGACCGCGACCGCGGGGTGTCGGGCGCGCGCATCGCGACCGTCGAGATCCAGCCCGGCGACGCCTGGGGCGCCGTGCGAACCCTCTACGGAACCGGCGCGAACAACGACAGCAACCAGTTCCCGAGCTTCTCGTGGGACAGCCGCTGGATCGCCTTCGTGCACTCCACCGGCAACGGCCAGAACGACGTCACCTCGGACCTCTGGCTCATGCGCGCCGACGGAAGCGACCCCCGCGCGCTCGCCCGCGCCAACACCGTGATCAACAACGGCACCGTCACCACCCCCACGGTGCAAGACAACATGCCCACCTGGGCGCCCGCCGGCGTCGCCGACGACTACGCCTGGGTGGCCTTCAGCTCCACCCGCGACTACGGCGGCGTGCTCTCGGGCTCGTCGCGCCTCGGCCGCCATGAGCAGCTCTGGGTCGCCGCCGTGGACCTCAACGCCGCCGCGGGCGCCGCCGACCCGAGCTACCCCGCCTTTCGCCTCCCCTTCCAGGGCATCGCCGAAGACAACCACCGCCCCTTCTGGGCCCTCGACCGCGTCGGCCCCACCTGCGCCGCGGCGGGCGCGAGCTGCGGCGACGGCGTGTCGTGCTGCGCGCCCAACGCTTGCCGCGCAGGGCGATGCGGCGCGGCGTGCGCGCCCCTCGACCAGACCTGCGCCACCAGCGGCGACTGCTGCGCGCCCGCGGTGTGCATCGCGGGCGCGTGCCGAGCGGCCTGCCGCCCCGTCGACGGCGCGTGCGAGAGCAACGCCGACTGCTGCGCGCCCTCGTCGTGCGCGGGGGGGCGCTGCATCGCCGTCGCGTGCCGAGACGCCGGGGGCGCCTGCACCCGCGACGCCGACTGCTGCGGCGCGGGGGTCTGCGCGCGCGGCGTGTGCGCGGCGCCGGTGTGCCGCGCGGCGGGCGCGAGCTGCGCGGCCAAGGCGGCGACTGCTGCGCGCCCAACGCCTGCCGAGGGGGCGTGTGCCGCGCGGCCTGCACTGGCCCTCGACCTCGCGTGCACCAACGACGGCGACTGCTGCGCGCCCAACCGCGCAGGGCAGGGCTCTGCCGCGCGGCCTGCGCCGTCTCGGGGAAGCATGCGCGTCGAACTCGGACTGCTGTTCGCCGAGCGTCTGCGCGTCGGGCGTGTGCCGCGCGGCCTGCGCCTCGCTCGGCGCGAGCTGCGCGACCGACGGCGACTGCTGCGCGCCCAACGCCTGCCGCGACGGCGTCTGCGCGGCGCCTTGCCGCGCGGTGTCTGCGGCGTGCACGAACAACGGCGACTGCTGCTCGGGGGTCTGCACGCGGGGCGCCTGCGCGCCGCCGCCGTGCAGGATCACCGGGGGATCGTGCTCCAGCGACGGCGACTGCTGCTCGGCGGCGGCGTAGGCGCCTGCGTCGGCGGAGGCTGCGCGCCGGGCTGAGGCGCGCCGCGTCCCGTCACGATCGACGAGGCCTTTGAGCGCGATGACCTCGCGTCGGTGCGCCGCGCGACTGATTTCGTGACGGACGCGAAACTCCCCGGCCACCACGCCCCTCTGTGATCACCCGCTATGCACCCATCGCCGCCCTCGCGCTCGCGGGCTGCGCGTCGTCGATTCGCAGCACCGACAGCGCCTCGTACAGGCACTCGACCGTCGCGGACGCGTCGACCGTGGCGCCCGTCGACGGCGCGTCCTGCGATCCCCCCGCGGCGCTGACGCCCGCGCCCGCCTGCGCGTCCCTCCCCGAGCTGGCCGCGCCCGAGAACGCCGTGGCCCGGGCAGTCTTCGCCTTCGACGACCCTGCGCCCACCCGAAACACCGCGCGCCCGAGCTGCCTCGGCGAGCCCTGGCAGGACCGCGCCGACGTTCGCCTGCGCTTCACCGCGCCCCGCGGCGGCCGCTGGCGCTTTCGCGCGACGGGCGAGGAGCTCTGGGCCCTGGACCTCACCCGCGGCTGCGCGACGGCGGCGGCCTGCACGGGCTTCCCCGACGTGCACGGACCCTTCGCGTCAGGCGCGCACACGGTGGACGTGCAGGTGGAGCGCGGCGAGACCCTCGGGGTCACCCTCGACGGATGCCCCGAGGGCGTCGACTGCCGCTACGCCCTGCGCGTCGAGCGCGTGGCCGACCTCGCCTGCGAGTTCGGCCTCGGCACCCCCGCGGTGTGCCCCGGCGAGCGCGAGGTCTGCGCGGTGAACGCCTGCGACCCCGAGCGCTTCGAGTGCGTCCCCGTCGCGTCGCGCTCGCCCACGCTCACGAGCCTCCGCGCGCTCGCCAGCGCCTCGCGCAGGCAGGCGCTCTACGTCGGACGCGCGTCGCTCGGCGACCCCTCGCGGCTCCGGCGCGGGGCGACGATGTTCATTCGCTGGCTCGACGCGCGCGGCGCGGCCCTCGCGCCGATGGGCTACGAGGGCAACGTCGTGGTGGGCCTCGACGGGTCCTTCGCGAGCCTCGGCAGGGAGGTGCCTCCGGGGGCAGTGCGCGGTCGGTTCTGGTTCTACGACGGCTCGCGTCCCGAAGGAGAGGGCGCCGTCGAGGCCGCCGTCGAGCGGTGGACACCCCCGCGCGAGGGCGAAGCCTGCGCGACCGACCTCCTCGCCGAGCGCTGCGACCAGGGGCTGCGCTGCGTCACCGACGGGACGTCTCCGCGCGGGACCTGCCGCCGCGCGAGCGCCCTGGAGGTCTCGCGCGTGCGCGCCTGGCGCGACGACGGGCGCGGCTCGCTGCGCGTCGCCGTCGAGGGCTTCGGCGCGGGCGCGCCGGTCAGCCAGCTCTCCCTCGAGGCCCTCGACGACCGCGGCTCCGTGCTCGCGAGCGCGCCCAGGGTCGCGGCGGTCTTCGCCCACGAGCCGCCGTCGGGGGTGCCCTTCGCGACCTCGATCGAGGTGTCGAACGGTCCCAACGCGTTGCGGCCCAGCGGGATCGATCGCAGCTTCGTGGTGTCGCCCGCGATGGTCCGGCTGCGGGTGGCGGCGACCGACACCGGGTCGCGGCGCAGCGAGGCGGTCGAGGTCGCCGTGCGACCGACCGTCGAGGCCCCCCTCGGCGCGCGCTGCGACGACCCCTCCGTGGCCTGCGCCGCGGGGCTCACGTGCGCGGAGCAGAGCGGCGCCGACCACCCTCGCTGCGAGCCCACGCGGCCCGCGCGAGGCTGCGGGATCCAGGGCTGGACGCCCACCTGGGCGCCCCCGGCGGCGCCGGGCGAGTACACCGTCGAGGGCGTCGCGCACGCCGTGGGCGGAGGTCCGAGCTGCTACATCGGGCGCACGCAGCGGGTGACGGCGATGGAGTTCGTCGCGCCGGTGAGCGGGCGCTACGCCTTCACGCTCCGGGGCCTCCGCGCCCTCGGCGTGGGGACGGGCTGCGAGGCGCAGACGTGCGTGGTCGCGCCCGCAGGCAGCGACACGGCCGAGGTGGCGGCGGCGATGACCGCGGGGCAGCGGGTGGTGCTGGAGCTGTCCAGCGACCGCGAGGCGACCGGGGCCGCGGCGTTCTCCCTCTCGGTGCGGGTGCCCTGAGCGCGCGGGGCGCTTGCTTCGCGCGCGACGGCTGTCTTACGACCTCGGGGTCCACCGCCCCTGTTCACCCCCAAGCGTCGACGGAGACCCGCGCCATGACCCACGCGTTGCTGACCCACGCCCGCGGGCTCGTCCCTGAGCTCACCGAGGCCGCGCCTCGCCACGAGACCGCGCGTCGCGTCGACCCCGAGCTGTCTGCGCGCCTCGGCCGGGAGGGGTACTTCCGTATGCTCGTGCCGGCCTCTCGCGGCGGCCTCGAGGTCACGCCCGACGTGTACGTGCGCGCGCTCGAGACCCTCGCCGAGGGCGACGCGGCCACCGCGTGGTGCGTGATGACCGGCGCGACGACGGGGCTCCTCGCGGCGTACCTCCCCGACGAGGGCGCCGCGCGGCTCCTGCGCGACCCGCACGTCGCGCTGGCGGGGGTCTTCGCGCCCATGGGCAGGGCGACGCCGGTGGAGGGAGGCTACCGCGTGCGCGGGCGCTGGCCCTTCTGCAGCGGCGGCGAGAACGCGGCGTGGCGCACGGGCGGCGCGCTGGTGATGGGCGAGGCGGGGCCGCGCAAGACGGCGAGCGGCGCCCCCGAGGTCCGCTCGATGTTCTTCTCGGCCGAAGACTCGACCCTCGTCGACACCTGGAACGTCGCGGGGCTCTCGGGCACCGGCAGCCACGACCTGGTGGTCGACGACGTCTTCGTGCCCGAGTGCCTCACCGCCGTGCTCAGCGAGGACAAGCCCGCGCAGGGCGCGACGGCCCCGCTGCCTCCCTTCGCGGTCCTCGCGCTGGGCGTCGGCGCCGTGGCCCTGGGCGTCGCCCGCGCGGCCCTCGACGCGTGTACCGCGCAGGCCAGGGCCCCCCGCCGCGGCGGCGCGAGCCGCGCGAGCGACAGCCACGTGCAGATCGAGCTCGCCCGCGCCGAGGCCGAGCTCCGCGCCGCCCGCGCCTTCGTGCTCCAGGCCATCGCAGAGGTGCGCGAACACGACACGATCTCGCTGCGAGACAGGGCGTTGTTGCGCATGGCGGCCTCGCACGCGGTGCGGTCCGCGACCTCGGTGGTGGACGTCGCGCACGCGCTCGGCGGGGGCGCGGCGATCTACCGCGACAACCCCCTGCAGCGGCACTCGCGCGACGCGCACACGATCACGCAGCACATCATGGTGGCCCCCGGCGCAAGCAAGCTCGCCGGGCGCGCGTGGCTGGGGCTCGAGGGCGATTTTTCGATGCTGTAGGCCGTCGCGCTCACGCCCCTCGGGGCGGCGCGGCCAGCAGCAGGCGGTTCTTCGCCGTGATCGCCTCGGGGATCGTCTGCGTGCGCACCGAGTAGCCCTTCGCCCGCAGCGTCGCGACGCGGGTCACGTCGATGGCGAGGGCGCCGTCGATCCAGCCCTCCAGGCCGCCCAGGTCGCCCTCTCCCAGGGACTGGCAGCACGGCAGCACCACCACCCGCGCCCCCGCCGCGGCGGCCCGGTCGAGGACCTCGTCGGTGAGAGACCCGCACGCGTGGGCCGAGACCACGAGGTCGGTGGCGCCGAGGGTCACCGCGTCGATCTTGCCCTCGCGGTACTCGACGCGGCCCTCGAGGCGCGGCCAGGCCCGCGTGAGGGCCTCGGTGAGCCGCCCCGCGCTCAGGGGGAGCCTTCGGTCGACGGCGAGGGCGGTCTGCGACGTGTCGTCGAGGAGCAGCATCAGCCACGCGATGAGCCCGTGGCCGCAGGCGAGGTCGACCACGCGTCCGCCGCGAAAGCGTCGGCGGGCCCGGCGCGCGACCTCCCACGACTCGTACAGCTCCTTGCGCGGCAGGCAGTCGGCCTCGCAGAGCACGCGCGCGACGCGGTCGAAGAGGGTCGCGCCCTGGTAGCGGTGCAGGTCGTTCGGCGAGAGCCGCTCGCGGCTGGAGAGTCTCAGGGTCACCCCGGCAGTGTGCAGGAGTCTCTGGGGCCCCGCCGCGGTTTGGCCTCGGGGTGCGATCGAACCTACGCTCCCGCGCATGGTTCACCTGGGCCGCCGCGCGACCGCGGGCGCGATGACGCTGATGATGCTGGCCTCGCCGGGGTGCCTGTCGTCGAGCTACCGGGTCACCCCCGACGAGCTCGCCCGCCTCGCGCGCGTCGACCCCGCGCTGCGCTGGCAGACCGTGCGGGTCACCCAGCGCATGGTGGCGTCGAGCCATCCGCCCCCCGACGCGCGGGTGGTGCCGGGGTCGCCCGGCGTCGCGATCGTTCCAGGGGTGCTGTGGTTTCGGGGCAGCGCCCGAAGGCTCCCGGGGACGGTGCGCGGCGGGTCGGGCGCGCGCGGCGGGTCGGGCGCGCGCGGCGGGTCGGGCGCGCGCGGCGGGTCGGGCGGAAACGGGAGCCCCAACCCCGCCGCGGCGGTGGCCGTGGCCGTGCTCGCCGCCGCGGGGATCGTCTTCGTGCTCGCCGCCACCGAGGGCGCCCGCTACGACGGGTGGGTCGGCGTGCCCCCCGACGAGCCGGTGTACCTCGAGGTCGCAGACGGCACGGTGCTCGCGGTGCCGCTCTCGGCGCTCACCCCCGAGCTCGCCGCGGCCGCCGTGCGCGCGACGATCTACGAGGGGAGCACCGAGCGCTTCGCCCGCCTCGCGCGCGCGCCGCTCGACCGCGCGGGCTTCACGATGCAGTCCGGCGCCGTCGGGGCGCTGCTCCCGCGGGCGGGGGGGAGGGCGCCGGTGTTCGGCGGAGGGGGCAGGGCCTTCGTCGGGGGCTTTCCGATCCGCGCGCTCGGGGTCGGCGCTCGCGCCGACGTGCTCGCGGGCGTCGACGGCGCGCTCCTCGCGACGGTGGGCGCCGAGGCGCAGGTGATGCCCCTGCTGTGGGCCGGGGCGTACCTCGGCGCCGGAGGGGCCTGGCTCACGCCGGGGCAGGGCGGTCCCAGCGCCTCGGGGTGGTACCTGCGGGGCGGCGCGCAGCTCGAGCTGCCGGTCACCACGCGCTTCGCCGCGAGCCTCCGCGCGGGGGCGTCGTACCTCTCCCTCGACGGCCCCCTGGGCGCGGCGTGGATGCCCGAGCTCTCCCTCGGGCTCTCGGTGTACTGACCCGCGCATCGGGGTTCACCCTTTCGCCCCGAAGGCGCAGAGTCCGCCCATGCGTAAGTACAGCCACGACACCATCGCCCGCGTGCGTCTGCGACACCGCGTCGGGCAGCTCGCGCACCTCGCGACGGTGATCGCCGAGCACGGCGGGATGATCGGCGAGATCAGCACGGTCACCATCGGCGAGAACGACACCGTGCGCGACGTGACCCTCGAGACCGAGAGCGAGGCCCACACCGAGCGGGTGCTCGAGGCGATCCGCGCGCTCCCCGGGTTCGAGCTGCTCACGGTCACCGACCGGGTCTTCGAGGCGCACCGCGGCGGCAAGCTCCGCACCGTGAGCCGCAGCCGCATCGAGACCCTCGCCGACCTGCGCTACATCTACACGCCGGGCGTCGCGCGGGTGTCGCTGGCGATCCAGCGCGAGCCCGAGCTCGCGTGGGATTTCACCGGGCTGCGCAGCTCCGTCGCCGTGTACACCAACGGCACGCGCGTGCTGGGCCTCGGCGACATCGGCCCCCTCGCGAGCCTCCCCGTGATGGAGGGCAAGGCCGCCCTCTACGAGCGCTTCGCGGGGCTCTCGGCGACGCCCATCCTGATCGACAGCCGCGACCCCGAGGTCTTCATCGAGACCGTGCTGCTCACCTCGCGGGGCTTCGGCGCGATTCACCTCGAAGACATTCGTATGCCCGACTGCTTTCGCATCGAAGAGGCCCTCGACGCGCGGCTCGACAAGCCCGTGATGCACGACGACCAGTGGGGCACGGCGACGGTGGCCCTCGCCGCGATCCTCAACGCCTGCAAGCTCATCGGGATCGACTTCAAGACCTCGCGGGTCGGCCAGATCGGCCTCGGCGCCGCGGGGAGCGCCATCGCCCGCACCGCCCTCGACTACGGCGCGCGGGAGGTCTTCGTGAGCGACCTCTCGGTCGAGGCGTGCGCGCGCATGAAGGGCTTCGGCGCCACGGTCACCGACATGGCGGGGGTGATGCGCGAGGCCGACATCGTCGTCGCCACCACCGGGCGCCCCGGGCTCATTCGCCCCGAGATGGTGCGTAAGGGGCAGGTGATCTTCGCGCTCTCGAACCCCGACGCCGAGATCGACCCCGACGTCGCGCTCGCCGCGGGCGCGGCCTACGCGGGCGACGGGCGCTCGATCAACAACGCCCTGGCCTTCCCCGGCATCTTTCGCGGCGCGCTGGAGGCGCGGGCGAAGCGCATCACCGCCGAGATGCGCCTCGCCGCCGCCGAGGCCATCGCCGCGCAGGCGGCGCCCGGCGAGCTCGTGCCCAACCCCCTCGACCCGAAGGTCCACGCCGCGGTGCGCGACGCCGTCGCCGCGCAGGCCCGCGCGCAGGGCCTCGAGCACACCGCGACCACGGGCTGACCGTGCGATGCTCCGGCCAGGGAGCGTGACATGGCAGACGAGCAGGAGTGGGTCGACCTCGGCGCGGCGAGCGAGCTGGAGCAGCCGCCGCTGCGGCAGGTGACGGTGGGGCGCACGCGCCTCGCGGTGTCGTTTCGCGAGGGGCGCTTCGGCGTGATCTCGGGCGCGTGCAACCACGTCGGGGGGCCCCTCGGCGAGGGCGTGCTCGCCGGCGAGTACGTCGAGTGCCCCTGGCACTACTGGAAGTTCCACCACGCCACGGGCCTGGGCGAGCCGGGCTTCGAAGACGACGCGGTGCCGGCCTACGCGGTGAAGGTCGAGGGGGGGAGACTCCTGGTCGACCTCAAGAGCGCGACGCCGCGCACGAAGAAGCCTCACGCGAAGCACCCCCTCGCGCGAACGCCCGTGCGCGAAGACGGACCCGTGCGCGTGCTCGGGCTCTCGACCACGGCGATGACCGCGGGGCACCCGAGGTTCAGCACCTCGGAGCTGCTCCTCGACGAGGCGGTGCGCCACGCGGGCGCGCGCGGGTATGAGACGCGCACGATCCGCTTGCGAGACTTGAGCTTTCGCGCGTGCGAGGGCTTCTACTCGAAGTCGGCGCGGGCCTGCACCTGGCCCTGCTCGATCACCCAGATGGACCCGACCGACGAGCTCGAGCAGGTCTACGAGGCGCTGGTGCACTGGGCGGACGTGTACGTGATCGCCACGCCCATTCGCTGGGGCGCGGCGAGCAGCCTGTACTTCAAGATGGTCGAGCGGATGAACTGCATCCAGAACCAGGAGACCCTCGCGAACAAGCACCTGCTGAAGAACAAGGCCGCGGGCTTCATCATCACCGGCGGGCAAGACAACGTGCAGGGCACCGCGGGGCAGATGATGGGATTCTTCGCCGAGCTCGGGGTGCAGTTCCCGCAGTTTCCGTACATCGCGCACTCGCGGGGATGGAGCGCCGAGGACATGGAGAACAACACCCGCGTGGTCGCGACGAGCGCCGCGCTGCGCGAGGGCGCGCGGGCGCTGGTCGACCGCTGCGCGGAGATGGCGAGCCTGATGATCCACGGGCAGATCCCCGCGCAGGCGCTGGTTCGTGGAGGGCGAAAGGCCCACCGCGCGCCCGTCGACGGAGAGTGAGCGGTCGAGGCGCGGTAGGAGCCCGTCAGGCGCCGAGCGACCGCGGCGGCGCGGGGAGGAGCTCGACCCCTGCGTAGATGCGATCGACCTCGATGGCGCCCTCCATGGCCGTGAGCGTGAAGCGCTCGCCGGCGCCGACGGCGGTGAGCACCCAGCGATCGCGATCGTCGCGGGAGAACACCTCCACGAGCGGCCGATGCTGCGAGACGAGCACGTAGTCCCTCAACGAGGGGAGCTGCCGGTAGTGCTCGAACTTCTCCCCGCGGTCGTACGCCTCGGTGCCGTCGGAGAGCACCTCCACCAGCACGACGGGGTTGATCATCGCGTTGCGGTCGTCGGGGTCGCGCTCGATGGGGCCGCAGACCACCGAAGCGTCGGGGTAGGTCGCGAGCCCGGTCGCCCGCACCCGCACCTTCGCGTCGGCGCTGAAGACGCGGCAGCCGCAGCCGGCGGCCCGTGCGAGCAGCTCGCCGATGACACTCGCCGAGAGCTGGCCGTGCTCCAGGGTCCCGCCTGCCATCGCGTAGACGGCGCCGTCGAGCCACTCGTGTCTCCGGTCGGCCCTCTGTTCGATGTCCAGGTAGGTCGCGTAGTCGATCGAGGTCGGCTCCGCCGCGTCGCCCATGCGTCGGAGGATGTCATCGGGCGCGCTGCGAGACCAGGGACGGACACGGGCCCCGCTGCGCGGACGTATCCTCGCGTCAACCGATCCAGCCCGGACCCTACCGAGAGGCCTCGCTCACGCCGTCGCGGCGTGGCGCGAGTGGCCATGGCACCACATCGTGCCGGCACTTCTGCTCCCCGTCGCGAGCGCGTTTCACGTCGGGCTGCACCTCGCGATGGGCACGCCCGAGGTGCTGCGCACGGTGACCGTGCCGATCGCGGCGAGCGTGCTCTACGCGAGCGGGTACGTGACCACGCTGCGCGCCCTCGAACGCGCGCGGTAGGCGCTCAGCCCGCGAGCGAACCGATCGAGAGCGCGCGCTCGCCGCTCGACCACACGAGGGTGTCACCCGCGCAGAGCACCGCGAGGTGGCTCTGGCACCCCGCGAGGGGAATGCGCGCGCACACCGCGCCGGTCTCGAGCTCGACGCCCACGAGCTCCACCCGCACCGCGCCCCCCGCGCTCACCAGCACCGGAACATACGCCCGCGCCCCCGCGACGAAGGGGCGGCCCGCCACCGCGGCGTCGGGCTTCTCGGCGTCGGGCGAGAGCAGCGGCGCGCCCCAGCGCACGTGCATCTCCTTGTCGCGCAGGTCGATGCGCTTCAAGACCGGCGCCTGCGCCTCGAGGGTCGAGGCGACCACGGCGCCGTCGTCGACGCGCGCGCCGCGGAGCAGCGACTCGCCGTAGGGCGCCGCGGGCACGACCTGCGCGGTCGCATGCACCGCGCCGGACGCGAGGTCGATGAGCCGCGCCGCGCCGAGCTCGCCGAAGACCACCGCGCGCCCGCCGAGGATCGCGAGGTCGGTGTTGCCGTCTTCGTCCGCGAGGGAGCGGGCCCAGCGGGGCGCGCGGGTGGCGACGTCGAAGGCGTAGAGGGCGCAGTCGTGCGCGGCCATGAACGACCCGCAGGCGAAGTACGCCGTCGCGCCGTCGGCGGAGAAATCGACGGCGTTGGGGGCGCTCTGCGGGCCCTTGAACGCGGCCTTCGAGGTCTCGCCCGCGGCGAGGTCGAAGACCGTCGGCGTGCGCGTGCCGAGGATCACCGACGCGCCATCGGGGGTGAACGCGCACGCGTAGACCACGCCGCCCACGACGCCGCGCGCGCGCACCGCGGCGCTCGCGAGGTCGATCACGGTGAGGGCGGCGGGGTGTACGACCGCGAGGGCGCCGCCGTCGGGGGAGAGGGCGAAGAGGTGGGCGGGGGCGTCGAGGGAGATCGTCGTGGCGCGCATCGGAGGGCGCGGAAGATACACGCGCTCAGGGCGTGCGCGTATCCGAGACGATCGCGCCGTCGACGAGGGTGATCGTGCGGTCGCAGCGCGTGGCGAGGCGCGGGTCGTGGGTCACCACCACGAAGGCCACGCCGAGCTCGCGGTTGAACTCGCGCAGCACCTCGAAGATCTGGTCCGAGGTCTTGGTGTCGAGGTTGCCCGTGGGCTCGTCGGCGAGCACCAGCGGGGGGTCGAGCGCGAGCGAGCGCGCGATGGCGACGCGCTGCGCCTGGCCCCCCGAGAGCGCGTTGGGGCGGCGGTCGGCGAGCTCCGCGAGGCCCACCCGCGCGAGGAGCTCCCTCGCGCGAGGGACCATGTCGCCCGCGGTGCGCCCCCGCGCGGCGATCATGGGCATCATCACGTTCTCCAGCGCGCTCAGCCCGGGGAGCAGGTGGTGAAACTGAAAGACGAACCCGATCGCGCTGCCCCGCAGGCGCGTGAGCCCCGCGTCGTCGAGGCCCGCGGTGTCTTCGCCCGCGATCACCACGCGCCCCGACGTGGGCCGGTCGAGGAGCCCGAGGATGTTCAGCAGCGTGCTCTTGCCCGAGCCCGACGGACCGATCAGCGCCGCGAACTCTCCCCGGTCGACGCGCAGGTCTACGCCCTTGAGCACCTCGGTCTCGGCCGCGGCGCCGTACGACTTGCGCACGCCCTCGAGCAGCAGCACGGGCTCAGCCATTGCGAATCGCCACTGCGGGGTCGAGCCGCGCCGCGCTCCGCGCGGGGATCACCGCCGCGAAGACCCCCGTGAACGCCGCGATGCCCGTCGAGCGCAGCACCAGCGCGAGGCTCACCGCGATGGGGAACGTGGGCGAGCCGTCGGCGTTGCGCGCGAGCCCCGCGAAGAGCGCGCCGAGCCCCGCGCCGATGGCCGTGCCGAAGACCGAGCCCAGCAGACCCACCAGCGCGCCCTGAATGAGAAAGACCCGGAGCACCGTGGAGCGGGAGGTCCCCATCGCGCGCAAGATGCCGATCTCTTTGCCCTTTTGCACCACAGAGACCACCAGCACGCTGGCGATGCCCATGGCCACCGCGAGGATCACGAAGAACTGGATCATCTGGCTCGAGCTGCTCTGCGACCGCAGCGCGACGAGGAGCTGCGCGTTGGTGCGCATCCAGCTGTCGGCCACGAGCCCCGTGCGCGCGGCGATCGACGCGGCCACGACGTCGGCCTCGAAGATCTCTCGCACGCGCACGTCGAGGACCGACACGCCCCCCACGAGGTCGAGGAGCGTCTGCGCGCCTCGCGTGGCGACGATCACCCAGCGGCGGTTCACCTCGCGGTTGCCGAGGTCGAAGATCCCCGCGACCGTGTACACCTCGCTCACGCCGCCCACCGACGCGAGGCGCACCTTGTCGCCGACGCCCACGCCGAGGTCCACGGCGAGCTCGGCGCCGATCACGCACTCGGTGCCCACGGGGCGAAAGCGCCCGGCGGTCATGCGCTGGCGCACGGGGTAGATCCGCGCGAAGCGGTCGGGCTCGACGCCGTAGAGCACCACCGCGCGGGACGCGTTGCCGCGCAGGGCGACGGCGGGGCCGGTGACCGTGGGGGAGACGTCGAGCACGTCGGGGGTGGCGCGGACGTCGGCCACCACCTGCTGCCAGCGCACGATGGAGCGGGCGCGCTGCGCGGTGCGCTCGACCCGCGCGAGCACGGCGACGTCGCCCTCGCCGCGCAGGGGCCGCGCGACCTCGTCGGTGGGACGAATCACGATGTGCGCCTGCGTGCCCAGGGTCTGCGCGATGAGGCTCGACTGCAGCCCGTCGATGAGCGCGGAGAGAAAGACCATCACGGCCACGCCCACCGAGACGCCCACGACGATGAGCACCGACTGCATCCGTCCTTCGCGAATGAAGCGCAGCGCGAGGAACCACGAGATGGGCATCTCAGGGCCCCGCCGCGCCGTCGACGCGCACGCGCTGACCCACGGCCAGGGAGGCGCCCGCGCTCACCGGCACCACGGCCTCGCCCGCGCGCAGCCCCTCGGCGACCTCGTAGGCGCGGTCGCCCCGCAGGCCCAGGCGCACGGCGCGTCGCGCGAGACGTCCCTCGGGGGTCACCACCATCACCCAGGGCGCGCTCGTGGCCGCGTCGCGCACCGCGTCGGCGGCGAGGCTCAGCGCCGAGGGCTTGCGCGCCACCTCGATCTCCACCGACACGGTCATCGACGGGCGCAGAAAATCCGGGGGTGAGGGGACCTGGAGCCTCACCTCGATGGTCCCTCGGAGCGCGTCGACGGCGGGCGCGATGTACGACACCGCCGCGGGGAAGGTGCGTGTGGGAAAGGCCTCGGCCGACGCCACCGCGCGCTGCCCCAGCCGCAGGTCGGAGAGGTTGCGCTCGTCCGGGGTGATCGAGAGCTCCATCGGCCCGTCTCGGAGCAGCACCAGCAGGGCGCGCCCCGGGCTCACCACGTCGCCGGGCTCGACGCTGCGGCGAAGGATCGTCCCGCTCGCCGACGCGGTGACCGTCGCCTGCGCGAGCCGCGCCTCGGCCACCCTGAGCGCCGCCTCGGCCTGCGTCCTCGACGCGACGGCGCCGCGCGCCTCGCTGCCGCCGGGCGCCGACGCCGCCGCGGTGATGCGCGCGGACCGCAGCTGGCTCTCGGCCACGTCGAGCGCGCGCCGCGCGGCCTCGAGCTCGGTCGCGGCGAGGGCGCCCGAGCGAACGAGCGCCTGGGCGCGCTCGTGGCTGAGCCGCGCGGCGGTGACGTTCGCCTCGGCCTGGCGCACCGACGCGTTCGCGACGCCCGCGCTCAGCACCCGCACCTGCCCCACCCGCGTGCCCGCGACCTGGAGCGCCGCCCGCGCCTGCGCCACCTGCGCGAGGAGCTCGGCGTCGTCGAACTCGACCAGGGTCTGCCCCTGGGTCACCCGCTCGCCCTCGCGGGCGTGCACGGCGCGAATGACCCCACCCAACATGCTCCCGAGGCTCACCTCGGCGGGGCTCAGCGCGCGGCCGCTCGCGACCAGGGTCTGCGCGAGGGGGGAGGGCGTGGCGTACACCACCGGCACCCGCGGGCCGCGCCAGCGCGCCACGCCGAACCACGCCGCGAGCCCGATCGCCGACGCGACCAGCGCGCCCGTCACGACTCGACGCAGCCAGCTCATCTCGCGCTCAGACCGTGGAAAAGACAACGCACAGACCCGTGAGATGCACGCCGCGCGCCCGGCGGCGCAACGCCCGACGCGCCGCGGTCGCGAGAGGGGAGGGCGGCGGCGCTTTGTGCGCGACGCGTCGCACGGTGTGCGGGGGCGCTCCGCGGGCCTTGCCCTACGGGGGGAGGTCACGCCGTGCGGGTGTCACGCGCGATCCGAGACGGAGCGGCAGAAGCTGGCTCGCGGCGATGAGGTTCTCGAACTGTCGCGTGAGCGCAGAGGCCAGCGAGGCGTCGGTCAGGGACACTCCCGCCTCGATGTTTCGCACCTGCGCCGCCTCGGTGAAGTTCGCCGAGGTGATGAACACCCGCAGCCCGTCGGCGATCACGCACTTCGCGTGCATCGACGGGCGCTGTCCGGGCGTTCGGCGGGTCGTGCGCGGGTCGTAGAAGATCTCCGGTCGGCGGTCGCCCGGCCAGGCGTCGCGAAAGCTCCTCGCGAAGCCCTCGATGGCCTGCTCCGAGGTCTCCGCCCCCCTGGGAGGTTTGATGTTCACACACATCCTCACCTGGAGGGAGGGCACCGCGTCCATGCGCCGCGCGAGGGGCGCGAAGACCGTCTCTTGATCCGTGCTCAGGTAGCTGGCGATCAGCAGCGTGCGCTCGGCGCGCTCGAAGAGGTCGCGGACCACCACCTGCGTGTCGCGCGAGGCGGTCGCGCCCTCTTCGGGGCCGGTCCAGACGAGCTCGATGTCGTCGCGGGCCGCGCGCTTCGCCCTGCGCTCGCGGGCCAGCAGCCGGAGGGTCCACGCGAGCTGCTCGCGCGACGCGCCGATCGCGCCCGCCTCGGCGAGGAGCGACGCGAGCGCCGCGGCCTCGGGCGCGGGCAAGACCCTCTGGAGCGACGCGAGGTCGACGCCGCGAACGCGCCCCGAGGCGAGGGCGTCGGCGACGTGCTCGAGGTCCTCGACGCGCAGCAGGTCCCCCGCGGCGCTCATGGGAGCTCGTCGTCGAAGAACTCGGCGCCGTGCTCTTCGACCGTCGCGACGACCAGCGCGCGGTCGAGGTACTCGTTGCGGCGCTCGCAGGAGGTCTCGCCGATGAGCAGGCAGCCGTGGCACGCCGCGCCGTGGAGAAAGCGCTCCTCGTGCCGGTGCTCGGGGCGGTGCTGCGCGCAGACGGGGTCGTTGCTGCACAGCCGCGCGAGGTCGAGGGCGTTCGCGAGGTGGCGCTCGATGTTGCGGCCCGCCTCGACGAGGCCGCCCAGGGTGCCCTCGGCGTCGTAGCTCGCGGTGTACAGCAGCATCCCGAAGCCGCCGTCGCCGACGTAGATGCGCTCCCGAATCGAGGTCGACGAGTAGCCGCACTCCAGGGAGATCGCCGTGACGAGCAGGTGCGCGAGGGAGTGCAGGAGCACGTACACCGCGCCGGGGAACTTCGCGTTGGCGTCGGGGTGCGCCGCGCTCCACGCCTTGAAGCCCGCGACGAGCTGCGCCTCGCGATCGCGCACGGGCTTGCGCCCCAGCCACTCCAGCAGCGCCTCCCGGCGAAAGGCGAGGAACACCCCCTCCCCGCGGTTCTCGACCGCGGGGAGCCAGGAGACCTCGCGGGAGAGCGGCGCGCGGGCGACGCCCAGCGCCAGCTCGCCGTCGACGTCGGGCACCGCGGGCTCGAAGCGCGTGAAGCCCACCTGCGCGGTGACCTCGCGCAGGCGGTGCACCAGCACCACCCGGTCGATCTTCGAGAGCGGGCCGCGCTCGGGGCGAGGGAGCGGGAGCCTGCGGGCGTAGAAGTCTCCCTCGGCGATGTCTTCGCCGAGCTCGTCGTGGCTCGCGAGGAGCGTGTCGATCTCGACGCGCTTGATGCTCTTCACCTCCTCGGGCACGCCGCCGTGCCGACGCTGGACCTCGGCCCACACCGCGTCGGGAGACATCCCCTCGAAGCGGCTCGCGAACTTCTTCTTCTTCAGCTCGTGGGCGATGTCGTCGAGGGACTCGGCCTCGCCCAGGTCGCTCCACGCCTCGTCGACGGCCTTGCGCAGCGCGCTCTCTCCCTCGGGGATCGAGATCACGCTCAAGAGCTGCGGAAAGTACGCGTTGCTCGCCGAGCGGACGAGGAGCTTGTTGGGCTTGCGCGCGCCCGACTCGCCGCCGCAGGTGGGCTCCTCGCGGTTGCGAGGACCCAGCCAGGTGCGCTCGCCGTCGCACATCCCGAGGGTGGCCCGCCCGTCGGCGCCCTGCGTCGCGAGCACCAGGGGCTGGCGCGCGCCGCACTCGCAGCGCACGTCGATGTCCGAGAGGTCGCCGCTGGTGCCGCGCTCGTCGAGCCAGAGCGGGCGGCGGCAGCCCTTGTCGGCAGCCTCGCGGTGCACGAAGGCGTACCAGCGCAGGTCGGAGATGTGCCCGTTCGCGCAGGCCATCACGAAGCGCACCGGGAGCACCTTGTGGCGCTTCTTGTCGGGTCCGCGAAACATCCCCTTGTCGAGGTTGGGAAAGCTCACCAGGGGTCGCGCGCGCACGCCGCGCTTCAGCGCCGCCGGGTCTTCGTACTGCGCCACGAACCACCCAGGGAACTGCCACGCCCGCACGCCCTGGGTCTCTCGCGAGGGCTCGTCGGAGGCCTCGGGGGGCATGAACAGCTTGGGCTTCGCGCCCAGGAGCTCGGTGATCTTTCCGACCAGCCGGTCTTCGAAGATCGGGGTGAACTCCTGCTTCTCGGGGTCGCCCCAGTGGTCGAGGCCCGCGACGAGCACGCCGTGGGCGGGGAGGTCCATCAGCGCGCCGGGGCCGAAGGTGCTGACCACCTGGCTGCGGCGGAGAAATCCGTGGGGTTGCCGGCTCACGTCGCCTCCTCCTGGTCGAGCTCCGCGCCGTCGAGGCGCTTCACCCAGAGCTTCACCTGCGGCTCGACGTCGCGCAGCGAGCGCCGCGCGCGAAACTTTCTCACCGCGCTCGACGCGTCCCGCAGCGCGGGGTCGAGGGGGTCGTGAAGCAGCCGCGCGCCGCGGTGGAGCTCGCGCTGGTACTCCAACCCGCCCGTCTCGTCGTGCTCGCGGGCGATCTGCTCCCAGGCGTCGAGCAGGTCCTGCACGCGCCCGCGGAGCTTCGAGCGGAGCGCCTCGGCGTCGGCGGGGGTGAGGCCCCCGTGGGCGGCGGCGCGGTCGCCCACGACCTCGGCGACGAAGTTCACCTGCGCGCGGCGGTCGTGGAGCGATCCCGCCGCGAGGGGAGGGGTCATCGCGGCGATGCCGTGGCGGGCGAGGGCGACGGTGACGGCGGCGATCCCGCGGTCGACCGCGCGGGGCGAGAAGGGCGTCACGCTGGTGGCCTCCACCGCGCGGTAGAACGACGCGTGCCACGCCTCGAAGCGCTCGAAGTGCGAGCGGTCGCGGGGGCGATGGATGTTCAGCAGGGTCACCACGAGCCCGGGGCGCTCGTCGTCCCGGCCGACGCGACTGGTCGTCTGGATGTACTCCGCGGCCATCTTGGGCTGACCCAGCACCACCATCAGCCCGAGGCGGGTGATGTCGAGGCCCACGGAGATCATGTTCGTCGCCAGGGCGACATCGACCCGCTCGTCGGACTCGAAGCCTTCGGCCAGACGCCGCTTCGCCTGGGCGACCTTCGCGGTGCTCTCGCGGCTGGTCAGCTCGACGACCTCGCCGAGGCTGCGCGAGGCGAAGTCTCCCCCGGTCGGGTCTCCGACGCGCACCCGCGTCGCGTAGGTGCGCAGGCGCGAGGTCACCTCGTCTTCGACGATGCGACGGCTGCCGCCGAGCTCCCTCAAGCTGTTGAAGTACCCGAGGAGGGACATGTACGGGTCGGCGGGGTTGCTCTTGCGCCTTCCGCCGAGGGCGGCGTAGCGCCGCTGCGCCGCGCCGAGGAGCGCGATGTACGTGCGCAGGAGCACCACCTTGAGGGATCGACCCTGGGCCGCGACGCCGATGTACCGCCGGGCGTTCTTCTCCGTGGGCGCGACAGTGCGCGCGAAGAACGAGTCCCGTCGGTCGGGCCCGGGGGGAGGAAAGACCTCGACGCCGCGCCGCGCGAACAGGGCCTGGATCTGCGACTGCGCCCTTCGCACCGTGGCGGTCGAGGCGATGATCTTCGGCCCGATCGACCGCTCGCCCGCGCGCTCGGTGCAGAGCCAGTCGAGGGCGGTCTCGTAGAGCCCCACCATGGTCCCGAGGGGACCCGAGATGAGGTGGAGCTCGTCTTGAATGATCAGTTCGGGGGGCGGGAGCCTGCCGCCGGGGATCTTCGCCCCGAGCATCGGGTCGCAGGGGCCGTAGAAGCCGTCGGGGGCGTGGCGGTCGACGTGTCCCAGGAGGGCGCCCGTGCGCCCGACCCAAGGGAGGTTCGCGAACTTGTCCACCGTGGCGATCACGAAGCACGGGAGGCGGCGGTAGAGCGCCTGGTCCACGGCGAGGATCGGCAGGGCGTGGTTGCCCGTGAACGCGCAGGCGTCGGCGCCGCGCTTTCGAGAGACGCAGGCGATCACCAGGTTCGAGGGCTTGTCGGCGTTGGGGGTGAGCCGAAACGAGGCCGGGGTGAACTTCTCGCCGCACCAGGGGCAGGTCTCGATGGGGATGGGCAGGGGCTTCTTGCTGTCTCCCTGGTAGGCCAGCGTGCGAGCGCGGGCGGTGTCGTCGCGCTTGTCGCCCTTCTCGCCCATGTCGTTGGGCGTCGCGCCCTTGCCCACCCAGAGGCCGATCTCGAAGGGCCACGCGCCCCACACCTCGGGCGCTTCGCGTCGGAGCAGCTCGAGTGCGCACACGAGGGTCGCGGCGCGGCCGAGCTGGTCGAGGGTCAGCAGCCGCAGGGTGTAGCGCATGAGCACGCTCACCCCCGCGCCCCGAGGACCAGGGTTCTGCCGCCGTCGCCAGAGGATCGCGAAGGCCGCGATGCCCAGGTAGGCCTCGGTCTTTCCGCCGCCGGTCGGGAAGAACAACAGGTCCACGAGACGTCGCTCGGGGTGATCGGGCTCGATCAGGCCCCGGAGGTTCATCAGCACGAAGGCGAGCTGAAAGGGACGCCACGCGGGCGGAGGTCTCCCAGAGGCGTACAGCTCGGGCGAGCGCTGGCGGGCCGCGGCGGCCATGGCCCGGTTCATCGCCGCGAAGCAGCGGCGGGCCTCGGGGTTCTGCGAGAGCAGCGAGACGCCCGCGTCGATGCGCTCGCGGGCGTACTCGGCCCGGTCGAGGAGCTCGGTGGCGACGGCGGCGCGGGAGGGGGTGCCGGGGTCGGTGGCGCGCTGAGCGGTGATCCAGGCGGCGTAGGCGCTCCCCAGGCCCCCCAGGCAGAGGGCGGGGTCGGCGGCGTCGACCTTGTCGGCGAGGGCGGCCATGCCGAGCTCCACCGTGGGGTCGGGGAGCACACCCGGCACGACCTTCTCGACCTCGGCGCTGGGCATCCAGGTGGTCTCGACGGCGTGGCAGCGGGCGCCGGGGTCGCAGAGGGCGTGGGTCGAGACGCCGTGTCCGACGGCGTACTCGAAGACGTCGCGGTGCTGGAGCTCAGCGACGCGCTCGTCGGGGTCGCCCGTGTCTCTCCCGCGGAGGTCGGGGCGGGGAACGAACGACCGCTCGCACTGCACCGCGAGGCGCGCTTGAAAGATGAAGCACTCGTCTCGCCGCTGCTCGTCCCGCGCGACCCGCTGGTTCACGAGAAAGATCGAGACCGCGCGGGTGCCCTTCGGGACCAGCTCGACGACGCCGCCCCGCACCGACTGCGCCGACATCACCACCAGGAGCCCGCCGCTGTCGGGGAGCTCGACGCGGTGTCGGCCCCGACGGGTCAGGGGGAGCTCGACGGTCTCGGCCCGGGGCGTGCGGGTCCAGCGCTCGTCACGATCGTGGGTTCGGGGCGTTTCGGCGTCGGCGTCGTCCCTGCCGGTGCGGTACTCCCCCCAGGTGGCGGTGACCGTGAGCGAGGTCGCGTCGCCCGGCACCAGCACGCTCAGCCCGATGGACGAGGGGAAGAACACCCGCCGCGCCGCGGGCGCCTCGGGGGCGGAGGTGTCGTCTCCGTCGCCTTCGTCTCCGCCCAGGTCGAGGGACTCTTGCGCCAGGGGGTCGCTGCGCTGCTCGTCGGGCGCGTCGATGGGCGCGAGAAAGCCCGTGAGGTACCAACGTGACGGCGGCTGATCGAGCACCTCGCGCTCGTCGCGGTCCGCCGGGCGAGGCCCGATGAGATCGCGCCGCAGCGCCTCGACCAGCTCTTCACGCACCGCCACCGGGGTCGTCATCGACATCGCTCCTCCCACGCCAGAACCGGGGGCGATCTACCACAAAAGTGTCCATCAGGATCGAAGCTTCGCGCTGCCCACGCCTGGGGCGTACCGGGAGCGCCGCTCCAATCGGCACGAGGACCGTCTTGCTCGCACCTCTCCACAGGGGAAGTGAAGGGTAGAGGTGAACCCACGCCGCAGGCCCCCAGCCCGCCACCGAGCGCCCTCGCAAGCTCCAATCGGCCGACGCTCTAGTAACTTTCCACAGGGGATTTGAAGGGTTGAGGTGAACTCGCGCCGCGGGCCCACACCGCGCTACCGCGCGCCCTCTCCCGCCTCGGGAGAGACGCTCTGCAAGGGGTAGGAATGGGTAGAATCTGCGGACGTCCCCGGTACCCACCATGACCTCTGCCCGACCGAAGAACCCCTTTTCCCGAGGCGCTGCGTTCGACACATAAGTCAGGAATCCGCTTGAAAACAAGCGTGATGCGTTTCTGGTCTGCCCCTGTCCACACCGCCCCGCGTCCCTTCGACCCGACGCGGGGCCCCTCCACCCTCGCCCTCCTCCATGGGCTTCGCCGATGGAGGAGGGGCTGAGACACAAGGCATGGCAGACACATCCGCGCGGTCTCAGGCAAGGACGCATCCCAAGGGCAGTTCGACGCGGAGCATCCACCCGAAGGACGCAGCCCCTCCTCCATCGGCGAAGCCTATGGAGGAGGGGGCGGGGGTGGAGGGGCCCCGCGCTGGGTCGAAGGGACGAGGGGCGGCGCGGGGAGGTGGCCGCCCCCGCGCCGCGCGAGCCGAAAGACCCGCGTCTCGCGCGAGAGCTGCGCGTAGCGCTCAGCCATCGATGACCCGGCGGAGCCAGGGCAGGAGCGCCTCGGGGAGCGCCTCCACAGGATCTTCAACGCCCTCGGAGGTCTTGGCGAGGCGGTCCCGCGCGAACCACACGATCCCCCCCGAGGCGTCGATCTCGATCTCGACGTAGAGCGTCGCGTAGCTCCAGGAGAACTGAAACCGCGCGCGATCGGCGGTCAGGTCCGCGGCGGGCTCGGGGAGCTCGGGACCGAGCTCGCGGCGCAGGTCCGCCCAGAGCGTGCGGGCCGCGTGGGCGAGGGCGGCAGACGCGCCGGTGCGAGCCTCGATCTTCTGCAGAAAGGTCGCCCACTCCTCGCGCTCACCCCCTGCGGCGGGGTCTTCGTGGCGAAGCGCCTCTGCGAAGCGACGGACCTTCGCCGACGTGCGCTCGAGGACCTCCGCGGGGATCGCGCCCATGATCTGGGCGGCGCGGTGCGTGCGACCGGCACGGTGCCAGGCCTCGGCGATCCAATCGTGAAACGACTCGGCCAACCCCGAGGCGCGTTGGCTCTGCGAGCCGTCGACGTCGATCCGATCGACGGCCGCGTCCCACTCGCGGAGGGCGGCGCCGGGCTGCGCGTCGTCGATGAGAAACGAGACCAGACGTGCGTTCCACCAGGGGTTCTCTGGGGCCAGCGCGACGGACCGGCGAAAGGCGCCCTCGACCTCCGCGCGGGCGCCCTTCGAACGCTGGAGGTTGAACGCGAGGTACTGCCATCCGTAGTCGTCGTCGGGAAAGCGCGTGACGCAGCGCCGGTAGATCTCGGCGGCGCCCTGAAAGTCGTGCTCCTCGACGCTCAAGCGCCGGGCGCGATCCCAATAGAGCTCGGGGGAGGGGAGTGCCTGTTCGCTCCAGAGCCCCCTGGAGTCCGCGCTGCCGTGCGCGGCGTGGTGGACCTTCTCACACCACGCCTGAAGGGCCTCGGGGGCGAGGGCAGAGGGGTCTGCGAGCCCGTCGAGGCGCTCATAGCGCGCGGCGAGCGCGTCGTGCTGGGCGACCGTCGCTCGACGCGCGTCCCCGAGCGCCGTCGTCAGCGCCGCGCGAACGGCGCTCGCCACGCGCACCCGCTCCTCGCCATATCCGATGCAATCGGTGAGCAGCGGGAGCTGAGCCGCGTCGACCCCAGACGCACCGAGGATGTCCGCGCGGGGCAGAGGCCGACGCAGGGCGAGCATCCAGGCCACGGCGCCGTCGAGCGTCGAGCGCTGGATCTGTGTCGCGAGCAGCCCGGCGATGGCCGGGAGCACCGGGCGCGATCGAAGCGCCGCGAGCGCCGTGTCGGGCCGCGCGCCGAGGGCGACCGCGCCGACCGCGAGGCGCCACGCGAAGGGAGACGCGCCCAGGGTGGGAGGGGCCTCTGCGAGGAGCGTCTCGAAGGCGTCGCCGTACTCGCGCCATCGGATCGCGCCGAGCGCTTCGAGGGGGACGACGTGCGGCGGGAGGCGGTGCGCGCGGTCGATCCCGAGGGCGGCGGCGGAGAGGGCGGCGTCGGCCACCACGACCGCGGTGCAGCCGGACTGCGTGAGGGCGTCGAGGAGGTGGCGCCCGCGTCGCTCGCCCGCGTCGCTGCCGGGGCGGGCGCGGGACGCAGCCTCCCAGCTCTCAGGCACCCGCAGCACGGGCACCAGCCCCAGCTCGCCCGCCGACCGAAACACGCGACGGGCGGTGCGGTGCAGCTCCGCGTCGCTCCCGGTCTCGAGCCGGGGACGGCCCCCCGCCGGGAGCATCGCCGAACACTCGAGAAAGGCCGTGCTCGTGGCGTCGGCGTGCGTGAGCTGCAGGAACTCCAGCGTGCGTACGCGAGGCTCAAGCTCGCCGAGTCGTCGCACGAGCTCGCCGCGCCCGCTGCCCACGCCGCCGTCGACGTACACCACCCCAGGCTCCCGGCGTAGCTCGTCGAGAATCCGCTCCGCCCAGGTCCCGACGTCGGGGAGCAGCTCCGTCATCGGCGGCGTTGTATCGTCATCGCGCCAGACCCCTCAAGCGCTCCCAGGGCTCCTGCATTCCCCAGCGTGCGCCCCTGTCCGACCGCCGGGTGCCCCTGGATCCCTTTCAGGTCGCGACGCCCGGCGCTGGGGTTCGCAGCCCTTCCGACGCGGGATCGGTGCTCACCCCAGGCAACATCGGGGTCACCCCGCCTTCGCGGGGTTGCAGTCAGATCCATTGAACATCAAGTGGTTTCAGGTAATTGCAGCCCGTCGAAGGACGGGCGACCTCCAATTGTTGCCTGGGGTGAGCACCGATCCCGCGCGTCGGAAGGGCTGCGAACCCCCGCGCCGGGCGTCGCGACCTTGAAAGGGATCGTGCCCCCTGTCGGTGAGCTGGGCCGCCACCGCGCTGCCGCGCGCCCTCCCGGCGGTTGGACCCCGAGGGCCCACGCGTTGGCGCGCAGAGTGCCATCGTTGACACTCTCTCGACCCGCCAGTAATACGGCGCAATGAGCGCAAACGCCGAGGCGGGGAGGGCCTTGGAGCTACTCCGCAAACTCGGCGGACTCTCTCGGGGCGCGTGCGCCGAGCGGGCTGGACTCCGGCTGGAGGAGCTCACCGGCGCCGAAGAGGGGCACAACCCCGGCGCGCTTGAACGACTCGCGGTCTTTCATGGCGTCGATGCCGAAGAGCTGACAGGCGCGATCGTGAAACCTGCCGACGACGCACCCGCCGCGACGGTGTTCCTGCTCCACAGCGCGTATCAGGACTTCGATGCCGCCGATCTCGCCCCCCTGACGCGGGCGCTTCATGGCGCCAGGGTGCTTGCGGCGCTCGACCTCGGGATGGGGGGAGGGCGGACCGCGACCCGGTTGGCGATGGGTCCCGTCTCCTGCGCCGGGCCCCAGCCGCGGGACGCCGCGAGGCAGGGGTATCGCCTTGCCCGTCGGGTGCGCGATGACCTCAGACTCGGTGACGCGCCCCTCGACGACCTCCCCGCCCTCTGCGAACAACGCCTCGGCGTCGCCGTCACCCGCGCACAGATCTCCACCGAGGGGCTGCGCGCGGCGTCGATCCTCGATGCCGAGCGCGCCGCCGCGGCCGCGGTACTCTCGATGGACGACCTCGAACTCTCGAACAACCCGCGGCTCACGAGGGTCTGCCTCGCCCATGAGCTCTGCCACCTGCTCTTCGATCCGACGAAGCCCGGCTCCGTGCAGGTCGCCCTCGACGACGCAGACTCGGCGACGCGAACCGCCAAGCCCTCTCCCGGTGCGCTCCTCGAGAGCCGGGCCAAGGGCTTCGCGGCGGAGTTCCTGATCCCGCATCGAGGGGTCTCAGCCCTCCTCGGCGGCCGCGCTGACGCGACGTCCGACCGCACCGAGGCCCGCCAGAGGGTGTCTCTCGTGCGAGAGCATTTCGACACGCCGTGGAAGATCGCCTCGCTGCACCTCGGCAACCTCGGATGGATCGATCGCGGGCTCGCCCAGCAGATGGGCGACGAGGGGGCTGGAGGAGGGGTCTCCCGACCGCTCTCGTCCCTGCTGTGCGACGACGAGACGCCCCTCCTGGCTCAGAAGCTCCTCGCGACGCACCCGCTCGATGCCTCCCTTCCCGCCGATGTGCTGACGCGCGACGACCCTCCCGCATGGCTCGACGGGGTCCGCGCGACGGCGGCGGCCAACGCGCGCGCCGCCCTCGACCTCTGCCTCGCGCGGGCCAGAGAGGCGCTCCGCGCCGGCCGTCCGCGGGCGGCGGCCTTCGCCGTGGGCGAGCGGCTCGACGACTACCTGCTCGACGCAGACTGGCCCGCCGCGGCGGCGCTCCTCGACGCGATCGACGTGACCGAGTTCCCGCCGGCGGTGCTCACGGCCGCGCTCGTCGCCACGCGGCCCGTGCCCGACGCGCTCCAGCGCACGCGGACCGCGTTCTTCGGGCGCGCGATCGAGGCGATGCGCGCGCGCGGGGCCCTCTCCGAGGCCGAGCTCGCGGACATCGAGAGCCGGCTGAGATGAGTCCCCGTTGGCGCACCGACGCGCTGACGGTGCCCGCGGCCGCGACGCTCGGACCGAGCCCGGTGCACACCCACGGTGGAATCGCCTACCTGCGCTCCGCCGACGACGCCCCCCGCCATCTCCACCTCGCCTGGCACCACGTTCTTCGCGACGACGAGGCGCTCCCCGTCCGCACAGGATGGGTGGAGCCCGCCCTCTCGGCGGCTGCCCTCGATGACCTGGCCTTCGCCGCCGAGCTCGTCTCCAGACGCGCCGAGAACCAGAGCGTGCCCTACGGTCTCGCGCTTGATCGCGCACACGTCGACGATCGTGGCGTGGTCAAGCTCGAGGGAGAAGCGGGTCTCACCTGCGCGACCTTCGTGCTGATCGTCTTCGCCAAGGCTGGCATCCCCCTGCTCGATCGCCCCACCTGGGACACCGACCCCGACGACGCGCGTCGCGCCGAGGACCGCGTGCATCAGGAGCGCCTGGTCCAGCACCTCCGCCGAACCACGGGAGCCGAGGCGCACGCGGAGCGTGTGGCGAACGAAGTACCCTGCACCCGCTTTCGCGCCGAGGAGGTCGCCGCAGCGACCGCGCTCACGCCGCGTCCGGTGCCCTACGCGAGCGCGGAGACCGCGGGGCGCACGCTGTTGAGATGCGTCCACCGGTAGGGAGGCAGGCCTGAGGTGTCGAACGCAACGATCGCGTATACCTTCGCGCCATGCTCGCTGAGGATCAGCTCGATCTGCTCTCCGCCGCCCTTCGACATCAGCTCGACGCCGAGCGCCTCCTCGCGGACTCGCCCGATCAATCCTGGCACCTCGCGGGCTTCGCCGCAGGGTGCGCGCGCAAGTCCTGCCTCACGGTGGAGCCCTTCCGCGTCGCGCTCGGACACGAGCATGGCGCGGACGCAGACAGACTGCTGGACGTCATCCTCGCCCTCGATGGCCGCGCGCAGCGTCTGCCCCTCCGGGGATGGGCGCCCCCTGGCTCGAAGCTCGCCGCGTGGAGCGAGGCGCATCGCTACGACCGACGGGGAGGCCACGCCGCGGAGGCCGGGGACCTCGTGCGCGAGTGCGCCTGGCGACATGACTCCGTCCTGCTCGCGCTCTGGCTGCACGCCGACGTGGATCTCGAGGTGCTCTGATGCCCTGGATCGCCCCGGATGACGTGCTCCCTCACGCGTTGCAGGTGATCTGCCCGGAGCTGCTCGGTGACGCGACGGTCGTCGTCGCGCGTGACGCGCGCGGACGTCTGCGCGTCGTGCTCCAGACGAAGAGCGCGGTGCGCGACCCAGGCGCGCTCAAGGCCGCGCTGGAGGCTCGGCTCGGCGCCTGGTTCGCGGCGCCCCTCCTCTGCGGCGACAGGGGGTCGCCCGCGCATCGCCGCATCGCCCAGGCGATCGTCGCTCGCGCACCGGACTGGCCCGCGGAGTGGCCCGACACCTGGACGCAGGACGACGGCGCGAAGACCGCGATCCCCGCGCAGCTCCGCGGGATGACGACGCTGCTCAGCAAGGAGTCGTGGCTCGACGCCGGGGCCCGCGCGCGGCCCGAGAGTCCGCGGGTCGTGACCTGCTCCCCCTCCCCGGGGGGGGGGGCGCACGACGGCGCTGGGGTGCGTCGCGCGGGTGCTGAACGCTCGCGGGATGCGGGTCGCCGCCATCGACCTCGACCTCGAGGCGCCTGGCCTCGGGAGCTTTCTCGGCCTCGCTCCGACCTCCGTGGGTGTCATCGACCATGTGCTCTCCCACCTCGCGACGGGCGAGGTCGGCGAGGTCCGTCCGCTCCCGGTCGATGGGTACGAATCGCTCTGGTGCGTCCCCGCGGGCGCGATGGGCAGGGGCTATCTGGAGAAGCTCGCCCGGCTCGACTTTCTCTCGGGCCTCACGCCGGGCAGCGCGAGCCCCGTCGAAGAGGCCCTCGGCGCGCTCCTCCAGGCGGTCGCCCACGAGGTCTCGCCCGACGTGATCCTCCTCGACGGGCGGGCGGGGCTGCATGACATGGGCGGGCTCGCGCTGCATCGCCTCGCGCACGCCGACATCCTCGTGGCCAGGGCGAGCGAGCAGGCGCGCGAAGGACTCGCCCTCGTGCTCGACGCGATCCGGCGGATGCGCCCCGATCCCAGCGACCGTGACCTGCGCATCGTGCAGACGATGGTCCCGCTCCCAGGCGAGCAGGAGCCGGGCAAGACCATGCTCTCCGACTGGCGGGCCAAGATGTATGACCTCTGCGCCGAGACGATCTATCAGGGCCTCTCCGACGCGCCCTCTCTGGACGACAAGGTCGCGCATTACCCTCTGGCGCTCGGCTATCACGACGCGCTGACGCGCACCGATCGGGTCCAGTCCGTCCCCGACGCGGTCCTCGCGGATTTCGAGACCCTCGCCGACTTCGTCGCGCCTGTGCGCGACGGTGAGGAGGACTGAAATGTCCGGGCGCGCCCTCTCCGACGAAGCCCGACGCGGGCTGCTCCAGTCTCTCGCGGACATCCCTGTTGATGCCGACGCCGACGACCAGGTGATCCGAACCTTTCTGCCGGGGCCCCAGCATGAGCGCGCCCTCGACCGCAGGGTGCTCGTCGTGCGCGGCGAGCGCGGCGCGGGCAAGACGGCGCTCTTTCATCTCTTGAGGGCGCTGCGCGCGAAGGGCGACGCCCTCTCGACGGTGATCCGGGGCGCGCCCGAGGGCTCGCTGCACGTCGGCTTCAGCGAGCGCGGCACCGACTTCCCCTCGGTGGAGGTGGTGATGAGCTACGCCAGGGAGGCCTCGCCCGAGGCGCTCCGTGCGTTCTGGCTCGGCCTCCTCGTCGGCGTCATTCACGGCGGGAGCGTCGGCCTGCCTCCACTCCCCGACGCCTTTCGTGACGCCTACGCCACGCGCTCGAACGATCCCGGCGCGTGGGTCCCCGTCGCGCAGCAGGGTCTCGCGGGGCTCTACGGCTGGCTCGACGCCGTCGAGCGCGCCGGAGGCGAGACGCGCTTCGTGCTCTACGACCACCTCGATCGCATTGGGACCACCGACCGCAGGGTGCGGGAGCGCGTCGCCGGCGCGCTGCTGGACCTCTGGCTCTCGCTCTCCCAGCGCTACGATCGTCTACGCGGGAAGGTGATGCTCCGCGAGGACCTCTTTCAAGAGGTGCTCTCGTCCTTCGCCGACGCCACCAAGCTCGAGACGCGCTCGGTGCGCCTGGAGTGGACCGCCGGGCGACTCTACGCCCTGCTCGTGCGCCGTATGACGGCCGCCAAGGGTCTTCGTGACTGGCTCCGAGAGGTCCCCAGGGTCGAGCTGTCGAAGCGCGAGCCCCTCGGGTATGTGCCGTCCAGCACCGACTTCGACGAGCTCACCCAGAAGCGCTTCGCCAAGTCCTTCGCGGGCGAGTTCATGGGCAGCGGAGCCACGAAGGGGTTCACCCACACCTGGATGATCAACCACCTCCAGGACGCTCGAAAGCAGGTCACCCCGCGCTCGCTCCTGGTGCTCGTGCGCAACGCGGCAGAGATCGCGGGGCAGAAGGGGCCCAAGGCGGCCTATCGCCGACTGCTCCACCCCACGGAGCTGCACGCCGCGCTCCAGGAGGCATCCGAGCGTCGGGTGCGCGAGCAGGTCGAAGACCATCCCGTCCTCGCGCGGCTGGAGTCCCTTCGAGACCAGAACCTCCTGCTGCCGCGCAAGGAGGTCGTGCGCGCCCTCTCGAAGATTCAGTTGGATGACGGCTTCAACGGTCGTGGTGACGACGCCTTCGAGGCGTTGATCCGCATCGGCGCGCTCGCGATACGCGATGACCGGGTCGACGTGCCTGACATCTTTCGCTACCGCTTCGGGATCAAGCGCAAGGGAGGGCCGCGAAGGAGCGCTTGAGCGCCGGGGGGATCGTTCGGCGAGTGCCCTCTCGGGCCGCTCGGCGGGCGCATGGCGAACGATCCCGCGCTGGGGGATGCAGGGGGCCAATACCCCCTGTGCGGCCGCCGGGTGCCCCCTGTCCGGCCGTCGGGTGCCCCCTGTCCGGCCGATGCTCAGCCCTTGTCGGGCGTCGGGATGGGAGCCTCAGGCTGCCCCTCGGTGCTCTTGCGCTCGTCGATGAACACCCTGCGCAGCGAGGGGGAGGGGTTGAAGCGCGGGATCGTCGGGTCACCCAGGCGGTCTGACGCGCGGTGAAAGAGCTTGCGGAGCAGCCGGAGCTCATAGAGCACCCTGCCCTCCCGCACGTTCACCTCGGCGCCGTCCGTGAGGGCGTTGCCGCCCCCCTGGGCCCGCGCCCGCTCCGCGCGGAGGGAGGACGCGGCGTCGCGGGCGGCGGCCACGTCCTGGGTGCTCAGGCCGTAGCCGTCGAGGAGCGCGGCGAGCGTCGCGTCGCCGCGCTTCAGCCACGACTCCAGCACCCCCGCGAGGGCGTCGAGGGCCGCCGCGGCGTCGTCCGCCGGGGTGACCAGCGAGCGGGCGTCGCTCAGCTCCCGCGCGAGGGACTCGTCGCCCACGGCGGCGTCCTGCAGCGCGAGCGACAGCTCCCCCGCGAGGGAGGTCGCGCGCTCCGCCGCCAGCGTGCGCCCGCGCTGCTTCGCCTGCACCGCGCCCCGCGCCGCGACGTCGGCCTCGCGGGCGCCGACCAGCGCGTCGAGGCACTCCAGCAGCCACGCCAGCCGCGCCGGGGCATAGCGCACCGACGCCGCCGCAGGACCCCGAAGAAAGCCGTGCGCGAGCCGCGCGAAGCGCATGGCCTCGAGCTCCACCACGGCCGCGCGGGTGGTCACCCCGAGGGCGCGGCAGGACTCGTCGCTGAACTGCCTGAGAAACGCCTTGCGCTGGACCTCTCCAAGCGAAGGAAGCTCGGACAGCAGCGCCGCGAGCTGCGCGCGCTCGATGCGCGCGACGGGGGTGGTGGAGTCACCGGTCTTCGGTGCTTTGGTGGGGGGAACCTTGGTTGTCTTCGATCGTGATGTTGTCATGCCCGCGAGGATCGGTGAGGGCACCTCGAGGAGTCAACTGACCCCAATCATCCGCTAGAGAAATTTCGTAGGGGACGGGATGGTTCGCTGAGGGTCCTTTTGGAACCCCGAGATCCGTGGGGCGTCGAGCCGCTCGTGGCCCCCTCCGCGCTGCCGCGCGCCCTCCCCCACGTTGTGCTGCGTTCGACCGCACAAGTCAGGAATCCGCTTGGAAACAAGCGTGATGCGCCTCTGGTCTGTCCGCGCCGCCGCTCGTCCCATCGACCCGACGCGGGGCCCCTCCAGCCCCGCCCCCTCCTCCATGGGCTTCGCCGATGGCGGAGGGGCTGCATCCTTCGGGAAGATGCTCCGAGACGAACTGCCCTTGGGATGCGTCACATGGCGATCCCTTTCAAGGTCTAGCCTGAGGAGGGCATGGACCTCTTCCAGGGCTCAGAATTCGTCTCGCTCCTTGGGGTGTACCACGAAACTTCGAGGGATCGACGCGATTCCCGGCGCTGGGGTTCGCAGCCCTGCCGGTGCGCGGGATCGGTGCTCACCCCAGGCAACAATTGGGGTCACCCGGCTGGCGCCGGGTTGCATTCGGACCCACTTCACATCAAGTGGTTTCAAGCATTTGCAGCCCGTCGAAGGACGGGCGACCTCCAATTGTTGCCTGGGGTGAGCACCGATCCCGCGCACCGGCAGGGCTGCGAACCCCAGCGCCGGGAATCGCGACCTTGAAAGGGATGCGTCACATGGCCTGAGACCGCGCGGATGTGTCTGCCATCCCTTAGCCTTGCCCCTCCATCGGCGAAGCCCATGGAGGAGGGGGCGGGGGTGGAGGCCCCGCGTCGGGTCGAAGCGACGAGGGGCGGCGCGGACAGACCAGAGGCGCGCATCAGCTTGTTTCAAGCGGGATTCCCGACGTGTGTGTCGAACGCAGCACAACGTGGGAGCGCGCGGCAGCGCGGAGGGGGCCCTCCAGATGAAGGAGCCAGCTTCAATCGGCCCACGCGCTCGTCACGTTCGTCGGGACCGGCTCGGACCGAACGTTCTTGATCCTCAGCTCGATCGCGGGGGCAGCCATCGCGACCGTCGCATCGGTTCCGGGCCTGAAACGCTGGCGCCGTCCCGCGTTTCCCGTCACGGTCTCGGCGTCCTCTCGGGGGCGCGGCCTGGTGTCGAAGCGCCGGGCCGAGCAGGCGGAGGCCTCTGCAGCCGGATGTGACGGAGTCTGCGAGCGCCCAGCCTCGTCAGCGCGGACGCAGCGGCGCTCGGCGCCGCAACGGCGGAGAGTGTCCGGCCCGCGCATGCCATCGTGGTTCTGTTCACGAGCGTCTCGGAGGCTGTCGAGAGATCTATGAAGCTGAGCTGAGTTCGCAAGTACCAACCATCAACAACGACGACCCCGACGGCGGTGGCGGTGTTCTCGACTTACGCCGCACGCCGGGCAACGTCGCCGACGACATCGAGGAAGATGAAGCAGCAGGGCGACTCTCCTCGTGTGGAAGGGCGAGGCACGTCGGAGGATCCCTCCCCCGTGGGCATGTTCGTGCGCGCCGTACCCGAGGCTCCTCGGGGCGATCTGGATCCTCAAAGGAGCCGGAGCGACGACGGCAAGGCGATCGTCGTCGTCTATGACAACACCCTGTTCGGGCAGAAGGTGCAGCGGAGGGCTCAACCTCGGGCGAGGATCGAGTCGTGAGCACCCGATGGACCCTCGCCGCGCTCACCGTCGCTGCGACGATGGCCGTCAGCCGACAAGCCGCCGCGCAGGACACCAGCGCGAGCGGCGCGGGGCTGACCGTCGCCCCCGCGACCTTCGCGAGCCTCACCGTGCGAGAGAACCAGCGCCGCCTGAGCAAGGCGATCACCCTTGCGATTCGCCGAGCAGGGCCGCTTCGTGGCGCGGCTCGGGGTCCCGCTGGACGAGCGCTCGCTCCGCGCGCCCCTGCTGACCGACTCCGCCACCCTGATCGGAGGATTCTCTGGCGGTGTCGAGATGCTGTGGGATCAGGGCGCCGTCCGGGTGACCGAGGAGGAGATGAATCGCCTCGGGGAGCTCTGCTCCCGCTGGATCGCGACGAGGCCGACTTCCACCGCGGGTGAGACCTCCGGTGGCAATTCGCGGCCCGCCTGCAACGCAAGCGTGCTCGACGAGATCGAAAGGGTCATCGCGGGCTCCGAGGGGGAGGAGGGGCTTCGTCGCCTCACGCCGGACGTGCGTCGGCGAGCCCAGGAGCTGAGAGCGTTGATGCGACAGCGCGAGCGGCTCGGGGTGCAGAGCCTGTCGCGAAGGGTGCGCTGGTCGGTCGGCGCGAACGTCGACGCGTCCTACGACCGGGTGAGCGCCTACGTCGGCGCGCTGCCCTCGCCCGACGCCATGGGGGCGCTCCCCGACCCCACCGACCTCGACTCGTGGCAGGTGCAGGGCGGCCTGGTGGTGCGCCTCTTCGCGCAGGAGGCGGACCTCTTCTCGCTGCGGGTCGGAGGCTCGGCTCGGCAGAAGCCCAAGCTTCAGGAGACCCGGCTGTGCCTCCCCGCCACGGTCGGAACCACCATGGGCGCCCAGCGCTGCGAGGACGTGAACCTCGTCGACGCCGCGCCGTCGGTCAGGGGCTCTCTCTACGCGCGGCTGGCCTGGTCCCACCTGTTCAACAACGTCGTCGACGGCTCGATCCCCGGCGTCGAGCTGCGCGCCGCGGTCGAGTCGTGGGACCCCGGCAGCGCTCGGAGCGGCAGCGCGGTCTTCGGCGCGAGCGTGTTCTACATGCCAACCTCGAACACCACCCGCGCGCGATACGGGTTGGGGGTCGATGTCTCCGTCCCGTTCAACGGCGGGAGCGTGAGCGCCGTGCCCTTCGTGCTGGTGGGCGTCACGCCCTGAGGATCACAGAGAGCGACAGCCCCCAATACCCGCTACCGCACTGCCCTTTCCCCCACGTTGTGGGAGAAAGGGCTCTTCGGAGAGCACGGTGATTGCGGTCAGGCTGCCGACGGAGGGCGATCGCTCCACGAGCCCTGACCCAGAGAAGAGCCCTCTCCCGAGGCGGGAGAGGGCAGTGCGGTAGCGGGGTGAGGGCCAGCAGCGCTCGGAGCTCAACGGACGCCGCCTCCGCCCAGCGGTTAAAACCGCGGGCTACCCTCGCCAAGCCCTGCCTTCGCCTCATCATTGATCACGGATTCTGCTTGCCGATTTTCCAAGCGCAG
>JAWKRB010000036.1:0-71999 GCA_041389885.1 Polyangiales bacterium | reverse complement strand
CGTCGGACGTGGGCAGCTCGGGGCGCGCGGTGACCGTCGCGGCGACGTCGGACGTCGCGCCGAAGCGCGCGATGGACTGCGAGGCCCTCTTCGCGACCTCGCCCTGCGCGTCGTTCATGGACATCGCTCGACTCTACCCCTCTGCCTCTACCGCGCGATGATCGGCTCGACCTCTCGATAGACCCGCCGGCGCCACTGCGCCAGGGCGGTGTCGCCGCGCATGAGCCTCTCGGTCTCGGCGAGCACCGTGGGGATGGGCGTGATCAGCACCGCGGGGTCGTAGACCGTCGGCGCCCCCGAGGCCCCGGCGCCGACCCACCCTGCCATGAAGCCCGACTCCCCCGCGGCGAGGGCGCGCACCGCGGCGTTGGCAAGACGCGCGGCGAGGAGCCGGTCGAAGGCCGACGGGGAGCCTCCCCGCACGACGTGCCCCAGCACGGTGATGCGGGTGTCGACGTCGGGGTGGTCCTCGGCGATGCGGGCCTCGACGGCGGACTTGAGCCGGCCGAGGTCGACCTTCGCGCCCTCGGCCTTGATCACCAGCACGCGCCTCCGCGCCGAGCCGTCGCTGTACGCGCGGGTGATGACGTTCACGACGTGGGCGATGCGGTCCTCTTCGCTCTTGTCGACCTCGGGCACGAGCACCGCGTCGGCGCCCGCGGCGATGCCGCTGGTCATCGCGAGGTACCCGCAGTCGCGCCCCATGACTTCAATGAAGAAGGTGCGGCGGTGGGCGCTCGCGGTGTCATAGATCCGGTCGATGGCCTCGACGATGGTGTTCATCGCCGTGTCGACGCCGATGGCCATCGACGTGCACGCGAGGTCGTTGTCGATCGACGCGGGGACGCCCGCCACCGCCAGCGCGCCCCCCGCCGCCGTGGGCGCCCCGAGGAGCGTCGCCGCGCCCGCGAGCGAGCCGTTGCCGCCGATCACCAGCAGCCCGTCGATCTTGTGCGCGACCAGCTGCGCCCGCGCCCGCGCGTGGCCCTCGGGCGTGGGAAAGACCTTCGAGCGCGCGGTGCCGAGGATCGTGCCCCCGCAGCGCGCGGCCTCGTCGAGGGCGCCGAGCTCCATCGCGCGCAGGCGTCCGTCGAGGAGCCCGGTGTACCCGTCCTCGACGCCGAGCACCTCGAAGCCGAGCTCCGCGCCCACCCGCGCCGCCGCGCGCAGGGCGGCGTTCATCCCAGGCGCGTCGCCGCCAGACGTGAGCACCGCGAGCCGATCACCGCGTTGAAGCGCCATGTCGTAGACCTCCGCCGCGAAGGTTACCGCACCCCTCCGCCCTTCGCGCGCCCGCCGCGCCCGAGGCGCTGCAGCAGCAGCGCGTTGGTCACCACGCTCACGCTGCTGAAGGCCATCGCCGCCCCCGCGATCACCGGGCTCAAATACCCCAGCGCCGCGAGGGGCACGCCGATCACGTTGTACCCAAACGCCCAGAAGAGGTTCTGCCGAATCTTCGAGGTCGTGCGCCGCGAGATCTCGATCGCCTCGGCCACCCGCGCGGGGTCGCCCCGCATCAGCGTCACCCCCGCGGCGTGCATCGCCACGTCGGTCCCCGTCGCCATCGCGATGCCCACGTCGGCCGCGGCGAGGGCGGGCGCGTCGTTGATCCCGTCGCCCACCATCGCGACCACCGGGCTGAGCTCGTGGAGCGCGGCCACCACCGCGGCCTTCTCTCCAGGGAGCACCTCGGCGCGCACGTCGTCGATGCCCAGCGCCGCCGCCACGGCCTCGGCGCTCCCCCGGTTGTCTCCGCTCACGAGCACCGTGCGCACGCCCATCGCGTGGAGCGCCGCGATGGCCGCCGCCGCGGTGGGCTTCACGGTGTCACCAAACGCGATGAAGCCCCGCGCCTCTCCCTCTCCCGCGGCGAGCCACGACACCGTGCGCCCCTCGGACTGCATCGCCTCGGCCTGCGCCGCGAGGTCACCCCGCGCGACGCCGAGCTCGTCCATCCACCGCGCGCTGCCGAGGCGCAGGGTGACCCCATCGACGACGCCGGTGATCCCCTTGCCGGGCACGGCGCGGAGCCCGGTCGCCGCGGGCGCGGTGATCCCTTCTTCGCGCGCGGCCTCGGCGACGGCGCGGGCGAGGGGGTGCTCGCTCCCCGACTGCAGCGCCGCCGCGAGGGTCAGCAGCGACGCCCGATCGCCCGTACTCGACACGGCGCCCACGACCCTCGGACGCCCCTCGGTGAGCGTGCCGGTCTTGTCGAAGGCCACGACGCCGACACGGTGCGCGAGCTCGAGGGCCTGCGCGTCTTGAATCAAGATCCCGCGGCGCGCGGCGACGCCGGTGCCCGCCATGATCGCCGTGGGCGTGGCGAGGCCGAGGGCGCATGGGCACGCGATCACCAGCACGGCGACGGCGTTGAGCACACCCCGCTCCCACTGCCCGGTGATCAGCCCCCAGCCCAGCAGCGTGAGCACGGCGCAGGCGAGGATGGTCGGCACGAAGACCTCGCTCACACGGTCGACGGTGCGCTGAATGGGCGCCTTCTTCGCCTGCGCCGACTCGACCATGCGCACGATGCGCGAGAGCGTGCTCTCGGCCCCCACGGCGACGGTGCGCAGCGCGAGGAGCCCGTCGCCGTTCACCGCGCCGCCCGTGACCCGATCGCCCGCGCGGCGCGCCACGGGCAGGCTCTCGCCCGTGATCAGCGACTCGTCGACCCCGCTCTCGCCCTCGATCACCTCGCCGTCGACCGGAACGCGCTCGCCAGGGCGCACCACCACCACGTCGCCCACGCGCACCTCGCCGAGGGGGAGCTCGACGTCGACCCCGTCGCGGCGCACCCGCGCGGTCTCGGGCCGCAGCGCCTGGAGCGCGCGAATCGCCGCGGTGGTCTGCCGCTTGGCCCGCGCCTCCAGGCAAAGCGCCCAGCATCACCAGGGTGATCACCACCGCCGAGGCCTCGAAGTACAGGTGCGGCATGGCGCTCGCGCCGGGCGCAGCCACTCGTACACGCTCAGCCCGTAGCCGGCGCTGGTGCCGAGGGCGACGAGGAGGTCCATGTTCCCGCTGCCCGCGCGCAGGGCGCTCCAGCCGGCGCGGTAGAAGCGCGCGCCGAAGCCGAACTGCACGGGGGTCGCCAGGGCCCACTGCGCCCACGGGGGGAGCATCCAGTGCGCACCGAAGAGCATCGCCACCATCGGCGCGAGGAGGGGGAGCGAGAGGGCTCCGGCCACCCAGAGCGGCCAGGTGGGCGCGGCCTCGGGGCCGGGCCGTGGGCCGTCTTCGACGCGGAGCGCGGCGGAGTATCCCGCGCGGGTCACCGCCGCCAGGAGCGCGGCCGCGTCGACGCTCGCGGTGACGCTCGCGGTCTCGGTCGCGAGGTTCACCGTGGCCGCGGTGACGCCAGGGACCTTCAAGAGAGCCTTCTCGACCCGCCCCACGCACGACGCACAGGTCATGCCGTCGACGCGGATCTCCCACTGCCGCAAGGGGATACGATATCCCGCGCGCTCGACCGCGGCGGTGAGCGCGGCGAGGTCGACCTCGGGCGAGGCGTCGACGTGCACGCGCTCGGTGGCGAGGTTCACGCTCGCCCCCGCGACGCCAGGGAGCTTCTTCAGCGCCTTCTCGACGCGGCCCGCGCAGGAGGCGCAGGTCATCCCCTCGACCGCGAGGTCCCAGGATCGCTGGGTCGAGGTGTCGTCTGCGGTGGTCATCGGGGTCAGTGTGGGTCCTGCGGTGGGGAGATGGAGAGACTCGCGAGAGAATTCGCGCGCGCCCTGGAGACAGACGGGAGGGCGGACGTCTTACCGCGCGGGCGCCGCGAAGCCGGCGCCCCTTGGCGGTCTCACGACACGCGGTAGAGTCGCAGACCGAGCCCACCGCCATGTCCCCTCCCTTTCACGCCGCGACGTCGCCAGACCTCTCCCGCCTCGCCGACCTCGTGCCCGAAGGCCCCGAGGTCTCGCACTCCACGCGCACGCTCGCGTACCGACTGCTGGGCGTCGAGCTCGCGCGCGCGCGCTTCGTCCCGGCGCTGCTGTGGTCCGTCGACGACGGCGCGATCCATTGGGCCGCGGAGGTCGCCGAGCTCTCCCCCGAGGGCGCCCCCCGCGTCGAGCCTGGCGAGCCCGCGTCGGGGACGCGCGTGCCCCGCGCCGACGTCGCGCGCCTCCTCGGAGACGGCGTCCCGGTCGTCGCGCTCCCCTGGGGCGCGTCGTGGCTCTACGCGCGCGTCACGCTCCTCGTCGAGCGGGTGTCGTTCACAGAGTCCGCGGCGGCGCAGCCCGCGTACGACCGCACGCTGGTGATCCACGGGCACGGCGCCCCCGGCGAGGACGCGCTCTCACGGCAGATGGCCGCGCACCTCGACGGCCCCGACCCTGTGACCCCGTTGCGCGAGCTGGGACTCTCCCTCGCCCGCGGCGACGACGCGCGGGGCGCGCTGCGGGTCGGCAAGCTCCTCGGCATGATGGGCGTGGCGGACGCGTCCCTCGACGTGCTGCGCGCCACCGCCGAGGCGTCGCGCGACGCCGAGACCTGGGTCGACGTCGCCGAGCTCGCAGACCGCCTCGGACACGACGATGAAGCGACGCGCGCGGCGGATCGCGCCATCGAAGACGCGCCCGCACACCCCGCGGGGTGGTCGTTTCGGGCCGCCCTCGCGTGGCGAGACGGAGACCTGGAGCAGGCCCGCGCGCGCTTCACCGAGGCGATTCGCCTGGGCGAGCGGAGACCCCGCGCGTACGAGTCCCTCGCGCGTGTCTTCGTGGCGATGGATCGCATCGACGACGCGCGAGAGACCCTGCGTGCGCTGGCCGACCTCGAGCTCGGCGCCGACCCCGAGGATCACCTGAGCCGCGCGGGCGCCCGGCTCTCGGTGGGGAGGGTCGATGACGCCCTCGACGACTTCGACCTCGCCCTGCTCGCGTCGCCCGAGCTCGCGCAGGAGCCGCGCCTCGAGCCCACGTTCGCGAGGGCGCGCGAGCACCCGCGCGGCGCGTGGCTCCTCGCCGCGACGCGGGGGGAGCTGGGGTAGCGCCTCCCCCGGCGCGCGACCACGCGTCGCGGCGGAGATGTCGGGGATGAGGGCCGTCTCGCGGCCCTCGCGGGGAGCTCAGTTCGGAAAGGACGCGATGTACGCGCGGCCCGCGGTGCCCGCGCCCGCGGTGAGGGAGCAGGCCGAGACCAGGGGCGGGTTGAACGCGCCGTTGAGGGCGCAGCTCGTGGTCGCGGCGGAGATGCGAATGCGACCGAGGCCGCCCGCGCCGCCGGGGGTGTTCGAGTAGATCGTCGCGCCGGTGCCGCCCGCGCCGCCGACGGCGCTCAGGGTGGCGCCCGAGGCGACGCTCACGCTCGGCGCGTACACAAAGAGCACGCCGCCCGAGCCGCCGCCGCCGCCGCCGCCCACGCAGGCCGCGCGGCTCGCGGTGCCGCCGTTGGCGAGGAGGCGTCCGGTGCTCGCCACCGTGATCGACACGTGCGACGCGACCCGCAGCGCGCCGCCGCCGCCGCCGCCGCCGGTCCCCTCGTCGCCGCCGCCGCCGCCGCCGCCGGAGCCGGGCTGAAAGGTCGTCGCGACCGCGAGGTCTGGCCCGCCGCCGCCGCGCCGATGGAGCCGCCGCCGCCGCCGCCGCCGCCGTAGGGCGAGTAGCCCCCCGCGCACCTCGGAGTCGGCGCCCGCCGCGCCGTTGTACACGGTGTTCCCGCGCTGCCGCCCGCGCCGCCGCGGTTGCGTCCGCCCCTGCCCGCCGCGCCGCCCGCGCCGCCGCCCGGGCCGCCGCCCGCGCCGCCGGGACCGAGGTTCCCATACGCCGCGCCGCCGCCGCCGCCCCGCGGGCCCGCCGCCGCCGCCGCCGCCGCCGCCCGCGGAGTACCCCCGCCGCCGCCGCCGCCCGCGCTGCCGCCCGCGCCGCGGAGCGACCCCGCCGGCATCGCGCCCGCGTAGCCGGTCATCACCACGCCGCCGCCGCCCCCCGTGCCGCCGCAGCGCGAGCCCACGGAGCAGGTGTCGCCGTTGCGTCCGGTGCCGTTCGCGTTGCCCGTGTCACCGCCGCCGGAGCCCGACGCGTTGTCGAGGCAGTCGGTGTGGGGTCCGCCCGCGCCGCCGCCGACGTTGATCGTGCCCGCGATGGTCACCGCGCCCGTCGCGCGCAGGTCGAGCACGCCGGTGCCGTTGGTGGTCACCGTCACCCCCGCGGGGATGGTGATCGTCGTGAAGTTGTGCAGCCCCGGAGAGAGCACCGTGTTCGTCGTCGGGCTGAACGCGCCCTCGGTCCCCGTCGACGGAAAGCGCGTGCATCCCCCTGCGACACAAGGCGATCCGCTCGGGCACACCGTTCCGCAGGCGCCGCAGTGGTTCGCGTCGCTGGAGGTGTCGATGCAGCTCCCCGCGCAGAGGGTTCGCCCCGGCGCGCAGGTCGCGGTGCAGGTCGAGCCGCGGCACGCGGGGCTGCCGTTGGGCACCGCGGGGCAGACGTTTCCGCAGCCGCCGCAGTTGTTCGCGTCGGTGCGGGTGTCGGCGCAGGCGCTCGCGCACACGGTCTCGCCCACGGCGCACACGAGGCGGCAGGTGCCCGCGACGCAGGCCTGCCCGCCCGGGCACGCGCCGCCGCAGCGGCCGCAGTGCGCGGGGTCGGTGAGCAGCGAGACGCAGCTCCCCGAGCACGCGGTGAAGCCGACGCCGCACGAGACCGTGCAGCTCCCGGCGGAGCACACCTGACCCGCCGCGCAGGCGCGCCCGCACATGCCGCAGTTCGCGCGGTCTGAGGCGAGGTCCCGGCACGCGCCGCTGCACGCGGTCTGCCCCGCGGCGCAGCTCAGCACGCAGGCCCCGGCGGCGCACACCTGGCCCGCGGCGCAGCTCGTCCCGCAGGCGCCGCAGTTCGCGCGGTCGGTCTGCAGGTCGCGGCAGACGCCGCCGCAGTTGTCGAGGCCGCTCGCGCACGAGAGCACGCACGCGCCGGCGGTGCACACCTGGCCCGCGGCGCAGCTCGTCCCGCACATCCCGCAGTTCGCGCGGTCGGTCTGCAGGTCGCGGCACACGCCGCCGCAGTTGCTCGTGCCCGAGGCGCACGAGACCTGGCACGACCCGGCGGCGCACACGCGGCCGCTGGGGCACGCGGTGCTGCAGGCGCCACAGTTCGCGTTGTCGTTCTGCAGGTCGCGGCAGACGCCGCCGCAGTCGGTGGTCCCGGCGCCGCAGCTGACCACGCACGCGCCGCGGGAGCACACCTGGCCCGCCGCGCACGCCGTCCCGCACGCGCCGCAGTTCGCGGTGTCGGTCTGCAGGTCGCGGCACACGCCCGAGCACTCGGTGGTGCCCGCGACGCACGAGACCCGGCACATGCCCGCGGAGCACACCTGCCCGCTGGCGCACGCGTTGCCGCAGGCGCCGCAGTGCGCGCGGTCGGTGTCGGTGTCGCGGCAGGCGCCCGCGCACTCCGGAGCCCCGCGCCGCAGCTCACCACGCACGCGCCGCGGGGCACACTGACCCGCCGCGCAGGCCGTGCCGCACGCGCCGCAGTTCGCGTTGTCGTTCTGCAGGTCGCGGCACACGCCCGAGCGCTCGGTGGTGCCGCGACGCACGAGACCCGGCACATGCCCGCGGAGCACACTCGCGCCCGCTGGCGCACGCGTTGCCGCAGGCGCCGCAGTGCGCGCGGTCGGTGTCGGTGTCGCGGCAGGCGCCCGCGCAGTCGGTGAGCCCCGCGCCGCACGAGACCTGGCACGCGCCCATCGAGCACACCTGACCCGCCGCGCAGGCCGTCCCGCACGCGCCACAGTTCGCGCGGTCGGTCTGGAGGTCACGGCACACCCCCGCGCACTCCATCAGGCCGCCGCCGCAGGAGACCTGGCACACGCCCATGGAGCACACCTGACCCGCCGCGCACGCGTTGCCGCAGGTGCCGCAGCTCTGCCGGTCGCTCTGGAGGTCACGGCAGGTGCCCTGGCAGTTGTTCAGGCCCGCCGCGCACGAGACCTGGCAGCCCCCCGCGGAGCACACCTGCCCGCTCGCGCAGGCCGCGCCGCACGCGCCGCAGTTGGCGTTGTCGTTCTGCAGGTCGCGGCACGACCCCGAGCAGTCTGAAGTGCCTCCCGCGCAAGAGATCTGGCACATACCCTGGGAGCACACCTGGCCCGCGGCGCAGGCCGTGCCGCAGCCGCCGCAGTTCGCGCGGTCGGTCTGCACGTCGACGCAGCGGTCGCCGCAGGGCGTCTGCCCCGCCACGCACTCGACCCGGCAGCCGCCGTTGACGCACACCTGACCCGCGGCGCAGGCCGTGCCGCACGCGCCGCAGTTCGCGCGGTCGGTCTGCACGTTCGCGCAGAAGGGCGCGCCCGCGTCGCCGTCGCCGCCGCAGCGCACGAGGCCCGCGCCGCAGGTGACCGAGCACGCGCCGGCGCTGCACACCTGCCCCGCGGGGCACGCCGCGCCGCACATGCCGCAGTGCGCGAGGTCGGTCTGGGGGTCGACGCAGCGGTCGCCGCACACGAGCTGGCCCGTGGGGCAGCTCAGGGCGCAGCGGCCCATGGCGCAGACGCTCCCGGCCGCGCAGACCGTGCCGCACGCGCCGCAATGTGCGGTATCGGTCGTGAGGTCTGCGCAGCGGTCGCCGCAGACGGTCTGTCCCGCGGTGCACTGCGGCCCCGCGTCTCTCCCCGCGTCGGGAATTCCTCCGACGACCGTGCTCCCGTTGCAACCCGCGACCAGCGCGAGGAGCATGAGCGTCAGGCGACCCACACCGAATGGTCTCATCCGAAATGTCCTCCGCCCCGACGCGGCTCAGCGCGCAGAGCGCTCCCACGCTACACCCATCCGTGAAAATCCTGAGCGCGGCGCTCGCCTCGATGCTCTCGCTCGCGTCCGGCTGTCGCCGCCACGACGACGCGGCCCGCCCGCCGCCGCCGCCGCCGCCAGACGCGGGCTTTCTCCCGAGCTGGATCACCCTGCCCCCCGAAGGCGCCCCCTTCGCGGCGGGGGCGGGGGTCATCGCCGGGGGCCTCCGCGCCCTCGACCGACGGGTCGCCCCTCCGCCCTTCGCCGCCTCGCCCCTCGTCGCCGCCGCGGCGCTCACCCCGACGCGCTGGCGCTTCGCGTCGGTCGACGGGACGCTGTATGAGTCCGGCGAGTTTCTCGGCCCGCTGCGGCCGGTCGGCGCGCTCCCTGGGCGCGTGCGCGAGCCGGTCGGCGCGGCCCAGCGCTGGGGGCGCGGCGCCCTCGCCCTGGTCGACGAGCGCGGCGACTGCTGGATCGACGACGGCGAGGGCCCTCCCCGCCGCGCGGTGTTCTCGCGGGCGCGCCACGCCGTCGCCCTCGACGCGCGCACGGTGCTGGCGGTGGTCGAGCCTGGCCGCGTGGCGATCTCGCGCGACGGCGGGCGCACCGAGCGGACCCTCGCCATGCCCGAGGGCGCGGCCTGGAGCGTGGGCCTCGACGCCGTGGGGGCCTTCGTGCGCGGCACGCGGGGAGACTTTCGGTTGGAGGGCGAGGCGCTCGTGGCCGCGGAGCTCCCGCCCGCGCCGACGCCCGCCGCGGTGCGTCGCCCGATGCCGCCGCTCCCCGAGCGCGCCGACCGCATCGCGAGGTTTCGCGAGGGCTTCGCGGTGGTCGTCGGCGATCGCGTCGAGGTGCGGTCGACGCCGACGGCGCGGGCCACGCGGCGCATCCCCGTGCCCGGAGCAGACTGCGCGGTGTTCTCGTCGGGGGGCGTGCTCGCGGCGTCGTGCGTGAAGGAGGGGTGGGCGCGGGCGCTCTTCGCCCTCGACCCGGGCGGGGTGACCTGGCGCACGCTGCGCGATGAGACGCGGGGAGAGCCCTCGGCGAACCCGCGCTTCGACCCGCACACCCGCGCCTTCGCGGTGCAGTCCCCCTGCGCGCAGCGGACCACCCCCGACCCCTCTCGCCTCTGCTTCGTCGACCCCGCGGGGCAGTTCAGGGAGCACGCGCTGCCCTTCGCCGCCTCGCTGCTGGGCGTGTACGACGGCGTCGCCCTCGCCATCGACGCCGCCGCGCCCCCGCGGGGGCCGGTGCGGGCCGCGCGGGTGACGGCGCTGGGCTTCACGCCCTTCACCATCCCCTACAACCGGGTCACCGCGCAGAGCGCGTTGCAGCACAGGGACATCGTGATGCTCGAGCGAGACGTCGAGGGCGGCCCGGTGCGCGCCATCGCCCGGGGAGAGCCCGCGCGGTGGTCCCGCACGCCCGCGCCTCCGGGGAGCGTCGACGCCGTGGTCACCGCCGACGGAGACGTGATCACCCTGGGAGACAGCGCGATGTCGCTCGCGCGCTTCAGCCCGACGGGGGCGCGGCTCTCGCTCCCCTCGCCGGTGCAGGGCGACCCCCGGAGCCTCGCGCGCGTCGCCGCGGGCGGGAGCTACTGCGTGGGCCCGTGGTGCCGCCTCGGCGCGGCGCTCTTCGTCGACCTCTCGGGCGCCTCGCCGGGCGTGGCGGCCCTGGGGCGCGACGCGCTCCCCGAGGCGCTCGTCCCGCCGGTCGCACGGCGGCCGCTGCAAGTGCGCTGCGCCGACGAGGGACGCGCCCGCCCCGCGCCCGAGATCGACCGCGGCGCCGCCATCGCGGGCTACGCGATCTCGGCCGCGCGCGCGGGCGACCGGGTCGACGTTCGGTGGTTCGGCGCGCGCTTGAACCGCCGCGCGTCGGTGCGCTGGCCCGGCCCCGCGAGCGAGGTGTTCTTCGCGCTCGGCGCGGCGGGCGGCGCGCGCGCGGGCGCCCTGCTCGGGCGGTGCACCGCGGGCGTGTGCGAGCACGCGCTCGTCGACGGCGCGAGGGTGCGCGAGGCCGAGCTCCCGAGCGGTCCTCCTGGCGCGTCGTCGCTCTTCGACGACGGCGACGCGTGGATCGTGCGCAGCGACGCCCGCCTCCCCGAGGGCCGCGCGGTGCGGCTCACGGTCGCCACGCGCGCGGCGGTCGCCCGCGGAGACTACGCCCTCGACCCCTCCCTCGACGCCGAGGTCGGCACGCTGGGCGGCGCCCGCGGGCTGTGGGTGCGGTCGTCACCGTCCCACCTGCGCTTCTACGACCTGCGCGGCGAGCTCCGCGGCGAGGTCACCGAAGAGCGCGCCGGCTGCGCCCGCCGGGACGCGCCGCGCGGGGTGATCCGCCGCGCCGAGCGCGCCGCCGAGGTGCAGGGCGAGGGCTGGCGCGTCGAGGCCGGCGAGTGGATCGTCGAAGAGACCCTCCACGTCTACGGCGACACCGCGTGCACCGCGGCGCTGGCGGGCGGAGAGCCCCGCGAGGAGCCCCCGGCGGGCGAGCGCCCCGCCCGCGAGACGCGCGAGGTGCGCACCTTCGCGCTGCGCGCCGAGGGCCGCGACGCGCTCGTGGGGACCGCCTGGGGCGGCCGCAGGGCCTACCCCCAGCGCTGCGCGGTGACCCCGTAGGGTCACCTCACCCCGCGCCGATCAGCCCCCCCGCGCGCGGGAGACGTCGATCGTGAGGCCCTCGCGGGCGGCGACGCTGCGCTCGAAGTGCACCTGCGCGCGGCGCTCCTTGTCGGCCACGGCGGCGTCGTCTTGCCGCGGGTCGTGGTGAAAGAGCGCGAGGGTGCCCACGCCGGCCTCGCGGGCGATGCGCGCGGCGTCGACCATGGTGCTGTGCCCCCACCCCACCCGCGAGCGACGTCCGACGGTGCCGTCGTACTCCTCGGGGGTGTACTGCGCGTCGAAGATCAGCACGTCGGCGCCGCGGGCGATCTCGATGAGCCGCGCGTCGAGGTCGGGGGACGACTCGACGTCGGTCGCGTAGACCACCGAGAGCCCCTTGTGCTCCAGGCGATACACGAAGACCCCGTCGGGGTGGTGCCCCGAGACGCCGCGCACGACCACGCCGGGCGCGACCTCGACCCGCTGGTCGGCGTCCAGGTCGCGGCACTCCACCTCCGCGCGCACCTCGTGAAACCTCACGGGAAAGTAGGGGAAGGCCATCTGCCCCGCGAGGGCGCTCTGCACCGTGCGACCGGTCTCGCGACCGGCGTGAACGCGCAGGGAGACCTCGCGCTCGTAGAGCGGAGCGAAGAAGGGCAGGCCCTGAATGTGATCCCAGTGCAGGTGGCTGAGAAAGACGTGGGCGCGCTGCGGGCCCTGGTCGAGGAGGGTCTCGCCGAGGGGGTGCAGCCCGGTGCCCGCGTCGAAGATCACCCGCTCTCCAGCGACGCGCACCTCGACGCAGCTCGTGTTGCCGCCCACGGCGACCGTGGCGGGACCCGGCGTGGCGACGCTCCCGCGTACGCCCCAGAATTTCACCGAGAAGCCTTCGCTTGCAGCAGACACGCGCTGAGGTTTTATCCCTCGCGAAAGAAGCGCGTCAACGAAGGCGTGAGCTTCGGGCTCAGGGCTTGATCGCGGCGGCGGCGCGGGCGCGGTAGACGCGCATCGGCTCGCCCGACACCGGCGTGGGCAGGGTCTCTTCGGTCTCGAGGAGGTTCGAGGCGGTGGTGAGGTACCCGCAGCGGATCGCGGTGCGGCGGCTCATCGCCGGGGCCTTCTTGGGGTGCAGGCGGGTGGTGACATAGAGCCAGGCCGACTTCTCAACCGTCTTGAACTTGGGCTTCTGCATCGATCAATCCTCAGGGATATACAGGGGGCGGCGTAGATACGCGAAGCCGGGAGGTCCTGTCAAACCGCGCCCTCGGGGGGGGCGCGTGTTAGACCTCCCCGCCCGGACATGCGCCACGCCGTCCTCCCGCTGCTGCTCGTCGCCTGCGCCGACCCCCCGCAGGCCCCCGTCGGCGACCTCGCCGCGCGCTGCGCCACGCTGGTCGGCCCCGGGCTCACCGAGGCGCTCCCCCCCACGCGGGTCCTCGCCCTCGGGAGCAACTACCAGAGCGGCTCGGCCTGGGAGATCGATCCGAACTCGTTGCAGCGCAGCGCGATGGCCCTCGGCGTAGCGGGCGACTCGGTGGTGCGCGTGGCGGGTCACGCCCTCGTGGTGCTCAACCGCGCGGTGGGCACGGGCGACAACCTCAGCCTCTTCGACCTCCGCGCGCGCCCGCCGCGCTACGTCGCGCAGGTCGCCGCGGTGAGCGCCGAGGAGCGCGCGCGGGGCGTGCGCGCGGCGAACGCCCACGACGTCGTCGCCGTCGACGACCACCGGCTCTACGTCACCCGCTACGACCTCCCGTCCCTCGCGGTGCTCGACCTGCGGAGCTGCGCGGTGAGCGCCACCGTCGACCTGTCGCCGTACCAGGGCGCCGCGCCGCGCCCGCACATGGACGCGATGGTGCGGGTGGGCCACGAGGTCTGGGTGTCGCTCCAGCGCCTCGACGACCCCGCCGCCCCCACGCAGCGCGGGCTGATCGTGCGCGTCGACACGCGCGACGACCGGGTGGTGGGGACCCTCGAGCTCCCCAGGGCGAACCCCGTGACCCCGTGGCGCTGGGAGCTCCCTGGACGCACGCTGCTCCTGGGCACCGTCGGGTCGTACCGGGTCGTCGGCGACGGCGCGGTGGAGCGCGTGGAGGTGGTCGACGGCGCGCCCGCGCTCCGTGACCCCGCGGTGCGCGAAGAGGACCTCGGCGGGAACATCGACGACGTCGCCGTCCTGGGCCCGAACGCCCTGGCGCTGAAGGTCCCCGCGCGGCGTGACACCGGCGCCGACATCGCCGCGACCCGCGTGCTGCGCTGGGACCTCTCGACCCGCGAGGCCCGCGAGCTCGTGCGCAGCGGGAGCTGGAACCCGTCGCCCCTGCACGTGCAGGGCGGCAGGCTCTACGTCGGCGACTCGGGCGACGCCGACACCGGCGCGGGCGCCGGGGTGCGGGTCTTCGACCTCGCGGGAGAGCCCGTCGCGGGAGGATCCATCAGCGTGGGCGCGGGCCTCTGGCCCTACGACCTGAGGGCCCTGCCGTGAGCCGGCTCGAGACCGTGCAGGACGAGCTCCCCACCGTGGGGATCTCCGACGCCTGGGCCCTCGTGCGCGAGCCCGTCGAGTCGGTCACGGCCATCGGCCAGGGCAACCGCTCGCGGGTCTACCGCATCGCCCTCCGCGAGGGCGGCGCGAGGGTCTTACGGATCACCCCCAGGGGCAGCGGCCGCGTCGAGCGCGAGCGGCAGGTGCGCGCGCTGCTGGGCAACGACCCGCGGGTCCCCACCGTGCACGAGGTGCAGGTGCGCGATCACCCCCTCGCGAGCGCGTGCGACGCCGTGCTCATGCGCGAGCTGCCGGGCGAGACCCTGCACGCCGCGCTCCACGCGCGCCCCGACGCCATGGCCCTCGGGCTCTGGCGGCAGTTCGGCGAGGGGCTCGCGGCCCTGCACGCGCGGCCGGTGCCGGGCTTCGGGCTCCTCGACGGCGTGGGCCGCGGGATGTTTCGCACCTGGCGCGACGCGATGGAAGCCGCTGCGGCCCTTGCGCTTCGAGACGCCCGCAGCACGCCTCTCGGCGACCTCTGCGACGCCGCCGCGGCCCGCCTCGCCGCCCTCGCCCCCGCCCTCGACGCCGTGACGCAGGGCAGGCTGCTCCACGGCGACCCGCAGCCGCTCAACGTGCTCACCCTCGGCGGCCGCGTCACCGCGTGGATCGACTTCGAGTACGCGAGCGCGGGCGACCCCTTGTACGAGCTGGCCTTCGTGTCGTCGCTCTTCGAGCACGACGCGACCAACCCCTTTCGCGCGCACCACCTCACGCGCTGGTGCGAGAGCTTCGCCGACGGGTACACCGAGCGCGGCTTCGCGCCCTCCGACGCCGACGCGCCCTCGCGCACCGCGTACTACCGCCTGCTCCACGCGCTGCGGGGCGCGGAGTTTCTCCGGGTCGCCGCCGCGCGCCTCCCAGCGTCGGTGCAGGCGCAGGTCGAGCAGGCGCTGCGGGCGCAGATCACCGCGCGGAGCTGACGCCCTCGTCGTGCACGAGGGCGCCGTCGGCGGTGACCCGCACGGGCGCGCCCTGCACCCACGCGCGGTGCGTCGCGCCGTGCCCGAAGGGCGCGCGGGCGAGCACGGGCACGCCGAGGTCACCGAGCCGCTCGCGGAGCACCTCGTCGGCGCTCACCCCGTCGGCCCTCGCGTCGCAGCCCGTGAACTCGCCGAGCACGACGGCCCGCACCCCGCGCAGCGCGCCGCTCAGGCGCAGCGAGGTGAGCATGCGGTCGAGGCGGTAGGGCGCCTCGGAGACGTCTTCGAGGAGGAGCACCGCGCCGTCGAGGTCCATCGCCCAGGGGGTTCCCAGGAGCGACGCGAGCACCGCGAGGTTGCCGCCCCGCGCGACGCCCCGCGCCTCGCCCCCGCGCCACACCTCGAGGCCCGTCCACGCCTCGGGGACGGCGCCGCACAGCACCGCGCGCACCTCCTCCAGCGACGCGCCGCGACCGACGGCGGCCACCATGGGACCATGCACCGAGCGCGCCCCCGCGAGGGACCACAGCGCGTGGAGCGCCGTGATGTCGCTGAAGCCCACGAGGGGCTTCGGGTCGTCGCGCAGGGCCTCGCGCAGCGCCTCGCCGTGGCCCTCGAGCACCCGCGCGGCGCCGTATCCCCCCCGCGCCGCGAGCACCGCGCGCACCGTATGGTCTCGAACGGCCTCGACGAGGGCGCCCCCACGGAGGGAGTCATCGCCCGCGAGAAATCCCTTGCGGGAGAAGGGCCTCGGGTCGTTGGAGATCGAACAACACGCCGCCCAGCGGGCGATCCCCTCGGTCAATTGCGCGGGGTCGGAGGGAGAAGAGGGCGAGACCACGGCGACGCGGTCGCCGGGGCGCAGCGGGGCGTTGGGCATGGCCCGTCGCTTGTACACCGACGGCGCCCAGCGCACGCGGGCGCGGGAGGGAGCAGGACGCACCCCGCGGGCGGCGACGGCGTCCTGCGCGGCGCGCGGCTTGTGCCGCCGGGGTGATTGCCGCAGGTTTCCCGCCATGTCTCTCCGCCCCTTGCTTGTGACCGCGATGATCCTGGGATGCTCCGAGCGCGCGCCGGCGCCGATTCAGCTCCCCGAGTGCAACGCGGGCGCGGTGGTCGCGTGCCTCTGCTCGGGCGACCGCCAGGGCTGGCGCACCTGCGGCGCGAACCAGCGCCTCTCCGAGTGCCTGTGCGCCGACGGGGGCGCGGTCACCACGCCGCCGCCGCTGTGCAGCGACCCCTTCGCCCGCTGCGGCGACCAGTGCGTGAACCTCCTCACCGACCAGAGCCACTGCGGGCGCTGCGGCGCGTCGTGCCCGGCGGGGCAGATCTGCCTCGGCGCGTCCTGCGCGCTCCTCGCCGACGCGCAGGCCCCGCGCGACGTCGTCGCCCCCGACGCCCCCGACGCCGAGACCCCCGACGCGGGAGAGCCCTTGGACGCCGAGACCCCAGACGCCCCCGACGCCGAGACCCTGGCCGTCCCCGACGCCGTGGCCCCCGACGCCCCTGACACCACCGACGCCGAGGCCCCCGACGCCCCCGACGCCGAGGCCCCCGACGCCGAGGCCCCCGACGCCGAGGCCCCCGACGCCGCCCCGGTCGACGCGACGGACGCGTAGGGCGATCCCTTGTGCGGCGGCGCGCGGGGTGAGAGACCCTCCCGCGCGATGTCTCCTTCGAACGCTCCGACGCGGCCTCGGGTTGTCATCCTCGGCGGAGGATTCGGCGGTCTCAACGCGGCCCTCGCGCTGCGCCGCGCGCCGGTCGACGTGACCCTCATCGACCGGCGCAACCACCACCTCTTTCAGCCGCTGCTCTACCAGGTCGCCACCGCGGGGCTCTCCCCCGCCGACATCGCCGAGCCCATTCGCCGCGTCGTGCGCGGGCAGCCCAACGTCACCGTGCTCCTCGCCGAGGTCACGTCGATCGACGTCGACGCCCGCACCGTCACCCTCGACCACGGATCGGTTCACTACGACCACCTCATCGTCGCCTGCGGCGCGTCGCACTCGTGGTTCGGCCACGACGCGTGGGCGAAGCACGCGGTGGGGCTCAAGACCCTCGACGACGCCCTCGAGATCCGCCGGCGCACCCTCACGGCCTTTGAAGACGCCGAGCGCGAGACCGACCCCGCGCGCCGCGCGCAGCTCTTGAACTTCGTGGTCGTCGGCGGCGGGGCCACGGGTGTCGAGCTCGCCGGCGCCCTCGCCGAGATCGCGCGGCGCACCCTCTCGCGAGACTTTCGCAACATCGACCCCTCTCAGGCCCAGGTGCACCTCCTCGAGGCGGGCGAGAGCGTGCTCACAGCGTTTGACAAGTCCTTGCAGGACAAGGCGTTGCAGTCACTCAAGGAGATGGGGGTGACCGTGCGTCTCGGCGCGCGGGTCACGGAGATCGCCGAGGGCGTGGTGCGGCTCGGCGACGAGGAGCTGCGCGCGGCGACGATCCTCTGGGCCGCGGGGGTGCAGGGCTCTCCCCTGGCGAAGCACCTCGGCGCGCCCCTCGACCGCGCGGGGCGGGTGAGGGTGAGCCCCGACCTCACGCTCCCCGAGCACCCCGAGGTCTACGTCGTGGGCGACATGGCGACGCTGAAAGACGCGAACGGGGTCGAGGTCCCTGGCGTGGCGCAGGGGGCGATTCAGGGCGCGAAGCTCGCGGCGGCGAACATCGTGCGAACGATGCGCGGCGAGGCGCGGGAGCCCTTTCGTTACAAGGACCTGGGGTCCATGGCGACCATCGGTCGCAACCGGGCCATCGTGCAGCTCCCCGGCGCGCGCTTCGCGGGCTTCTTCGCGTGGCTCGTGTGGGCCTTTCTGCACGTCGCGCTGCTCATCGGCTTCGACAACCGGCTCATCGTGATGATCGAGTGGATCACCGCGTGGTTCACCTTCGACCGCGGCGCGCGGCTGATCACCGGCGGCCCCGAGCGGCGCGCGAAGGTCGAGGCCCCCGAGCGCGAGGTCACTCCGTGACGCTGCGCTCTTCGGGCGCGCGCACGCGAAAGGTCGACTCGACCCACGCCGAGAGCTCGTTGAAGAACACCTCCATGCGCGGCGTGCCCGCGGGCGAGTCGACGTAGAAGGTCCCCTCCTGGCAGCCGTCCCCAGGGCGGCACGCACCATCCGGGAACACCATGATGAACTTCTGCGGGCGCGCCCACCGCGGCAGGTCTCGCGCCACCATGCGCGTGGCCGCGATGAGCCCGGTGCCCGCCAGGCCCCTGGGCTCCATGCCGTAGCCGTGCAGGAGGTACAGCACCGGGTAGCGCAGCCCCGCGTTCGAGGGGTCGTGGTAGCCCGGCGGGAGCACGATCACCACCTGCCCCGTGCGCCCCGCGCGCTCCGAGCGAAAGTCGAAGGCGCAGGTGTAGCCCGCGGCGCAGCGGCCCTCGTTGTCGGAGCTCGGGGTGAAGGGCTCGAAGCGCGTGTCGCCGTCGGGCCAGCGGGACGAGGCCCAGAGCAGCGACGCGAGGAGGCGGTTGGTGATCTGCGCGTTGGTGCCCACGTGCGCGCCGTCGCCCAGGCGCACGTCGTCGGCGCTCGCGTCGAGGCTGCCGTAGCGCAGCAGGGTGCGCGCGGGGAGGTCGCTCCAGGGGACGTCTTCGGGGCGAAACTCGCCCTCCGCCGCCACGCTCGACGCGCGCTGGCCCGTGAGCGACGAGAAGCCGTCGAGCACCCGCAGGTGCGCGTCGCGCTGCGCGAGCACCCCCGCGTAGTGGTTGGCGTTGACCCCGAATTGCAGGGCGTCTCGCACGCCGCCGTCGAGCCACTGGGCCACGCGCAGCACCTCGTCTTGAGGCGCGAGGGCGAGGCGCGTGCGGGGGTTGTTCATGCGGGTGACCGCGCCCTCGCCCGCGGAGGTGTCGAAGACGCCGTTGCCCTCCCCCGCGTCGTAGGGGCAGAGCCGTCCCGCGGGGCAGGCGACGCCGTCGAGGCCGAGGTCTTCGAAGCGCTCACCCTCGTCGCGCTCGTGGTTGTCTTCGGTGCCGCCGGGGTTGTAGACGCGGTCGTAGTCGTCGCCCGCGGGGTCGGGGTTGGTGACGGGGTCGTAGCCGGGCTCGTCCCTCGACGCGAGGTTGTCGGGACCCAGGTCGAGGTAGGGCTCCGAGGCGTTGCGGACCACGGGCTCGCCGGGGTCTCGGCGCCCGTTGCCGTTGAGGTCGATGGCGAGGGCGATCTCGACGGGGTAGTTGCCCACGCCGCCGTCCCAGTCGCCGACGCTCCCCGGCGCGAGCCCGCCGTCGCAGAAGGTGATCGCCGCGGCGCGACCGTCGGGGTTGAACTCGTCGTCGTAGAAGCGCGCGTCCATCGACGCCGTCGGCCCGCCCAGGACCACCGGCGCGCTACAACGCTCTGCGTCGCTGCGGCTTAGCTCGCTCGCGGGAACCCCCAACGGCACCACCCGGCTCGACGGGTCGGCGCGCATGATGGGGTTGCCGAACATCCGCGCGATGTCGCGAAAGCCGCGAAAGCGCGCGCGTCGGTCGAAGGTGCCGCCGGTTCCACCACCGGGGGGCGCGAAGAAGTGCTCGAAGTCTTGCCGGGCGTAGTTGAGGTCGGGGGCGGGGCGCGTGCGCGCGAGGGACGAGCTCGCGCAGGCGGTGTCGCCCAGGCGCGCGCGCTCGGCGGCGGTGCAGAAGCCGCCGAAGACGTACTCGCGCAGGTAGTGCCCGCTGGTGGTGTGATCGGCCGCGCCGCCGAGGGCCGCGATGAGGTCGAAGCGCGCGAGGTCGCGCACGCCGAGCATCGACGCGCCCACCGCGCCCATGGAGATCCCGTAGACCCCGCGGTAGTTCACCCGACGTCGGACCTCGCGCGGGAGCGCGTCGCGCACCACCGCGCGGTAGGTGCCGAGGCGGTAGCCGCGAAAGCCCAGGGAGGTCCCCTCGGGGTTGAAGATCACGTCGCTCACGGGCACCACGCGGGCGCGGGCGTTGGTCCCAGGGGGTGTCCAGGCGACCTCGACGTGGCTCGCGTAGCGCGCGGGCACCCGCGCCGCGTTCGCGGGGATCGAGAAGCGCAGCTCCCGCCCCGTCGCGCTCACCCCAGGGCCGAAGCGCACCGCGGGTCCGACCGCGCGATACCCTTGCGGCACAGGGACATCGACGCACTCCGCGACGAGCTCCCCCGCGGGCAACGGGTCGCTCGCGAGGGGCGCGGTGAGCGACACCGACGCGCCGTCGAGCGTGCCCTCGACCGTCGCGCCCGCGCGCAGCGCGCCGAGGGTGACCCGCTGTCCCGCGGCGCAATTCGGGAGCGCGTCGGCGCGCACGCGCACAGGGACGGTGAGCGCGGGTGTTCCTTCGGCTTCGATGCGCAGCGTGCCCTCGCCAGGCGCGGCGCCGGCGGTGAAGGGGACGGTCACGCTGCCCTCGTCGAGGGGAACGGTGACCCGCGCGGGGACGGCCCCGAGGCCCGCGCTGAGCGTGAGGCGGTAGTCGCCGGGGCACTGACGTCGGTCCCGCGCGAGGCGGAGCACGAGCTCGGTGCGCGAGCCCGTGGCGACGGTGATCGCGAAGGGCAGCACCGAGTGAATCGCCGTGATTTCCGTGCACGCCGCGTCGGCCCCGGTGACATCCGCCGCGTCGGGAGCAGCGACGTCACCCGCGTCGCCCGCGTCGGTGGGCGCGGCGGGCGTCGCGTCGCACGCGGCGAGGAGACCGAGGAGCCAAAGGTCGCGTCGTCTCATGGCGGCCCCGAGGGTACCGCAGACTACTCCGCGCCGATGGAGGCCAGGAGCTTGCCCATGCTCGCGAGGTCATCGCGGTGGAGGTAGGGGAGCACGTCGGCGCAGTGGGCGTTCTCGACGGCCTGCTCGGGGGAGCGGGCGCCCGGCACCGCGCAGCTCACGAGCCCGTTGGAGAGCACGTAGCGAAGGGCCGCGGCGCGCAGGTTCGCGACGTCGCCGCGCACGAGGGTGCGGAGGTCTTCGCGCTGGCGGATGCGCGCGGCGATGTCGGTGGGCCCCCAGCGGTACATCCGGTGGTCGTCGTCGTCGAAGCGCCGGCTCGCGGCCCAGGTGTCGGCGAGGAGCCCGTAGGCCAGGGGCGAGCGCACGATGATCCCGACCTTGCCCCCGCCGAGGTAGCCCGAGAGCCCGTGGAGCACCCGCGGGAAGTACAGGTTGTACGGCAGCACCAGCACGTCGACGGCGAGGTCCAGGGCGGCGAGGCCCTGGGCCACGGAGCTCACGCTCACGCCGAGGGCGCGGGCCTTGCCCTCCTTCTGGAGCTCGCGCAGGGCCTCCCAGGCGCTGCCCTCGGTGAGGGTGCCGATCTGCGGGTTGTGGAGCACGAGGCAGTCGACGGTCTCGACCCCGAGACGTCGCAGCGACGCCTCGCAGGCGGCGCGGAGGTACTTGGGCGAGAAGCGCTTGATGGGCGGCGTGGCGCCGCGGTCGATGCCGATGCGGGTCGAGACCACGACCTTGTCGCGACCGCGCGAACGGATCGCGTCGCCGATCCAGCGCTCCACGGCGCCCATCGCGTAGGCGTCGGAGGTCTCGATGAGGTTGCACCCCTCGTCGAGGGCCGCGTCGAGGGTGCGCCGGGCGACGGGCTCCTCGACCGCGCCGTAGCCCTCGCCCGAGATGCCCCAGGTGCCCAGGCCGATCTCACCCACTTGAATCCCGGTCGCGCCGAGGCTTCGCTGTCTCATCGCGGCGGACGATAAACACGGGCGGGCACAGAGACCAGACGCAAGGTGTCGGCGCGTGCGCGCGAGGGCGCAGACTACCAGTCCTCGGGCAGCGGGCGGCGCGGCCCCTCGGCCTGCAGCGCCTCGAAGTAGCGCGCGAACTCGCCCCGGCTCACGCCGAGCCGCGCGAGCCAGTGGTGAAAGTAGCGCTCCAGCGACTCCGTTCGGGGGTGCGTGCCGCGGTGGTAGAGGATGAAGTCCTTGGCGTTCTGCACCTTGTCGGCCACCAGCATCGCGTTCACCTCGGGCAGGGGCGAGCGCGCGATCGCCTCGGGGGAGGCGGGCTCGTGGCGGGCGAGGCACGCGTTGGCGGTGTTGCGATACTCCATCGCCAGCACCAGCACCCGCGCCGACTCGCTGCGGCGCGCGAGGTCGGAGAAGCTCTCGGGCAGCGCCTCGTCGAGCTGAAACAGCGGGTGCAGGCACCACGCGCGCCACACCTCGTCGTGGGCGCCGAGGTCGGCGAGCACCGCGAGGCCCTCGTCGATGTGGTTCATCAGGGCCACGCCCGAGCGCCGCGCCGCGCGGTCGCCGTAGTGCGCCGCGATCGCCTCGTACTCCCGCGCGCGCTCGAAGTGACCGACCACCCGGTGCGGCACCCCGCGCCGCTTGAAGAAGCGCTCGAGCTCGCACGAGGGCGCGGTGAGAAAGGGTCCCGGTGATGTCTCGACGTGGCGCGAGAGCCGCCCCTCGCCGCGGTGCTGCGCGAGCACGTACACCGACTCGTACGCCACGCCCGCGCGGTCGGTGAAGCTCGTGCGCGCGCCCCACGTCACCCCGGCCTCGCGCAGCGGCTCCACGCGCCCCGACCACGAGAGGCCCTCGGCGAGCCCCTGCACCGCGCGGGCGCGAAAGTATCCGACCACGGACTCAGGGTCGGTGGCGTTCATCTCGAAGCGCATCGCGAGGCATTACCTCCCTGGGCGCCGCGCCCGGTCAAGGCACGCGGGCGGCTCAGGGGCACTCGCAGTTGCCCGCGCGGCACCCGCTCAGGCGCACGCGCAGGGTGTACGCGCCGTCGTCGTCGAAGGCGGTGGAGCCGTCGACCACCACGACGATCCAGCCGTCGCGGGGCGCGGCGTAGGTCTGGTCGCTGCTGTTGACGAAGTTGCGGCACCAGCGGTCGCCGCTGCAGGTGACCGTGCCGCAGTCGCCTCCCTGGTAGAGCTTCAGCGTCGCGCGCCAGCTCCCGCCGACGCACGCCGTGCCGCGGGTGAGGTTCGCGGTGATCGTCTCGCCCGCGCGGGCCCAGATGCGGTACGCGTGGTCGGCGCCCGCGTCCCAGCTGCAGTCGTCGAAGCGGTTCGAGGCCCTGCAGGTGGTGTCGGTCACCGTGAAGCCCGTGCTCGTCGCGGCGACCCGTCGCCCGATGATCCGCGCGCCGGCGCAGCGGTCTCGGCTCTGGGTGCCGTTCGCGCAGGCGTCGGTCGGCACGGCGCAGACCACGGTCCCCGCGCACACCCCCGTCGACGAGCAGACGTCGTTGGCGGTCATCGCGTTGCCGTCGTCGCAGGTCGCGCCGGTGCGCGGGGTCACCGTGCAGGTCGCGCCGCCGTTGCACGCGCGGGTGGTGCACATGTCGCTCGCGCAGGTGATCCGTGTGCCGACGCAGACCCCTGCGGCGCAAGCGTCTCCGTGCGTACACGGGTCGCCGTCGTCGCAGGTGGCCTGCGCGCGCCACTGCCACACGCCGCCCTGCTGGGTGCAGGTGAAGGTCTGTCCCCCGCAGGGGATCGCGCGGCAGAGCGAGTGCGTCATCGCGTCGCAGGCGAACTCGCCGCCGCCGCCGCAGGCGCCGACCGCGCCCGCCGCGCCGCAGCCCTGGCACATGCGCGCGGTGCGCAGGAGGTTCGCGCCGCACTGGTCCGCGCAGAGGCCCGGGGCGGTGCGGCAGCCGGACATCGCGTCGCAGCTCCCCGCGCAGCACTCGTTGCCCGCGCCCGGCGCGCACGAGGTCGGCGCCGCGCCGCGGCAGGCGCCCGCGCCGTCGCACACATCGCCGCGGGTGCAGGCCATGCCGTCGTCGCAGGCGGTGCCCGCGGGGTGCCGCGCGCAGGCGCCCGCGCCGTCGCAGACGCCCGTGGTGCCGCAGGTCGCAGGGGCCTGCTCGGCGCACTCGGAGTCGGGGTCGGTGGCGCTGCGGTAGATCGTGCAGCGCCCCTCGGCGCCGGGGAGCGCGCAGCCCCGGCACGCGCCCTCGCAGGCGCTCTCGCAGCAGTATCCGTCGACGCAGGGGCGCCCGCCGCACACGGAGGACGCGGTCGTTGGGGTGCATACGACCGGGCCGACCGGACCGACGTCGGGCGGCGAGGGCGCGTCGACGAGGTCGGGCGACGGCGCGTCGAGCGCGGGGAGGTCGGGCGACGGCGCGTCGAGCGCGGCGAGGTCGGGCGACGGCGCGTCGAGCGCGGGGACATCGACGGGCGGCCTCGGGACCTCGGGGGTGTCGAGCTCCGCGGCATCGAGCTTCGCGGCGACGTCGGGGGGCGCGGCGGCGTCGGCGTCGGGCACGCCCTGGGCGCAGCCCGCGAGCGCGCAGAGCGCCGCGAGGCGCAGGAGCGCTGGAGTGCAGGCGTCGCGCGCGAAGAGGCTCGCGGTGTCTCGTGCGCCCCGGTGAGGTCTCATTCGGGCGTGGAGGGTATCACCGTCACCCGCAAGGGTCGGGAGGCCCCCCGCCCGGCGTTGCACCTCCCCGCGAACCGCCCCTTCACGGCCCGCTGCCCCTTCCACCCCGCGCGGTGTTCGCATAGGGTCCGCGGCCCGATGGAAGTCCTTGTCGCGCATCACGGTCACTGCTTCGACGGCGCCGCCAGCGCCGCGGTGTTCACCCGCTTTCTCCGCGAGACCCAGGCCGGCGCCTGGACCGCGACGGTGGAGTACGTCGGCCTGGGCTACGACCCCGGCGCCCCCTCCCCCGCCGAGAAGCTGCGGGAGGGCGCGGTGAACGCCATCCTCGACTTTCGCTACGCGGCCTCCGACCGCTTGACCTGGTACTTCGACCACCACGTCAGCGCGTTTCAAGAGCCCGGCAGCGACGCGCACTTTCGCGCCGACACCACGGGGCAGAAGTTTCACGACGGCACCTACGGCTCGTGCACGAAGTACATCGTCGACGTCGCCCGCGAGCGCTTCGGCTGGAGCGCCCCCGACCTCGACGACCTCGTGCGCTGGTCCGACGTGATCGACGCCGCGCGCTTCACGAGCGCCGACGAGGCGTGCTCCTTCGCCACGCCGCACATGCAGATCGCCGCGGTGGTGCAGGAGCAGGGCGACGACGCGCTGTGCCGGGAGCTCATCCCCCTGCTCGCCTCGCGCACCCTCGCCGAGGTCGCCTCGCTGCCCCTCATCGCCAGCCGCGTGGCCCCCATTCGCGCGCGCCACGAGGCCCTCGCGAAGCGCATGGCGCAGCAGGGCGAGCAGCGCGGCAACGTCGCGTGGTTCGACCTCTCCGAGGCGCCCGTCGACACCGTCGCGAAGTTCGTGGGCTACCAGCTCTTCCCCACCGCGATGTACTCCGTCGTGCTCTCGCGCACGGCGAAGAAGGTGAAGATCTCCGTGGGCTTCAACCCCTGGACCAAGCGCGCCCGCGCCCACGACATCGCCTCGCTCTGCGAGCGCTACGGCGGCGGCGGGCACCCCGTGGTCGGCGCCGTGAGCTTCGCGCCGCAAGAGTTCGCCAGGGCCCAGGCGGCCTGCGAGGACATCATCCGTTCCCTGAATTCCTGAAGGATTTCAAACATATGAGCAGGATCTACCGCACGCTCCCCCCGCCCGGCACGGCCCTCGGCATCGCCTTCAGCGGCGGCCTCGACACCCGCTGCGCGGTGGCCTGGCTGACCCGCAACGGGATGAAGGTCCACGCCTACACCGCCGACCTCGCGCAGCCCGACGAGGACAACCCCTCGGACATTCCCCCCATCGCGCTGACCCACGGCGCGGTGTCGGCGCGGCTCCTCGACTGCCGCGACGCGATGGTGCGCGAGGGGATCACGGCGATCCAGTGCGGCGCGTTTCACCTCTCGGTGGGCGGCAAGAAGTACTTCAACACCACGCCCCTGGGCCGCGCGGTGACCTCCCTGGGCATCGTGCGCGCGATGCGCGAAGACGGCGTGCACGTCTTCGGTGATGGATCGACCCACAAGGGCAACGACATCCAGCGCTTCTACCGCTACGGCATCCTCGCCGACCCGACGCTGAAGATCTACAAGCCCTGGCTCGACCCGAAGTTCGTGAGCGAGCTCGGCGGGCGCAAGGAGATGAGCGAGTACCTCAACGCGCACTCGCTGCCCTATCACATGGGCACCGAGAAGGCGTACTCGACCGACGCCAACGTCCTCGGCGCGACCCACGAGGCCAAGGACCTCGAGCACCTCGACCAGTCGATGAAGATCGTGAAGCCCATCATGGGCGTCTCGTTCTGGGACGCGTCCGTCGAGATCGCGCCCGAGCGGGTCACCGTGGGCTTCGAGCGCGGCGTGCCCGTGAGCCTCAACGGCGACCGCTTCTCGTCGCTCTTCGAGCTCTTCGTGCAGTGCAACCGCGTCGGCGGGCGGCACGGCCTGGGCATGTGCGACCAGATCGAGAACCGGGTCATCGAGGCCAAGTCCCGGGGTATCTACGAGGCGCCGGGCATGGCGCTGCTGCACATCGCCTACGAGCGCCTGCTCTCGTCGATCCACAACGAGAACACCCTCGACCTGTACTTCACCCTCGGGCGCCGCCTCGGGCGGATTCTGTACGAGGGCAAGTGGTTCGACCCCGAGGCCAACCTCCTCAAGGACGGCCTCACGCGCTGGATCGCCCCCTCGGTCACCGGCGAGGTCACCCTGGAGCTGCGCCGCGGCGACGACTACACGATCCTCAACACGAGCGCGCCGTACATGGCCTACGCGGCCGACAAGCTCTCGATGGAGAAGATCGACACCGCCTTCACCCAGGAGGACCGCATCGGCGCCCTCGAGGTGCAGAACCTCTCCATCGGCGACTCACGCGGCCTGCTGCTCCACCACCTCCGCGCGGTGGGGCTGAGCGGCCCCGAGAACGCCCCCCTCCGCGAGCTCGTCTCGGGCGAAGACGAGTAGCCCTCGGCGCGGCGCGACGTCTTCGGGAGATCACCGCGCTGAGGGCTGCCCCCTTCGGGAGATCACCGCGCTGAGGGCTGCCCCCTTCGGGAGATCACCGCGCTGAGGGCTGCCCCTGCCGCCGGCGCCGTCGACCCCCCGGCGGTCGCTGGCCAGCTGGGTGCGGGAGCCTAAGCAGAGGGCGCCCCGTCCCAGCGGGGGCGCCTCTTAGGGCTCCCACTTTAGCGAGCCAGCGACCGCAGGGAGCGACCGGCGAGCGAAGGGGGCAGCCCTCAGCGCGGCGCGAGCCTCCGCGCCTCGCTCGCCCACAGCGATCGCTGAATCTCGGGCCGCGGCCACGGCGCCGGGCCCGCGCAGGTCGCCGACTCGTCGCGCACCTCTGCCTCGACGCAGCCCACGCACCACAGCGCCTGCGCGAAGATCGCGCGCCCTGGGCGCGACGAGAAGTTCGGTCCCCCTTCGCCGACCATCCACACGACGTGCTCGCCGTGCACCTCACGCGCGGCCTCGGCGATCGCCCCCGGCGCCCTCAACGCCACGCGGAGCGGGAGAGACGCCCGCGCCGCCGCGACATCGCCCGCGGCGGGGAGCGCGCCTCGCAGCGCCGTCGCGTGCTCAGGCGAGAGCCGCGCGAGCAGGTCGACCACCGCGGTGCGCGCGACCTCGTCGGCGGGGAGCTCGGGCCACGCGGAGAGCAGCGCGCGACCCGCGGCGAGGTCCGGCCGCCAGCTCGACGACGCGAGCCGCGCGAGGGCGAAGGGACGCGCAGGCCCTTGCGCGGCAAGGAGAAGCGACGCGTAGCGGGCGGCGTCGACGCGGGAGAGGACCTCGTCGCGCAGCGCCGGCTCCTGCGTCGCGAGGGACGCGCCCAGGGCCGCGGGGTCGACGGCCTCGCCCCGCAGCGCCCGCACGATGGGCGCCCGCGGGCCCTCACAACGCAGCGCCGGGTCGAGGGCCGTGAGCGCGCGCAGGGCGCGGTTCGCGCGGCGGGCGTCGGCCTCGCAGACCTCGCGGCTGAGCATCGCGACGAGGCTCGCCCGCTGCCCGTCGCTGAGGACCTCGCATCCCAGCGCCACCACGGCGGCCTCGGGGGTCGCGCGCTCGACGAACGCACCGAGGAGGGCGCGGCGCGAGGCGGCGAGCTCCGCGTCGTCGATCCACAGCTGGAGGTGGCGCGTGGGTGGCGAGCAGAGCGACCCCAGCATCACGGCGACGCCGACGTCGTCGCGCGCCTCGATCTGCGGGAGCGCCAGCGGGGTCGCCTCGCGCCCCATCGCGAACACGGCCTCGACGGCGAGGCGCCCGCGCCCCGCGGGGGTGCGCTCGCGCGCGAGGGCGGCGCGGTACGAGGCCACGAGGTTCAGCTGCGGCGCGAGGCGCGAGCGGGTCACCGCACCGACGCCGCCGTCGGGGAGGATGGGCGCGCGCGCGACCTCGGCGAGCCACGACTGGTCGAGGCCGTGGAGCCGCACGCGCCGGATCTCGCGCCGCACGCCGCCCTCCCGCGCGACGCCCATCACCAGACGTCCGCGGAGGTCGTACACGCCCTCGAAGAGCGTCTCGTCGCCGCGGGTGAGCGTGCCGAGGTCGAGCATGGGCGGGAGCGCCGAGGCCGCGAGGGCGACGGGCAGCAGCACGAGGCAGGCGCCGCTGTGGCCGCAGCGAAAGTCGAAGCCCGACCGGGGCCGTCGGCGGACCTCGGCGCGCACGCCGCCCCGCGCCCGCGCGCGCAGGGCCGCGACGGTCTCGGGGGCGTCGAGGCCCGCGGCGGTTCTTGGCCTGGACGCGAAGAGCGCGCTCAGGCCGTCGCAGCCGAGGGGCGCGGCCAGCGCGAGGGCGACGAGCAGGGCGGCGCGCGGGGTCATCGCGTCGATCATACGGACCGCGCGGGCGCGCGGGGAGAATCCTCCCGCCGGGGCGAAATTGGACCTCCCGCGCGACGCGAGACCCGCCTCGTCTCGGGGAGAGGGGGTCTTCGCACGCGATCTGCAAGCGGGCACCGCGCAGAGGTGAACGCATCATGAAGAGCCTATCCATCGCCCTCCTCGCGCTGCTGGGATGCAGCGGCGCGACGAACCCCGAGAGCACCCTCCCCGCCGCGGCGCGTCCCGCGTGGGACGCCTGTCACGACTCGGTTCAGCGCTGGTGCCGCGAGCGCAACAACGGAGACCCCCACGGCACCGCGCAGTGCGAAGATCAAGCGGCCGTGAGCTACCGCGACCTCACGACGGACGAGGCGCGCGAGACCTTCTTTCGCGAGCGCGGCTGCACGGCGCTGCCGCCTCACTGACCGCCCGCGCCCCGTCGCGTATGCTCACGCCGTGATGCGCGTGCCGATCTACCGGGTGCGAAGCGACGGCGGCGTCGACACGCTCGGCGACTACGACGCGACGCGGCGCGCGCTGCGCCTCACGAGCCGGGGGTATCCCCTCACGCAGGTCGGCGAGCACATCGCGCCCGGCGCGCTGCCGTGGGTCTTCTTCGACGTGCTGCCCTCGGGATTTCTCGGCAGGCGCTTCGCGCACGCCTTCGCGCAGCTGCGTCTCCCGCCCGACGCCTCGCGCTGGAACACCGACCAGGCCCTGCGCGCGCTCTGCGAAGCGGGGCACGACCTCGCGGGCGACCTGCTGCTGGGCGACGAGACCCTCCGGCGATTCGAGCGCATCTGGGGTGGGTCGTTCACGCCTGGCCCTTCGCGCGACGAGGCGCCGGGGCACTTCGCGCGCTTCGTCGACGACACCCTCGACGCGGCGGACGAGCTCTCGTCGCTGGGCGGTGAGCGACCGAAGTTCTCGCTTCGGCTCGATGACGGAAGCGCGTGGCTCGTGAAGTTCTCGCCGCCGCTCACGAGCGAGGCGGGGAGGCGCTGGGCCGACATCCTTCGCGTCGAGCTGCACGCCGCGGAGACCGCGCGGGCGCACGGCCTCGACGCCGTGCGGGGCTTCGTGCTGGAGCGCTCGAACCGGGCGTTTCTGGTGCTCGAGCGCTTCGACCGCGTCGCGGGCAAGGGGCGGCGCGGCGCGGCGACGTGGTTCTGGCTCGGCTCGGAGCGCTACGGCACGGTCGATCCCCGCGAGATCGCCGACGGGCTCCGCGACGACGGCGCGCTCTCCGCCGACGACCACGCGCGCTTCGTGCGCGCGCACGCCTTCGCCGCCGCCATGGGGAACAACGACGCCCACGCGGGCAACTACGCGCTGGCCTTCGACGACGACGGCGGTGCGCGCCTCGCGCCGCTCTATGACCTCGCGCCGATGGCCCTCGCGCCGCGTCATGACGAGCTCCCCGACGCGCGGCTTGGGCCGTGGTCCGCGCCGGGCGATGGCGGTGCGCGCGAGATGGTGCGCGACCTCGCGGCGCGCGTGGCGGGTGACGAAGAGATTTCGGCGGTCTTTCGCGCGCGCTGGGCGGCCTGCGCCGCGCCCTCGCTGCGTTGACCCCGCCCTCGGTTGTCGCGCGCCGCGGTGCTTCTCCGCAGAGAATGAGCGACGGAACGATCCTCCCCTGCCCCTCCTGCGGCCAGAAGAACCGCGTGCCCGCCTCGCGCCTCGGCGCCACCGCGCGCTGCGGCCGGTGCAAATCGGTCGTGCGCGAGCCCGGCGCGGTGCTCGCCGTCGACAGCGACGCCGCGCTCTCGACGCTGATCGCCAGCGCCGACGTGCCCGTGCTCGTCGACTTCTGGGCGCCCTGGTGCGGTCCCTGCCGCACGGTCGCCCCCGAGGTCGCCAAGGTCGCCGCGCAGCACCCCCGCGAGCTGCTGGTGCTCAAGGTGAACACCGACGTCGACCCGGCGGTGGGGGCGCGCCACGGGATCCAGTCCATTCCGACCATGGCGCTCTTTCGGGGTGGTCGAGAGGCGGGGCGCACGAGCGGCGCGCGGCCCGCGGCGGCGATCACGCAGTGGGTGCGCTCCCTCGGGTGAAGCGCGAAGCGCATGGGCGTCGCGTCGGCGCATGAAGCGCCCCGACAGCTCGCGGCTGCCGCGCCGCGGCATTCCCCCCGCTGCCCGTGCACGCTCGTTCACGCGACCGCGGTGTGCGCGAGACCACGCGGCCCCGCCCCTCGCGCGATTCTCTCGAAATTTCCAGCGTTTCTCACGGCGGCGCGGCCGTTGCAGCCCGCAGAACTCCCATGAAGAACCCTCGCGCGTTGATCCTCGCGGCGGCGGTGGCCCTCGGGGCGCTGACCGTCGCCGACCGGGCCGAAGCCGTCGTCCACGCCGGCGTCTACGGCGGCGTTCAGCACTTCGGCCAACCTGGGACCTACGCGATGGCCCGCGCCGAGGGGAGCGTCGGGGTGATCCCGTGGTTTCACCTCGGGGGCTACGCGCAGCTCCTGGAGGGCCTGGGACAAGCGCAGGGGGGCTGGGGCGCCGGGGCCATCGCCGCGCTTCGACCCTCGATCCCTGGGTTCAAGGTCGACCCCATGGCCTTCGCGACGCTGGGCTACCAGCGCGTCGGCGCGGGCGACGGACTCACCGTCGAGCTCGGCGGCGGCCTCGCGTGGCACGTCGCCGAGGTGCTCGACATCGAGCTCCGGGGCGCCTGGGTGAACATCGCCTCCAGCGGCGCGCCCTCGGGATTTCACGCCACCCTGGGCCTCTCGCTGGTGCTCTGAGCCAGTCGTTCGACCTCGAACGACCTCGCCGCGCCCTCTCACCGCGCGGTCTTCGCGCCCTGCATCGCCGCCCACGCCACCCGCGGCAACAACGCCCGCGCGCTCTCCAGATCGAGCCCCGGCGCCCCGGCGAGCACCCTGCGGCTCAGCTCGTGCGTGGGACCCATCAGGATCACGTCGTACATCGGCGGCGAGAGCGCGGGGATCTCCCCCGAGGCCACGAAATCGACGAAGCGCGCGAGGAGCGGGGCGTAGAGCGCGGACTTGAACGCGAGGTGCCGCGCGCGGTCGTCGTCGCCCAGGGGCGCGCCGCTCATCTGGTACATGAAGCTCGCCTCGGCGGGCTCGGCCTCGACCCAGTCCAGGTGCGCGCGGACCATCGCCGTCACCCGCGCCTCGGCCCCCTGCTCCGCCGCCACCGCGGCCTCGAGCCGCGCGAAGAGCCGCGTGAGACAGCGCTGCAAGAGCGCGAGGGCCACGCCCTGACGCCCGCCGAAGTGGTGATACACACTGCTCGGACTCGCCCCCGCCCGCGCGAGGATCTGCTCCAGCGTCACCGACAGCGTGCCGCCCTCGGCGAAGCACGCGAGCGCGGCGTCCAGGATCTCTTCGCGCCGCCGCAGGCCGTCTCGTCGAACCACCGGCGCGATCCAAGCAGAGTCGTCACCCGACAGCAAAGTGTAAGACTCTTCCAATTCTTCAGGAAGTGTAGGATTCCTACAACTCCATGAGAACCGTGGTGATCACTGGCGCGACCCGCGGCATCGGCGCGGCCCTCGCGCGCTCGCTGGCGGCGCCTGAGGTGCGGCTGGTCCTCGCGGGCAGGGACCTCGACGCGGGCGAGCGCGTGGCCGCCGACGCGCGTCGCGAGGGGTCGGAGGCTCGCGTCGTCGCCGCCGACCTCTCCTCCGTCGCCGGGGCCCGCTCGCTGGCCGAGGCGCTGCGGGGGGAGTCTCTCGACGCGCTGGTGCACAACGCCGGGGTGTGGCCCTCGCGCAGGGAGCTCGACGCGCAGGGCCTCGAGCGCGCCTTCGTGGTGAACCACCTCGCGCCCGCCGCGCTCACCGAGGCGCTCCTGCGCGGGCCGACGCCGCCGGGTCGGGTGGTGGTGGTCACCGCGGGGCTCATCGCCCTCGCGCGCTGGTCCCCCGAGCGCACGCCGAGCGGTGACGACTTTCACGCCCTGCGCACCTACGCCAACACGAAGCTCTGGTTCGCCCTCTACGCCCGCTCGATCGCGGCGCGGGTCCCGGTGCTCGCGGTGCACCCCGGCGTGATTCGCACGGGGCTGGGCGACCGCGGGGGGATCGTCGGCGCCCTGCTCCGCGCGGTGAAGCGCCGGTGGAAGACCCCCGAGCACGCCGCGCGCACCCTCGCGCCGCACTGCCTTCGCGACCTCGCCGCGGGAGAGACCGACCGCTTCTTTCACGAGCAGCTCTCCGCGCCCTGGCCCGCCCCCGCCGACGACGCCGTCGCGCGGGCAGAAGTAGGGCCGCGCACCGAGGCGCTCCTCGCGAGGGGTTCGTAGACCTTCAGCGGCGCCAGTCCCGGCCGAAGCGCGCGAGGAGGTGCCACACGCGCTTGAGCGCCTGCGGGTCGTGCGCCTCCGACGCCCACGCCTCGCCGAGCCCACGCGGGGTGAGCGAGCCCTCTCCCGCGAGCTCCGCCGCGAGCGCGGCGACGTGCGGACCTCGAAACTCCGGGTGCGCCCCCAGCGCGTCGGCCGTCGCGGCGAAGCCCTCGTGCCACTCGACGGGCACGCCGAGCGCGTGTGCCTGCGCGTCGACCTCGGTGCCGCGGTAGCTCGGGTCGAGCACGAGCGCCTCGACGTCGTCGCGCAGCGAGAGCGTCCCGTGCACGTGGGCCTCGATGTAGTCGTCGAGCACGCCTCCCTCCGTCGCCTCGATCTCATCGCGCCGCGGGCGCGCGTCGAAGGCGTCGGCGAGGGCGATCAGGCCCATGCGGTCGGCGGTCCCGAAGTGCGTCGGGTCGAAGACCGAGTCGGGAAAGCAGAAGGTCGCGCGCTCGAGGGTGTGCGCCGCGAGGCGCAGGTGCGCCGAGCCGAATCGGGGAGCGGCGCCCACCTTGCGACGTCGGTGGTTGAGCGCGCCGTAGCGCGGGCGCTCCCTCGCGGGCGCGTCGTCGTAGACGCCTCCGAAGAGCCTGCTCTCCCAGCGCCAGCGATCGCCGCCGGGGTGCGCCGTGAGCCCGCCGTTGCTCGTGCCCGTCTCGAACTGCGAGCGGTAGACCCCGTCGCGCGAGAGCCCTTCGAGCACCGTGCGCCCGTCGAGCCGGCGGTCGGGGTGAAAGTTCAGCGTCACGCGGAGCTCGCGAGACAGCGGCGCCCCCTCGGCGAGGGCGCGCACGTGCGCGACGGCGAGGGCGCTTCGGGCCGTGCTCATCGCGGGCATTGCAGCACATTCCTCTGCGATCGGGCGCCGCGCAGCGACGGCGCCAGGGCCTCTCCACAGAGAACGTGAACGGTTGAGATGAACCCACGCCGCGGGCCCACACCCCTCCACCCCCGCCCCCTCCCCGGGGGCGCCTCTCAGAACCGTGCGCTGTTCGCAACGGCTTCGGGACGACGACCCCGCCGATCGGCCGGTTCTCGGCCTCGCCCTATCCCAGTGGCAGCGAGAGCTGCACCGGGGCCACGATTCGTCTCGGGTCCGCCTCCCACAGGTGCGCCATGGACGCGAGCCCCCGCTTGGCGAAGTACGCGTTGCGGAGTCCCCGGTCCACAGCGCTCGTGTGGCTCAGCGCCCAGAAGGACTTGCGACCTTCGTAGACGCGGCCCCACGCTGTCGCTGGCTTCACGCCGAGCGCGATCAGCTTGCGCGCGATCGTCCCTTTCCTCTTCCAGTCCTTCAGCACGAGCGCGCGCAGCCGTCGCCGGATATGCGCGTCCATGCCTTGCAGCAGCCGGTGGATAGCCGCAGTGCAGACCCCAAAGAACCCCATCCATCCGCGCAGGTACACGTTCACCGAGGCGATGCACGCGGAGAGCGTGCCACCCCAGTTTCGCGGAGTCTTTGCGACGATGGCCGCTCGAAGGCGCTCACGCGTCCGCTTTGACGGAAGCACCTCGACGAATCCGGACTCTGGCTCGCGCGAGAGACTGAACCCGAGGAAGTGACGTTCTCCGGGCCGGGCCACGGCGCTCTTGGCAAGGTTGACCTGAGGCGCAGCGCCCTCGATGAACCGCACCACGCTTGCCATCACCGCTGGCCTGCTCGTTCGCTGCGCACGAAGATGTTGCAATCGTCGGCGTAGCGGACGAAGCGCAGGTCGCGTCGCGCGAGCTCGCGGTCGAGCTCGTCGAGCACGATGTTGGAGAGCAGCGGGGAGAGTGGGCCGCCTTGCGGGACCCCCTCGTCGTTGCTCACCACCACGCCATCAGGCAGCACCACGCGGGCGCGGAGCATGCGGCTGACGAGCGTGAGCAGGCCGCGGTCGGAGACGCGCTCGGAGAGCCGCGCCATCAGCCGCTGGTGAGGAACGCGATCGAAGAACTTCTCCAGATCGAGGTCCACCACCCACTCGTACCCATCCTCCACGTAGCCCCGCGCCTGCGCGATCGCCGTGTGACAACTGCGCCCCTTGCGGAACCCATGACTGCTCGCGTGGAACGTCGGCTCGTACAGCGGATCGAGCTCCAACCGCACAGCCTCCTGCACCACGCGATCGACCACGTTGGGGATGCCCAAACCCCGCTCCCCGCCGCCCGCCTTGGGAATCCACACGCGCCGGATCATCCCCGGTGCGTAGGACCCCGCGACGAGCGCGCGGGAGAGTTCCGCGTGGATTTCGCGCCAGTGTGCACGCACTGTCTCGATGCCCATACGGTCGGGGCCTGCGGCGCCCTTGTTCGCGGCCACGTTCTGGAAGGCTTCGTTCAATGCGCGATCACCGCCGCCATTGTGGCCGCCGCAACGTTCGTCCCGTGGGGGCGCCTTCGCGCTGCGCGTCGCAGGTCGTCGTAGGTGACGTCCGCTCCGGCGACAGCCCCCGGTGATGGCGGTCTTCGGCTGTCGCGTCCCACAGTCGCAGGGCGGCTGTTGGCCGACCGGCGCGGCCTCCTCCCCGAGGTTGTGTCCGGTTGGGACCGCTTCGACGGCTTCGGATATGCCGCGCTCTGACTTCTGCCGGGTCATCGGTTTCGCCTCGTCCCGAGGGCCACCGCTCGCGCGGAACCCGGAGATCTCGCTGGGTAAGAATAAACGAACGTCATCGAGATCGTGGCGCCCCTACGACCGCACCACCAACAGAGATCGGGCATCGTCGCTGGAGGCCGACTCGCCCGGTGCAGGACCGCCTCACGGCGCTTCGCTTTCGCTTGGACCTCGATGCACCTACGGCTTCTCCGGACCCGCCCTCGCGGTGCGGTGTGCCGCGCGCGCGTCGGCTGGCTTCCCGGCCTACGGACCCTTGCCACCTCGGTGTCGATTCCCTCGTCGCTCTGGGACAGGACTTTCACCTCCGGTTCGTTCTTCATGCCAGTCACACCCCCTCCTCCATGGGCTTCGCCGATGGAGGAGGGGCTGCATCCCGGGAAGATGCTCCGCGTCGAACTGCCCTTGGGATGCGTCACATGGCCTGAGACCGCGCGGATGTGTCTGCATCCCTTGTCAGCCTCCTCCATCGGCGTAGCTTCGAGGAGGGGGGGTGGAGGGGTGTGGGCCCGCGGCGCGAGTTCATCTCAACCTTTCAAATCCCCTGTAGAATGGCACTAGAAGATCCCTGCGATTCGTGGCGTTCTTCGCGGCGGGTGATGAGAGCTCGCACACGCAACGCGCGCGCCTGGCGCACCGACACGGTCCCGCGTCCCGAGCTGCCTGAGACCTGGGCGCCGGTGCTCCCCGGCTCCCTCGCGGGGCTCTACCGCGCGACGCGCGGCGCCCCGAGCGGCGCGCCGACGCGCGCGTTCCAGGGCTTCGACGCGATGTGGGATTCTCTCTCGCGGGGAGAGCTCGCCCTCGACGAGACGGTGCGCCTGAACGCGAGAGACGACACCGTCGGGCGACACCTCGTCGCGGCGTGCCTCCCCTCGCGCCTTCGCACCTCGCGGGTGTGGGACGCGGGCGTCGCCGCGCGCGCCCTCGCAGACGTGCACCGCCGCCACGGCGCCGAGGTAACCGCCCGCTGCGCCGACGCGCTCGAACGCCTCGGCGCGTGGGTCTTCGCGCGACACGGCGCGTCGCTCTGCGCCGACGCGCTCGCGCCCCCGAGCGGTCACCGCGCGATCGTCGACGAGGCCCTCGCGGGCATCGCCGCCGTGCAGCACGACTACGACGAGGGGTTGATCACCGACGGCGAGCGCTACAACAAGGTCGTCGACCTCGCGTCCTTCGCGCACGAGCGCTCCCGCGATCTGTGCCGCGTCGAGAGCCCGGGCGACGGCGCCCTCGCGACGCTCACGCAGCGAGGGCCCGCGCTCGCGACGCTCCGCGCGTCGGGCGGGCTCTTCGCGAAGCGCTCGGGAGAGATCGTCGAGCGCCCGGTGCTCCGCACGCTGGTCGAGGGGCGCGAGCCGCACGAGGCCGCCATCGCCTGGACGAGCGCTCGGATCGCGGCGGTGCGCGACTCGCTGCCGCCCCGCGAGACGCAGGCGGTGCTCCACGACGTGCACGCCGCCCTCGGCCCGCTGCGCGTCTCGGTGCTCGACTGCGGCACCTCGAACGGCGTGATCGTCACCGCGAGGCGCATCGAATCGAACGAGGTCGTCGCGTCGGCGGGGCGCGTCGCCGAAGGGCGCGCCCTCGCAGAGGACCTCCTCGACCGCGAAGGCCACGTCGTCGCGCGCGCCGGCGCGCTGGTGACCGTGGCCCTGGGCGAGCGCATCGACGCCGCGCGCGTCGCGTCGCTCCGCGTGCGCGACCCGCTCACCTGCGCGCGAGACGACGGCCCGTGCGTGCGGTGCCTGGGGCTCGATCCCCTCGACGGGACCTGGTCGCAGCCCGGCGACGCGCTGGCCCCGCGGGTGGCCTTCGCGGTGACGCGCGCGATGCTCCGCGTGCGCCCCTGGACCTTTCACATCTGCTGAGGCGAAGGCCATGAACACCGTCGGCGGAGGCGTCGTTCGCTTCGAAGGGATCACCGTCAACGCCGAGGGCGCGTGCGCGACCCCCGGATCGCTCCTCGTCTGCTGGGGCGCGCGCGTGATGGAGCGCGTGGACGTACTCGTCGGGCAGACCCTCTACGTGGCCGACGGCGACGAGGTGGCGCCCGGCGCGGCGCTGGTTCAGCCGTGGTCCTACGCGCGGCGGGAGGCGTCGTGCTGGGGCGCCGACACGCTCCAGGCGCTGCTGAACGCGCGCCTCCCGCGAGGATGCCTCCCCGCGGCCATCGCGCCCTGCGACGCGACGGTGGAGTCGCTCTCTCCGCGCGGGGTCTCCCTCGTCGACGACCACGACCGGCCCCGATGGATCCGCGCGCGCCGGGGAGCGCTCGCCCTGGTGCGCGTCGGGGATCGCGTGCGCGCGGGCGACGCCCTCACCGCGGGGTGGAGGAGCCACCACCGGCTGCTCCGCGCGTGGGGCGTCGAGCGGCTCTGCGCGCACCTGCTCGACGAGCTTCAGCCCCTGGTCGACGAGGCCGAGGCGGGGCTCTCTCGCGCGCACCTGTCGCTGCTGCTTCGCGCGATGACCGACTGGCGGAGGGTCACCGACGCGGGCGAGAGCGAGCTCCGTCGACACGCCGTGGTCTCTCGCGAGGAGTTCGAGCGCGCGGCGCGGCGCGCGCGGTCACGAGGGGCGCGGGCCCCCGAGGCGACGCCGGCGCTACGAGGCATCGCCTGGATGGCCCGGCGCGCGAGGGGCCTCTGAGGGCGCGTCTCGAAGCGAGATCCACAGCGACAACGCCTTGTCTCGCAAGGGGTTCGGCGACGAGTGAGACAGCCGATCCGCCGCGAGGGCCCGGCTCGCCTGGGCCCTCCCCGCGGCGAGCAGGTCGGCGAGCTGGGCCCGATCGGCCCAGAGCGTCGTCGGCGTCTCGGAGGCGCGCGCGCAGGTCTCGCGGAGCGAGAGGCTCACGTCGTCGCCCCACTTCGCGTGGTCGTCGATGGAGACGCGCACGCAGGGCACCTGCTCGCCGAGGCGCTCGCGCAGGAGGGCGTACTGCTGATCGCGCACGCGCTTCATGAACACCGACGCGAGGATCGCCACGCCGCTCGCGACGCGCAGGCTCAGCGCGCGAATCAGGTCGGGCGCGCTGAGGTCGAGGAGCGGGCGCGCGAGGTCCCAGCGAGCGCCGGGCTGATCGCGCAGCGCCCTGAGGCCGAACCACGCGCCCGTCACCGCCGCCGCGAGGGGGAGCAGGCTCACGGCGAGGAGCCAGACCGTCGCGACGCTCCCCCCGCTCTGGGCCGCGGCGACGGCGGCGGCGACGGGCGTCGCCACGAGCGCCGCGAGCGCCGCCACGAGCACCAGGCCGACGGCGGGCGCGCGCGCGGCGTCGGGCTGCGGCGGGGTGTCGAGGAGCCGCTCGCTCCCCTGGTGCACGTCGGAGATCAGCACGAGGTCGAGGGCCTGACCGTCCCTGGCGTGCCGGGTCGCCGCGAGATCCATCGCGTAGATCCCCTGGTTGTCGAAGACGCCGCCGTCCATGAGCGAGGTCGTGGAGCTCGCCTCGACGTCGACGAAGTCGTCGGGCCAGCGCATGGGCTCAAAGACGCCGGGAAAGCACGACGACGCGGCCACGGCGTCGGCGAGGCGCACCCGCGCCATCTCCTCGTCTGGGACGGGGACGTTCCTGTTGCCGTCGACGGCGCGCTTCGAGCGGGTCCACCCGAGGCGAAAGCCGTTGCCCGTGGAGAACTCCGTGGCGTTCACGATGAGGTCCTCGAGGCCCGAGCCGCGCAGCTCCCCGAGGCGCACCTCGCCGATCAACGGGCTCCTCGCGTAGGCCCGCGCGGCCTCGCGAATGAGGCTCGGCGCGCGGGGATCGTCGCCCCGGGCGAGCCCCTCGGCGGCCTCGCGCAGCACGTCGGTCTCCGCGAGCCAGTCGAGCATCGCGTCGCGAAAGCGCTCGAAGCGCTCGTCTCGGGCGCGGGCGCGCACCCAGGCCGCGCCCACGATGCTCCCCCCCGACACCGTCGAGAGCACGCGCACCGCGTCGAGGAGCCCGAGCGTGTGCAGCGCGTCGAGCACGCCGAGGTGAAAGGCCGCGGCGCGGTATCCGCCGCCCGAGAGGGCCAGGCCGACGCGGCGCACCTCGCCGACGCCCGGTGGTGTCGAGTCGCTCCCCATGCCGCGAGCGTGCGACGTCTCCGAGGCAGAGGTCAACGCCCCCTCGGGACCGAGGCCGCGGGCCGGGATCGTCCAGGGCGGCGCGCGAACCGCCGCGTCCCGCGCAGCCCCCCCTCGATCGTCGTAGGGCGCACGATCGCGGCGACGAAGTCCATGAACACCCGCACGCGCCGCGGCAGGTGCCGCCGATGCGGGAACAAGAACGCGAGCGGCAGCGGCGCCGGGCGATACGCCGGGAGCACCTCGACCAGCGCGCCCCGCTCGAGGTCTGCGCGCACCCCCGCGAGGGGAACCTGGATCAGCCCGAAGCCCGCGTGACACGCCGCGAGGTACGCGTCAGAGCTGCTCACCGCGAGCGCCCAGGGCATCGCCACCTCGGCCTCGCCGCCGGTGCTCGGGTCGAGGTACTCGAAGGTCGACGTCCCCTGCCCCAGCACCGACGCGTAGTGGACCAACCGATGGCCCGGCAGGTCCTCCACGCCCGCGGGGGTGCCGTAGCGCGCGAGGTACGCCGGGCTCGCGCAGTTCACCATCGCGTAGCTCCCGATGGGGCGCGCGATGAGCGCCGAGTCGCCCCGCGGACCGACCCGCACCACGCAGTCGAAGCCCTCGCGCACGACGTCGACGTAGCGGTCGGTGCTGCTCAGCTCGACCTGCAGCTCGGGGTGCGCCGCGAAGAGCTCGCCCAGCCGCGGCAGCACCACCCGCGACACGCCCAGGGGCATGTCGACCCGCAGCCGCCCGCGCACGGCGGGGCCCTGCTCGTCGAAGAGCTGCGTCAGCTCGTCGAAGTCTCCCACGAGGTCGCGGGCGCGCTCGGCGAAGACCTCGCCGTCTTGCGTCAGCCGCACGCGCCGGGTCGTGCGGTGCAGCAGCCGCGCGTGCACCCGCTCCTCGAGGCGCTGCACCGCCGTCGAGACGCTCGCCCTGGGCATCCCCAGCGCCGCGGCGGCGGCGGTGAAGCTCGAGAGCTCGGCCACGCGAAGGAACACCCTCATGCTCTCCAGCTCGTTCATCGACGGCCAGGATTATTCGCGATTCTCGAACAGAGAGAACCCCCCGCGGCTCTTTATTCGCTCGGGATGGATCAATAACCTCCGGGTGCCGGTCGCGTGGCGGCCGTCGCGAACCGAACCCCTCCCACGGAGAAGCACCATGAGCGCACCCATCGTCCTGATCACTGGCGGAAGCCGCGGCCTCGGCCGCTCGGCGGCCCTGCACCTCGCCGCGCGCGGGAGCGACATCGTCCTGACCTATCGCTCCGGCGAGCGCGAGGCCGCCGCCGTGGTGGCGGAGATTCAAGCCCTCGGACGCAAGGCCCTGGCCCTGCCCCTCGACGTCGGCCGCGCGAGCACCTTCGCGGAGTTCAAGACCTCGCTCGCCGCCGCCCTCGAGCGCGAGTTCGGCGCGAAGACCCTGCACGCGCTGGTGAACAACGCCGGCCACGGCGCCCACGCGTCCCTCGCCGAGACCACCGAGGCGCAGTTCGACGAGCTGGTGAACGTGCACTTCAAGGGGCCGTTCTTTCTCACCCAGACCCTGCTCCCGCTGATCGCCGACGGCGGGCGCATCCTCAACGTGTCGTCGGGGCTCACCCGCTTCGCGCTGCCGGGCTACAGCGCCTACGCGAGCGTGAAGGGCGCCGTCGAGGTGCTGACCCGCTACATGGCCCGCGAGCTCGGCCCCCGCGGCATCGCGGTGAACACCATCGCGCCGGGCGCCATCGCCACGGATTTCGGCGGCGGTGCGGTGCGCGACAACGCGCAGGTCGCGGGCTTCGTCGCCTCGCAGACCGCGCTCGGCCGCGTGGGTCAGCCCGACGACATCGGCGCGGGCATCGCGGCGATGCTCTCCGACGACGCGCGCTGGCTCAACGCGCAGCGCGTCGAGTTCTCGGGCGGCATGTTCGTGTGACCCGCGTCACGCGGTGAGCGCGAGCACCGCCCCGCCCACCGCGAGGCCCGCGCCGAGGGTCGCCGCGACGGGGCGTCCTACCGCGGCGCCGCCGACCGAGATCGCGACGCCCGATTTCACCAGCGTGTTGGTCACCGCCGCGAGCACGATCGCCGTCGCGGCGGTGCCGCTGGCGAGCCCGCCCTTGTGCATGTCGACGACGGAGAGGGTGATGGCGTCGACGTCGGTGAGCCCCGCGAGCACCGACGAGGCGTAGAGCCCCGCGGCGCCCGCGCCCCGCTGCGCGGCCTTCGCGATGAAGAGCACCACGCCGTAGAGCAACCCGAACGACACCGCCTGCCGCAGCTCGAAGGGGTTGCGCAGGGAGGGCTCCTCGCCCTCGCGCGCGCTCTCACGGTCGTCGGCGCCGGCGCTTCGATAGCGCACGAGGGCGCCGCCGAAGCCCACGACGGCGGTCGCCGTGAGGGGCGGCGCGAGGGAGGGCAGCAGCGCCGGGTCGACCAGGGCCACCACCGCCACCACCCGCGCGAACATCATCGAGCACGCCGCGAGGATCGCCACCGCGCAGAGCGACGCGAGGGCGGGCTCCTTCTTGGCGCGGCCCGCGTAGGTGAGGGTCACCGCGGTGGACGACACGAGCCCGCCGAGGAGCCCCGCCACGAGCAGCCCCCGCGCCGCGCCGACGAGGCGCGAGGCGGCGTAGCCCGCGAAGCTCACCCCCGCGACCAGCACGATCATCTTGCCGATCTTGAAGGGCGAGAGCACGTCGAGGGGCCCGTAGGTCCCGCGGGGGAGCACGGGGAGGATGATCAGCGCGAGGGCGACGAACTTCACCGTCGCGTACACGTCGTCGCTCGAGAGCCGCGACGCGAAGCCGTGGAGGGGCGCCTTGAGCGCGAGGAGCGCGAGCGCCGCGGCGGTGGTCGTGCCGACGAGGAGGTAGCGGTCGCCGTCGGGCATGAGCCCGCGCATCCCCGCGAGGGCGCCGAGGCCGAAGGCGAGGAGCGCGGCGACCTCGGTGGAGATCCCGATCTCGCCGCGGCTCGCGCTGCGCGCGTGCGACACGGTCACGAACGCGACGACGCCGACGAGCAGTCCGAGCAGCAGCCAGAGCCCCGCGGAGGGCGCCACCAGCGCCCCCAGCGCCCCGAGCAGCGCCACCAGGGGAAAGGTGCGAATCCCCGCGAAATCCGAGGTCTTCTCGGCCCGCGCGCTCTGCTCCCGCTCGGCCCCGAGGAGCAGCCCCGCCGCGACGGCGACCGCGAGAGGCACCAGCGCGTCGAGAAACGTCATGGCGCAGGGTTCAGGCCGCAGGCGGGCGACGTCAAGGACGTCGCCGTCACGGCGCTCTTCTTCGCGGCTTCGACGCAGGATCCCTCTCGAGGTCGCGCCGCCCGGCGCTGGGGTTCGCAGCCCGATCTCTCCAGAGAGATCGAGCGCCGCGCGTTACGGGTCGGTGAGGTGCCCTGCGGCGGCGCAGCGGGCGGCGAGCGCCTCGCGCAGCGCAGGGCGGGCGCTGGGGATGGCCCCGAGGCACCGCTCGGTGTGCTCCACGTCGAAGCGCGGAGGGTCTTCGAGCTCGGCTCGCTCCCGCTCGACCCGACCGCCCCCCGCGGCCTCGCACACCCGCTCGGCGACCTCTGCCCAGGAAATGACCTCGGGCGCGACCGCGATGAAGCGCTCGCCGTCGCAGGGGCTCTGGAGCAGCGCGACGTAGAGACGCGCGAGGTCGGCGGCGCCGATGAACTGCCGCCCGTCTCCGGGCTTCACACGAATCGCCTCGCCGCGTCGCGCAGACTCGATCATCGCGTCGAGGCGACGATCGAGCCGCATGGGCGCGCCCCGGAGCGCCGGCGCGCCCAGCACCGCGCCCGGACGCACGACGTTGCCCCGCACCCCGCGCGCGGCGCACACGGCCGAGAGAAAGGCCTCGCCGCTGGCCTTGGTCGCGCCGTAGTAGTCCGCGGTGCGCGTCGCGTCGCGCGCGCTCATCGACGGCGACCACGGGCGGTGCACCGCCGTCGACGAGGTGTAGACGAGGTGCCCCACGCCGGCGCTCGCCGCCGCCTCGAAGAGCCGCGCGCTCGCCCGCACGTCGAGGAGCTCGAGGTCGTCTGCCTCGGCGCCCCAGAGCAGCGCGAGGTGCACGCAGGCGTCGTGGCCCGCGAGGTGCGCGCGCCAGGGCTGCGGGTGCGCGAGGTCGCCCGCGAGCAGCGAGACGCCCGGGAGCCCGAGCAGGTGCGCCGCCCGCGACGGCTCACGCACGAGCGCCGTCACCGCGAAGCCCTCCGCCGAGAGCGCGCACACGAGGTGCGCCCCGAGAAAGCCCGAGGCCCCCGTCACGAACACGCGCTGCGACATGGCGACGCTCTACCCGCATCGGCGAGACGGCGCCCAGAGGGCGCGCGACGATTCTCGCGTCGCGCCTCCGATCAGCCTCCCCGCAGGCGGCCCGGCGCGGCGCCCCCGGCCTCGACGCGCTCGGTCCACCCGCTGCGCGGCATTCGGGGCACGGCGCCGCTCTCATCAGGGCGCGCGAGGCTGCGCATCCCCGCCGAGCCCCAGAGCACGCAGCCTCCCCCGGCGCGCTTCGCGGCGTACATCGCGTCGTCGGCGCAGTGGAGCAGCTCGTCGTAGCGCTGCGCGTGGTCTGGGAACACCGCGACCCCGAAGCTCCCGCCGATCTCGAGGCTCAGCCGCCCCTCGCCGAGCGCGAGCTCCACCGGCTGCATCAGCGTGCGGTGCAGATTCGCGGCGAGGTGCAGGGCGCGGTCGGCGCCGTCGAGCCCCTCGAGCACGCAGACGAACTCGTCGCCGCCCCAACGCGCGACGGTGTCCGACGCCCGGAGCGACCCGCAGAGCCGCTCGGCCACGGCGCAGAGCAGCGCGTCGCCCGCGGCGTGACCGTGCTGGTCGTTGACGGGCTTGAAGCGGTCGAGGTCGACGAAGAACACCGCCGTGCGCTCTCCGAGACGCACCGCGCGGCGCAGCGCCGCCGCGAGCCGGTCACGCAGCAGCACCCGGTTGGGCAGCCCCGTCAGGTCATCGAAGTACGCCGCGCGCAGCGAGGCGCGCTGCACCGAGGCGCGGGTGATCGCGTGGCGCAGCGCGCGGTCGAGGAGCCCGGGGCGGAGGTCGCTCCGCACGAGGTAGTCCTGCGCGCCGAGCTCGAGGACGCGGCGGGCGATCTCGGGGTCGTCGAGGTCAGAGAGCACCACCACGGGCGTCGAGGGCGCGAGGCGCTGCACCTGCCCCACGGTGTTGACCCCGTGGCTGTCGGGGAGGTTCAGCGCGGTCACGATCACGTCGGGTCGTGCGGCGCGGCAGGCGTTCTCGACCTCGGCGAGGCGATGCACCACGCGGAGCTCGTAGCCCGAGGGCCCGCAGCGCGCGAGCGTCTCTCGCAGACGACGCGCGTCGCTCTCTGCGTCAAGCAGAAGAATACGGGTCGAAACCCCCATGGGAACACCTCGAGGTCGTTGCCGAAGCGTCTCCGACCCTGACACCGCGGCGCGTGGAGGGCAACCGGCGCCTCAGGCGCGGGACGATCTTGCATGAAGGCCAGGGTGGTCCCGCCTCGCACACGCGCTCACCCGGCATCGCGGCGGTGCGGGCGTGTCGACGCGACGCGGGTCAGCGCAGGGGCCGCGCGCCGCGGTAGATCCGCTCGGCGGCGCGCACGACGCCGTCTTCGAGGTCGTAGAGGTCGGTGGAGTCTCCGCCGCCCAGGGCGCGCCTGCCCCCACGGGCTCGGTCGACGACTCCCAGGTCAGGGCGCCCCGCGCGACCGGGCGGAGCGAGACGCGATCGCGTCGGAGCATCGTTGCAATGTAGTCTTTCCCTAGACGTTCGCATCAACCCTCGCGCCGCTGAGCGCGTGCGCCGCGCGTCGCAGGGAGCCCCTTTCACGCCGGCCCTGAACACCATCTCGGAGCTGAGCGCGCGCATCGCCGAAGGGCTGCGTCGCCTCGACGGCGCGTATGAAGACCGCCTCAACGGACTCATGGACGCGGGGTGGTGCGCCGCGCAGCTCGGCGCGAGGCTCGCTCCGCACGAGGTCCCTGCGTGCCGCGAGACGCTGCAGCGGGTGCTCGCGATGCCGCGGGTCCCCGGCTGCCATCCGGCGTGCTGCAAGGCGTCGGCGGTGCGCGCCGCGGGCGTCGAGGCGAAGGTCGCGATGCTCCGCGCGTGGACGCTCGGGCGGCTCACCCCTCCCCTCCCCGAAGAGGCCCTCGCGCACCCGCACCCGCACGTGCGCCTGGGGGCGGGGCGGGCCCTCGGCGTGCGCGTCCCCCGCGAGCCGCCCGCGGCGTGACACGCGCGGGCACCGGCCCTGGCACGTGCCACCCGGAGCGGCCCTGGCACCGCGAGGACACCCTTCAATTCAAGCGATTTTCGCGCATCTCGGGCGTTGGTATAGGCGCTGCAGAAGGGCTCTGCACCCCAACAAGGAGCCTCGATCATGCAGAACGCCGCCCTCGACCACGACCTCGTCTCTCCCCGCGTCAGCCGCCCCTCGCTCAGCCTCGTGCCCGCGTGGCGCATGGTCGACGAGAACCGCGCCCTCGGGTGCCTCCGCGGCGGCGGGCTGCTCCTCGCGAAGGGCGACATCGGCTACGGGCTCCTCGGCCGCTCCGAGCGCGCGATTCGCTCCATGTACGAGCTCAAGGGCCGCCCCGAGACCAACCCCTGCGTCTTCGCGGGCAACTGGGACGTGCTCGACGAGGTCGCCGTGGTGACCCCCGAGGAGCGCGCGTTTCTCCAGCGCGTCGTGGGCTACTCGACCTGCGCGGCGGTGTTCCCGGCGCGCATGGAGAGCCGGCTGATTCAGGGCCTCGACCCGTGGGTCCGCGAGCACGCCATCACCCGCGGCACCCTCGCCGTGTTCATGCGCTGCGGAGGCTTCTTCGAGCGCCTCGTGGGCCGCGCCTACTCCGAGGGGTGGTGCTTCGTGGGCTCGTCGGGCAACCCCTCGTCGATGGGCAACTGCTTTCGCTTCGACGAGGTCCCCGAGAGCATCCGCCGGGGCGTCGACTGCGCCCTGGACCACGGCACCGCCGCCCTCGAGAACCCCGAGCGCAAGGCCACGACCATCCTCAACTTCACCAACGGCACCCTCAAGCGCGAGGGCGTGAACGCCGCGCGGATCCGCGCCGACTTCGAGGCCTTCCTCAGCCGCCGCGACGGCCTGGCGGTGTCGGCGTGAGCCCGCGTCCCTCCCTCGACGAGACCCTCGCCGCCTGCCGCGAGGTGAGCGAGCGCCACCGGGCCTCGCGGCACCCCTTCGTGAGCACCCTCGACGAGGCTCGGCCCGACCGCGCGCGCCTCGCCGCCTGGGCCGGCGAGAAGTACCAGCAGGTCTTTCTCCAGAACGTGATGTTCTCCGCGATTCACGCCAACGCCTGGGACTGCGAGCCCGTGCGGCAGTTCATGGTCGAGCAGCTCGTGGCCGAAGAGACCGCCCTCACCTGCGGCAGCGCCTCGCACTACGACCTCATGCGCCGCTTCGCCGAGGCCTGCGGCGCGCCCGGGTCGGCCTTCGCGCGGGGGAACACCTCGGCGCCCGTGCGCCGCTGGGTCTCCACCGCCCTCGCGGTCTGCCGCGAGCGGCACCCCGTGGTCGCCCTCCTCGCGCTGCACGCCATCGAGAGCCAGGCGGGCGAGGCCGTGGCGCGCGTGCTCGCGTGGCTCCGCGCGCACCACGCCTTCACCGCCCACGAGCTGGAGTGGTTCACCGTGCACTCCGAGGCCGAGGACGAGCACGCCGACGCGGGCCTGGCCCTGGTGCGCGCCTACGCCCACGAGGTGCCCGAGCTGCACGACCAGGCCCTCGACGCGGTGCGCGCGCTCTGCGTCGCGTGGAGCGAGCTGCACGACCACTACGTGGATCTCTTGCGGGGCGCCCGCGCGGAGGCCGCGTGAGCGCCCGGGTGCTCCCGGCGGGCCCCGAGGCCCTCGCCGAGGCGCTGCGCGCCCTCGACCGCGGCGAGCTGGTGATCCTCCCGCACGCGACGAACTACAACGTGGTGTGCGACGCCGACCGCGCCGACGCGGTGGAGGCGGTGTTTCGCGCGAAGCGCAGGGTGAAGCTCGGGCCGCTGCCGGTGTGCCTCCCCGACGCGGCGTCCGCCGAGCGCTACGTCGACGTGCCCCGGTGGTTCCCCCGCGAGGCCCTCGACGCGCTCTGGCCTGGCGAGGTGTGCTTCGTGTTTCGCCAGCGGCACCCCTTCCCCCCGCGGCTGAGCTGCGGCCTCGGCACGGTGGCCGTGACCGTCACCTCCGAGCCCTTCTACGCCGCCGTCGCCCGCGCCGCGGGCCGCGCCCTGGCGTCGAGCTCGGCGAACCTCTCGGGCGCCGCGACGGGGCGCGTGACCCTCGCCCGCGCCCTCGCCGACCTCGGCGACGCCGTCTCCCTCGCCGTCGACGGCGGCGGCGACGAGGCCGACGCGCCGGCCTGCGGGAACACCCTCGTCGACCTCACCTTCGACCGCCCGAGGCTCGTGCGCGCGGGCGCCGTCTCCGCCGCGCGGCTGCGCGAGTTTCTCCCCGCGCTCGACGAAGACACCGCGGCCTACCAGCGCCTCCTCGCCGCCCGCGCCGCGCAGAACCCCTTGTCTCCCAACGCGTTGGGAGCCAGTCTATGACCCCGACCGCGCTCACCGTCGCCGCCCTCACCGCCCGCGCGGCGCGGCTCTTCGCGTCGCGGCCCCTGGTCGAGCTCGACGCCGACGGCGGCCGCCGCGCGCACCGCCTCGGGGAGGTCGCCCGCGACGCGCTGTCCTTCGGGCGCGGGCTGCGCGCCCTGGGCCTCCCCGCAGGCACCGCCGTCGCCGCGCTGCTGGGCAACCACCGCGCGCACCTCGAGGCGCAGCTCGGCGTCGCCTCCGCGGGCCTCGCGCTGCACGCGCTCTCGCCGCGTCACCCCGTCGAGGCGCTCGCGCGCGCGCTCCGCCGCGCGGGGGACCGGGTGATGCTCGCCGACGCGGCGTCCCTCGACCTCGCGCGCGCGCTCTGCGCCGAGGCGGGGATCCCCCACCTCGTCGTCACGCACGAGACCGACCGCGAGGGTGAGCTCGCGTGGTCCAACGTTCGCGCGAGGGGCGAGGCCGCGCCGCCCTTCGACCCGCCCGGCGAGGACGACCCCGCGATGATCTCCGAGGCGGTGCTGCGCCCCGGTCACCTCCGCGCGGTGACGGTCACGCACCGCGCCGCGGTGCTGCACGCCATGGCCTGCGCGACGGTCGACGGCCTGGGGCTGGGGCGACGCGACGTGATCCTCCCGGCGATGCCGCTCTACCACGCCAACGGCTGCGGCCTGCCGCTGGTGACCGCGCTCGTGGGCGCGACGCTCGTGCTGCAGTCCCTCGACGCCGACGCCGACCAGCTGCGCGAGGCGCTCTCGCGCGAGGGCGTGACCTTCGCGGCCGGGGTGAGCAGCGCGTGGGCGGGGCTCGCCGAGGCCATCGCCGCGAGGCCCGAGGGCCCTGCGCTCCCGCGTGGGCTCCGGCTCATGGCCGGGGGCAACGCGCCGCCCACCGCGCTGGTCGAGGCGCTGCGCGGCCACGGCGCCGAGGTGCTCCACGTCTACGGCATGACCGAGACCGGCCCCCTCGCCACCGCGTGCCTGGGAGACAGCGCGCAGGGCCACCCCGTGCCGCTCATGGAGCTCCGCGTGGTCGACGCCAACGGGCGCGCGCTCGAGGTCGGGGGAGACGGCGAGGGCGAGGTGCAGCTCCGCGGGCCCTGGGTGGCGAGCGCGTACCTCGAAGACGGCGCCACCCCTGACCGCTGGACCGACGACGCCTGGCTCCGCACCGGGGACCTCGGTCGCTACGACGAGGGCGGCGCGCTGCGGCTCACGGGGCGCATCAAGCCGATGATCCGCTGCGGCGGCGAGTGGGTCGACGCCGAGGCGCTGGAGCGCGCGGCGCGGGCGCACCCCGAGGTCGTCGAGGCGAGCGTGCGCTGCGTGGCGCACCCGCGGCTGGTGGAGCAGCCCGAGGTGCGCGCGGTGGTCCGCGAGGGCGCGAGGCTCGACGCCGAGGCGCTCCGGAGCTACCTCGTGGCGTGGTGGCCCCAGGGCGCGGCGCCGCCGATGGTGGTCGAGGTGCGGGGCTCGTGAGCGCGGCGCGGGTCCCCTCGGGCGCGGCCTCGAAGAGTGCGCTCGGTGGGTTCTCGCCCGCGCGGTGTCGGGTGTAGCGTGCTCGGTCAAAGCATGATCGCCAGCGTCTCGCAGACCGTCGACCTGCTCACGGTGGACCGGCACCGCTCCTCGCGGCTGCCCCTGCCGGGGGCGATCCTTCTGTTCTCGGGAGAGCGCCCGATTCACGTCATCGTGCCCTCCCGCGACGGCGCCGTGCAGCTCGGGCGCGACCGCCTCGCGGCCCTCGGGGTCGCCGACGCGCGGGTCTCTCGGCAGCACCTCGAGGCCCGCTGGGAGCAGGGCGCCTGGGTGGTGAAGGACCTCGGGAGCCGCAACGGCACCTCCGTCGACGGCGTGACGCTGGCCCGCGAGGCGCGCACGGGCGAGCGCGCGAGCGTGCGCATCGGAGACACGGTGCTCTGGCTCGTGCCCGACGCGGTGCCCTACGCCGAGCGCCCGCTGCGCGTCGAAGACGGCAAGGTCATCGGCGCGACCCTGGCCGCGGTGATGGAGCAGATTCGCCAGGCCGGCGACGGCGCGGTGCTGCACATCCACGGCCCCAGCGGCGCGGGCAAGGAGCTCGCCGCGCGGGCGTTTCACAGCGTGGGCGGGAGGCCGAAGGGGCCCTTCGTGGCGATCAACTGCGCGGCGATCCCCGAGGGCGTGGCCGAGCGCGTGCTCTTCGGCGCGCGCAAGGGCGCGTACTCGGGCGCCGACCGCGACCAGCCGGGGCATTTTCAAGAGGCCGACGGGGGCACGCTGTTCCTCGACGAGGTGGGCGAGCTCTCGCTCGACGTGCAGGCCAAGCTGCTGCGCGCGCTGGAGTACCGCGAGGTGATCCCCGTGGGCGCGTCGAAGGCGCAGACCGTCGACGTGCGGCTCTGCTCGGCGACGCACCGCGACCTGCGCGAGCGCGTCGCCGACCACCGCTTTCGCGAGGACCTGTACGTCCGCATCGCCCGCCCCGTGGTGACCCTCGCGCCGCTGCGCGAGCGCCGCGAGGAGATCCCGTCGCTCATCGAGTCCCGGCTGAGCGTGCAGGGCCTCAAGGCCCACTCGTCCCTCATCGAGGCGTGCATGGCGCGGCCCTGGCCGGGCAACGCGCGGGAGCTCCTCGTCGAGGTCGACGCCGCCGCGCGCGTGGCGCTCACCGCCGGCGACGCCCGCGTGCGCGCGGCCGACCTCTCGGCCACCGCGGGCACGGTGTTCACCGTCGACCGCGCCCTCACCACCGGGTCGCCCGCCACGGCCTCCCCCGCCGAGGGCGCGGCGCCCAGGCACGAGCCCATCTCCGCGCGCTCCCTCACCCGCGACGAGGTCGAGGCCGCGCTCAACGCGCACGGAGGGCGCGTGGCCTCGGCCGCGAGGGCGCTGGGGCTGCACCGCAACCAGCTCCGCCGCTGGCTCGCGGCGAACCAGCTCGCCCACGAGGGCGAGGACGAGTAGTTCCTCTCCACAGGGGATGTGAAAGGTTGAGATGAACTCGCGCCGCGGGCCCACACCCCGCGACCGCGCGCCCTCTCCCGCCTCGGGCTGCGTTCGACACACAAGTCAGGAATCCGCTTGGACACAAGCGTGATGCGCCTCTGGTCTGTCCGCGCCGCCCCTCGTCCCTTCGACCCGACGCGGGTCCCCTCCACCCCCGCCCCCTCCTCCATGGGCTTCGCCGATGGAGGAGGGCTGAGACACAAGGGATGGCAGACACATCCGCGCGGTCTCAGGCCATGTGACGCATCCCAAGGGCAGTTCGACGCGGAGCATCGCATCCGAAGGACGCAGCCCCTCCTCCATCGGCGAAGCCCATGGAGGAGGGGGCGGGGGTGGAGGGGCCCCGCGTCGGGTCGAAGGGACGAGGGGCGGCGCGGACAGACCAGAGGCGCATCACGCTTGTGTTCAAGCGGATTCCTAACTTGTGTGTCGAACGCAGCGAGGCGGGAGAAGGGGGGCGCGGCAGCGCGGGAGGTGGGTACGTCGGTCGCGCTGAGCCCTTCACCTCCCCTGTGGAGAGCTCGTCGTCCCGCGCGGGCTCCTACGCCGGGATCAGGGTGTGAAACGACGCGTCGCCCGCGACCCACGGGTCGCCCAGGCGCGCCGAGGAGCCCACGTCGAGGGCGCACAGCCGCGACGAGGCCGCGGCCTCCCCCGGCGCGAGTCGATCAGACGCGGCGCGGAGGGCCTCCATCGCCGTAGATCCCTGCAGCGCAGCGAGATCGAGCGCGTCGACGTGGAGCGCGAGGCGGAGTCCGTCGCGCTCGGCGTCGGGCGAGGCCACGAGCTGCGACGCGAGCTCCGCGGCGGTGGAGAACCACGGCAGCGCGAAGAGCCTCGCGCGGGGGTCGGGCAGCGCGATGGCGCGCGCGCCCGCGGCGGTGAAGCGCTCGGCGGCGAGGGCGAGGCGGGGGGCGTCGGCGCGGTCGGCGCGCGCCAGCGCGAGGGTGCGCAGCGGCGCGGCGCTCGGCCCGTCGAGGGCGGGGTCGCGGAGAAAGCCCGCGACGGCCTCGAGGAGCGCCACGGTGTCGCCCGCGTAGGGGAGGTTGTCGGCGCCCTCGAGGGCGACGAAGCGCGCGCCGGGGATCGCCTCGGCCAGCCGCTCCCCCGCCGCGAAGGGGACCACCGGGTTCTCGCGGTGGTGCAGCACCAGCGTGGGCACGCCCACGAAGGGCAGAAAGCTCCGGGCGTCGTAGCGCGCCGCGAGGCGGAGCTGCGCCACGGCCTGCCCGGGCGACACCGCGGAGCGCAGGAATTCGCCGTACCACGCGCAGAAATCGGGGTCGTCGCGGTGCGAGGCGCACTGCGCCGCGGCGAGGCTCGGGTCGCCCCAGCCGCGCCGCATGCGCTCCACCACGCGGTCGAGCCACGCGGGCTCGTGCCCCTCGGGAAAGTCCTCGGCGCGCAGCGTGCGCGGCGCGCCGTCGACGCACACCACCCCCCGCACCCGCTCGGGGAACACCGCCGCGAGGAGCAGCGCCGTGATCGCCCCGTCGCCCACGCCCGTGATCACCGCCCTGCGCGCGCCTGCGGCGTCGAGCACGGCGATGACGTCTTCGAGGCACGCCTGGAGCCTGGGCGGGTGCGCCACGCGCTCGGAGAGCCCGACGCCGCGGCGGTCGAAGGCGATGACCCGCGCGTGCGCGCCCAGGGCCCGCAAGAAGCCCACGGGCCTCGGGTGCCGCCACCACTGGTCGAGGTGCGACACCGCGCCCATGTGCAGCAGCAGGTCGGGGCCGCGCGCGCCGAAGGACTGCCACGCGACGCCCACCTCGCCCACGTACGCGTAGCGCGTCGGCGGCGGTCGGGTGCCCGTCGCGCTCGACGAGGCCCGCGCCGCCGGGGCATCCCCGGGGCTGCTCCCGCTCTGCGTCGACTCGCTCACCGCGCCCCGCTCGCCGCGGCGCATGGCGCCCACCACGAAGGCGTAGGCCCGGCGCCAGGCGGCCGCGAGCTCGGGGCTCCACTCGGGGTCGAGGGAGCCCAGCGCCCCGAGCAGCGCGCCGCCGAGCACGTCGTAGTCGTCGAAGGCGAGGTGCAGGTGCGCGTGGCGCTCGCCCAGGTCGCGCAGCAGCGGCTCGACCTTCGAGAGGTCAGACAGCGCGTCGACCGCGAGGCGCAGCGCGTGCTGGAGCTTCTCCCGCTGCCCGTCCATCGACGAGGGAAAGAGCGCGCGGAGGTCGGGCCTCGACGCGAAGAGGCGCTCGTACACCCGCTGCACGAGCAGGTCGCCCGACGAGGCGCAGCGCTGGAGCGAGGCCGACACCGCCTCGCCGTCGCTGTCTTCGTGCAGGGGCCGCAGCGCCTCGCCGCGCGAGGCGAAGAGCACGCAGATGCGGTCGAGGGCGTCGACCAGCGCCGCGGCGCTCTCGGGGCGCTCGGCGGGGTCGCGGCGGATGAGCGAGTCGATCAGCGAGGCGAACGACGGCAGCGCCTCGGGGCACCCCGCGCACGGGCTCGGCGTCGCGGTAGAGCACGTCGTCGACGCGGAGCCCCGCGCGCGCCCCGCGTGCGGCAGGTGCCCCAGCAGGAGCTCGTGGAGCACCAGCCCGAGGGAGTAGAGGTCCGAGCGCTCGGTGGGGCTCGCGGCGCCAGATCTCCGGGGGATGTACAGCGGCGTGCCCATCACCGCGTCGACGGTCGAGAGCCGCACCTGCCCCGTGTCGCCCTGCGCCGTGTGCCCCGCGAGGGTGATCGCGTGGGCGTCGACCCCGTGGGTCGCCACGGCGTCGGCGAGGAGCGGCGAGGCGCCGTCGTCGAGGCGCGCGAGGCCGAAATCCAGGAGCTTCACCTCACCGGCCTCGGTGAGCATCACGTTGCTGGGCTTGATGTCGCGGTGGAGCACCCCCGCGGCGTGCGCCGCCGCGAGCCCGCGGGCCACGCCCAGGCCGATGCGCGCCACGCGCTGCCAGGGCATGGGCGCGCGCAGCTCGCCCAGGGTCTTTCCCGAGACGAATTCGTAGGCGATGTAGGGGCGGCCGCCGACCTCGCCGATGCGATAGATCCCGACGACGTGCGGGTGCGAGAGCCGCGCGATGGCCCGCGCCTCACGAAGAAAGCGCGCCCGGGTCGCCGCCGAGGGGTTCTCCGCGGCGGTGAACTTCAGCGCCACCGGGCGGTCGAGCACCACGTCGCGGCCGAGAAACACCTGCCCCATGCCGCCCTGCCCGAGCGGCCGCACGACCACGAAATCGTCGAACGCCTCGGGACCCTGCCAGGCGTCCTCGTGTTGCTCCCGATCCGCGTTCGCCATCGCGAACCGTGTCGTACCGCACACCTTCTGTCTCTGTCGACGACCCGCCAGCGCCTCACCTCGCCCCCGCGCCCACGCGCCCCGTCGCCCCCTGCGGATCGACCGAGATCGCCCCGCCCCAGCGGCAGCTCGCCGCGCAGTCCTCGCGCAGCACCGCCCCCGTGGCCCCCCGCGCGCCCGCCGCGCCGGGGCTCCACGGCGCGTCCACCGCGGGCACGCACGGCTGCGGCGTGAGCGCGCCCCCGGCGGCGGCGGTGGCCGCAGACACCTGCGGATTCGCCGGCGAGCTGCACATCCCGAAGGGGAGCACGCACGCGACCCCGTGGTCGCTGACCAGCGCGAGGCGCCTGCCGCCCAGGCGCAGCGCGCGGTCTGGGGGCAGCGCGAGGGCGCCCGGCGACGTCCCCAGGGAGCACCGCAGCGTCGCGCCCTCGGTGACCGCGCGGGGTCCGCTCACGGGTCCACCCAGGGGTCGCCCAGGGAGGTGGTGACCACCTCGGCGCCGACGTTGGCGCGCGCGGAGTTGCCCTCGGGGCGCACGCGCCAGGTCAGCTTGTACTTCGTGGTCTTGCTGGGCCTTCCATTTCTCGGGGCGGGCTCTTCGAACTCGACGCCCTCGACGTCGATCAGCTCGAGGTTCTGCCCGTGCTCCACGATCACCCTGGGCAAGAAGACCCGGTTGCGCGGGCCGAGGTTGCAGAAGGTGCTCTCTTCGAGGTTCGGCGCGCCGTCCGCGCCGTAGGCCATGGTGTGCGGCGCGAAGTACGCCGCGCCCGAGAAGTTCGGTACGCCCTTGCGCACGTGGAGCACGTCGAAGCCGTCTTCGAAGATCGACGTGAGCACCTTGCGGGGCGGGTCGTTGATCCCCTCGGGGGCGCCCTTGTCGACGCGCGCGGCGAGCCTGGGGTCGGTCTCGCCCGCGAGGCGCTTCGCGGCGCGGATGGGCGCGAGCCAGTTCTCCCCCGAGCGCATCTCCTGCCAGTATTTCTCCACGCGGCTGAAGCGCCAGAGGTAGCTGTACTTGCGCAGCCGCTCGTCGAGGAGCCGCACCGGCGCCACGCGCTCGCCGGGCCTGAGCGCGGCCTTCTTCTTGAGAAAGCTCTTGCGCGCCTCCTCCACGCGGTCCCCCTCGAGGAGCGACATCACCTTGCGCGCCACGGCCTTGGCGATGAGCGCGTCGCTGCACGCCATCGCCTCGCGGGGGTTCTTCACCGCGCCCGCGTGCAGGATGTTGAACTCCAGCACGTCCTGGTCGGCGCTCTGCGTCGGCCAGCGCTCGCGCCGCACCTCCCCAGGGAGCGAGGCGAGGCCCGCGAGCCGCTTGCCCCAGTCGTCGATCTGCTTCCACTCGGCCCGGGTGAGAAAGGGCGAGAGGCCCTGTCGGCTGAGCTGCGCGTTGGCCATGCCCCAGTTGTGCTTGCACATCGAGACGAAGGCGTAGGCCGCCTCGGTGTAGATCGGCACCGGCGTCTGCCCCTTCACCGTCGGCTCGAGGGAGGCCCGCGGCACGATGATCTCGCGGTTGGCGTCGCTCACGGCCTCGCGCGTGCGCTCGTCGCGGGCCAGGGCGATGAAGGCGTTGAGCACGGGCGACGGCTTGTCCCGAGAGACCGTCATCGGGTTGTAGATGTGATACGAGAGCTCGAGGTTCGCCTGGGGCATGGGGTTGGCGCTCTTCACCACGTAGCGCTCGTTCGAGCTCATATTGACCACGTCGCCCTCGTACCGGCGCGGGCGCACCGAGATCTCCCGGCCGTGGGCGCCGGGGGCGTATCCATAGAAGTGATAGTAGTTGTCCCAGACGAGCACCTTGGGGTGCTCGGGGTCGCTCAGGTCCAGGTACTGGTAATGAAAGCCGGGGATGGTCTTGAGGATCGCGTCGGGCTCGAAGCCCTGCACGAGAAAGCCGCAGGCGTAGAGGGCGTTCACGAAGTCGGGGGTCTTGAGCAGCGTGGCCACGAGCTGCGGCGCGCCGCACGCGAAGCCCACGCCCCAGGTCATGATGCACGAGTCGTAGGTGTTGAGCGAAGAGGGCGCGCCCTCCTGGGTCAGGGTGCTCAGCGCCGCGAGGTGCTTCAGGCGATCGGGCTTGTCGATGCGCTCGACGTACTCGCGCAACCAGCGCTTGTAGAGCCAGCGGCCATACTCGCTCCGGGCGTCTTCGCAGTACATCCAGCCCTGTCCGTAGAGCGGGCGGGTGTTCTTGCCGAGGGCGGTCCACTCGGTCCACTGGAGGTTGCCGGCCCCTTTGCCCACCGGCACCTCGGGGAGCGCGGCGCGCGCCGCGAGCACGGCCCGGACCGCGGGGTCGTCGGGCCGGAGCCGCTTCACGAAGGGGAGCTTGAAGCCATAGTGGATGTTGTACCGCTCCTGATGTTTGAAGAGCGGCGCGAGGTTGAGCGCGCGGTACTCGGCCTCGGTGAGCTCGTGGCTCGGGGGAGGGACGACGTCCTCGTAGGGGTCCTCGGCCGCGCCCGGCGCGCGGGGGCGCTTCCGGTAGGGCTCCGACTGCTGCGCGATGAGATCAGACTCGCTCACGTGCCACGACGGAAAGGGCTCCGCCGCCGCCGACAGCGTCGCGCCCGCCGCGGGGTCGACCTTCGCCGCGCCGTGCGGGACGCTCGCGTACGACCACTCGCCCAGCACCGCGGTGATGTTCCGCGGCGGCGGCGGGGGCGCGGGGGGCGCCTCGTCGGGGGCCGCGTCGGCCGAGCGCCCCGCGGCACCCTGCGCGGGTGACTCGTCCCAGAGCCAGTGGTGCACGCTCGCGGCGAGGTTCTTCACCACGGCGAAGCCCTCCTGCAGCGTCTCCGACGCGGCCAGCGTGCGGGTGAAGAACACCAGCTCCTCGGGGTCGTGCTTCTCGGCGTGCTTCGTCGTCATCGCTCAGGCTCCGTGCAGGGACGCGAGCTGCGCCCGCGTCGCGTCGTCGACCACGCCGTGGCTCGGCATGCGGTGGTCGTGTTGAAAGTCTCGAACCGCCTGCGCGAGCGCGTCGTCGGCCTGGTCGTCGATGGCGCCGTCGTACCAGCCCAGGTTGCGCAGGCGCTCCTTCTGCCCCCGCGGGGTCTCGACGGGCGCGAGCGCCCCGAGCGACACCGTCCACTCCCGCCGCGCCCCCGAGGGGTACCCCTCGGACCACACCGTCACCCTCGCCGTGCGCGCCGTCGCGGCGACCCGCGCGCGCACCCAGCCCTCGGCGTCGGTCTCGCCCTTGAGGGTCTCACCCCCCGCGAAGACGTGAAATGCCTTGTGCGCCAAGGGGTTGAGCGCGGCGTCGGTGACCCGCAGGCGCAGGGGGACGCGCGGCGCCTCCCGCGGGTCGCTCGGCGCGTCGGGGCGCGGGTCGTCGTCGCAGTTGAGCAGCACCTCGCGGCCGCGCACGTGCGCGTCGCGGTCGAGGGTCACGCTCGCGCCGTCGCTGTAGAGCCGCACGCGCTTCGCCGAGACCAGGGCCTCGTCGTCGCCGAGCGAGAAGCCCGCGGCGCCGCCCTCGGCGCGCAGCCCCGACTCGCCCGTCACGGTCACCCGCGACGCGCGGATCTCGACGCCGTCGGGGGTGATCACGATGGCGCTCGAGCCGCAGCGCAGCACGATCTCCTCGCGCGCGGTGATCTCGACGCGGGCCTCGGCGGAGAGGTCGACGTCGCCCTCGGCGCGGAGGGTCAGCGTCGCGGGGTCGACGCCCCCGGCGACCAGGGAGACGTCGCCGCGCACGCCCAGGTGCATCGCGCCGCCGACCTCGGCGGTCCAGTCGCCGGCGATGACGTCGCCGCGGCGGCCCTCGACCTCGCTGAGCCGCGCGCCGGAGGTCACGTCGACGCGCTCGCCGCCGACGCGGGTGAGCATCGCGCCGTCGACGCGCAGCGCGTGGTCGCCGCGGGCGGTGACCCCGAGCGACGCGCCCGCGGTGATCGTAAGGTCTTGCCCCGCAACGAGTTCGCCGTCGCGGGCGCCGCGCAGGCGCAGGTCGCGGCGGGAGCTGAGCTCGATGAATTCCTGGCCCGCGAGGTCTTCGAACACGAGCTCGTGGCCGCCGCTGCCCTCGGGGGTGCTCTGGGTGCGCAGCCCGCTCCGGGTGCGGTGCTCGGGCAGCGAGAAGGGCGGCGGCGCGCTCGCCGAGGGGAGGCAGCCGACGATCATGGGCCGGTCGGGGTCGCCGCCGATGAAGCTCACCAGCACCTCCATGCCCACACGCGGGATGAACTGCGCGCCCCAGCCCGCGCCCGCCCAGAGCTGGGCGACGGGCATCCAGCACGAGCTGTCGGGGGCGCGGCCGCGGCGGTCCCAGTGAAAGCGCACGCGCACGCGGCCGAGGGCGTCGGTGCAGAGGTCCTCGCCCGGGGGACCGACCACCGTGGCGGTCTCGGTGACCTGCAGCACCCGTCGCGCGGGGATCGCCGGCGGGTACGAGCGCTCCGCGGGGACGCACTCGAACGCGTTGCCGTAGCGCCGCCCCTCGGGGTCGACGGCGTAGCCCTCGGTGTCGGGGTTGCGCCCCTCGTGGCGCACGCGGGTGGGCACCCAGCGCCGGTCGAGGGACGCGAGGGGGTGGTCGGTGAGGGTGAAGTACGCGCCGGGGCGCAGCCGGGGACACTCGCTCTCCCCCGAGGCCACCTCGGCGTCTCGCTGCGCCTGCGCGAGGCGGTGGCGCGCGCGGGAGCGGCGCACGTCGGGCTCCTGCCCTCGTCGTGGTGGAGGTAGTGCTCGCCGCGGCGCCCGCGGCGCGGGGGTCTTGCGCCGAGGCGTCGTGCTCCTGCGCGGGGAGGCTCACGTCGTAGCCGCGCATCGCCACGGCGCCCACGGAGACCCGCGAGGCGGCCTCGAAGCGACGCACGTGCGCGCCGCTCGAGACCATGCCCTCCGACTCGTCGAGGGCGAGCGACGAGCCGCCCTCCATCTCGCGCCACCGGGAGGGGACGTCGACGCACACCAGGGTCTCGACCACGCGTCCGTCGCGGTCGACGGACGACTCGGTGAACCAGGTCACGCCCTCTTCGGCGAGGAGGCGCTGGGTGAACTCCAGGTCGGTCTCTTCGTACTGCACGCAGTAGGGGCGCGACGTCGCGGGCGCTTCGACCCTCCACGCGAGCTCCACCTCGTGCGCGCGGAGCACCCTCGCGAGAATCTCCGGGATCGAGAGGTCTTGAAAGATCCGCGTGTCGCGCCGATGCGCCGCGAGGGCCACCCTCGGGACCAGCCGGAGGGTCACCCGCCCGAGCCCCCCCGCTGGCGCCCGCAGCCCCACGCGCACCTGATCGATCACCCCGCGGACCACCCTGCGCTCGTCGTCGTCGACCGCGAGGGTGAGCGCGGCCTCGGCGCCGAGGGCGGCGTGCTCGAGGGCGGCGGGGTCGGCGGCGGTGGCGACGGTGAGCACGAACGAGAAGGGCGCCGAGAGGGCCTCTTCTCCCTCGAAGGAGATCAACGCCAGCTCCCCCGCCCCCTCGGCGTCGACCGCGAGCGCGTGGCCCTCCCGCGCGGAGGGGTGCAGCGACGACGCGAGGGTGTGACCGAAGAATTCCATCGCAGCGCGCTTGAGCAGAGAGCGTGCCGCCTCGCGCCGCGGCCTCCGGTCGCCTCGTCACGCCCCGCGCGCGAGCGGCGCCCACGGCGTGAGCGCGCGCCCCAGGCGGGCGCTGGCCCGCGGCCCCACGGCGGGCGCGGCCCGTCCCCTCGGGGAGCTCCCCTGGCACGGTGCCAGCCCGGTGCCACCCCGCGCCCTGGCACAGGCCACGCCCTGCCCTCCCCGCCCGCGGCCGATGTCCGTGAATCTCCGGGCGCGCCGCGTTGGCCCGGTCGTTGCGATGGCCCCTCCCAACACCGCGAACTGCGGACGGAGGTTCCCCATGATCATCTCTCTCGCCATCACCCTCGTTGTCCTCGCGATCACCGGCGTCACCTTCGCGAAGGTCTTTCTCCCGATGATCCAGAACGCCAACTCGCTGATGACCGGCATGGCCAACGCGGCGAACGCCCGCGCCGAGCTCCTCGCGCGAGGCACCGACGGCATGGGCCGCATCCTCGGCGTGCGCGAGACCGGCACGCTGGTGAACTACCAGCCCGAGCTCCAGTTCGACCTCGAGGTGCAGTCCGCGCAGGGTCAGCGCTTCAACGCCCAGTGCACCGCGGTGGTCTCTCCGATGAACCTCGCGCGGGTGCAGCCCGGCGCCACGGTGCCCGTGCGCTTCGACCCGACCAACCTCGCCCGCGTCGCCCTCGCGATCTGACCCGGTCGCCGGGGCAGCTCAGCCCACGCGGCCCGCGGGGCGAGCTGCGCTGCGATCCAGAGACCTACAGCACGAAGGGCAGCAGCGCCCTGCGCTCCCTGGGATAGTCTTCAAACTTCTCCCGATACCACGCGTGATGCGAGAGGGCGCGCGCTCCGAGGTTCGCCGCGGAGTAGCAGAAGAAGCCCAGGGCCGGGACGTTCCACGCCATCAGGAAGAAGCCCGCCCACTCCATCAGCTCACCGAGGTAGTTCGGGCAGCTCACGAAGCGGTACAGCCCCCCCGTGGGGACGCTGTACGCGCCGGGGTGATCGCGCCGGAGCCGCAGGAGCACCGTGTCGGCGTGGAGGTTGATCGCCATCCCCGCGAAGAAGAGCGCGGCCCCGAGCCCGACCCTCGCCCACCCCGCAGGACCGAGCGCGAAGTCGTTGAACTCCGACATCCCCCGCGCGTTCAGGGCGCCGTTGAAGACCTGAAAGACGAAGCCCGCGAGGGCGACGAGCAGCGGCATCCTCCGCGAAGACGGCGCCAGCCGCAGCGGAAAGATCAGCGTGCGGTGCGCGTAGTGCAGCAGCCAGCAGCCCAGCAGGATCATCGCCAGCGGCTCCCGCGCCGACGACCCCTGTGCGTACACGAAGGGCACCCGCAGCAGCGCGGGGACCTCCATGATCACCCAACCCAGCCGCGCGGAGAGCTCGGGGCCGAAGCCCCCGGTGGTGTGCCGCCCGTACGGCGCCGGGCGCAGCCGGAGGTAGATCGCCGTCGGCACCGACGCGGCCACGAGCCCCCAGGAGAGCAGCGCATGGATCGCGTTCTCGCGCATGGAACCCTCACGGTATTCGCGAGCGCAAAGCGACCGCAACCCGATTCACTGACGCCGCGCGCCCACGCGAGGACCTTTGCCCCCGACGCCTCGCGGTGGTACCTCACCGCCGCCATGATCGTCCTCCGCTGACCCCCTGTTCCCGTCCTTGCTCAGCACGACGAGCGGCGCGTCCCGACGACCGACCGACGCGCCCGAAGGGTCTCCCGGTGGCGTATGCGCAGCGTGTTTCCTTGGTTCTTACGGCTCCCCTCCGGGGCGCTCGGACGTCGCGACGTCATCGAGCGCCTCGCGGCCTCTCTGCACCGCGCGCGAGGGCTCGACGCCGCCGAGGTGGTCCACGCCTTCGCGTTCAAGTGCGACGAGCTCGCCTTCGCGCGGGAGGTGCTCGGGCGGCACCCGCGCTTCTGGCTCTACCGAACGCACCAGCAGCGGCGCTGCGGTGACTTCGCGGCGGTGGACATGTCGCGCCCCGACCCCGCCCAGCGCGTGGTCCGCGTGCTCGAGCTCAAGCGCGGCGAGGAGGTGCGCGTCGAGCGCGGCGCGGGGCTCCAGCTCGCCCAGGCCCACGGGCTCGGCGCGGCCCTCGCGGCGCAGGCCGGCGTCGTCGCCGAGGGCGCGTGCGTCTCGCGGCTGGTGGGCGACGGCCGCGCCCTCGCGACCTGGCTGGGACGGGCGTGAGCGCGGATCGACGCGATCCCGTCGCCTCCCGTCGCCCGCGCGGTGGTCGCGCCTCGGCGCGCTCCAGCGCGCCTTCGGTCCGACGACGGGATCGCGTGTCGAGTCGCCTTCCAGGTTGAGGTGAACCCACGTCGCGGGCCCACACCGCGCTACCGCGCGCCCTCTCCCGCCTCGGGCTGCGTTCGACACGCAAGTCAGGAATCCGCTTGAAAACAAGCGTGATGCGCCTCTGGTCTGTCCGCGCCGCCGCTCGTCCCTTCGACCCGACGCGGGGCCCCTCCACCCCCGCCCCCTCCTCCATGGGCTTCGCCGATGGAGGAGGGCTGAGACACAAGGGATGGCAGACACATCCGCGCGGTCTCAGGCCATGTGACGCATCCCAAGGGCAGTTCGACGCGTAGCATCTTCCCGAAGGATGCAGCCCCTCCTCCATCGGCGAAGCCCATGGAGGAGGGGGCGGGGGTGGAGGGGCCCCGCGTCGGGTCGATGGGACGAGCGGCGGCGCGGACAGACCAGAGGCGCATCACGCTTGCTTCCAAGCGGATTCCTGACTTGTGTGTCGAACGCAGCGAGGCGGGAGAAGGGGCGCGCGGCAGCGCGGGATGTGGGTGCGTCGGTCGCGTTGACCCCTTCACGTCCCCTGTGGAAAGGGACTATCTCACCGCGGCGCACAGGGCGCAGGCGCCGGCGGCGTGGGGGGTGTCACGGCGGTGCTGGTCGAGCACGACCCGCGAGACCCGCGCCAGCGCGGCCCGGACCTCTCGACGCTTGCCCTTCACCCGCGGGATCTCCATGCGGTCATACGCCGTGGTCTGGTGGCGCATCCAGGCGATGACGGCGAGCTCGGCGCGCTGGTCGATCTCGATGCGCTTCGTGCGCGCGACGGTGCCGCTGCCGACGGGGGTGGCGTGCGCGGCCACGCGCTTCGCGAGCTCGGCGCCCAGGGCCTTCCACGCGCCAGAGAACGCGAGAAAGGACTCGACCTCAGCCTCGAAGGCCGCGGCGTACTCGGTCTGCGTGCGCTCGCGCCGCGCGAGGTCGGCCGTGCGCTTCTTCGCGTAGCCCTCGGTCGCGCGCTCGGCCTCGAGCGCCGCGCGCACCGCCTCGACGTGCTCCGCGGGCGCCCAGAGCCCCTTCGAGAACGCCTTGCGCCCGCGCTTCTCGATGACCGCCCACGACGGCCCCGCGAGCTTCACCCGGCGCGTGAAGGCCGCGTCGCCGGGCGGGAGGCACACCCACCCCGGCGGCGGAGACAGCGAGCGGCCATCGGGGGCGAGGAAGGTCCGGGGGTCGGCGGTGGGAGCGAGCGTGAGCGCCTCGAACATCGCCGCGAAGGTGCCCGGCGAGGCCACGGGTGTCGAGAAAACGCCCTCACCCCCGCGGTCCGCAGCCACTCAGAACGCGCGCAATCGCGACGCGAGGGCGGGACGCGAGGGTCTCGGCAGAGAGGGTCGCGGGGAGCCGTGAAGTGAGGGCGGGACGCGTGGGGTCTCGGCCAGGAGGGACGCGGCGGAGCAAAGGGGGATGGAAGAACGCGAGCAGCGCTTCCTCGATGGCGTCGCGGTGGTCGGCGTAGCGTGCCGAAGGCCAGAGTGACGCGATGGAAGTTGGGTGTCACCGTAGGGACCTTGCGCTTGATGGCTTCGGCCTCGCGAACAGGCACCTACTGCATCAGGAACGCCATCGAAGCCGCCGTGGCAGGGAGCCATGTACGCCGCAGGGTTCCAACGCGCAGGGCGATCAGATCGACGCACGGGGCATCGGGCTTGTCCGCCAGACGGTAGAGCCACCTGGTCGCGGTCGCGTCGCTGGTGAGGGAGTGGAAGGTGGTGCGGGGAGGGGGCGACCCAGAAGTGAAGGACGCCCTCGCCGTGAGCACCGGGGAATACCGCGCGCGTTGCAGCTCGCCCGCACCGAGAGCGAACGCTGGCTCCAGGTCGTCTTACGAAAAGGGCAGGTCGGTCGCAACGTGTGTGCGGGCAGCCTCCGCGAGCGAGAGAACGCGCGGAATGACCTCTGCAACGGCCCTGAACGCCGCAGGAACTTCGACGACGATAGGATCCACGAGGCACCCGGTGAGGTTGGAGCTTTGACAACCCGTGCCCGCGCACGGCCCTGCCCCGCCTTCAACGCCCGCCGACCTGCCCCAGCGCCAGAGCTCTTGCGGCCCCGCGAGCGATGGGAAACAGCCCCCCGCCAAGACGGACCGCTTCAACGAATGGCTCGACGACAGCGCGCTACGTCAGGCCCTCGACGTAGCGGGCGACACTGCTGAGGATCGCCTGCCAGCCATCCTGTTGCTGCTCGACGGGGTGGGTCGTCTCTGCGTCAAAGACGACGCGAACCTCGACGCCGGACGGCACCTCACCAAACTCAACGACCGCCACCCGGTCTCCAAAGGAGTACTCAAGCAGCCGATTGGGGACGATGTTGGTATAGACGCCCGCGAAGTCAAAGCCAAAGCTCCCGTCCTTCGCCTCCATCCGCGACGAGAACGCGCCCCCCACGCGGAGATCCACGCTGGATTGGGTCGTGTGCCAATCCTCAGAAGCCGCGTTCCACTGAACGATATCCTCTGGCGTGGTGTAGGCCTTCCATACTCGATCCATCGGCGCGTTCACGTGTTGTTCGACGGTGATCTTCATGCTTGCTCCAAAGACTCGATGCCAGCGAACGTTTGTCCGAGCCGCAGGAACCGAAGGTCCGTCCGCTGCGTCGGCGGGTCGGGCTGCGCTGCCCGCGCCCCGGGCGCAGGGGCTCCGCTCTTACGCCTCGTGGTAGGCCCTTTCAAGAGCTGCGACGTCGAGCTTCACCATCGTCATCATGGCCTCCATCACGGCCTTCACCTTCTTGGCATCCTCGTCGCGGATCAGCTCCATGAATCGCCGCGGAACGATCTGCCACGAGAGGCCGAACGGATCCTTGATCCAGCCGCACGCGGTTGGCGTCGCGCCGGCCTTGACCAGCCTGTCCCAATACGCGTCGACTTCGCTCTGGTCTTCACAGCTCACGTACAGCGAGAAGCCTTCGGAGAACGTAAAGTACGAGCCACCGTTATACCCCATGAAGACTTGACCACCCACGACGAACTCGGCGGAGGTGATCGAACCGTCTTTGCCGCTACGGGCGACACTCCTGATCTCGGAGTCCGGGAAGGTGGCGGTGTAGAACTCCATGGCGGCATCGAGCTGATCGTTGAACATCAAGAACGGTGTCACCTTGTTCATCAGAGATGCTCCTTCGTCGCGGGGGATGATAGCCGGAGGTGACGTGTCCATGTCAACGTTCGCGCCCGTCAAGCGTCTCATCTCACGTGCGCCGTTCGCCCCACGCTCTGATCCGTGACAGCTCGCGCCATGCGCCGCGCGCCCGCACTCCCTGACGCCGCCCGAGCTGTGCCGTGCTCTCGCCTGTCGCCCTCGCACCGTTCACCCTCTCGCCGCCTACCGCTCGTGCACCCGCGCCTTTCGTCCATCCCCTCGCACCCAGCAACGTGACGCCGTGGCGGAACGCGCGGACAGCGGCCGCACGGGGCGCGCAGAAAGGCGACGTGAGGGCGGGACGCTTGAGTCTCGGCCGGACGGGACGCACGGAGCGCTGAGGTGAGGGCGGGACGCGTGGGTCGCGGCCGCGAGGGACGCGGGGAGCGAGGGGGTGGGAAGTGGGGGAGAGGGACGCGAGGGATGAGGGGTGGTGGCGGTCGGCACCATCGGCTTGTTCGGCATCACCTTGTCACGGGACTCGCTGCGCCGGACGGACCTCGAACTGCTGTCGAGACCGGAAGAAGCAGACGTCGAACTCCTGAACAGGGTTCCGGGGACTGGCCCGAATACCGTCAGACCACCGCTGCAGAAGGCCGATCGTGTAGGCGGATCGTCACAGCACGGCCGCGGCACTTCAGCCCGAGCCGGTTGAAGACCTCGATGAGCGCCGCCTGACGCCGATGGTCGGCCGCAGCGTCGAGCGCGTCGACCCACAACGTGAGCCGCCCGTGCTCGATGCACGTGAGCGCTGCGCGGCCGAGCAACAGATCGAAGACAGCAGGCGCGTCCATCGACCGCACCTCGGCGTCCGCGCTCCCGTACAGCGCCAGCGCCAGCGCGTTGTGCGTGAGCAGATGGAGCCACTTCCCCAGCCACTCCGAGCCACCCTCGGGGCGTGCGTACTTGCGGGACGCATCGACCGTGAGCGCGGCCTGCTCGGCGCGCACCGTGCCGACCTTGCCTGCCGCCGTCAGCAGCCGCGCGATCGTGCGGCGCGTCGCAGGCAGTTCGCCCAGCGCCTCGACCTTTGCGACCCGTTCGGCCTCGCGCGCCCGCAGACGCTCCATGGCGCCGTCGGTGCCGCGCCCGGTCGTGAGTTCGCGTCGCCGCGTACGGTTGCGGCCGAAGCCGCGCGCCTGCAGCGCCTTGAGTTCGTTCTCCATCGAGGGCCAACGCGACTTGTAGCGGGCGTTGAGCACCAGGAGGTCCGCGGCCGTGAGCGTCACGCCCGCGCGGAAGCGGATGCCGTTGGTTTCGGCGGGGTCCTCCGGATCGGCCGGGACCACCACCTCCCAGGGCCCCTCGGCCGTCGTGCCCGCGAGCCGCGCGTCCGGTCGGACCGTGATGGGCAAGCCCACGTCGTTGCGCGCGGTTGGGGTGCGGAAGCGCCACAACTCGGCGCGTTGGCGACCGATCGTGAGGTAGGGCACCTCCAGCGCCCAGGCCCACGCCAGCACCGCATCGCCGTTGGCCCCGCGGTCCCAGATGTGGAGCCGCACGTTGCGCTGCCACCACGCGAGCCGCGCCTCGTCGTCCAACAGGTCGTGCAGCGCGTCGCCCAGCGGCGTCGCGGGCTTGTGCCACGACAGGTGGAGGAACAACGTGGGCCCGCCCTCCAGCGCCACCGTCGTGAGCCCAAAGTAGGTGGCCCCGAGCAGTCGGTTGCCCAGGCGCCCCACGGGTCCGGCGTGCGCGGGGGCCTTGGTGTACCAGGGCTGGTCGAACACGTCGGTGTACGCCACGACCTCGTCGCCCGTGGCGCGCACCGCGCGGTCAACCTGCCGCCGCAGCGCCGCGGCCACGTGCGCCACGCCGCCCTCGGCCTCCAGTCGGTCGGCAGCACACCGCAACGTGCTCTCGTCGTAGGGCCGAGCGCGCCCGGTCCACAGCGGCTCGGCGCCCGCGAACCGTGCGGCGGTTGTCCACCCACCAGGGTGCATCACGCGGGGTAGCAGCGCGCCGAGCCACGTGGCGATGCGCGACGCAGGCGCGCCCTCGGGGTGGGCGCGATGATGGGCACGGGCGACGGCCCCGAGCTCTCTTGCGAGCATCGCGGGCAGGAGGATGGTGGCTACCTGGGTGGTGAGCGTCGGGGCCGAGGCGGCTGCGCGCGCACGCCGGACAAAGGGGGGGCGGCGGGGGTCGCCGCGCGGCTTTCGTTGGAGGGCCTCCCCCCGCTGCGTCGCGGTGCCTCGATGGCCGCAAGCACGGTGCGGATCAGGGCCTCGGACGGCGCAGTGCGATCGCGGTCGCGGAACCACCGGAGAATCTCGCCCGAGCCGATCGTGCTCGGGTCGCGCGTGGGATACAGCGCGAAGTACGCCTCCAGAATCGCGGCGTGGTTGTCCGTCAGGTGGTTCCAGTCGATCGTTGAGGGCTTCGGGCTCGTCATCGCGCCCGGCACTCTATCGCCGCCGGAGCTCCGGACCTATGACCGGCGCCGCCTGACGGTATCAAGCCCTGTAATTCAAGCTGTTCACGAGCCCGCCCCGGAACCCTGCTGAAAGAAGTTGATCTGGCCAAGGATGATCGGGACCGTGTCAACACTTGTCCACGCGAACGCCAGCCGAACCGGGTTGAAGCTCCCTACGACCGCCGAGACAAGGACCGCACGAGCGTCAGCGATCGACAGATTCCCGCTCAACTTCACCGAAGTCGTCTGTCCCTCCCACTGGAATCCGAGTTCGACGCCGGTCGCGTACGGCAACACGTTGACCGCAGCCCCCGTGTCGAGCAGCCCCGCCACCGCGATGGTTCGCGCTCCCACGAGCGTCAGCGGCAACATCGGCGCGAGGCTCGCGACGCCTCGCTCAGCCTCTCGCGCAACGAATGGGAACCGCTGTCCCTGCATCGACGCGTCCACCGCTTCTACTCCGCGCGAAGGGTCTCAAGCAGTGTCTCCGCGGCAGCGAACGACCGGTCTGGAGACCACACGGGGTAGTCTCTGCCCGCCTCAAGTCGAGGGTCAGCCTCCGCCTCTGCCAGGTCCTGGGCCAGCAGTTGGATAAGGCGGATCTTCTCCGCGCGGGGCAACGCGTGGATGTTCGGCAGGAGTTCGAGCAGGGACACGAGAGACCTCCTAGACTGCTCTTACGCCGGATAGTCCCATGCGGCAAGCGGCCGTTCGTCTGTCCATCGCCCCGAAGCCCAACGGCTGGCCGATGTGCCGCCGCACCGACGGCAGCGCGTAGCGGATGGGGGAAGTGGGGGCGGTCAGCACCATCGGCTTGTTGGGCACGGCCGATGTCGCTACGCGGCGGTCGCTCGTCAGTTCGGCCGTCACCGCCAAAACTCCCACCACTTCTTCGCGGAAGCAAGGTGTTCGAGTAACCGTTCACGGGTCTGTTGCTTGTCACGCGTTCTTGCTACCGCGGGCTGAAGCCCACGGCAGCCAAGGGAAAGCCCGCTCTGCGGGCTTCCTCTCCAGCGTGGCGGAAGGTGCAGGGAATGTCAGCCCGCGAAGCGGGATTTCTCTTGGCTGCCGTGGGCTTCAGCCCGCGGTAGCAAGAACGATTGATATCTCGGTATCCCGTGAACGCTTACGTGTTCGATAGGCTTCTCTGGACCAAGAATCTGGTCAAGACCCACTCCCTCCTCGCTTTCGCTTCCCAGGAGATCGTTCTCGACGAAGAATTCGCGTACCCGCGATCCCGCATCAGACGCCCGTCCGCAGTAACGGAGGACGGGTACTCCTCGCAAGACTTCTGGGATCGGATCCCATGTCGCAGCACTTCCGCCTTGTGCGAAGTCCTGCTTTCCCTGGATAACGCACCACTGCAGATCGAGGGTGTTGATGTACAGATCAACAAACTCACGCTGCCGCTGTGCGTAGTCTCTTTGCGGGTCTAGCACCAGCACGCCCACACGACACTTCTTCGCAAGCTCCAGTGGCCAGGTCGCCTCGATGCCTCCGGGGAGGCACCAGACATCTACGTGCCGCTCCGAGAGCTGAATCCGACAAGCCAGGACTCGTGCTGCGCCAATGTCAACGGGAAGCTCGTAGGCCGCGAGCTTGCCCGGCCACTCTTTCGCAAGGTGTCTGACTACGGTCCCCTTGCCGACGAAAGGCGCCCCGAGCACTGGAATCACGCGTCGCTCCGAAGGCTGCCCAACGGTTTGCGCCTCACCCGCAGGGCTCCGCGCCTCTCCGGGTGCAGGCGCTCGTTCGACCGCGTTCTCGCACGGTGCGGGCGAGCCGGCTCAGGGGTTGCTCTACGTCTGCGATGCGTCACGTTCTGCGATCCAGAGTGTGATGGCGGTGTCAGCCCCGCCGATTTCGACAACCCGCGTACCGTGCATGAGCGCACCCAGGCCGTGCTCGTCGTCCCAGGTGCAGCCGAACTCAAGCCCGACGTAGGGACGACCGTCCTTCTCTACCTGATGGATGTTCACGCTGTGGAGCCCGATCAGCGACTTGAACCCCTCGGCCTCGACGACCGGCGGCATGAGCAGGGGGTCTTCGATGAACTCTGCGTACTCTGGCCTCAAGGCAGCGTAGTGAGGAAGCAATGCCGCGAGCGCTGAGACCTGCATTTCGCGCTCGTGAGCGATCGCCCATCGGGCCAGCTCGATCTCCGGCTCGCTCAAGGGCGCCTTGTCTCTGCCCTCGGGAGAAATCACGATTTTAACCGTACCGTCTGACGGCTCGCTCGTATCCTGCGAGGCGTAGTCACCATGGCGGCTCTGGAAGCCCTGCCATGACGCGAGGCGGACCGTTGCAACCCAGAAGTGGTCATCCCAGGTAAATTCTTGTGCGGTCAGGTCAGGCATACGCGCATGCTCGCCATGCGAGGATCTCCACGCCGGTCTAACGGCTGGCCGATGTGCCGCCGCAGCGAGCGCGGAGAGTTGTGGATGGGTGGGGTGGGGGCCGTCGGCACCATCGGCTTGTTAGACATCTGTGTCCCGTATCTCTGCGAGTCGCTGTAGCAGTCTCTGCAACTTTCCGCTCCTAATCATCGCCCCCAAATGTCCGTCGCAGAATCGCTCTCCTCTAACGCAGTACGTGATCATGGCCCTGATCTTCGCGAGATCTGCTGTCCTTACAATCTCAGGGTCAGCCAGCATGTCTCCTGCTTCTCCAGGATCGTAGCCGCGGTCAAACCAACAATCGCTGGATGCCGTCCTCACGAAATCGTCCACCGTGGTGTCGTACTCCGGCCACGGCGTAGTGACCGTCTTGCCGTCCGCGGAAACTCCTCCAGACCAACGCCGAATCGGTTCGTACCCAACTGCCGTCAACTTCGGTAGGAAGGCCAACAGGTCTGCAAAATCTTGGGGCGTCGGCTGTTGGGTCTTCATTTGTCTAACGGCTGGCCGATGTGCCGCCGCCGCGAGCGCCGCGCGGGTTCCGCGAGGGCATAGGTGGCGGTCGGCACCATCGGCTTGTTGGGCCCAAACAGTCGATCGTATGTTTTGTGACTTGGAAGCCGCGGAGTAGTACCACAAGCCAGTTCCCGACGCATCTGCACGAACCCTCAACCTCCCGACGCAGACTGCAAGAGTGCGGGCCTAATCATTGAACGTGCCGACAACGCTCGACAGGCATGATCTGCCGCCAGAGTTCTTCGATGTTCCGGGCGTTGGGGGGATTCTGGCCCCCAATATTCTGACCATCGATCAGTCCACTTGTGAACTGTACATCGTCCCATCTGTGCGCACGCAGAAACTCCACAAAGCGGCGGGCTGAAGCAGGATCAACCTGAGCCGCAAGATCCTCTCCGGGGTCGTTGCGTCCACTGGAAGATACCGAGAATATTCCGTCAGCCCGAAGCGCCATGCGTCGATTGGACCACGTGTGAATGCCGTAGCCGCCGCCCATATGGGTCTCTTCTGACCAACTAATCGACGCCGATGCAATCGCAGGACGAGCTTCAATCGTTCGGCGGGCGTAGACGGCGTGGGGCGTATTCGCCATCAGCAACCGACGTCGCGCTGCAGCGATGCTAAGGTGGGTCGGGCGGGTCCGATGTTCCCATTGCCCGTCGTAGCTATTGGGGATCTGCCAAGTGTACGTACCATGAGATGTTGTCCAGCGAACAAACTCCCAGAGCGATAGCCTTCCCTGTTCTGGCAACGGCTCGCTCTCTTGCTGAGGCATCGGGGCGACTCTGCGGATTTCCGCGACGAAATCACGGATTGAGGTAGCGCTGGCGCATCCATCCTGAACGGGCTCTTCAGCCGTGATGTTCCCTTCGATGCATCCTTCCCGACTCACGTGCAAGCTATCCCCGTGGTACGAGGCCCAATGCACTTCGACCACATCGCCCAAGTCTACCGACTGACACCGAAGGTCGAGCCGCCTCAGTCTCGAAAATCGAGGCAAGCTTGCGTCAATAGGGCGTGCGGCATTGGCCTCATGAGTCTGGTTCGTAGGACGATTGCGACATGCACACAACGTGCACACAAGGACGGGGATCAAGAGCCGGAGGACTGCGTCAAGTGGTTCATTCATCCACGTACCATGACTGATTCGGTCACGTGGCATTCGCCCATCGCTCGTCGTTTCATCATGCACCGACTTGCGACTTTGCTTTGCGGACTGTCGCCCGATGCTCGTCGGCTGCCTCCCAACGGCCGCGACGTGTCGCCCGCCGCGCGCTGCACCCCATACGGCCCTTTGCTCCTTGTCGATCGTTGGCGGCCCAACGGCTGGCCGATGTGCCGCCGCCGCGAGGGCAGCGCGTAGCGATTGAGAGCAGAGGTGGCGGTCGGCACCATCGGCTTGTTAGGAACGATGCTGGTCACGCCCAGCCAG
>JAWKRB010000035.1:0-80808 GCA_041389885.1 Polyangiales bacterium | reverse complement strand
CCTCTTCACCGAGGGCAACCACTACTGCCCCTCGTGCGAGGCGAGCGGCTCGTGCTCGCTGCAGGCCGTGGCCTACGAGCTCGGGATGACCACCGCGCACTACAGCCCGTTGTTCCCCGACCGCCCGATCGACGCGTCGCACCCCGACGTGCTGCTCGAGTACAACCGCTGCATCCTCTGCGAGCTCTGCGTGCGCGCGAGCGCGCGGGTCGACGGCAAGGGCGTGTTCGCGCTCTCGGGCCGGGGGATCACCAAGCACCTCGTGGTCAACGCCGAGTCGGGGCGCCTCGCCGACACCGCGCTGACCCTCGACGACGAGGCCATGCGGGTGTGCCCGGTGGGGGTGATCCTGCGCAAGCGCGAGGGCTTCGCGGTGCCCATCGGCGCGCGCCGGTACGACGCCCAGCCCCTCCGCGAGCTCGCCGTCGCCGAGGCCCAGGAGCGCGCCGGCCGTGAGTGAGGGCGCCGCGATCCCCGCGAAGAAGAAGCTGCGCGTGGCCACGGCCTCGCTCGCGGGCTGCTTCGGGTGTCACATGTCGCTCCTCGACCTCGACGAGCGCCTCGTAGACCTCCTCGAGCTCGTCGAGCTCGACGCCTCGCCGCTCACCGACCTCAAGCACCCCGGCCCCTGCGACCTCGGGCTCGTCGAGGGCGGCCTGTGCAACGCGGAGAACGTCCGCGTGCTCCGCGCGCTCCGGGCGAGCTGCAAGGTGCTCGTGGCCTTCGGCGCCTGCGCGATCAACGGGGGCCTGCCCGCACAGCGCAACAGCCTCGACGTGCGCGACTGCCTGCAGGCGGTGTACCTCTCCGGGCACGGCGTCGAGCGCGGCTTCATCCCCAACGACCCCGAGCTGCCGCTGCCGCTGGCGCAGGTGCACCCGCTGCACGACGTGGTGAAGATCGACTACTTCCTCCCCGGGTGCCCGCCCTCGGCCGAGGCCATCTGGACCTTCCTCAACGACCTCCTCGCCGGCCGCACGCCGCGGCTCCGCGACGCGCTGCTGAAGTACGATTGACCGATGCCCTCCGAGCTCGACACCGCCGCGCACCCTGAGGGCCTCCGCCGCGTGGTGATCGAGCCCGTGACCCGGGTCGAGGGCCACGGCAAGGTCACCCTCCTCCTCGACGAGGCGAACCGGGTGCGGCAGGTGCGGCTGCACATCGTCGAGTTTCGGGGCTTCGAGCGCTTCATCCGGGGGAGGCCCTACTGGGAGGTGCCCGTGATGGTGCAGCGGCTCTGCGGCATCTGCCCCGTGAGCCACCACCTCGCGGCCTCGAAGGCCCTCGACGCGGTGGTGGGCGCCCGCGTTGACGCCGACCGCCGACCGCATCCGCCGGCTGATGCACTACGGCCAGGCGCCCAGTCGGCCGCGCCGCACCTGTATCACCTCGCCGCTCGACCGCTCTGGCTTCGACGCCGACCCGGCGCCGCCGTATCGGGTGCGGTGCCTTCGGCGCCTTCCCCGACGTCGCGCGCCAGGGGATCCTGCTGGAGAAAATACGGGCAGGAGGCCATTCACCGCCGGCAAGCGGGTGCACGGCACGGGCTCGATCCCCGGCGGCGAACGGCGGTCACCCCGGCGGAGCGCGACCAGCTGCGCGCCCTCTCGCGGACGTGCTCGCGTGGGCGCAGTCGGGCGTGCGTACGGTCGCGGCCCTCCATCGGCAGAACGCGCACCTGTACGAGTCCTTCGGGAGCGTGCGCTCGAGCCTGCTCTCCTGGTCACCGCCGCGACGGCGCGCTCGACCTCTACGACGGCGTGCTGCGCGCGGCGTGGCGGACGCCGACGGCGCGGCGTTCCTCGACGACGTCGAGGCCCGGGACTACGACGCCGTGATCCGCGAGAACGTGCGCTCGTGGAGCTACATGAAGTCTCCTTCCTACGGCGAGGCGCCGAGGAGGGCTGGTACAAGGTCGGTCCCCTGGCGCGGATTCAGAACTGCGACCGGCTACACACCGCTCTCGCCGAGGCCGCGTGGTGCTGGCAGGAGTTCCTCGCGCACGCCAGCGGCGCGGTGGTGCACGCCCCGCTGGCCTCGCACTGGGCGAGGATGCCGATCGAGCCGCTCCACGCCGCCGAGGTGATGGGCGAGTTCTCGTGGACGACCCCGCGCTGCTCGGTCGAGCTCGTGACCGGGCGGCGAGCGCGGCGCGCCGGCGTCGGGGTCCTCGAGGCGCCCAGGGCACCCTGATTCATCACTACGAGATCGGCGACGACGACCTGGTGACGGCCTGCGCTCATCGTCTCGACGACGCACAACAACCAGGCGACGAACGAGGCGATCCGCCAGGTGGCGCGGGAGCGCTCGACGGCGTCGAGCCCAATGAGGCCCTGCTGAACCACATCGAGGTCGCGATCCGCGCCTTCGACCCGTGCCTCTCCTGCGCGACGCACGCGCTGGGCAAGATGCCCTCGCGGTCGAGGCCGTCGACGCGGCGGGAAAACGGTCGCCGCGCGATCGCGGATGCTGGCGAGTCGCGCCTTCGATCTCCGTGCCGGGTCAGCGTCCTCCCGCGGAGACACGCCCTTGGGGCCCACCCTCATCCGCGCCGAGCTCCGCCGGGTCGATGCGCTCGCGCGGATCGCCGGAGCTGCAGACCGACCAAGGCCCGAGTCGATGACGCCTGACTTCCTTCGCAGAAGGTGACCTTCGGCCGACGCCAGGCGCGAGCGCCTGCCGCCCTGCCTTCGACGGTCGCACGCTGAGCGCGGCGCAGCCGATCAGCTCCTTCACGCCGTGAGCCTCGGCGCCGTGCTCGCCGCGCCCGAGGGGCTGCTGCGAGGCGCGCTCCGACGCCTGGGTCCTCGCCGGCGGGGCGAGCGCCGAGCTCGGCGGAGGGCTCGCGCCTCGGGCCGAGGCGAACCTGCTCGAGGCCGCCCTCGCCTTCCTCGCGGAGGAGCTCGAGGAGATCGTCGACTTCGACTCGCGGGCGGCGCCTGGTTCGAGGGCACCGCCCGCAGGGCGTGGGTTTGCCCGTGGTCCACCGCTCGCGACGCGGCCCGGCCTGCGGGGCGCGGCAGGGATCACCCCGCGCGGCGTGGTCGTCGAGGCCTTCGGGCGGCGCGCGAGGCGCTCGACGCGCTCGCTGTTCGCGCGGTGGGCGACGAGGCGCGCCCGCGGCGGCGCGGGTCCGCGGCTGCGCGCGGATCTCGCCTCGGGACCTCGACGGTTTCCGTCATCGCGCCGAGCGAGCGCGAGGGGGCCGGAGCCCTGCTGCCTCCCCCCGACCTCGCCACCTGCGACGAGTGCCTCGCCGACGTGGACAACCCGCGCGGGCGCCACCATCGCTACGCGTTCACCAGCTGCGTCGCGTGCGGGCCGCGCTTCGCCGTCACTCGTTCGATGCCGTACGACCGCGAGCGCACCACCCTCGCGGGCTTCACCCCCTGCGCCGAGTGCGCAAGGGAGCACGCCGACCCGAGCGCGCGGCGCTTTCACGCCCAGACCCTCGCGTGCCCCGCCTGCGGACCTCGGCTCTGGCTCGCCGATCGACGCGGCGACGAGCTCCCCTCCGACGACGCGCTCGCCGACGCGGCCGCGCGCCTGCGCGAGGGTCAGGTGCTCGCGGTGCAGGGCCTCGGCGCGTTTCACCTGGTGTGCGACGCGACCCGGGCCGAGGTCGTGGCGACCCTCCGGCGACGCAAGCGACGCGACGCGCAGCCCTTCGCGGTGATGGTCGCCGACCTCGACGCGGCCGAGCGCGTGGCGCACCTCGACGCGGACCTGCGCGAGGCCCTCTGCGGCCCCGGGCGCCCCATCGTCCTCGCGCCGACGCGCGCCGACGCGCCCCTCGCCGCGCGGGCCGTGAGCGGACCCTCGCCGCGCACCGGGGTGATGCTGCCCTACTCCCCGACGCACCGGGGTCTCGCCCGCGCCTTCGGCGGCGCGATGGTGGTCACCTCGGGCAACCTCCGCGGAGGGCCCGCGGCCATCGAGCGCGGCGAGGCCTTGCGCGCGCTCGGCGACGTCGCCGACGCCTTCGTGCTCCACGACCGGGCGATCGCGCGTCGCGTCGAAGACTCGGTGGTGGCGAGGGCGCACCGGGGCGTGCGGGTGATCCGCCGCGCGCGGGGGCTGGCGCCGGCGCCGATCCGTCTGCCCGCGGCGTCGCCCGAGCCCGTGCTCGCGTTGGGCGGGCACCAGAAGAGCGCGGCGTGCGTGGTCGTCGGCGACCAGGCGTACCTCACGCCGCACCTGGGCGACCTCGACTCGTTCGAGGGTGAACAATCCTGGCGGCGGGAGCTCGAGGGCCTGGAGGCGCTGCTCGGGGTCCGCGCCGAGGCGCTGGCCCACGACCTCCACCCCGACTACGCGAGCACGCGCTACGCCCTGCGTCGCCCCGCGCGGCGTCGCCTCGGGGTGCAGCACCACGTCGCGCACGCCCTCGCGGCGCTCGCCGAGCACGGGCTCGACGAGCCGGCGATCGCGGTCGCCTTCGACGGCACCGGCTTCGGCACCGACGGGACGGCGTGGGGCGGAGAGGTCCTGCTCGTCGACGGGCCCCGGTGGACGCGGCTGAGCGCGCTGCGGCCGATCCCCCTGCCCGGCGGCGAGCGGGCGATTCGGGAGGTGTGGCGGGCGGCGCTGGGCGCCCTGGTCGACGCCTTCGGCGAGGGCGAGGCGCGGGCGCTGAGCGCGAGGCTCCGGGTGTTCGACGGGGTCCCCGCGGCGGCGCGAGAGACCGCCCTGCGCATGATCGCCGCCGGGGTGGAGAGCCCCGGCGCCCGAGGGGTGGGGCGCGCCTTCGACGCCGCGGGCGCGCTGGCGCTGGCGCTCCCCCGCGCGGACTACGACGCCCACGTCGCGACGGCCCTGGAGGCCTGCGCCGAGGGCGCCGAGGGGCCGTACCCCTTCGCGCTCCCGGTCGAGCTCGACCCCGCCGGGCGCTTCGGCTCTGAGCGCGAGATCGACCTGCGGCCCACGTTCCGCGCGCTCACCCGAGAGCTCGTCGACGGTCGCTCGCCCTCGGCGGTCTCCGCGCGGTTTCACGCCAGCGTGGTCGAGGCCACCGCCGCGGTGGTCACCCGGGCGCTCGCGCAGACGGGGCTGCGGCGGGTGGTGCTCTGCGGCGGCGCGATGCAGAACCGCCGGCTGGAGGAGGGGCTGATCGAGCGGCTCGGCGCCGACCGGGTGTGCATGGCGCGAGCGGTGCCGCTCAACGACGGGGGCCTCGCCCTGGGGCAGGCCTGGGCGGCGGTCCTCGCGCTGCGGGGCGAAGGGGGGTAGAACCCACGGCGATGTGCCTCGGGGTCCCCGGCCAGGTGCGCGAGATCGAGGGCTCGGTGGCCGTGGTGGACTTCTGGGGCGTGCGACGTCACGTGTCCCTCGACGTGGTCGACGAGCCCGTGTCCGTCGGAGACTACGTGCTGGTGCACGTGGGCTTCGCGATCCGTCGCGTCGCGCCCGAAGACCTCGCCGAGACCCTCGCGTTCTTCGAGTCGCTGGCCGCCGACGACCTGGAGGGCCTCGCGCCGCCCACCCCCGACGGGGGCGCGTGAGCCCGCGCGCGCTCGAGTTTCGTGACGTGACCCGCGGCCGCGCGCTGCAGGCGCGCCTCGAGCGCGCGGTGGCGCGGGCCGGGCGCGACGTGACCGTGATGCACGTCTGCGGGAGCCACGAGCAGGCCCTCGCGCGCTACGGCCTGCGCGCGCGCTTCCCCCGCGCGCTGCGGGTGCAGATGGGCCCCGGGTGCCCCGTGTGCGTCACCCACACCTCGGCCATCGACGCGTGCATCGCCTTGGCGCGCAAGGGGATTCGCGTGGTGACCTACGGCGACATGCTCCGCGTCCCCGGCGGCGAGGGCTCCCTCGACGACGCCCGCGCGGCGGGCGCCCGGGTCGACGTGATCTACTCCGCGACGCAGGCGGCGGAGCTCGCGCGGGCGAGCGACGAGCCCGTGGTGTTCTTCGCGACGGGCTTCGAGACCACGGCGGTGGCGACCGCGGCGGTGCTCCTCGCCGCGCCCCCGGCGAACCTGTTCGTGCTCTCGGCGCACAAGTGGGTGCCCGCGGCGATGGAGTCGGTGGCGTCGGTCGAGGGCTCGCGCGTCGAGGGCTACCTCGCCGCGGGCCACGCCGCGACGATCACGGGCTCTGGGGTCTTCGAGCCCTTCGTCGCGCGGCACCGTCGGCCGGTGGTGATCGCGGGCTTCGAGCCCCTGGACCTGCTCGCCGGCCTGACCCTGCTGGTGGAGCAGGTGGTCGAGGGCCGCGCGGAGCTGATCAACGCGTTCACGCGCTGCGTGTCGCGGGAGGGCAACCGCCGCGCCCTGGCCGCGCTCGAGCGGGTCTTCGAGCCCGGAGACGGTGACTGGCGCGGCATCGCGCGGGTCGCGGGGGGAGAGCTGCGCCTCCGTCGAGCCTTCGAGGCGCACGACGCCGCGGTGCGCTTCGAGGCGCTCCTCGCCGACGCCGGCTCGCCGCCCGCGCGGGACGACGGGTGCGTCTGCGGCGGGATCATGACCGGCCGCCTCGAGCCCACCGACTGCGCGCTCTACGGCGCGCGCTGCCGCCCCGAGTCGCCGGTGGGGGCGTGCATGGTGAGCACCGAGGGCGCGTGCCGCATCTGGCACGAGCACGGGGTCGGGCGCGGCGAGGGCTCGCCGTGAGCGACGAGCGGGTGACCCTCGCGCACGGCGCGGGCGGGCGCGCGATGCGCTCGCTGATCGCGTCGGTCTTCCTCGACGGCGTCGACGACCCCGAGGCCCTCGCGATGGGCGACGGCGCGGCGATCCCGCTGGGGGACCGCTGGCTGGTGCTCACCGCCGACGCGCACGTGGTGGCGCCGGTGTTCTTTCCGGGGGGAGACATCGGGCGGCTCTCGGTGTGCGGGGTGGTGAACGACCTGGCGGTGATGGGCGCCTGCGACGCGCCGCTGCTGACCTCGGCGGTGATCGTCGAAGAGGGCTATCCCCTCGACGCGCTCCGGCGGATTCACGCCTCGATGCGCGAGGCCGCGCGCGAGGCCGGGGCGCGCATCGTCACGGGCGACACCAAGGTGCTCCGGCGCGGAGAGATCGACGGCGTGGTGCTCTCGACCAGCGGCGTGGGTGTGACCCGACGCGTGGTGCGAGACTCGGGGCTGCGCCCGGGCGACGCGCTCCTCGTCACGGGGACCGTCGGGGATCACGGGCTCGCCGTGCTCTCTGCGCGGCACGACCTGGGCCTCGCGGGCGAGCTCCGCTCGGACGTCGCGCCGCTCAACGGGCTCCTGCGCGAGGCGCTGGAGGCCGGCGGCGAGGCGATCCACGCGATGAAGGACCCCACCCGCGGCGGGCTCACCAGCGCCCTGCACGAGATGGCCGAGAAGGCGGGCGTGGCCCTGCTGCTCGACGAGTCGAGCGTGCCCCTGAGCGCGCCGGCGCGCGCCGCCGCCGAGCTCCTGGGCATCGACCCCCTGGGCGTGGCCAACGAGGGGAAGGCCCTCCTCGGCGTCGATCCCCTTGCGGCGCAGAGGGTTATCGCCGTGCTCCGGGCGCACCCCCTGGGGCGCGACGCGGCGTGCATCGGCTTCGCGCGCGAGGGCGAGGGCGGCACGGTGCTCCTCGACACGGGCTTCGGGACCCGTCGGCTGCTCGAGCGCGACGGCGAGTCCCTGCCGAGGATCTGCTGATGCACGAGGTGTCGCTGATCGAGGCGCTCTTCGACCAGGCCGACCGCGCCATCGCGCCGCACCGCCCGGGCGACGTGCGGCGGATCACCCTCCGCGTCGGCGCGCTCTCGGGCGTCGAGCCCGAGCTCTTGCGCGCGGCCTTCGAGGGCTGCCGGGGCGAGCGCGGCTACCACCGAGCGTCGCTGCTCGTGCGCGACGAGCCCGCGGCCTGGCGCTGCGCGGCGTGCGGCGAGGCGCTGGGCGAGGCGCTGCCGCTGGCGTGCGCGCGCTGCGGCGGCGACGCGAGGCTGGCGCAGGGTGACGCGCTGATTCTCGAGCGGCTGGAGCTGGAGGTGCCCGATGTGTGACGTGTGCGGCTGCGGCGATGAGAGCGTGCGCGCGAGGGCGGTGACGGTGAGTCCGCACGCGTCGCTGCTCGCGGACAACGACCGCGAGGCGCGGCACCTCCGCGCGCACTTCGAGGCCGGGGGCGTGCTGGCGATCAACGTGATGGGCTCGCCGGGGTCGGGCAAGACGGCCCTCCTCGAGGCCACCTCGCGGGCGCTCCAGGGGCGGCTCCGGCTCGCGGCGGTGAGCGGCGACCTCGCGACCGCCCTCGACGCCGAGCGGCTCGCGCGCGCGGGCGTGTCGTCGGCGCCCATCACCACGGGCACCGCGTGCCACCTCGACGCCGCGATGGTGCACCGCGCGCTGCACGACCCTGCGCTGGGCGAGGCCGCGCGCCGCTGCGACGTGTTCTTCATCGAGAACGTGGGCAACCTCGTGTGCCCCGCGATCTACGACCTCGGAGAGGCGGCGCGGGTGGTGGTGCTCTCGGTCACCGAGGGCGTCGACAAGCCGCTGAAATACCCGGTGATGTTCCTCAAGGCGGACCTGGTGGTGCTCAGCAAGACCGACCTGCTCCCGCACCTGCCCGGGACCTCGATCGCGGTGTTGCGAGAGAACCTCGCGAGGGTGATGCCCTCGGCGCGGGCGCTGGAGGTGTCGGCGGTGACGGGGGAGGGGGTCGAGGCCTTCGTGGCCTGGCTCGACGGGCGGCGCGGGGGCTAGAGGCGGCGGCGCGCGCCCCCGTCCGGCGATCAGAGGCGCTCGACGAGCACCGCGAGGCCCTGCCCGCCGCCGATGCAGGCCGAGCCCACGGCGAAGCGCCCGCCGCGCTGGCGCAGCGAGTGGACGAGGTGCGCCGTGATGCGCGCGCCCGAGGCGCCGAGGGGGTGGCCGATGGCCACGGCGCCGCCGTTCACGTTGGTCTTGGCGCGGTCGAGGCCGAGCTCCTTCTCCACCGCGAGGTACTGCGCGGCGAAGGCCTCGTTGACCTCGACGAGGTCCATCTCGTCGAGCTTCATGCCCGCGCGGGCGAGGCACGACTGAATCGCCGGCACCGGGCCGATGCCCATGAGCGTGGGCTCCACCGCCGCGACGCCCCACTGCACGAGCCGCGCGAGGGGGGTGAGCCCGCGCGAGCGCGCGAAGTCGGCGGTGGCGAGCACGAGGGAGGCCGCGCCGTCGTTGATCCCCGACGCGTTGCCCGCGGTGACGACGCCGTCCTTCTTGAAGACGGGCTTGAGCTTCGCGAGGGCCTCCATCGACGCGCCCGCGCGGGGGTGCTCGTCGGTGGTGAACTGCACGGGGCCCTTGCGGGTGGCGACCTCGACGGGCACGAGCTCGTCGGCGAAGCGGCGCGCCTCGTTCGCCGCGGCCCAGCGCTGCTGCGAGGTGAGGGCGAGCTCGTCGCACTGCTCGCGGGTGATGCCGTACTTCGTCGCGAGGTTCTCAGCGGTGATCGCCATCGCGGTGTTGCAGTAGCTGTCGGTGAGCGCCGCGGCGAGGGAGTCTTCGAGCGCGGGGGCGCGGCCGAAGGCGTAGCCGTCGCGGGCGCCGCGGAGCACGTGCGGCGCCTGGCTCATGTTCTCGGTGCCGCCCACGAGCACGGCCTCGGCCTCACCGAGCAGGAGCTGCTCGGCGCCGTTGATCACGGCCTGAAAGCCCGAGCCGCAGAGGCGGTTCACGGTGAGCGCGGGGGTGGTGATCGGGAGCCCCGACTTCAGGCCCACGTGCCGCGCGAGGTAGATCGCGTCGGCGCTGGTCTGCTGCACGTTGCCGAAGATCACGTGGCCGATGTCTTCGGCGGCGACCTTCGCGTCGGCGAGGGCGGCCTTCGACGAGATCACCGCGAGCTCGGTCGCGCTGACGCCCTTGAGGGTGCCCGAGAGCGTGCCGAAGGGCGTGCGGCGGGCGGAAAGGATCACGATCTCACGGGACAGCTTCGCCATTACGGACCTCATTGGTTGGGGGAGAGAACTCGGTCAGTCGATCTCTGCGTAGCACTGAGAGAGGCAGGGCTCGCCGCGCTCGCGGGTGGTGACCCGCGCCCACACCTTCGCGCCGTCGCGCCAGAGCTCGGTGCGCAGGGTGTCACCCGGGAACACCGGCTTGGTGAAGCGCGCCGCGAGGTGCCGCACCCGCGTCGCGTCGCCGTCGCAGAAGGCCTGCGCCACCGCGCGGGCGAGAAAGCCGTAGGAGCACAGGCCGTGGAGGATGGGCCGTCCCCCGAAGCGCTCCTGCACGAGGGGAAAGTCGGGGTCGGCGTGCAGGGGGTTGCCGTCGCCCATGAGGCGGTAGAGCAGCGCCTGCTCCGGCGAGGTCGCCTGGTCGAGCTCGACGTCGCAGGGGCGCGTGGGCGTCGAGGTCTCGCGGGGGGGAGGCGGGGCGCCGCCGAAGCCGCCCTCGCCGAAGATGATGATCCCCCACTCGGTGTCGAAGAGGTGCTCGCCCGTGGCGGCGTCTTCGGTGCGGGTGCTCACCACGGCCTGGGCCATCTTCTTGAGGTCGTAGATCCCTTCGATGACCGCCGTGCTGCGCAGGGTGGCCTCGGGGGAGAGCGGGCGGCGCATGGTGATCTTCTGGTGCCCGTGCACCACCTTGTCGAAGCCGATGCCCGAGCGCGCCATCGCGCTCACCAGGGCCTCGTACGCGGGGATCACCGCGAAGCTCGGGATCACCTTGGGCCCGCGGCCCTCGTAGAGAAAGTTGAGCTCGGCGGCCTTGGCGCCGACGCCCAGGGCGTAGCGGATCGCGTCCTTCGCCGCGTAGGTGAATTCGAGGGGGTCGATGCGCTGGCCGACGAAGCTCATGTCCAGGGTCATGGGGCGTCGGGTCCTACCGCCGAGGGTGGCGACCCGTCAATCGCGCTCACTCCGCGAGGACCACCTGCCCCGGGAACCTCTGCCCCGCGAAGAGCCTCGGCAGCCCCTCGGGGCCGAGCTCGTCGCGCGAGACCGTGACCCGCTCGAGGTGGTCCATGCGCCCGCTGCTCAGCAGCGCGTCGGCGGCGCCCGCGCCGAGGCCGCAGCCCGCGAGGTCGACCTCGCGCAGCAGCGCCAGCCGGGGCGCCCGCAGCAGCGCGCGCACCCCGTCGTCGCCGATCACCGTGCCGCGCAAGGAGATCGAGCGCAGCGCGACGAGCGGCGCCTGCGCGAGCATCGCCCGGAGCGAGGCCATCCCGAGGCGGCAGCGGCGCAGGGTGAGGTGCTCCACGCCGTCGAGGAAGCGCGCGCCGCGCCAGACCTCCTTGCGCACCCGCCGCAGGTCGCAGCGGGGCATCGCCAGGGTGCGCAGGCGGGGCACGGGCTCGCGGTCGCACAGCAGCTCGAGGGCGTGCGCCGTGAGCTCGGCGTCGCCCTCGAGGTGGAGCGCCTGGAGCTTGGGCAGGCGCCGCGAGGTGAGGAGCTCGGCGAGGGTGTTGTCGTCGAGGTGCACGCCGGTGAGGTCGAGGGAGGCCAGCAGGGTGAGCCGCTCGGACGCGGTGAGCGCCGCGACGCCGCGCGGGCCGATGCGCGCGTCGCCCACCGACTCGCAGCGCAGGGAGGTGAGGGTGTCGGCGATGGGTCCGTCGACGAGGGCGGCGAGGCCGTCGTCGGTGACGCCGCAGCGCGACACGTCGAGGTGCTCGACCTCCATGAGGTTCGCGGTGCGCGCCAGGGCGCGCAGCCCGCCGCTCTGCAGCGCGCAGCCCTCGAGGCGGAGCCGCTGCACGCTCGCGAGGGTCTCTGAGCCCGCGATGATCGAGCCCGCGCGCACGCCCAGGGGGTTGCCCGAGAGGTCGAGGTCGGTGATGCGCACGAGCCACCGGGAGTCGGCCAGGGCCTCGACGCCGTCGGGGCCGACGCCGCACTCCCGCAGCGAGAGCTCGTGCACGGAGGTGAGGTGCCGCGCCTCGGAGAGCTCGCGCAGGCCCTCGTCGCCGAGGGGGTTCTGGTCGAGGGTCAGCGCCTCGATGCCGGCGAGGGCGGGCTCGCCGGCGATGTACCGGGTCGCGTCGGCCTTGAGCTGCGACGCGGTGAGCGAGAGGGACCTCAGCCCCGCGCGGGTGCTCGCGGCGACGACCCCGGGCAGGTCGGCGATGCGCAGCCGCACGCCGCTGACCGAGAGGTCGCGGAGCGAGCCCGTGACCCGCGGGTCGCCGAGCACGGTGCGCAGGGTCTCGGCGTCTCCGCGCAGCCGCCAGCGCCGGGGGATGCTCGCGCGCGCGTCGCCCTCGCCGCCGCGAATGCGCTGGACCCAGTGCTCGGGCGCCTCGCACTCGCGGTCGGGCCAGAGCCCCGCGGCGGTGCGGCAGCGCTCGACGACGGCGGGGAGGGTCTCGTCGTCGGGCCAGAGGTCGAGGAGCTCGCAGAGCCGTCGCCAGCGCAGGCCGTCGCGGGGGCGGGCGAGGGTGGCCTCGACGGCGCGCCACCGCCGGGCCTCGTCGAAGCCGAGCTGAAACATCCCCGCGGCGCGGTCTTCAGAGAGCACGGCGACGCCGCGCTCGCGCTCGCGCTGCACGAGGTCGCCCACGCCGGCGCCGGCGACGAGGGCGGTGTGAACCCCCTTCGCGAGCGGGTGCACCGACGCCCCGGCGCGCACGATCGCCGAGGTGATCTCGTCTTCGGGAAAGCGAAGAAAGCGCCCCGCGATGGCGAAGGCGCGTCCGGCGATGTGAATGTCGCGCACGGCGGACGCAGTGTGTCTGCGCCGGGCGCACTCGGGAAGTCCCTTGCCGCGGGGGGGGCGGGCGGGCACCATGAGGGCGATGATCCCTCGCAGATCCCTGGCGCTCCTGGTGTCGGCGCTGACGCTCCTGGCGTCGGCGCTCCCCGCGGAGGCTCAGCGTCGGCGCTCGCCGCGACGGAGCCGTCGGGCGCCGACGGTGCAGGCCTCGAGGCTCTCGGGCACCGGCCCGGGCCCCTTCGCGGGCGTCTGGACGGTGCAGTCGAACACCGAGGTCAGCGTGACCACCCCGATCCTCCGCACCGAGTCGCGGCAGACCCGCGAGCGCATCGCCATCGGCCCCGGCGCCGGCGCCGACATGGAGCTGATGGTCAGCAACGAGCGGGGCGAGACCTGCCGCCTCACCGCCAACCGTCGCGGCACCGCGATCACCCTCGCCCCCGACCAGCTCTGCTATTTCACCGACGCGGTGCAGAACATCACCTTCGCCTTCACCCTCCAGCGCGGCGCGGGCTCGCTCCGGGGCACGCGGCTGACCCTCGACCTCTCGTGGACCGTCTTCGCCAACGTCGGCATGGTGATCAACGGCACCGCGGTGCAGCGCAGCGAGGGGACCATGGGCGACCAGGCGCCGATGAACCAGCCCTCCCTCGCGCCGCGCCCGCCCTCGGTGCCCACCTGGTGAGCTACAGGCGCCGGAGCGCGAAGTACAAGATGTCGTAGAGGGTGTGGGTCCAGGCCGCGACGGCGAGGCCGCGGCCGCGGTAGATCACCGCGAAGACCACGCCGAGCAGCAGCCGAAACGCGAACGACGACGCGGTGAAGCGGTCGGCCAGCGGGCCGACGTAGTGCATCGCGGAGAAGAGCAGCGAGGTGGCCGCGCCGACCAGCACCCACGCGGTCCAGGGGCGGCGCATGCGCTTCGCGAGGAGGTACGAGCCGCCGTGAAAGAGGCAGAGGCGAAAGACCAGCTCCTCGTGGAGACCGGCGCCGCAGGAGGAGATCACCTGGGTGAAGAGGGATCCCCCGTCGAGCACGCCGAGGCCCGCGGCGTCGACGATGCCGCCGATCGCCCCCGCGGTGAGCAGTGCGTAGACGGCGCTCTCGAGGATCAGCGGCGCGAAGAGCTTGGGGTGCAGGCGCTGGTCGCGCCTCGCCCAGAGGATCAGCCCGAGGAGGGCCACGGTCACCGTGACCGCGCCGAGGAGGTAGGTGACGACGTTGCCCTTCGCGAGGTGCAGGGCGGTGCCGGTGAGAAAATCGACCCCGTTGCCGACCCACTGGTAGCGCCCGTCAGGGCCCACCTCGACCTGGGAGACCACCCCGACGTGGTAGGTCACGAAGAGCGGGAGCAGCAGAAAGAGCTGGGTCAGCGGGTCGGCGCGGGAGGCGAAATATCGTCGCAGGGCCGCCACCGTGGGGAAGGTGCGCGCGAGCTCCGCGAAGGAGCGTCGGGGCGGGGGTTGAGGCTTCTCGGTCATCCGTGATCCTCCGGCGGGGACGTGGCGACCATCCTGGGGCTTCTCTCGCAGGATGCAACGCAGAACGGCCCCCCCCTCCCACCACGCGACCGCAGCTGGGCCTGGGCCGCCGCCGCGATGGGCTCGACGCTCAAGGGATGCCGTGCTCAGCGCGCGAGGCGGCGGCGTATGGCGTCGCGCACGGCGGGCGCGAGGCTGTCGACGTAGCTCTCCGGGAGGCTCCGCAGCGTGACGTCCGGGAGCGCGAGGAGGGCCTCTTCGGGCGCGAGCCCTGCGAGGCGCTCTTGGGGCGCGAGCCCCGCGAGTCGCTCTTCGGGCGCGAGGTCTGCGAGCCTGTCTGCGAGCGGGAGCTTCTTCATGAGCTCCCTTGCGTACTGGTTGAAGCCTTCGAGGTCCTCGTCGATCTCCATGCTCATGTCGTCGCTCCCAGTGTGTACATGTTGCCGGATCCACCTGCGTGCGGCCAGCGAGAGGGCGTTCTTCGTCGCGAACCATCGGAGCACGTCGTCGCCCTCGTGCTCCGCGATGACGCGCAGCTCGGCGATGACCACGCGCAGGTAGTGTCCGCTCAGGGTGGAAATCGCCGTCCGCGTGAAGCGAGATCGAGAGCCCCATCTCGCGCCGAGCTCGCGGCGCAGAGCCTCGTGGATGCGCGGCACCGGGAGCATGAAGCGTGACGCCCGCGGGGTCGCCGTCGTGATCGGCCGGCGCACCAGAGCGCGCCGTAGGCGAAGAGTCGGTGGAGGTCCCCGCGAGCGAAACTCCCGAGCGCGGCTCTTGAACTCCACCAGCAGCACGTCGAGAAGGTGACGCCACATTCCCCGCAGGCTCTGTCCCTCGGCGAGGGGCTCGCGGACGTGCTGCGGACGCAGCATCAGCAGGTCGTCCACGCGCAACGGTTCGGCAGAGCGGGACCTCCGCACGAACCTCGACCCGGGGCGGCGCGCGCTCGCGGAGGTAGATCGTGAACGCGGGGTGCCACGCCGTGCGCGTCGTGCTCATGGACTCGCATAGAGCGCGCGCCGTGCCAGCGGAGGGGGCGCTGAAATCACAGGCGAATCAAGACCGGGGGTGGCGGAAGTGGGGTGGCGGGGGGTGGCGAGGGGGTGGCGAGGTCCGCCATCCCCGGATTGCGTCTTGCACGCTGAGATTCTCGTGAAAGTCGCGGGGCACGTCGCTCGCACTGCGCGCGAACATGGCCGAGGGCGCAGCATCGATCACGGAGGCGTCGCACCGCCGCCACGACCCGCGGGATGCGGCGAGCGCGTCGCGCGGCTGGAGGGCGGCGGCGTCGCGTACCGGATGAAGTACCCGCGAAGAGATGGCGCGACGCATCGGGTGATGAGCGGGCAGGAGTTCATGGCGCGGCTGGTGGCGCCCCAGTCCGCCGCCGAGGTCGCCGTTGGTGCGCTACCGGCGTGTTCGCGCCGCACTCACCATGGCGCGCGGTGATCGTTCCGGGGCCGCGGCGACCGCATCACCGCGACGGCGCGCGTGGCGTTGGATGCAGTCACTCCGGCACCGTCGCGGAGGGCGGCGCGGTTGAGGTCGAGCCGAGCGTGTGGTCCCTTGGGGATCGCGGCGGTGCGGCAGGTAGGGCTGACGGCGTGGGACTGGGCGACGCTGTTGCAGCGAGTGTGGGGCGTCGACGCGCTGAAGTGCGAGGGCTGCGGCGGGCGCATGAGGTTCATCGCCGTGATCAAGGACCGCGCGGTGATCGAGCGCATCCTGCGGCACGTCGGCGAGGAGGCGGAGGAGCCAAGGTTCGCGAGGGCGCGCGATCCCTGCGACGCGTGGGAGTGAGGGCCGGGAGGGCGCGCGACGGCAAGGGGCGTGCGGGAGGGTGACGTCTGCCCGCAGCGCGCGGAGGGGGATGGATTCGTTCAGTGTGGCAGTGGTAGCGTCTCGACGTGGTGCGGATGATTCGCGAGTGTGCGTACGGGGAGGGCGAGCTCGCCAGAAAGGCAGTGGTAGCGTCTCGACGTGGTGCGGATGATTCGCGAGTGTGCGTACGGGAGGGCCGTCGCTTCGCACAAGGGGATTCGTCGCCTTCAGGGGCGAGCCAGCGCTCGTTGGCCGGGCCGCTGACCGCGGTGGGGATGCCGACCAGGTCGACGGAGCAGTCGACGGTCTGGTCGGTGCCGAAGAAGATGCGCTGCCCGAGCCTGTCGTAGGCGCGCGTCGGCGAGGTCAGGTCGACCGTGAGGTCCGGCACCGGGCTGTGCTGGGTGGGGACCGCCCCCGTGACGATGCCGTAGATCCCGATGTCAGCGGCCAGGTCCCGATCGGCCTGCTCGAGCAGCTCGCACGCGAGGTCCAGCTCGGCCTCGGTCACCCGCTGTCTGAAGTAGAAATCGACCCGGTCGGCCATGCGCGCTCGGCTCCATTGGCTCCGCGCGGCCAGACCGCACGGCGCTCGTCACGGGGGCTTGCCCCACGGGAGTAGAGCCGGGCGTCGGGTGGGCTGGGACAGATGCTCGACGCGCGGCGACGCCCATGGTGCGGGCACGCCTCCGGCGCGAGCGAAGCGCTCAGCGTCTCGCGGTTCGAGTCAACGCCGTGAACGCCAGCTCGGCCTGCGCGCGCACGAGGCGAGGCTCCGCGCCCACAGCCATCTGCAACAGGACCGTGGTGAACTGGGTGTCGATGAAGTGGGTTGCGACGTCGGGCGAGATCGCCGAGTCCACCTCGCCGCGAGCTTGCGCCTGACGAAACCATTGCTCGTACGCGTCGCGCAGCACGTCCGTGACCGCGTCGACGCTCGCGGCGGTCACGGGACCGAGTCGCCCCGGAGCGGAGCGGCACTCGGCGAGCAAGCAGCCGGGCGGCCGGCCGGCGGGCTCGGTCATGAAGTGCATCAGGTGCTGGAGCACCTCAGGGAAGGGTCGATCCGACCGGAGCCGCTCGATGAGGGGGCCGATCACAGTCGCGCGGTAGTGCTCGAGCGCAGCCTCCATCAGGCCGTCCTCGCTGCCGAACTCCCGATACACGCCCGGCTTCGACACGTCGGCGCGCCGACAGATCTCGTTCATCGAGACGTTGCGGACTCCGTCGCACCAGTAGCTCGACATCGCGATCTCGACGATCCGCTGCCGGTCCAGCGTCTGGGGCCGTCCGCGTCCCCGCTTCTCAGGTGCTTGCGCCATTTTCGTACCGTGCCGTATTTTATTTGTTGACCCGGCCTTCAGGTCCGGCTACCCATTTCGTACCACTTGGTACAGGTGGTGGCAACGACTCCGGCACCGCGAGCCCAGCGGACAGCTCGGATGCGACCGAAGGAACCTCAGGAGCTGCGCACATGTCCGCCGAACTGGTCTCCACCCTTGGCCTCCTGCTCTGTCTTGCCCCCGCCGCCGTCCATGGCGTCGAGGTGATCTCCCCCATGCTCTCGCGCTGGGTGGTCAACCTCGTGCTGCCCTTCTTCGGTCCAGGGGTCCCCGTCGCCAACGCGGCGCTGTCGCACGACGAGCAGCTCGTCATGCTCGACGCCGCGCGTGCAGCCGGTCCTGACGGCAAGCAAGCGGCCGCCGAAAACTACTTGTTCCTGCTCCTGTTCGAGCAGCGCCAGGGCAGCCTCGCGTTCCTGTCCGTGGCGGTCGGAGTCATCTACGGCCTTGGCCTAGGCCTGGACGCCCGGGCGCCCCTGCACCTCGTGTTCGGCGTGATGTCGGTCCTGTTCGCGCTGGTGAACGCCAACCACGCCGGCGTCCCCGGGCTCGGCCGCCACCCTCGGGTGTCTCGCCACGGCCGGAACGTCGGGATCCTGTTTGCGCCGTTCTGGGCAGCCTCGGCCGCATTCAACCTCATGGCGTTCGGCGGCGCGTAGACCGTTGGTGAAGGCGTACCCACACGGCGGGGGCGCTTCGCAATGACGGATTCAGTGAGTCTACTGACCGTCTTAACCGATGCGACCCGCACACCGGGTCAAACCCAACTCTGTAAGGAGCACAAAGATGAGCACGAAGGAAACCGTTGGAGCATTCCTCGGCGCGGTGATGAGCAACGATCCCGTGACCATGCGCAAGTTGGCCAACGTCGACTACATCCAGCACAACCCGCACATCCCGACCGGGCTGGAGCCGTTCATTGGCATGCTGCCGGTGTTGCAGCGGCACGGGACCACGGCTGAGAACGTCCGAATGTTCCAGGACGGCAACTACGTCTTCATGCACAACATCTGGAGGAACGCGAAGCCGTTCGGCGCAGACGAGATGGTGGCCTTCGACATCATCCGCGTCGGTGACGACGGCAAGGTCGCCGAGCACTGGGACGCCTTGACCCCGCTGGTCAAGCAGACCGCGAGCGGCAGGACCCAGACGGATGGGCCCGTCAAGGCGATGGAACTGGACAAGACAGAGGCCAACAAGGCGCTCGCGAAGGCCATGGTGGAGGACCTCCTGATGGGGAAGAACCCCAGCAAGATGCCCGACTACATCAGCTCGGAGCGCTACCACCAGCACAACCCGGACATCAAGGATGGGCTGGCCGGCCTCGTGGAGGCAGTGGAGCACCTCGTCTCGCAGAACAACATGTTCAAGTACACCAAGATTCACAAGGTGCTGGGCGAGGGTGACTTCGTCCTCGTGGTCAGCGAGGGGCAGTGGAACGGTACCACCAACGCCTTCTACGACCTGCTCCGCTTTGAGAATGGCAAGGCTGTGGAGCACTGGGATGTCATCCAGCCGGTGCCGGTCGAGGACCTGGCCAACAGCAATACGATGTTCGGCTTCTGAGCTGAACATTTCCAGGTCCGGCACTACATCGACAGGAGACAAGAAGATGAACGAGAACAGCAAGACGGTGGTCATCACCGGAGCAAGCAGCGGGTTCGGCGAAGGCGCAGTCAAGGCCTTCGCCGACAAGGGGTATCGCGTGTGGGGAACGATGCGCGACGTCGGCGGGCGCAACGGCGAAAAGCGGGCGGCGCTCGAAGCCTACTCGTCGAAGGTGTCGGTGATCGACATGGACGTGGCGAACGACGAATCCGTGGCGGAGGGGTTCGCCACGATCCTCGGCGATGGCCAGGTCGACGTGCTCATCAACAACGCGGGCATCATGTACCTGGGCATCACCGAGGCGTTCAGCGTCGCCCAGGCCCACGAGCAGATGAACACCAACTACTACGGCGTGATCCGGACGACGCAGGCCGTCCTGCCGTCGATGCGCGCGGCCCGATCGGGCCTGATCATCAACTGCAGCTCGCTGGTGGGGCGCATCTCTCCGCCGTTCTTCGGGACCTACACCGCGACGAAGCACGCGCTCGAGGGCTACTCGCAATGCCTGCGCTACGAGCTCGCGCCATTCGGGGTCGACGTCGCCATCGTCGAGCCCGGACCCTTCGGTACGGGCCTGCTCTCCTCGGGGAGGCCGCCGGCCCTCGACGAGGTGCTCTCGTCCTACGGCGATCTCGCTCAGGTTCCGCCTGCCATGGCGGCACAGTTCGCGCAGATGTTGGCGAGCGACGGCGCCCCCGACCCGCAGTGGGTGGTCGACGCCTACGTGAAGCTCGACGAGATGCCCGCCGGCGAGCGGCCCGTGCGGACGCAGGTCGGCATCAGCTGGGGCGTCGATGAGATCAACCGCTTGACGCAGCCCATCCAGGATTTGCTCCTCAAGGAGATGCAGCTCGACGCGCTGCTCGGGGGCGGCTCGAACTGACCTCCTTCGCCCGGTCCCAATCGCGATCAGTGCAAGTCCGTCGTCACCCCGACCTCGCTGACGCCGAGCTCCCAGTGGTCGATGAACGCCGGCGGCGCGGGCTCGACCAGCGTCACGAAGTGGGTGTGCGCGGGCTTGAGGTACTCGACGATGGCGCGCAGCTGCTTGCGCTGGGCGTCGGTGAGCGGGACGCCGACGATGACGTCGAAGGCGTAGCGCGCGAAGCGGCTCGAGGGGCCGAGGATCCAGTCGACGCCGAGCTCGGACTCGCCGAGCACGAGGGCCTCGCCGGCGTAGGCGGTGACGGCCTCGATCTCGACGCCGAGGAAGAAGCGGACGGCGTTGATGATGCCGCGCGCGGTCCCCTTCTGCCGGTACATCTCGACGAGGACCGAGGCGAGGCGGCGCTTCCCCAGCTCGTCCAGGTCGAAGGGGAACGGGTTGCCGAGGTCGGCGAGGATGAGGTCGACGAAGCCTTCGGGGGCGCGCTCGAGGTCGAACACCTCGGGGAAGCGATCGACCTCGGCGAGCAGCAGGTCGGTGACCTCCTGCAGGCACGCGATGAAGCGCCAGAGGTCGCCGGTCCGATCCTCGCGGCGGTTGTGCTTCGGCAACATCGACCAGAGGTCGAAGCGCCGCGCCTCGGGGCGCGCCGGCCGGAAGCCGTGGAGGGTCGCGCGGTCGAAGGGCGCGAGCACGGCGTTGCCCGCGAGGTCGGCGACGCCGGTCGCCACGACTTCGTAGCGGACGTCGGGGGTCATCTCCAGAAAGGCAGTGGTAGCGTCTCGACGTGGTGCGGATGATTCGCGAGTGTGCGTACGGGGAGGGCGAGCTCGCCAGAAAGGCAGTGGTAGCGTCTCGACGTGGTGCGGATGATTCGCGAGTGTGCGTACGGGGAGGGCGAGCTCGCTTCGCACAAGGGGAATTTCGTCGCCTCCAGGGGCTCCAGCGGCGTGGCCGCGGAGGTGCTCGCCGGGCGCAACCCGTTGGACTTCTTTCTATGGAAGGAGATGTCAAGACACACCGATGCGAATTCTGATGTCAGTTGATTTTGACATCGGGCGGCTCCCTGTCGTTTCGCCGGACGTCCCCGCGGGCTGATCGCGCGAGGGACCTGGCCGCGTACCGGGCGCTCCTTGGCCAGGACTTCATTCGTGTTCATGCATCGTTCGCTGTCGGTCACAACTCTTGAGACGATCAAGCCTGTGCGTTCTCTCGCAAATGCGGGAACCATCCTTCTATCAGGGCATCGAGGTGCCATGGCTTCGTTCGGCTCTCCGGAGGGGCATAGCCTATCCGTGGGGGCTTTCGTAAAAGCGCGCCGGAGCGATCTCAACGCGGTGCGTGCCCAGAAATCCAATGGATGCTCTCCTCCGAACCCGACCTGTCTCTTGAGATGCGCGTGACCTCCTTGGGAACTTCTTGGAGACACGAATGCTCCATCCGCCGAGACAAGACCTTACGACGCGATCTTCACCTTCGCCGCATCGAACACCTCCTGCGTCTTCCACATCGACAGCGCCGTGGCCGCGAGGCGACGCGCCAGCGTCACCTTGGCCAGCGGTGGCTTGGTCCCGCCGTCGATCTGACGTTGATACCCCGCGCGCAGCGGGTGCTCCTTGTGCTGCACGATCACCGTCGTCGCAGCGCCTTGAACACTGCCTTGAGCAGGTGATTGTGATTGAGGTTCAGCCCGCGAGTGCGCTGCACCGGGCGCTTCTGCCAGCGGTCGCCTTCGCGCACCCAGTCCGACGACGAGCGAATCACCACGCCGAGTCCGCAGTACGCCCAGAACTGCGCTCGAGTCCGAAAGCGCTCCGGGGTGATCACCACCGACACGAGCTGCGCCACGCGGATCGGTCCGAGTCCGGGGCACGTCTCCAGCACCTGGCTGATCGAGTGCCGATGCGACTCCTCGACCATCGCGGCCTCGGCCTGCACGCGCGTCGCCTGCAGCGCGTCGTAGTGGGCGAACATCACCTTCGCGCTTGGACGAGCGCTCTCGGGCAGCGACTCGATCCTCGTCTCGCGCTGCTTCATGCCGTAGGGATTGCTCCCCGTCATCTCGACACCATGCGACCGGAACAGCGCCTTGAGTCGGTTCTGTGCGCGCACCGTGTCGCGCACCGTCGCGGTGTGCGCCTTGACGAGCAGCCGCAGCGAGGCGAACGGTCCGGTCTGCTTGTAGACCGTGGTTTTGACGGCGTTGGTGCGGAGCATCTCGGCGAGTGCGAAGGCATCGCGTTCGTCGTTCTTGTGCCCGCGGCTCGCTCACGTGAACCACCACGACCCGCGTCACATGAGGCGTGAGGATCTCCGCCAACCAGGTCGACTGCGTCCCCTCTTCGAGGCAGAGGTGCAGCGATCCAGGTTCGGTCTGGAGGCACTCGAGCAGCGCCTTGCCGTTGGTCTCGACGACCTTGCTGTGCAGCTTCTTGCCACGGGCGTCGATGACCGCGAGGGTGGTGCTCGCGGCATGCACGTCCATCCCGATGTAGCGATCCATGGGGAACCTCCGTGTAGGCGCCGAGGTGGCGCGTGGTCTGAGAGTCTCCCCCTCGCGACGATGTCGAGCACGGGAGGGGGCCTCGGTCGGCATCGACGATCTTCGCCCTCGCTGAAGATCTGTCGTCCGCTTCGTGCGCGACGGGTGGGTGCGGCAGTGCGAGGGCGGGCGCCCCGGTCGAAAGGACCCCGAGGACGATGGCGGCATCGAGGAGTCTCCGAGCTGCCCCTCGCGCGCGTCGTGCAGGAGTCGCCTGCGTGGGGAGCACCCCGCGCAGGCACGCGACCCAAGCGCGAAGCGCGTTCAGGAGAACGCCGAGCCGCGCGAACGCTGGCCGGAGCGGGAGAGAAGGGCGGGGGTCGGAGAGAGACGCCACCTTCCCACGATGCCTACCCACTGAGGTTACCAGTTCCGATGATGTTGCCGCCCACAGCCCTCGCACTTCAGCGCGTCGACGTCCCACACCCGCTGCAGCAGCGTCGCCCAGTCCCACGTCGTCAGACCCGCTCGCTGCACGGCCGCGACCCCCGCGGACCAGGCGCTCGGCTCAACCTCGCGACGCGCAGCGACGCTGCCATCGTGGCAGCGCGCCGTCAAAGACCAGAACCCCGCGGCCGCAGCGCGCGCAATGGAGCCGGCAGCAGCCATGCACGGGCGCGGCGCGCGCCCAGGCGCGGTCGAGTCGCGGCACGCCGGGCGGCACCAGCCAGCCGTCGTCGGCGCAAGCGCGCGATCGCTCCGGGGCCTCGTCCATCACGGCGCCGCGACGCGCGTGAGGCGCGCCGCCATCAGCGCGCGCAGCGTCGCCGACTCCTCCGCGCTGAGCTGCCACGCGTCGGTCGTCGTGGCGAGCACGCCGGGTGACTGCGCGTCGGCGAAGACCGCCGTGGCCACCGATCGACCCTGCGCGTCGAGGTAGCTCACCTCGGCGTGCGGCTGACCGCGGGCGACCTGCCCCGCGAGCGCCTGCGTGTGCGCGATGGCCGTGACGAAGGGCACGATCTCTTCGGGGCCGTGAAGGGCGACCGCCGCGTCGGGCGCGTAGCGCAGGAGCCGAATGGAGGCGGTTCGTCCGAGCAGGGGATGGCCGCTGATCGACTGGGGCGCCGGGGCCTGCATGGGCGGCGCGGCGGGTCGCGAATCGGACGGTGGCATCGTCGTGTATCCGAGCAGGAGGGCGACGATTCCCGGCAGGCACGCGCAAGATCGCCGGTGCGTCGGCATCCCCGGATTCTATCACGGGCGCCGCGCGAAGCTCACCCCTCCGACGCCGGGTCGAGGGGCGGCGTGAGGCGCGCGCGGAGCGCGTCGAGGGTCCAGCCTTCGAGCATCGACCGCGCCTCCGCGTCGCTCACCGCCCGCTCGGGAGGGTCGGCCTCGTACGGCGTGCGGGACCACACCACGATCCCCTCCGCGGTGCCGCGCAGCCCCCACCAGCCGTCTTGATTCCGCACCGTGAGCTCGGCGCCGCCATGGAGGTGGGCCAGCACCGACGCGAGCGGATCCGAGCGCATCCCCCACCTGTCTCACGCGCGCCGCTCGAAGAACAGACCCGCGCGGCGACGCGCCCCGAACCCCTCGGGGCCCCCTCCTCCCCTCCCGCGCGGTCGCGCGGCCGACGACCCTCTCCCGCCGCCTCCTCGCACCTCGCGCTATGGTCACGCGGTGAAGGCACCCACGGCCAGCGGCCGAGGCCCCGGCGCGTGCGGGGCGGTCGAGCCCCGCGCCCGGCCCCGGAGAGAGGATAAGAAGCCCAACGGGTTGCGCCCGGCGAGCACCTCCGCGGCCACGCCGCTGGCGCCCCTGAGGGCGACGAAATTCCCCTTGTGCGAAGCGAGCTCGCCCTCCCCGTACGCACACTCGCGCCGCACCCGGACCACTTCGCGACGCTACGTCGGCTCCGCCCGCCGCTCCAGCCCCCCGCCGCGCGCCGCGCGCAGACCTCGCCCTCCCGCACGGCCCTCACGCCGCGCGCTCACCCCATCCTCAATCCCACGCGTCGCATGGGTCGCGCGCCCTCGCGAACCGGGGCTCCTCGGTCTCCTCGCCGACGTGCTTCAAGATTCGCTCGATCACCGCGCGGTCCTTGATCACCGCGATGAACTTCATGCGACCGCCACAGCCCTCGCACTTCAGCGCGTCGACACCCCACACCCGCTGCAGCAGCGTCGCCCAGTCCCACGTCGTCAGACCCGCTCGCTGCACGGCCAGTGTGGTGGTGGTAGCGTCGGCCAGTGATCCGAACGCTCGTCAAGGGGGTACAAGTTCGCTTCGCATACTGGGTGTTTCGTATCCCTCGAGGCGGTCTCTCGGAGAGGGATGCAGGAGCTCCGGAGGTGCTTGACCGGCGCGAGGCGTTGGAGTTCTTATCCCCCTCGGTCGGCATCGACGATCTTCGCCCTCGCTGAAGATCTGTCGTCCGCTTCGTGCGCGACGGGTGGGTGCGGCAGTGCGAGGGCGGGCGCCCCGGTCGAAAGGACCCCGAGGACGATGGCGGCATCGAGGAGTCTCCGAGCTGTCCCTCGCGCGCGTCGTGCAGGAGTCGCCTGCGTGGGGAGCACCCCGCGCAGGCACGCGACCCAAGCGCGAAGCGCGTTCAGGAGAACGCCGAGCCGCGCGAACGCTGGCCGGAGCGGGAGAGAAGGGCGGGGGTCGGAGAGAGACGCCACCTTCCGACGATGCCTATCCTCGCCTGAATCGAAATCGAAGCGTGATCGTCCTGCCCGTGGAATTTAACAGCGTCAGGAGATTTTCAATGCCGCTCATTCCCGCCGACATGGGGCCACTCCGCTTCGCGGGAGGGCGCTTCATTCCGCACGGTCCGATCGACCTGACTCACCTCTCCCGGCGCTGGCACGGGGCGGGCGAAGCGGGTGCTCGCGAGAACCCCCGCAGCAACAATCTTGGTCAGTACGCGGCTCGCATCGTGGTGGGCTTGAAGGTGAAGGACGACCTTCGTTGGACTCTCGAGCACGTGATGGCGCTGGTGTTGCGCATGCTCTCGACACGAAGCCCTTCGGTCGCAGCATCGTTCGTCTCGCAGCATGGATTCTACACCTACGCCGATGGCAACGTCGTCAACGAGCCCAGCGTCCAGGTCGTGATCATTGACGAAGAGAGACGAACCCGTCGGCAATTCGACGACGCCATGCTCGCTCTCACCGAGACGCTCTGCACGGAGATGAGGCAAGAGAGCGCGATCCTTGAGATTCAGCACCGGGGAAGGTCCGTCGATCTCGCGCTTGTCGTGCCCCGATCAGACGCACGCCCGACGATCAAACTCCCTCGCGTCCTGCCGACAAAGCCTCTGCCCACCCTCACGACGCGCAAGCGCACCCGCTCGACAACGAACCGTACCGGCCCGTAGAAGTTACCCGATGAGCACCCGGGTGATCGCCGCACTCCTCCTCACGCCCACGTTCGCCCTCGCGCAGAGCTCAGCGCGGCAGTGGTAGCGTCTCGACGTGGTGCGGATGATTCGCGAGTGTGCGTACGGGGAGGGCGAGCTCGCTTCGCACAAGGAGAATTTCGTCGCCTTCAGGGGCGCGAAGAGCGTGGCTGCGAAGGTGCTCGCCGGGCGCAACCCGTTGGACTTCATATCCACCGAGGGCCGGTCTCCCTTCGGCCTCGGTGGGGTCGCGCGACTCGGTCGTCAGAACGTCGACGAACACACCCCGTTGTTCGACACCGTCGATGGGACCTCGATGGTCACCGACTCGGTGCCGCTGGTGAACGTGTAGCGCCCTGCCTCCAGCGGCGGTGTCTCGCAGAACACCCCCGGCGCGGAGCACGCGGGCGGCGGAGTGCGCCCGCGGCAGTCCACGTCGACCACCACGCGGCCGCGGACCGTGAACGTGGTCCCTTCCCGCGTCAGCGAACACTCTTGCGAGATCACCTCGTCGCAGAGCGGGCGGCACGTCCCCGAAGGCGGCGAGACATACACCCGCAGCGGCTGCCCCACCGCGAAGGTCTGGCTCGACGGGTCGGCCCACTGCCCGCCGTTCACGCACACCCGCGTCAGCGGGACCTCCTCTCGCAGTGGCCCGCACCCCACCAGCGCCCACACCACCCACCCCATACCTCGTCGAAGCACCCCGATACCGTACACCTCTCGCTTGCCAGCGCGGCAGTGGTAGCGGCTCGACGTGGTGCGGATGATTCGCGAGTGTGCGTACGGGGAGGGCGAGCTCGCTTCGCACAAGGGGAATTTCGTCTCCCTCTGGGGCGCCAGCGGAGTGGCCGCGGAGGTGCTCACCGGGCGCAACCCGTTGGACTTTTTATCCGCTCATCGAGGTGCGCGTGTGGCCCCTGCCCGAGCGCGTCGAGGTGGGCGTGCGGCTGTCGGTGAGCAGCGGCGCGGCGGAGGTGCTGGCCCGCGTCGCCGAGGTGGTCGATGCCCTCCGCGAAGAGGGCGAAGACTGGTCGCTCGGCGTTCTCACCGACGACTGAGTCGGCAGGGCCCGGTCGACGCCCGACGGCGCCGCCCGGGGCAGCGACGTCCCGCATGCGGGGTGGTCTATGCGGTGTCGAGCGTTCTATCGTTCGGACTGTGATGAAGACCTCCTGGCTTGTTGCGGGGCTGTCCCTCGCGCTCGTTCAGTGCGGCGGCGAGGGCGGGGCGCCCCGGGCGTCGCGGGACGGTGGCGCCTGCGCTGCGGCCAACCCCGCGGGCTGCCGGTACCTCGGCGCCATGGCGTACCCGATGGAAGCGCTCGCTCCGGCGACGCTGAGCTACACCGACGAATCGGGCGATACCCGCACGATCCGCGTGCAGGTGCGTCGGCCTGTCGGGGCCCGTGGTCCGCTCCCGGTGGTCGTGTGGTCCCATGGCGGGGCCGACGGCACGAGCAACCCCACCAACGTCGGCGCGGGGTGGGACGCGGTCTTCACCCGCGCGGGATACCTGTTTGTAGCCATCGCGCACAGCGGACGGGACGTCGCGTCGAGGGCCCGGCTCTGCAGCGCCCTGGGCTACGACACCGCCGGCTGCATGACCTTCAAGTATCTCTCCTGGGACCGTCCGCACGACCTGCGCCGCGTGCTCGACTGGCTTCAAGAGCAGGCCGTCGGCGCGCAGCGGGGCAACGTGGACCTCACCCGCATCGCGTACGCGGGCCACTCGGCCGGGGCCGGTGCGGCCCTCGTGGTCGCCGGCGCGACGCGCGAGATCGCAGGCAGCCAGCGCGCGCTCCCCGATCCGCGCCCCGTGGCCTTCCTCTCGTGCTCGCCGCAAGGGCCCGGCGAGGAGGGCTTCGTCGAGGGATCGTTCGCGGGGGTTGCGCGCCCGCACCTGACGCTGACGGGCGCGGGCGACGACACCACCGGCAACGTCGCCGAGGTCCGCCGCCGGCCCTTCGAGCTCATGCCCGCAGGGCAGAAGTATCGCGGTTGGATCGCGGAAGAGCCCGCGCGCCACACGATCTTCGACTTCTCGACGTCGGCGTGCGAGCGCGAGGGCGGCACCCCCGAGCGCTGCGCCCAGTACCTCGACTGGCTCTCGTCCGCCGGCCTCGCCTTCCTCGACGCCCACGTCGCGGGGCGCCCCGAGGCCGCCGCCTACCTCGCCAGCGACGCGCTGACCTTTCTCGGAGGCGGGGCCTTCGAGTGGTCGCGGCGCTGATCGTGCACGCCTCCGTGTCGGTACGGCGCAGCGCATACCGCGGCTGCGTCCGCGCGGGCGCACGCTGCATCCGCAGCGAAGGGGGCCGCTCCGACGCGCGCCGCGGCGGTCAAGGATACCGCGCGCTGGGCACGCGGCGAGCGAGGACGCGGGTCAGCCCAGGGCCTGGGCGAGGGGCGTGTACGCGAGCCCGTGGGCCTCGTCCACGACGGCGTAGGTGCACGCGCCGTCGTAGCAGTTGACGCCGAGGGCTACGACGACCTCGTGGTCCTCCCGGCGGGGGGAGGGGCGCGCCATGTGATCCACGGCGGCCCCGCGGGGCTCGACGGCGCGCGCTGCGTCGACCTGCCCTGACCCGCGCGCTCCGCGGAGGTAGTCGGCGCCCTGTGCCGCGAGGAACTCCTCGTAGGTGCCGTTGAAGCGCTGCGCGCCCTTCGGCGACCTCTCCAGCACGCGGGTGCTGAGGCGACCCACGAAGTGCCAGTCGTGGCTCGTGACGATGACCGTGCCGGGGTAAGTCCACGAGGGCTTGGAGCAGCGCGTCGATGCTCTCCACGTCGAGGTGGTTCGTGGGCTCGTCGAGGAGCATCACGTCAGCCCCCGCGAAGAGCGTCTGCGCCAGCAGCAACCGGAGCTTGTAGCCGCCCGCGAGGCTCCGCAGGGGGGGCGAGGGGGATAGGGGACAAGTCCTCCAGCGGGATGCCCCCGGCCAGCAGCACGGCGCGGCCCCTATCGGTAGACTGAACCGCCACGCTACGCAGGGACCTGTCGCACACTGGGGATGCCGCGCGGCCCCTCGTTCGCACGCGCAGCGCTCTCTGGACCAGGAGACGTGATGAATCAAGGCCGCGGAAGTTCGCCCTACCTGCTCCTCTTCGCCGTGGTGTTTACCGCGCTTGTGGGCGCAAACGCCTGGCTCGAGCGAGGCCTCGGGCGCACGACCTCGCAGCTCGAGGTCGTGCGCGGGACCGTCACCACGAGCCGGGTCGAACACGCCGGACGCGCCCCCTCCGCCGTCCTGGTGGTGTCGTACGAACACCGCGGCTACCGCGGCACGACGACGCCAGCGCTCTGGGGTGTGCAAGGGCACGAGCACGACTCTCCGACCGACCTGGTTCGCGCGCTCCCCGTCGGCGCCACCGCGCCCGTCTACGTCGATGTGGCCGACCCGAGCCGCGCGTTTCTCGCCCGACCCGGCAAGCAGGCCAGGCGCCTCTGGGTCGCGTTTGCAGTCTGCGCCGCCGCCACGCTCGCACTGCTTGCCGCTTTGTGCGCAGGAGGCCGCTCGCTCGGAATGGCTGACGCCGCCGCCCGATGGGTTCGGGCCGACATCTCCGGTGCGCGGCCGATCACCGCGCGAAACGGCTGCCCTGCCCACTGCGAGAGCGCCAGCGCACGCAGACGCTCTAAGCCCTGCTCCGCCCCAGCCGGAACAGATCGATCGGCGCGGGGTCGTCCTGCGGCTCGCTCATCGCGGGGGAGAGTTGTATCGCAGCGCCTCACGGAATACTCCGTCTCGATGCCCGCGTCCCGCACGATCCCCTACGTCCCCTACCGCCCCGAGGCGTCGCCCGAGGAGGCGTCGCGGAGCTTCTACGAGGCCATGCGACGACGCCGGAGCGTTCGAGACTTCTCCGACGCGCCCGTCTCCGAGGAGGTGATCCGAAGCTGCATCGCCGCGGCGGGGACCGCGCCGTCGGGGGCGAACAAGCAGCCCTGGCGCTTCGTCGCGGTGCGGGACCCAGCGCTCAAGCGCGCGATCCGCGAGGCCGCCGAGGCCGAGGAGCGGGCCTTCTACGAGGGTCGCGCGAGCGAGGCGTGGCTGGCCGACCTCGCGCCCCTCGGTACCGACGCCGACAAGCCCTTTCTCGAGACCGCCCCGTGGCTCATCGTGATGTTCAAGCTCGCCCGCACCGACCCAGACCCCGAGGGTATTCAGGGAAAGACCTACTACGCAGAGGAGTCCGCGGGCATCGCCGCGGGGATGCTGATCACGGCGATCCACCTCGCGGGCCTCGTGACCCTGACCCACACCCCGAGCCCCATGGGCTTTCTCAGCAAGGTGCTCGACCGCCCCGCGCACGAGCGGCCCTTCCTTCTGCTCCCCGTGGGCCACCCCGCGAGTCACTGTGAAGTGCCCGACATCACAAGAAAACCGATGGACGAGATCCTCGTGGTCCGTTGATGGGTCGGGTCAGCGATCGGCGACGGCGCTGAGGGTGCGGCGCGCGAGGAGGAGCGCCGCGAGCGCGCCGATGAGCACCGGCGCGGCGTGCGAGGTCATCGTGTGCGACGCGACGGCGACGGGGCACACGAACTGCTGCGTGAGGGTGCCCACAAAGCCCGCCGCGGCGCCGGCCACGAGCGCCACTCCGGCACAGTCGGGGAGGGCGGCGCTGTTGAGGTCGAGCCGAGCGCGTGGTCCTCGGGGGTCGCGGCGGTGCAACGCGCGAGTCTGCCGACGCGGGACCAGGCGACGCTGCTCCAGCGCGCGCCTCCCGGCCACAACCCGCGCGTTCTTCATCCGCGCCGCTCCCCGCGCTCCGGTCGGCCGCGACCCTCGCGGCCCGCCATCCCATCCCTCCCCGCACCCCTCGCGGCCGCGGCCCTCGCGTTCTTCTTCCGCGTGCCTCTTTTCGTCCTGGTCGGCCGCGACCCTCGCGTCCTTCCACAGCGCCGCGCACCACATCCCGGTCGGTCGAGCTCCGTGCGCTCCTTCACCACGTCGCTCTCCGCGCTGCGGTCGCCGCCGTTGCGTGGCGGGTGGCGGGCTCATCGTGCTTCCTCTCAGCCTGCGACGGGGCTGCGCGCGATCCCTGCGAGAGAGACGCGCGTGTCGCAACCGCCTGGGCCGCAGAGGATTGGGCGACAGCACGGGACGCACGAGCCGCGTCCGAGCGGACCGCGTGGCGAGACGGCAGGGCGGGACGCGCGGGCCGTGGCCGCGAGCGTTTCAGGGCGCGACGCCGTGGAGGACCGCGAGGAACGCGGCCGCGCGTGCATCGGGGCAGGGACGTCGTGGCGGGACGCGGGGATCTCATTCGCGGGGGACGCGGGCGGGAGGGAGGAGCGGGAGAGGGGCGGGGCGGAGAGAGACGCGACCTTCCCACGATGCCTATCCTCTTACGGTATCCGAAGGGCTCTGCGGAGGGTTGATCGCCGGGGCACTGCTTCTGTCGTCGACGGGGCGGTGCTTCGCTTCGAGGGGATGAGGTCTTGCGCCAACAAGCGGCTTGCACGAGTGCTCGACGATGAGCGCGAGGCGAACAGACTCCGCGCGATGTGCAGCACGTTCGGGTTCACCGAGATCCGCTGCGTGTCGCCGCAAGGAGAGTTGCGGTGGGTCGTAAACGATATCTGCCGCTGCTTGACGACGAATCCCGAGGACTGCACCTGCAGCCTCTGACGGCGCTACCGGGCGCAGATGCACCCGTCGCAGACCTCGCCAGCCCGGCAGGTGTTGCCGCACGCGCCGCAGTGGCTCACCACGCCGCCGTCACGCTCCCCAGCCCCCAGGTCCACCATCCGCCCATCGCACATCGCGCGCTCCCCGTTGGGACACCGGGGGCCGCACGCCCCATCGGCGCACCGCTGAGCTGAGGAGCACGCGCGGCCGCACGCGCCGCAGTTGGTGAAGGTCCCGCCCATCGGCCCGCTGGTGAGGTACGTCCCCTCGCGCACGTTCACACTGGCGTCGCCGCAGAGCATCACGGGCCCCGCGTCGACCACCGTCGGCCGGTCCTCTGCGCCGGCGTCGACGACTGCGACGGCATCCACGGGCGAGGGCCGGTCCTCTGACGCCGCAACGTCCATCGCGACGACATCGCCGACTGCGACGGCATCGCCAACTGCGACGGCATCGCCAACCGCGACGGCATCGACCGGCCCCGCGTCCGTCCCGCACGCACAGGCCCCGTAGCGCTCGCCGTCCACCGCGCAGACCTGGGTGCCGATCCCGACGCCGGGGCAGACGCAGGGCACCGAAGCGCCGGGCGTGCAGCGGGTGGGCGCCGGGGCAGCGGAGCACGCGGCGAGGAGCAGAGCGAGGGCGAGGACGAAGGCGTGGCGCACGGCGGGCAGGGTACGGCGGGGGATGGTCCCGCGTCACCGGGAGACGGTATGGTTGCGCGCACGAGGTTGAGGGATCTGGCCCAGGCGATCGGTGAGATCATCGCCGTCGTCGAGGGCGTTCAGGCGATCGGCATCAAGATCGCGACCGGGGAGAACGGCGTCGCCGTGAGTCAGGCTGGAGATCTCCCGGCTGCGCTGGATCGAGCGATGGTGCTGCCTCTGGGGGCGCCCGCGATCGAGGCGCTCGCTGCGCTCCTCAGGCACCCCCTCGTGTCGGCGGGGCGCGACACGATGCACGCATCTCAAGCGGAGTGGAACGCGTTCGAGTCGCGGCGGCAGTCGGTGATGGCGGCGCTGCGCACGGCGCTGGCCGTGATCGGCGCGGTGGTCCCGGTGTCGGCGCCCGGCCTGTGCGCGATCAAGCTTCCCGAGCAGCAATCGGGCTTCGACGCCCTCGCCGAGGACGTGCGTGCCCTGTCGACCGTCTTCGAGCAACCACTCCGCGTGCGCTGGGCGAAGATCTCTCCGTGGTCGGCGTCGACCGCGGCTCGGCGTGGGTCGAGTTCCAGGTCCGGACGATCGAGGCGCTGGAGTTCGTGCTCCTCCTCTACGGCGCCATCGTCGCGTTCCGAAAGAAGCGCGGGGAGGACAGGCGCAACGCGGCCGAGACCGACGCCGTGATTGAGCGAACCCGCGCCGAAGTTCGGCAGGCCGAGGCCGAAGCGGAGGGCGCCGAAGCTCGGCGCCGGGGGGACGAAGCGGAATCCCGCGCCAAGGAGCTCGAGGCGCAGATGAAGGCATGGGCCGCCGTCGAGGAGATCCGGCGTCAGCAGTGGCTCGCGGATCAGGCCGTAGCCGTGGTGAAGCCGTTTCGGGACCGTGAGGACCTGCGCATCCGCATCGCCCCTGACGCAGAGAACGCGGTGCGGGTTGCCATCGTTCGCGGTGCCGAGCTCGGCGACCGGGGCATGACCCTGGCGCGGTCCCTCCCGCCGGGCGGCACGGAGGAGCAACCGCTCCCCAGCCTCGCGCCAGGGCGTACTCATGCTGAACTGCCTTCGCCCTCCTCGCCCGACACGAAGGCGTAGCGCATGGGCGCAGGGTGCGGCGGGCGGCGGTACGCTGTCACCTGGGTGCCCGCGGGGGCGATCGCCGTGGTGGACGAGACGCTCATCGCGTTTGCGTGAGGGTCAGGCGCGTACCCCCGGGGTTGCCCGACGGTGAGGCCACGATCTAAGCTGAGCCCATGGGCGAACCCGCCGAAAAGATTGATCCCGCCGCGGCTGCGGCACTCAGTGCGCGGGTGCTGCGCCAGCTCGAACAGCAGGGCATCCCGGTCGAAAGCCTCAACGAAGAGCTCGACGCTGAGGCGACCGCGCAGGCGCTGGCGTGGCTGCGTGGCGAGGGTCCGTGTCCCTCGATCGACTGAGCATCTCTCGCGGCTTCATCCTTACGCTCAGGGGCGTGGACGCGACGGTTCGCGCACGGGCATACGCCGTCGCCGAATCTCTCGCGGCTGAGTTCCCTGCGCTGCCAGGGTCGAAGGACACACGCGTACCGCTCGAACCCGTCGGCGGCTGCTGGGCTCGCGCTGTGCCCAGCACGATCTGGAGCGTGCTGTACACCGTCGGCCCGGAGAAGGTGTTCATCCGGTCTGCCAACGTGCTGTAGCAGCTCCGCGAGGGATCGTCGCGGGCTCCCCCCGCGTGAGCGGGGATGGACCGAAAGCGCCAGCGCGGCAGTGGTAGCGGCTCGACGTGGTGTGGATGAGTCGTGAGTGTGCGTACAGGGAGGGCGAGCTCGCTTCGCACAAGGGGAATTTCGTCGCCTCCAGGGGCGGAGAGCGTGGCTGCGGAGGTGCTCGCCGGGCGTAACCCGTTGGGGTACTGATCCCCCGAACCACGCTGCGATAAGCTCCATCCCCGTGTCGCGACCCCACCCCTCACGCTGGATCCGCGCGGTGCAGGTGATCCTCGCCGCGCTGCTCGGCGCGCCGGTGTTCGGGATGTGTGTGCCCTTCACCTTGCTGGAGCTGCACCTCGTGCCGAGCCTCGGCCTGGGCAACGTGGTCTACGTGGTCGGCGGGGCCGTGGTGGGACTGCTGGCGGGAGGCCTCGGCGGGGCATACACCCTACGCGGCGACGCGACCCTGCCTCGCCCCTACGTCGCGCTGGTGCTCACCTTCGTCGCTGCGATGGCCGCCGCGCTCCTGGCCGCGCGCTACGGCGGCGCGTTCGCGCACGTGTGAGCGATGACCGGGCGAGGGCAGCGCTCCACGCGGCCCTCGGGGATCGCGGACGTGCAACGCGCGAGTCTGACGACGTGGGACCAGGCGACGCTGCTCCAGCGCGCACCTCCCGGCCGCAACCCGCGCGTTCTTCATCCGCGCCGCTCCCCGCGCCCCGGTCGGCCGCGACCCTCGCGGCCCGCCACCCCATCCCTCCCCACACCCCTCGCGGCCGCGGCCCTCGCGTTCTTCTACCGCGCGGCTCCTTGCGTCCTGGTCGGCCGCGACTCATGCGTCCCTCCACCGCGCTCTCAGCCTGCGACGGGGCTGCGCGCGATCCCTGCGAGAGAGACGCGCGTGTCGCAACCGCCTGGGCCGCACAGGATTGGGCGAAAGCACGGGACGCACGAGCCGCGTCCGAGCGGACCGCGTGGCGAGCGGGCAGGGCGGGACGCGCGGGCCGTGGCCGCGAGCGTTTCAGGGCGCGACGCCGTGGAGGACCGCGAGGAACGCGGCCGCGCGTGCATCGGGGCAGCGACGTCGTGGCGGGACGCGGGGATCTCATTCGCGGGGGACGCGGGAGGGAGGGAGGAGCAGGAGAGGGGCGGGGCGGAGAGAGATGCCACCTTTCCACGATGCCTATCCATCAACCACGCGAACGGCACGGTTCGTGGCCAAAGCAGGCTTTTCGCCACGGATTTCGGTGCGTGCGGGCGTTCGTGCCTGGGAGGAACCGTCAGTTGCGGGGGGAGGTGTTTCGCGCCGGGCGCTTCTCTCCGACTCGGGCGTTTCCCAACTGCGCGAGAATTCCGTAGGCACGGGTCCATCCCCACCCGCGGAGAGTGGCTCTAGGTGGACCAGAGAACGGCGAGGCGAAGCGCCAGCGCCTCGAAGGGCTCGGCGCGCACCACGGCGTCGTCCTCAAAGATGTCGACGAGGGCGTAGAGGTCGCCCGAGAGGCGGTAGACCTCCAGCGTGCGCGTGGCAGGGCTCACGAGCCAGACGTGGGCGATGCGCTCGCGGCGGTAGATGCGGAGTTTGCTCGCGCGGTCGGCGCGCTCGGTGCTCGGTGACACGACTTCGCACGCCCAGTCAGGTGCGACGGACAGGTGCGTGGTCTCCTCGTCGAACGCGTCCTCGGGGAAGCGTGTCCGCAGCCACCCGGCAAGATCGGGCACCACGATGTCGGGCCTCGGCCCGAGGTGGATCTCCGGCTCGGGGAGAAAGATCCACCCTCCGGGCGGCCCCGCGTCGAAAGGACCGTCGAGCAGCGCCCCCAGCTTGCCCGCCGCGCGCGAGTGCCGAGGACGCGGCCGAGGCATGAGCGCGAGAGCGCCGTCGAGGACCTCGGCGACCATCGTCGGCGGCGCGGTGAGATAGCCCTGCACGACCTCGGGGGCGAGACCGGGAAAGCGCGGGTCGACGCGGGGCGCGACGGAGCTCATCGCCAGAGGCTAGCGCAGATCACGCCCCCGTCGCGACGACGGCCTCTCTGGGCACGGCCAGGGGAGCACCATGGCCCTCGCGGCCTTCGGCGAGCCCAACGGGGGATATGGCCCTCCCGCGGAGATACCGTCGCGTAGTCGGAGGTCGTATGGGACCGTCACGCATCTTCGCGGTCGCGGTGGTCGGGCTCGCACCGTCGCTCGTACGCGCGCAACCCGCGCGCGGTGAGTTCGACCTCGCGGGCGGCGGGTTCGCGGACAAGTTCTTCGGCGTCGGCTTCGAGCTCGAAGACGGGTCGACGACCGGGGGCAGAGTCCACGATGGCGGCGTCGCTGCGCGTCGCGAGGTCGAGGCGAGCGCCTGGTCCGCGGGGGTCGCGGCCGTGCAGCGAGCGGGTCTGACGACGTGGGACCGGGCGACGCTGCTGCAGCGCGTGTGGGGTGGCGACGCGCTGAAGTGCACGGGCTGCGGCGGGCGCATGAAGCTGATCGCCGTGATCAAGGACCGCGCCGTGATCGAGCGCATCTTGAAGCACATCGGCGAGGAGAGCGAGGAGCCGCTAGTTCGCGAGGGCGAGGGACCCTTGCGACGCGTGGGAATGAGGGTGGGGTGAGCGCGCGGCGTGAGGGTCGCGCGGGAGGGTGACGTCTGCGCGCGGCGCCGACGGCGACGGAGCACCGATCCGGTGCGCGGCTTCCCGCGGGGGAGAGGGTGTGCCGTCATCGCGTAGGCCGACGCGGGGTGACCCGTGGCGGGACGTGCGGATCGTGGCCGCACGGACCGCGTGGCGCGACGGTAGGGCGGGACGCACGGGCAGTGGCCGGGAGAATTTCGGGGAGCGTCGCCGTGGAGGACCGCGACGATCGCGGCCGCCGCGGCGCGGGTGACAGCCCTGGGCGCTTCGGGCAGACTCCGCGTGTGTCTGCTCCCGCGGCGGAATTGAAGCTCTCCTACGAGGACTACCTCGCGTTGGAGCGCACCAGCGGCCTACGGCACGAGTGGCTCGACGGGCGGGTCTACGCGATGGTCGGGGGCACGCTCGCGCACGGCGCGCTCGCGGCGGCGGTTCTCGCAGAGCTTCGTGCGCTCGCGCTGCCCTGCGGGTGTGTCGCGTACAGCTCGGACGCGAAGGTGCGAATCGAAGACACCGGGCTCTCGACCTACCCCGATGGCTCCGTGGTGTGTGGTCCGGTGGAGGTCTCGCCGGGGGACCGCCACGCGATGACCAACCCCGCGGTGATCGTCGAGGTGCTCTCCGACAGCACCGAGGCCTACGACCGCGGAGAGAAGTGGGCGCACTACCGTCGGCTCGCCTCGCTGCGCGACTACGTGCTCGTCTCTCAGCATACGGCCCGCATCGAGCTCTACTCGCGAGAGGGGGACCACTGGGTGTTGCGCGAGGCGGGCCCCGGGGAGTCGCTCGCGCTCACGGGGCTCACGGGCGCGCTCTCGGTGGACCGGGTCTACGGGGGCATCACGCTCGACCCGCCACCCCCGATCCCGGCCTGACCGGACGGATTGGGCGACAGCACGAGCCATACCGCGGTGGCGGTGGCCGTGGCGCTCTTTCGCTGTGCGCTCACTGCGCACAGCGAAACCCGATGTCGACGTAGCGTCCCGACTCGAGCGCCGCGCCGCGCGCAGACGCGTCGGCCCAGCGCGGATTCGCGTCGATCCAGCCTCCACCCCGCACGACTCGAAGCGCGCGCACGCCCGCGCTGAGCATCACCTGACCGCCGTCCGAACGATCACCGTAGAAGGGAGACGCGGTCCACTCATGGACGTTGCCCGCCATGTGCAACAGCCCGAGCGGCGTCCGCCCCTCGGGAAAGCTGTCCGCAGGCGCGGTCGAGGCGTACCCGTCGTCCTCGCCGTGCGCCATCGACCACGTCCGTCCCGTCTCCATCGCCCAGCGCGCACACTCGACACCACACAGGTTCAACCGCGCGGCGTCGGGCGGCTGAACCCCCCACGGGCGCGGTCGAGGAACGCCTCCTGCGACCGTCGCGGCGTACTCCCACTCGTGCTCCGTGGGCAGCCTCGCTGCGCGCCACGCGCAGTATGTCTGCGCGAGATCGGCGTCGACGCAGTTGATGGGATGGCCCCCACGTCCGGTCACCGCTGCGTTGCACTGCGAACTCCAGAAATCGAGGTCGGCGTCGGCGTAGCCTGCCCAGCGAACGGTGGCCGGCGCCGGGGAACACCCCCCGGCCGCAACGCAGCGCTGGTAGGCGTCCACGGTGACCTCCGTACGATCCATGCAGAAGGCTGGCACCAACACCGACCGACGCGCCCTCATGTCGGAAGCGTCTTGCGACCCGACCTCGAGGTATCCCTCGGGCACGGCGGCCATCCCTTCAGGGCAATGCATCTCGGGCAGCGGCCCCTCCCTTCGCAGGGTCACCGTGTGAGTCAGCGCCTCGTGCTGCCAGACCCATTGTCGGTCGTGCGTGGCCTGGAGCACCTCGACGCGCACACGCCGAAGCATTTCGCCGAGGGGCACCGAGGCGACGAGGTGGCGCGCGAAGGCCATGGAGAACGGGCTGCGCGACGCGCGTTCGTCCTCGGTGACCCGCCCCGGAGCGTTCGCGAACACCACCACGCTCTCCGCGGGACCCTGCATCCTCGCGAGGCCGACACCGAGGTCCCCGTAGCCGAGGCGTTGCGACGTGTCCTCTGCGCCCCACGGACTGATTCGACCTGCGTCAAGGACCAGCACGTGGGTGGCGCCGCGGGCCTGGAGGGGTCGGGAGAGTTCCTCCAGGGCGACGGCATGATGAACGACGTGATCGGTCAGTTCCTCTTCGGAGGTGGTGTCGAACTCCACCGGCAGCAGGTAGTTGCGCCCCGCGACACTGACGGCGTGACCCGCGTAGAAGACCAGCGCGAGGTCGTTGCGCGCGAGGTCCCGCGTGAAGCCTCGAACCGCGTGTGTGAGGGCGTCGCGATCGGTGTCGACGCGCAACGTGACGTGAAAGCCGATGCGCTGGAGGCTCGCAGCCACGAGTCGGGCATCGTCGGTCGCGCGGGGTAGCGCCGTCGCGCGCACGTAGCGGCTGTTGCCCAGCACCAGCGCGACGCGTCGCGCGAAGCGTCGTCGGGGCAGCTCGCGGCTGCTCTCGCGCGGGGAAACGGAGGGGATCGTTGCGCACCCCGCGATCACCGCGAAGACGCTCTTGACGAGCGCGATGCGCTGCCATCGTACGAGCATCTCAGAACCGTAGCGGGGGCGCGTTGAGGAGCACCGTCGCGGCAGGCCCCTCGATCGGCGCTGGAAGGATCGAGGAACTCGGTAGACCAGAGGGTGAGGGCACGAGGCGTGCGTGGGAAATGAAGACGTCCACGAGGCTCAGGACGATCCCTGCGATCACGCTGGGGCTGCCGAGGAAGACGGCCCAGACGAAGCCCTCCAGCCCGGACGCCACGCTCGCGATCAGCACCCCTCCTCCGAGCGTGATCAGCGCGGCACCGCCCACGAGCAGTCCGTGACTGCGGCGCTCGACCGTGAGCGTCAGTCGACCACGCGGAGCCGTGATAGCAGACCGCGCGCTCGCGTCGCCCCCGACGTGGACATGAAGACGGGCCCCTGCTTCAACCCTCACCGTGCAGGGCTGCCGGAGGGTCATCTCCGGACAGTGCAGCACGGTGTCCCGCGCCTCCAGGCGCACCGTGTAGCGGTCCGAGGGATCGTCCGTCGCCACGGTCACGGTGGATGGTTCGTTCGGACTCTCGCAACCACGCACTCCACGCAGAAGACCCGGACTGCAGACCGGTTGCGCGCGGTGCTCCTGCGCGTACGCCGAGCTCGTTCCGAGCGAAACGATCCAGGCGAGAAGACAGCCGACCACGCCGCGCACTGCGCACCCTCTTGAGAGAGGATAAGGCGCCCAACGGGTTGAGCTCGCCGAGCACTCCCGAGGCGACGGTCGCCGCGTCCTCGAAGGGGACGGAGTCCCCCTCGGATGTGAGGAGAGCTCGCCCCCGCCCTCGCTGTGCTCCCCTTCGACCCGCTCCACGACGCGACGCTACCACTGCCTCCCTGACCGATTCCATCTCCCCGCTGCGCGCTCCAGGCAGTCGTCCCCCGCTCGCCGCGCAGCCCACTCCTCCCCGCCCCCACGTCTCGCGCTCTCACCTCTCAGACGCCCGCCGCAATCGTTCGTATTCGAACCATCCTCGCTCCCGCTCCTGCGCGCACAGCTCCCGTCCCCGCGGGACACACGGTCACCGAGATCGTTCGCACTCGAACCATCTACGCCCCTGCGCCCCCCGTCTCCGCCCCCGTGATCACCCCTTCGTGGCGCTCGCCTTCTGCCGCGTCGACATCTCGCTCAACCACCCGCGCGGGATGTCAGCCTCGTCGATGCAACCCATCACCGCGACGGCGCGCGGGCCGTTGGATGCGGTCACTCCGGCACCGTCGGGGAGGGCGGCGGGGTTGAGGTCGAGGCGAGCGCGTGGTCCTCGGGGATCGCGGCGCTGCGGCGGGTAGGGCTGACGACGTGGGACTGGGCAACGCTGCTGCAGCGGGTGTGGGGTGTCGACGCGCTGAAGTGCGACGGGTGCGGCGGACGGATGAAGTTCATCGCCGTGATCAAGTCGGCGAGGAGACCGAGGAGCCGCTGGTTCGCGAGGGCGAGGGACCCTTGCGACGCGCGGGATTGAGGGTGGGGTGAGCGCGCGTCGTGAGGGGCGTGCGGGAGGGTGACGTCTGCGCGCGGCGCGCGGCGGGGGGATGGAGCGGGGGCAGAGCTGACGTAGCGTCTCGACGTGGTGCGGATGATTCGCGAGTGTGCGTACAGGGAGGGCGAGCTCGCTTCGCACAAGGGGCATTTCGTCGCCTTCTGGGGCGCGAAGAGCCTGGCTGCGGAGGTGCGCGTCGGGCGTAACCCGTTGGGTGATTGATCCCCCCGCAGATGTGTGGGGAGCGGGAGGATGGTTCAGCGCGCGCGGGGGCTGTCACGCGGGAATTCGCGAGGATGACAGCGGGTTGCCAGGGTAGCGAGGAGCCCGAGTCGACCCAAGCGTCACGCCTCGAAGGGCAGCGGCGCGCCGAGGGGCAGGCCGAGCGCCTTACGCGCCTCACCGTCGGTGATGCGCTCCGCGGCCCGCGCACGATGCACCGACGACGCGAGGTGCGCGGGGTTCATCCCCCACCCCGGAGGGGACATGAGCCACGACTCGTCATGCCCATCGTCTCGATGTAGACGTCTCGACCATGCAACCGCCGCACTGGAACGGACCGCCGCCTGGAGGGCCTGGCGTGACGTCACCGCAACCGCCCCCGACAGGGCACCCGATGGGCGTCGTCTCTGCAAGGCTCTCGGCGAGGCTGTACGTGCTCGCGCTCGTGGCCGGGGTGGTCCTCGGCGCGCTGCCGGGGCTCGCGATCGCAGACAGCGTCGCGCGGTCCGCGGCGACCCGTTCGGCCGGGGGCTCCTTCGCGCGGCCCGGCGAGTCGTATGAGTCGCACCGCGCGACCTACGACGCGGCCTACCGCGCGAGCTTCGCGCCGACCGCGGCGCTCGCGGCGGCCCTCGGTACGCTCGCGGTGAGCGCGGCGATGTTCCTGCTCGGACGGAGGAACCTCCCCGCGCGGGTCGACGCGAACGGCTTGGTCGCGTGGGGCTGGGTGGGGACGGTGCAGCACCGCTGGGCCGACCTCCGTGACCGCAGCGTGCTGGTGGTGTCGGGCGCAGACCGCATCGAGCGCTTTCACTTCGCGGGCGGAGACGTGGCCGTCTCGCGCACGAAGCTTGCGAACGCGGGAGACGTGCTCGCCGCGTTCCACGCGTACGCACCGAGGCGGTGACGCGCGCAACGGAGTGACGGTCGCGAGCTTCGCGAGCGCCACGACGGCACCGTCGTCGAGGGCCATGGTGGGCGGATGACGTTCGTCGCCGTGATCTCGGGAGCGCGCGCAGACCGTCGCGGGCGCGGGGATGGGGGGTGAAGGTCGCCCCCGCGCGATCCCGCCGGCGATCGTTCTCCGAAGCGTCTCGCGCGCGGGGCTTCGGTCAGCGCGAGAGCGAGGCCGCTGCCGCGAGGATCCCGAGCACACACGCGAACGCGCCGAACACGCAGCCGAGGATCGCGAGCCACTTGAGCACTCCGAAGTACGACCGCTGCGCGGCGAGGGCCGCGATCAGGTTCGGCACGTCTTCGCCGCGGGTGTTGGCGACGCGCGCGAAGGCCGCCGCCGAACCCCCGAGGAAGTACGCGACGAAGCCCGAAAAGATCGCCGAGATCAACAGCGCGCCGAGCCCTCCCACGGCGGCCGCACCGACGCCGTCGACCTGCATCGAGACCGCGCCGACCTGCACCGTGGTGGCGTTCATGCGAAGCACGGTGACCAAGACCGCGATCGCGCCTGCGACGAGGGAGCTGACCTGCGCCAGGATCGTCCAGCGCATGCGCTGTGCGAGCTCGCGAAAGACCTGGTTCTCGGCCTCACCGAATTCGTAGCCGCCAGCGGGAGGCCCGGGCGAGAAAGGCGGATGCATCATGCTCACACCACCAGCGCGAGGAGGGTCGCTGCCACCTGCAAGAGGGTCACGACGAGCATCGTGGTGTAGTACGGGCGAAGCCCCGCGACGCCCGCCATCGCCGAGGAGAGGTCGTCGCCCGCACCGGTGGCGACGCGGCGAAGGTGCTCGTGCGCGGCCCGCAGGGTGATCCCCTGAACGAGCGCGCCGACGCTGCCGAGAAAGCCCGAGAGACCGCGCACCCCCTGGAGCACCACGTTGGGGGCGGTGAGGAGGGTGCCGAGCACACCGAAGAGGATCCAGAGCACGCTCACGACCCGAAGGTTCGCCGCGAGCCCGCCGAAGACCCCGCGGTCTGCTTCGGAGAAGCGAAAACCTGAGGGGTTCGAGCCGCTCGTGGGAACGCCGTAGGACCCTGCCGGAGGCCCGAAGGGCATCGCTCCGTGACCTGAATTCGAGGGTTGGTTCACGATTCTTCTTCTGGGCCGCATCGTCGCACCCGCGGTGCGTGGGAATCAAGGAGTTATTGCTTTGATCCTGATGAGTGACCTTCGAACGCTTCGGTCGATCACGAGGTTTCGTTCGGGTTCGGGCCGTGTGGCCGAAGACCCTGGCGGCGAGGTCCTGGCGGTCAACCCCCCGTGCGCCTTCGCCTCGGCGCTGCTCGTCGGGGTCTGTGTTGGGCCCGCGGTAGAAGGGCGCCCCGTTGCGACCTTCATTCGATGTCGCGGGCCTCTGCGACCAGACAGTTCAGGCGGGGTCACGCACCGCCCCGGGTGAACCCCAGGGCCACCGTTCGCGAGGCCCGCGTTCCCCCCAGCGGCGACGAGACCCGCGGGTGCCGGGCTTTCTCCACGCTTGCCCCACGACGGCAAAGCCTCACCGCGGGTCGGTCGGTCGTGCTCCGTGCGCGCCTTCACCACGCAGCTCTCCGCGCTGCGGTCGCCGTCGTTGCGGGGCGGGCTCGCGTATCGTGTCGCGTCATGCTGATCCCCGAGGGCGCTGAACTCATCGCGCACAGCAAGTCGTTCCTGCAGACGCTGGCGCGCGCCCGTCGCTTCGCGCGCACCCAGGCGACGGTGCTGGTGACGGGCGAGAGCGGCACCGGCAAGGAGCAGGTCGCGCGCTTCATCCACCAGCACTCGGCGCGATCGGCGGGCCCGCTCGTGCCCGTCAACACCGGCGCGATCCCCGAGAGCCTCCTCGAGAGCGAGCTCTTCGGCTATCTCCGCGGCGCCTTCACCGGGGCCGACCGTGACACCCAGGGGCTCTTCGCGGCGGCGCAGGGCGGCACGCTCTTTCTCGATGAGGTCGGCGAGATGTCGGCCTCGATGCAGTCGAAGCTGCTCCGCGTGCTGCAAGAGCGCGAGGTGCGCCCCGTAGGCAGCCGCGCGGCGATCGCGGTCGACGCGCGGGTGATCACCGCGACGAACGCCGACCTCGTCGACCTCGTGGGCGCCGGGCGCTTTCGCGAGGACCTGTACTACCGCCTCAACGTGCTCTCGGTGCACGTCCCCGCGCTGCGCGAGCGGCGCGAGGACATCCTCCCGCTCGCGCGGCACTTTCTCGCCGCGGCGCAGAGGCACCCCGCCGCGCCGCTGTCGCTCTCCACCGCCGCGGGCGCCGCGCTCACCGCGTACCACTGGCCCGGCAACGTGCGCGAGCTCGAGAACGCCGTCGAGCACGCGGTGGCGCTGACCGACGGGTCGGTCGTGCGCCGCGAGGCGCTGCCAGAGACCGTGCTGGGGCGCGCGCGCACGCCGAGGCGCCGCGCCATCGGCGAGTCGATCACCCTCGCGGAGGTCGAGCGCCTGCACATCGAGGCCGTGCTCGAGGCGACCGGGGGCAACCGCACGAGGGCCGCGGAGATCCTCGGCGTCGCGCCGAGCACGCTGTGGCGCCGAACCCGGCGCGGCTGACCGTGCAGAGTGCACGACACGAAAGACCCTGAATTCCCGCGGAGTCGGAGCTGTGGGCCCGCGGTACGAACGTTGCCATGGCGCGCCCTTCCATGAAGGACTTCACGTCGGCGCTCTCGTCGCGAAGGCGCGCGCGGCACCTGCACCAGGCGCGCGCGCGAGCGGCGGTGGAGGAGGCCGAGAGCGAGCGGCGCAGCGGCGAGGTCGCGGTGATGCCCTCGTGGTCGGCGCTGCGAGGGCCCTTCGCCCATGCGCTGCGGTGGTTCGTCGCCACGCGCGCCGCGCTCGTCGTGTGCGCGATCATCGCGAGGCACGTGTTCGCCGGGCTCCGTGGGCTCTCGCGGCTCACGCCCACGGGATCTTCGTGGCTCGACGTGTGGGCGGCCTTCGACGTCGGGTGGTACCTGCGCATCGCCGCGGGCGGCTACCCCACGATCTCCACCTTCAACCCCGCGCGTCAGGACGTCTACGCGTTCTTCCCTGGGCTCCCGCTGATGTCCCGGTGGCTCGGCGCGCTCGTGGGCGGCCCCTACGTCGCCGGGATGATCCTCGCGAACGCGAGCCTGCTCGTCGCGGCCACGCTGCTCCACGCGATGGTGCGCCACGACTTCGGCGAGGCCGTCGCGCGGCGCGCGGTGCGGTACCTCTTCCTCTTCCCCTCGGCGTTTCTGCTCTCGGCGATGCTCACCGAGGGACCCTTCCTCGCGCTCTCGCTCGCCGCGCTGTTCCTCGCGCGCCGCGACCGCTGGATCTGGGCGGCGCTCGCGGCCTTCGCGCTGGGCCTCACCCGCAGCACCGGCGTTCTCCTCGTGCCCGCGCTCCTGCTCGAGGCCCTCGAGACGAGGCGCATCGACCTCCGGGTGGTCCTCGGGGTCTGCGCGGCGGGCCTCGGGGTCGGCGCGGTCATGCTGATGAACGAGGCCACCGCGGGCGACCCCCTCGCGTTCGTGCACATCCAGGCCGCCTGGGGCGCGCACCTCGGGAACCCCGTGCGCTCGATCCTGCAGGGCGTCTTTCTCATCGACGTGCCTCGCCAGCTGCGGCTCACGTCGCGGGTCATGGTGGGCTTCGCGATCTTCGCCATCGCCGCGCTCGCCGCGGCCCACCGCGCGGGCGTGCGCCGCTCGTGGGTGCTCTTCGGCGCGCTGCTCGTGACCGCGCCGCTGTTTCGGAGCTGGTACGGGATGCCGCGCTACGTGCTCGTCGCCTTCGCGCTCTACGTCGGCGTCGCGAAGGTCACCGAGACGCGCGAGGAGCTCGACCTCGGGCTCTCCGCGGCGTTCGCGATCCTGCAGGGCTCGCTCTTCGCGTTCTGGAGCAACGGCTTCGAGTTCGTCGTGTGATGCGATCTGCAATCAAGCCACTGCACTCCGCATGAGGTACTACGCCGAGTCTGGGGCAGAACGACCCGGTTTACAGGGGATGTGGGATATTTTTCCGCAGTTTGCGGGACAATTTGCCCCGGTGCATACTGGGGCGGCTCGGCGCTCCAGCCCCGCCGTAGGCCCGCATGCTCGCCTCCTCTGACCCGCCCCCCATGCTCAGCGTCGTCGTCCCGATGTGGAACGAGCGGGCGTACGTGCGACGCCTCGTGGCGGAGGTGCTCCGCGTGGGCGACCTCTTGGAGCGCGACGGGCACACGCGCGAGCTCGAGCTGGTCCTCGTCGACGACGCGTCCACCGACGGGACCTCTGAGATCGCCCGCGCCCTCTCCGTCGCCGACCCTCGCGTGCGGCTGCTGCTGCACCGCCGCAACCGCTCGCTCGGCGCGGCGCTCCGCACGGGCTTCGCCGCGGCGCGGGGCGACGTCGTGCTCTACGCCGACGCCGACCTGCCCTTCGACCTCCATGAGATCCCGCGCGCGATGCGCCTCATGGCCCTGCACGACGCCGACGTGCTCACGGCGTTTCGCCTCGACCGCACCTCCGAGGGCCTTCGCCGCATCGCCTACTCGTGGCTCTACAACCGCATCGTCCGCTCGGCGTTCGGCATCGAGGTCCGCGACATCAACTTCTCGTTCAAGATGATCCGCCGCGCGGTCCTCGACGCGCTCGACCTGCGCAGCGAGGGCTCGTTCATCGACGCCGAGCTCCTCGTCAGGGCGCACCGCATGGGCTTTCGCACGATCCAGCTCGGCGTCGACTACTTTCCCCGGCAGCTCGGGTCGTCGAAGCTCTCCTCGCCGCGGGTCATCGCGCGCATGCTCACCGAGATGGCCTCGCAGTGGCCCGAGCTGCGCGCGCTAGGGCGCGAGAGGCCGACGTGAGCGCCCCCCTGCTCGTGGTCAACGCCGACGACTTCGGGCTCACCCGCTGCATCAGCGAGGGCGTCGCCGAGGCGCACCGCGCGGGCGTCGTCACCAGCGCGTCGGTGATCGCCGCGGGGGGCGGGCTCGCTCGCGACCTCGACCTGCTCCGCGACGCGCCGACCCTCGGCGTGGGCGCGCACCTGACCCTCGTGGGCGCGCTCGCGCCCTGCCTCCCGGCCCGCGAGGTGCCGTCGCTCGTCGACGGGCGCGGCCTGCTCCTGCCCTCGTGGCGGCACCTCCTCGCGCGCGCGCTCCGAGGGCGGCTCCGCCTCGACGAGGCGGCCCGCGAGGTCTCCGCGCAGATCGAGCGAGTCGGCGCCGCGGTGGGCGCGCTCACCCACGTCGACAGCCACCAGCACGTGCACCTGCTCCCCGCGCTCGGCGAGGTGGTCCTCGAGCGCGCGAGCGCCGCGGGCGTTCGGTGCGTGCGGCGCCCGCGCTCGCGGGGCGCGCGACCGGCGGGGCTCGCGCTCGACCTCCTCGCCCGGCGCTTCGAGCGGCGCGCGCGGCGCGGGCGCGTGCGCACCACCGACCTGTGCGTGGGCTTCGACGAGTCGGGCGGCTTCGTCGCGGCTCAGTGGCTCGCCGCGATCTCGCGCATCGACCGGGCGAGGCCCCGCAGCGTCGAGGTGTTCGTGCACCCCGCCGCGGGAGACGACTCGGCGCGACGCGCGCTCGGGTGGCGCTACCGCTGGGAGGAAGAGCTCCAGGTGCTGACCAGCCCGTGGCTCCGCGCGCGCATCGCCGCCGCGGGGATCCGCCTCGGCACCTGGCGGGACGTGCCCGCGTGAGCTCCGCGCGGCGCCGGCTCCTCGAGCGCTATCGACACGCCCCGGCCGCGCATCGGGCCCGGGTGCTCGCGCGCGCGATGACCTGTCCGCTGGAGGCCGTCGCGCGGGCGACGCCGACCGTCGGGAGGGTGCTGGACGTGGGCTGCGGGCACGGCGTCGTCGCGACGCACCTCGCGCTCGAAGGGCCTGGCCGCGAGGTCGTCGGCGTCGACATCGACGTCGAGAAGCTTGAGGTCGCCCGCGGCGCCGCGCGGGGCGTGCCGGGCCTTCGCTTCGAGGCCTGCGGCGACGCGCTCCCGCCGGGGCGGTGGGACGCGGTGCTCCTGGTCGACGTGCTGTACCTCCTGCCGCGCGGGGCGCAGCGGGCGATGCTCGATCGCTGCGTCGACGCGTTGGCGCCCGGCGGCGTGCTGATCGTGAAGTGCATCGCGCGCCGCCCGAGGTGGAAGCTCGCGCTCACCGTCGCGCAGGAGCTCGTCGCGACCCGCGTCGCGCGCATCACGCAGGGCTCGGCGGTGGAGTTCGTCTCGCCCGACGAGACCGCGGCGTGGATGCGCGAGCGGCTGACCGAGGTTCGCGCGCGGAGGATCGACGCGGGGCTCCCCCACCCGCACGCGCTGGTCGTCGGCCACGCCCTCGCCGAGGGGCGTGAGCGGCGACGCGCCTCGAGCAGGGGCTGAGGCGGGGACCCCCGGCGGGCGCGGCCCCGTCTCCGCTGGACGTGGAAGGTCCCTGCGAGGGGGCTCTGGGCGCGGCGCTCAGGTCGCCCTGCGGTTGGCGCGGCGCACGAGGTCGCTGACCGACTTGCGATCGGCGCGGGCGTCGACGATCGCGCGGGTCGCGAGGTCAAGGGCGGCGTCGCGGGCTCCCTCGGGGGCGGGGGCGGAGGCGGGCAGGGGGTGGTACTCGCCGGTCTTCATGCACGCGAGCGCCGCGTCGAAGCGCCCGGTGTCGGCCCAGGCCATCGCCGACATCCCCAGCCGCGTGGCGGGGCCGACGCCGACGCGGGGCTCGGCGGTCCACTCGCCGCGCAGGTAGCGCCCGGCGAGGGGGAGCACCCGGTGGGTGACCTGCGCCGCGGCGCGCCGCCAGCGGGACGGGCGCCGGGGATACGCGGCCAGCACGCGCGCTCGCAGCGCGCGGAGCTCGGCGAGGTCGGGGTGCTTGCCCTCCAGCTCTCGCTCCATGAACACCGCGACCCCGCGCTCGACCGACTTCATCCACCGCCAGAACTCGTTCCGACGCGGGTGCGCCATCACCGCGGGCTCGGGCTCGACCGCGGCGTGCGAGAGCGAGTCGAGGAGCGTCAGCAGGTGCACGAACACCGGCGCGTGGGGCACCCGCGACGTGGCCATCATGGTGACGGCGCTCTCTTCCGACATGCGCTGCGACGTGTTGGCCCCGTCGTCGAAGCCCAGGTAGCGCACGCCCTGTCGAATGGAGTCGGTCTTCTCGGTGACGCTCGCGAAGTCTTGCGTGAGAAAGGGGTTGGCGTTGTACCAGGCCACCGCGGGGCGATCGACGGCGAAGCCCTCGTTGAGCGAGGCGATCATCGCGCGGGTGTTGCCGAGGCTCTCCGCGGTCTCCCCAGGGAAGCCGTGGATGAAGGCCATGAAGGCCCAGATGCCGTGGCGCTGAAGGGCCTCGAGCGCGGGGCGCACCTGCTGGACGTGCGTGCCCTTGCGCATGAGCCCGAGCATCCGCGCGTCGCCGCTCTCCTGGCCGATGAACACCTCGCGCACGCCCGCCGCGGCCATGAGCGCCGCGGTGCGCTCGCGAACGTCGCTCACCCTCGCGTAGACCCAGAGCGGGTGGGGTGACCCGCCGCGGGCGGCGAGCCGCTCCATCAGGTCTTCCCAGCGCGCGTGGGGAAAGGTCGCGGTGGAGTCGGTCAGCCGCACGACGGCGCGAGGGATCGCGCGCGTGGCGAGGATGCGCTCGACGGCGAGGGGGGCGCTCATGAGGTTGGGCGGCGCGAGGGTGCGGTAGGTGCAGAACTCGCACTTGAAGACGCACCCGCGCTGGGTCTCGATGCCGATGTCGAGAAAGTCTCGCGAGGGGCTGCGGGGAGGCGAGATGCGGTCGGCGAGGGACCAGTCGGGGGGCGCGAGGTCGTCGAGCGACGGCTCCGGCGCGCGGCCGGTGGACCGGAGCGACGACCCCGCGTCGCGAAGGTAGAGCCCGGGGATCCCGTCGAGGGGGCGCCCGTCGCGCAGAGACTCGACGATGCGCTCGAAGCGCCCCTCGCCCGAGCCGATGCAGTACACGTCGGCGTCCATGGAGAGAAAGTCCGCCGCGTCGGAGGTGTAGTAGTACCCGCCGAGGATCACCGCCGCGTCGGGCAACACCTCGCGCACGACCGCGCAGAGCGCGCGCAGCCAGCGGCCGCCGAGCACGAAGGTGGTCGAGACCGCGACGCAGCGCGGGCGCCTGGGGCGCAGGGCCTCCAGCCGCTTTCTCCACCACCGAATCTCCTGCTGCCCGGGGTCGAGCACCTCCCAGCTCAGCCCCGCGCGCTCCAGCAGGGTGGCCAGCGCCACCGCGGTGAGCGAGCGGTGGACCGGAAACTCCACGGCCTCGTGCCCCTCGCCGAAGCCGGGCCGGTCGTCGCCGCGAAACAGCAGGTCGCGCCCGACGAAGCGCGCGAACTCGCTGTAGCCCGCGAGGATGTGCGGATAGAGTCGGCTGCCGAGCGTGTTGCGATACTGCGGCTCGATGGCGTGGCCCGTGTAGGGCTGGAACGGCACGAGCACCACCGCGTCGAGACGACTCTCGCCGACCCGTCTCGCGCGCGTTGACATCGCCTCAGTGTACCACGCGGCGCGCCCGGGCTGTGGCGCCCGTCGGGCTCGTCGCCGGGGTCGCCGCCTCCATCGACCCGCCCGGCCCTCCAAATCGCGCAATCCCGTGCGCGGGGCCGCAGCGTGGTGCATACCGTGTCACACCCCCGGGCGCGCAGAGCCCCCGATTTCTGGTCGATCCGCGCGGCGGTGCGGTGTTCGCATACGTGAGAAAGACCGTGCAAGGACCTCCCATGACCCCCCGACTCGCGCTCCTCTCGCTCGCCCTCCTCGGGGCCTGCGCGACAGGCCGGTCGCTTCGGGACCAGAGCCAGGCCTCGCTGACCCTCCTCAACCGCACGACCGAGGACGTCTGCTACATCTACCTCTCCGCCGTCGACGCCGACTCGTGGAGCGACGACGTGCTCGACAGCGGCTCGATCGGCCCTGGGCGAGCGCGGCGGGTGAACCTCCCCATCGGCTTGTGGGACCTGCGCACCGAGAACTGCCAGCACGAGGTCACCGGCGTCGTGCGCCGGGCGCGCATCAACCACGGCACGAACCTCCTGCTCCAGTAGCGCGTCGGGCTCAGGGCGCGGTCACGAAGGGGGCGAGCGCGCGCACGGTCTCCTGCGCCCGCGCGTCGCAGGTGTCTCGCCCGCGGGCGTGGGGCGTGAGCGCGAGCGCCCCGTCGGCCTCGCCGGGCTCTACGCGCAGCAGCGGGTCCTCGATGTGCGGAGGCGGGCGGTTGGTGCGATAGGTCGGTCCGCAGCCCAGTCCCCGAGGGATGGGCGCCCACTCGTGGTGCCCCGCCGCCTCGCCTCGACAGCGCCCCGCGTGGCAGCTCAGCACCAGGCCCCGCCAGCCGTAGCGCAGCGGCGCCGTGCTCCCGACGCGGAGCAGCAGCGCGTGCCGATGCCCTCCGCCGCCACGCACCACCCAGAGCTGCATCGTGGCGCCGGCGGGGAGCCGGTCGGTGGCGTGCATCCTCGCGATCTCTTCGGGCGCCACGGCCTCCCAGGGGCTCTGCGCGAGGCTCGGGCCCCGCATCTCTCCGCCGTCGCCCACCACCCCCTGCCAGCGAGGCGCGCAGTCGCGCGCGGTGATCGCCACGACGGTCTCGCGGCGGATCGCGAGCACGAGGCGCTCGTCCACCCCGTCTCCGTCGAGGTCGAGGTCGACGCTGCGGGCGATGCCGTCCTCGGCGTCTCGCTCGCTCTCGTCGGGGCCTCGCGCGGCGGCGCGCTCACACGCGGTGGCGTCGCGGAGCTGCACGCGCTCGGCGACCTCGTGGAGCCAACCCGCGCGGGGGAGACTCTGGGTCGTCGTCGCGCCTCGGGCGCAGGCGGTGAGGGTGAGGAGGGTCGCCGCGAGGCGGAGGGTCAATGCCCGCCGCGCATGCGGTCGACGCCGGGGTGCGACGGGTCGCCGGGCTCGTGCCGGTCGTTGAGGGTCTTGTACGTGCCGTCCTGCCCCGCGAAGGACATCAGCATCTCCTTGTCGAAGATGAACGACGCGCGGTTGTCGAGGGCGGTCATGTGCGTGCCGGTGTCCATGCGAATGGCGTCGCAGGGGCAGGCTTCAACGCAGAACCCACAGAAAATACACCGCAATTCGTCGATGACGAACTCGACCGGGTAGCGCTCGTAGCCGCGCCGGGGGTCGTCGACGGGGTACTCCCCGGGCTTGATGTAGATGCACTGCGCGGGGCACGCGGTGGAGCAGCACAGGCAGGCGACGCAGCGCGGGGAGCCGTCGTCGCGGTGCGTGAGCCGGTGCACGCCGCGCCAGCGGTCGGCGTAGGCGCGCTGCTCGTCGGGGTAGTCGAGGGTGGAGCATCCCTCGGCGTAGGGGTCGGTGACGGGGTTGGGCTTGTTGCCCGACGCCAGCTGCGAGGTGCCCTTGAAGAAGTGCTTGAGCGTGAGCCCGAGCCCCTTCACGATCTCGACGACGTACGACTGCTCCGCGAGGGACCGCGTCGGCTTCTTGATGACCTTGACCTTCGCCGTCATGAATTCACCCGCGTGAGGCGTTGAGGAAGAGGAGGACGGTGCCCGTCGCGAAGACGTTCACCAGGGCGGCGGGGAGCAGGATCTGCCAGCCCAGCTTCATGATCTGGTCGTAGCGAAAGCGCGGGAGCGTCCAGCGGATCTGGAGCTGCAAGAAGATCAGCACCACGCACTTGAGCACGAAGTTCAGCACGCCCATGAGCACCACGACGCCGTGGGGCAGGGTCACGAGGCTGCCGCCCAGGGAGGTGAGGTCGATGCCCTGGAGGGTCATGAAGGGCATGTGCCAGCCGCCCAGGAACACCGCCGTCACGATGGCGCTCGAGGTGCAGACCTCGACGAGCTCGCCCGAGGCGAACATGCCGAACTTCAGCCCGGCGTACTCGGTGAAGTAGCCCGCGACCAGCTCGCTCTCGCCCTCGGGCACGTCGAAGGGCACGCGCTTGGTCTCGGCGATGGCCGCCGTGGCGAAGAGGATGAAGGCCAGCGGCTGCGCGAAGATCCCCCAGGTGTGCGCCACCTGCCACTCGACCATCTGGTCGAGCTGCACGGTCTGGTAGATCATGAAGGCGCCCACGAGGCTGAGCCCCATGGCGATCTCGTAGCTCACCATCTGCGAGGCCGCGCGGAGGCCGCCCATGAGGGAGAACTTGTTGTTGCTGGCCCAGCCCGCGAGGGCCGCGCCGATGACGCCCGCGCCGGCGACGGCGAAGATGAAGAGCACGCCCACGTCGAGGTCGGTGATCTGCATCCGCACCGAGCTGGCGACCTGCTCGGCGTCGGTGGCCCAGGCGGGGTCGTAGGTCTCGCCCAGCTTCTTGAGGTACAGCGTCGGGCCGTAGGGGATCACCGCGAAGAGGCACAGGGGCGGCACGATCGCGATGATCGGCGCGATCTTGTAGAGCAGCTTGTCGCCGTTCTTGGGCTCCCAGTCCTCCTTCCAGACCATCTTGATGCCGTCGGCGATGGAGTGGACGAGGCCGGCGAGGCGAAAGCGCCTGCCCAGCAGCGGGATCGCCGCGCGGTTGGGGCCCACGCGGTCTTGCATCATCGCCGACTGCTTGCGCTCCACCCACAGGAGGATCGCCGCCATGTTGACGAGGATCCCCACGATGAGCGCGATCTTAATGAAGGCCGAGATCCAGAAGAGCACCGGCGTCTCCTTCAGGCGGTCGTGGTGGCCGCCGCGGGCGCTTCAGAGAGCGCGGGCGCGGGGGTGTGGTCGGGGTGCGCGAGGGCGACGCGGGCGTGGAGCGCCGCGCGAACGTCCTTGAAGCGGGTGTAGGTCAGGTCGAGGCCCATGGCGCGGCCGAGGCGCGAGAGCAGCTCCCACCCCGGCGCGGCGTCGCCCTGCGGGCGCAGCGCGCGCTTGAAGCCCTGCGGGAGGCCCTTCGCGTTCACGAAGCTCCCCTCGCACTCGTAGCTCGTCGCCGCCGGGAGGATCACCGACGCCTGCGCCCCGAGGTCCGTCTCGTGCGACGCGAGGAGCACCAGCGGGAGCTGCCCGAGGCCCGACAGGGTGTTGGGGTCGGTGTCGACGTGGCCGCCCAGGGCGATCACGGCGTTCACCGTCGACGCGTTCACCGCGGCGATGAGGTCCTTGAGGGTGCCCACCGAGGCGCCCGAGGCGACGGCGACGGCGCCGGAGCGGTTGGGGTTCTGGTCGGCGTTGCGCAGGATCTTGTCGTCGCGCCAGGCAGGCTTCGCGGAGAGGTAGAGCCGGCCGTTGAGGGCCTTGGCGAGCTCCACCGCGACGAAGTTGTCTTCGGTGCTGTGCTGCGCCGAGAGCACCACCGCGACGTGGTCGCCCTTGACCCCCTTGAGGGCCTCGGCCGCGCGGGTGATGGCCACGTCGAGGGCCGAGCGCGTGCGCCCGCCCTCGCGGCCCACGGCGGCGCGGGTGACGCGCCTCTCGTGCTGGCCGGCGTAGGTCATCATCCCGTCGTCGCACATCCAGAACTTGTTCACCGCCGCGTTGTCGCGGGGGCGGAGGCGGTAGGCGCGCTGCTCGCGCGGGTCGACGTCGACCCAGGTGGTGCAGCCCGTCGCGCAGCCCGTGCAGACCGAGGGGGTCTCCTTGAGGGTCCACACCCGGGCCTTGAAGCGAAAGTGGCTCGAGGTGAGCGCGCCCACGGGGCACACGTGCTCGACCATGAGCTGGTAGTCGCCCTCGAGGGCGCGCCCCGGCGCGAGCACCACCTCGGCCTTGTTGCCGCGCTCGCGGAGGTCGAGCATGTGGTCGCCCGCGAGCTCGTCGCAGGTGCGGATGCAGCGGGTGCAGGCGATGCAGCGCTCGGCGTCGTAGACGATCTTGTCGCCGAAGGGCACGGCCTTGGGCTTGTGCACGGGCTCGTCGCGCATGCGCTTCGACCGGCCCGACTCCGACATCCAGTAGTCCTGGAGCTTGCACTCGCCGGCCTGGTCGCAGATGGGGCAGTCGACGGGGTGGTTCGCGAGGAGGAACTCCTGCACGTGGGCGCGGGCGTCTCGCACGAAGGGGGAGCTGTCGCTCTTCACGACCATCCCCTCGGCCACCTGCATCTGGCACGCGGGCTGGAGCTTGGGCTTGCGGTCGACGACGTAGTCGTTCTTCGCCGCGTCCCACTTGAGGATGTCGAGCATCATCGCGCGCTGGTTGGGGCCCGGCACGATCTCGACGAGGCACATGCGGCAGTTGGCCGCGATGCTCAGCCCCGGGTGCCAGCAGTAGTGCGGGATCTCGATCCCCTGGCGCCAGGCCGCCATGATGATCGTGTCGCCCTTCTCGAAGGGGATGTCGCGTTCGTCGAGCTTGAAGGTGGGCATCTCGGTATTCGCTCTATTCAACGATCGCACTCGCCGCCGATCATGTTCACGGAGCCGAAGGTCGGGATGATGTCGGCGAGCATCCCCCCCTTGATCATGCTCTTGGAGGCCTGGAGCGAGAAGAAGCTCGGCCCGCGCACGCGCACGCGCCAGGGGGTGCCCCCGCCGCGGCTCACCAGGAAGAACCCGAGCTCGCCGTTGCCGCCCTCGGTGTACTGGTACACCTCGCCCGCGGGCACGTCGACGCCCTCCATGATCAGCTTGAAGTGGTTGATGGTCCCCTCGATGGTCGAGTAGACCTCGCTCTTGGGGGGCAGCACGATGCGCGGGTCGGTGATGCTCACCGCGTCGTCGGGGGAGCCCGCGGGGATCTTCTCCATCAGCGCGATCGACTGCTCGACGATCCGAATGCTCTGCCGGATCTCTTCGAAGCGGCACATGAAGCGGTCGTAGGTGTCGCCGTCTTCGCCCACGGGCACCTCGAAGTCGACCTCGTCGTAGGTGAGGTACGGCTTGTCTTTGCGCACGTCGTAGTCGACGCCGGTGGAGCGCAGCACCGGCCCCGACGCGCCGAGCGACACCGCGAGGTCGCGGTCGAGCACCCCGACGCCCTGGGTGCGGTCGAGGAAGATCCGGTTCTTCAGCAGCAGCGCCTCACCCTCGGCCACGACCTCGAGGATCTTCGGGAGGATCGCGCGGACCTGGGGGATGAACTTCGCCGTCGGCGGAAACGCCGCGCCGCCGACGCGGAAGAAGCTGTGCGTGAGCCGCGCGCCGGTCTGCTCCTCGCAGGCCTCCCAGATCCACTCGCGGGCCTTCATCAGCCACAAGAAGGGCGTGAACGCGCCGAGCTCCATCGCCATCGCGGAGTTGCACGTGAGGTGGTCGCTCATGCGCGAGAGCTCGCCGAGGATCACGCGAAAGAGCTGCCCCTTGCGCGGCACGGTCACCCCGAGGAGCTTCTCGACGGCCATCGCGTAGCCCACGTTGTTCAGCAGCGGCGAGACGTAGTTCAGCCGGTCGGTGTACGGGAACACCTGCGCCCAGGTGCCCCGCTCGCACATCTTCTCGAACGCGCGGTGGAGGTAGCCGGGCTGCACGTCGAGGTCCGAGACGGTCTCGCCATCGAGCTTGAGGACCATGCGGATGGTGCCGTGCATCGCCGGGTGCGAGGGGCCCATGTTGAGGGTCATGGGCTCGCTCGGGAGGTCCAGCGCGGACTCTTCGAGGTCGAGGTCGACAGGTTCCATGGAGTGATGACCCGGTTCGGTGGTTCGTGAGGTTTCTGGGTGCAGACGCGCGGTGGACCGTTCGGGCTCAGTGCTCGTCGACGCGGTCGTCGAGGGTCACGGAGCGGTTGAGCGGCATGCCCTCGTCTTGGAGAAAGGGGCCGAGCTTGTCGAAGGTGCCCTCGCGGTACGGCACGAGCGGCTGCGCCCGGTTCGCGGGGTAGTCCTTGCGGAGCGGGTGCCCCTCGAACTCGTCGTACATCAGGATGCGCCGCAGGTCGGGGTGACCGACGAAGCGCACGCCGAACATGTCGAAGGCCTCGCGCTCCATCCAGTCGGCCCCCGCCCACACCGAGGTCAGCGTCGGCAGCGTCGGCGACGCGCCCGAGACGCGCGTCTTGAGGCGCACGCGGTGCTTGTGCTTCAGCGAGTAGGCGATGACGTAGACCTCGAAGCGGTCGTCCATGTCGAGGTCGTCGACGTTGGGGTCGCAGCGGTCGACGCAGGAGAGGTCGACGAAGTAGTCGCACAGGCACTGCGGGTCGGTCTTGATGAATTCCGCCGCCCCGCGCCACGCCGCGCGGGTGACCACCGCGACGTCGTCGCCGAACGCCGTGCTGGTCTCCAACACCGCGTCGCCGAACTGCGCACTCAGCCTCTCGAGGATCAGCTTCGACATCGCTCGCTCACTTCAGCCGGATCTGGTGCAGCCGGTCGAGGTGCTCGTCGGCGCCATCGGGTAGCTGCGTGTTCTTCAGGGTCACGGGCGTGCGGTCGCCCACGCCGATCTTGTGCTGGAGCAGCATCAAGCCGTCGAGCACCGCCTCGGGGCGCGGCGGGCAGCCCGGGATCATCACGTCGACGGGCACGATCTTGTCGATGCCCGGCACCGTCGCGTAGTTGTCGTAGAAGCCGCCGCACGACGCGCAGGTGCCGAAGGCGATGACCCACTTGGGCTCGGTCATCTGCTCGTACACCCGGCGCAGCGCGGGGGCCTGGCGCTGGGAGATGGTGCCCACCACCCAGAGCACGTCGGCCTGACGCGGCGAGAAGCGCGGCGCCTCGGCGCCGAAGCGCGCGAGGTCGTACCGGGGCGACGCCGCGGCCATGAACTCCATGCCGCAGCACGCGGTCACGAAGGGGTACTGAAAGAGCGAGTACTTGCGCGCCCAGTTGAGCAGCGCGTCGAAGCGGGTGGTCACGAAGCCGGACTCACCGCCGCCGAGCACCCGAGTCTCGTGTTCTACGTCTCCCATTCGAGGGCACCCTTCTTCCAGCAGTAGACCAGACCCGCGGTGAGCACCGACAGGAACACCATCATCTCGACGAAGCCCGTGAACCCCAGCCGCTGGAACAGCACCGACCAGGGGTAGAGAAAGATCGCCTCGATGTCGAAGACCACGAAGAGGATCGCCGTGAGGTAGAACTTCACGGAGAGCTTCACGTGCTGCGAGCCCGTGCTCTCAGAGCCGCACTCGAAGGGGATGCTCTTGGTCTCCGTCGGGTTCTTCGGGCCCAGCAGCGAGGCGAGGGTGAACATCGCCACCGCGACGAAGAGCGCGAAGGCGATGATCATGAAGACCGGCCCGTAGGCGTGGGTCAGGCTGAGCTGCGCGGCATCGTTGGGGATGTCGTTCACAATCCTCTCCGGATCATTTCTCGAACTCTCGTGGGTCCGCGGCACCGTCGCCGCGGAGCCGACGCCGCCAGAAGCGCTCTGGCGGCTCGCTCGCGCCGCGTCGGGGCGTTCGGGCGCGGCACCCTACACCAGTTCATGGAGCCGTGGAAAGAGCCGTCAACGGGTGCATCGCGCCTGACTCCCACGCGCCCTCAGGGGGCCCGAATTCCACGCGAATTCGCTCGCTTCGCCACGCCTCGGGGAGCTCCGCGGCCCCCCGCGCCTCGGCCACCGCCTCGACCAGCGCCGGCGGAGGCTCGGCGAGCACCACGTGCGCGCGCGCGCTCAGCCGCAGCAGCCGGTCGGCGAAGCGCGGCAGCGCCTCCGGGGGGACCCCCGCCCAGGTCTGCGGCTCGAACCAGCAGAGGGGGGGCGGGTCGGTCGCGCTCACGGCCGCCGCGGCGCAGAGCGCGCGGAGGGCCTCGGCCTCGAGGTCGGCGGGGCGGAGCTCGCGCCCAGAGACGCGCAGCGCGAAGGTGACCTCGCCCTTGTCACCGCGGCCGAATTGCAGCCCCTCGAAGCCCGGCACGGCGGCGCGGGCGAGGTCGTGGAGGCCCGGCCGCGTCTGCTCGAGGTCGTGGAGGTTCAAGAGGGCGTTGATCAGGTTGCCGCCGCCCTCGATGAGGCGCTCGTGAAACCCAGGGAAGGCGCGGTCGGCGCGGGCGTCTGACCCCGGGGTTACGTCGAAGCCCCGGTACCACGACCAGAGCGCCAGGGGCTGCGCGAAGGGCCTCACCGCCGGGTCGTCGAAGAGCTCCTGCCGCGCGCCGAGCACGGGGATGTCTCCCGCGAAGGTCTCGCGCCCCGCGCGCCGCGGCGGAGCGCCCCTCGGGAGCTTCGAGAGCTCGTAGCGCCCCGAGGCGCCCTCCCGACTCAGCACCGAGACCTCGTTGAAGTCATCGAAGCGCCGCAGGAACTCATAGCGGATCTCCCACGACAGCTCCCCCGCGGGGGGGTAGATCCCGAGCTCATACTCCGTCGACAGCCCGTCGAGGGCGTCGCCCCGCGGCGCGCAGGTGAGGCGCCAGCGGGTGGTGTGCGCCTCGCCCGACGAGGGGTGGCTCCGGGGCGGTAGGTCGAGGGCGCCGTAGAATTGCCCGAGGTCGCTCCAGCCCCGCGGCACGCTGGCCAGGGTGAACACGGCCTCGGCCAGCGCCGTCCTCGCCGCGCCCTCGAGCACCGTCAGGTCGGCCGGTCGCCAGTCGACCGGGGCGAGGTCGCGGTGCCCCTGAACTTCGAAGCGTTCGATCTTCATGCGATGCCTCCTTGCATGGGCGCTCCCCCGGTGCGCCGCCACCACGCGCGCACCTGCGCCGAGCCCGAGGCCGCGCCCTCGGGCGAGACCGCCTGGCGAAACGCGCTCGCGCTGGGGTGAAAATCATCGAGGGCTCCCTCGCGCCACGCGCCCGCGATGAACGCCCGCCGGGCGGGCGCGCGGAGCGTCGCGCCGAGCCAGGCCGCGGTGATCGGCAGCGCCCGCACGCCCGCGTCGCGCTCCCAACGCGTGACGCAGCGGGGCGTCGGCGGCGCGTCGAGGGCCGCGCTCCAGCACTGGAGCCGCGACGCCTCGGGCTCGGCGAGGAGCGCCTCCATCGCCGCGAGCAGCCGGGGCTCCCGGGCCTCGGGGACCACCGCGCGGTCGACCTCCAGCGCGGTCTCGTTCACCGACGGCGCGCCGCGGGGGGAGGGCGCGACGCGCAGCGCGGCGCGCGGGCCCTCGAGGGTGAGCGAGCACGCCGCGCCGCGGGCGAGGGCGCGCAGGGCGAGGGTCCAGCTCTCGGCGTCGAGGCCGCGGGCGAGGGAGACCCGCGCGCGGTGCGCCGGCGCGTCGCGGGTCGAGAGCGTGAGCGCGGCGTGGCGCGCGCCGATCGACGCCATGAGCTCGAGGCACGCCTCGACGCGCCGCGCGGTGTGCGACGCGAAGGCGATGGGGTCGGCGTCGCAGGCGCGGTAGCCGCAGAGCCAGCCCGGAGTCGACGCGGGGGCGCGGGGCAGCCGGGCGGTGAGCGATGCGCCGTCGCCGACCTCGACGCGCAGCTCGGAGGGCGCGGGGTCGAGGGCCTCGACGGTGACCCAGAGCACGCGCGCGAGGTCGCTCCCCGAGGGAGAGAGGGTCACCGCCGCGGTGCGCGCGCCGCCGCCGTCGGGGAAGAACCCTCGCTCGATGTCGCTGCCGCGCAGGCGCTTGAGCGTGGCCGAGAGCGGGAGTCGGTCGGTGTGCAGCGAGACCTCGCGCTCGCCCTCGGGCAGCACGAGCCACAGCCCGCGGGGCGTGGCCGCGCCCTGCAGCGAGGTCGTCGCCGCGCCCGCGCCGAAGGCGAGGAGCCGTCCCTGCGCCGCGCGAGGCACGATCAGGACGCGGCGGTGGGGGCGACGATGCGCCCCGCGAGGGCGCTCGCGGCGACCACGAGGGGCGACGCGAGGTAGACCTTGCCGGGGCCGCTGCGCCCGGGGAAGTTTCGGTTGATCGCGCTCACGGTCACCTCGTCGGGGCGGCCGCTCACGCCGGGGCCCGCGCGGATGCACGCGCCGCACGAGGGGTTGATCAGCTCGGCGCCGGCGCGGTGAAACACGTCGATGTACCCCCGCGCCTCGGCGTACTCGCGGATGTCTTGCGAGCCGAACTGGATGTAGAGCTTCACGCCCTCGGCCACGCGCTCGCCCCGCGCCACCGCCGCCGAGAGCACCGAGGCGTACATGTCCATGTCGGCCTTCTTGCCGCCGGTGCAGCTCCCGCCGTAGGCGATGTCGATCTTCACCTCAGGGAGGGCGGTGAGCGCCACGCCGTTGCGGGGGTCGCCCGGCGTCGCGACCATGGGCACGAGGGCGTCGAGGTCGAGGTCGAAGGTGTGCGCGTAGGAGGCGCCCTCGTCGGCCCGCACGATGCGCGCGCGCACGGCGTCGGCGTCGAGGCCGCGCTTGCTCGTGAGGTAGCGCACGACCACCTCGTCGGCCTCGATGATCCCGGTGAAGCCGCCGGCCTCGACGGACATGTTCGTGAGCGTGGCGCGCTCGTCGAGGCCCATGGCCCGCACGCCCTCGCCGGCGAACTCGAGCACCTTGCCGATCCCCTTGCCCTCCTTGAAGTACGCGTCGGAGAGCAGCAGGAGCATGAGGTCTTTGGCCGACGTGCCGGGGCGCAGGGCGCCGCGGAGGTTGACCCGCACGGTCTCGGGCACGCGCACCCGCACGTCGCGGGTGAACCAGGCGTTGGCCATGTCGGTGCTGCCCACGCCGAAGGCGAAGCAGCCCAGCGCGCCGGCCATGCAGGTGTGCGAGTCGGTGCCCGCCACCACCTGCCCGGGCAGGGCGATGTCTTCGATGACCGCGTTGTGGCAGATCGCCTGCGAGCCCTTGCCCACGGAGTTCTGCACCTCGCCGTAGTGCCGCACGCCGTGCCGCGCGGAGAAGCCCTCCTGCACCACCGCGAGGTGGCGCGCGGTCTCGCGCAGGCCCATCTGCACGTGCTGCGCGGGCATGACGTCGTCGAGGAAGGTCAGGTGGTCGCGGAAGGTGTACACGCTCGACGGGTCGGTGACCTTCGCGTCGTCGCCCAGCGCGGCGCGAAAGATCGCGTCGGCCATGGGGGTGACGTACTCGTGCGAGAAGCGCACGTCGGCCCGCACGAAGAGCGCGTCGCCGGGCCGCACCGCGGTCACGCCCACGCGGTCGTTGCCCAGGTCGACCACCGCGTGCGACGCGATGATCTTCTCGCAGAGGGTCATCGGGCGCGCGGGGGTGGCGATCGTCGGGGGCGTGAGGTCGCCGCGGAGCCGCGCCTTGCTGTACTCGAAGAGCCCCCCGGCGCGGACGATGTCGGCGGAGATCGGGTCGAGGCCGCGGGTGAACTCGTCGAGGGGGATCTCTTCGCCCGCGGCGATGCGCGGGATGAGCCCGAAGTCGGTGCTGGTGAGCAGCCCGATGTTCTGCGCGTTCTGCCCGTAGATCTTCTCGATGCTCTTCGCGATGACCAGGCGCACGCCGCTCTTGAGCTCGGAGTACGGGGCGGTCTCGCGGCTCGAGCCGCAGCCCTTGGAGCGCCCCGAGACGATCACCGAGAAGCCGCCGCCGCGCACGTCGTTGCGCTGGATCACGTTGCCGCGCAGGCCGATGAGGCAATACTCCGCCAGGGTCTCGTCGTAGTAGTAGCAGACCCACCCCGGCGTGAGCTCGTCGGTGGAGATGTTGTCGACGAGGGGGCGCTCGGGGTCCCAGGGGAGGTCTTCGCCGCGGAGCTGCCGAGCGAGGAGCTCGGGGTCTTCGGTCACTTGGAGGATGCGCCCGGTGAGGCGCACGGTCTCGGGGATCGTCATGCCAGCCGCTCCGTAGGGTTCATCGAGGCACCGGCAGGCTAGTTCGCCGCCGCGGGGAATGGGAAGGGCGGATCGTGCTCCGCGCGTGACCCGAAGAGAGATACCCTAGTGCCCCCTCGCGCGTCATGCACCTCGACACGCTCCAGGCCCTCGCCCGGGCACTCATCGCCCTCTGCCTCGCCGCGGCGATCGCGCGCACGGCGTGGCGCGGGGCCTGCGCGTTGGTCCCCGAGGGACCCGGGAGGGCCTCGGCGGCGGTCACGCTGGGGGCCGCGGCGGTCACCCTCGGCACGCACGCGCTGCTGGGCGCGGGCGCGTTCTCGGCGCTCGGGTGCGCGGCCCTCGCGGCGGCCCTCGCGCTCCTCGCGCGGGCGCTGCCCCCCGGCGCGGCGTGGAGGCTCGCGGCGCCCTCGCGGGTGACCCTCGCCGCGGCGCTGCCCGCGGCGCTCGCGGTGGGCTGGCGCTGGCTGCGCACGTCGGTGTCGCCCTGCCTCGCGCCCGACTCGATGACCTACCATCTCTACCGCGCGGCGCGCTGGGCGCAGCTCGGCCACGACGCGCCCGAGGACTGGCCCGACGCGGCGGGGTACTACGAGTTCTTCCCCACCGGCGCCGAGCTCTTCTGGGCCCACGGCCTCGCCCTCACCGGCGAGGACCTCTGCGTCGCCACCGTCGGCGCGGCCCTCCTCGCCGCCGTCGCGCTCGCGGCGTGGGACCTCGCGCGGGCCTGGGACGTCCCCGCCGAGCGCGCGCCCCTCGTCGCCGTCGCCGTGGTCACGCTCCCCGCGGCGGTCTCCGTCGCGATGACCGGCTACGCCGACGTCTGGACCCTCGCGACCTTTCTCCTCGCGGCCTCCCACGCCCGCCTCGCGACCCGCGACGAGCGCGGCGTGCACGGCGCGCTCTGCGTCGTCGCCGCGGCGCTGCACCTCCAGGCCAAGCCCTCGGGCCTCCCCGCGGCGGCGGCCCTCGGCGCCCTCGGGCTGTGGGCCATGACACGAGATAAGTCCCTGGGGCGCAAGGGCTTGTGGCTCTCGCTGGCGGGCGCGACCCTCGTCGCCGCGCCGACGCTCGCGCGCTCGCTCGCGGCGCGGGGCTCGCCGCTCTACCCCCTCTCGGTGGGGTCGGCGCTGCCGGGCAATCCGCAGCTCGCCGCGCTCCTCGCGGGGCGCTTCTCGCCCGGCGCGCGCGAGCCCTCGCTCGTCGAGGCGCTGCGCGCCTTCACCCTCGGCCTCCCCGGCATGGACCTCGACCCGCCGGGCTGGGGCGTCGCGTGGCTCGTCGCCGCGCCCCTCGCCGCGTTCAGCGTCGTGCGCGCGGGCGAGCGCGGGCGCGACCGGGCGGTCGCGGCGGTCACCCTGGGCGCCGCCCTCGCCGGAGTGGCCGCGCTGGGTCGCGACGAGGCGCGCGAGCTGCGCACGGCCTTTCTGCCCTTCTCGCCGCGGCTCTTTCTCCCGCTGCCCGCGACGCTCCTGGTGCTCGGCGCGCGGGTCGGGGGCGCGCGGTCGCGTCCGCTCTGGGTCGCCCTCGCGCTGAGCGGCGCGGCGCTGTCGTGGTCGCGCGCGGCCTCGCCCGCGGTGGCCGCGGCGGCGCTCCAGGCGGGGCCCTGGGCGCTCGGGTCGGCGGTGCTGGTGCTCGCCGCGCTGCGCCTCCGCGTCGCCGCGCTCACCCTGGCGTCGCTCGCGCTCGCCACCTCGGTGAGCTTCGTCGCGGTGCGCGCCGCGCGGGCTCGGCACCGCGGCGCGATCGTCGCGTCGATGGGCGGCCCGCCAGGCGCGCGGGCCTTCGAGGTCAACCCCGTGGGGGGCGCCATGCGCGTGTTCTGGCGCGCGGGAGAGGCCCTGGAGCGCGACTGCGCGCGGCGCACCGCGGCGGCCTTCGGCTGGGCGCCGCCGGGGCACCGGATCTTTCGCTATCCGCTGATGGGTCCGGGCCTTCGCAACGAGGTGGTGTACGTGCCGGTCACCCGCGACGGCGCGGTGATCGACCTCGCCGCGGAGCCTCTCCTCGCGCCCCGCGTCGACCCGGCGCAGTGGTACGCCCGGCTCCGCGCCGCGGGCGTCGACCACGTGGTCACGTCGCCGCCGCACCCGCGCGAGCTGGAGTGGATGCTCTCGCGCCCGTCGCTCTTCGAGCCGATCGCGCCCGAGGCCGCGCCCCTCGGGGTGTTTCGGGTGCGCGCCGCCCACCGCTGCCCCCGCTGAGCGACGGAGGCCCGCGCCGCGTGCGCGTGAGGGGTCGGTGACGCCACGGCGCTCACCCTCGGGTAGGCGCCTGGGGGAAGGGAGGGGGGCCTACGGCGCGGCGGCGTCGGCCGAGGCCGAGCCGACGCAGCTGTCGAGCGCGGCGACCTGCGAGTCGCAACGGCGGATGTCGGGCTCGTCGTTCATGCAGGTCGGTGAGGTCAGTCCGTCGATGCACGTGACCACCGCCGTGAGCTGGGTGGCGCAGGCGGCGGGGGAGTTCGAGCAGCCCCGCGCGCAGCTGGCGCGGCACGCGGTGGGAAAGCGCTCGCAGGACATCGCGCAGCGGGGGGTGATGACCACCATATCGGCGTCGGCCAGGGTGCCCGCGTCGGTGACGGCGCTCGAGCTCCCGCAGCCCATCGCGGCGAGCGACACCGCGAGCATCCAGCGTGATACGACCGAGGGGGGCAGGGGAGGGATCATACGGTCCAGCTTATCGCGAATGCCGAGGGCGATGGGGGTCGGCGAGGCGCCGCCCAGGGCGACGGCCCTCCAGCGCGGGCCTCGGGCGTGCTAACGATCCGCCGCGGAATGAGCTTTCGATCCGAGTCGATGGTGCGGAGGGCGATCTGTGACGCCGGGCGGTCGCTGTACGAGCGCGGGCTCATCGGTCCCACCGACGGCAACCTCTCGGCGCGGGTGGGCGAGCGCTACCTCGTGTGCACGCCCTCGGGCGCCCACAAGGGCGAGTTGCGACCCGACGACCTCGTGAAGACCACCCTGGACGGGCGCGCGGTGGGCGCCGGCAAGCCCTCGACCGAGCTCAAGATGCACCTCGCCATCTACGCCGCGAGGTCCGACGTCGCCTGCATCGTGCACGCCCACCCCCCCTGCGCGGTCGGACTCACCGTCGCCGGGGTCTCCCTCGCCGAGCCCGTGGTGCCCGAGATCCTCTTCGCGATGGGGCGGGTGCCGACGGTGCCGTACTCGTCCCCTACGACCAGCGACGTGCCGGCGTCGATCGCGCCGATCCTGGCGGAGTGCGACGCGTTCATCCTCGCGCGGCACGGGAGCGTGGTGCTCTGCGCCGATCCGCGCGAGGGCGTGATGAAGACGGAGATCCTCGAGCACACCGCGAAGATCACCCTCGCCGCGCGCGTCGCCGGGAGCGCCACCCCGCTGCCCCGCGCCGAGGTCGAGAAGCTCCTCGGCCTCGCCGGTCGCGCGCCCGACGCGGCGATGGTCGAGGCGCTCGCCGCGGCGGTGATTCGCAAGCTCCGGGGCTGAGCACCCGGCCTCGAGCCTCGCCCCCATCCCGGGGTGAACAAAGATTAGTCAAACCATAATCGAACCATGTTCAGCTCTGGGTGCATCCCAGGCAGGTCGGGCCCCATAGGCCCCGGTTGTCTCGTCACGCACGAGGCGCTTGCCAGGGAGGAACTCATGTCAGAACAGTGGATCAAGAAGCGGGTGCGCCTTCGGGTCGGTACCCTCGGCGCGGCGCTGGCGCTGGGCGCCTTCGCGGTGGGCTGCGGAGATGAAGCGAGCGTCACGCCGACGCCCGACGCGGCGACGGGTGACGCCTCGACGGGCGCGGACGTCGTGTCGACCGACGCCGGGGGCGACGACGTGGTCACGCCCGAAGACCGTCCGGTGGGTCAAGACGTCGTCCGTCCCGACGTGCCGTCCATGGACGTGCCCGCGACGGACGTGCCCGCGACCGACGTCCCCGCGACGGACGTCCCCGCGACGGACGTCCCCGCGACGGACGTCCCCGCGACGGACGTCCCCGTGGGCTCGATCGACGTGCGCGTGGCGCATCTCTCTCCGGGCGCGCCGGCGGTGGACTTCTGCCTGCGCGCTGCGAGCGCGACGAGCTGGTCGGGCGTGGCGCCCACGCTCAACGGCCTCGGCGGCACCGCGGGGCTCGCGTACACGCAGGTGACCCGCTACCTGTCGGTCCCCGCGGGTGCGTACACCGTGCGCATCGTGGCGCCGGGCAGCGCCAACTGTGACACCGCGCTGGCGGGCCTGGCCGACACCACGCTGCCGATGCTCCCCGCGGGCGCTCGGGCGACGGTGAGCGCGGTGGGCGTGCTCGGTGACATGGGCGCGACGGCGTTTCGCCTCAACCCCACGCTCGAAGACGCCCCCGCGGGCATGAGCGAGCTCAAGGTGCGCTTCGTGCACGCCTCCCCCGGCACCCCCGCGGTGGACCTGGGCATCCCCGGCGCGGGCACGGCGTTCACCGCGCTGTTCAGCAACGTCGCCTTCCCCAACGCGGCGATGAGCAGCTTCACCAGCACCACCGCGATCAGCAACGCGTCCCTCGCCGCGCGCGTCGCGGGCATGGACACCCAGGCCGGCGCCTACCCGCTCCAGATCAACGGCGTCAGCATCCCCCTCGGCGCCACCGTCACGGCCTTCGCCGTCGGGCGCCTCGGGAACACCATGACGCCCCTCTCGGCCCTCGTGTGCTCCGACGGTCAGGCGTCGATGGCGAACGCGAACCTCACGTCCTGCGCGGTGCTCACGAACCCTCCGCCTGCCATCAACGTGCGCGTCGCGCACCTGTCGCCCGACGCGCCCGCGGTGGACTTCTGCGCCCGCCCCGCCAGCGCCACCACGTGGACCGGCGTGACCCCCACCCTCCGCGGCCTCGGGCTCACGGCGGGCCTCGCGTACACGCAGGTCACCCGCTACCTCTCGCTCCCCGCGGGGGCGTACACCGTGCGCCTCGTCGCGCCCGGCAGCACGAACTGTGATTCCGCGCTCGGCGGGCTCCCCGACACGACCCTGCCCGCGCTCTCTGGCGGCACCTTCGCCACCGTGGCCGCGGTGGGCACGCTCTTCGCCGACTCGAACTCCGCGAACGACTTTCGCCTGACGCCCATCGTCGACGACGACACGACCGCGCCGATGAACGCGCGCCTGCGCTTCGTGCACGCCTCCCCCGGCACCCCCGCGGTGGACGTGGGCATCCCCGGCGCGGGCACGGCCTTCACGGGCGTGTTCAACGCCGTGGCCTTCCCCTCCGCGTCGGACTACGTGAACGCCGCGCCGCTCACCAGCGCGTCGGTCGCGGCGCGGGTCGCGGGCGTCGCGACGCAGGCGGGGGGCTATCCCCTCCAGGTCGACGGCGTGACCCTCCCCGCCGGGGCGCGCGCGACGATCTTCGCCGTGGGCATCCTGAACAGCGACCAGGTGCCGCTCTCGGCGCTGGTGTGCACCGAGGGGGCCCCCATGGGTGACCTCACGCCCTGCACCCTGCTCCCCGCGCGGGTCTTCGTGCGCGTCGGTCACCTCGCCCCCGACGCCCCCGCGGTGGACTTCTGCCTCCGCGCGACCAGCGCGTCGAACTTCAGCGGCGTCACCCCGACGCTGCGCAGCCTCGGCGTCTCGAGCGGGTTCAGCTTTCCGACGATGACCCGCTACCTGGCGCTCCCGCCGGGGGCGTACACCGCGCGCATCGTGGCGCCCGGCAGCACCAACTGCGACACCGCCCTGGCGGGCCTCCCCGACGTGGCGCTGCCGAACCTCACCGCGGGCACCCGCGCCACCGTCGCCGCCTCGGGCCTCCTCGCGGGGTCGGGCGCCACCGCCTTCGGCCTCCGCGCCTTCGTCGACGGCAACGACCGCCCCGCGCTGGGACGCGCCAACCTGCGCTTCATCCACCTCAGCCCCGGCGCCCCCGCGGTGGACGTGGGCCTCGTGAGCGGCGGCAACTTCACCGCCGTCTTCTCGAACACCGTCTTCGGCTCCCTGGGCGCGGCGCCTGGCATGGACCCCAACGGGTACTTCAGCACCGCGCCGATCTCCGGCGGCGTCGTGCAGGTGCGCCCCACGGGCTCGACCACGCCGGTGCTCACGCTCTCTCCCTTCAACCTCCCCGCGCCGGTCGCCCGCGGCATGTCGATGACGGTCTTCGCCATCGGCACGCCCACGGGGTCGGGCAACACCCGCCTCTCGGCCCTCGCCTGCCTCGACCGCGAGCCCGCCGCCCCCGGCGTCAGCGGCCCCTGCGTCCGCGTCCCCTGAGCTCGCCCTCGTCGTGACGGCGGCCTCCCAGCGCATCGCGCGGGAGGCCGCGCGCGTCGCCTCCCCCCACCGCGGCGCGACCCTCGCGTACACTCCCTCCCATGGCGAACGACATCGAAGAGGTCCCTGGCAACAAGGTGCTGCTGCGCTTCGAGGGCAAGCGCTGCATCCACGCGCGGCACTGCGTGCTCTCTCGCCCCGACGTGTTCGTGCCGAACGTGGAGGGCGAGTGGCTCCACCCCGAGCACGCGACGGCCGAAGAGATCGCCGAGCTGGCCCACAGCTGCCCGTCGGGCGCGATCACCTACGAGCCCCTCGACGGCGGCGCGCCCGAGACCGCCCCGCGGGTGAACCTCGCGAGGGTGCGCGAGAACGGACCCGTCGCGGTGCACGGCGACGTCGAGCTCCAGAGCGCGGACGGCGCCCAGCGGCTCCTGCGCGCGACCCTCTGCCGCTGCGGCGCGTCGGCGAACAAGCCCTTCTGCGACGGCAGCCACACCGCCGCGGGCTTCGTCGCCACGGGCGAGCCCGGCGCGCAGCCCTCGACGCCCCTCGCGTCCCGGGACGGGCTGCTCAAGCTGCGGCCGATGAAGAACGGTCCGCTCCTCGTCGAGGGCAACCTCGAGGTCTTGAGCGGCACCGGGCGCACGGTGAACCGCGTCACCCGCGCGGCGCTCTGCCGCTGCGGACAGTCGGCGAACAAGCCCTACTGCGACGGCACCCACGCGAAGGTCGGCTTTCAGGCCGAGTGATTCGCGCGGCCCCGCTGTGCTACCCGTGGCGCGTCTCGATGCGCGCTGACCCCCCACGCGACCTCTGCCGGGTCGACTCCGTCGACGCCCTCGCGCCCCGCTGGGAGCGCGCGCTCGCGGCGGTGCGCCCGCGGGCCTGGAGCGCGCACGAGTGCGCCGAGCTCACCGCCCGCGTGCTCTCCGCGCGCGACGCGTGGACCGAAGATTTCGGCGGCGAGCAGTTCACCCTCGGCCGCGCGTTCTACACGCACCTCGAGACCGGACGCGCGGGGGAGTACTTCGCCCGCGTGCGCGAGGCCGACGCGACCGTCGAGGCCGTGCTCCCCGGAGTGCAGGCCCGCGTGCGCGCGCTCTTCGCCGAGGCCGTCGGCGGCGCGGCGAGGGCCCGGCGAGGCTTCTGCGGCGCGGGGGTGCATGTGTTCCCCGCGGGGTCGAAGGTCGCGCGGGAGGGCGGCGTGGCGCACTGGGACGTCGAGGGCGTCGCGCCGCTGCACCTCGCCCGACGTCGCCGCGCCGCGAGCCTCGTGCTCATGCTCCAACCCGGCGCCGACGGGGCGGCCCTCACCCTCTGGGACGCCCTCTGGGACGGCCGCGACGAGCCCTCCCGCGCCGCCCTCGCCGCGCGCGCGCAGACCCTGCGCTACGCGCCCGGCGACCTCGCGCTCTTCTCGTCGTACCGGCTGCACCGCATCGAGCCCTTCGACGGCGACCTCGACCGCGTGTCGCTGACCCTCCACGGCGTCGAGGTCGACGACGGCGTGTGGGAGACGTGGTTTTGATCCCCTTGTCTCCCAGCGCGTTGCGCGCGGTGCTGGCGCCTGCGGGCGAGGCGCGGGGGCTCCCCCCGGCGGCCTTCACCGACCCGGCGGTGCTCGCGTGGGAGCGCCGCGCGCTCTTCGCGCCGGGCTTCTTCGCGGCGAGCGCGGCCGACGCGACGCGCCCCGGCGAGTGGGTGCGCGCGCCCCTCGGCGACGACCGCCTCGTGGTGCTCTGCGACGCCTCGATGGAGCGCGCGCTCTTGCGCGACGTGTGCCTGCACCGGGCCATGCCCCTGCTCGACGGGGACCGCGGCGAGCTCACCGCGCTCACCCTTGAGTGCCCCTACCACCGCTGGCGCTACGGCCTCGACGGCGCCCTCGCGTCGCCCTGCGGCGCCGGCGAGCGCAGCCTCCGCGCGGGCTCGCTCGCGGGCGAGGGCGTGGCCCTTCGTGCGTTCGAAGGCGTTGCGGCGCAAGGGATCTGGTCGCGCGTGCCCTGGCTCTCGGCGCTCTCGACGAGCGCCCTGCGCCGCGCGCGCCGGGTGAGCTGGGACGCGTCGGCGAACTGGAAGCTCCTGGTGCAGAACTTTCAAGAGTCGCATCACTTTCCGTCGGTGCACCCGTGGCTCGAGGCGCTCACGCCGTGGGCCGACTCGCGCAGCGTGACCGGCGGCGACGGCTGGCTCGGCGGCGTGATGGACCTTCGCCCCGGCGTGGAGACCGTGAGCACCACGGGCGAGCTCCGCGGGAGGCGTCGCGTCGCGCCGGCCTCGCTGGGCGCGCGGGTGCACGACGCGTGGCTCGCGCCCAACCTCCTCACGAGTCTGCAGCCCGACTACCTGCTCACCTACCGCCTGCACCCGATGCGCGTCGACCTCACCCGCGTCGTCGCCGAGGTGTGGGTGCACGCCGAGACCCGCGACGACCAGGGGCTCGACGAGGTCTACGCCTTCTGGGACCGCGTCAACGCCGAGGACCGCTCCGTCTGCGAGGCGCAGCAGCGCGCGCTCCCCGCGGCGCGGGAGGCGGGGCGGTACTGCGAGAGCGAAGACGGCGTGCGCGCCTTCGATCAATGGCTCGCGACGGCGATGCTCGACGCCGCGGGAGAGACGCGATGAAGCTCCACGGAATCTTCGGCCGGCCCTTTCTCGACCTCACCTCCCTCGTCGACACGTCGCGCTTCGCGGAGATCGACCGCGAGGTCTCCCTCGCCCTCGCGCAGATGGACTGCGACGGCACCGGCGCGACGCTGAAATCCATGGGCGTGGTCGCGCCGTGGGTGCTGGGCGACGGGCGACGCGACGCGAGGGACGCGCTGCGCGCCATGAGCGACGCCGAGTTCGCCGACTTCGTCGCGCTCGGTGATTGCGGCCTCGAGAGCGCTTCGAGAGACGACTTCGGCGACGAGACCGATCACCCCTTCACCCGCGCGCAGCAGCGGTGGCTCGAGGTGCGGCACGGGGTGTACTTCCCGTGGCGCTGGTGCCTGCACCTCATCGCCAACGACCGCTGGGAGGACAAGCACTCGGGGGAGGGGAAGTCGTTCAGCGACGACGCCCTGGAGCGCCTGCCCGTGACCTGCGCGTTCGTGCGCGCGCTGCCCTTCACCGAGGTCGGCCGCTGCGTGCTCTTCGGCGTCGGTCCCCACGACCACGCGCCGCTGCACCGCGACAGCGAGCCCGGCGAGGCCCTCGAGCTCGCGCAGTCGATCAGCTTCGCGCCGCGGCCGGGCAAGCGCTTCTACCTGCAGAACGATCCCGACGCCGAGCCCCTGGTCGTCGACCGCCCCGTCTATTGGTTCAACGACATGGACTACCACGGCGTGCTGGCAGACCCGTTCTTTCGCTACTCGATCCGCGTCGACGGGGTCTTCGAGCGCGGCTTCGCGCGGGAGCTCGAGCGCCTCGCGCGCGGCGGATAGAGCGCGCCTCGCAGGTGCATCCGCAGCGCACCCCGCGGCGCTCGCCCGCGAGCACGAGGCGACCGAGCGCGGCGTCCTGGACCCTCAGGTCGGCGACGACGAGGCCCCCGTCGCGGCGCGGCGCGCCCTCGGCGTTGCCGCACGCGACGGCCTTGTAGGTCTCGGGCGTGACCAGCTTCTCGGGGTGGTCGTTGGTGACCGTGGCCCCGCGCGGCGTCGCGAGAGAATCCTCGGCGAAGACCTCTTCGGCGGGGCGGTACTCCCGCCAGGAGCGGGTGCCGTCGGATTAATCCAGCACGCCCACGCGGGCCACGGCGGCTTCGACGCAAAGACCTCCCTGCGGCGTCGGTCGGACGCCTCGGGTGGGGCCAGCGAAGTCGCGGCGGTACACGCGCACGCCCCAACGGTGTGCGGAGGATGGGGCGGGAGGCTAGACGGTGCAGGAGGGGAACTCAGGCGCGTGGGTCAGCGCTGCGGGTTCATCGAGTCGTCAACGCCCATCGCGCGCAGGATGCCTTCGCGGGTCGTCTCGCCGAGGATGGAGTCGACCGGGTCGCTCCCCTGAGAAAACACAGTCCGTGGAGTCTCGAAGGTCCCAACCTCTTCGCCGTTCTCGATCACGAGAACCGCAAAGCTCTCGGCGTCTTCCAACGAAAGGTAGACGCGCCTGCCGAGCTGCGCAGAGACGATGCTCGGGATGAGGTCGAGGCTCTTTCGCTCGATCCAGCCGAGGACTCCACCGCCGCGGGACTCAAGGCGCAGCGTCTCACGAAGAGGGGCGCTGTCCCCTCCGGTGGCGCCCACGATCTCCGCAGTCGTCGCGCCCTCGACGAACATGAAGGCGCGCGGGTCGGGCAGGACGGGCGGCAGCATCGCACCAAGCCCAAGCTTGCGTACGAGGTCCCGCGGGTTCTCATCGTCGTCGTCCTCAACGACGCCTGCGCGGCACCGGGTGATTCGAGGATAGTCCCAGTCGAACGAGACGACGTAGACCGGCGCAGCGGCCTCGCGGGAGAGCGCGAGCGCTGCGCTCACCTCGGGTCCATCGTCGTCGTGCGACGGTCCGGGCTCGTGGCTCGCGAGCGCGTTGTATGTACCCGTCCCGGTGATCACCTCGTCGTTGGCGAAGTGGCGATCCCGCTTCGTGAGCGACGCAAGGACCTCCGTGGGGACTGGGGCAAGGAGTGCGGTAACAGGGCTCGATGTGGGGTCGCTCATGTGCCAACCAACCCTAAGTCGCCCCTCAACCGCCGATCAGTCCCGACGATGTCATTCTCTGTCATGTAGACGATGTCCACGTGCACCTTCTTGGCCCTCAGGGTTGCGCGCAAGAGCTTCATCGTCGGCGAAGCCTGGAGGGCCGACGAGACTGCAAGCACGGGCGCCTCTCCCGGCGTGGTCCCGGCCTTTGCCGCCTCAAGCTGGCTGATCAGGTCGTCGATCTTCTTGGCTGCCTTCTGCTGTCTCGCGTCGAGCGGGGCGCCGAGTTGCCGCTTCCCGCGTGTGTCGAACCACTCGGCCCACCCTTCCTTCGACTACGCCTTGACCTCCATGATGCGCGTGCGCGGCGGGTCGGGCGGCGGTTTCGCGAGGGCGCCAGACCTGCGCGCGCCGTGACCGCGCGAGCGGACCGTGCCACCCTCTCGACCATGGACCCTCGCGGCACCCGCCCCGGCGGGCGCGACCCCTCCGGCCGCAGCGCGCGTGCGTCGTGCCCCGCGGTCGACGACCACCTCGTGACGCCCGAGACCACGCGCGACGAGGTGCTGCGCGGGCAGACGCTCTACGCCGCGCCTTCGCTGCCCGAGCACGGCGATCCGCACTTTCGCCTCGACGTCGCCCTGGGGACTCACCTTCGGCCAGGATATGTGGGCTCCACCGACCTGCTCACGCGCGTGGCCGACGACGGCGACTTCGCCAGCGACACCAGCGTGCGGCGCGAAGGGATCGATCCCGCGACGGGGCATCGCTACCTCGAAGAGCTCTCCTTCGAGGTGGTGAACACCCAGCGGCTCTCGGAGGTGACGGCCAAGGCCGAAGAGCTCTCTGCGCGCGGCGTGCGCCGGGTCTTCGCGGTCTTCACCCGCAAGGACGTCGTCTCGGAGTTCAAGGACGGCGACTGGGTGCCGCTGCCCGCGGGCGGCGCCATCGAAGACCGCTGCCTCGTCGCCCCGCTCCCCGTCGACGCGCTCCTGCGCGCGGGGGCCCTCGGCGCCGCGGCGACGCGCGGCTTGCTCGCGGGAGGCGAGCCCGAACTTCGTCGACTCCTCGACGACGCGCAGCGACAGGGAGAGGCCCGCGGAGAGGCCCGCGGAGAGGCCCGCGGAGAGGCCCGCGGAGAGGCCCGCGGAGAGGCCCGCGGAGAGGCCCGCGCCCGTCGACACGTGCTGCGCATGCTCTGCGAGACGCGCCAGATCTCGTTGCGCGACAGCGACATCGCGCGCATCGACGCCTGCGAAGACCCCGCGACGCTCGACCGCTGGATCACCCGCGCGGCCCGCGCCCTCGCGCCCGAGGACGTGTTCGACGCGCCCTGAGTCTCCGAGCGCCTCCGCCTCAGCTGCCGCGGGGAGCGAGCTTCGCGACGAGGGCGTCGAAGGCCACGCCCATGAGCCGCTCGCCGTTCTCTTCGAGGTAGCGCACGAGCCCCGCGATCACCCGGCGCTTCACCTCGGCGTCGACGCCCTGCTCGCGCAGCAGCGTCGCGATCTGCGCGTCGAGGCCCAGCGACTGCGCCGCGCCGAAGACCGAGCCCAGCAGCCCGCCGAGGGCGCCGCCGACGCTCCCCAGCATCGGGACCTCGACCTGCACACGGTCCACCGCGGCCTCGACGAGGCCCTTGAGCACCGAGTCGACGAGGTTCTGCGAGGTGGCCTGGTCGAAGACGTACTGCTCGATCGATCCGAGCGCCTGTTGCTTCACGTTCGAGACGAGGGCGGAGAGGTCCATTGGGGGGCGAAGCTCCTTGGGTGCTGGGGGTTCAGACGTCGACGAGGGGGCTGCGGGTGATCGCGCCCTCGTGGCTGACGCCGTCGACGGTGACGTAGAGCGTTCCCTCGGTGCGCACCACCGTGAGGGCGGTCTTGCGGTCGATCTTCTCCTCCAGCGCCGCGAGCAGCGCGGGGTCGACGGTGCACACCTCGATGTCGTCGCCGCGATGCAGCTTCGCGCCCTGCGCCTCGCGGCGGAGAAAGTCGGGCGGGTCGGCGGTGAACACCGAGACGCGCTCGGTGAGCTTGCGGGCCTTGTGCAGGCGCTCGATGGAGGGGCGGCCGATGTCGATCCAGCGGGTGACGCGGCCGTCGCCGAGGCGGGTCCAGACCGCGGGCTCGTCGGTGACCGCGAGGCCCTTCGAGAACGCGATGCCCTCCTCGTAGCAGAGGCAGTACGCGAGCACGCGCAGGAGCAGAAAGCGCATCGTCTCCGACGGGTGCCGCGCGACGCGCAGGTCGAGGGACTCGTAGACATCACGGTCGATGTCCGAGAGCTCGACGCGCAGGTGGTAGACGGTGGCGGTCAGGGCCATGGGGGGTGCGGCGTTCTACACCTTCTCGCGGGTGACCTTGCCCAGAAGACCCTGCGGCCGCACGAGGAGCACCACCACCAGGATCGAGAACACGATCGCCGGCGCGAAGGAGCTGGAGAGGTACGCCGCCGCGAGCTGCTCGACCACGCCGATGAGCAGGCCGCCGAGCATGGCGCCGGGGATGTTCCCGATCCCGCCGAGCACCGCCGCGACGAAGGCCTTCAGGCCGGGCTGGATGCCGATGTACGGGTCGACCCGGGGCTGATCGAGGCCGAAGAGGATCCCCCCGGCGCCGGCGAGGGCCGAGCCCAGGCCGAAGGTGATCGCGATGACCCGGTTGATGGGCACGCCCATGAGCCGCGCGGCCTCGATGTTCGTCGAGATCGCCCGCATCGCGCGGCCCACGCGGGTGCGCCGCACGAGCACCGTGAGCCCGATCATCAGCGTGACCGCCGTGGCGAGGTCGATGAGCTTCACGGTGGTGATCTCGACGCCGCCGAGGCTCACGTTCGACGCCCGCAGCACCGGCGGAAAGCCCCGGGGCGTCGCGGTGAACGCGAGCATCGCCACGTTCTGCAGGAGCATCGAGACGCCGATGGCCGTCACCAGCGGCGTGAGCTTCGGCGCCTTGCGGATGGGGCGGTAGACCAGGCGCTCGATCAGCATCCCGAGCGAGGCGCAGGCCACCATCGCGCAGGAGATGCACACCAGGGTCACCACCGGCGACGAGGGCCCGGAGTAGTTCGACGCGAAGCCCAGCGCCGAGGCCGTGAAGAGGCCCACGTAGGCGCCCATCATGAACACGTCGCTGTGGGCGAAGTTGATCAGCCCGAGCACGCCGTAGACCATCGTGTAGCCCAGGGCGATGAGCGCGTAGACCCCTCCCAGAGAGACGCCCTCGAGCACGTTCTTCGCGAAGGCGCTCGGCGCCCGCGCGGCGCCCTGGAGCACCAGCGCCGCGGGGTACGCACCGAGGACGGCCACGAGCACCGGGAGAAAGCGCTTGCGGGAGGGCGTCGCGGCGGCCTCGCTCACGTCGGGTTCACCGTCTCGCGGTAGCGCACGCTGTTCTCGCGCACTTCGAGGATGACCGCGCTCTTCACCGCGTCGCGCTGGGCGTTGAGCGAGATGGTCCCCGTGGCGCCGTTGACGCCGCGGGTGGCGGCGATGGCGCGCTTGATCTGCGCGGGGTCGGCCGAGCCCGCGCGGCGGATCGAGTCGAACATCACCAGCGCGGCGTCGTAGCCCAGCGCCGCGAGGCCGTTGGGCTCGATGCGGTACTTCTCCCGGTACTTCTGCACGAAGCGCTGCGCCACCGGCGTCGTCGCGCCCTCGGGGGCGAAGCCCTCGGAGTAGAAGTCGCCCACGAGCTTGTCGTCGTCGTTCTGCGTGAGCGTGTTCGAGCTCCAGCCGTCGCCGCCGAGCATGCGCCCCTGAAAGCCCGCGCCGCGCACCTCGCGCGCGATGAGCGCGAGCTGGGCGTAGTAGCCGGGCACGAAGAGCGCCTCGGGCTGGTGCGAGAGCATCGACGAGATCTGCGCGCTGAAGTGCGTGTCGGTCTCGCGGTACGACTGGGTGTCGACCACCTGCCCGCCCAGCGCGGTGAAGGCTGTGCGAAACGCGTCGGCGAGGCCCGTGGAGTAGGCCGAGCCCTGGTCCTTGAAGATCGCGACGCGGCTGACGTGCAGGGAGTTCTTCGCGAAGCGGGCCATGACCTCGCCCTGAAAGGGGTCGAGGAAGCACACGCGAAACACGCAGTCGCCGATCTGCGTCACCGCGGGGTTCGTGCTCGACGGCGAGATCATGGGGATGCCCCGGCGCTGGCAGATGCGCCCGCCCGCGAGGGAGAGGGTGCTGGCGACCTCGCCGATGATCCCGCAGACGCGCTCGCGGTCGATGAGCCGGGTCACGGCGCTCGCGGCCTCGTTCGAGTCGCCGCGGGTGTCTTCGGCCACGACCCGCACCCGCTGCCCGAGCACGCCGCCGGCGGCGTTGAGCTCGTCGAGGGCGATGTTGATCCCGTTGCGGGTCGAGATCCCGAAATCGGCCTTGTCGCCGGTGAGCGACAGGTAGAGACCGATGGTGATCCCGTTGCTGGACTTCTTGCAGCCGAGGGACCCGCTCAGGGTCGCCGCCGCCGCGGCCTGGAGGAGCTCGCGTCGCGTCAGGTGGTGCATGGCGGGCGCAGGCTACCAGCGCGAGGCCCCTCGACGAAAGGGTGCGCCGAGTCCCCGGCACGATCGCCGGTCGCGGGGTACACTCCGCCGCCACGATGCAGGACCGCCCTCTGGACCCGTCGCTCAAGCTCCTCCTCGACGCCCTCGCGGCCTCGCCCGACAACGCGCCGCTGCGCGTGCACGTCGCGGCGGCGTTGGAGAAGGCCGGGCAGTTTCGCGCCGCCCTCGAGCACTTCGACCGCGTCGAGGGCGACGCCGCGCACGGCGACGAGGCGCTCCTCGGCGCGACGCGGTGTCTGCTCGCGCTGCAAGACGTCGAGGGCGCCTTCGCGCGCGTCGACCGCCTCGTGAGCCGCGCGCCGGGGCACGCCCTGGGCCTGCTGCTCCGCGCGAAGGTGCGCGAGCGCCGCCGTGAGCACCGCGAGGCGCGCAAGGACTACGAGCGCGCCGTGGCCCTCGACCCGAGCCTCTCCGACACCGCGCTGTGGGACGCGCTCGGCAAGCGCGAGGCCGACGCGGAGCCCGACGACGACGAGGCCTCCGAGCCCGAGGCGAAGGTCGACTTCTCGACCGTCGGCGGCCTCGACGAGCTCAAGGAGCGCATTCGCATGCGCATCGTGCACCCCTTTCAGCGCCCGGAGCTGTTCAAGGCCTACGGCAAGCGCGTGGGTGGCGGTGTGCTGTTCTATGGTCCGCCGGGGTGCGGCAAGACCTTTCTCGCGCGGGCGACCGCGGGGGAGTGCGGCGCGCACTTCATGGCCGTGGGGCTGCACGAGGTGCTCGACATGTGGATCGGCAACTCCGAGCGCCAGCTCCACGCGGTCTTTGAAGAGGCGCGGCGGCGCGCGCCCACCGTGCTCTTCTTCGACGAGGTCGACACCCTCGGGATGCAGCGCGCCAAGCTCGTGTCGGGCGGCATGCGCGGGGTGATCACGCAGTTTCTCTCGGAGCTCGACTCGTTCAACAACCGCAACGACCGCGTGCTGGTCATCGGCGCCACCAACACCCCCTGGGACCTCGACTCGGCCTTTCGCCGCCCCGGCCGCTTCGACCAGGTGCTCTTCGTGCCGCCCCCCGACACCCCCGCGCGGGCGCAGATCCTCGCGCTCAAGCTGCGGGGCAAGCCCGTCGCCGAGGGCCTCGACCTGGAGCGCCTCGCGGGCCTCACCGAGTCGTGGAGCGGCGCCGACCTCGAGCACCTCATCGAGTACGCCACCGAGCTCGCCATCGAGCGGAGCATGAAGACGGGTGTGGTAGAGCCGATCACCATGGCCTTTCTCGACGGCGCCCGCGCGCGCATCAAGCCCACGACCCGCGAGTGGTTCAGCGCCGCGAAGAATTACGCCCAGTACGCCAACGAGGCGGGGCAGTACGACGACATCGCCGACTACATGCGTCGGCATCGACTCAACGGGTGATCGCATGGAGCCCCGAGACATCGCAGAGCGTCACCGACGTAGGGCCCAGGTCGCGCTCGACCTCGGGCGGTTTCAGGTCGCCGAGCGCGAGGCGAAGTCGGCGCTCTCGGCCAACCCCCGCGACGACGACGCGTACGTGCTCCTCGCGCGCGCCTACCTCGGCGCCGGGGACTATCCCCAGGCCCTCGAGGCCGCCGAGGCCTGCGTCGCCGCGTCGCCCCGCCGGGGCTACGCGCACTACCTCGTGGGCTTCCTCGCTGCAGTGCCTGGGTCGGCACGCCGACGCCGCGCGCTCCTCGGCGAGGCCGTCGCGGAGGCCCCAGTTCGGCTTCGCTACCACGCTTCGCCTCGCCCTCGCGCAGGCCGAGGCGAAGGAGCCCGAGCTGGCCCGCGAGGGCATCGAGCGCGCGCCTTCGATGACGCCGGACGATGGCGTTGTCCTCGAGATCGCGGCGAGGGTGTACGGGCTGCTGCGGGAGCTCGACAAGGCCGAGGCCGCCGCGCGGCGCTACGTCGCGCTGGAGCCCGAGAGCCCGTCGGCCTTCGGGCGTCTCACGTGGATCCTCACCGAGGCGAAGAAGTACGACGAGGCCATCGGCGTCGCGCGCGAGGCCATTCGGCTCGACCCCAACAACTTCGCGGCGTGGGCGAACCTCGGCTACGCGGCCCTCGAGAAGAAGGACCTCGCGCAGGCCGAGGAGGCCACCCGGCAGGCCCTGCGGCTCAAGCCGGGGCTGAATTCGGCGACGACGAACCTCGTGGCCATCCTTCGGGAGCGCGGCGCCGCGCAGGAGGCCGCCGAGGTGCTCTCCCGCGCCCTCGCGCGCGACCCGTCGAACGCCGCGTGGCGCAGGCAGCTCGAAGAGCTCCGGGAGCACCTCGCGGCGAAGGACCGGGTGAGCTGGTCCGACGCGGTGGCGCTGACGATCGGCGCGGCGCTCGCGGCCGTGGCGGTCTCGCTGGTCAACGGCTGGGCGGGCATCGCCCTGGGCTTCGTGCTCCTCGCCATCACCGCGTGGCTCTGGCGCGGCCCGCGGCGCGACAAGAAGCTCCCGCCGGGCTGATCAGTCGGGCACCGGGACCTCTCGAAGGTCTCCCCCGCCGCGCACCATGAACGACGCCCCGGTGGCATTGCGCTTCAAGCTGGGCCTCGCGCGCACTCAACCGACACGCCGCCCTCGACGTCCGCGGCGACGAGTCTGGAGGTGCAGATCGCTGAGGTCTGGAGTGAAGGGACGCGCGACGCTGCTTCAAGAAATCAAGCCGCGGCTGAGGCGTCGCACATAGCCGCGGTTGATGAGGCTCTCGAACTGGATCCGCAGGCTCCTCGCGAACCTTGGATCGATCAAGAGGGCGCCCGCCTCGATGTTCCGGCCGTGCGCAGCCTCGGTCAGGTTGGCCGAGGTGACGAACGCGCGCTGATCGTCTACGGCGACGCACTTGGCATGGAGGCACGCAGTAAGTTCACCCTGCGGCTCCAGGGAACGGGGGTCGTAGTAGACCTCGGGCACGACCTCCCAGGGCCAGACATCTCTACGAAACCAACGGACGAAGGCGTCTTCGACCTCACGCGCCGACGCGTGCACCATCGCATCGAGGCGACGCAGGTTCACGAAGAGGCGCACGCTCAGGTCCGGGACCTCGGACATGCGCTTCGCGAGCGGGCGCAGTACGGGGTTGCCGGGCTCGCCGCCATCGCTCGCCTTGTGTCCGAGGTTGAAGGTCGAGACGAGCACAGACTCGCACGCGCTTCGAAAGAGCTCGTTGCAGACAACGGCGGTGTCACGCGAGCCCGCGATGTCGAGGTCAGACCAGACGAGCGACGGCTGGGGTCTCTCCTCGCCCGCTCGCCGCGCCTGTTCCGCGAGACGGAGCGCCACCGCGAGCGTGCCCGCCGCGATGCCCGAGGCGTGGAGCGCTTCCATGAGCCGAACGGCGTCCGCTCGCTCGGCCACGGGAACGAGACGCCCGATCTGCAACGCACCGAAGGGCGCCACCAGCGCGCCCCGCTCCGCCGCCTCCGCGAGCGCGTCGAGCGCTGTCACCGACAGCACCGGCAGGGCCTCGCGCATCAACGCTCCGCGAAGAACGCGACGTCAGATT